>JAEYZN010000032.1 GCA_023428025.1 Bacillota bacterium
GCACCACGCCGCGCTGCATGGAAGCCCATTTGGCTGACGCCGCGCCAGCAGTATAATCCTCATAAATCGGCACATCCACGCCATAAATCTGTTTGATCAGCGCAACTCTGTCTTCCTGGTCTGTTAGCAGGAAATTCCAATTGAATATATTCCGGTACTGGCCGCCCATCGAATGGATGCTTATATTGCTGCTGTCCACATGATAAGCGAATGCGGCGAGTCCTGCGGTCTGAGCCAGCGTGGTATTGGTATAAAGGTTGCCATTGAATGCGCCGAGTATCCCCGGCAGCTCGACCAGCATGTTGGACGCTTTCAGTTTCTCAAATATCGCCACCAGCATGCGTTTCTGCCGGTCAACCCGGTTTTTGTCTCCCGACAGCTCCCCTAAGTTCTTGCGCACGCGCAGATAATCGAGCACTCCCTGTCCGTCCAGGTGCTGCATTCCTTTGGTATATGAGCGACCCTGTATCTTAAAATCGATATCAACATCATAGTCCACGCCGCCGATGGCATCCGCCAGCCCTTTCACGGCATTCATATCCACCGCGTAGTAATACTGCACCGGAATACCGCCCACCATCCAGCTGGCCGCTTCGCAGACCTTATTGAAACCGCCCTCGGTGGGCCAGCCGCCGCCGCAGTCGATGGACGCGTTCAGCTTATATATTCCCTCCACTCCGGGAATGTTGGCATATGTATCGCGCGGCAAAGATATCATATCTACTGCACCGGTATCGGTGTTGATGGCAAGCACGATCATCACATCCGCGTGAAAAGCCTTTTTTCCACTCCACGTATCGCGTTCCACCGCATGGTCCACACCGATGAGCAATACATTGACGATCTTATCGAGCAGCCCGAAATCCGCCTGTGCCACCAGCTGATCATATGCATTTGGCGTGGGGGATGGATTCACGGTTTCTGCGCCCTGCACAGCAGCGGATTGTGACTGCGAAGCCAGCGGTATTTCCTCAGGCGGTACAAACTGCTGCGCCACATTCTCAAACTGGCCCATCGGGTCCTGCAATATCGCATACGCATACGCGCCAACGCCGAGCATCACCACCGCAACGGCGCATACGCTGGAGATGATAATCTTTTTCTTCAGACTCCAGCCCATGCGTTTCTTTGCAGTCGATCGTTTCGTGCGGCTATCCAGTGTTGGCTCAGGGGTGTCCTCAAGGAATGTGTTACTGCGTTTTGCATTGTAGCGGGGCTTTGTATCCCCGTCACGGTGGAAGAACCTGTTCATTTTTTTCCCCTGCTCTATCATTTATCTTAAGCCGGCCTCCGCATATTCGCCAAGCCGTCTCTAAGTATCATACCGGTATACTCCCTAAAATATGCCTGCAAAACAGGCAAAAAAATCAAAACGGAATTCTGTCAGCAAATTCACATTACGTTTGTTTAGCTTGGGCCTCACTGCAGATTGTCATACCATGTCGTATTCTGTACTCTTTTTTTATTTATTTTTATATTATTCCATCCAATTATAGCGAGAGCTGTTCTCGTGTCAATAGAACCCAAATCGACTTGTCGGGTCAATGTTACAGTCAAGTTCGCATTGCCCGGGCCAATTCTATTCATAGGAAATCATTCATAAAATAGTCTAGAACCGTTAAGGAGTTCCCGGATGTACGTCATAAAAGTTGTCAAAAAAACAACTCTGATTGGTTATTCACTGCTTGTTTTTTTTATAATCACTTTGTCTTTGCTGCTTTGGCTTATTCCGGAAGACAGCTTGGACACCATGGCTGACGCGGAAGAACCGGACTGGAGTCGCATTCTGGATGCCATGTTTGCACTGCGCAACAACTGCGTGGCTTCCGGCAACACCGAAAAACTCCAGTCCATTTTTCTGACAGACGAACGCAATGGACAGTGGGCTTATGAGAACGAAGACTTCCGGTCAAAGTATCTTGTCAAATGGGCGGCAAAGCAGGGGGTGACGTTTCTGGATATCCGCAGTAAAATCAAAATACTGCGCAGCAAACCGGTAGGACGCGGCTATGCGTTTTATCTGATTGCCTCCACCGAATACACTTACACCTACCAAAACGATCCGGACACAATCAACATGTTCCGGATAGGCGGTTATCATTCAATGGACCTGATCCCCGGCGATAAGGACGGTGAGTGGATCATTAGCCGGGAATGGTATGACGACCCAATGACAAAATCCTTTGACACCGAAATTTACACACCGGAGATGACCGAATTTATCGCCGGGCATGCCCCGGCTGACCTTTCGGGGCTCAGCGATGCGCGTTTGGCCACTGTGCACTATGCCGATACCTACTGCGGAACGGCGTCGGACGGCAGCAGCGGATATGAATACAACCCGGAATACACGAATTACAACGCGCTGGGCGGCAACTGCGCCAATTTCGCCTCCCAGGCCCTCTACGAGGGCGGAGGCTTCAAGAAGAACCAGACGTGGAACTACAGAGCCGGTAAAGGCAGCCGGGCATGGGTCAACGCTGAGGGCTTTAAGGATTATCTGCTTAACAGCGGACGCGGATCATTGATTGCCCGCGGCAAGTACAAGGATGTTTACCAGGCTGCGTTTGAGCTGCGGCCTGGCGACATGATCGCCTATGCGTACAAGGGCGATGTTACGCACATCTCAATCGTGACCGGACAGGATTCCAAGGGATACCCCCTCGTCAACTCGCACAATCTGGACCGCTACCGTGTCCCGTGGGACATCGGCTGGAACACAAACCGCTATTCCTTCTTCCTGATCCGGGTCAACTACTGACCCCAAACATATGCATTATCCATTTAATACCATGACATAGAATATAGAGTTTAAAAATTCCCACCATCCCATAAAACCATTTGATACAATGTATTGCCTGAAAGTAAAGAGGCAGTTATAATGGTAACATCCATACGGTGATTCTCCGTTGTATTTCACTCCGCGGTTCAGGTTCGCTTGCCCCGCATTCACATCAAACATGGAGGAGCCAACGATGCAGGACAGTTTATTTTCTGCAACCTATAAATTCGCCCCCGTCGGCCTGATGTTGCTGGATGAAAAAGCCAGCGTGGTCAACATCAATCCATTTTTGCAATCCATTTTTGCACTGAACTTTGGCGTGTATAAGGGCAGATGTTTTGGCAACGCCTTAAACTGTGCTTCTGTGTTCGGTACGGACCGGAGCTGCGGAGAGACGCCCGCGTGCGGCAATTGCCGTTTGCGGCGCGGCATCATGAACGCATTGGAGCAGGACCGCCCCGTGCGATACGCCACCCTCAGTCACTCCTTCGTCATCAGCGGCATGCCGGTCGTCAAGACGCTGCGTTTCAGTGTGAGTACAGTGGATAATAAACAGGGGCGTCGTGTGATGGTGTCGTTTTCGGATATGACGCTGGAGAGGCAATACGAGCAGTTGCTGACGCGTGAGCTGGAGCTTGAAACATCACCTTCTTCCATAAGCCGGCAAAACCTGATCGGCATCGTCGCGAGTTTGCTGAAGCAGGCCGGACCTGAAAATACCCTGTCTGTGGGCATGGCGGCTATAGAGGGGCTGGACAGGATATCTCCTGACGATATAACCGGCGGCGATGCATTGCGGCGCTTTGCTGAAATAGCCCGCCAATGCACCCGCCGCCAGGATGTGATCGGCCGTTTCGGGGAAGCCTTCATGTTCATTTTCCCTGGCGCCGGAATCCATATGGCCGCTGCCATCACGCGCCGCATCCACGATACGATGGACGCGGTATTTACCGCATACGGTATACGAAGCATCAGCTTCTCCGCCGGTTTTATGGAGCTGAAAGCGCCACAGCTTTCCAGCACATCCAGCGACGACATCATACGCACCATGGATGGCCATCTGCAAACGGCGCGGCGGCGCGGCGGCAGCCTGTTTGTTTCCAGGGATCTGACTGCACTGCTTAAAAACTAAAATACCGTAAAAATCGTCTTTCCGGTAGCTGTAACAGTGTTCTGTTCGTTGCCAGCATCAACGCTTTCTGTTATAATATTCACATCATTTGAAAGGAATAATATAACGATGTATAACCGTGCGGAACTGAAAAACAGGGCCAAAACCACCTTTTTGTCCCAATATGGAATATCCATCGGCGCTTACATATTGTATGCCGTACTTGTTGCCGTTTCCTCCAGCGCATTTGGGATAGGCGTTCTTCTGGTGATGCCGCCGATGTTGGTGGGATATTCCGCTTTCTGCCTGCAGGTATGGCGCGGTGGGGCGGGTGATATCAACGACATGTTCTCGAAGGGATTCTCGGATTACGGGCGCAGCCTGGGCGGCATACTCTGGATGGAATTGTTCATCTTTCTCTGGACTCTGCTTTTCTTTGTGCCCGGCATCATTAAGGCCCTGTCGTATTCGATGACGCCTTTTATACTCGCGGATTGCCCGAACGTACGGCCCACCGAAGCGCTCAAGCTCTCGATGCGCATAACAAAAGGCCACAAAGGCAAAATCTTTGTGCTGTATTTAAGCTTCATTGGCTGGGGGCTGTTGTCCCTTCTTACAGGCGGCATACTCCATCTTCTGTTTGTTGGCCCGTACCTGAACACCAGCATGGCGGGAATCTATGAGACGTTGCGTCATGATGCGTTGACACGCGGTGTGGTTCGTCCCGAGGAACTTGCATAGTGCTTTCTCACTGAAGATGGCCGCCCCCTAAGGAAAGCCTCTTTCGGATAGACAAACTATTGGGTAGACAATGGTTACGGCTGCTTTGGTCAGCCGCTAAAGGCACGCTTTTGAAGCGACTTATATATCCGTCTTGCCCACTGAAGCCTGACTAATTCTTGGCCCCATCATTGCCGGGGCAAGCGGAGGCATCATATGATTTGCTCAAAATGCGGCAGCCCGAACGTATTTGTAACCCCGGTGGCCGAACAGCGCCCGCGCGGCTGTCTGTTGACGCTGTTCTACATCTTCCTGCTTCTCATTCCGGTCATCGGCTGGGTGGCGCTTTTTTTCCTGATACGCGGACGGCGCTCCAAAACGGTGACCTACGCCGTTTGCCAGGCGTGCGGCAAGCGGGCAAGGGTGTAATACGGCCGCGGCATCCAGCCGCGTTTCATACTTCAATGAAAAGGCCGCCTCCGAGGAAGCGGCCTTTTTTCTTATGTTTGGCTTACACGCCGCAATTGTTCTTGCTGTACAGGTAGTTATATAACCCAAGATGCCGCAGCTCGTCGGTGATGATCTCCGTCATCATATTGATATGTCGGCGGTTACGCATCGCGAACAGGACTTTTCTGTATTTCACTACCGCATTTTGCTCACCCAGCAGCGCCTTTTTCAAGCCGTCGCAGTATGCCACGGGGGGCTGAAAGGCCGCGGTTTCCACAGACGGCAGCTTTTCTCCGGTAATATCATAATATAGCTGGCGGAGCAGCTTGAAATGCTTCATCTCATCGTTCTTGATGCCCGTGATGATGTCCCTGTCTTCTGCCGATGGTGCGACGCTGATCAGGTAATCATAAAAAGCCCGATCCTCCGCTTCTCCCTCTGTGCCCTGTTTCACCAGCATCAGCGCAGCTTCCAGATTTGTGCGCGTATTATACGGGTCTTCCCGTACGCTCGGCAGCGACGGCATGTCGTAGTTTGGTATGTTCCCCTGCATGTTGTCCATCACCCATCTGGCCCAACCGTTGTCGTAAGTATAACCTTCGCCGGGAAACGCTCGATAATCCATATTCACACCTCCTGTGTGCCATCATCAGTTATATTATATGCGCCAACCACTGATTCTGTTTACCATAAAAAGGGCAAGCTAAAGAACAACAAAAAAAGCCGTCCGCTTGGGACGGACAACTCTTTGTCTTTCATCTGTTAAAACATGTGGTCAGCCTTAAAATCCATACACAATATGCGCTTGGTATCATTGACATCGGTGAACGCCTCGGAGAAAGTCACACACAGGCTGCCGGTGGCCAGCGACACATAGGGCTCTGTCATAAAGCGTCCCTTCTTTTTACCGGCCAGCCCGTAATAATACTTCTTCATGGAATGGTCGTCTCCCCACTGCGCCGAGTAGAACAGGCTGTTCTGCCGTCCCTCCCTGCCAGACCGGAACACGGTGTCGCTGCATTGGACGCCGGATTCATCCAGCACGTAGGCGCATTCCACCGCGTCGCAGGCGCCCACCACGCGCAGCAGCGCTTCGTCGAACTCACGGCAGGCCGTCAGCTCCCTGAGGGCTTCTCTCACCCATTGAGCCGTCCGCGTATATCGCCTGCGTTCAAGATTGGTGCATCTTGCCGTATACCCCCTGAATCTTTCTGCCAGCGTCTCGATACGGCTGTTTTCAAAAGGATCGTCTTCCAGCTTCTGCGGCCGGGAAAAGTAAAACCCCTGAATCATGCTGGCGCCCAAACGAAGGACCGTCCAAGCTTCCTCTTCCGACTCAACGCCTTCGGCGACCGCCACCGCGCCGATGCGGCTGGCCAAACGCACCAGAGAACGAAACACCTCCTGCCGGTGGTAATCGCTCTCGATACGCCGCACCAGCGAAATATCGATCTTGATGATGTCCGGCTTCACGATGGAGATACGTTCAAGATTGGAGAAGCCGGCACCCACATCGTCCAGCGCCAGCAGAAAGCCCGCCTCGCGGTTAAGCCGGATAAATGAGTTCAGGCCGGCGGCGTTGTGCACGCGCGCCTCGTTGATTTCCACCACGATGCGGCCCGGCGGGATGCGATGCTGTTCAACCTGCCGTATCAGGTATCCCGAACCGCCGGCCGCGTCCAGCACCGATGCGTCCACATTTATAAACAGCATTTTATCGGGGTTGCCGGGGTAAACCCGCGCGAATTCACGCAATATCGTTTCACGGCACTCTCTGTCCAGCTGCACCGTGAGCCCTTCTGCCTGCGCAGCCTCAAACAGCGCGTTGGGAGGAACAGGCGCCTGTCTGCTTCGGATAAGCCCTTCCATGCCGCAGACCGATTGCCGCGTCATGGAAACGACCTGCTGAAAATGCGCTTCAAGCAAACCATGCTGCAATATCTTCCTGATATCTACCCGGTATGTCTGTTGCTGTGCCGTCAGCTGCATATTTTCTTCCTGCCGTTCTCATAAGTTTCGGGATTACAAAAAGCTCCGAATTCGCCCGATATGGCGCTTCAGAGCCTCTCTGCCCTCGTGTGCGCACGATGGTATACTTTTATATATATAACCGCTGTCGCAGAACAGAAACAGTTTTTTAACTGACTTTAAAGAGATTCTCCTTTACCAATTGATCATATAAACACAGCTGTCCGACCCGGAAAGCCGGCAATTGTTTCCCTCCTGATGCACTATATTCACCATACTGCCCGGTGGTTTGAACTTTTCCGCCATGGTCAGGATAAGCGCCTGATCAAAATCGCAGTGATAGGGATTATCGCACATCATCCTGCCCTGACGGGGGCCGGTCTGCGTAAACGTATAGCTGCCTATGCGGCCGTTTCGATGGTTCATGCGATAAGAGATATCTATGGAGGCCATCGCTCTCTCCACAGATTTGATATCAGAAGGGAATCTGGCGTTCTGCGGAAGGCGCTTTCCGATCATGATGAGACAGTTCCTGCCGTAATTCTCATTCAGATCGGAAAATGCATCCAGCCATGCCTGCTGTGAATACCACCGACCGGATTTTGGGTTGGTGATCCCATGTGTCTCCAGCAGCTTAAGAGCATTTTCTCTGAACACGCCAAGGCCGCTGATAAATGAGAGTATCATTTCTCCATTGACCTCCGCCATGGGGTCATATGCTCTAAACAGTGCCATGCGCTTTCATCCTTTCTGTGCATCGCCCGGTTTCTATTTGCCTAAACAATACACCAAAAAGTCATCTGCTCCTGTCAATTTACGATCATGATTCTGTTAAAAAAATATTACTTATCAGGTGTTTCGTTCCAACAGCGCTTTCGCGGCTTTGTACTTTTCCATGCGGCGGAAATCTTCGCCTGTCAGTTCGCCGCCCATCCGGGACGGTTCGCTGTTGTGCGCCAGATCCGCCAGCTTGACCGCGCGGGCGATGGGGTTAGACTTGAGGCGGGCTACATAGTCCATGTAGTCCGTTCCGTCCTCGTGGGTCAGCAAACGCACGGCCTCCACCACCGCAGGCGGGAAACCGGCACCAGCCAACTGTTCCAGCGTCACCTCGGTGTCCTCCACCACGTCGTGCAGCAGCGCGGCTGTCATCTCTTCCTCAGTGCGCATCTGCTCAGCCACGTGTACCGGATGATAGATGTATGGGACACCGCATTTGTCCATCTTCCCATGATGGGCGTTGTAGGCCACTATCATCGCCTTCTTCGTCATATCGGTGTAGATCATAAGTCCTCCTTTATTTTCCCATTATAGCATATCTCCAGCGTTTTGCCCTATCCCCCGCCGGTCTGCCGCTTGCCGGACAGTCTCTGAGGGCGTATAATGGCAATGACACAACGCACATTAGCGGAGGCCGCACATGAGCCATCTCACCCGGTTTGCCACCCTCACAGGTTATACGCTTCACGGAAATATCGCTTACGGGCGAACCAACGGCATCTATTTCAACGCGGCTTTTGAGCCCGAGAGTGACACCGTCGCGGTGCGGGCGTACATTCGCCCCATCGAGAGCCTGACGTTCCGGGATACGGGGCGCGGCCGGGGCATCGACCTGAACCGGATCAACGAGTATTTGCATGTGCGCAAACGGGAATTCCCCAACAACGGCGCGCAGGCGGACGAGCAGTCTGCGTGGACGGTGCTGAGCGATGCCCGCATCCTGAAAGCGGAAAAGATATCCCGGTTCTTAGACGGGTTCTCGCGTTTTTTGTCGGACTCGGGTTACGTATCATCCTGCGCGATGTGTCCCGAAACCCGCAAGCTGCGCCATACGCTGCATGAGAACCAGGTGCTGGAGCTGTGCGGAAAATGCCATGGCAAGCTGGTTCCAACCTCTCCGGCCGACGTGCTGGACCGCGAATATGCGGGAACGTACCTCCGCGGTGTTGCAGGTGCGGTCTTGGGCGGTGTTCTCGGCATTATCCCATGGCTGTTGCTGAACTTTGCCGGATACATCGCATCGGTGAGCAGTCTGCTGATGGCGTACTTCGCCTACAAGGGCTATCGGCTGATGCACGGAAAACGCAGCCGGGCCATGCTGCCGATCATCATCGCCGTGCTTATCGTCTTCACGTACATCGCCGTCATGGTGTGTGTGGGGATCAGCGAATTCAACCACTGGTCCCAGCAGGGTCACGATGTGCATCTCCCAAGCCAGATCATGGGGATGATGACGGCGCTGCTGCATCCCGACCAATACGATACCAGCCTGCTCTGGCTTCGTCTGAGCGTGGGCTGGCTGTTCGCGGGTATCGGCAGCTTCGGGCTGCTGCTGCGGTATCGCCGTGAAACCACCGGCAAAGACATCAAAATGCCACGTTTCGGACGCGGGCAATAATTTAATCACCGGCATCCACTATCTCCCATCATCACACCGCGGAGGGCCGTCATGTACCAGGACAAACAAAAGCGTCTCAATGTGATATTCTTCTTCATCCTCATCGCGGCAGAGGCGGCGCTCATCGTCCTGTTCGCGTCCGGGCAGAACGACGTCAGCCGTTCACTGGTATCCGAGCTGTATGTGGCCGGCATCGTGATCTGCGCGATATTGCTGGTATTTCTGCTGTTCACCCGGCTGTGGCCTGCCATGCTGCTCAAGGACGCCAGGAAACGGCTGACGTCGATAAAGGCCGACAGCGACAGCGCCGGCTTCGATCCCGACGGTTTCAGGGACAAGCTGCTCACCGCGCTGCAGAACGACGGTTTTGTCATTTCGGATGCGGAAATCAAGCAAAGCGACGGCGAAATGCTGAGGGTCGTATCGGCGGCCAGCAAGGTATTCAGCCTGTTCTACGACCGCATGTACCGGTATGTCATCTTCACGAGCGACTTCCGCAAAGCGCGCGATTTTGATATGCTGGCGCGCTATGCGAAGAGCCTGATCGAAGCGGAAGGCCTGACAGAGGAGCAACAGGCCCGTAGCGGCTTTTGCACCGCCGTTGTGCTGCTGATGGCGCACGTGCCGGAGCAGATGCAGGCCGCCTGCCGTGAGGAAGCCGTCGTTGACGGCCCGGCCTATGTGCCCGTCGCGTGTGATATTTCCACCGGCAAAGCCTATTATCTGTCCGGCAACGCCCTCGCGCTGTTGGAGTTCCGCTGCGCGCAGCGTATAATCAAAAAGTATGTGGCGAGTGCTCCGAAAAAATAACCAACCTCTTGTGTTTGCAAACCGGTGCGCATCGTGCCCGGTTTTTGTATTCCGGAGTTTCACTGATTGACATCCACATAACATTGTGATAAATTTAATTGTATTCAATTTAGTTTGGAGGTATGCATAATGAGTATTTATGATATCGCAGTCAAGGACATGAAGGGAAACGATGTCGCTTTAAGCGAATACAAAGGACAGGTGCTGCTGATCGTCAACACGGCGACAGGGTGCGGTTTCACCCCGCAGTATAAGGGCTTGCAGGAGCTTTACGACAAATATGCGGACAAGGGCTTTGCGGTGCTGGACTTTCCCTGCAACCAGTTCGCGCATCAGGCGCCGGGAAACATAGACGAAATCAACAGCTTCTGCACCATCAACTACGGAACCACCTTCCCCCGCTTCGCGAAGATCGACGTGAATGGCGGGAACGAATCCTCGCTGTACACCTGGCTGAAAGCACAGCAGGGCGGGCGGCTGGGTTCCAAAATCAAATGGAACTTCACCAAGTTTCTGGTAGACCGCAACGGAAACGTCGTGAAGCGCTATGCGCCCACGGACAAGCCGGAGAAACTGGAAAAAGATATTGCCGGGCTGCTTTAAGGGAGAATATGTTGTGAGCGAACGCCATGAGAATTTCGATATGCTGAAGCTGAAAAACCAGCTTTGCTTTCCGCTTTACGCCTGCTCCCGGGAAGTGGTAAAAAAATATAAGCCGTTTCTGGACGAGCTGGGGCTGACTTACACGCAGTACATCGCGATGATGGTGCTGTGGGAGTACGGCAGCGTCAGCGTGAAAACGCTGGGGCAGCAGCTGTATCTGGACTCCGGCACGCTCACGCCGTTATTGAAGCGCATAGAAGCGGGCGGCCTGTTGCTGCGCGGGCGCGACCCCTCCGATGAGCGCAGCGTGATCGTGACCTTGACCGAGAAGGGCGAGCGTCTGAAGGAACGCGCCGCCGAAGTGCCCGGCAGGATCGCGCAGTGCATCTCGCTGAGCGCAGACGAGGCGGCACAGCTTTACGGCCTGCTCTATAAGGTGCTGGGGCAAGTGGCATGTGAGGAATAATATATCCTTAGCATTCTTCGGATGTCGTTTATGATATCTGCGCCGTGATGTGCGAAGCCATGGCTTATATCAATATCTGCTGCCGCTTGTTCCACAGCGTGCGGTATCCGAAGTTCAGCGCACAGAACACCGCCAGACACACCACGGCGCATATCGCGACCATGATGGATATCTGATACAGGATAGCGGTGAGCGGCGGCGTGCCGGAGAGGATCTGGCCCGTCATCATACCGGGCAGTGAGATGATGCCAAGGCCCAGCATCGAGTTGAGCGTGGGGAGCAGGGCCGTCTCCAGCGCGCTGTTCACGAACGGATGCAGGATGTGTTTCGGTTCCGCCCCGATATTCAGCAGCACCGCGATGCGTCCGCGCTGGGCGTCCAAGGCTTCGGTAAAGGATTTTAAGCCGAGCGACACGCCCGTCATCGCGTTGCCGATGATCATGCCGCTGATGGGGATGGTATACTGCGGGTTGAACAGATTAACGCCCACCACCACCAGTATGAAGAAGATCACGATCAGCAGCCCCGCCCCCGCCAGCGACGCCGCGACGATGAGTTTGAACCTCCGGCTGAGCGTCCTGTTTCCGGATAGCACGCGGTGCACCGCGAAGGCCGTCATGGCAGCCAGATACAGTATCGTAAAGATCGGGTGTGGGTTTTTGAATATGTAGGTGAGTATCAGCCCGGCCAGCACCAGCTGTACCGTCATGCGCACGCTGGCCACGACGAGCAGCTTGGTCTGGCTGATGCGGCTTTTTTTCATTACGGCCAGCACCACGAGCAGCAGCAGGTATACCAGCCCGAACTGCCAGAGGTTCAGCTCGACCACATCAGCCATCGCACATCCTCCCGTTCAGCTCAACCACGCTGTCGGCCAGCATCCCGGCCAGTTCCCGGTCGTGCGTCACCGTTACCAGCGTGATCCCGTTGCGCTTGCAGAAACCCTTCAGCGCACTCATCAGCGACGCCGCGTTCTGTTCGTCCAGCGCGGATGTCGGCTCGTCCAGCAGCAGCACGTTGGGTTTAAACGATGCGAATATAGCGAGGTAAACCCGCTGCCGTTCCCCGCTGGACATCCGCGTACAATCCATGTCCAGCGGAAAACCGGCGCGGCACAGAGACAAAAAGGTATGCATCGTGTCCGCATCCGGCGCGGGCAGGCCGCGGTATGCGTAAAATTCCGTGAAATTTTCCGCTATGGTTTTGTCGAACAGGAAGACCGGCTGGCCCGCCAGCAGCACCTCGTGGCGCAGCGTGATCGCGTCAAGCCCGGCGACGTCCGCGCCGTTGTATGTCACCACGCCGGCATCGGGCGTCACCGTCCCATTGAACATCTTTAACAGCGTGCTTTTGCCGCATCCGCTTTCACCGCATATGAACATATGAGACCCCGCCTCAACGCGGATATCCGGATAACGGATGATATTCTTGAAGATCACGCCCTCGGCGCTCAAGAGTGCCGCCATACACGTTCCTTTGCCCGTTGATGGCTCTATTGTATCACGCGGGTGAATAGCGTGCCAGCACGCGCGTTGACTTTACAGCGACTTTACCGTTGCGGGGCGAGGCCGTAAGGCCAGCCTGTTATGCCGCCCAGATTGCGGATATCCTTATAGCCCATCTGTGTTAAGATCATGGCAGCCTGAGCGCTCCGCCCGCCGCTCAGGCAATACACGATCACCGGCTTATCCTTATCCGGCAGCTTTTTCTGTGCCATGACGGACAATCGGTCCAGGGGCAGCGAAACAGCGCCGGGGATATGCCCTTGGGCATATTCCTGCGGCGTCCTCACATCCACCAGCGTTGCCGCTCCCTGATCGATCATCGCTTTGCGTCGTTCGCCGATATGCCTTTCGATTTTGTGAACAATCCAAACATCCTTCGCACCTCCCTGATGACGTTAGTCCGATGATATCGTTATTTGAACCACAAAACCGTGACAAAATTACAATAACGGCAAATATATGACCATTACTCTTCTGCTTCCGGCAGCTCCGCATGCGAGGCATCCAGCTGTCTGATCGGTTTTATCAGCAGTATCAAAAACGCTGTACAGGCAATCAGCACGCCGGAGATCAGGAACCACGCCGGCACGCCGATGCGGTCTGCCAGCAGCCCTGAAACCATGAGCCCCAGCGGCATCACCAGCGACATCATGCTGCCTGTCAGCGAGAAAACCCGGCCCAAATACTGCGGCTCGATCATCTGCTGAAACAATGCAGTCTGCACCGTGCTGTAAAACGGGGCGGAGAAGCCCATGGCCAGGCAGCACGCGGCAAACGCGATAAACGCGCTCGGCGGCAGCAGCCCGGACACCACCAGCGCCGCGCCCATCAGCAATATCGACGCGAATATCGTCACGGTACGCTTTTTGAAGCCGCCCCACAGCCCCAATATGAAGCCGCCCAGCACCATGCCCGCCGCGAACGCCATCTCCGCGACGGACGCATGCATCGGTGTGCCGCCGAAATGCCCCATGCTCATCAGCGGGTACAGTGCGTTGATGGGCATGTAAACGAGCAGGTAGACCGCGCCCACCAGCAGCAGTGCCATCAACCCTCTATGCTGTCTGATAACGGCAAAGCCTTGCTTCATCTCGCTGAAGAAATGGCTCTGATCGGCATCCTGCGCCTCGGGCTTGGGGATATGCACCAGCGCCACGGCAACCGACGCGATCACCGCGCCGACCACATCCAGCGCAATGATCGCGCTCATGTCCCACGCGGCGTACAGCAGCGCGCCGATCGCCGGGCTGACGATGTAGCTGACGGACTGCAGCGACTGGCTGTATCCGCCGTATTTCACCAGCATATCCTGCGGCACGATCAGCGGCGTGGCCGCGCCCAGCGCGGGTGAATGGAACGCCGCGCCCAGGCTGCGCAAAAACAGCGCCGTCATGATCATCCATATCTGCAGCTCGGTAAACAGCGCGGTGACCGCCAGAGCGCCCCCCACCGCCGCAATCGCCATGTCCGCCAATATCATGACCGCCTTGCGGCTGTGCCGGTCCACCAGCACCCCGATGAAGGGACCGAGCAGCGCGTAAGGCAAAAAGCCCGCCAGCGACGCGATGGACAGCATTAGCGCCGAGTCTGTTATGTCGGTGATATAAAAGATGAGAGCCATCTGCAGGATGCCGCTGGTGATCAGCGACACGGCCTGCCCGCTCAGTATTGTAAAGTAATCCCGTTTCCAGTGTGTTCTTGTATCCATATCCGTTTGCTCCTTGAATTTTGTGTGGGTTCGTGCAGGTCCCGGAAGCAACAAAAAACGCAGCGGCCTTGGATAAGGTTTTGCTGCGCACACGAATCGACCCAATAGGAGCCACAGCCGGGTTTAATCCGGCACGGGAAACCTGATGCTTTTCCGATCCTGAAACAAGCGCAACAAAAATCAACCCGCTGACGCGGGCCGCGTTCTCTGTTGCTTACTTATCTCAAGCGGATAGAATGCATACTGGCTTTTCCCTTCTGTCTCAGTGTATTGATCATATCACATCAATCCGGCGCGGGCAAGCATCCATTATTTTATGCCGTGAATCAAGCCCAACGTCCCACCATAAAAGGCAGCTTGAGTGCACGCGATATAAACAAGCGGCGGCCTTTCCAGAGGACTTTCTGTTTTACATGCACGTTTCAAACAGGTATGCCATCAGCGCATACGCGTTTTCAAACCGCCTGTCGGCTTCAATCTCATCCCCCACGGCGAGGAACAGGCCTGTTTCGCCGCGCATCGGCTCGTCGTTATGCGCGTTTCCAGCCGCGATGACATCCGCCCTGTCAAAGCCGGTCATTCGTTTCAGTTCGGCCAGCGCGCGCCCTTTGTCCACTCCATTTGGCAGCAGCTCCGCCGAATCACTGTGGAGATAGAACCGGCAGTTCTTGCCGTCGCACACACCCGCGTTTTTAAAGTAGGCCGATATCGCCTCCAGCGCTTCACCTGTCGCCATTGCGGTCAGGTTCACCATGTTATGCTGCAGCCTGACTTCGGGATATAATTGTGAGATTTCGTTTTTCAGCCGGTCAAAGAACGCAGGGCGTTCGGCAATGACATGCACTCTGCCTTCATAAAATATGATGCCACCGTTTTCCGCGATGATGACCCGGCTCTCAAGGCCGATGCCGCGCGCCAGACCGTCCAGATATTCCGCGTCTTTGCCGGACGCAAACCCGATGATATGCCCGCACTTTTCCAGCGCGCAGAGGGCTTCCGCCACCGCCCGCTCAAGCGGCCTGCCATGCGGGGCGATCGTCCCATCCACGTCAAATACCAATAGCTTTTTATTGCGGTTGCCCATGATGCTCCTTATATTGTCCGCGACAGCTCCCGCCGCATGACGATATCCGTCTGTTTATCGTCTCCCAGGTAAAAGGCATGCGATCCGGCCTTTTTAAAGCCATTGGTTTCATAGAACTTAATGGCGCGCATATTGTGCTCCCAAACGCCCAGCCACACGGAGGTCTTGCCCTTGTTCATCGCCTGTTGCAAGGCCTGCTCCATCATATAGCCACCCAGGCCATGTCCCTGGAATGCCGGGGAAACATAGATGCGCTCGACCTCCAGCGAATCCGCGTCACGAATATCCGTCTGCGCATCTTCTTCGTTCAGCTTCATATACCCCGCCAAAGTGTCGTCCGCGTACAGAAACCAGAACGACGCCCCCGGCGCCTCCAACTGCTGCCGCAGCGAATCCGCTCCAAAGGCCCGATCGCAGTAAGCCGTCATGTTCTCCGGTGTGTTCAGATGCCCGAACGCAGCCGCGAACGTCTCAACGGACAGCGTCCGCAGTTCCTCGAGGTCATCTTTTCGGCATTGGCGCCATGTCATCTGCATTTGTCAAAACCCCTTTCGGCTATTTAGCAGCCGTTGTTATCTCCTGTGATATCCGTCCTCTATCTCCAGAATGCGCCTGTACAATTCAGTGTTCACCGGCGTCCGCACGCCATACTTTTTGCCCAGCCGCGTCACCGTTCCTGCAAACAGCTCCACCTCGCTCTTGCGCCGCGCTTCCACGTCCTGCTGCATCGACGGTTTGCCGTCCGGACTGAGCGATGCCAGCACCTTCATCCATCCCGCTATGTCGTCCTCACCCAGCGTGATGCCCTCGTACTCTGCCAGCGCCATCACCTCGCGCATCGCGCCCAGCATCGTATCCCGTTTGTAACCGGACCGCAGCAGCTCCTGATAACCGCCGCCATACGCCGCCATCACCTGATTCACGCCCACGTTGAGCATGAATTTGCTCCACATCCGCCGGGGCATATCGTCGGCCAGTATGTACGGCACATCCGTTTCATCGAAGAACGCAGCCACGCTATTCGCTTTCCCGGATGGTGCGCCAGGCTTCATGTTGCCGAACACCAGCCAGCCCATTTGCGTGTAGCGGACACTGCGGCCGTCCCTCATGGCGTCCATGCCCTGCGCCACGCACATCAGCAGCTTGTCCGGCCCGAAAGCCTCCGCCAGCACCTGCTCGCTCGATATGCCGTTGAGCAGCGAGAGGATCACCGTATGTTCCCCCACCAGGTTTTTCATCGCGTCGATCGCACTGCTGAGCCCCGGCTGCTTGACCGCCACCAGCACGAGGTCCACCGGCTGCGCCTCGTCCGGCGTCATATAGTCAAATGCGCACGGTTCCCCGTTGCAATAAACGCCGTCGCTCTTATACTGCTCGATCCGCTGTTTGTCCGCCACGATATGCAGCGCGCCGGAGGGCATAGATTTAGATATCTGCTGGCCATACATCACGCCCAGCGCCCCCAGCCCCACGATTGCCGCCGTCTTAATATGCATGTCTTTCCCTCCGCTGTTTGTGATTCGTCTATTCTATCACCGCCGCCCGCCTGTTTCAACCATGCTTGCGCACCGTGCCGGGTTCATGGTACAATTCACCATATTTGGAGGAACCGTCAATGAACCATGACAGAATCGTCTATGATCACACGTCACCCGAGCTGCGGCATCTGTCCGCCGCGGATCCCCGTCTTGCCGCTTTGATCCGCCGGGTGGGTCCTCTGCACTGCGATCCGGTATCCGATCCGTTCGATTTCGTTGCGGGAGCCATCGTCGGGCAGATGCTGTCCGCCCGGGTGGCAGACGTGATCACCGCGCGGCTCACAGCGCTGTGCGGCAACTGCGTTAGTCCCCAGGCGGTGCTGTCGCTGGACGACGGTGAGCTTACGGGCATCGGCCTGTCCCGTGCGAAGGCCGCTTCCATCCGCGCGCTGGCGGAAACGGTGACGCAGGACCCCGGCTTTTTCGACAGGCTTGACGCGTTGCCGGATGAAGCGGCGCTCACGGAACTGACGCGCCTGCGCGGCATCGGCAGCTGGACGGCCAAGATGGTGCTGCTGTTTGCGCTGAACCGGCCTGATGTGCTGCCGTTTGAGGACGGTGCGTTGCAGCAGGTGTTCCGCTGGCTGTATGAGACGGACGATGCCGGCCGTCCCGCCATCGAGGAAAAGGCCAGGGCATGGACGCCCTATTCGTCGCTGGCGGCACGGTATCTTTACCTCGCGCTGGACAGTGGCCTTGTTTCCGCCTCCGTGACACAGATATGCGAATAATCCGTGGGATTCTATGATGACTTCCAGAAATTCTTTTCTTAAAAGATATTGTGATAAGGCCTGTCCACAGCTTATAATGAGCCAAGCGTTATTATATTTATTGTGAAAAGGGGGGCTGCCATATGCAGACTCACACCATAGGCGCACAGAAGCACATCGCGCTGATCGCGCACGACCATAAGAAGGATGACCTGATCGCATGGGCGCAAAAGAACGACCATGTATTGAGCCGCCATTTCCTCTGCGGCACGGGTACCACAGCCAAGATGATCACCGCCGCGACCGGCCTGCCGGTGAAGGCGTATAAAAGCGGCCCGCTGGGCGGAGACCAGCAGATCGGCGCGCAGATCGCGGACGGCGCGATCGACCTGCTGATATTCTTCTGGGACCCGCTGGAAGCCCAGCCGCACGACCCGGACGTGAAAGCGCTGCTGCGCATCGCTGTGGTGTACGACATACCGGTGGCGATGAATCAGGCCAGTGCGGATTTCATGCTCTGCTCGACCCTGATGGAGCGGGACTACGAGCACTGCCTGCCGGAATACGCCGGCAAGTAACCGAAGCATTCCAGACAAGGATCAATTTTTACGCTTCTTGTCTGAGGCAAGGCTGCCATCTCCGGGCAGCTTTTTTATTTGTCCCCTCAATTCTGCTATAAAAGAAAAAATTGCATAAACCCTTGACATGATTGACGTAAAGTTGTAGTCTAAATTTATGACGTATGATTTACGTCATACGTCAATATGCCATAGGAGGAAAAGCGATGGGCAAATACCCTGACTTGTCGGATGCCGACAGCCGCATCATGGAGATATTGTGGCGGGACGGCGAAGCGGGCAGCGCGGCGATACAGAAAGAGGTGGAAGATACGCTGGGCTGGTCGCGTCAGACGGTGCGTACCTATCTGAAGCGCCTGATGGACAAGGGGCTGGCGGGCGCCCGCGAAACACGGCGGCGGGTATTCAGCTATTTCCCCGCCGTATCCCGCGAGGATTACGCCGCCGACAAAACAGGCAGCGTACTCAGCCTGTATCATGGCAGCCTGCCCCACATGGTGGCGGGTATCGTCAAAAACGAGAACATTCCCGAGCGTGATCTGGATGAGCTGGAAGCGCTGATCCGGCGGCTGCGGGAGGAAAGGAACGGGCGATGACAAGCTTTGTTATGCTCTGGCTTCAGATATCCCTGGCGGGCGCTTCGATGGCCGCAGTCATACTGGGGCTGCGCGCGCTTTTCGGGCAACGGGTCAGCCCGCGCCTGTGGTCGGCCCTGTGGCTGCTGGTGCTGCTGCGTCTGTGCCTGCCCGTCACGCTGGAAAGCCCGGTGCAGCTTACCGGCCTGCAGCCTGCAACCCCCGAGGTACAGACAGTGTTGCCCGCGCAGCCTTCCAGCGATACTGCCGAAAGCCTCTCCCCCGCAGTTGATACGAATCCGGTGCTGTCCAGTGACATTCCGGCTTCGGTCGAGCCATCTGCTCGGACGGCCTCTGCTGTTGAACTGGACAGATCATATTGGCTCGCTGTGCTCTGGCTGGCGGGCGCAGCCGTTGTGCTGTGTCATGCGGCTCTCAAAGCAGCACTTTTCCACCGACGTTTTATCCGCACCGCTGCATTGGCGGACGGTGACATCACCGCCATTGTGGACAGGCACCGGCAGGCGCTGCGCGTCCAGCGGCGCATCACCGTTCGCGTCAGCCCGCAGCTCACCGCGCCTGTCGTCTTCGGATGGCTGAAGCCCTGCATATTGCTGCCCCAGAGCCTTGCGGAGACCATGTCCGCTGACCGTTTAGCTTACGTGTTGCTGCATGAAGTGTATCATGTACGGCGGGGTGACATACTGCTCAGCCATGTCTGGCTGCTGGCCAAAGCGGCGCATTGGTTCAATCCGCTGGTGTGGCTGGCGCACCGCGCCATGACGGACGATATCGAGCTGCGCTGCGACCAGCTGGTGTCGTCACGTTTAAGTGAGAACGAGCAGCTGGAATATACTCAGTCGCTTATCGACGTCTTCCGGACAATGAAGCGCCATGAGGCCTTCCCGGCCTCCGCATCGCTCTGCGGGCGCCGTTCCCATCTTGACCGGCGTGTCCGGCGCATGCTCGCCCCTGTGAGGCGATCCATGCCCGCATTGGCGGTCACCGCACTGCTCGCTTTGGTAATGGCTGCGGCGGTGTTCACATCGGCGTGCGGCATGACAGCCAATCTGTCCGGCGCTTCAGTTCCGTCATTGGGTGAGGTCTGGAAAGAGGATATTCCGATGGATGACGGCAGCGTGCTGGCGCGCGTGGATGCAGCCGTCTCTATGCCGGACACGGATGAATTTCCAATAGCGGCCGTTTTCGCCGCGCCCTTCAACCAGCACCAGATAACGCAGCTGGCGTCACACTTTTCCGAAGGAGCGGGGCTCATCTTCAGCGACACGCCCACCAGCGCAGAGCTGGAGGAGCGGATAGCCAAGTGCAACGCGGCACTGGAATCGGGCGATTACGGCAGCCAAACAGCAGCGTCCCTCCGGGATATGATCGATGAAAGCGAGATGCTGCTGGCCATGAAGCCGCAAATCGAGGTGCCCACAGACAGCTCGCTGAAGCCCAACCCCATGCACGCGGGCGGTTATCTGCATGCCGTGGTCAGCGCCAACAGGTCCGGCGAGATCACCGCCGCCGTCTCGGACGACGCGTCGTTTTTCAGCTACAACACGATCGACGACAACGATATGCTGATGCCACTCGCGGACAGTGCGCCTGCCAGTCCCGGTCTGAAATTGACCGGTGAACAAGCTGTACAGCAGGCGAAAAAGCTGCTGACGGCGCTGAGCAGCAGCTATGAGGTAATTTCCGTGCAGCGGGGCAAAGCGCGGGATTTATGGGGAAATGACGAGCAGGGATGGATCGTGAAATGTGCGCAGACGGCTTATGATATCCCGATCCGATACGCGGTGATGAAGGCAACCGGGCAAACGGACAGCATAAACCGGCTGCTGAACTCCGGCGATATCAGTCTCCATTACGATGACAATGGCCTGCGCGCTTTTCTTTGGACCAACCCGCTGCAAGCCGGTGATGTGAAAAACAGCAGCGCCCGGCTCATGGACTTCGATGAAATCAAGAACCTTTTTGCGAAGAATGCGAAGGAGATCTATGCGGACAAGCTTCCGGCGCGCGGCCTGGCTTTACGCGTAACCGGCGTGGAGCTGGCCTACGCCACCATGCCGCAGGACGACGGCGCGTTCGCGCTCATCCCGGCTTGGATATTCTCCGGCGGATTTGAAGACGCCCAGGGCAACATATATACGGCCGACACCTATGAACCGGCTCTGATGGCGCTGAGCGCCACAGACGGCACTTTGCTGGGGTCCAGTTATTTCGAATAGGACCCGCCTGTTCTCCGGCTCATGGTCTTGCGGGTAAGCCTCTCTCTTTTATGTTATAATATTCAAATAAGGGTCTTGTGCCCTTTTTTGTTTTGACATTTTGTACTGCTCATTAAACCGGTGCGCAAGGCACGCGCATGTTATTGCGCTGCTTCGCCCATACTAGAGAAATATCGGCAATCTTTCAAAAGGAAATCGTTTATGTCCATCGTTTTCTGGATCGTCTACGCAGTATATCTGCTGACTCAGGTGTTCATCGCATACCGCTATATCAGCACCGGCAACAAGCTGTACATGAAGTCCGTGCTCACCAGCAACATATTGTTCGCGCTGTATGTGGCGGCAGATGAAATTTTCGGCATCGGCGTGCCTTACCTGATCCGCTGCTTCGTCATCGTCGCGATGTTCCTTCACACCTTCTTCGGGTATTTCAAGGATTTGTACACGCGTTCGAAGACCTTTGACCGCTATGTCCATGCATACGGCTGTTTTTCGTACGCGCTGCTGCTCTATCTACTGCTTGCGCGCAGCTTTGCCGCGTCTGTGACGCCAAAGCTGTTCGGGGCCATCATGGTCGTCTTCACCGGCGTCGCGATCGGGGCTGTTTTTGAAATCGTCGAATATTTCATCGATAAAAAAATGCCGGTGAAAACGCAGCGCGGCCTGAAAGACACCGATGTCGATCTTATCAGCGACGTGATCGGCTCGCTGGCTGCCGGGGTCGCGGCCTATCTTTTCTGGCTGTAGGAACCGGCATTATCTGAAAAAAATTGCTCCGGAGTGTTATTGACACTCACTGAAGGTCATCCTTAGCTCATCTTTGGTTTATACTTTATCGTATCATGTACATTAAATGTATTAACGAAGAACCGGGGTATTTGTATGACCATTTTGCAGGACTTGTTCTATGGAAACATTTCTCCCAACGAAGGCCGGTTTGACAGCCATTCGGAGTACGGCCAGGCGATGCGCGTGATGGCCGACAGTGAGCAAAAGCTGCTGGCGCTTTTGCAGGATGCGGAAAAGCGTCTCTTTGTGGATTTCAGGGACGCGCAGGCCGCGCTCAACGGCATCACGGCGGAAGAAAAGTTCATTCAGGGTTTCACGCTGGGCGCGCTCATGATGCTTGAGATCACCGGCGGCCGGAACACAGCGGGGCCGGGCGGCGGTTGAACCATGCGCCGGTGGCCTTGCTCAAGAACGACGGGGACTTCCCCTCGTTTCGTTCCTGTCCCTATTCTCCCGCCATCATCTACTCACGGATATATTTCGCTATATCCGATAATGAACAGTCGAGCAACTTGCATAATTCATTCAGCGTATTCGTGGATATGGGCATATTCTTTTTTAAACGCTGTACGGTACTGTTACTCATACCATGCTTAACCCGCAAAGTATAAGTGGTATAGCCTCTCTTTTCCATGGTCCTCCACAGCGGATCGAAAATGATCATAACGGCCCTCTTCTTAAGAAATGCACTTATGTGACGACCACCTTAAAGGAACATTGTATAATCACCCTGTAGGACGTTTGGGCGGCGTGCGCTCGAGGCCCGCACGGCTCTCCCCACAAGGCGTCGGGCCTCCGGCAGGGAACGGCTCACGGCAGCCTGATGTTGTCACAGGATGGGAAACTGCTTTCCCCTCTTATATGGTCTGACTTCATCGGTTAGCCCCACGAGATAATCTATACTTGTTTTGTAGAAATTCGCCAGCTTAATGAGCGAAAGGCTTGGGATATCAAGAACGCCGCTCTCGTAACGCGAATACGTGGTTTGACTGATATCCAAAAGCTTTGCGATTTCTTCTTGGGTCAAGTCTTTATCTTCCCGCAGGTTTCGCAATCTGGGATACATTAAATCACCTCAAATAATTTTACATTATGCGATTATCGCATATTAATTTCTATGCGTTAATCGCATAGAATTAACAAGGGGTTTCAACAAATTGGAGCAAAAACGTTTTTGTAAAGCCGCTCACAGAAAAACGCGTCAATATTATGACATGCGTGCGTCTCTCACCGCAGCAACAGTGAAACCACTTGAAAGGAGCATTGTATGACCATTTTGCAGGACCTGTTCTATGGAAACATGTCTCCCAACGACGGCCGGTTTGACAGCCATTCGGAGTACGGCCAGGCGATGCGGGTGCTTGCGGACAGCGAGCAAAAGCTGCTGGCGCTTTTGCAGGATGCGGAAAAAAATCTCTTCGTGGATTTCAGGGACGCGCAGGCCGCGCTCAACGGCATCACGGCGGAAGAAAAGTTCATTCAGGGGTTCACGCTGGGCGCGCTCATGATGCTTGAGATCACCGGCGGCCGGAGCACAGCGGGGCCGGGCGGCGATTGAACCATGCGCCGGCGGCATCACGGTATGCGGGCGCTGTAACCGGCGCTCAGGCAACAAACCACCCCTGCCGGAATACGATATACCAGAAACCATTGTCAGGAGGCGGTTGCCATGGCATACGGCATCACTGTGGACCGCAAGAACAAGCGGCTGGATTTGTTTCAGGACGGAGCGCTCGTCAAGTCCTATCCGGTGGCCGTCGGCAGCGTGCTCACGCCCACGCCGCAGGGCTCTTTCCGCGTCATCAACAAATCCAAAAATCCCGGCGGCCCCTACGGCACGCGCTGGATGGGCCTGTCCAAGCCGCACATCGGCATCCATGGCACCAACGATCCGTCCTCCATCGGGCGGCCCGCATCCCATGGCTGCATCCGCATGCAGAACAAGGATGTGGAGGCGCTGTATGATCTGGTGCCCATCGGCACGCCGGTGAAGATTATATAAAAAACAAATGCTTCTTTGCTGTGTATGCTTCCATTGACTCATTGTTATAATATTCTTGGAAACACATGAGTCAGGAGAACCTATGGAGCGAGAAAGCAGATACATGGAGCGAAAAGGCAGCGGTTTTTATATTCATCTGGGTATTATCGGCGCTCTTTTTGTATTTTATATAAATCTAAACACTAGCGATACGATCCCGGAATTGTCTGCTCCTTTTGTCCTTCTTCTCATCGGATTAAGAAAAATATTCATATCCAGAGAACACCGTATTGAAAAAGCCATGCGAAAATACATCTCTATACTGATCGTCCTGTCTTATAGCAGTATTTTGGTTATCTTTTTTGGTTTTATTAAGGACCTCCCGTTATTATTACAGTGGGCGGTCAATATCGGATTCTTGATTTTTTCGACTCTCATATACATGTATTTGAGCCTGTTGTTTCCTGAAAAACGGAATAACGATATATAAAAAGGAGCCTGCCCGCGCAAGCTCCTTTGTCCTGTTAATACTTCCCGTAGGCAAGCGTGGTCTCGAACATCGCCGTCACGTTTTCCGGCTTGGCCTCGTCGATCAGCGCGCCTGAATCCATCATGTAGCCGCCGCCGGGCGCGCAGGTGTCTATCAGTTCCTTGCAGCAGTCCTTCACCTCCTGCGGCGTGCCCCAGGTCAGCATCGCGTTAGGCACGTTGCCGGCGATGCACGCGGTATCCTTGAGCACCTTCTTGGCCTCGCGCATGTCCGTCGTCTCGAACAGGTACACCACCTTGCCCTTGGGCACTTCTGTCAGGTACGGCAGGCGTGTGTTGTACGAGCCCTCCACATACACCATGGGCACCAGGCCCGCTTCGGCCACCTCGGTGATATAGCGCCGCAGCGTGGGCCAATAGAATTTCTTGAACATCTCGTCGGACATGAACTGATCGATGCCCTTGTGCAGCCAGTACCACACCCATGGACGCCCGGACGCTTTCGCTCCGGCGATGCAGTCGCGTATCGCGAAATCCGTCACCTTCTCCGTCAACGCCAGCACTTCGTCGGGATGGTCGTAAAGGTCCTGCAGTATGCCCGCCGTGCCGCGCATCGTGTCGCCGATCATATCGAACGGGGCGTAGGCAAAGCCGCCGTAGGCCACGGGTATGCCGAACTGGTCCTTCATCTTCTTCCCGTATTCGCCGATCCATTTGAAGTAGTCCACCAGCACCTGGCCCGCTTCCGCCGCCGTTTGCATCGTGGCGATCACGTCCGGGTCGGCAAACTGCATCACGGAGCCCATGGACCCGAACCACATCGAGTTGCGGAAGTCCAGCTTGGCCAGCCCCTGCAGGTTGGAGAAGCTGCGCGGCAGCCATTTGTTCATCATGAACTTGGTGATATCGAATATCGCTTCGGCGTATTCGTCCTCTTTCATGTATTCGTCTTCAATGTATTGATAAAGGACGTTGGGGTCTTCGATGTGCTTGCCCGGCCAGCGAAACCAGGTGAGCCCCGCGATCTCCATGAACCGCGCGGGATACATCATGATCGGGTCCCAGCCGAGGTCCGGCTTGAAGTCCGCAAAGAACTTGTCGAAGCACGGCCCCGCCTTGGTGATGTCATATATGCAATCCTGTATCGTGCCGCCGCCGTAAAACACGGGAAAACCTTCCATGACCGGCACCAAGGGCACGCGGTCCGGCTCTTTCAATGCCACAGCATCCTCAACACGCTTGATCCTGCTTTCATATTCCGCTAACACGCTCATGATTCTCGCCCTTCCTTTGCTTTATTCGCTACGCGGCCATACCGCACAGGCTAATGCTTTTTTCGACACCGGTGGTTCGAATCCCTGTATCGCAGGGAGGTAATTGGATAGGTTTACCGCCAGAGGGGTTTCATTCTATTGATGGAATGGTTTACCCTCCGAAGAAGGATTGCGAGTTTACTTCATCACGCGCCGCAGCGCGTCCACTTCGTTCTCGCCCGGCTCCAGCGGCAGATGCACGATCTTCCTTTCCACGGCGGAGCGCAGCAGCGCCATCGCCATCTGGAAGCCCTTGAACGCGTCCTCGCCATTGCAGGGATGCTCCTTCACGCCGTCCAGCCACAGTGGGATGTCCGCGATGTAGCGCGCGCCGTCCACCTCGTAGTCGAAACAGCCGGGGCCTTCCTCATACCCGCCCTCTTTGGTGCACGAGCGCCAGCCCGCGCCGATGATGACCTCGGCAAAGCCTTCGGTGCCCTGCACGCAGAAACGGCCCTTATGCCACGGATATTCGCTCTCCGGCACGTCGGGCGACAGTGCGCCCAGCTCCACGATGCCGCGCACGCCGTTGCTGAACTGCACGAATCCACCAGCGTAGTCGGGCGACGGGTGATTGTCCGCCAGCTTCTCTGTGCCGGACACGCAGCCGGATACCCATTCCGCCTCCGCGCCGGGGTTGTAGAAACGCAGGTAGTCCATCACGTGCGTCACCATGTGCAGATACCAGCCCCAAGTATGCGCGTAGATGCTCTGGATACGTCCCAGCTTGCCGCTGTCCACAATGCGACGGACCGCCTGATAATGATCGCCGTATTTCTGCTGATGGCTCACCACTGTTTTGATTCCCGCCCGGCGCGCCATCTCGGTCAGCTCCAGCGCCTCGTTGAAATTGGTGGACATCGGTTTCTCGTACGCGATCAGCTTCACCTGATGGTCGATGCCCAGCTGGAACAGCGCTTTGCGCAGCGATGGCGGCGTGCAGAAACAGAACACATCCGGCTTCGTCTCCGCCAGCATCTTGTTCGCATCGGTGAAAAGCGGCGGGTTGCCGCACAGCTCCGCCGCGGCACTCAGCCTTTCGGCGTCCATGTCGCACAGGCCCACGAGGTCGAACCGGTCGTTCTCATGGAACAGCCTGGCGTGCATTTTTCCGCGCTTGCCCGCGCCCAGCACGGCAACGGTATATTTCTTTTCGCTCATGATCATCCTCCATACTTGTTGGTCAGGATTTCCGATTATCATTTGGGCTCCTTCTTGCTTGGCAATGCCAAAAAAGCCCGGCACTCCCCGCGATAACATGGGGAGCGCCCGGCGTCATGGTGCCGCTTCCGGCTATTTCTTCCACCCTTTGAGCACGTCGATGGTGTACTGAATCTCTTCGTCGGTGAGCTCGGGGAACATCGGCAGCGAGATGCACGAGGAAGCGTTCTTCTCCGCATTGGCCAGCGAACCGCTGAGGCGTGCGGGCTTGCCCCACGGGAAACCTTCCTGGTGATGGATCGCGATGGAGTAATGCGTCTTCGCGTCAACGCCGTTGTCATTCAGATATTTCAGCAGCACATCGCGGTCGGCCGCATCCACCGTTTCAATTTCATAGAGGTGGTATACGTGCCTGTATCCGGGCCGTTTGTACGGCAGCACGATACCGGCGACGTCTTTCAGGCTTTCGTCGTATTTCTTCGCGATGGCGATGCGCTTGTCGCTCCATGCGCCGATGTGCGGCAGCTTCGCGGAGAGTATGCCCGCGTGCAGGTCGTCCAGACGGCTGTTGAAGCCATAGCTGTGATGGTCGCGCGCGGCGGAACCGTGGTTGCGCAGCTTGCGCACCGTGTCGTTCACATATTTGTGGTTTGTAAAGAGCGCGCCGCCGTCTCCGAAGGTGCCCAGGTTCTTCTGGATGATAAAGCTGGTGCACACCACGTCGGACAGTTCGCCGATCCTGAACGTGCCGCCTGCGGCGTCGATGGCTTGCGCGTTGTCTTCAATCACCAGCAGACCGTACTCGTCGGCAATCTTTCTGATCTCGTCCATCGGTGCGCACTGCCCGTAGAGATGCACCGGCACGATGGCCTTTGTACGGCTGGTGATGGCCTTGCGTATCGTTTCCGGGCTGATGCAGCGGGTGTTTTCGTCGCAGTCCACCAATACTGCTGTCGCGCCCGCCGTCCAGATGGCTTCCGCTGTTGCGAAGAACGTATTGGCGTTGGTGATCATCTCGTCCCTAGGGCCCAGGCCCAGCGCCATAAACGCCAGCCAGAGCGCGTCCGTGCCGTTGCCCACGCCCACGGCATATTTCGTTCCGGCATATGCGGCCAGTTCCGCTTCAAACTTTTTCAGCATCGGCCCCTGAACATACTGCCCGCTCAAAAGAACCTCTTCAATTTTTGCGTCGATCTCCTGCTTGATGTTCTGATATTGCCTGACATGCCCGTAAAATGGTACTTTCATTGATGCCACAAAAACGCCCTCCTTTAGGTATAGATGTATATACCAATAATAGCGTATAAATCATGGTTACACAAGTATAAATTTGTTAATGGGGAAATCAGTATTCTTCGTTGCTCACGTAAACGCGCAGGTTGTATTTATACTCGTCGGAACGGTAAATGGACCGCTCATAAAAGAGCTTCATATCGTCTTCGGTATAGTACTCGCATATGAGCTTCAGTATGGGGGTCGCGGCTGTGATTTGCAGCAGCTCCTTTTCCTCACGCCCGGGTTTGGTCGCTTCGATCACGTGGTCCACATAGCGGACATTGTGACCGTATTCGTACTTGATCATGCGGTGCAGCGATGATTTCAGATCCCAATGCTCAAGGCCGGGGCAATAACGCTCAGGAATGAAGTCCTCTTCGACAGCGACCGGCAGGTCGTCCGCCAAACGCAGGCGCTTCAAATGATAAACCTTCTCACCGGCGCTCAAGCCCAGACGCTCCCGCAGTTCCTCTGTCGCTTCTTCCTTTTCAAAATACAGCACACGGGCAGACGGCGTCAGGCCCTTCGCGCGTACGGTATTTGAAAAGCTCATAATGTTCTTCTGCTCCAGCTTAACAGGCGACACGAAAGTCCCCCGCCCTTTTTCTCTGTGCAGCAGGCCTTCCGCCACCAGCTGGCTCAGCGCCTGCCTCACCGTCATGCGGCTGATGCTGTAGGCTTGGGACAGGTCCCTCTCGGATGGGATCATGCTCCCCGGCGTGAATTCACCCTCTTCTATTTGTTTCAGCAATATCTTCTTCAGCTGATAATAAGCCGGGATGGGACTCTTTTTATCGATCCACATCGTGTTTCACCTTGTTTCCCAATTTATCTTACGATATCTTTTATTCTACTTAACATAAACACTATTGTCAATGTCGGAACGTGTATAGTGGTACAGTCAAGCAGCCTTTTGTTCAAATTCCTGGATGTCTGCCGTGCCTATTTACGTGATACTAAACCACAGACGATATTTATCCGATAGTAAGTATATCAATATCTCAATCTCAGGAGGAACCCGCCATGGATTGGACGCCGGACCTGTCAGTGGGTGTCGATGCGATCGATGATCAGCATAAAGAGTTGATTCGCCGCATGAACGCTTTTTTTTGATACGATGAATACGGATAACCATGCAAAGATAATGGAGATGCTTGATTTTTTGGGAGACTACGTGGTCACTCACTTCAGGGATGAGGAAGCGCTGCAGGTGAAATACAATTACCCCGGCTATGCCGACCATAAAAAGGCGCATCAGGCGTTCATGAAGGATGTGGCGGAGATGACGGAAGATCTCAACAAGAACGGCATCACCGCGGCTTCAAGATCGATGATCGGCCTAACTCTCACCAGCTGGCTTACGCTGCACATACGCCGGGAAGACAAAGCCGTGGGCGCGTTCATCCGGGGGTAAGGCCGCGAGCACGCCACATATAAAAAAGCCGCGATGTTTGAATTGCATCACGGCTTCTTTGTTCTGCTTACAGCTGCCAGCCGTTGTCAACCGGCAGTTCGAGTGTGAACTTGGTGAATTCACCCGGGGTGGTCTCCACCTCAATCTTCCCGTGGTGGTCCTTCACGATGCCATGGCTGATGGACAGCCCCAGCCCCGTTCCCGTATCGCGCGGTTTCGTTGAAAAAAACGGCTCGAAGATGCGGTCCCGAACGCCTTCCGGTATTCCTGTTCCGTGATCCTCCACCAGAATGATCACCCAACGCCTGTCGTCATGCTCCACCTGACAGCACCTTATCCGTATCAGCTTGTTTTCATCGTATTCCGGGTATTTGTCGTTCAGCGCATCGCGTGCGTTTGTCAGCAGGTTCATCAGCACCTGCTGTATCTGCTGGCTGCGGCACTTAATCTCGGGCAGGCCTTCGTCCAGCTGCATGTCCAGTGTGATCTGGTCTTTCTTGATCACCGTGTTGATCAGGGATATCGTCTGACCGATGATATCATAAACACTGGCGTAGCTGTGCGTCTGTTTCTCGTGGCGTGAAAATTGGAGAAGGTTTTTGACGATCACGGATATCCGCTCCGTCTCGTGGATGATCTCGCGGGCGTACACCGCGCCGGACCCGGATGATTCCAGCTCATCCAGTATCAGTTCGGCGTAATTCATAATGCCGTGTATGGGGTTGTTTATTTCGTGCGCCACGCCGCCGGCGAGTGTCCCGATGGCTTCCAGCTTCTGCTGCTGCCGCCGCTGCGCCTCCATCTCCGCTTTCAGATTGTCCGCCCGTTTGCGTTCCGTAATATCGCGCACAAATACCAGTATCGCACGATCCTGCTTGTAGGCGATCGGAACTGCCGTGACCTCTACCGGAACAGACGATCCATCCAGCCGCAAATAGATTTCTTCCAATGGCGGAACACCGGCTTGATTGTTTAAAATATTTTCCGCACGCTGCCTGACTGTATCGCGATAATGCGAGTGAATAAACTGTGTGAACGGCTTGCCGATCAATTCAGCGGGGTTCTTTGCCCCCAGCAGGCAAGCCATCGCCTGATTGACAAATACCAATTTGGCATCCCTGGTAATGTATATGGCATCAGGCGCCGCGTCAACCAGCAGCCGAAAACGGTCTTCGCTTTCCTCCAGCGCTTTTCTTGATTTGTTGCGTTCGGAAACATCATGAACGATGGAATAGAGTAATTTTATTCCGCCAACAGATATGGGGCCGCTGAACACCTCCACGTCGGCCAGTTCACCCGATGCTTTTCTGTGTTTGAATTGAAAGTAATTCCTTTTTTCCGACACAGCGTTCTGCATTTCAACGTCAACTTCCCGTGGGTCCAGCGTATTGATATCCGCAATATTCATTCCGGTCAGAGCCTCATGATCCCATCCGTAAAACATAGCGGCCGCTGGGTTCGCGTCAACAATCTGCCCGTTTCCCGGATTAATAAGCAGCATAGCGGCATGGTTGTTTTGGAAAAGGCTCTTGTACCGGCCTTCCGCTTCCGCCAGCTTAACCAGATCCTCGTTTCTCTGATTCTGCCGCAGCAGCAATACGCCCAGCAATAACGTCCCCACCGGGTATATCAGCATGACCGGCAGACTGATTTGGCGAAGGACTGCCGCAGGATCAGGCATGAACACCATGCAAAGCAGCATAATGGCGTGGACACCCAAGCCCATCAGATACAGATAGATAGCCTGCATTCCCGGCTTTGCCGCCCTTATCAATCTGCGGGACAGGATTCCAATGATCAATGAACTGACTATCACCGAGCAGCCGGTAAGCGTACCGACGCCGCCCCAGAAAAATATGCGGAAGACCAGCGCGATCACAGCCGCGATAGAAGCGGGCACGGCCCCAAACGTAACGGCTGCCACACTGAGCATGATAGAACGGGTATCGAATACGATGCCGGGTTGCAGTACATAGGGAAAGCTCATGACGAGTACACAGATAAAGCCGATCAAAATACCGTTTATACCAACCGAAAGCTTTTTCCACTTGACCGGGAGCAGATAGCTTATTTCGTAAATAATGCCAAGGGCCAATAACAACGAAGCATTGTAGATCAAAGCAATCTCAATTTTGTTCATCCTATACCCCTAATCAGACAGGTACTTCCTCCGGATACCTCACCATCAGATAAAATCAATTTTCAGCCAGCTTGTTCCTGCCGGATTGGAAGCTACAACAAAAAACCAGCTTCACGCCCATCAAATTACTTCTTAAGGTGGTCCGGTCAAGTCCATCTGCTTCTATAACATAGTATAAGTATACTACAAATTTGTAAAATATCCTGCAAAATTGGCCTGATTTGCTTAAATTTTTCCAATAATATGGCGTTTATATGTAAATATTTTGATTTCCTCCTTATAGAATCATAATTTACAATTTAATTACATGCAGATCGATTTTCTCTTTGAAATTATCCGGTATTTATGTATTATAAAAAATAAAACGCCTTCGGCGCAATACAGATCGAAATCTTTTTTTTGAGCTGACCAACACGTTTACCACCAAAACAGCCGAGCGACGCACTTCCCGAAAACGCCGCCGCGGCGTTCGAATGGTATTTGCCTCCATTACACTTCGGGCATCTCCCAAACCCCAAAAGTAAAGCAGACGACTACAAAAAACATCTCCCGTTTTTCGTTACTTTTGTAACTTTTATTTTCTTCTGATATTTAAATTATATCGCCATAAAATATCACTGTCAACACAAACCCTGTATCCGCTTTCATAGTATGGTTGCATATTGTCATATTCAGTATTATAGTTACATTATTAACTTTTATTTTTGAGGTGTTATGGGCAGGCATAAGATGGTGGCTCTCTCTTTTGAAATGCGTCAAAAGGTGACGCTTGCCGCAGAGCTTTATTATGTTTACCGACTGACGCAGAACGACATTGCTGTGCAGATGGGCGTGTCCCGCGTTTGGGTGGGCAAGCTGCTGCAAAAAGCCGAAGAACTCGGAATCGTACGTGTTGAAGTCAACACCGCTTCTTCCGGAATTCTTGAACTGGAAACCGCGCTTCAGACGCGTTTTGGTCTAAAATGCGCCAAAGTGGTGCGCTGCGCCGGGCCGGAGCCCTGCATACAGGCTGGCGCCCGCGCGGCGGCCAGTTATCTCGCCGGTATATTAAGGCCCACAGACTGTGTCAGTACGTTCTGGGGCTCGACGCTCGCCGCCGTTGTCTCCAGCTTCGTTCCTTTGAGTTTTCCGGACGTCACCGTGGTCCCCTTTACCGGCGGCCTTGGCTTCGACAAAGCCGTGACGCCCAACCAGATCGCCTATGCGCTGGCAGAAAAACTGTCTGCCAGGATATGCCCCCTGCACGCGCCGGGCATTGTCGCTGGCCGAACAGAGAGAGACCTGCTGCTTAGCGATCCCACCATCCGAAAAGCCGTTGAGCTTTCCGAAAATGCCGATATACTGGTGCTGGGTATGGGGCCGCTCCGGCATCCGACACTCGTCAGCACCAGCGCCGTATCTGAGCAGGAGTTCGCGAAGTTGGAATCGATCGGCTGCGTGGGCGACATCTGTCTGACATTTCTGGACAGACATGGCCGTCTTGTGGATCATCCCATACAGGACCGTATGCTGGGCGGCAACCTTGAAAAAGCCCGCCCCCGCGCGCGCGAAGTGATCACCGTGGCCTGCGGCGTCACCAAGGCGGCCATCTTGCACGCCACAATGACAGGCAAGTGGGTGGATACGGTGGTGACGGATGAGAATACCGCCCGGGCTGTGCTCAGCATTTGATATCCCTGAATCAGCGCCGGTTGAATATTATACCAGGAAGGTCAAATGGAAAATTTTAATGGCATTCAATTTAATGGTACTTTTCGAAGCTATCAGCAATCCGTACTTGACAGCATCAAAGATCATCTGACCGACAAAAAAATCCATATCGTTGCCGCGCCGGGCAGTGGCAAAACAGTGCTGGGGCTGGAACTCGTTCGAAGGTTGGGAAACCCGGTGTTGATCCTGTCCCCCACGGTCACGATACGCCAGCAGTGGGGCGAGCGCTTTGCCGATATGTTTGTTCCGGAGAGCGCGGATATCACCGGTCTTATATCATTCCGCCTGACGGATATGAAATTGCTGACCGCCGTTACATATCAGAGCCTGCACGCAGCCTGGAGCCGTTCGGCACCGCTCACGGGATGCGATGACACGGATGATGAAACAACCGTTGGCGAGGATTTTTCCGGCTTTGATCTTGTCGCGGTGGTGAAGGCCGCCGGTATCCGCACCATCTGCCTGGATGAAGCGCACCATCTGCGCAGCGAGTGGCAGAAGTCGCTGGAAGCCTTCGTCACAGCGATACAGCAGGATGTAACGGTGATCTCGCTGACGGCCACGCCGCCTTACGACAGTCCGCTAAACGAGTGGAACCGATATATATCGCTGTGCGGCGAAATCGACGAGGAGATTTCCGTCCCCGAGCTGGTCAAACAGCAAACGCTGTGCCCGCATCAGGACTATATCTATTTCAACTTCCCCGTTGCCGATGAGATGGCGGCGATTCAGGAATACCGCAGCCGCGCCGACCGCTGCATAGACGCCGTTATCGGCAGCGGCCTGCTGGCCCATATTCTGGATCAAAGCGCGCTGCTGACGCGTTTCCCCCAGATGGAGGAATTCCTGCTGGACAACGCAAAAGGAACGATCGCGCTGTTGTCGATGGCGGAGTCTGCCGGTATCACGCTGCCCAAAAAGCTGGTCAGGCTGGTGTCTCCGGATGGACGGCTGCCGCTGCTTAACAGGGCATTCGCGCAGGCCGCGTTCCAGTTTGTGCTGGATCATCCCGAGGTCTTCTCACAGGAAGCGGCGAACGCGCTGAAAAAGCGCGTGTCAGAGCAGGGCTTGCTGCACAAGCAGCAGGTCTGTCTGGATTCCAACGAACGGCTGGACAAGCGGCTGGTATCGTCCGCCGGCAAGCTCAGCAGCATCGCCGATATCGCACAGGCCGAGGACGCGGCGCTGTACGACCGCCTGCGCATGCTGGTGCTGACCGACCACATCAAAAAAGATCTGCTCCGCATCGTGGGCACGCAGGAGACCGTCGCCGCGATAGGCACCGTCACCGTGTTTGAGACGCTCCGGCGCACGCTGGGCCACCGCGTCCCCATCGGAGTATTGTCGGGCGGGCTCGTGATACTGCCTGCGGACACGCTGGACAAGGTCCAGACGCTCGCTGACGAAAGCGGCGTGCCGCTGTCCGCACGGCCTCTGGGCAATACCGGCTATTGCGAGGTCATGTTCTCGGGCTCCAACAAGCATCGCGTGTCCATCGTGACCGAGGTCTTCCGTCAGGGCCTCGTCCGCATCCTCATAGGAACGGCGGCGCTGCTGGGCGAGGGCTGGGATTCGCCCTGCGTCAACAGCCTGATACTCGCGAGCTTTGTGGGCAGCTTCGTGCTCTCCAACCAGATGCGCGGGCGCGCCATCCGCATCGACCCGTGCGATTCTCAGAAGACGGCGAACATCTGGCATCTGGTGACGATAGAACCGCCGCCGCAGAGTCTGGGCGCCAAGGTGCAGTATATGATCTCCGGCGCGCCATCCGGCAGGGATTCATTGATCTCCGCGGACTTTGACCTGCTGAAGCGGCGGTTTGAGTGTTTTCTCGCTCCGGCGCTGAGCCGGGATGTGATCGAGAGCGGCATCCGGCGTCTGGATGTGATTCGGCCGCCTTACGACCGGGACGGTATCGCGCGCATCAACGGGCAGATGCTGACGCTGGCGAAAGACCGACGGGCGCTGGCGGACAAATGGGCGCGCTCCTTAAGCGGCAAGTTGCACCCCGAGGTGCTGCTGGTATCCGAAGCGCCGCCGTCCGTGCAGCCCAAAAGCTTCCTGTTCCGCAATCTGCTCTGGGAGTCCATCCTCACTCTCGCTTTGGTGATTCTGGTGCGCACCGTTGCCGGGACCACGTTCGGTCTAGCTCCGGCGCTGGGTATTGCGGCCTGTATCTTGCTGCTGTATGCCGCCACCGTGGGGCTGCGCCGGATACTCAAATTCATTTCTCCCGCCAGAACCATCGGTACGCTAGCCGAATGCATACTGAAAACCCTCAAGGACATCGAGGCGGTACAAAGCGCTCAGGCTGAGACAGAGATCACTGCCGACCCGGCAGGGCTGAACATACTTTGCTCGGTCACCAACGCTTCCCTTCGCGAAAAAGAAGTGTTCGCCGCCGCGATGAAAGAACTGCTCTCCTCCATCGACAACCCGCGCTACGTGCTTGTGAAAAGGGGCTCCTTCTTCAAACAAAAGATACAATACAGCCACAGCTACGCATGCCCGTCCATGATCGGCGCAAAAAAGGAGTACGCCGAACGGCTGCTGTATCACCTCCGGCGCGCAACCGGCGCGTTCGGTCTGATATATACCCGGAACGAAGCAGGACGCGCCGAGCTGCTGAAATGTCGCCGATGGTCTTACATCAATCAGAACGACATACACATCAGGGGTAAAAAGATGGTGCGCACCCGCTGGGAATAGCGTTCACGCCTATTCAAAGCCGGTGAATGCGGACAACCCGTCGTCCGCGCTGATGCCTCCGATGCGCCAGAAATCGCCGTCCTGCCACAGAGCCAGCACCGCCAGGTATTCGCCTGCCGGACCGGTGGACGTTTCGGTCATCACGGATATCGTATAAAGCTGCTGCCCCTGCGCCGTTTCCGTCACCCGTCCGATGGCATACCCGCTCACCCATGGGCTGGACGTGCCCGTCACCCAATTCGGTGCGGTTTTCTCGAGACTGGCCGCATATTCCTTCCTCAGGTTGTCATCCATCACGGCGTACTGCATTGCGGCGCTGCGCTTTATCAAGCCCTGAATCCATACGTCCACCGCCTGCTCCGGCCGGCACACGCCCACATCGTCCATCGCTTTCATCAGCAGCCGCGCCTTAATCGCGTCGTCTCTCTCCGCCGCTTCCCGCGGCCCTGACGCACAGCCGCACAGGGCCAGAGCCGTTATCACCAGCATCAGCCATAGGAGCACCCGTCTCATCCCGTCACCCCCTCTGGTTATGCTTATGCCCGGCAAGGTGACAGCAGACGCACATTTTATACGGCGGTGATTGATTCGTGCGCTTATCCATCATATAATAGCAGTGAAATCATATTGGAGGGTATTTATATGAGCAGCAAAAGGAAAACCCTTGGCGGGTTATTCGTCAGCCTGACGGCGCTGTTGGCCACAGTGATATTTTTGATTCTTGGATTTACACAAGGGAACTGGTATATCGCCTGGGTCGTGTTTCTCGCCATTCCGATCGTGTCCATCATCGTGGATATCGTGACGAACCGCAAGGATATATCCGGTAAAATAACCGGGATCGTCTCTCTTCTCTGTGTGGCGTCCTTTATGCTGATGGGCTTTGCCTGGGGGTTGTGGCATCCCGGCTGGATCATTTTCTTTGCGATACCGATCTCCGGCGTCATCGTCAAGATATTCGCCACCAAGGGAGACGCGGAACCGCCCAAGGATGAGAACGCGCAGTAAGGCCTCTGCAAAATTTCACGTATCATGGCACGTCTCATCGGCGTGCCTTTATTTATAAAAGCAAGCTGCCCGTTCGTGCTTGAGCACGATACGGGCAGCCCTTTCCCCAACCCCACCGCTATTGGCTTTATGTATGCGTCTAGGCGGTGCCCAGCCGCTGTTGATTATCCGGGGTTTCTTCATCACGAAAGAAACGATCGTAGTATTCCGCCGCTTCCATCTGGCTTTCGCGGCAGATGGTGGTCATCAGTTTGAAGTTGTCCAGCACCGACGCGACCGTCCGGCCGCAGATGGCGCCGTTGCCCACCATCGTGCGCAGCACATGCACGCGCTGGTCTCTTCCCATCCCTTCCCGATACGGGCGCGGTTCAGTGATGGCGGTGAAGATATCCGCCACGGCCATGATGCGCGAACCCACCGGTATGCTTTCGGCACTCAGGTGGAACGGATAGCCCCTGCCGTCCAGACGCTCATGATGGAACGACGCCCAGCGGTTTATCATCTCAAAGCCCTGAATACGGCTCAGCAGCTGATAGGTAAAGAAGGTGTGGCTGCGGATCGCATTGAACTCCCGCTCATCCAGCTTGCCCGGCTTTTCAAGCACTGCATTGTCGATCGCCAGCTTGCCGATATCATGAAGATATCCGGCAACCAGCATCATGAGGCATTCGTTCTTTGAAAAGCCGGCCAGTTCCGCCAGCTTCTCCGCCGTTTTGGCCACACCCGCCGAGTGCGTCGCGGTAAAGCGGCTGCGAAAGTCGATAATGCGCGAGAGCAGTCTTGATATACCCAGCAATTCGTCAGTATCCAAAATATGGGTTTCCAGCATACACAATACCGGATTCGGCGTCATCCTGTGCTCCAGCTCCAGCCAGACATATTCCTTTCCGGCCAGCGCCAGCAGCGCGTCCACCGTCTCCGGCGCGAATACGGGCCCGGTACGTTCTTTCATGGAAGAGATGATGCCTGGTATCTGCTCCAGCACGTTCGTATTTTCTTTGATCATGACCGCAGTCCTGTCTGCCAAGTGGAGGATATGGCTTTCCACGCTCACCTCACGCCCCATGTGTCTGCGTCCCCGCCCGTACTCCCATTTCACATGATGGTTGCGCACAATATCAGCCAAAGCGGACAATGGACCGAATTCTTCCAGCAGCCGGGCGCCGCGGTATCCGTGGCTGTTTGCGGTTACCGGCTCTGCTTCAATCATCTCGAGGCGTTCTTCCAATGACAGTGCACCAATATCATGGATCATCCCTGCCATATACACGTTGCGCTGGGCTTCGGAGGACAACCCCATGTGTTGTGCAATCCGGTAAGCCAGACTGGCCGTCTGATGATGATGCCCTGCCACCACCGGTGAAACGAGATCGACCGCGCTGGACAGGCAATCAAGAAGCTCATACAAGCTGATCCTCATCTTATCCATGACGACACTCTTTCCGGGGCAATTCGGCACCTGCCGTACAGATCAATACTGTCAAAGCTCTTCCCCTTCGTAATCAAATTCTTTGCTGTTCATATATAACACGAAAGCCCGTGCCTCAATCAATATAGCGATCGTTAATTTCAAAATCAAGCGTCAGGTTCATATCCATTTATTTCATTGGCAATAAATTCTGCAGGGGTTGACCTCTTCGTAATATTATCGTAATATTTGTAACACACGGGTCACATTTACCCGGCAAAAACGATACGGAGGTCAGTTATGAAAGCTTTACGCAACAAAAAATGGGTTATGATGCTAAGCGTCGTCGCGGCTCTCACGGTCATGATTTCGATGATGCCTGTCGCGCACGCCGCGACATACGATACGGGCGCGTCCCCCGCTTGCTCCGCCGATATTGTGAAAGCCTGCAAATCCGCCGGCAGTCCGATATCTTCCGTTCAGGCGGCATCCGTGCTTCGCGCCTGCAAGTCGTCCGGATACAGCGTCTCCGCTGCCGACGTAGCCGCCGCCGTGAAGGCATGCAAAGCGTCCGGCGGCACAGTCAGCTCGGCCAATGTTTCAGCGGTGCTCAAGGCGTTCAACCTTGCCGGTTGCAGCATCAATTCATCCAATATATCCGCTGTGCTGAAGGCCTGCAAAACCACTGGCGGCACCATCTCTGCAGCGAACGTATCCGCCTGCCTGAGAGCCGGCCAGTAAAAAAGCTCCAAACCAAACAACATACCCCCAAACGCAAAGAGACGCCCTTTATGCAGGGTGTCTCTTTGTATATTCGAAACGCTTTGTCCCAAAACGATCTTAATCGCTTCGCTTACGCATTTTCCTCTTTCGCATATGTAAGCGGCGCCCGCAGCCGGATAAGGGTTACAGCCTCAGGCCCTCCTTGCGCAGTGTGTCATGCAGGCGTACAATGAATCCATACATCTTTATGAAAGGGCTGACTGTATGGATATCACGCTTCCGGCGCTGGAAAAGGTTCTCACGGATTTTGTGGAGAACGACCCCCGCAATGCAATGGCGGCGCATGACGGCATGCGCATGTATGACGCGCCCCTGTTGGGCGTGGCGACTGCGGACGACGAATGGTTCAGCCGGTTCACGGAACCGGGCATCGTCGGCCTCTGCCATATGCCGCCGCAGGAATGGCTGCCCGGCGCGCAGTCGGTGATATGCTGGTTTCTGCCGTTCACCAAGGCCGTTCGGGACACCAACCGGCCTGCGGGCCTACCCTCCGAAGAATGGGTATCCGCCCGCATAGACGGCGAAGTATTCAACAACGCACTTAAAATCCACGTTGTTAACTGGCTGAAAGGGCACGGCGCGGCGGCCGTCGCGCCGACGGTGGATAAGCGTTTCACCGTGATCAACCGCGTCCCCAACTGGTCGGAGCGGCATGCGGCGTTTGTCGCCGGACTGGGCACGTTCGGGCTGCACCGCGCGCTGATCACCAGAAAGGGGACGGCGGGCCGTCTGGGCAGTGTGATCACCGCGCTCAGGCTGGCGCCGACACCACGGCCTTACACGCGCTTCGATGAATATTGTCCGTTCCTCACCCAGCAGCAGGCGGAGTCGATCACCGGTTCCGGCAAACCAAAGTGCGGCGCGTGCATGCGGCGCTGCCCGCCCGGCGCGATATCCGCAGACGGCAAAAATCACGATATATGCAGCGGCTTTATCGACAGTGAGGTGCTGCCGCTGTTCGCACCGCGATACGGCTGCGCCAAATGCAACGTTGGCGTCCCCTGTGAGAGCGGCATCCCCAAAGTCTGAAGCACTGCCCCTGTGACTTTCACCGCGGGGCAAGTTTATTTTTACCGCTGACGGGTCATAATGAGCCTGAGTGATACAAAAATATGGACTTTTACATCTTTCAGCGTTATAATATGGTCATCTTTTCGTAATTTTTTTGTAATATTATCCGGGCATAGGGGTTGCACGCATCAAATTTCAGGAGTATTACCGATGCTGATATTCAGAAAAAGCTCTATCGAGAGGAGCAGCCGGGAGGTACGCGGACTCATACGAATGCTGTCGCGGCTGAGCCGCGGCGCCAGGCTGGCCTTGCTATGTGGGGCAGGCGCGCTCATCGTGGGGGCGGTGCTGCTCACCGTGCTGTTGCTGCCCGGCGACGATAACGTAAAGCAGGCCAGCGCGGGCGCCCTGCCCGTGCCCGTCGATATGCCGGAAACAACATTAGAACCGTTGCCCACACCCGATCTCACGCCCGTCCCCACCACCGCGCCCGACGTCACCCAAGACCCGACGCTTAAAAAAGGCGACGAGAACGCAAACGTCCAATTGCTCCAGCAGAGGCTGATGGATCTGGGCTATCTGGACCTGGACGAGACCACACAGAAATTCGGTCCCGCGACGGAAACGGCGCTCAAGTGGTTCCAGCGCCAGCTGGGCGCAGAGCAGACGGGCATCGCGGATGCGGACACGCAGTATGCGCTGTATTCCGGCGACGCCAAGCCCTATACGCTGCTGGAGAAAACGAGCGGCTCAGATGTGGACAGCCTGCAGCGCCAGCTGAGAGCCCTGGGATACCTGAACAAGGTCACCGGCTATTACGGCACCGAGACGGTGGAAGCCGTCAAAAAATTTCAGCAGCTGAATGACCTCACCGTAGACGGCAAGACCGGCGAGCACACGCTGGACCTGATATATTCCCCCAAGGCCAAACCGGACCCGTCCGTCGCGGCGCAGATACGCAGCAAGGCGAACATCGAGGAAATGATCGCTGTGGCGGAAAAGCAGCTGGGCAAGCCGTATGTGGGCGGCGCCGAGGGGCCAAAGTCATACGATTGCTCGGGGCTTGTGCATTATTGCCTGAATCAGGCGGGCTCCAACCGCGGGCGCTATAACGCCGCCGGTTACTCGCAGGTGGACGATTGGGATAAAATCTCATCGCTGGGGGATTTGAAGCGCGGCGATCTGATGTTCTTCTGGAGCAGCAAGAAGCACAAGATCGGCCATGTGTCCATATACATCGGCGACGGCATGATGATCGACGCGTCGTCGCAGAACGGCAAGGTGGTTAAACGCTCGGCATTCTCGCCATGGTGCAAACGCGAGTTCAAATGGGGCCGCCGCCCCTGGTAGTCAAAGCAGAAGCATAATATCTTAACGGGATATACAAAAAGCGCACGATTCGCAATGATAAAATCTTGCGGGCAGCGTTTTTTATTTTCAGCAGCATCAACCCTCTCACCCGACTCTGGCGTCCAAACATTAAGCCTTGTTTACATTTTCGTTACAGTTTGGTGAAGCCCTGTTCAAATACTGCCAGTATAATAAAGACCGTGACATGAAGATGCGCTGTGGCCAGGACAGCGCCAATCATGTCAATAGACAAGCGTGATTCATTTGTACCCCTCCAAAACCGCTTCCTGACGGAATCGGTCAGGCTGCCGGCTAATGTCGGCAGCCTTTTCAATTGAATCTATTATGACTGATGTTTTGGCTTCTTTTCGCCGCTCCCAGCCGGTGCGGCCTTGATCCAGCCGTTGTCCTCCCAGTGCTTTCTGTCCTGCAGGTTCCACATGTTCCTGCTCATCATGCCTGTCATCAACCAGAAGAAGAAGCGCCTGAACAACGGCTCGCTTAAACGTTCCGCCTTTTGCGTATATCCTGCTATCTTTTTCGCCAGCCGCACCGCGTCCTTTTGCAGCCGCACTCTTTTCTTCTCGGAAACATCGCTCCATTTCATCGCGGAGATAGGGTTTTTATAGCTCAGCACCCGCGCAGCGCCCCAGAATTTCAGGCTGTTGCGCATGGTTTTGCTGGTGTGCCCCAAGCCTGCTCCCGCCGTGGTGGCGATGGTCAGCCCCACCTTGGAAAACATTCCGGGGTCGGGCCGATGGCTCATCCACATGTAGCACAGGTGGTCCAGCAGCGCTTTCAGCTGCCCCGTCACGTCAAGTGCGTAAACCGATGACGTCAATATAACCAGGTCGGCCTCCAATATTGCTGCCGCGATGGGCTGTACGCTCTGCGCGTGAGGGCATGTGTGCTCGCCATTCAGAAAACACGAGAAGCAGCCGTTGCAGAAATGCGGCATGTCTTTCGGCAGGAAAAACTCCGTGGTCTCCACGCTGCCGTAGCGCCCCAGCTCGTTCCGGATGGCATCCATGCAGTGCCATGTGCTGCCGTGCCTGTTGTTTCCGTTGATCACTGTGACTTTCATATTTCCCTCCGACGTTTCAGTCAGCCTGTTTCGGGCTGTACATCTGGACAAAGTGCGCGATATGCCGCTCAAAAAGCGTCCGCGCCTCCTTCAGGCTCTGTTCGCTGTTGTCGAACTTATAGAATATCAGGAATATGGGCGCGTAGAACGCCAGCGCCATCATATACGGGTCTGTGCTGGCGAAGCACCCTGCGGCCATCATGCCGCCGAGCAATGCCGACTGGTAATCCAGCGCGTTGTCGAACGACGTCCTTCTGAACACCTGCGCGAGATATTCGCTGCGGTATTGCTCGATGGTGAGCATCCGCCGCAGCTTGACACTCAGGTCATCCATAAACACAAAGTCGAATATGTGTACCGACATGGCGGTGAACTGTTCCGGCGTCATGCTTTTATACATGCTGATCGTCCTTTCATCCGTCGTCCACTGCATGTCGTCCCCCAGCAGCGCCATGTTGCGGAACATCTCATCCGTTCTTCTGGCGCACTCGCTGATGATGGTGTCGAAGATATCCTGCTTGTTTTTGTAGTGGTTGTACAGCGAACTCTCCTTGATGCCCACAGCCCCGGCGATATCCCGAACGGATACCGCCTCGAAGCCCTTCACGGAAAACAGGCTCAGCGCCTCGCGCCAGATCCTCTCCCGCGTGGTCATGCCGCCCCCCCGGGCAGATAGGCCGCCCGCGACATCTCCGTCACCATCACCTGCGCCACGAACAGCGTGGAGATGATGTGGAAGCAGACCCGCTTCGACGATTGTTTTTTCAGGAAGATGCTCACCGGCCCTGTCAGCATGATCGCGCCTCCGGCGAGGGCGCACACCATGGGCTGTATGCTGAACATGCCGAACAGCGTGCCTGGCATCGCAAAGGCATCCCGTGTGGCCGAGAGCGCGCTGACGGCCACGCCCGCCACGATGAACAGTGCGGTCCAGCGTCCCATTTATGCACCTTCGCGCCGTTTTTCACCAACAGCACGATGAACGCCAGCATCGCCAGCACCAGCACCAGCACGATGGTGATCACTGAAATCGCATCTTTGAAATAAAGCTCAATCATGACGATATTTTCCTCTCAATTCTCGATACTAACAAGTGTTAGTCTCAATATAACTAACGCTTGTTAGTCTGTCAACAGCATAAATAAAAAAATCCGCGAAGGAGCGAATCTTTTTGTTGCTAATATGGGGAGGGCTGCTGCCGGTCAATTATCCTCCCAATGTTACGTCCTGCCGCTGATACCAGTCCAGCGCGTCGTACAGATGCTCGATCTTAAAATCCGGCCACAAGTCGTCGATCACATAGATGTCGGCGTAGATGGATTGCACCGGCAGAAAGCCGCTCAGCCGCCGCCTGCCGCCCCATCGTAATATCATGTCGATGCGGCTGATGTCCGACGATGCGATGTACTTGATGATGCTTTCTCCCCGGCTTTTGCGCCCGTTTGCCGCCGCATGGGCAAGGTCCCAGTCCCAGCCGTAATTGACGAGGAAATTCACGTTGATCAGCCCTTTGCCGCAGCTGACCCTTTTGGTATACCGAAGCAGCTCTCTCGGAAACATCGGAGAATCCGTGTTGCCCAGAATCAGCAGGTTGGCGTCATATTCCGCGAGACTCGTCACCGCGTCCACGCACGCCTTCTGGAACGCCCGTGTCTGCGCGGCAGGCCTTTTGGTGTTGTCCTGTGTGAAGCCGTAAAACGTGATCTCCTTGATGCCCAGGCGGATGCATTCCTGGCACAGCTCGTAGCCCGGCTCTATGCCGTGGTCATATCCGTCTTCCTTGTTCAGGCCCTTCTGCTGCGCCCACCTCCTGTTGCCGTCGGGTATGATGCCGATATGTTGCGGCAGGCGCGAATAATGCGGGGTGTTCTGCATGACAATTTCCTTTCCGCGGGTGAATTCAAACAGAGCGCCGCCGACTACGGGCGAAGCGCTCCTATTGATCTTTGTTATTATCATGTGGAATCCAGCGGTTTTTATTCCGTCGATGTTGAATAACCTGTTACGCATAAGGCCGGGCGCACATGAATATGCGCCACTCGCCGCCGCTCCACAGCTCGTTGATGACGACGCGCCCTCTTCTCGAGCTGGCTTCTATCACCTTGTTGTCTCCCAGATAGATGGCGGCGTGGTGGATCTCGTGCCAGCGCCCGCAGCTGCATTTTCTGGACCAGAAGATGAGGTCTCCCGGCTCCAGGTCTTCCATATCCACCTTGCTGCCGTTGTTATAGCAATACCGGGCCTGCTCCACCGACGACGTGGGGATAACCACGCCCGCCTGATCATAAGCCCAATATGTGAAATACGAGCAGTCCACATAACGGCCGGAGCCTCTTCTGCCCTTTGAATAAGGATTGCCCAGCCGCGTCAGCGCCGCCTGCACGATGGCCGCGCCCGTTGACCCCTCCTCAAGGTTTGCGAGTATGCTGTTCAGTTGATCGACATCCATGCCGTCGTAGTAGTCGATGCCCAGCAGCTGTGCGAATACCGCGTAATATTCGGTCGACATCAGCGCCTCCAGCGCCTGCTTTTGTTCCTTGTTGAAGCCCTGAAGTTCCGCACCGTCTTCATATGTCAGGCTTTCCACACTCAGGCAGGCGGTCAGCGTCGTCACCGGCGGCGCCTCCTGATCCTCGGCGCTGGTGGCGGGCGCTTTCTGTGTGGTCTTTTTGGGGCTGACATCCAGCAGGTTCATGCCGTTGTATATGCCGCGGAGCAATTCCACGTTGCCTTCGGGGATAGAAGTGAGGCCGCGCAGTTCCGTTCCTGTCGCCACTGCGTAAACCGCCAGCACATCCGCCCAGTTGTTGACCGTATCGCTGTCGCCTTCAACGTCGCCGGTGTAGGCGATCTGGAATTCATCGTATTGAGCGTTCGCCTTCAGTTTCTCGATCTCGCCGTCGATTTGGGTCTGGAATTCGGTATCTATTTGCTCGATAGCCGCGCCGATAGCGATGTTGCCCGGCGCAATGAGAACAGCGTCAACCGCGTTCGTTGCTGTCTGAACCTCCTGCATCTCCACCAGAGACCGGGTGATCTCCTCGGCATATTCCGGCAGCAGCTGCGGCGCCGGCGTTTCACTGGGTTCAGTCGGCTCCTTAACCGGCTCCGTACTGGGCAAATTTTTGGCTTCCCGCGTCAGTGAGGAGCTCAAAGCCAGGGAGGCCATCTCGTTTTGGTTGTTCTCCGCTTCGTTAGCCAGCGAGTTTATCTGTTCGGAATAGCCGGAAACCTGCCACAAAGAAGCCGCCGCGACGCCTAAAGCAATAAGCGCTGCCAACACAATACCTCCACCCGCCATGATCAGCTTGCGGCGCGTGATATGAAAAGAAACCGGCTTCTTTCTCACGTCCGTACGAGAAAATATCGTGATGCTGAACTGCTCATCGGGTCGCTGTTTTTTCATCGGCACGCCCTTATTTTAGAAGTTTTATGTATTATATAACCACTCAAGCGGTGTTCTAAACAGCCTTCTGAAAAAAAATAGCAAAAAAGAATCCTCTGAACGGTTCCCGAAGATTCTCCCTCTCATAATACCCTTCTTTTGCAGCTGTTTTGCCTGTGCGCGCTCTCCGTTCCCTGTGATATACCGGTTTTCGGTCGTCAAAGTTTTTGATCACGAACCTTCTTTGTCTCCAGCAACGCGCCTCCCCGGAACTGTCCGGCTATCGGGAAAAATTAAATTTCATACAGCGGGTTATTGACAGCCCAGAAATGATTGTGTACAATTCAGATAATAGTATACAATTTTTAAGTTTCGTATACAATCCAGCCAGTCAATATGATTCCCTAAAATATCAATGATCGGGAGGTTGATCGAATGCGCGAGTTTAAAATGTACATCAACGGACAATGGAAAGACGCCTCGGACGGCAGAACGTTCACCACAGTGAACCCCTCCAACGGCGAAAAGGTATCCACGCTTCCGTTTGCGTCCACATCGGATGTGGAAGAAGCCTGTGCGGCCGCGAGAGCCGCATTTGAAAGCGGCGTTTGGTCCGGCATGAACCCGGAAGAACGGGCAGACCGCCTGATCAGCGTGGCGCGCATCATGAGGACCCGTTTGAACGAAATGGCGGAATTTGAGGCGAAGGAATCCGGCAAGCCCATCCGCGAGACCACGGAGACCGATATTCCGCTGTGCATCTGGGCGTTCGAATACTTTGCCAATCTGTCCCGCGAGATCAAAGGCGAGACGACGCGCGTCAACAGCGAGCTCGGCCAAAGAATATTCAACTTCATCGAATACGAACCGTACGGCGTGGTCGCCGTCATCAGCCCTTACAATTACCCGCTGCATCTGATGACGCGCAGCCTGTGCCCCGCGCTGGCCGCGGGCAACACCTGCGTCTGCAAAGCGTCTTCGTTCACACCCTCCACGGCGGCGATACTCTCCGAGATCATGGAGGAAGCCGGCATCCCCAAGGGCGTCGTGAACTTCATCTCCGGCTCGGGCAGCGTGTGCGGCGAAGCGCTCGCGTCCAACAAAGAGGTCAACATCATCGCCTTCACAGGCTCCGAAGAGGTGGGCCGCCAGCTGCTGCACTACTCGGCGGAATCCCCCATCATCAAAAAGACGGTGCTGGAGCTGGGCGGCAAAGGCCCGGCCATCGCCCTGCCGGACTGCGATCTCGATCTCGCCACCAATATGCAGCTTGAGGGTTTTACCTCCAATCAGGGCGAGGTGTGCTGCGCGCTCACCCGTCTGATCCTGCACGAGGACATCTACGACGCGTTCCTGGACCTGCTTGTGAAAAAGGCCAAGGCGCTGAAGCTGGGCGACACGATGGACTTCAGCACGCAGATGGGCAGCCTGATCAGCGCGTCCCACCTGGATTCGGTCCACACCCATGTTCAAAACGCCGTGGCGGCCGGCGCGAAGGTGCTGTGCGGCGGCAGGAAGTATACTGAAGGCCCATGCGCCAAAGGTAGTTACTACGAACCCACGATACTGGTGGACGTGACGCCCGACATGGCGTGCTTCCAGGAGGAGATATTCGGGCCGGTGCTGTCCGTGGTCAAGTTCAGAACGGACGACGAAGCGGTCGCCCTTGCGAACAACACGCGCTTCGGCCTCGGCGCCAACATATTCACCGAGGATATGAGAAGGGCCTACGCGCTGGCCAGACGCATCGACGCGGGGACGGTGTGGGTCAACATGGCGATGTACTCCCAGATGGCCTGCCCGTTCGGCGGCAACAAAAACAGCGGCCTCGGCCGTGAGTACGGCGAGACCGGCCTGCATGAGTACCTCAAGGTGAAGAGCCACATCTGGCTGATGAAGAAATAGTGATTCCCAGTGTTCTAAAACCCTTTTTACCATAGTCTGTGCCGGAGCTTGATGCTCCGGCATTTTTTTATCCACCTACGTGCTCAAAGCTGCTTCCCCTATTCCCCTTTCTGCAGGGCTGTGGCAAACTGTTCTCCGTAACGGACGCACGCTTCTTCCGCGGCTGCGTCCGGCACCCACAACGTCCTGATGCCTTCGTCCACCAGCGTAAATCCAGCCCCGGTCAGGCGCTCGCTGATCTGCTTGACGGCCTCTCCGCTCCAGCCGTAGCTCCCGAAAGCCGCCGCCTTCTTGTTCCTGAATTTGAGCCCGCGGATCATCTCCAGCAGGCCGCCCACAGCATGGAGCAATCCATTGTTGATGGTGGACGAGCCGATGAGCACCGCCTTGGCCTTGAAAATATCCGAGATGATATCGTTCTTGTCTTCCTTCGCCGCGTTATAGAGCTTGAGGGTGACCGAACCATCCGTCTTCTGTATGCCCCGCATGATCGCCTCCGCCATCTTGCGCGTGGATTCCCACATGCTGTCGTATACCAGTGTGATCTGGTTCTCCTGATAATTATCCGCCCAGGCCAGATACTGCTTCACGATCTGGGTCGGGTCGTCGCGCCATATCACGCCGTGGCTGGGGCAGATCATGCTGAGCGGCAGTTTCAGGCCCAGCACCTCGTTGATCTTTTTGGGCACCAGCGGCGAGAAGGGCGTCAGTATGTTGGCGTAATACTTCAGCGCCTCATGATACAGCTCCGCCTGATCCACGAGGTCGTTGTACAGCAGCTCAGAAGCGTAATGCTGGCCGAACGCGTCGTTGGAAAACAGGATGTTCTCTCCCGTCATGTAGGTGAACATGGAATCCGGCCAGTGGAGCATCGGCGCCTCCACGAACACCAGGGTGGTCTCGCCCAGGCTCAGGCTGTCGCCTGTTTTCACGGGAACGAAGTTCCAGTCCTGATGATAGTGGCCTTTCAGAGATTTAATGCCGTTGGCGGTGCAGTATATCGGCTTGTCCGGTATCTCGCGCATCAGCTCCACCAGCGCGCCGCTGTGGTCGATCTCCGCGTGGTTGGCGATCACGTAGTCGATGTGATTGAGGTCGATTTCCGCCTTCAGGTTGGCGACGAACTCCTTGTCGTACGGCTGCCAGACCGTATCGATCAGCGCTGTTTTTTGATCCCGCACCAGATAGGAATTGTATGAGGATGCTTTGTGCGTCGAATACTCATCGCCGTGGAACCGCTTCAGCGTCCAGTCCACCTTGCCCACCCATGTGACCTTTTCTGTCAATACTTTTCCCATAGTCATGCTCCTTCCTAAGCTCTGCTCTATCTTTTGTTTTAACCGGCTGACTGTCCATTGCTTATGATGCCGTATTCTTACGGTAAGGCGGTTTGCCTTTACCTAGGCAAATACTAACAAACAATATATCCCAAGTCCATTGCATATGCAACACAAATAGAAAAAGGCTGATTTCCTAAAAAGATCAGCCTTCTCATATATCCGTGGAACGCTTAAATCATGCGGGCCAGCTTACACAACGCCCTGCTGGAGCATCGCGTCCGCCACCTTGTTGAAGCCCGCGATGTTCGCGCCGATCACATAGTTGCCCGGATGATCGTATTCCCTCGCCGCCGCGTCCGATGACCGGAATATATTGATCATGATGTTCTTGAGCTTGGCATCCACCTCGTCGAACGTCCACATATAGCGCTGGCTGTTCTGGCTCATCTCCAGCGCCGAAGTGGCCACGCCGCCCGCGTTGGCCGCTTTGCCGGGTGCGAACAGCACGCCGTTCTGAAGGAAAATATCCGTCGCTTCGATGGTGGAGGGCATGTTCGCGCCCTCACCCACCGCGATGCATCCGTTTTTCACCAGCGTCTTCGCCGCAACGGCGTCTATCTCGTTTTGCGTGGCGCTGGGCAGCGCGATATCGCACCGGACGTTCCAGATACCGCCGCAGCCTTCGGTGTATGTCGCGCCGGGGTGCTTTTTCACGTATTCGCTGATGCGCAGCCTGTCCACCTCTTTAATGCGCTTGACGGTATCCAGGTCCACTCCATCCGGATCGTGGATATATCCGTTCGAATCGCTCATCGCGATGACCTTGCCGCCCAGCTGCGTGGCCTTTTCATGCGCGTAGATCGCCACGTTGCCCGAGCCGGATACCACAACGTTCTTGCCGTTGAAGCTGCCCCGGTCGTTCGCGCGCAGCATCTCGTCCACGAAGTAGACCAAGCCGTAACCGGTGGCTTCCTTGCGCGCCAGGCTGCCGCCATAAGAGATGCCCTTGCCCGTCAGCACGCCCGAATACAATCCCGTCAGGCGCTTGTATTGGCCGTATAGATAGCCGATTTCACGTCCGCCGACGCCGATGTCTCCCGCCGGCACGTCCACATCCGCACCAATATGCTTGAAAAGCTCCGTCATGAAGCTCTGGCAGAAGCGCATGATCTCGTTGTCCGACTTGCCCTTGGGGTCAAAGTCGCTGCCGCCCTTGCCGCCGCCGATCGCGAGGCCGGTCAGAGAGTTTTTGAGTATCTGCTCGAAGCCCAAAAACTTGATGATGCCGAGGTTGACCGAAGGATGGAAGCGCAGCCCGCCCTTATACGGCCCGATCGCGCTGCTGAACTGAACGCGGAAGCCGCGGTTCACCTGCACATGCCCCTTGTCGTCCACCCACGGCACGCGAAACAGCACCACGCGCTCCGGTTCCACAAAGCGTTCCAGCAGATTGGCTTCGATGTACTCGGGATGGCGGTCCATCACCAGTTTCAACGAAGACAAAATCTCGGTTGCCGCCTGATGAAATTCAAGTTCGCCGGGGTTCTTTGCTGTAATTTTTTCCAACACAAAAGAGACATACTGAGAAGCTGACATCATTGTCAAATCCCCTTTCAAAAATGTGATAAATAGATACAGAAGCTATTCGCCTTTGAACAACTTAGTTTAGCATAAGTGGCTTTTGTGATGCAAATAATTATTTACATATTTTAATTCAGCGAATAATTTGAATACTCAATTGGCATAAATAGTGGAAAACATATACAGGAGGCAGATATCATGGCCCAAAACAGCTTCCCTCCCCAGCACCAGCCGCCGCCGGGCCGGGAATTTCAGATGGACCCCAAACCTATATACGACGATCCCGCCTATAAAGGCGGCGGGCGGTTGACCGGCAAGACGGCCGTGATCACCGGCGGAGACAGCGGCATCGGACGCGCGGTGGCCGTGGCGTTCGCAAAGGAAGGCGCGGACGTTCTGATCGCTTACCTGAAGGCGAACGCCGACGCGTCGGAGACAAAAGCGGCTGTGGAAGGTTACGGCAGGCGCTGCGAGACAGTACAGGCCGATCTGCGCAGCGAGCCGGAAGCGTCCCGCGTGATCGATGAAGCGATGAAGGCGTTCGGCCGTATCGACGTGCTCGTCAACAACATCGCTGTCCAGTATCCGCAAAACAGCATATCGGACATCAGCGCGGAGCAGTTGGACGAGACGTTTCGTACCAACGTGTTCTCGTATTTCTACATGACAAAAGCGGCGCTTCCCCATCTGAAAGCGGGTGGCGCCATCATCAACACCGCGTCCATCACAGCGTACAAAGGTTCGGAGGATCTGATCGACTACTCGTCCACCAAGGGCGCTATCGTGTCTCTGACGCGTTCCCTGTCCATGTCGCTGATCAAGAACGGCATCCGCGTCAATGCCGTCGCGCCCGGCCCGGTCTGGACGCCGCTGATCCCCTCCAGCTTTTCGCCCGAGAAGGTGTCCCAGTTCGGCAAGAACGTGCCCGCAGGGTACGCCGCGCAGCCGGTGCAACTCGCGCCCACGTATGTGTATCTGGCGTGCGAGGATTCCAGCTATGTGTCCGGCCAGGTGCTGCACGTTAACGGCGGCATGATCGTGGACTCGTGATCCTAAGTTATGAGGTCGGGTATTGTCCTCAAAGTATCAAAGCAAGCAAAAAGGCAGCCCCGTGCTGCCTTTGAATTTATCCGTTTGCGGACTAATATAGCTTGGCCCAGACACGCTTGAACGCCTCAACGGCGGTGTCCATCTGCTCGTGCGTGTGCGTGGCGGTGTAGCTTGTCCGCAGCATGCACTGGCCTTCGCACACCGCGGGCGGGATGACCGGATTCACGTATACCCCTTCTTCAAACAGCATCTTGGTGGCCATGAACGTCCGCTCCATTTCGTACGTGAACACCGGGATGATGGCCGTCTCGCCTTCGATGATCGGGATGCCCGCTTCCTTCAGCTTGGCGCGCATGTAGTTGGATATATCGATCAGCGCCTTCTGGCGCTCCGGCTCTTCCTTCATGATGCGCAGCGCCTCCCGCGCCGCCGCCGCGTTGGCCGGCGGTATCGAGGCACTGAATATGAACGGACGCGAGCGGTGCTTGATATAGTCGATCACAGGCTCCGCGGCGGCGATGCAGCCGCCCAGCGAGGCAAGCGACTTGGAGAACGTGGTCATGATGATGTCCACTTCCTTCTCCAGCCCATAATACGACGCTGTGCCGCGCCCGTTCGCGCCGATCATGCCCACGCCGTGCGCGTCGTCCACCATGATGCGCGCTTTGTATTTCTTCGCCAGCGCCACGATGGCGGGCAGGTTGGCGATATCGCCGCTCATGCTGAACACGCCGTCCGTGATGATCAGCTTGCCCGCGTCTTCGGGTAAACGCGCCAGCCGCTCTTCCAGGCTCGTCATGTCGTTGTGCTCATATTTCAGCACGTTCTTGACAAAAGCCAGCCGGCACGCGTCGATGATGCTCGCGTGGTTCTCCGCGTCGTTGATGATATAGTCATGCCGCCCCACCACCGATGAAATGGCGCCCAGGTTGGTCTGAAAACCGGTACTGAACGTTAACGCCGCATCCTTGCCGAAAAACTCGGCCAGCTCTGCCTCCAGCTGCTCGTGCAGCACCACCGTGCCGTTCAGAAAACGCGAGCCGGAACAGCCTGTCCCGTATTTCTCCATCGCCGCGATGGCCGCCTGCTTCGTTCTCTCGTCGTTCGTCAGCCCCATATAGTTGTTGGAACCGATCATGATGATGCGCCGACCGTCCATGATGACCTCTGTATCCTGCGCGGTGTGCAGCGCATGGAAATAAGGGTACAGCCCGGACGCGATGGCGTCCTTCGCGTCGGTAAAGTTATAGCATTTTTCGAATATATCCACGTGGCATCTCCCTACAATAATTTGTACTTCAAACAAGTATACAGTCAGTTTGAGCTTCTCACAAGCGATTTATGAAAAAATAACCGGAATTTCGGACAATTGGCCGACAACCTGTCTTCGTTATCACATTGTTTACATTTTATGTGTCGCGAGCGGTCGCAATCGCGGCAAAAACGTGATAAAATTCAAACATGAGTACTCATCATTCACGCAAGCGCAAGGCCCCGGGCCGCCAGATTGCAAAAAAACTGTTTCCCATATTATTCGTTGCCGCCGCGGTCGTCGGCCTCATCATATTGTGGCCTCATGTCTCGTCGTCGCAGCAGGACGTAGTCCCTTCCGGAACGGCGGTTCAAAGCGGCGTCGTGATCAACGAGGTCATGACGAGCAACAAAGGCATATTCACAGATGATAAGGGCAACAGCAGCGACTGGGTCGAGCTGTATAACGAGACCGGCCAGGCTATTGATTTAAGCCAGTTCGGCCTGTCGGACGACGCGATGGACGGCGTCAAGTGGGCGTTTCCGCGCGTCACACTGCAGCCGCATGGCTACGTGGTCGTCTACCTCACGGGCGATTCCAAGTCGGATATTGAGAATGGCATACTGCACTGCTCGTTCAGGCTGAGCGCGCAGGGCGAAACGCTGATTCTCACGAATTCTTCGGGACAAGCGGTGGACACCGTGGAAGTGCCCGCGCTGGATGCAAACGTGTCGTATGGGCGCGTGGACGGGCAATGGCAGACGCTTCCGGCCATCTCGCCCGGTTTTGAGAACAGTGATGCGGGCATCGCCGCCTATCAGGCCACCCGGACCGTCCAGGATTCGCCGCTGCGCATCAACGAGGTGATGGCGTCCAACGCCATGACGATACGGAACCCGGCGGGCGATTTCAGCGACTGGGTGGAGATCACCAACATCAGCGGCGCAGACTATGATCTTTCCGGCGGCGGCCTGTCGAACGACCCCGCCGATCCGTTGAAGTGGGTCTTCCCCGCCGGCACCGTCATCAAGCCGGGTGAAACCCGATTGATATACTGCTCCGGCGTGTCGTCCACCGAAGGGGACGTGCTCGAAGCTGGCTTCAGGCTGTCGTCATACAGCGTCACGGTCACGCTGTCCGACGCTTCCGGCCGTTTGCTGGACAGCGTCACCTGCAGCGACATGGACAGCGACTGGTCCTACGCGCGCGGCGTGTCTTCCGGCGTGCCGACGGACGACTGGACGGCGACCAGCCAGCCCACGCCCGGATATGCCAACACCGCCGAAGGCTTTGACGCGTTTATGCAGGCCAACCCGATGGAGACAGGCGATGTCGTCATCTCCGAGGTGCTGTGCTCCAATAACCAGACCAAATTCGGAGACGCTCAGCTCTCCAGCGACTATATCGAAATAGAAAACCGCGGCGCACAGGCCGTGAACCTCGCGGGCTACGGCCTCACCGACAGCGCGTCCAATCCGGCCAAATACCGTTTCCCGGACGTCACGGTGCAGCCCGGCGAGCGTGTGGTCGTGCTGGCTGCTGGTGCGGAGACGGCCGCGACCGATACGCAAAACCTGGTGGCGCCGTTCAAGCTAAGCCGTCTGGGCACAACGGTGGCGCTGTTTGACGCGAATGACGCGCTGCTCGACCGTTACTTCATCGGCGCTGTGCCGCAGAACATATCGGTGGGCCGTGCGGAGAACAGCACGGCAGTCGCGTATTTCGAGACGCCCACGCCCGGCACCGCCAACGGCGAAGGCAAGGCGGGCATCGCCGCCGCAGTGCAGTTCAGCGAAGCCCCGGGCAAATACGACGGCGCGGTGCAGTTGACGCTCACGGCTTCTGAGGGCTGCGACATCTACTACACCACCGACGGCGGCACGCCGTCCGAGAGTTCGCCGAAGTACACCGGCCCCATCACCGTCAGCCAGACGACGTCGGTACGCGCCCGTGCCCTCCGCTCCGACTATATCGCCAGCGCCACGGCCACCTCGACATATTTTATCGGTGCGGGCCACACGCTGCCGCTCATCTCCGTCACCACCGACAATGCCAACCTGTTTGACCCGACGACGGGCATCTACATGGAAGGCCCGAATGCCAGCCAGGTCCCGGGCGAATACAAGGTGGGCGCCAACTTCTACTCGGACACCGAGGTGTCCGCGTCGTTTGAAGTGTACGACGAAAGCGGCCAGAGAGTGTTCAGCCAGAATCTGGCGCTGCGCATGTCGGGCGGGCTGACCCTGGCCCTGAGGAACCAGAAATCCTTTGCGGTCATCGCGCGTTCCCAATACGGCCCCAGCACCATGCAATACGCATTCTTTGATAACCGCCCGTTCACCGAGTACAAGTCTCTGGTGTTGCGGCAGGGCGGCCGCGACGACACCAAGCTCAAGGAGTACGTTGCGCTGCAACTGGTGGACGGCAAAATGAACGTGGTGACGCAGGCCAGCAAGCCCTATGTGCTGTACGTCAACGGCCAGTACTTTGGCGTGTATTACATGATGGAAAAGCGCAACAAGTACATGGTGGCCGCGCATGAGGGCATCACGGACGGAACCCTGACGGACAGCATCAACCTCGTCAAGGGGTCGGGACGCACCTATGTCAACAACGGCACCAACTCGGGCTATGTCGAAATCCTTGACTACGTCGCGGCGCACGACATGTCGGCCAAGGAGAACTATGACTGGCTGGCGGCGCGGTTGGATACCGACAGCTTCATGGATTATATGATCAACGAGATCTATATCGGCAACAACGATCCGGGCAACATGCAGTTCTACCAGATACCGCCTGACGGCAAATGGATACAGATATATCAGGATGTCGAAATCACGTTCCAGTCGTTTGATACCGTGGCGCTGCGGCGGGCGGAGGCGACCACCGGCTCCACCATGTTCAACGCGCTGCTGTCCTATAAGCCGTGGCGCGACGCGTTCATCGAGCGTTTCGCGTGGACGATGGAGAACATCTACGCGCCCGACAAGGTGAACGCGCTGATCGATCAATCGGCGGACGCCATCCGCGGCGAGATCACGGCGGAACACGACAGGTGGGGCGACCTGGTGACGCAGGAGAAATGGGAACAGGCCGTACAGGGCATGCGGGATTTCGCGAATACGCGCGGTGCCGCCGTGGTGAATCATCTCACCAGCGGCTTCTCGCTGACGCAGGAGCAGATCGACATGCTGAACGCTGCGGTGAAATAATCCCATCAATAGGCTAATTAAGCAAGCGTGAATTAGATACTTCTATGAACAGCAAAAGCCGGTTATCGCCGGCTTTTGTTATAACTCAAGCTGTATTTTTAATGTCTATGGCTGCTATTTCAGCTTGTTGCCGCACTCGCCGCAAAACTTGATGCTCTGGTCGTTCTCCGCGCCGCAGCGGGAGCATATGTTGAGCGCCAGATTGGTGCCGCAGTTGGTGCAGAACTTGCTCTGGCCCGCGGGCTTGCCGCAGTTGGGGCAGAACGTCGTCTTCTGCTCGATCTCGCCGTGGAATACCTGCGTCTCATCCGCTTTGTCCCAGATATCGCGCTTCATCTTGTCCGCACGCGCCGCGGCGATCTCAACGTTCACGCGGGGCGCGCATTCGGCGCACAGGCCCACCTCATCGTTCCAGCACGAGTCGCACACCCACAGGTGGCACTTGTTGCAGCGGTGGAAATGCTGCTTGGCTTCGTTCTGGGCCGCCGCAAACGCCTTCTCATGCTCCTTGTGCCAGTCGGGCGACATGCCCTGGAACCGCTCGCCGATCACATGCTCTCCCGCATAGGCCGCGTGGCTGAGCCCGCCGAGCCCGCCGCCGCCGAATAAGCTGGATGCCGCACCAATGCCGCGCGACAGCCCTTTGAGGAGATTGCCCTTCTTGTACGTCGCGGACTCGATGAACGAGGTGCGGAAGCCGTCGTGGCACACATCGCAATAGAAGGTGAACTGAAAACCCGCATCCGTACTGTTGTCTTCGTAGTTCCGTGTGAAAGCCTGAATCATAACAATTGCCCTCCATGTTATTTCTTCTTGATTTTCTTACCGCAAGCGGTGCATTTGATGTTCTCAAAAAACTGCGGCGCCAGGCACAGCCGGTTTGAGCACGTGATCATCAGCGACGCGCTGCAGGCATCGCACTTGTCCCCCACAAACGTAGGCTTGCCGCAGAACGGGCACGGAATGGTGAGCATGCGGCCGCACGACGTGCACCGCTGCCAGCCCCGCTTGATCTCCGCGCTGCAGGCCGGACACGCGTCGTAAAACGGGCTCATCCTTCCACATATGGGGCAGAATTTGCTGTCGTAACCGATGAGATTGCCGCAGCCGATACACGCTTTATCGTACCCCGCCATAATCCCTTCCTCAGGCCATATACGATTCGATCGTCTTTTTCCACGCCTCGAAGCCGCTGTGGGCCGCCCGGCCGACAAACAGCGCACGCAGGCCTTCGCTGCGGTGGGAGCACCCCGGTAGTCTTCGTACTTCTCGGCGGCAAGCGCCTCTTCCGGCAGGTATATGGGCTCGCGCCGGTAGTTGACGGCCAGCATGCTGTCGTTGAAGGACAGCACCCGCTGCCGCCATTCGTCCCGCCGTGACCGTCCGTCCACGCTGATGCGGAACACATAGGTGGCCGCCGCGCTGTCTCCCAGGCTTTCCAGTATCATGATGTTCTTTTCAAAAACGGGCGTCAGCGTGTGGATCGTCTCGCCCGTCAGCTCGCCCATCAGGCCGCGCTTCACGCCCACCGCCATGCTGTCGGACAACGCACTCAGATAGCTATATTCCTGGGCGATGTTCGACGCCGCAAGACGGCTGTGCAACGCTTCCGCAAACGCAGGCGACAGGGCCCGGATATCCTCCAGCGGCACGATCATGCCTTCCATCAGCAGATCCGCCAGCGCGTCGTCCGCAGGCACGATTTCAGACAGTTTGCCGCGTGTCTGCCCGCGCAGTTCGGATACGCGCTTTTTGTACTCGCGCAGGAACGCGTCCATCAGACGGCCCAGCTTCTGCATCGCGTAAACCCGCCCCAGCTTATCCGTCACTTCGAAGCGGTATGGCTGGATGTTGACGCCCGCCACCATACAGAACGGGATGCGGACCAGCATGTGGGTTTCCGGCAGTATCACCAGCGCCGTCTCGCAGATGCGAAAGACAGCCTGTGCCGTCTCCCCTGCCGGGGAGATATACTGCCCGGGGGCTTCGAAGTGGGCCTCCTCCTTCATCAGCGACTGTTTGAACACCACCTCGTTGAACGCACGAATCAGCCTGCGCGCGAAGTCCTCATACAGATGACCGATCATCGACAGGATGATATCTTCTTCAACCGTGCTGACGGTGACGCGGTAATCCGCCGCACGAACGCCCAGCAGCGCCCCCAGCTTCAGCGTACGCGAAAACCCCGGCGCGCTGAAAACCAGTCGGTCGTCAAAAAGCTGGGCCGTCATCTTGTCACACATCGTCTGCGCCTGGCTGAAAGCCAACTGCGCTGTGATCAACGATTTGACTTCTGTTTCGTCCAAATGAATGTCATCCCTGAAAATTGTGATGACATATTATATCAATTGCGGGGATGTATTATCAACGCACATAATGCCTAATAAAGTTTAGATATTGCTATATTAGGGCCCGTTAACATAATCCGAAGCGGGTGGATTTCGGCGGATTTTTGTGTCAGGCAAGGCGCTCTTTCGCAGGCATAGTGGTGCTATACCAAGAAAAAGCAACGCTGCATGGCGCAAAAAGACGTGGGAAGACGCCCTTGAGCGTTTGTGTTAACAGGCCCTAACAGTTTCCCGTATACACATGGCGCAGGCTGCCCCGCGCGATATCCGCCAGCGCATAGATCGTCTCCACCGGCGTGGCGCTGCCGTCCGCCATTTGGTAGCGCGGGAAGAATCGCGAGATGTGAAGCGGGATATCCTCTCTGATGCCCGCCAGCCAATCGGACAGGGCGCGCATCTCGTCCGGGCTGTCGTTCTGGCCGGGGATGATCAGCGTCGTCACCTCCACATGACACTGGGCGGCGGCGATGACTATCGTGCGCTTGACGGGCTCGATATGCCCGTGCAGCGTCTTATAAAACGCCTCCGTGAACGCCTTCAAGTCGATGTTCATCGCGTCGATATCCGGCAGCAGCGCGTGCAGCGGCGCTTCGTTGATGTATCCGTTGGTCACCAGCACGTTCACCAGGCCGTTCTCTTTGGCCAGCGACGCGCAGTCCCGCACGTATTCGTACCCGATCAGCGGCTCGTTGTAGGTATACGCGATGCCGATGTTGCGCGAGGCTTTGAGCGCCAGCGCCTTGTCCACCAGCTCCTCCGGTGATACATAGACGGTGCGCGCCTGCGCTTTGCGGCACATCGATATCTCGTGGTTCTGGCAGAACGCGCAGCGCAGGTTGCAGCCGAAGCTCCCGACGGACAGTATTGTGCTGCCCGGATGGAACCGGCGCAGCGGCTTCTTCTCGATGGGGTCCAGCGCCATCGAGGTGATCAGGCCGTAGTTGTCGCTTTGCACAACGCCGTCCCGCGCGCTGCGCGCCCGGCAGAAGCCCGCCTGCCCCTCGTCCAGCATACAGGCCTGAGGACATATATCACACTGCACCTTCATTTGTGGCGCACCACCTCAAAGCGCTCCATCGTGTACGCCTCGTCACGGCGGATGCCCGCCTTCTGCAGCGCGATATCCACCTGCTGCCTTGGAGTGTCCACGCCTTCCAGTTTGGGCAGCAGCAGGCCGCGCCGGTGCCCCTTGTTCACGATGACGCCGTAGCGTTTCGCGTCCAGCTCGTCCATCGACTGTATCGGCTCGGCGTCGCCCAGCACGTCCACGCTGTAGACCAGCTCACTGAGCTCGCTCTCCTCCACCGGATCGAACCGGGGGTCTCCCGTGCCCGCGCTGACGGCGTTGCGCAGTATCTCCTCCGCGATGGAGCCGGTCGTCGGCGTGATGGTGCCGATACAGCCGCGCAATCTTCCATCCTTTTTCAGCGACACAAACACCCCAGCCCGCCGTTCTGTCAGGTCGTCCGGCAGCCCTTCGGGCATCGGTGCGCGTTTGCCCGTCTTCACATATGTCTCGAGCGACAGCCTGGCGAGCCGCACAAAAGCGTCCTCCCCGGCTTTGGCGGCAGCCAGCTTCGTCACACGCTCCGCCTCGTACTGCTGCGCGAACCGGCGGTTTTCATCCTCTCCGACCGGCGTGTATCCGCACACCGCGTAGCCCACGCCGAACGGCCCTTCGTAGCTGCGAAAATCCGTCTCCACCGTTCTGCCGTCCAGCGCGCCTGCCATCTCGATGAAGGAGCGCAGGCCACATTCGCCCGCCGCCTCACTGAACGCCTCGCCGAAGCGCAGGAACGCCATGAAGTCGCCCGCCCGCATCGCGTCCGTCAGCTGCTTGTCAAACGCGGGGCCTTCGGGCGCAAAGCCGTATGGCCCGTCCTGCGTGAGCTTGTGCGACAGGTCTCCGCTCGCCACAAACACGGTGCGCCGCCCCAGTTGTCTGGCAGCCTGCGCGATAAGCTGGCCGAAACGGTAATGGTTGATCAGCGGCTGACCGGAAATGGACGCCCGCACCAGCTTGTAATCCTGATACTGTCGGTCAATGAAATACAGCGGCACCAGAGTGCCGTGGTCCAGCTGTGCGTCCCTCTCCCCCAGCGTTCCCGCGCGCAGATCAGCCTCAAACGCCAGATCGGAGAGCGCGCTGACCAGCTCCGTGTCATACTCCTTTCGGATGGAGACCTGCGGCGCGTTGAAACGCCCGAGATCGCCCTGGGCGCGCTGGCCCGGCGATATGTGGATATAATCCGCGTACATCACCGAATGCGGCGTACAGAGCACAATGGTGTCCGGCCTTACCTCAGCGATCTTTCCCGCGATATGGTTGTAAGCGTCTATCGTGGGCTGTATCTTCTTCTCCTCGCCCCGCCCCACCTCAGGCACGATCAGCGGCGGGTGCGGCACGACGCAGGCGTATTCCAGCGGCATAGTTAGATGCCTCCTTCTTCCGGCTTGCCCTTATTATACCACCTTGCACCGGCAAAAACACACAGGTTTATCCTCCACTACGATACTAAAAAAGCGCCCTTTCTCAAGGACGCCCGTATCACCGCCCGGATTACTCAGTCGTTGCTGAGCACCGCCGCGACGATCATGGTTTTCATCTCCTCGTCGTTGTCCAGCGCGTCCAGCAGCACCTGCACCACCTGCGCGTCAAACTGCGTGCCGGAGCCCTGTATCAGCTGGTGGCGCGTTTCCTCCAGCGAGAGATGCCGCCGGTAATGGCGGTCGCTCATCATCGCGTCGAACGCGTCGGCCACCGATATGATACGGGACAGGATATCGATCTCATCGCCCTTGAGCCCGTCGGGGTAGCCGTTGCCGTCCATATGCTCGTGATGGTGCCGCACGATAGGCACGATGTCCGCGAACATCGACACCGCCGACAGTATCATCGCGCCCTTGATGGGATGGCGCTTGACCTCTTCGTACTCGTCCTTCTCCAGCGTCTGGTTTTTCAGCAGGATGTCGTCCGCCGTGCCGATCTTGCCGATATCGTGGAACACACCGGCGATGCGCAGCTTTTCCAGTTCCTGCGGCGGCAGATTCATCTTCTTGCCGATTTTGGTGGCGTAATACGAGACGCGGTCCGAATGGCCGCGCGTGTATTCATCCTTGGCGTCCACCGCGAGGCGCAGTACCTCGATGGTGTCCATATAGCGCACCTTCAGCTGCGCGTAGGTGTTGTTGAGTTCCTCATTCTTGGTGTTGACCAGCGAGTGCAGGAACGCGTTGTTGATGGAAGACGCCGCCTGCCGCGCGTAGATCTGCATCAGCTTGATGCCCTCTTCCGAGTCGATGCCGTTCACATAGATGGCGCCAATCGGCGAGTTGTTCTCGTCACCCAGCGGAAAAATCACGCCGTTCGGGTTCCTCACCACCGTCATCTCGGTGCGCGCCCGCCCGATGGCCTCCATCAGCTCGTGGTCCAACAGTTCGGGGAACTCGTCGATATCCACGTTGTATTTGCCGATGCCTTTGAATATGCTCTTGCGGGCGGCATCGCTGTGCATCCGCTCGTTGCCGGGGATATCGTCCACCAGTATGAACGCGTCCGCGCTGCCCGTCATGGGCAGCAGCTGCAGCAGAATCTCCTCCAGAATGCTGCCGATGGGCTGCAGCTGGTATATCTTCGGGACGGACCCGAGTATGCTCTGGAGCCCGTCGCGGAACTGCTTGATGGTGCGCATCTGCGATATGGACTTGATGCCCGATTCGATCAGCAATTGGAGCTGGTCCATGCGATCGCTCTTTTCGCAGTAGGCCTGAATATCCAGCGATTTGATGGTGCTGATGGGCGGCGCCAGGTCCTTATGCCCTGTCAGCAGCAGTATGTAAAGCTCCGTGTTGGTGCGGCGTATCTGCTGCACCACCTCTTCGCCGTGTATGGGCTGCATGAAATAGTCGAGTATCAGCAGGTCGTAACGTTCGCGGGACAGTTCGTCCAATCCGTCGAGCGGGTTGGAGAAGCCTTTGCACCAGTAGCCGTTGCGGTTAAGCAGCGCCTGGATGCTGTCCAGTATGCCTTCTTCGTCGTCGATGACCATAATCCTGTATTCCTGGGACAGCTCGACCCGTTGATTCCTACGCAATTTGGTCATCCTCCGTCGCGAGTTCGGCCGACAGCAGTGGCAGCTGGATATAGAATTTTGTCCCCTGTCCAGGGCTGGATTCAAACCACATATTTCCTCTGAACATCCCTTTTATTGTGCTGTACGACATATATAACCCAAGGCCTGTCCCATGCTTGCCCTTGGTGGTCACCATTTCCTTGAAGATGCGGTCCTTCACCTTTTCGTCGATGCCCTTGCCGAAGTCGCAGACGATCATCAGCAGCGTATTCTCTTCGCGGACGATCTTGAGTATGATATCGCCGCCCTTACCGTCGTACGCCTGTATCGCGTTGACGATGATGTTGTCCAGTATCTGCACCATGCTGTTCACGTCACCGCCGATGCGCTGGCCCGTGTTCACCTGAATATCCTGCTTGTACTGGCATTTGTTCTTGATGATCTCGTGCTGCATCAATATCTTGACGCGCTTTAAAAGCTCGTCCACCGTAAACCATGTCTGGTCGGTGTTGGCGAACGTTGTGGCCTGGTCCTTCACCGTGGATATGATGTCTGACATGTAGCCCATGTGCATCTTCATGCGGCCCAGCCATTTTTGCATCTCTCCGGCGATTTCGGTGTGATCCTCCACCGTCACCTCAGGGTCGCCCACGGACGCGGCATATTCCTGCACCAGCCACGACACCTGATCGATACCGCCCGCGACAGACATGATGGGCGTTTTCAGGTTGTGCGCGATGCCGCCGATCAACTGACCAAGGGACGCCAGTCGCTCTCTTTCCAGCATGATCGTCTGATTGTCCTGTATCTTGATCATGTCCTTGATATGCTGCGTAATATTTTTGAACAGAAGAATCACGCCGCTGCACCGGTCCCCCTGAACGATGGGCGTAAATTCAACAGTGTAATACTGCTTGGAATCTTCCGTTTCCACTTCGATATCTTTGACAAGCGTGGAATCGGCCTCGGCCGCGCTGATGATGAGCTCGCGGTACTGATCGGCGCTCAGGTTCGAGCGGTCCGCCTCTTTCAGTATTGTATAGAAATTCTCACCGCGCTGCAAGCCGGAAAAGTAATGAAAATTATCCACATAGGTTTTGTTGAACTCGATGATGTTCATATCCATGTCCACCACGATAAAACCGTCTGAGATGCGGTTAATCACCGTCTGCAGCGCGATGGGCGACACTTTGAGCAGGTTGAACCGGAACATCGCAAACAGATAGAACATGAGCATGAAGCCAAAGCCGATGGGGGTCGAGTATACGTCAAAACCGTCCACGCCCAGCGTGTAGCATATATTGGGCACCAGCGGAATGATGCTGCCGATGATGATCAGCAGCGCGTGCACCGAAAACAGCCCGCGGGTTTTGATTGCGATATAACACAGGTAAGTAAAGCCGACCGCCAGGCAGACATATGAGTATGCTGCATGAAAGTAGAAATACGCTCCAGGCACGTTGAGTTGTCCAACTGCCCCATAAGCCACATAAAACAAGGAATGAAAATCGTTGGTCCACGCCACGATCTGGGTGATGAGGGGCACGATGCACAGAAGCAGATACTTTTTTGTCAGTTCCTTGCCCGAATAAGCCCTGGCCAGAATGATAAGGCTGACCGGCACCATGGCAGCACCAATGTAGGTCACGTTCTCCCAAAACTCCACCATGTCCTGATTGCCGCCCGACAGTGAGCGCGCGATAACAGCGCCCGCCCAGATGAAAACCTCCACCACGGCCATGATGAAGACATAATGGATCACTCTCTTGTTTTCCGACAGCATGATATACACAAACATGATGACCAGCATCAGGATCGTAAAACACGTTGTGTAAAAACCCACATCAGAAATCATGGAGTCAAGCTTCCCCCGTTCCCCCTTTGGATTCACTGTCTATGGCACGCATGAAGCGGCCAACATAAGTGCCGTTGATCACCGGCCACTGAAACCCCACAGCACGCAGGGCTTTTTCGGTGATGTCCGCCGTTGCCGCTATACTGGCGGCCCGGCGATTGGGCTTCAGTTCCTCCATCAGCCCTGTCAGCATATCCAACCGGCCCTGACGGCTTAAAGCGTTTATCTCCTGCGTGAATTCCTGATCGGATTTCACGCGGATTCGACAGCCGCTTTGTTCCATCAGAGCGACCAACTCGCCAACCGTCAGCAAGTTGGCATTATACATATGATATATCGGTCGTATATGGTCCGGCATTAGCGCCAGCGCAATAATCGCCTGCGCACACGCGTCTGCGGGCGTCAGCTCCAGCCGCTCGCCCAGCATACCGGCGGGGACGATGCCCAGCCTGCGGATCGCAGCCATGCGGCTGGCGAAAGCGTTCTTGTCGGGCCGAAGCTGGAACCGGCCATCCGTCGTGGCCGTCAGCGTGCCCACGCGGAATATCCGCGCATTCACGCCGTCCGTCAGAGCATCCAGCACCGCCAGTTCCGCCAGAAACTTGCTGCGGACGTATTCGTTGTCGGCATAGTTCTGCCCAATGTAAAAATCATCCTCGGTAAACGCCGCCCGGCGTGGCGCATCATCCGGGAAGAGCGTCCCCGAGACGCTTTTGGTGGATATGTGCAGCAGCGCAGCCCCGGAGGCCTTTGCCAGAGCAATCACGTTTTTCGTTCCGTCCACATTCATCCGGTCAAACACGTCGGCGCTGCCGATATGGTCTGTGAGCGCAGCGCTGTGGATGATGGTGTCCGCCGTCATCGCTTTTGCCCAGCCCGCATCGCTCAAGCCAAGGTGCGCACGGGATATGTCTCCTCGCAGCGCGGCGGCCCTCTTCATGATGCCGGGGCAGTCGCCAAAATAGAACGCCAGCACATCCCGCAGATGTCGGGCGCAGGCCGCGTCGCTCGCTCCTCTGACGACGCAGAGCACCTCGGTATCCGGTCTGCCCGTCAGCTCGGCCAGCAGGTGCGCGCCCAAATAACCGGTTGCGCCGGTCAGCAGTACGCGCCGCAGGGCGGGCGGCTTTAAGTGCGGGTATTCGGGTACCTTTACGTCGCGCATCTTCTCGACCCGGCGGTATATCTTATCGTCATGGGACGGCCCGGTATCCGCCACGCCTAAATTCATGCATATCCTGCGCAGTGTCTGCAGCTCGTAAAAATTGCGCGTGCGGACAGACCAGCCATACTGCAGCACCGCCGCCTGCACCTTGATCACGCCCAGCGAATCCCCGCCGAGCGCGAAAAAGCTGGAGTCCGGCCCGATGCTGTCCGTTTTCAGTATGCGCGACCAGACACGCGCCATCTTCTTTTCAGTATCGGTGAGTCTGCCGGATATGGCGGCTTTGCCCGCTGTGCTCACCCTGTCCGGCTCCTTTAAGGCTTTGCGGTCCACCTTGCCATTCAGCGTGGCGGGCAGCTCGGCCACCCTGACAAAGTATGACGGCACCATATAGACGGGGAGCTTTCTGTTCAGATGGGCGCGCATCAGCTCTTCGCTGACATCCTCGCTCTGCACGCAGTACGCGCACAGATACTTTTCCGTTCCGTCGCCCCAGTCCTTCACGACCGCTTCTTCCACACCCTTGATCTGCCGCATCGCGGCTTCGATCTCGCCCAGTTCAATGCGCAGGCCGCGTATCTTGATCTGGTGGTCCACCCGGCCGCACATCTCGATATCGCCGTTTTCCAGAAAGACGCAGACATCGCCCGTTTTGTACATCGTGTGCCCCGGCCAGAACGGATCGGGCAGGAACGATTTGCGGCTCAATTCCTCCCGGTTCAGATATCCGGCGGCCACGCCGAAGCCGCTGATATACCCTTCGCCCGGCACGCCGACAGGCACGGGCCGCCGGTTCCTGTCCAGTATGTACATGCGCGTGTTGATCACGGGCTGGCCGATGGTCACGGCGGAAGCGCTGGTCAGGTCCTTGAAGGAGGCGTATACAGTGGCTTCCGACGGGCCGTAGCCGTTGATAATGCGGGCGTTGATGTGTCTTCTCAGCAGCTTCAGCAGGGACATCGGGATCATTTCTCCGCCCAGCACGATCTTTCGTATATAGCGCCCCGCCGCCTCGCGGAATGTGCGGCTCTCCATCATGATGCGCATGCGCGTCGGCGTTGTCTGTATGTACTCCACGTGGTGCGCATCGATAAGCTGCGCCAGCAGGTGCGCCTGGCGCAGCTCTTCCTCGGTGCACAGCACCAGCGTGCAGCCGAACAGCAGCGGCAGCACCGCATCTCCGATGAATATGTCGAAGGCCACGGTGGTCACCGAAATGCTCGTTTGAGACGGCTCAAAGGCGATCGTCCTCTTCGACCCCTCATACAGGTTCAGCAGCCCGCGGCGCGGCAGCGCCGTTCCCTTGGGTAGGCCGGTGGACCCCGAGGTGTAAATGAGGTAGGCGTTATCCTCCGGCCGGTCTATGGGCGGCAGGTTGACATAAGGCCCGCTGTCCGGCACATCATGCGTATGCAGCACCTCGCCGCCGAAAGGCACGTCCACCGAGCCGTCCGTCACCAGTATTCTGGCTCCGCTGTCCGCCAGCATGAAGGACAGCCGCTCCGCCGGATACGCCGTATCCAGCGGCAGATAAGCGCCGCCCGCCTTCAGCACGCCGAAAAGAGCCGCCATCAGGTCGGTGCTGCGCTGCATGCACAGTGCCACCGTGGTGTTGCGGCCCACGCCCTTCTTGCGCAGCAGCCACGCGAAACGGTTTGCGCGGGCATTCAACGCATCGAAAGTGAGCGCCGCGCCATCCGCAATCACCGCGGTCTTGCCGCCAAACCGCGCCGCCGTCTCTTCGAACACCGACTGGATGGTGCGTTCCCGGTCCAGCGGGCTGTCTGTCTGATTGAACCCCTGAGTGACCTGCCACAGCTCGCCCTGCGTCAGCATCGCCGCGTCACACAGCCGGGTATCCGGCTCCTGCACCAGCAACTCCGCCAGACGGCAAAAGTGCGCGGCCATGCGTTTGATCGTCGTCTTGTTGAACAGCCTGGTGTTGTATTCGAACTGGCATTGCAGGCCGTCCTGCTCATACACCTCCAGCGTCAGGTCCAGCTTGGATATACCCGCGTCAAACGGGTATAATTTTGCGCCGGGCAGCGGAGGCTCGAAGCCCAGCTTAAGCAGAACCAGCATGGTGTCGAACAACGGGTTGCGGGACAGGTCCCGCGATAATCCCCTGTCGGCCACGATATGCTCGAAAGGACAATCCGCATTCGCGAGTGCCGCGAACACGCCGTGCGACAGCTCCTCAAAGAATTCCGCGAAGCTGTACCGGCCAAGCGGATAGCTGCGCAGCGGTACCGTGTTGATGAACACGCCCGCCATATCCTGCAGCTCGGGATGGGGCCTGCCCGCTACCGGTGTGCCCACGATGATATCTTCCTGTCCGGTGTACCGCGACAGCAGCACGTTGTACACCGCCAGCAGCGTCATAAACAGCGTGCCGCCCCGCTGCGCCGCGAATTCACGCAGCCTGTCGGCCTCCCGCGCGGGAAGCTCAAAGCCGTAGCGGGCGCCCTCAAAGCTCTGCTGGGGCGGCCTCGGCCTGTCGGTATGCAGGTTCAGCAGCGGCAGTTCGCCGGCCAGCGTGGCTTTCCAGTATTCGCGCTGGCGCTCCATCGCCTCTGTTTTTACCGACTCCCGCTGCCAGGCAGCGTAGTCCTTGTACTGTACCGCGAGCGGGGGCAATTTTCTGCCGTCATACAATGCGGCGAGATCGTTCATCAGCACCTCTTCCGTACGCGCGTCGCTGATGCTGTGGTGCATGTCGATGAACAGCAGGTGCTTTGTACCCGCGTCGATGAGGCACGCGCGCAGCAGGGGGGCTGCGCCCATGTCGAACGGCCTGACCAGTGATTTGAGCATCGCATTCAGGCGCCTCGGTTCGCAGGACAGTTCCTGAATAACGAACGGCATACGCTTTTCCACCTGCTGGCACAGCTCGCCGCCCTGCAGCGCGAACCGGGTGCGCAGCACCTCGTGGCGGGCGATAAGCCCTTCGAAAGCCGCCCGGAGGCGTTTCATATCCGGCTTGTCCGGCAGCACGAACGCGGCAGGCATGTTGTATGTAACGTTATCCTCCGTCTGAGACAGGACCCACATGCGCTGCTGTGCGGAGGAGACGGGGTAATGCTTCTGCTCCGGCACGGGGGTTATCGGCCGGTAGTCGCGCGCTTCCGCCACGTCGATCAGCGCGGCAAAGTCTTTGAGATGCGGCGACCGGTTCACATCCTCCAGCCGGATGTCCACCGAAAAGCGCATCTGCACCTGCGCCAGCACGCGCACGATGCTGAGCGAATCGCCGCCGATATCGAAAAAGCTGTCGTTACGGCCGATGGTTCTGATATTCAGCGCCCCGCTCCATATCTCCGCCAGCGCCTCTTCCGTCGGCGTCTCGGGCGGCGCGTAATCGTCGATCAGCGTCTCCATCGCCAGCAGCGGGTCCGGCAGGCGGCTGCGGTCCACCTTGCCGCTCGTGTTATACGGCAGGCTGTCCACCGGTACAAAATACGAAGGAACCATGTACGCGGGCAGATCGCGCAGCAGATGCGCTTTGATCTCCGCCTTGCCCGGCGGATTGCCGACGAGGTACGCGCACAGGAACTTGCGCCCGTCCGTGTCTTCCCGGTCCGCCACGGCGCAGGCCGTCACGCCGGGAATCTGGAGCAGCCGGTTCTCGATCTCGCCCAGCTCGATGCGGTAACCGCGAATCTTCACCTGCTGGTCGATGCGGCCCAGGAACTCGATCTCGCCCAGCGGATACCAGCGCACGAGGTCGCCCGTGCGGTACAGCGTCTCCCCCGGCCTGAACGGGTTGTCCACAAAGCGCTCCGCCGTCAGCTCCGGCTTGTTGATGTAGCCGCGGGCCACGCCGCGCCCACCGATGTACAGCTCTCCCGGCACGCCAATGGGCACCGGGTTTTTGTGCGCGTCCAGTATATACGCCTTCACGTTGTGCATGGGCCGCCCGATGTTGGGCACCTTGGCGGTGGTGACGTCGGTGCACGTGCAGCAGATCGTGATCTCGGTGGGGCCGTAGAAATTGATGATGCGGGCGTTCGTCGCTTCCTGGACCTGCGCGAGCAGCTTTTCGGGCAGCACGTCGCCGCCCATGCCCACCTCGCGGAAGTCCTTCAGGCACGCCGCGCCCTGCTTGTCGGACAGCAGCAGCTCCATGCGCCCCGGCGTCACGCACAGCATGTTGACGCGCGCCAAACGGATCAGCTCCACCATATTGCGCGGGATGGACACCTCCTGCTCCTGCGCGAGCACCAGCACCGCGCCGTTCATCACGGAAAGCAGCAGCTCCATCACGCTGATGTCGAACGATATGGAGGCCGCGCACAGCAGGCGCGCGCCGGGAGAAAAGTCCCACAAACGGCTGAGCGAATACACAAAGTGCACGATGGAACGGTGCTCGATCTGCACGCCCTTGGGCTGACCGGTGGAGCCGGATGTATAGATGAGGTAAGCGAGGTTTTTGGGTTCGCACAGCGGCTCGGGCGCTGCCGCGCTCTCCAGCGCGATATCCGTGGGGATGATGACCAGGCTGCCGTCGTCCGCGAACTTATGCCGCAGGTCCGGCGATATCAGCAGCACCTTGGCGCCGCTGTCCTTCAATATATAGGCCAGACGTTCGGGCGGCAGCTCCGAATCGATGGGCAGAAACGCACCGCCCGCTTTCAGGGCCGCCATCACGCAGACGGGGTAGTCCATCGTCCGCTTCACCAGCAGGCCCACGATATCGTCCGGCCCCACGCCGTTGTCGCGCAGGCGGCGGGCCATTGCGGAGGAACGCTCGTCCAGCTGCCGGTACGTCATCGACTCGCCGCGGCACACCACCGCCACCTCGTCGCCGTCCAGCTGCGCCATGCGTTTGCGCCATAAGTCTGTCAGCGTCTCCCCTTGCGGAAACACATGCTCGGTGTTGTTGAACTGGTAAACCACCCGCTCGTACTCGTCGTCCGACATCAGGTCCATCTGGTATATCGGCTTGCCCGGATGACTCATCGCGTCCCGGATGATATTGATCAGATGCGCATGAATGAATTCGATCTCCTTGACGGAGAACAGCGGCGTGTGATGGTCGTAATCCACGATGAACTGGCCTTCGTCCTCACGGTCGTTCACGTGGATGCACAGCGCCGGTTCCTGATAACCGCTGAAGTGCCAGCGCCCTTCGTAGGTGAAGGCGTCGTTGTTCTTCTCGAAGGTGCCGATCTGATAGGACAGCGTCACGTCATACAGCGAATCCAGCTCTCTGTGCGCCTTGCGCAGGTCCTGCATCAGCAGGTTATAGGGATATTTCTGGTGCTTGAGCGCGGAGAACCAGCTGTTGGACACCTCCTGCGCAAAATCGGTAAACGACAGCTCCTCCTGAATACACACCCGGATGGGCACGGTGCTCACAAACATGCCGAACATGTCCTTGGCGTGGTACGACGTGCGGTTGGCCACCGGCGCGCCGACCACGAGGTCCTTCCGGGTGCTGATGCGGTTGATGTAGATCGCGAGCACGGACAGGAACAGCGAATAGACGGTGATGCCCGTCTGTTCACAGTAATCGCGTATCTGCTTGGAAAGCCGCGGGCGTATCAGATGGGTGCGGCGCTTCGCCTTCAGGCCGTAATAATTCGTCTTTTTCTGTTTGATGACCGTGGGCTCGGGCAGCGCCTCGAACAGGCCGGTCCAGTATTCGCGGTCATACGCAAAACGCTTGGACGCCATATACGCCTGCTCTTCCTCCAGATAGTTGATATAGGAACGCACCGCGAGCGGCTCCGGCGGCTGTCCGGCCAGCAGGCTCTGGTATATGCCCATGATCTGGTTGGAAAAACTGACGATAGACAGCGCGTCCGAGATGATATGATGGAATTTGGCGTAGATGCCGCCTTCTTCTTCTCCCAGCCGCAGGAAGGCGAAGTAATAAAGCTTGCTGCCGATCAGCGGCATAGGCGTCTGCGTCTGCTGGCTGTCCCATTCGTAAAGCTTCTCAACGCCTCGCGCTGAAAAATCGACCACGTCGATGCTCTGCGGCTGATATTCGGCCACATACTGGTACGGCGCGCCGTCCCGCTGCCCGACGCGTATGCGCAGCGACTCGTTGTCCCGCAACGTGATATTGATCGCTTCCTCAAGCAGCGTAAAATCCAGATGTCCTTTGATTTTGAGCGTTCCGGCATTGTTCCACATGCCGGTGCCGGGGTGCAGCATCTCCGCATACCAGATGCGCTGTTGTGGATGGGACAGAGTGTACGTGGTGTAATGTTGATTCATATTGCTGTACCTACCCGTTTTTTGACGCAGTTCACCCGATGCCTGCATGAACCACTTGAAATTAAGTTAAAATTTACATCTCAGTCTCCAAAAGCCCGACCGGTGTGTCGATTCAGGCTGTCCTTCAATGGCTGGACAATTGCTGTGTATCCACCATAACGATATCCGGCGAAGCGCCGCTTTTTGCACATACAGCCGCCTGATAGCCCGGAATATGCTGCGTCATCCAGAATTCACAGCCCGTGTCCGTGAGCCCTCTTCCGGACGGGCAGACGGTAAAGGAGTTCATCGCCAGTCCCAGTCCTTCCCCGCAATACTTGATATACGCTTCCTTGAGCGTCCATATCTGAAAGAACAGCGCTTTTTTATCAGATGAGCGCATGTAAAGCTCATGCTCAGCCGCCGACATGATGCGTTCCGGCACACCGCGGGCCACGGCGCGCACCTTCTCGATATCCGCCCCCACCGGCTGATCGTGCAGGGCGCACATGGCCATCGTGCCCGAGTGGCTGATGCTGAAATGGATATCCGGCGCGGCTTTCAGATAGGGCTTGCCTTTTGGTTCCAGCGCAAAATCCTGCGGCAGCGGCTCGATGCCATGTTCGGTCCTGATCGCGTAGCACAGCAGCCGGTGGGCCGTCAGCGCCAGCGCCTTGTCGCTCTCGCGCCGCATGCGCGCGATGCGTTCCGTCTTGCCGTTCCACAGGCTGTCCGTCCACCTCTGCGCCAGCTCGAAAGGCGCGGCGGCGGCAAAGAAGACCTTCATGTCCGCTGTTCCAGATAGGCGATGATATCGTGGACCTTGGAGAGCTTGCGTATATCCTTTTCCGGCACGACGATGTCGAACGCCACCTCGAACGCGCAGACAAGCTCGACGAGGTCGAGAGAATTGATGGAAAGATCGCTGATCAGATCCGTCTCCGGCGCGATTTTGACATGGCTGCAATCGACATGCTCCTCTATGATGCTTTTGACTTTCTCAAACATCGCTTAACCCTTTCCGAATGTGACCTGATACCGTTTGATTTTTCGTGTTGTCGTTTTGGGGAATTCCGTATCGCGCAGCGCGAAAAGATGGATCTGCTTGAAGCTGGCCAAAGACTTGTTCGCGCCGTCGATCTCGTCCTGAAGCGCCTGATGCAGGCCGTTTCCCAGCTCCGCCTTTTTGTCCGGGTCCGGATAGATGATGGCCATCAGCCGGTCCGAGCCGTTGGCGTCTCCCGGCGCTTCCTTCACCATCACCTCGGCGATCAGCGGGCTCTGCTGCAGCAGATACTCGATCTCCTCCGGCATGACGTTCTTGCCGTTTTTCAGCACGATCATATCCTTGATGCGCCCGGTGACATAGAGGAAACCCTGCTTGTCCCTGTAGCCCAGGTCTCCGGTTTTATACCATTCGCCCTCGAACACCTCGGCGGTGCCCGCTTCGTCGTCCAGATAGCCGTTCATCACGTTCTGGCCCCGCACCAGTATCTGCCCGTTCTCGTCGAACCGCACCTCGCAGCAGGGGGCCACCCAACCCACGGATTTGTCCTTGTGGCTGAAGTTGCGGCTGGCGGAAATGATCGGGGAACATTCCGTTGCGCCATAGCCGTTGAGTATCGTCACGCCGAATTCCCGGTACGCCTTCGCCAGCCCCGGGTTCAGATAAGCGCCGCCACATATCACGTACTTGAGGCGGCCCCCAAAGGCCTCGCGCACCTCGCGCAGCAGCTTGTCCCGGATGTCGATGCCGAACGCCGCCGCGATGTTGCCGAGCGCGATGCCCAGCTTCAGCTTGTTTTCCTTGCCGCTCTTTCTGGCCTTTTCCCAGATGCGCCGGTGGAACGTCTCCACGTACAGCGGCACCAGGGCCATCACCGTGGGCCGAAACATTTGGAGGTAGTCCGGCAGATTCTTGACGCCGGGACAGAACGCGATGGAGCAGCCGTAATGCATGGGGCAGAATATGCCGCACATATCCTCATAGGCATGGTTGATGGGTAATACGGAGACCAGCACATCGCTGCTGGTGGCATAAACCAATTCTCCGGCGGATACCGTGTTGGCCGCCAGATTGCGGTGGCAGAGCATCACGCCCTTGCTCAGGCCCGTCGTGCCCGAGGTGAACAGTATGGAGCAGGTGCGCTCCCTGTCGATCCCGATGCCCGAATAGCGGTCTTCCCCGCGCTCCAGCAGCGCGAAGCCCTCTGCAAGCAGCTCGTCCACCGACAGCCGCGCGCCACCCTTTTTGCCCAGCGATATCATGATGAGGTCGGGAACGCTGGTTTTGATATACTGCGCTTCCTCCGCGTACGCGGGTGAAAAAAACAACACCGACGCGCCGCTCCGCTGCACGAGGGCTTTCAACTCGTCCTCAGTCAGCTCTTTATCCATAGGCACAACGGTGGAATTCGTATTGACGACCGCGAAATAGGACAATAACCACGGGTAGGAATTTTCACCCACCAGCGCTATTCGCTTTCCCGCAAGCCCGCGGCTTAAGAGCGCGTTGGCCAGTGCGGAAAGCTCTTCGCCAAACCGGCGATAGGTGACGGATTTGTACCCGGTTTTTCCCGTCATAGACAGAAAGGCTTCCTTGTCGGCATACAGCCGGGCGCTTCTGTCCGTCAGCTCCTTCAGATCCCGAACAATTTCGGTCGGATTCAAGGGATAGTTTTTCATGCACCCTCCCCCGTGTCAATCTAGAGCCTGAAGCCCATTGCCTTATATTAGCATATGTTTCCCTATGTTTCAACAAATTTCGCCATCCGGAGGCGTGTATATATTCCCAGCAAGCATTTGACTGGTAGGATAATCCCATCCTGTAAACCGTGTTCAGCGGGCGCTGCGGCTTTTTCGGATGAACGCTTCTATCTGCGTTTTCTCCCTCTCTAAATCCTCCGCCGTCACCGGCCCTCGCCCCAGACGGTCGCACAGGCACAGCAGCGCCACCTCGTCGATGTCCGCTTCGGCGCGCATGGCCCGCGGGTTGAAATAAGGCAGATGCCGCGTGGCGTAAAGCGCCTGCATGTGCCAGCGCACCAGCGCGCCCACCTTCCGGACAAACACATCGTCCTGCCCGCACTCCCGCAAAAACCGTTCCGCCAGCGCGCGGCCCGCCTTGTCGTGGTCGTACGCCGTGATGCGGCCGTTGCGCCGCTTCGTCGTCTCCTTCTTGCCCACGTCGTGCAGCAGCGCCGCCCACATCAGCGCTCTGGGGTCGGCGCTCTCGTTTTTCAGCTGCGCCGCGTTATCCACGACCAGCATGGTGTGCCGCCACACGTCGCCCTCGGGGTGGTGCGTGGGCGACTGTTCCACGCCGGAAAGATCGCTCAGCATCTCAAACGGCGGTGTTTCGGGAAAATTGCCCGAACTTAACAACCCGTCGAAATATTCAGACGGCCGGTCGTCACCCATCAGGTGTTCTTCAAAATCGCGGAATATCGCGGCATTGTCGCCTGTGTCCGTCAGTGTCATCATGCTGTTATTATCCGGCGCAGGCGTCTGTTTATACGCATTAGCCCGCCGACAAAGCCCAACTGCTGCACCCAATTTCCGCTTGCTCCTCGAAGTAACGTTGCCACACCATCGTCGCAATGCTCAAAACGCCTTGCATTTGGAACTTTTCAGCGGCCTTCATATTCCTTAACGGATAGCATTGCGATGACAAGGCTGTCCTTAACTGCGTGATTTTACGCGTGCTATTTTTCCTCTTCCGGTTCGAACGCGCTCTTCGGCGCGCCGCAACCCGGGCAGGTGAAATCATCGGGCAGCATGTCCATCACATTCTCGTAGTCCGTCTCATTGTTCTCCACCGAATACACATAGCCGCAGAGCATACAGACAAATTTCATTGTGACCTCCTGCAATATGATGTTGTTTTTCAGAACTGTCAGAACAGCGTCAGGGAAACCGGGCAGTGGTCGGACCCCATCACGGTATTATGTATCTCAAAGTCCTTGACTTCGGGCATCAGCCGCTGTGACACGCAGAAATAGTCGATGCGCCAGCCCGCGTTGCGCTGCCGTGCGCCGAACCGGTACGACCAGTATGTGTACTTGTCCCGCGCGTCCGGGTTGAGCCGGCGGAACACGTCGACGAAACCGGCGTCCAGCAGCTGCGTGAAGTCCGCGCGCTCCTCGTCCGTGAAGCCCGCGTTGCGCCGGTTGGCGGCGGGGTTTTTCAGGTCGATCTCCTGATGCGCGACGTTAAAGTCGCCGCAGACGACGACGGGCTTCTTATCGTCCAGCTTCCTGAGGTAGTCGCGGAATGCCTCGTCCCACGTCATGCGGTACTCAAGGCGCCTGAGTTCCTCCTGTGCGTTGGGCACGTATACGTTGATCAGGAAAAATTCCCCGAATTCCAGCGTGATCACGCGGCCTTCATTGTCGTGCTCCGACATGCCGATGCCGTATGTCACGGCTTCGGGCTGCCGCTTCGTGAATACCGCCGTACCCGAGTAACCCTTCTTCACCGCGTCGTTCCAGTAACAGTGATAGCCTTCCGGCTCAAATTCGATATCCCCGCGCTGCAGCTTGGTCTCCTGGATGCAGAACATGTCCGCAGCCGCAGCCGCAAAAAAATCCTCAAAGCCTTTGCCAAAGCAGGCGCGCAGCCCGTTGACATTCCATGACACCATCTTCATTGGCATGACCCCCCACTCTTTTTTCTAATATATCATGCGGGCAGCATGTCGGAAAAGATCATTTTTTCCCGAACAGCTTCTTATAAGCACCGTAGCCCTCCTCGTCCAGCTTGTCCAGCGGCACGAAACGCAGCGCCGCCGAGTTGATGCAGTAGCGCGGCATGCCGTTCGGGCCGTCGTCAAACACGTGCCCCAAATGCGCGTCCGACACCTGCGTCCGCACCTCGGTACGCACACGCCCCAGGCTGTGATCCGGCTTTTCCGCCACGCGCTGGCCGTCCACCGGCTTGGTGAAGCTGGGCCAGCCGCAGCCCGAATCAAACTTGTCCAGCGACGTGAACAGCGGCTCGCCGGTGACGATGTCCACATACAGCCCCGGCTCGCGATTGTCCCAGTATTCGTTGCGGAAGGGCGGCTCCGTCGCGCTCTTTTGCGTTACGTTATACTGCATGGGCGTCAGTCTCTCCTTCAGCGCGTCGTCTCCCCACACCTTGTGAATGAACGCCTCGCGCCCCGAGCCCTTCTTATAGCGTCCGTAGTGCTCCGGATTCTTCTTATAATACTCGCAGTGATAGCCCTCGGCGGGGTAAAACACCACCGCAGGCAGTATCTCCGTGTGGACCGTCGCGCCCAGCAGGCGTTCCACACGCTTTTTGGAGTCCTCCGCCACCGCGCGCTGCTCCTCGTCCGCGTAGAAAATGGCCGTCTTGTACTGCGTCCCCCTGTCTGCGAACTGCCCGCCCGCGTCCGTGGGATCGATCTGCCGCCAGAACACGTCCAGCAGCTGGTCGTACGTCACGGCGTCGGCGTCATAGGTCATGCGCACCGCCTCGTAGTGGCCGGTGCCGCCCCCGCACACCTGCTCGTAGGTCGGGTTTTCCTTGTGGCCGCCCGTATATCCCGGCTCCACACTGGTCACGCCGTTCAGCTTCGCGTACGGCGGCTCCATGCACCAGAAGCACCCGCCCGCGAATATGGCTGTCTTTTCCTTCATTTTATCTCCTCTTTCTGCGCCGCTTTTATCGCTTTCATAAAAGCTGTCGGCACCGGCTTATTCTCAAATTGTGCCCAGCTCACCCATTCCAATGCGCCGCCGGACGGTATCTCTTCATCCATCCTGAAACGGATGATGTCCATCTCCCAGCGACGGTGCGTGAACACATGGATCACATGCCCCGCCTCCTGCCCGCCCGTCAGGCTGATGCCGTATTTCTCCGCGAACAGCGCCTCGACCGGCTTGTCCGCCTGCTTCTCGACGATCGGCAGCCCCCACATGCGCGCCAACAGCGACTCATCCCGCCGGTGCTCCAACAGCACCGATTTGGGCGTTTCCACGAGCGCCACCCAGAGATGCACCACCTGCTGCTTCTCCTTCGGCTTTTTCACCGGAAGAGCGTCCACCATGCCCTGCCTAAGCGCCGCACAATCGCCGGACACGGGACACGCCGCGCAGTCGGGCGAGACAGGGCGGCATACCAGCGCGCCCAGTTCCATCAGCGCCTGCGTGAAATCGCCCGCGGCGTCACGCGGCATCAGGCGCTGCACGCGCGCCTCCACGGTTTTGCGCGTCTGCGGCAGCGTGATATCGTCCCGCCTGCCGTCCACCCGCGCGAACACGCGCAGCACGTTACCGTCCACTGCGGCATTCGGCAATCCCAGCGCGATGCTCGTCACCGCCCCGGCAATGTATGGCCCCACGCCCGGCAGCTTCCGCCAACCGTCCAGCGTATCCGGAAACATACCGCCATGCTCAGCCGCTACGATCCTAGCGATGCGGTGCAGGTTGCGGGCGCGCGCGTAATACCCGAGGCCCTTCCACGCGGCCAGCACCGCCTCCTCATCCGCCGCGGCCAGCGCGTGCACGTCCGGAAACGTCTCCAGAAAACGCCCGTAGTACCGCAGCACCGTCTCCACCGTCGTCTGCTGCAGCATCATCTCGGATACCAGAATCTCATACACATCCCGCGTGGCACGCCACGGCAGTCCCCTTTTATTCTCTCTGTACCATGCCAGCAGTTTCGCTGTGTTCATTCCGCCTCCACGCTTATTGCGATTCGTTCTTATTATAACACAACAGCGGGCCCATTTTGAACCCGCTGCCCAATATAATTATTGCTTGGAAAGGTCCCCCCGCACATATCTACTCAACCCGCGGGTGGCTGCGCGGCCAGGTCGTCCAGGCTGCCGAACGTGTAGCCCATCTCCTCCCACCTGGTCAGCAGATCATCCATGATCGCGGCGTTGGTGGACGACGTGGCGTGCAGCAGCGCCACCATGCCGGGGTGCGTGCGCGAAACGATGGTCTCCATCGCGGAATCGGCGGACGGCTGGTTATCCACGTACCAGTCCTTGTACGCGAAGCTCCAGAATATCGATTTGTAGCCCATCTGCTGCGCGTATTTCAGACACATCTCGCTGAAGCGGCCCTCCGGCGGACGGAAATAAGGCGCTATCTCCTGCCCCGTCACGGATTTGTACCGGTCCGCCACGCCCGTCATTTCGCTCCTGAACGTCTCGATATCCGTCATCGCCGCCATGTTCTTGTGGTTGGTGGAATGGCTGCACACCAGGTGACCCTCGTCCGCCATGCGCTTGACGAGATCAGGGCTGGTCTTGATGTAGTGGTCAACAAGGAAGAATGCCGCGGGCGCGTTGTGCTTCTTGAGCGCGTCCAGTATCTGCGGCGTGTTGCCGTTCTCGTAACCTGCGTCGAATGTGATGTAGATCACCTTCTTGTCCGGCTGCCCGATCCAGTATCCGCCGTACTGGCCGATAAAGGAGAACTCCGGCTGCGGGGCGGGCTGCGTGCCGTCCGTTTTCGGCATCGTATACCAGCTGTATTCCATGGTCTCGCTGTGAGCGACGCTTTCTGCTGAAAAAGTCGGGACGGATACGCCGAGCGAGGTGAACAACACGATCAGCACAACATCCAGGCAGGCGATAAAAAACAGCAGGCGGCCTTTATGTTTGCGCCGCTCCTGAAAAAACGAAGGCTCTTGGGGGTATGTTTCCATTCCGGCCCTCCAGAAAACAATTTGTCAACTATACGTATGCCCTGTCCGCCGCCGATATGCCCGGAGCGCTCCCATGCATTTTATTCAGACAAGCAAAAACCCCACCGGCGCAGCCAGCGGGGCTATGGATGTTATTCTGACAGATATGCTATTATCGCGTCACCGACGTATCTCGGATGCGTTCATCACGAACGTATGCCGCACGGGTACCCAGGTCGTCTTCCTGACGATCGCCGCCAGCGCGATGGGCAGATACGGCAACAAGAACAGCGGGAAGGTGAACAGATACAACACCTTTTTGACCGTTTTGCTGTGGATCTGCTTCCATTCCGTGACCAGGGTGATGAGCCCGAAGAAGAACAGCGTGAGATACAGGTTGAGCGCGCACAGCCCGACCTGCGTCATCGTTCCCAGCACGATGTAATACTTGTGAGCGGCCAGCCCGTACACCCCGAACACAAAGTTGACGGCCAGCATCGCCAGCGTAAGCAGCGTGGCGGGCGCGATGGTCATCAGCATGTCGTAGCACTGGAAGCGCCTCTCCGCCGTGCAGCCGCGTACCAGTTTTGTGCCGTAGCGGCGCATCACCTGATAGAAGCCCTTGGCCCAGCGCATGCGCTGATGCCACGAGGTTTTGAAGTCCACCGGCTGCTCATCATAAAGCACGGCTTTTTCACTGTATCCGATCACCTCTTTGCTGGTGACCTTGTCGATCGTGAACTGGATGTCCTCAGTCAGCAGGTGATAATGCCAGCCGTCGTCCTCCGCCACGATATCGCTGGATACCAGAAAGCCGGTGCCGGATATCGCGCAGCTGGTATTGCATATCATGCGCGCGCCGTTCAGATACTTGGACTCGCGCAAAAACCACAGCGCATACCCCGCCGATATCCAGTTGTAACCGAAATTCTTGGAGTTGCGGTAGCTCGTCACGGCGCGGTAACCGGCGTCGAATACGTTGTTCATCTCTCTCACGTAGTTCTCGTCCAGCACGTTGTCCGCGTCGAACACCATATAACCGTCGAAGCTGTGCAGGCCGTACAGCCGCTTGATCTGCTGGAAGGCGTGGTCCAGCGCATAGCCCTTGCCCACCCTGCGCGTATCGTGCCGTTCAAACACGATGGCGCCATAGCTTCGGGCCGCGGCAGCGGTGTCATCCGTGCAGTTGTCCGCCACCACGAATATGTGGATAAGCCCTGCCGGATAGTTCTGCGACCTTATGCTCCGGAGCAGCTCGCCGATGACCTGCCCTTCGTTTCTCGCCGCCACCAGCACGGCGTATTTGTGCATGCTCTTTGCCGAATAGACCGGCATTTTCTTGAACAGCCGCACGCCTACATAGACAATCTGGTAAGCATAGCAGCAAAAAAACAAGACGAACAATAAAAAGTTTACGTCCTTAACCCATTGCAGCATTTTCGTCTCTTGATTCTCCTTATTAACTTTTACCAAGGGTGTAGTATAGTACAACACCATTTGATATGCAATAACTGAACCAACAAAATTACAAATCGTTCACATATTTTCAAAGCCTGCCTCCCGTCGCGGTTTATACGCAGCCATTCACGCCAAACCGCCTTGATATTCGGCAGCCCACCAAGAATTTGCCAAGAAAAATCCTTGGTCGGTATTTTAAGCTGCCTGGAAGCTGCCCTTTTTGACGCCTCCCCTACATGCTGATTGCTTTTCTTCTGTAAGCTTCACGTGGAAATGCCTCTCAATATCGGCAATCCATCCGCTCTCCTGTGGGTTTAAACAGATATCCATTAAGTAAATTTTAAGGTGAGTTTACAAATAGCATAAAATAGCATATAATAAATATATATTTTTGAGTGGTTTGATTAGGAACTCAGGCGGAAATCTCATTTGAATATGGGGTTTCCGTTTTTTATTTATAAGACGTACTAAGACATTAAGAACGAGTTAAAAAGGAGAAGTGGGTAAAAGAGATGATTCAAAGGAGTTCGGAGAAATACAAAGGTAGATATTTTGTTAGAGTGCTGTTATGCAGCGGGACAAGATTTAATCCGATGGGGGATGAAGAGCTGGCTATATTTTGTCAATGTGGCGATGAAGAGCCGTCAGTCATCGACGTGAATAAAGAGCGCCTTCTTAGGTGGGTGAATAACAACCCAACATGCAAAAGAAATCAGAGCAACGAACAGTACAGGATTTCCAAACATCCCGATGCGATGTCTATCATTTTTCTGACGGATCGTGAAATTCAGGCTTGCCGTACGGCAAACCGCATATTCCCATGTTAATGATACATTGGTATATTCCAATTCCTTTAGCCTGGAGCGAGGTACCACTATAATATATAATGGTACGGTAAAATGGTTTAATGCGGACAAGGGATTTGGATTTATTTTTCAACGATGAGGGCAGAGAAGATTTTTTTTGTGTACTTTTCGGCAATCATGAGCCAGGGGGTTAAATCTCTGTCGGAAGGGCAAAGGCTACTTATAATACTGAAGCAGATCCGAAAAACAGGAACAGGCTGAGAGCCGTGTATGTTTTTCTGGCATAGTTCATAGAACCGGAAATGGTTGGCCAGCTTATTAGCGTTTTTATTTTCAAGGTTTAATCTATATCAACCTAGCCAATTACCATGTCCATTACACCCGCCCGGAACACATTTCCTTATCTGTCTTTACATTCACCTTGGGCGCCATGATAAGTTTATGCAAAAAAGGCACAGGCGCTTTGCCACATGCCTTTTCTTGTTTATGTTCCTCTGCGGTCTATACGTATACGCTGGTCTTATATGACCGGCGCCGCGATCAATCAGCCGTAGATCGTCACAAACTTGATCGAATACAGGTCGCACATCAGCAGATCGTCCGTGAGGTATGGCCGAAGCACGATGTAGCTTGCGCCCACCTCCACCAGCACGCCCACGCGGTCCACGAGCGCGCCCGTCGTGCCGATCAAAAACTCGACGCGCATATTCTTGCCGAGGAAGTTTCTTAAGAAACCGGCGGTATAATACGGGCTTTCCACCGTGGTCGGCGTCTCAACGGCAGCCGGAGACGCTGCAACGAAGGGACGTGCGGGCAGCCCGGATGATGTATATTCCTGCGTGGTTGTTGCACCCGCCAGCCCCGACATGGATGCGTTTTGTTTTGACGCCGGCGATACGCCTGTCATCGGCGCGTTGGACATCGGCGATACTCCCGTTTTGGGCGCATACGACATCGGCGACACGCCTGTCATCGGCGCGTTGGACATCGGCGATACTCCCGTTTTGGGCGCATACGACAT
>JAEYZN010000028.1 GCA_023428025.1 Bacillota bacterium
AGCGTAAGGAGGGTAAAATATGGCAAGCCAAAAGATTCGGATCAAATTGAAGGCGTACGATTACAACCTGATCGACCAGTCGGCCAGCAAAATCGTGGATACCGCCAAGCGTACAGGCGCAAAGGTATCGGGACCCATCCCGCTGCCCACGCAGAAGGAAGTCGTAACGATACTGCGTGCGCCGCACAAGTACAAGGACTCAAGAGAACAGTTCGAGATCAAGACGCACAAAAGGCTGATCGACATCCTTGAAGCCACATCAAAGACGACAGATGCTCTGATGCGGCTGGATCTGCCTTCCGGCGTGGACATAGAAATTAAGCTCTAGGGGGGTATGACGGATGAAAGCGATATTGGGCAGAAAGCTGGGCATGACGCAGCTGTTCATGGACAACGGGACTGTTGTTCCGGTGACTGTTGTTGAGGCTGGCCCGTGCGTGGTGACGCAGAAGAAAACAGCCCAGACGGACGGTTATAACGCCATTCAGCTGGGATTTGAAGATATCCGTGAAAAGCTGGTGACCAAGCCGGTGCAGGGTCACTTCAAGAAGGCAGGCGTGCCGTTTAAGCGCAACCTGCGTGAATATCATGTGGACAACACGGATGAGTATACGCTGGGCCAGGAGATCAAGGTGGATGTGTTTGAAAAGGGCGACATCGTTGACATTCAGGGCACATCCAAGGGCAAGGGCTTCCAGGGCATCATCAAGCGCCACAACGGCCATCGGGGACCGATGACCCACGGCTCGCGCAACCAGAGAAAACCGGGCAGCATCGGCGCGTGCGCAGACCCGTCCCGCGTTATCAAAGGCAAGAGACTGCCGGGACACATGGGCGCGCAGACGGTGACGGTGCAGAACATCGAAGTGGTCGGCATCGATCTGGACAAGAACGTGCTGCTTGTGAAAGGCGCTGTGCCCGGCGCAAGGGGCGGACTGCTTTCGATCTCGAAGGCTGTCAAGCAGAGCTAAGAAAAGGAAGTGAAACGAATGCCCAAAGTATCATTATATAAAAAAGACGGCACCGAAGCCGGACAGATTGAGCTGAGTGAAGCGGTGTTCGGCGCGGAAGTGAACGAAGCGGCGATGCACCAGGTGGTGGTGGCGCAGCTGGCAGGCCGGCGTCAGGGGACGCAGAGCGCGTTGACGCGCGCGGAAGTGCGCGGCGGCGGCATCAAGCCGTGGCGGCAGAAGGGCTCCGGACGTGCCAGAGCCGGTTCCTCCCGGTCTCCGGTGTGGACAAAGGGCGGCGTGGTGTTCGCGATGAAGCCGCGCGACTACAGCCAGAAAGTGAACAAGAAATTGAGACAGCTCGCGATCCGCAGCGCGCTTTCCATGAAAGTGGCGGACGGCGACATCATCGTGCTGGAAGACCTCGCGCTGGAAGCGCCGAAGACCAAGCTGATGGCGGGCGTGCTGAAAAAGTTTGATGCCGGCAAAGCACTGGTCGTCACCTATGGCGACAGCGAAGGCGTGGTTCGCGCATCGGGCAACATCCCGAACGTGAAGACGCTGGCGGCGGACTGCGTCAACGTGTACGACCTGATCAACTATGACAAGCTGGTCATCACGGCGGACGCCGTCAAAAAGGTCGAGGAGGTTTTTGCTTAAGATGGATGCGAGAGATATTATAAAAAAGCCGGTTCTGACCGAAAAAAGCTACGATGACATCGCCAACAAGAAATACACGTTTCTTGTGGATATCCGCGCCAACAAGAACCAGATCCGCAAAGCGGTGGAAGAGGTTTTCGGCGTGAAGGTGAAAGACGTGAACACGCTGCGTCAGCTGGGCAAGTTCAAGCGCCAGGGCTATCACATCGGCCAGACGCCTGAGACCAAGAAGGCATTTGTGACGCTCACGCGCGAGTCCAAGACCATCGAGTTCTTTGATTCGCTGGCACAGTAGGGAGGGGTAACCATGGCTATCAAAAAATACAAACCGACTTCACCCGGCAGACGCGGCATGACGGTTTCCGCTTTCGAAGAAATAACCTGCACCACGCCGGAAAAGTCGCTGCTGGAAACCATTAAAAAGACGGCCGGCCGCAACGTTATGGGCCGCATCACCGTTCGTCACAGAGGCGGCGGCGTGAAGAGAAAGTACAGAATCATCGACTTCAAGCGCAACAAGGACGGCGTGCCGGCCAAGGTTGCCACGATTGAATATGATCCGAACCGCACGGCGCACATCGCGCTGCTGCACTACGCGGACGGCGAGAAGCGCTACATACTCGCTCCGGTGGGCCTGAAGGTGGGAGACACCGTCATGTCCGGCGAAGGCGCCGACATCAAGCCGGGCAATGCGCTTTTCATCAAGGATATTCCGCTGGGCACGCTGATCCACAACATCGAGCTGCAGCCCGGAAAAGGCGGCCAGCTGGTCCGCAGCGCGGGCAATTCGGCCCAGCTGATGGCGAAGGAAGGCAATTACGCCCAGGTGCGTCTGCCCTCCGGCGAAGTTCGCATGGTGCTGCTGAAGAATAAAGCGACGGTCGGCCAGGTTGGCAACATCGATCAGGAAAACGTCAGCATCGGCAAAGCGGGCCGCAAGCGCCACATGGGCTTCCGCCCGACTGTCCGCGGCTCCGTCATGAACCCGGTGGACCACCCGCACGGCGGCGGCGAAGGCAAATCGCCTATCGGCCGTCCCGGCCCGGTGACGCCGTGGGGCAAGCCGGCCTTGGGCTACAAGACGAGAAAGACGAAGAATGCTTCCGACAAGTATATCGTCCGGCGCAGAAACAAGTAACGCGGCAAATCGTTTAAGGAGAAGTGCAATATGAGCAGATCGGTTAAAAAGGGACCTTTCGTTAACGAGAAGCTGCTGGTCAAAGTGCAGCAGATGAACGAGAAAAACGAAAAGAAAGTGCTGAAAACATGGTCCAGAGCGTCCACGATATTCCCGGATATGGTGGGTCACACACTGGCTGTGCACGACGGCCGCAAGTTTGTGCCGGTATATATGACGGAAGACATGGTGGGACACAAGCTGGGTGAGTTTGCGCCGACAAGAACGTTCCGCGGCCACGCGGGCGATAAGAAGTCCGGCTCCAAGTAGTGATTACGCCAGGGAGGAAGAGAATAAATGGCAACTCGTCAAAGAGAAAAAGCTGAAAAGCGACATGAGCTAAAAGATAAGCGGCCGATGGCAAAAGCCAGGTACGTCCGGATATCTGCCAGCAAGGTCAAGATCGTCATCGACCTGATCCGCGGCAAATCCGTGGCGGAGGCCGGCGCGATATTGAAGGGCACCCCGAAGGCAGCCAGCCCCATCGTCGAGAAGGTGCTGAACTCCGCTGTGGCCAATGCTGAGAACAACAAAGGACTACTGCGCGATGATTTGATCGTGGCGGAAGTTTTTGCGGATCAGGGCCCGACGCTGCGGCGCTTTATGCCGCGGGCTCAAGGCCGTGCGTCCCGCATACGCAAACGGACGAGCCACATCACCATCATACTGGGCAATGCTGTCAAGGAGGAATCTTAATATGGGTCAGAAAGTCAATCCTCACGGGATGCGCGTTGGCGTGATCAAAGACTGGAACGCGCGCTGGTTTGCCAAGAAGGGTGATTTCGCTGCGAACATCAAGGAAGACAATGTGATCAGAAAGCAGCTGAAAAAGCAGCTTTACGCAGCCGGTATCTCCAAGATTGAAACGGAAAGAGCGGCAAACAAGCTGACCGTCAACATATATACCGCCAAGCCGGGCATCGTGATCGGCAAGGGCGGCCAGGGCGTTGAGATCTTAAAGGCACAGATATCCAAGCAGACGGGAAAGGCTGTGATCCTCAACATCATCGAAATCAAGCGGCCCGATATCGACGCCCAACTGGTGGCCGAGAACATCGCTTCCCAGCTTGAGAGACGTATCTCCTTCCGCCGTGCGATGAAGCAGTGCATCGGCCGTGCAATGAAGGGCGGCGCGCTTGGCATCAAGGCCATGTGCTCCGGCCGTCTGGGCGGCGCTGAAATCGCCAGAAGCGAAAAATATCATGACGGATCGATCCCGCTGCAGACGCTGCGCGCGGACATCGATTACGGCTTTGCCGAAGCTCACACAACGTACGGCCGTATCGGCTGCAAGGTCTGGATTTACAAGGGCGAGATTTTGGGCAATCCCTTAAGGGATAAGTTCAAGACGCCGGAAGGAGGCAGCAAAGATGTTAATGCCAAAAAGGGTTAAGAGGAGAAGAGTCCACCGCGGTGTCATGAAAGGTAAAGCCAACAAAGGCAATACCATCACTTATGGCCAGTTCGGTTTGGTCGCGCTTCAGTCGGCATGGATCACCAGCAATCAGATCGAAGCCGCGCGTATCGCGATGACGCGTTACATCAAAAGAGGCGGCCAGGTTTGGATAAAGATATTCCCGCACAAGCCGGTCACCGAAAAGCCGGCCGAAACGCGGATGGGTTCCGGCAAGGGCTCGCCTGAATACTGGGTGGCCGTTGTGAAACCGGGGCGCGTGATGTTTGAAATCGCGGGCGTGACTGAAGAGATCGCGCGCGAGGCACTGAGGCTGGCGGCGCACAAGCTGCCGATCAAGTGCAAAGTTATCATGAAGAGCGAAGCATCTCAGATTGACGAATCGGCCGAAGCCGTAGCAGAAACGGGTGGTGAGCAGGGTGAAAGCTAGTAAGCTGCGTGAACTGAAAGAAATGACCAACGATGAACTGACGGATCAGCTGAAGGGTCTGAAACAGGAGCTTTTCAACCTGCGTTTCCAGAATGCCACGGGGCAGCTTGGAAACGTCATGGTGATCCAGAAGACCAAGAAGGACATCGCGAGGGTTAAGACGATATTGAAAGAGCGCGAACTGAAAAGCGCTATGGAAAGCTAAGGAGGGTGCTCATGTCTGATAGAGGAATCCGCAAGTCGCGCGTCGGTATCGTCGTCAGCGACAAAATGGATAAGACGGTCGTGGTGAAGATCGAGCGTAAGGCCAAGCATCCGCTGTATGGCAAGACCGTGAAGATCACGAAGAAGTATAAGGCACACGATGAAGAGAACGTGGCCAAGGTGGGCGACAAGGTGCTGATTACCGAGACGCGCCCCTTGAGCAAAGACAAGAGATGGAGACTCGTCGAGGTCGTTGAAGCCGCGAAGTAGCCATTGAGATTGAAGGGGAGGCGTTAAGATATGATACAAGCCCAGACTCGCCTGAAAGTGGCAGACAATTCGGGCGCCAAAGAGATACAGTGCATCAAGGTTCTCGGCGGTTCAAAAAGAGTCACGGCCAATATTGGCGACGTGATCATCGCGGCGGTCAAAACAGCGGCGCCGGGCGGCGTCGTGAAGAAGAAGGATGTGGTCCGTGCGGTTATCGTGCGCAGCGTGTATGGCGTGCGCCGCAAGGACGGTTCCTATATCCGGTTTGACGACAACGCGGCCGTGATCATCGATAATCAGAAACAGCCCAAGGGGACCCGTATTTTCGGGCCCGTGGCTCGGGAACTGAGAGAGAAGGAATACATGAAGATCGTCTCTCTCGCACCCGAAGTGCTGTAGGGAGGCAGGATGAATATGGCGAAAATGTATATTAAAAAAGACGACAAAGTCGTTGTGATATCCGGCAAGGACAAGGGCAAAAAGGGCAAGGTTCTGGTGGCGGAGCCCAAAGAAGGCCGTGTCGTTGTTGAGAAGATCAATCTGGTGAGCAAACACGAGAAGCCCAAAGGCCAGGGGAAGCCCGGCGGTATCGTGCATCAGGAAGCGCCGATATATGCGAGCAAGGTCATGCTTGTCTGCGGAAAATGCGGCCAGCCCACGCGCATCGCATTTAAGCTTTTGGATAACAAGAGCAAGGTTCGCGTGTGCAAAAAATGCGGCGAAACGTTTGACAAGTAAGGGAGGAAGAGTATATGCCCAGGTTAAAGGATACATATAAGAGCGAAGTCATACCTGCGCTGATGAGCAAGTTCAACTACAGGAACGTCATGCAGGCGCCCAAGCTCGAGAAAATCGTCATCAACATGGGCCTTGGCGACACGAAGGACAATCCGAAGAGTCTGGACGCTGCGGTGAAAGACCTGTCGATCATTTCCGGCCAGAAGCCGGTGGTGACCAAGGCCAAGAAGAGCGTCGCGAACTTCAAGGTGCGCGAAGGCATGAAGATTGGCGCGAAGGTGACGCTCCGCGGAGACCGCATGTACGAATTTGCCGACAGGCTGATGAGCATCGTGCTGCCGCGTGTGAGAGACTTCAGGGGCATTTCGCCCACGTCGTTTGACGGCCGCGGGAACTTTGCGCTGGGTCTCAAAGAGCAGTTGGTGTTCCCGGAAATCGTTTATGACAACGTGGAGAAGATCCGCGGCATGGACATTGTGATGGTAACGACGGCGCAAACGGACGAGGAAGCCAGAGAGCTGCTGACGCTGCTCGGCATGCCTTTCAAGCGTTAAGGAGGATATGACGTGGCTAAGAAGTCGATGATTAACAAACAGCAGAAAGGCTCCAAGTTCTCCACGAGAAACTATACGCGCTGCAGCATTTGCGGACGCCCGCATGCGGTACTGCGCAAATACGGCATCTGCCGCATCTGTTTCCGGGAGTTGGCTTACAAAGGTGAAATACCCGGCGTAAGAAAAGCGAGCTGGTAAGCTTTTTGTGTTCGATAAAACAAGGAGGTAATATTAATGCCTGTAACTGATCCTGTGGCGGATATGCTCACACGTATCCGTAATGCGATAGGAGCCAAGCACGAAGTGATCGATATGCCGGCTTCCCGGACAAAAAAAGCGATTGCGGGTATTCTGCTTAAAGAAGGCTTCATCAAAGGGTATGAATATAAAGAAGAAGGCCCGCAGGGAGTCATTCGCATCACACTCAAGTACGGCGAGAAGGATTCGCCTATCATTAACGGCTTAAAGAAGATCAGCAAGCCGGGCCTGAGGGTGTATGCCAACAAGGATGAGCTCCCCAAGGTGCTGGGCGGACTGGGCATTGCCATCATATCCACATCCAGAGGTATCATGACGGATCGTGATGCCCGGCAGCTGGGCGTGGGCGGCGAAGTGATCGCCTACGTGTGGTAGCCAAAAGAGAATCACGCGAGTGCGGAGGAGATAAAAATGTCGAGAATCGGTAAACTGCCCATCACGGTTCCCAAAGGCGTCACGGTGACGGTGGAGGGGAATGTGGTTCGGGTGAAAAGCAGCAAAGGCGAGCTGTCTGAGCGCATTCCGTCCGAGGTTCAGGTGGATGTCGAAGAAGGCGTGCTGGTTGTGCGCCGCGGCGGAGACGACAAGCGGAGCCGGGCGATGCACGGCCTGACGCGCGCGATCGTGGCGAACATGGTGCACGGCCTGACCGACGGCTTCACCAAGACGCTGGAGATCATCGGCGTGGGCTACAGAGTGCAAAAGAGCGGCAACAAGATTGTGATCAACGTTGGCTACTCGCATCCGGTTGAGGTGTTTGAAACGGACACCATCAAGCTGGACGTGGAAGGCACCAACATCATCAAGGTATCCGGCGTATCCAAACAGGCGGTTGGCCAGTTTGCGGCAAACATTCGCGATATCCGTCCGCCGGAGCCCTACAAAGGCAAAGGCATCCGGTACAAGGGCGAAGAAGTGCTGCGTAAAGTCGGCAAGACCGGAATGTAGAGAGGTGGCGTAAGAAGTGATTAACAAAGAAGATAAGAATGTGATCAGAAAAGGGCGTCACATCAGGGTGCGCAACAAGATATCCGGCACGGCAAGCAAGCCCCGGCTGAATGTGTTTCGCAGCACCAACCACATCTACGCCCAGCTCATCGACGATGTGGCAGGCGTGACGCTGGTGAGCGCGTCCACGATGAACGCGGATGTGAAGAAGGATATCGAAGGCAAGACCAAGCAGGAGGCGGCTAAGATCGTCGGGCTCGCCGTCGGCAGGATGGCACTGGCCAAGGGGATCGAGCAGGCGGTTTTCGACCGCGGCGGTTATCTGTATATGGGCAGAGTTCAGCAGTTGGCAGACGGCGCCAGAGAAGCCGGTCTGAAGTTTTAAAGGAGGTTTTGTCTGGTGCAGAGGAACGATTCGTTTAGAAACGACAGGAAGAACGATAAGGGCGGCCCGCGCGGCGGCCGCAAGAACTTCAAACGGGAAGAAGAGCAGCAGGAGTTTAAGGAAAAGCTGGTCTATGTAAACCGCGTGGCCAAGGTCGTCAAGGGCGGCCGCAACTTCCGCTTTACGGCGCTGGTTGTGGTGGGCGATGAAAAAGGCCGTGTCGGCGCCGGGCTTGGAAAAGCGGCGGAAATTCCGGACGCGATCTCCAAGGCCGTTCAGAAGGCCAAGCGCAGCATGATCGAGGTGCCGCTGGTGGGCACGACGATACCTCACGAGGTGATCGGCATATTCGGCAGAGGCCGTGTGCTGCTGTTCCCCGCGAATGAAGGTACCGGCGTTATCGCAGGCGGACCGGCCCGTGCGGTGCTGGAACTGGCTGGTGTGAAAGATATCAAGACCAAGTCGCAGGGGTCCAACACGCCGGTGAACTGCGTGAAAGCGACGATCGAAGGCTTGAAAGCGCTCAAGACGGCCGAGCAATATGCAAAGCTGCGCGGTGTCAGCGTCGATCAGTTAAAGTGAGGAGGGCATCATGGCCAAGATTAAGTTACAGCTTGTGAAGAGCCCGATCGGATACGCTAAGGATCAAAAAGAGACGGTGAAGGCACTGGGTTTGGGCAAAATGAACTCGGTGGTTGAACACGAAGACAATGCCTGCATCCGCGGCATGATCAAAAAAGTATCGCACCTGGTGAAGGTGCTGGAAGCCTAAGAAGGAGGGCAGGTCGTGAAATTAAACGAGTTAAAGCCGGCTCCTGGATCTAAAAAGACGCCGAAGCGTGTGGGCCGAGGCGTGGGTTCCGGTATGGGCAAGACGTCTACGCGCGGACAGGGCGGTCAGTGGTCCAGAAGCGGCGGCGGCGTGCGTCCCGGTTTTGAAGGCGGTCAGATGCCGCTGTCGAGAAGACTCCCCAAGAGAGGCTTCACGAATATTTTTGCGAAGGAATACGCTATTGTCAACGTGAGCGACCTCAACGTGTTTGAGGACGGCACAGAGGTGACGGCGGAGCTGTTGAAGGCTAACAGAATCATCAGAAAAACACTTGACGGTTTGAAGGTTTTGGGCAACGGAGAGATGACCAAAAAGCTGACCGTAAAGGCGGCGAAGTTCACGCAGTCGGCGACGGATAAGATCGTGGCCGCGGGAGGAACCGCAGAGGTGATTGAATAATGTTTAGTACGCTCCGAAACGCATGGAAGGTTCCGGATATCCGGAAAAAGATGCTTTACACGGTGATGATGCTGCTTGTCTACAGACTCGGCGCGCATGTCCCGGTGCCGGGTGTGGACGTGGCATACGTGGCCTCTCAGGTCACGGGCAATATGTTCGGCGAGTACCTCAATCTGTTTTCGGGCGGCGGTCTCACCAACTTTTCTTTGTTCGCATTGGGTATCGTACCGTATATCACCGGTTCGATCATCATGAACCTTCTGACGATGGCGCTGCCGCCGCTGGAGCGTATGTCCAAGGAAGGCCCCGAGGGCCGCAAAAAGATCGCCTCGATCACCCGTTATGTTGGTGTGGGGCTTGGTCTTGTGCAGGCAATCGGCACGCTGATCACGTTCGGATCCAGCGCGATCCTCGACACGGGCACGCCGATCATCCTCAACTACATCACCATCGTGATGTGCTTGACGGCCGGGACGGCGCTCATCATGTGGATCGGCGAGCATATCACGGAGAACGGCGTGGGCAACGGCATATCGCTGCTGATCTTCGTCAGCATCATCTCGCGCCTGCCGCAGGCGATCATCACCAGCGTGGCCAACGTATCGCTGGGGACCGCGACAGCGTTGGAACTGATAATCGTTGTGATCGCGGCCATCGCGATACTGGTCGGCATCACGTTCATCGATATGGGTGAACGCCGTATACCGGTGCAGTATGCCAAGCGCGTGATCGGTCGTAAGATCTATGGCGGTCAGTCCACGCACATCCCGATGAAGATCAACCAGTCGGGCGTGCTTCCGCTGATCTTCGCGATGACGCTGGTGCAGTTCCCGCTGATCATCATGAGCTTTACGTCGCCGGAATCACGTGCGGGATACGAAGCTGTGATGGGCACTAGCAAGCCGTTATATCTGGTGTTGTACGCGCTGCTGATTTTCTTCTTCACGTTCTTTTATTCGCAGGTCACATTCAACCCTGTGGATGTTTCGAAGAATTTGCAGCAGAACGGCGGGTTCATTCCGGGCATCCGGGCAGGCAAGCCGACCTCGGATTATCTGCACAAGATTCTGGTGCGCGTGACGCTGTTCGGCGCGATATTCCTCGCGATTGTGGCGACGGTTCCGACCGCGTTCACGGCGATTGCCGGGTTTGACTCCGCGTTCGGCGCGACGAGTCTGCTGATCATGGTCAGTGTGTCGCTGGAAACGACAAGGCAGCTGGAGTCCCATCTGATGATGCGGCACTACAAAGGCTTTTTGAAATAGAGGTTTTGCCATGAGATTAATGTTTGTCGGACCGCCCGGCGCCGGAAAGGGCACGCAGGCGGTGAGGATTGCGGCAAAGTACGGCATTCCTCATATCTCCACCGGCGACATGCTGCGTGAAGAGATGAAGAATGGGACGCTTTTGGGCAAACAGGCCAAAGCGTTTATCGAAGCCGGCGAGCTGGTTCCCGACGACGTGATTATCGGGATGGTTAAGGAGCGCGTGAGCCGTGCTGACGCCGCTGCGGGATTCCTGCTGGACGGGTTCCCGAGAACGCGCGAACAGGCGGAGGCGCTTGAGAAATTCACATCGCTGGATGCGGTGGTCAATATCAACGTGCCGGACGGCAAGCTGATCCACAGAATATGCGGACGGCGGGTGTGCCGGGACTGCGGGGCGACCTATCACGAGTCGATGCTGGAGAACCTGCATCAGTGCCCGAAATGCGGTGGTGAGCTGTACGTTCGGGATGACGACAAGGAGGATATCGTGCGCCAGCGCATCAGCGTGTACAAGCAGAAAACGCAGCCGCTGATCGAGTATTACACCGAAAAGGGCCTGCTGCGTGATGTGGTCGGGTCCGGCGGGATTGACGACATCACGGAAGCGATCATTGCGGTGCTGGAACAAAAACGATGATTACGCTGAAATCCGCCCGGGAAATTGAGGCGATGCGCGACGCCGGCCGGATTGCGGCGGAGGCCCGGGAACTGGTGGGCAAGGCGGTTCACCCCGGCGTAACCACACAGGAGCTGGACACCATCGCCAGGCGGCACATCGAGAAAAGCGGCGCACAGCCTTCGTTTCTCGGGTACTGCGGGTATCCCGCCACGATCAACGCGTCGGTAAACGAAGAGATCGTGCACGGCATACCCGGCGGGCGTGTGCTTAAAGAAGGCGACATCATCAGCATTGACCTCGGCGCGAAGTACAAGGGTTTTCACAGCGACTGCGCGAAAACCTACGCCGTGGGAAAGATTACGGATGAGGCGGCCCGATTGATCAGCGTCACCGAGCAGGCTTTCTTCGCCGGGATGAACGCTTTCGAAGACGGCGTGCATCTGGTGAACATATCGGCTGCGATCCAGAAAACGGCGGAGAGCGCCGGATTTTCACTGGTGCGCGAGCTGGTGGGCCACGGAATCGGGCGCGATCTTCACGAGGAGCCCAATGTACCCAACTTTGTGACAGCCGGGCGTGGCCCGAGGCTGCGGGTGGGTATGGTGCTGGCGATAGAACCGATGGTCAACTACGGACGGAAAGAGACTTTCACCAAGGCGGACGGGTGGACAGTGGTCACGAGAGACGGCAGTCTCTCCGCGCATTACGAGAATACCGTAGCGCTGACCGATAAGGGTCCTGTGATCCTCACTGCTGTGTAACCGGGCCCAAAAAGCCTTCGTCTTTTCGGGGGGGCCCCACGGGCAAAAGGAGGAAGTCATATGGTGGAGTATTCCGTTGAGATCGGCAGGGTGGCCGAATCGACCGCCGGCCGTGATAAAGGCAGACTGTTTGTCATCACGGGGATCATAGACGGACAGTACGTATACATAGCGGATGGAGACTTAAGGATTCTGGACCGTCCTAAAAAGAAGAAGCTTCGGCATTTGCGGCTCCGTCCGGAGGTCTTGCAGCCTATAGCCGAGAAGCTAAAAGGTAGCCTGAAAGTGTTCGACGCGGAAATTCGCAGTGCGCTTCGGGCGTGCAAAGAAGACGTAGACGCATAAGAAGGGGGAAGCGACTTGTCAAAAAGCGACGTCATAGAAATGGAAGGCCGGGTAACGGAAGCTTTTCCGAATGCGGTATTCGAGGTTGAGCTGGAGAACGGCCACAAAGTAATGGCGCATATATCGGGAAAGCTGCGGATGCATTACATCCGTATACTGCCCGGAGATAAAGTCACTGTGGAGATATCACCATATGATTTGAAGCGGGGACGTATAACGTGGCGCGGCAAGGGCTAATATCTAAAGGAGGATACGCAAAATGAAAGTCAGACCGTCGGTGAAGCCGATATGTGAGAAATGCAAGGTCATCAAGCGCAAGGGCAAAGTGATGGTGATCTGCGAGAACCCCAAGCACAAGCAGACCCAAGGGTAAAACCCGCGCGGGCGGCTGCAGGGCATTGACCCTGATCTGCGTGGTTTCTATATAACTATTTTCGGAGGTATCTTTTTGTGGCACGTATAGCTGGTGTTGACCTGCCCAGGGAAAAAAGGGCTGAGATTGGCCTGACCTATATATTCGGCATCGGGCTCAAGACTTCCCGTGACATTTTGGCGTCGACCGGTGTTGACCCCGACATTCGGATCAAAGACCTGTCCGAAGCGGACGTCGGCAAACTGAGAGAATATATCGACAAGAACTTGAAGGTGGAAGGCGACTTGCGCCGTGATGTAACGATGAGCATCAAGCGCCTGATCGAAATCGGCTGCTATCGCGGCGTCCGCCATCGCAAGGGGCTGCCTGTGAGAGGACAGAGCTCCAAGCAGAATGCGCGCACGAGAAAAGGCCCCAAACGGACAGCGGGCGCGAAGAGAAAGTGAGGATAGTCAATGGCTAAGCCAAAGAAGGTTGCGAGAAAGCGCAAAGAGAAAAAGAATATCGAGCGTGGTCAGGCACATATCCGCGCTTCCTTTAACAATACGCTCGTCACGATGACCGATGTGGGCGGCAACACGCTCTCGTGGGCCAGCGCCGGCGGCATGGGCTTCCGCGGCTCCAGAAAGAGCACGCCGTTTGCCGCGCAGGTGGCGGCCGAGAAGGCGGCCAGTGCTGCGATGGAACACGGCCTGCGCTTTGTGGACGTGTTTGTGAAGGGCCCCGGTTCGGGACGTGAAGCGGCGATCCGCGCTTTGCAGACAGCCGGGCTTGAGGTGTCCCTGATTAAGGATGTCACCCCGATACCGCACAACGGCTGCCGTCCGCCCAAGCGCCGGAGAGTTTAAGGAGGAGAAACGAATATGGCAAGATATACAGATTCGGTATGCCGTCTTTGCCGCAGGGAAGGCTGCAAGCTCTTCCTGAAGGGAGACCGCTGCTATTCGGGAAAATGCTCTGTGGTGAAACGCCCCACGGCGCCCGGTATGCAGAGCAAAAACAGACGTTCGAAGGTGTCGGAATACGGCCTGCAGCTGCGCGAGAAGCAGAAGGTGAAACGCGCATACGGCATGATGGAAAGACAGTTTGAGAAGACCTACCGCACGGCTGAGCGCATGAAGGGCAAGTCCGGTGAAAACCTGCTGGCGCTGCTGGAATCGCGGTTGGATAATGTGGTTTACCGTTTGGGTCTGGCGGATTCGCGTCCTCAGGCACGCCAGACGGTGCTGCATGGCCACATTCTTGTGAACGGCAAGAAGGTGGATATCCCGTCCTACATCGTGGGTGCGGGAGACGAAATCTCTGTAAAGAAGAAATCCGCTTCGGAGATCGACCGGTTCAAGGAACTGCGCGAGGGCGAAGCGCGCGTGATGCCGAGCTGGCTGACGATGGACAACGCTAACCTGACGGGTCGGGTTGTGACAACTCCGGCCAGAGAGGATATTGACCTGACAATCGAAGAGCACCTGATCGTTGAGTATTACTCCAAGTAGCATTCGGGAAAAGCGGTTGCCCTCAATTACGATGAGTCTATAACGGGAGGGTTATATATGTTAGAAATTGAAAAGCCCAACATACAATGCGTCGAGAAGTCGAGCGATAACGTTTATGCCAAGTACGTGATGGAGCCGTTGGAGCGCGGCTTTGGATCCACGCTTGGCAACTCGCTTCGGAGAGTGCTGCTCTCCTGCCTGCCCGGCGCTGCCGTGACGCGGGTGAGGATTGACGGCGTGCTGCACGAGTTTTCTACGATTAAAGGCGTCACCGAGGATGTTGTGGGCGTGGTGATGAATTTAAAAGGCCTGGCGGTCAAGATGTACGTCGATGAGCCCAAGACATTGATCCTCGATGTGACGGGCCCCAAAGACGTGACAGCGGATGACATTTCGCTGGACGCAGACGTGGAGATTTTGAATCCCGACATGCACATACTGACGCTGGATAAGGACTCCAGCATATACATGGAGATCACCGTCGAAAAGGGCCGTGGCTATGTGCTGGCCGACAAGAACAAGGAAAATGACATGCCGATCGGTGTTATTCCGGTGGACTCACTGTTTACACCCGTACGGAAGGTGAACTTCTCAGTGGAGAATACCCGCGTGGGGCAGATCACCGACTATGACAAGCTCTCGGTGGAGCTGTGGACCAACGGGACGATCGCGCCGGATGAGGCTGTGTCACTGTCCGCCAAGATTTTGAACGAGCATCTTGCGCAGTTTGTGGCGCTGACAGACCACGTGCAGAACGTGGAGATCATGGTGGAGCCGGAAGAGGACAAGAAGGAGAAGGTGCTCGAGATCACCATCGAAGAGCTGGATCTCTCCGTCCGCTCCTACAACTGCCTGAAGCGGGCCGGCATCAACACCGTGGAAGAGCTGATCAAGCGCAACGAAGAAGAGATGATGAAGGTGAGAAACCTGGGGCGCAAGTCGCTCGAAGAGGTTGAGCAGAAGCTGGCCGCGCTGGGCCTGTCGCTAAGGCTTGACGACTAATCGATAATACACCCCAAAAGGCATGAGGCTTTGGGGACTCGAATTACAATTTGCCGGGCGTCTCTGGCGCGGCAAACAGGAGGCATAAAGACTATGGCTGAATACAGAAAGCTGAATCAGCAGCAGGATCAGAGACAGGCGACCTTGAGAAACCTGGTCAGCTCTCTTTTGTGGCATGGCCGCATTGAGACCACGCTGGCAAGAGCCAAGGAAACCCGTCGAATTGCGGAGAAGCTGATCACCATCGCTGTCAAAGAGCACGCGAGCACCGTCAAAACCGTCAAGGAAGTGACGGATGGCGACGAGAAGCTGAAAAAGGAAATCGTCATCGACGCGCCTTCGAAGCTGGCTGCGCGCCGTCGTTTGATGCAGTATCTTTACGATATTCCGGACCTCAAAAAAGACGACGAGAGCAAGTTCGATTTCAAAAAGCGCACGGGTGAGATCAATCATCCGCTCGTTGAGAAGATGTTCCGCGAATACGGACCGAAGTATTACAAACGCGCGCAGGATTTGGGGACGGGCGGCGGCTATACCCGTATCATCAAAAAGGGACCGCGGCGCGGCGACGCGGCGGAAGTCGTGATACTCGAGCTGGTCTAAGTATCGGTTCAAATTTTCAATGCTCTAAAAAAGGCTTTGAAAGCAGATTTTCAAAGCCTTTTGGTGTATAATGGAGCATATCTCTTGAAGGGGAAGCCATGGCCATTATAGAAGCAAAAGACGTGACATACGCGTATGCCAGCGAGGACAACATAACTCCCGCGCTGTCAGGCGTCTCGCTGTCAGTAACGGCGGGCGAGTTTGTCGCGGTTATCGGGCACAACGGCTCGGGAAAGTCCACGTTTGCCAAGCACATCAACGCGCTGTATCTGCCAAAGTCCGGCAGCGTGGTGGTGAACGGTATGGACACGAAGGACGAAAGCCGCGTTTGGGACATCAGAAAGTGCGCCGGTATGGTGTTTCAGAACCCTGACAACCAGCTTGTGGCGACAATCGTGGAGGAGGATGTGGCATTCGGGCCCGAGAACATCGGCGTACCGCCGGCAGAGATCCGGCAGCGCGTGGACGAGGCGCTGGAGCAGGTGAACATGAGCGCGTTTAAGGACCGTGCGCCGCACATGCTGTCGGGCGGGCAGAAGCAGCGCGTGGCGATCGCGGGCGTGCTCGCGATGTACCCGGACATCATCGTTTTCGACGAACCGACGGCGATGCTGGACCCGGAGGGGCGCGACGAGGTGCTGGCCGCTATTCAGGACCTGAACAGCAAGGGGAAGACGATCATCCTCATCACCCACTACATGGAGGAAGCGCTGCTGGCCGACCGCGTGGTGGTGATGACGGGCGGCAGTATCACGGCGATGGGGACGCCGCGCGAGATATTCGCGAATGAGACGGTGCTCAAGGAGGCCGGGCTGTCCGCGCCGCCGCACATTGAGCTGTATCACCGCCTGAAGGACAAGGGATATGAGCTGGGCGAATGCCCGCTGACCATAGACGAACTGGTGGATAAGCTATGCCGATAGAATTACAAAACCTGACTTATACATACATGCCCGGCACGCCGTTTGAGTCCAGGGCGGTGGAGGACATCAGCCTTATGATTGAGGACGGCGAGTTCGCCGGTATCATCGGGCACACCGGCTCCGGCAAGACGACGATGATCGGGCTGATCGCAGGGCTGCTGAAGCCCACGTCCGGGCGGGTGCTGATCGACGGCGAGGACATCGGCGCCAGAGGCTACGACCGCAAGAAGCTGCGCCGCCTGATCGGCGTGGTGTTTCAGTATCCCGAGCACCAGCTTTTCGAGGAGACGGTATATAAGGATATCGGCTTTGGGCCGGGCAAGATGGGCATACCTGAGCGCGAGACGGAAGAGCGTGTGCGCCACGCGATGGAGCTGATGGAGCTGGATTTCGACGGCATCCGCAACCTGTCGCCGTTTGAGCTGTCGGGCGGGCAGAAGCGCCGTGTGGCGATTGCGGGCGTGCTCGCGATGCAGCCGCGGGTGCTGATACTCGACGAGCCCGTGGCCGGGCTGGACCCGGCAGGGCGCGCACACCTGATGCAGCTGGTGGGCAGGCTCAACAGCGAGGGCGTGACGATTCTTTTGATCACGCATTCGATGGACGACCTGGCGGAGAACGCGCGGCGCGTGATCGCGCTCAAAGGCGCCAGGCTGATGATGGACGGCACCCCGGCGGAGGTGTTTGAACGGGGTGATGAACTCAAAGAAGCCAGCCTGGATGTGCCCACTGTGGCGGAGATAGCGGTAAAATTGCGCGCGCGCGGCAAGGACGTGCCGCAGGGAGTGACCCGCCTTGACGATTTGCAGCTTTGCGTGGAGAAGATGTTGGGAGGGCGGCCATGATCAAGAATGTGACGCTCGGGCAGTATTTTCCCGGCAACTCGATCATTCACCGGCTGGATGCCCGCATGAAGCTGATACTGGTGGTCGCCATCATCGTGATGATATTTCTGGCGGACACCGTTATCGGCAACGCGGTGGTGCTGGCGTTTCTGATCACGGTCATCATACTCTCGCGCATCAGCGTGAAGTTTGTGCTGCGCGGCCTGAAACCGCTGTGGTTCATCATACTGCTGACGTTCGTTCTGAACACATTTTTCTATTCGGGCGGCACGGAGCTGTTTTCCTGGTGGATATTCCGGGTGACGCAGGAGGGCCTGATCAGCGCGGTGCGCCTGGCGGCGCGATTGATATTCCTGATCACCGCGACGACGATGCTGACGCTGACGACGTCGCCCATATCGCTGACGGACGGGCTGGAGAGCCTGATGAAGCCGTTAAAAGCGGTCAAATTCCCGGTGCACGAGCTGGCGATGATGATGACGATCGCGATGCGGTTCATCCCCACGCTGATCGAGGAGACGGACAAGATCATGAAGGCGCAGACCGCGCGGGGCGCGGAGTTCGATTCGGGCAATGTGTTCAAGCGGGCGACGGGCATGGTGCCGCTGCTGGTGCCGCTGTTTGTGAGCGCTTTCCGGCGGGCGGATGAGCTGGCTTTTGCGATGGAATCGCGATGCTACCATGGCGGACAGGGACGCACACGCATGAAGGTGCTGCACGTGCACCGGCGGGACTTTGTCGCGGCGGGCATCGTGGCAGGGTTGATCGTGTTTATGGCGCTAGGGTTCTGAGCGTTGGAAGGGGACATGCCGCGATGGGAGCGCTGGGCTGATGCTGCCTCTTAAAGAATCCCATCAGCAAATGCCTTTGCGAGGGCATTTTACGGTTTTTAATCCGCGATGAACCGTTTTTCATCAGACAACTTGCAAGGGCTGGTTGACTTTATCGACAGCAAAAAGCGGCGTGATGGCCGGCTTTGCTTACTTCACAGAAGAATCGTCGGAAACCGGACCAGGCGTTGGCGCGTCACCGTCCGGCCAGTGGCGCGGGTGCATGCCTTCGTCCAGCGGCCGTGGGATGGGGTGGTCATCGCACGGTGCCTTTCCGCTCTGGCAGCGCTTCTTGCGGGACACGCCATCCAGCAATATGATGATGAAGCCCAGCGCGATCAGGGAATAGTAGGTGATCAGCCGCCAGATGAGCATGGCGGCGGCGGATTCAGCGAAAAAGAAGCTGCCGAAGAAGATGCCGAAACCCGCCTCGGTGGCGCCGCTTGAGCCGGGGATCGGCATAAAGTGGACGGCCAGGAACAGGAACGCAGCCATGGCGATGATGGTGGTGGCTTCGTCGAATACAGAGATCGTCCCCAGCGCGCCGGCCTTGCCGCTGAGCATACCCAGCCCAAACGCATTGTATAAACAATACGGTATGGTAAAGAACATCAGCCATTGGATCAGCGTGAGAAAACAGGCAAAGGCCACCTTGCCTTTATAAGCCTTTAAGTATTTGGCGCTGTCATGAAAGTCGTTCAAAGTGGTTTCGACGGATCCGCGTATCTTATCGAGATGCTTCACAATTTTGATCTTCGCGAGATATTTTGTGATCACCATCACCATTTTTTTCAGACCGTTTTGCTTGGCGATGGCGAGGAACATCACGGCGATGACGAAAAGATTGATGAGCGCACCGAAGACGGACAACCAGAATATCTCCGGGTTGTTGTGATAAAAGAAACGCCCCTTAAAGACCATGAAGACGAGGCACAGGAAAACGATGACCACCTCGTACGCCATCAGCTTGATTGTCTGAATGAATGTTGATATGCCCACCGGTACGCCGTCGCGTTTCATATAAGCGATCTGCGACGGCTGGAAGCCGACGGCAGCGGGCGTCAGCGCGCCGTAATAGTTTCCGATGATATCCAGCTTCATGATGTATGCATACTTGAGTTTCTTGTACATGAAGCCTGTTATATACCACACAGCCCATGATTCTATGAAGAGGTATAAACCCATACAGCCAAGCGCCGCAACAAGCCAAAGAGGGTTTAAGGAGCCCAAAATGGTGAACAGGCCTTTGCTTTCTTTGGACAGATAAAACGCCAGTATCAACGTAACGGAGAAGACCAGCGTTAGATAGCATATGGATAGGACACGTTTCCGGTTCTTTTTCATGCAGCCTCCAAAGACCGCAACAGCCAGCTTGTGGCGATCCTCACACAGTATAGCACCAAAGGATGGCACGGTAAACTGGAAGATTGTCAGATATTTGTGAATTCAAGCGGCATACCAGGCCGTTTGCATCACTGTGCCATTTCATTTATAATGTTGACTATGCCATCGGCCAGGTGGTGAAACGAGAGATGTACACGGGAGCTTTGTATGCGGATAAAACTCGTGATCGAATATGACGGGACAAATTATGTAGGCTGGCAGCGCCAGCGGGATCTGATGTCGGTTCAGGAAGCGCTGGAACGCGCGTTTGAGGAGGGGGCGGGCGAACGCGTGACGATACATGGGGCGGGGCGCACCGATGCGGGCGTGCATGCCGAGGCGCAGGTGGCGCATCTGGACACGCAGTGCCGGATACCGCCGGAGAAGCTGAGCTATGTGTTCAACACGCATCTGCCCCCGGACATCCGCGTGCGGTGTTCGGAGCGGGTGGACGATCATTTTCATGCCCGGTTTGACGCCAAAGGCAAGACATACCGGTACACGATCTATAACGACACGCATCCGCCGGCGATATGGCGGCACGCCACGGGGTTCGTGCGCGGCAAGCTGGATGTCGATAAAATGCGGGAAGCGGCAAGGAAGCTCCGCGGCACGCACGATTTCAAGCCGTTTTCCGCAAACGGCTGCGAGGTGAAGGACACGGTGCGCACGATTTTCGACGTGTCGATCACGGTAGAACTGCCGTATATCCGCATCGACGTGTCGGGGTCAGGGTTCCTCAACCATATGGTGCGTATCATCGCCGGGACGCTGATTGCGGTGGGCATCGGCAAGCATGAGCCCGAATGCATCGACGCCATATTGGCGGGCAAAGAGACGGCGGGGATGACGGCCCCGGCCAAAGGCTTGACGCTCAGGAAGGTGTATTACATACCTTACGAGCAGTGGGGGTTAGATGAAAAAAAATAAAACATCCGGCAACAGCACGCTTGTGAAGATAATCTGCATTCTGCTGATCGTCCTTGGCATGTTGCTGATCGGGCTGTCGGTGATATCGGTGCTGGTGTCCACAGCCATCACCATCGGCATGGTGGCCCCGGCCGCGCTGGGCCTGCTGACGGCCGTTTACGCGGTGCTTCGGCTGAGAAGGAAGGGACCTGTGCTCCGTCGCCGGTGGCTGCGCGTCGCCATCACCGTATGCCTCATCGCCGGGTTGTTGCTGGCGGCCGTGCTGGAGACGCTGATAAGCGTGGCGGTCTACAGGGAACCGCCGGAGGAAGACGCCGGTTTTGTGATCGTGCTGGGGTGCGGCGTATTTCCGGACGGGCAACTGACGCTGTCGCTCAAGAACCGGCTGGACGCGGCCCACGAATACCTGACGGCGCATGAGGATACACTCTGTATCGTATCGGGCGGGCAGGGTGACAACGAGCCGGTGCCCGAGGCGAAAGCCATGCAGGAATATCTGCGCTCGCGCGGCATCGATGCAAGCCGGATATTGATGGAGGATAGGTCCACCAGCACGCTGCTGAACCTGACGTATTCCAGGGAGATCATGAAACAGTATCCGGAGCGTCCGGCCACGGCGGCTGTGGTGACCAGCGATTATCATGTGTTTCGCGCGCTGATGATCGCGAAAGGTCTGGGCATCAACGCGTTCGGCATACCGGCGGAGACCAACTGGAGAATCGTGGTGGCCTGCCACGTACGCGAATATGCGGCGATCATCAAGATGGTGCTGCTGGGCGGCGAGGAGTTATAGCATACTTAAGGCAAGGGGCATTAAGCGATGGAAGTAATGACTGATCTTAGATTGCCCATATATTTTTAACACATAATATGAACGGAATGACCTGTAAGATTTGGAGATACCATATTTGTTCTTTAAGAAAGATGGGCCAAAACCACCGTTTCATGGGAAGTTAATATTCGTTGACAGACTGAATATTATTCAGAATGCGACCAAAAATGGAGTGCTCAAGCCGGCAGGATTTATTAATAAAGGTCGCACATTCAACAAAATTGTTCATAACGACATCGTTCAGGTTTTGTCTTTTTGGCTGGGGAAAAGCTATCGGGGAGACAACAACAAGCTGTTTCTGAAAATCGGTATCTATGTACCAGAATCAGCTCAAAAAACATTTTCACCCATTAAAGTAAAAGGAGTTATTCAGGAGTACCATTGCAATATCCGGCCATCCGTTCTTTCACTTAAAGGGTTAACCCGATATAAAGGGTTTAACGATTACTTCTTTGATTTATCCAAGGATAAAGCCGATAGGTATGTTACTGAAATAAAAAAGATAATGGGAACGATTGTTTTTCCTATGTTCGAAAATCTCAATTCCAGAGATAAAATAATAAGCAGCCGCAGCCGGTATTTAAATGCCGACATCTTTGGGCACCTTGCGGAGTTGGATGAGGCCATGATTTGGGGGCGCAAAGGTGATCTTGAAATGGCAAGAAAGAAAATGCAACATTACTATGATCACAGTGAGAACCGCTCGAATCATTTGGATTATGTTGAAGAGCTGGCAGCCAGAATGGGAATACCCCTGCGAACAAAATAGAGCACGCTTGTCAAAAACAAAACGACAGTATTACGACAGGCCAAGCGCCTAATATATGAAAATATGGGCTGGCGTTGATAATGGTGTTCGCTTGTGGTATATTTCTTGAGTACAAAAGATAAAGGCAGGATGTTCATGGACTACAGCAAATTACTGGCGCAGGCGGTCGCAGAAGCGGCGGGCCTCACGATAGAGGATACCGTGGCGTTGATCGAGATACCCGCGGACGCGGCGATGGGTGACTACGCGTTCCCGTGCTTCAAGCTGGCCAAGCAGCTGCGCAAGGCGCCGCCCGCCATCGCGGCGGAGATCAGCGAAAAGCTGGCCAAGCCGGGCTTCATCTCCGAGGTGCGCGTGGTGGGCGCGTACATCAACTTTTTTATCGACCGCGTGAGCCTGGCCGCGCAGACGCTGGCGGATGTGAAGGCCGCGGGCGGCAGCTACGGCGGCAGCGACGCGGGCGCGGGCCGTGTGGTGTGCATCGACTACTCGTCCATCAACATCGCGAAGCCGTTCCACATCGGGCATCTGTCGACCACGGTCATCGGCAGCGCGCTGTACCGCATCTACGGTTTTCTCGGATATAAGCCGGTGGGCATCAACCATCTGGGGGACTGGGGCACGCAGTTCGGCAAGCTGATCGTGGCTTATAAGCTGTGGGGCAGCAAGGAGGACATTGAGGCGCGGTCCATCTCCGCGATGCTGGAGCTGTACGTGCGGTTCCACGACGAGGCCGAGAAGGACCCGGCGCTGGACGAGCAGGCGCGCGCGTGGTTCAAAAAAATCGAGGACGGCGACGAAGAGGCGCTGTCCATATTCGACTGGTTCAAAGAGCTGACCTTAAATGAGGTCGGCAAAATATACGACATGCTGGGCGTGCATTTCGACAGCTATGCGGGTGAGAGCTTCTACAACGACAAGATGCAGCCGGTGATCGACGAGCTGAAGGCGAAGGATTTGCTGGAGCTGTCCGAGGGCGCTTATGTGGTGCGCCTGGGCGACGAGCTGCCGCCCTGCATCGTGCTGAAGTCCGACGGGGCGACGCTGTATTCCACGCGCGACCTCGCGGCGGCATTCTACCGCAAGCAGACGTATGATTTTCACAAGTGCCTGTACGTGGTGGCGTATCAGCAGAACCTGCACTTCAAGCAGTGGTTCAAGGTGGTGGAGATGATGGGCCACGAATGGGCGAAGGACCTTGAGCATGTGGCCTTCGGCATGGTGTCTCTGGAGGACGGAACGCTGTCCACGCGCAAGGGCAAGGTGGTGTTTCTGGCGGACGTGCTGCAAAAGGCCGTGGAGAAGACGCAGGACATCATCGAGGAGAAATCGCCGAACCTGGAGAACAAAGAGGAGGTCGCGAAGACCGTGGGCATCGGCGCGGTGGTGTTCGACACGCTGTCTTCCACGCGCATCAAGGATATCACGTTCTCGTTTGACCGTGTGCTGAACTTTGACGGCGAGACGGGACCGTACGTGCAGTACACGCACGCGCGCTGCTCCAGCCTGCTGCGCCGGGCGGATTTTGACTGGGCGGCGGCTGACAGGGACTACAGCGCGCTGGACAATGCCGAGGCGTTCACGGCGGCCAAGCTGCTGTATGCATTCCCTGAGACGGTGGCGCGGGCGTGCGAAAAGAACGAGCCGTATCTCATCACACGGCACGTGATCGAGCTGGCCAAGGCGATGAACCGCTTCTATTATGAGCACCGCATCATCGACGAGGACGCGACGAAGACCGCGGCGCGCCTGGAGCTGGCCGCTGCCGTCAAGCAGGTGATCAAAACCGGGCTGTATCTGATCGGCGTGGGCGCGCCCGAGAGAATGTAGTCCGGAAAGCAAACAAAGAGCCATCAAGCCGCGCGTCTGCACATAAGAGACATGCGGCTTTTGTTTTTACGAAAGTAGGCTGACCGGCGCGCTTGACGAAGTGTAAAAAATACCTCAAAATGATTGCCCGTACCAGTGAATTGTGCGATAATACCTTTTAGATTTGAAAGAAGGATACAGGGAATATGCTGGACTTAAGAAGGATACGGACCAACCCGGAAGAAGTGAGAGAAGGACTGAGGAGCCGCGGCGTGACCGGCGTGGTGGAGAAGGTGGCGTCGCTGGACGAGAAGCGCAGGGAACTGATCGTCAAGACGGAGACGCTGAAAGCGCAGCGCAACGAGGTCTCCAAGCAGATACCCGCGATGAAAAAGGCGGGGCAGGACACCGCCGCACTGCTGGAGGAGATGAAGCAGGTCGCCGAAGAGGTCAAAGGCATCGACGCGGAGCTGGCCAAAATCGACAATGAGATCACGGGCATATTGCTTTCCACGCCCAACGTGCCGCTGGCCGATGTGCCGGTGGGCGAGAGCGACAGGGATAACATAGAGATAAGGCGCTGGGGCGAGCCCCGCAAGTTCGAATACGATCCGCAGGCGCACTGGGATATCGGCACGTCGCTGGGGATACTGGACTTTGAAACGGCGGCGATGGTGACGGGCGCGCGTTTCGTGTTCTATAAAGGGCTGGGCAGCCGTCTGGAGCGTTCGCTGGTCAGCTTCATGCTGGACCTGCACACGCTGGAAGGGCCGTACACGGAGGTGTTTCCTCCGTTTATGGTGAACCGCGCGTCCATGCAGGGCACGGGGCAGCTGCCCAAGTTTGAGGAAGACGCATTTTCCGTGAAGAACATGGATTACTTCCTTATCCCCACGGCCGAGGTGCCGGTGACCAACATGTACCGGGAGACCATCATGGAAAAGCTGCCGGTGTATCACACGGCGTACAGCGCGTGCTTTCGCGCGGAAGCGGGCAGCGCGGGGCGCGACACGCGCGGCCTGATACGCCAGCACCAGTTCAACAAGGTGGAGCTGGTCAAGTTCACGCGGCCCGAGGACTCGGCGGCGGAGCTGGAAGCGCTGACGGCTGACGCCGAAAAGGTGCTGCAACGGCTGGGTTTGCCCTATCGCGTGATGCAGCTGTGCACGGGCGATCTTGGGTTCTCGTCGGCGAAGACGTATGACCTGGAGGTGTGGATGCCCAGCTACGGGCGGTATGTGGAGATATCGTCCTGCTCGAACTTCCAGGACTTCCAGGCGCGGCGAGCGAACATCAAATACCGCAGCGCGGCGGGCAAGAAGCCGGAATACGTGCATACGCTCAATGGCAGCGGCGTGGCGATCGGCCGCACGGTGGCGGCGATAATGGAGAATTATCAGCGCGCGGACGGCGGGGTGGATATCCCCGAAGCGCTGAGACCATACATGAAGGTGGATGCGATCAGGCCGGATTGACCGCGGGGGCAATAGATGAGACCGGAGGGGTAGCATGATTATCTGTGAGGAATGCGGCGCGCGCAACCGGAACGGCGCATACGTTTGCACGGAATGCGGCGCAAGTCTGCTGCATCTTGAAGCGGCGGAGGATGAGCCGGTTTCGAGAAAGAGAACGGCGCGGTTCGAGGAAGAAGAGCCGGAGCTTGATGAGGAACAGGCTGAGCAGGAAGAGCTGGTTTTTTCAGAAGAACAGCCGGAGGGAGAAGAACCGGAGTCTATCGGGGCGCGGCAGGAAGTGAAACAAGAGCGGCAGTACAGTGACGAACCGCAGAATACCATTAACCTGTCTGAACCGGAGGAAGAGCCGCCGTCAAGCATCACGATTGACATGGACGACGATGAGTATGACGACGAGGAAGATGAACCCGCGTACGCGCCTAACAGGCGTGAGGGAATGACGCGCGGCATGGCCGCCGCGATCATCACCGTATCAGCGCTGCTGGTGATCACGATGGTCGTCTTGGGCGTTTTGCTGCTGGGCAAAAGCCGCAAAGCTTCGATAACGGTGACCACGGCGCCTGCGGCAGTGACGGAAACGGCGCCCGCCGAGGCGACTGAACCGACACCCGGCCCGACACAGGCCCTGACGCCAACGACCGAACCCATATCCACCACCGCGCCAGACGATGGTGACTCGGATTCGGAATAACCCGCAGGATTAAATAAGCAAATAAAACAGGAGACCATGCTGGCTCCTGTTTTTTGTCCCCTACTATTGATTTTCAGGGTATTGACGAGGCCCATTTATTGAGTGGGAGTGATGGGCTCATCATATCAGAAATATTTGGCCGGGTCCTTCCACTTGCCGTCCACCTTATACTCAAAGTGCAGGTGGCTCGGCAGATCCAGTTCCTTGGGCACTTCGCCGATCTTGCCGATGGAATCACCCTTATTGACCTTGTCGCCTTCGGCCACCAGCAGCTCACCCAGGCCCGCATAAACTGTCTCCGACTTGTCGGAGTGCGAGATGATCACGACCCCGCCGTCCGCCTCATTGGTGTAGGCCTGCGTAACGGTGCCGGACAGCGCCGCGACGACAGGCGTATCCTTATCCGCTTTGATATCCACACCGTTGTGGGTGGCCCATACGTTCAGCGAAGCGTAGAAGACCAGCTCGTCGCCCGAGAAGCCGTTGATGATCTGTCCCTCTACCGGTTTCTTCAGTGAAATAGAACCGCTGCCGTTGGATACCGGCTTGCCGGTGGCCTTAGGGCTGGCCGTGGGTGACGGCGTTGCTGTCGGCGACGGTGACATGCTCGGCTTGGGTGTCAGCGCGGCCAGCTCATCCTCCAGGGACGGCGCTTCGATAACGGATGCGCCCTGGTCGTTGTCGCCCACCTGTGTCTGGCCCCCGTCGTCTCTGGGCCAAGCGATGATGGCCGTAATGCCCGCCGCGGCGATGCATAAAAAGATCAGCACGTACAGACCCTGCTTTTGCAGAAACGTCTTGACACTCTGACGGTTTATTTTCTTGGTGATTTTCTCCTTGATGTTCTTCATATTCATTGTTTCACACCTCCACGCAATCATCTTTCCCTTTTTTGCATCAAAACATACCTTGCAAAAAAAAACGCCGCGTGGAGCGGCGGACCTATGAAACCATATATCTATTGCACTGTGACTCCGGAAAAATAATGGGTGAGTATCCCGATATAGTCGGCCCCTTGCTTGGCCATCGCGTTGGCTCCCGTCTGGCTCATGCCCACGCCATGACCAAAGCCAACGGTATGAAAGGTGACGTTATTGGCGGATTGGTCGATGGTGAAGTTGGCCGAATTCAGCGAAAAGATCCCCCGTATTTCGCGGCCTGTGAATGAGTGGTTGCCGATCTCGATACTCTCCACCCGACCGCTGTCGAACCGCACGATATCCCCCACCAACGCGACACCGTCGAAGCTGATACCGGGAGAGAAATCCTCCATATCCTTTTTGAAGTCGCTGAGGCTGACGGCGACCTCGCCGTAGTAGTTGGAGGACTCCTCTTCGCCTTCGCTCTCCACGCTTCTGAGATAGGGAAGAGCCTCGGCGTATACATTCTCGCTGTTTTCCGTACGGCCGCCCGACGACGCGTGATAGAAGACCTGTATCGTCTCGCCGTTATAATAGATGACTTTGCCGGCCGTGGAATTCACGGCATCGGTGATCTTCGCCAGATTTTCCGTCTTTTTATCGCCCCAGTTCTTGGTCATCTCTTCATTCGTCACGTAAGCCTGGCAATTCGTGCTGTCGGTGCAAATGTCCGCACCGGGGTGGGCAGTGCAGCCGCCATGCTCCTTTTTGTACAGCGTGTAGGTGCGGGCCGCGACGGCCTGCGCTTTCAGTGCTTCCGGTTCGAAGGATGCGGGCATTTCACCGGCGACGACGCCCACGAGGTATTCTTCCAGAGGCATTTGGGTTATTGTGCCGTCCAGCCAGACGGTGATTTCCGGGTTGCCAGCCTCGTGGATGATTTCCATATTCAGTGAACCGGGCCCTGCTGATGAAGCGGGATCAGATGGCGGGGCTTTCCTGTTGGTTAAAACGCTGATTGCCGGATAAAGCACGGCCAGCAGCACAAAAAGGACGATGCCGAGCAGCACCATACCTTCCGGGCTCAGCCGCCTGTATCTTCTCATGAAGTCACCCCCTCATGTTGCAGTTTATTATTGAGACAGGCTGTTTATGTCTCCCGCCTGATATGTGCGCCAAGGCAGCCGAGCTTGTCTTCAAAATTTTCATAACCGCGGTCAAGATGATGGATGTCTTTAAGTACCGTTTCGCCCTGCGCCAGCAGGCCCGCGATGCAGAGCGCCGCGCCCGCGCGCAGGTCCGTCACCGTCACTTCGGCGCCACAAAGATAGCCGGTGCCGTTGACGACAGCCGTGTTGCCCGCCACGGTGATGTCCGCGCCCATCCGCTGCAGCTCGGGGACATGGAGAAAACGGTTTTCAAAAACCGTTTCGTTGATGGTGCTGACACCGCTGGCCAGACAGCAGGCGGCCATAAAAGGGGCCTGCATATCGGTGGGGAAGCCGGGGAATGGCGAAGAGACGATGGACATGGGGTTTGCACCGTGCCCGCAGATGCGTATGCTGTCCGGATAAGGGAATATTTCAGCCCCCGCCTCGGCCAGCTTTAAGCTGACCGGCCGCAGATGGGCATGACGGACGTTGGTGAGGCGGACGTCGCCGCCTGTGACCGCAGCCGCAACCATCAGCGTGCCCGCCTCAATACGGTCGGAAATCGGCGTGTAGTCCGTGCCATGAAGCTCTTTGACACCTTTGACAACGATCCGGCTGTCTGAAGCGAAGCGGACACTGCCGCCCATGGCGTTGAGGAAGCCCGCGAGATCTTCAACTTCCGGCTCGGTGGCTGCGCCGATGATCGTGGTGGTGCCCTGGGCCATGCTGGCCGCCATCATAATATTCTCGGTCGCGCCGACCGAAGGATAGTCGAGGCAGATGGTGGTGCCCTGAAGTGAGTTTCCCCAGGTATGCACATGGCCGGAGATCGTGACGCTGCGCGCGCCCAGCGCCTTGAAGCCCGCGAGATGCAGGTCTATGGGACGCTGGCCGATGCGGCATCCGCCCGGCAGCGGTATGGTGACGCAGCCCTCGCGCGCGAGCAGCGGACCCATGAACAAAAACGAGGCGCGGAGGCGGCTCACCATGTTCTCGCAGGGCGAGGTGGTCTTGATGGATGTGGTTGTGATGACGGCGGTACCGTCTTCCATCACCACCTTCGCGCCGAAGGTGCGCAGCAGCGCAAGCATGTTTTTGACATCGCTGATGGCAGGCACACGCCGGATGGTGACTGTTTCGCGCGTGAGCAGGCAGGCAGCAAGGATCGGCAGAACGGCGTTTTTGGATGTGCTGACGCTGCAGGCCCCCGAGAGCGGCCCGCCGCCAGTGATGACCAGACGTTTGCCTTTCCTTGATGTCATGTTTGTGTCTGTCAAAATCGTTTCACCTCGTCATCGAATCTGACATTAGTCTGTCCGCCGCCGTGCAAAAATAAAGCGTGTAAAAATTGCATATCAAGGCTGGTTTTTTTACGTCGCGAATCGATGCAATGAGTCGAATAAAATACGGAAATTTGATTGAACCGGTTCCCATATCGACTATAATAAACGCATGGAATACAGCATGAAAACAAGCGGCGGGGCGCTCAGCTATAAGCTGGTGCGCAGGAAAATGAAGAACATACGCATACATGTCACAGGAGAACGGTGCGTGGTGGTATCCGCGCCGCACCGATGCGCGGAAAGGGTGATCCACGCATTTGTTCGGGACAACGAGGCGTTTATAAGAGGGCGGCTGGCCGCGCTGGAAGAACAGCGGGCGCGGTATTATCCCGCTTCATATGCTGACGGAGATACGTTCAGCTTTCTGGGGCAGCGGGTGCGCCTGAATGTGAGGCCGTCGGCACGGGCTTGCGCTGTTTATCAAAATGGCTGTCTGACGCTGCACGTGCCGCCGGAGGGTTGCGCAAAGGCGCTGTTTATCCGCTGGATGACCCGACAGGCGCGCGATGTTTTCGCAGAACGGCTGAACGTGGTCGGGAGCCGGTTCGACGGCACGGCCGGGCTGACGATGAGCGTGAAACGGATGCTGACGCGCTGGGGCAGCATCAACACCGCCCGCCGCCGCCTGTCGCTGGCGGTGCATTTGATGCGCTGTGACGTGGGTCTGATCGACTATGTGATCACGCACGAACTGTGCCATCTGGCCTGCCGCAGCCATTCACAGGTTTTCTATCGCGCTTTGGAGGCGCACTATCCCAACAGGCGCGCACTGGACAAGCGTCTGGAGGCGTACGGCCTGGTGGATTTTTAATTAGGAAGATCAGGCCGCCGGTATATCAGAGTTGGCAAAAACGCACACATGGGGCCTAACCGGATGTTCGTCGGCTGGCACATAAAGCCTGATGCGCCCGTATGATATTGAAGACAGTATTCCGTAAGCAGGAGGTGATGCGATTGGACAGCATTGTATGCGAACTCAAAGAAAACATCGACGAACTGGTGGTGATTTATCTGACGGGGACGTGTATATCAGGCATATTGGTCGGTGTTTCGGACGACGCCTGCAAAATCGTGTGCCGGAACATCGGGCAGAGAGGGCGCAGCCGGATAACGGTGTGCCGATTGGACGACATACAAGCGGTAACTATCTGTACATAACAAAACTGAATATTACGATAATAGAAAACAAAAGCAAAAACATCACGCGAAAGCGCCCATACCGCTCCGATGATATGGAACGGTACGGGCGGCGCTGTGGGCGTTCCACTCCATGGTGGCGGTGGAATGTCTGGCCTTGGGCGTTTTCAGGATGGACGAGCAAGGTCCTTGAACAGGCTGAATGGGCTTCATGGCATACGAAAAAAATACGAGGCGTCATTCCCCGGCATTAGCCGGAGAAGATGCAAGCCCTGCCGAAAAACATCAGGGCCTGTCGGCAAAGCGCCTGAGTGACGGATGGCGGTCATTCGAGCAACGCGGCTTCACCCGTTTCTATATCATACTTGATCAGCGAAGCCGTCGCGTTATACAGCACGCCCACGATCGTATGGTCGTCAAATGAATTGATGGCCATCAAACCGCCGTTCAGAAGGCGTTCGGAACCGGTGCCGTCGGTTTTTACGCGCATAAAGGACGCGCTGTCGGATGCGCTGTCCATGACGTTATAATTGTCATAATAGATGTAATCATCTTTGACGAGCATGGTTGTGGCTCCGGCATCAATCAACTGGACTGAACCGGAACCGTTCAGGCGGACCTTGGATATGGATTCCCGTGAGGCGTAATAGATCCAGCCGTCTGATATATCATATGAATAGACAAAGCCGCTGACAATGACCCGGCTGTCCGTGCCGTCCGTCTTGATGGAAAAAAGCTGATGCTGCCGGTCTTTGTTGATAAAGTAAATTCTGTCGCCGTAGACGCAGAGATGCTCCGCGTTGTCGTTTGACAGTTGTACGGCATTTCCCTGCGGGTCTATAAAGTAGATGCCGCAGTCATCGGTGTATTCCTCACCGCCCAGCACTGTGGCCGCATAATAAACCCGGCCGTCGATGATCTCGATGGATTCGGTACGCTGATCGCTGAGCTGCTCCCGGGCCGTTCCATCCGTGCGGGTGCGATAGAGCCGCCCGCCGTCGCCAAGGTTGGAATAATAGATCCATCCGTCGTGATAATTCAGATATAACGCGTTATCCGCACAGATCTTCTCATGAGCCCCATCCGCGTCATATCTGAAGATGCCGTTATTCGAGTAAAATGTCTGGCTGTCTGCGCTGACCACAATACCAAAATTGCCGTTGTTGCCAATGGTATTTCCGCGGACAGCGGCGGACGACGGCTGAGCCCATATGAGTATGGCGGCAGCGGCCAGAATCGCGATGCCCGATACAACGGCGGTCAGAATAGCGGGTTTACTGAATTTGCGGGTGTTGCTTGATGCCATAACGCCTCCTGGTATGCGGGTTTTTAGTCAGACGCCGCCTGAACGGTACTGCGACGGCGTGATGCCTTCTATCTCTTTGAACACTGTGGAAAAGTATTGGACATTGGTGTACCCCACTGCGGAAGCCACGTCGTACAGTTTCATGGAGCTTTCCGCCATAAAACGCTTGGCATTCTCCACGCGGACCTTCATCAGATAATTGGTAAACGTCACACCCGTTTCTTCTTTGAAGAGCTTGCAGAAATACGATGGGTTAAGGAAAAAGGCGCTTGCGACATCGCGCATGGTGAGGGCGGACGCGTAATTTTCGTTGATGTAAGCGACGATTTTGTCTATCAGCCAATGCCGCTTGCTGCCCATATAGCTCTGGTATTGTTCAAGCAGCAGGCTCGTCAGGCTTTGCAGCTGGGCGTGCATCTTTTCCACGGTATAGAAGGCGGCCGACTCTTCAATATAGTCCACGCAAAGCTTGATGATATCCTCGGAAACCGGCAAAAACGGCAGACAGCTTTTGAACAGGCTGTTGATCACGTTGAGATACAGCAGCTTGTTTTGCAGGGAAGACGGGGACCCTCCCGAGTGGTTGATGAAATCCCTGATCAGCTCTGCCAGCAGTTGGGTGGTGGCTGCGGCGTCCCCGTTTTTGACGTTCGCAATCAGCGATTTTATGTTATATTCCTCATAGACGGCCTGAAAATCGTTGATTTTTTCGTCTTCCGCCGCCGTGCTGACATAGCTGCGTGAACAGCACAGGTTGATGTTATACCGCGCTTCGCGGTATGATGCGGAGAGCTCGGCCAGGCTTTTGGCAACGGAACCGGCGCCGTAAGCGATTCTGACGGACAGAAGGTCGCTGATCTGCTCTTTGGCGGCGGCCAGCACCTGCTGGGCACCGGAGGTTAGAACCTCCGGCGTGTGATCGCTGAAGACGATGAATACGTTTGTGTCATCCAGCCTGAAGGAGATGACTTCGTCGAACCGGGATGTGAGCATTTCATTGATAACGTTGTTGATGCTGAAATCGGCCAGCGTTTCTTCAATGCCGCTTTCAGATATCGTCTGGCTGGCAGGGTGCAGATGCGCAATGATGCAGATAGCCCCCTGTGAGGGAAAGCTCACGCCGAGTTCCTTGAGCCGCACAGCCGGAACCTTGTTGTAATTCATGTTTCCCTGCAAGATATCCGCGTATATTTTTTCCCTGAGCAAATGCGTGGAACTGGAAAGCTGTTCGATAAGTTCTTTGTTATACCTGTTTTGGTCCAGTGTCGCAACGCATTTATTGACGATGCGTTTGAGTTCCTCCTCGTCCACCGGCTTTAGCAGATAATCCACCGCGCCGAACTTGACCGCGGAACGGGCATATTCAAACTCGCTGTACCCGCTGATCAGAATGATTTGCGGGTACATGGCGCTTTCGTTCAGTGTTTTCATCAGATCGATGCCGGAAAGCTCCGGCATATCGATATCGGTAATGATAATATCCGGCTCGTACTGGGCGGCAAGCTTGAGCGCTTCCGCGCCGTCCTCGGCATCGTAAAGCTCTGTGATGCCCATGCTTTCCCAGTCTATCGTCAGCTTCAGCCTTTTACGAAGCCAGGGCTCATCATCAGCGATAAGCAGTTTATACATGATTTTCCTCCAAGAAATATCAGGACTTCTTCTTTTCCGGCCGGGTGTGTACATGAAGGCGGATAACAGCCTCCGTATATTCTCCGTATACGCTGTTTAAATGGATGCCGGAAGTTTCCCCAAACTTGAACTTGATCTGATAGTTGAGGTTACGGAGAGCGTACCCTTTACTGGTCGTGTTGTCCTCAAAATTGAAATCCCGCATGCGGCGGTTCAGCATATCCAGCGTGGTCTCATGGATTCCGATGCCGTTGTCCCGCACGACAATGATGACCCAGTCTCCTTCTTCGCGCACGGATATATCGATCTTCCACTCCCCGCGCCTGTTCTGGAAGCCGTGGAGTATCGCGTTTTCGAGCACGGGTTGAAGCAGGAATTTGGGCACGGACAAATCGTAAACGTGCTTCGGGATATCATACGTGAAGCTTATCTTGTAATCCAGACGGATATTTTGAACCGTCACATATTGATTGGCCAGCTCAAACGCTTCCCTAAACGGCACGGAGCGTTTTCCACCTGACAGCGCGATCCGGAAAAACCGGGAGAGCGCCATGACCAGGCTTGCGATTTCATCCTGCTGGTTGATTTTGGCGATGCTGTAGAGCGACTCCAACGAGTTATAAAGCATATGCGGGTTGATCTCCGCCTGCAGCATCTGGATGGTGGCCATGGCCTTGCTGGTTTGTTCCTCTGAGATGTTGTTCATCAGCGACGATATCTCGTCGGCCATCTCGTTGAAGCCCTGATTGACGCCTGAGAACTCGTCGCTGGATTTCTCGGGGAGCTTTATATCAAAATTGCCGTGTTTGATCTCAGTCATTGCAGTGGAAAGCTGGGCCAGAGGCTTGTGGACGGAACCAGCCAGGAAGGCCGTGATGCCCAGGGCCAGCACGAGCATACAGCATCCGATGATCAGCATGGTGGTGAAGATGGACGCGATGTCCTCAAGCACAGAGCTTGCGTCGGTGGAAACCACATAATACCATTCGTTGAGCGGCGAATAGACCCAGTTGAGCAGATGCACCTTGCCGTTCAGCGTCACTTCACTGTAGCCCGACTCTTTGTTGTTGTCGATGACCGAGAGCATTGTCCGGTATTGAGGCAGGGAATGCCCGATTTCACGTTCGTCCATCGATGAGACAAGGTCTCCGTGCGGGTCCATAATGATGGCGTGCGACGGCTTGATATGCAGGCCGGAGGTAAGCAGCTGGTTGATATACTGCTCTTCGACGTTGGTCGTCAATATGATATCGTTGCCCTCGTTATCCTCCATAATAAAGTTCTTGGAGATGTTTCTCTCGGTTATTTTTTTGCCCACCGTGGGGTTGCATATCACATTTTCATAGGGCGTGGAAACACCCCACTTGTCCGGGGGGAGAAAATGGCAGTCCAGAACATTGGAGTTGACGTTATCGAAGGTAGACATCTTTGAAACAAGCAGCAGAAAACGGGACGGGAAATAGAGATAAAAATGATTGAACCCGCCAATGCTGTACGTATCCTCGATCAAAGAGCTGTGAACCGTGGCCGGATACTGCGCCACCTGAAACAACTGTGATTCGGTGACGTTGAGCGTCGGGTCCACCACGGCGGGATTCTTGGCAAGCGCAATCTGAAGCGAGGTGCTGGCGCTGTCCATGACGTCCAGCTTGGCCTCGATATTCTGGCTGTTGGCGACAAGCGTTTCCTGTATGTTCCTTGACGTGTTTTCTTTTAATGTATTTTGAGTGGATGAGAACAGCAGGATGCAACATATCAGCACAGGTACCACCAAAGCGATTGTTATAAACAAAAACAGACGCACCCGCAAAGCTGTGATCTTCATTGCTCAAACTCCAGTGTTAAGAATGTATAAAATCTTTACGTTCACTAGGATATAGTACCCCATTTTGAATGTCAACCTGACGCGGCTGGCGAAACCCGCGCAAAGAGGGGTTCGAATATCAAGAAGCGAATCCGGCAAACAAAATACAAAAATACTGCGTTTACAAAGATGCGCGCCGCAAAGTACATTTTTAATATATGGTTATGCAATGTCAATTTCATTGGTATAAAGGAGGCATTATGAGCAGGAATGTTGTGATAACAGGTGCGGCAAGCGGCGTTGGACGGGCGACCGTGGAGGCTTTTTTGAAGCTGGGCGACGTCGTGTTCATGACGGACTGGAAGAAAGAGAATCTCCAAAAAGCCTATGATGAGCTGGGGGCCGGCGCCGAAGGCCGGCTGTTCTGGCAGGCGGGAGATGTCGGCAAATGGGAAGATGTGGCGTCGTTCTCCAAAATGGTGGATGAAGCGGGCGGTGCGGATGTGCTGGTCAACTGCGCCGGTGTGTTTCGTGTGGGGCAGATTGAAGACGCGCCTGAGGAAGACTACGATTTTCAGTTTGACGTGAATGTTCGCGGCACATTCCACACGATAAAGGCCTTTGGGCCGCAGATGCTGGCCAAGAAGAAAGGCGCCATCGTCAATGTTTCCTCGGTCTCAGGCATGGGCGGGGACTATAACATGGCCCTTTACTGCGCCACCAAGGGCGCCGTGATCGCTTTGACAAAGGCTGTTGCGATGGACTACTCGATGAAGGGCGTGCGGGTAAATGTGATCTCGCCGTCAGCGGTAAAAACGCCGATGTTCCTCACGGGCGCTTCGGAAGCGGTGCTGGAGAGCTTCAGGAAAAATATGCCCGCCAGAGCGCTTTGCGAGCCCGAGTGGTGCGCGAATGTGATAGTCTATCTCGCGTCGGATATGGCCACGCATTTGTGCGGCGTCAACATACCGGTGGACGGCGGCCTCTCCGCCTGGAACGGCCAGCCCAATCAGGAAAAGACCGTCACAGGAACGTGATGCAGGTATCAAAAATACAATACCGCGATTTATCATGACCCAAATTTTTTAAACAAAAAACAAATAATGATGATTTACAAACCAAGTTGTACAACGCTATGTTAATAATGAGTTTGAGTGCGCACCTCAACCTGACCCTAACACAACCAAACATTTCGAGGAGGAAGTCATGAAGACAAAGCTTTTTGCGGTGATCAGTATATTGCTTGTTGCGATCATGGCGCTGACAGGCTGCGGCCAGACGGCTGCGCCAGCGGCTGAGCAACCGGCCGCCACTGAACAGCCGGCGGCTGAGCAACCGGCAGCCGAAGAACCGGCCGCTGAGGAACCGGCCACGGAAGGCCAGTTGGAAGACCTGAGCGGCAAGACGATAGCCGCTGTCGTGTTGATAGAGGATCAGTTCCAGAGGATGCTTCAGATCACGATGAAGAAGACGGCGGAGAGCTATGGCGCCACCGTGCTTGAAGGGCATAGCGGCGGCGAGCTGGACAAGGAAGTCGAGCTGATCAACCAGTATGCGACCGGCGGTGTGGACGGCATCTGCATATTTCCCGTCAGCCTGACGGGATCTGCGGCTGCGCTGGAAAACGCGGCCAAGAACGGCGTCACCATCTACTGCGCGAACATGAACATGGATTATGAGTGGCAGACAGGCTACGCAGAAATGGACCAGTACAATATCGGCGAACTCGTCGGTGAATTCTGTGCCGAATATATCAAAGAGAACTTCCCGGACAGAAAGCCCAAAACGGCGATCATTCAGTTTACGGCCCTGCTGCCTGAGATGAGCGCGCAGCGGACGAACGGTTTCCTCTCCAAGACGCAGGACCTGATCGATATCGTTCAGGATGTGGACGCGTGGGATTCCGACGTGGCGGTCAACGTGGCGGCTGAAGTGATGAACGCGAATCCGGACCTGGATCTTATCTTCTGTGCGAACGAAGGCGGCACGGTGGGTACGGTTATGGCCGTGAAGAACGCGGGCAAGAGCATTCCGGTGTTTGGTATCGATATCAGCGAACAGCTGGTCAATATGCTCCTCGACGAGGACAATATTCTTCAGGCGCTGGGCGGCCAGGACCCGATCGCGCTTGGCGAAACCTCGATGAAGAACCTTTGCCTTGCGATGATGGGCAAAGAGTTTGAGACCGGTGTACTGCTCCCCGGTATTCCGCTCACAAGAGAAGATCCCGACGGCGCCAGGGCTTATCTGCAGGAGCTGCTGGAAGGGCTTGGAGAAGCATAACAGCAGACACTTATTCACTCTGGAGGGGCTGCAAGCATGCGGCCCCTTCCATTCTTCTTAAACTAAGAGGGAGGAAGTAATGGAGAAAAAACTCGAGGTCAGAAATATAACCAAAATATTCCCGGGAACGGTGGCTCTTGATGATTTCTCGGCTGTTTTTCATGCGGGAAAGGTGAACGCCTTTCTTGGTAAGAACGGCTCAGGCAAGAGCACGCTGATCAAAATAATCTCCGGCGCGCAGGCGCCGACATCCGGAGAGCTGGTGCTGGATGGCGAGAAACTGGTGCCGAAAAATCCGCAGGACGCTTTTGACAAGGGTATCGCCACTGTTTATCAGGAGCTCTCACTGATACCCGGCCTTTCCATCGCTGAGAATATCTTTTTTGGAAGACTGCCCAAAAAGGGCAAGTTCCTGATCGATTACAATAAAGCCAATCGGGATGCTGAAAAGCTTTTGGCGGAGCTGGAGATAAACATTTCGCCCAAGGCGCCGGTCAGCACGCTGAACGTATGGCAGCGCCAGCTTGTGGAGATTGCAAAGGCCATGTCGTACAATCCGCACGTCTTGCTGCTGGATGAACCGACATCCGCGCTGGCGCAGCACGAAACGGAGATGCTCTTTAAGCTTGTTCATGCGTTGAAGGAAAAGGGCGTCATTATTATATACATCACCCATAAGCTTCAGGAGTTGTGGAGCGTGGCCGACACGGTGACGGTCGTGCGGGACGGCAAGCTCGTGGGGTCGGATGATCTGAGCAACATCACCAAAGAACAGCTGGTCAACATGATGTTCGGAGATATTGAGACCAAAACGATACCCGAGCAGCTTCATTGTGAGGAAGATGTCGTCCTGGAGGTGGACCGTCTGTCCAGCGGCGCCAAATTCCGTGACGTCAGTTTTACGCTTAAAAAAGGCGAGGTGCTGGGCATAGCGGGTCTGCTGGGATCGGGGCGCTCAGAACTGTTGAGGGCGATTTTCGGCTCGGATTCTTATGAGTCCGGGAAAGTTCGGGTGAACGGGAAAACGCTGAAAAAGGGATCGCCCAAGGCGGGCAAAATGGCGGGCCTCGCAATGACATCGGAAAACAGAAAAGAAGAAGGGCTGATACAGATCCATACCGTCCGGGAGAACATGGTATTGGCCAGCCTTAAAAAGGTGTGCGAGAAAGGCGTTTATTCAAAGCGCAGGGAGAAAGAACTGGTCGACAAACAGATCACCGGGCTGCAGATAAAAGTGTCATCCCCGGAGGTGCCGGTGTCGTCGCTGTCGGGCGGTAACCAGCAAAAAGTGCTGGTGGGCAATTGGCTCAATACAGACCCGAAAGTAATCATGCTGGATGAACCGTCAAAGGGTATTGACGTGAACGCCAAGCAGCAGATATTCGACATTGTCTGGGAGCAAAGCAAGAAAGGCATATCGAGCATTATCGTGTCGTCGGAGCTGGAAGAGCTGATACAGACGTGTCATCGCATTCTGATCATGAAAAACGGAATGATTGCAGGAGAACTGTGCCCAAAGGAAATCGGCGTGGAAGATTTGTATACAAAGTGCATGGGGGTGTAACATGGAAAAGGTAAGAGCAAAGACAAGCGGGTTTGAAACGTTTGCTAAAAAGAACGTGTTGATCGGCGTGCTGATCATTTTGTTTATTGTGCTGGCGCTGGCCAACAAGAATTTTTTTACGTTACAGAACATGATGACGGTGCTGCGCACATGCTCGATGAACGGCATCATCGCTTTGGGTATGACGCTGGTGATCATATCCGGTGAGATAGACCTGTCTGTCGGTTCGGCTGTGGCATTCTCGGGCTGCCTCTCCGCTTGGATGGTACAAAGATTAACGAGAATGGATATGGATGTGCTGCCCGCCATCATCATCGCGTCCGTGGCGGCGTTGATCGCCGGCATACTGATCGGCCTGTTTACGGCCTGGATGCGCAACAGCTTTCAGGTGCCGTCGTTCATCACCACGCTGGGCCTGCTGACGATGTTGAGCGGCTTCGCGTATCTGCTGACGGGCGGGTTCCCCATTGCCAGCTATCCTCAGTGGTATGGCTATCTGGGCGCGGGCTTCATTGCGGATGTGTTCCCGTTCCAGGCTCTGATCCTCATTATCGTGTTTTTCGTTATATTCTTTCTGCTCAACTATACCGAGTTTGGCCGGAGCGTTTATGCGGTGGGCGGTAATGTGGAGAGCGCGCGTTTGTCGGGCGTTAATGTGAACCGGGTGAGGCGCATCTCCTTCGCGATCACCGGATTTCTGGCCGCGTTTTCCGGCCTGATGGTCTCCTCACAGATCATGTCCGGCACGCCCTCTGTCGGCACAAACGGAGAGATGACGGCGATTTCGTCGATCATCATCGGCGGAGCCAGCCTGTCCGGGGGCGTTGGCAAGGTGACCGGAACACTGATCGGTATATTGTTCCTTGGCGTTCTCTTAAACGGCATGACCATCCTCGGCATCAGCTCGTACTGGCAGCTGGTGGTGAGGGGCTCATTGGTGATTGTCGCGGTGCTGCTCAATATGTCCACACGGAAGAAATAAGCTCATGAAGCGCTGAAATTTTGCCTCCGAATCTCAATACCGATACATTTCCTCTATAACATAAGGCTGCCCGTTGTGATATGTTCCATCGCAGCGGGCAGCCGTTTTTTGCTGCGGTTTTATGAAACCCAGGGGTACTCCACATTGACAACGCCATCTGTTATGGTATGATAATAAATAAGCTGAGTTGCAAGATCATACTTCTTTCAACAAAGCATGGCGGGTATAAACTGACACAAAGACAGGATCTGAGTGAAAGGCAGCAATCTATTTAATACGATGGATTCGTGCGCCTTTTGGGGCGCATTTTTATTACGGGGTCCCCAGAAACAAAGCTTTTTTTAGAGGAGGGCTTACAGCCCTGGAGCGGCTTTTGAAGCTTCCAAGAAGGAGGTCGGATGGAAACAAGGGTGGCCGTTATCGGCATCATCGTGGAAAACCCGGATTCAGTTGAAAAGCTGAACAGCGTTCTGCACGCCTACGCGGCTTATATTATCGGCCGAATGGGCCTTCCGTACCGGGAGAAGAACGTCTCTATTATCAGTATCGCCGTGGACGCGCCGCAAGATATTATAAATGCGCTGTCCGGAAAAATAGGCAAGCTGCCCGGCATCAACGTCAAGACGGCCTATTCAAACGTGGGAGGCAAGGCATGAACGATAAGATCAGGTTGCTGATCGACAGGCTCGCAAAAGACGGCACGCTGAGCCGGAACGAGTTTCTGGCGTTGCTGGAAGGCCGGACGACGGAAGCCACGCAATACGTGTTTGAGCGCGCCCGCGCCGTCAGACACGCGGTGTACGGGCATGACGTTTATATGCGCGGACTCATCGAGTTTACGAATTACTGCAGGAACGACTGCTATTACTGCGGCATCCGCAAAAGCAACCGGCAAGCCGAGAGATACCGCCTGACTCAGGAGCAGATTTTGGACTGCTGCGCCGCTGGTTACGAGCTGGGCTTCCGCACCTTTGTGCTGCAGGGCGGCGAAGACCCGTATTATACCGATGAGCGCATGGCGGACATCGTTCGCGCCATAAAAGCGAACCATCCCGACTGCGCGTTGACACTTTCGATCGGGGAAAAGAGCCGCGAGAGCTACCGGGCCTTCCGGGTGGCGGGCGCGGACCGCTATCTGCTGCGGCACGAAACGGCCAACGCCGAGCACTATGAAAAGCTGCATCCCGGAGAACTGTCACTGGAAAACCGCAAGCGCTGCCTTTTCGACCTCAAGGAGCTGGGCTATCAGGTGGGCTGCGGGTTCATGGTGGGCTCACCGCATCAGACGAACGAATGCCTGGTGGACGACCTGCTGTTCATCAAAGAGCTTCAGCCCCACATGGTGGGCATCGGGCCCTTCATCCCGCACGGCCAGACGCCCTTCGCCGCCGAGCCGGCAGGCACGCTGGAGCTGACTCTGTTTTTGCTGGGCATCATCCGGCTGATGCTGCCCAAGGTATTGCTGCCCGCCACCACCGCTCTTGGCACCATTCATCCGCTGGGCCGGGAGGAGGGCATATTGGCGGGCGCGAACGTGGTGATGCCCAACCTGTCGCCCATATCGGTGCGCAAAAAATACATGCTGTACGACAACAAGATATGCACCGGCGACGAAGCGGCGGAATGCCGCATGTGCATGGGCCGCCGCATGGAGAGCATCGGATATCGTCTGACCGTCTCACGGGGCGACTACAAAGCCGGCAAAACAGATATCACTGACGGGGAAGAGCGATCTGACCCGGAAGAAAGGAAGAACTATGTATAATCCCAAATCACTCAAGGCCGAAGAGTTCATCTCCCATGACGAAGTTCTCGACACTCTCGCCTACGCGCAGGCGAACAAGCACAACGTGGAACTGATCGACGCCATCATCGGGAAGGCGAAGCGGCGCAAAGGGCTGACCCACCGGGAAGCCGCCGTGCTGCTGGACTGCGATATCGAGGAGAAAAACCGTGAGATCTGCGCGCTGGCAGAGCAGATCAAAAAGGACTTCTACGGCAACCGCATCGTCATGTTCGCGCCGCTGTACCTGTCCAACTACTGCGTCAACGGCTGCGTCTACTGCCCGTATCACCTGAAGAACAAGCATATCGCCAGAAAGAAGCTGACACAGGCCGAGGTCGCGCGGGAGGTTATGGCGCTGCAGGACATGGGCCATAAGCGGCTGGCCATCGAGGCGGGCGAGGACCCTGTCAACAATCCCATCGACTATATATTGGAGTGCATCGACACCATCTACAGCGTCAAGCACAGGAACGGCGCGATCCGCCGCGTCAACGTCAACATCGCGGCGACCACGGTGGAGAATTACCGCAAGCTGAGGGACGCGGGCATCGGCACGTATATCCTGTTTCAGGAGACCTATCACAAGGAGAGCTACGGGAAGCTGCATCCCACCGGCCCCAAGCACGATTACGCCTGGCACACCGAGGCGATGGACCGGGCGATGGAGGGCGGTATCGACGATGTGGGACTCGGCGTGCTGTTCGGGCTGGAGCTGTATCGCTATGAGTTTGCGGCGCTGCTGATGCACGCGGAGCATCTGGAGGCGGTGCACGGCGTGGGCCCGCACACCATCAGCGTACCGCGCATCCGGCGGGCGGACGATATCGACCCGGATGTGTTCGATAACGGCATCGACGACGACACCTTCGCTAAAATAGTGGCGTGCATCCGCATCTCGGTGCCGTACACGGGCATGATCGTCTCCACGCGCGAGAGCCAGAGCTGCCGCGAGAAGGTATTGCACATGGGCGTTTCGCAGATCAGCGGCGGTTCGCGCACCAGCGTCGGCGGATATTATGAGCCCGAGCCGGAGGACGAGAAATCCGAGCAGTTCGACGTCAGCGACAGGCGGACGCTGGACGAGGTGGTCCGTTGGCTGATGGATTTGGGTTATATCCCCAGCTTCTGCACGGCCTGCTATCGCGAAGGACGGACGGGCGACCGGTTTATGAGCCTGTGCAAGAGCGGCGAGATACAGAACTGCTGTCATCCCAACGCGCTGATGACGCTCAAGGAATACCTGCTGGATTATGCTGCGCCGGATACGCGCCGCATCGGCGAGGCGCTGATCGACGCGGAGATACCCAATATCCCGCGTGACAAGGTAAAGGACCTCGTATGGCGTAATCTGGGAAACATTGAAAACGGCCAGCGCGATTTCCGCCTGTAGGAGACAAATATGGGATTGAACGAGACGCCAAGCGCCAATCGGGTGCATATCGGCATATTCGGCAAGCGCAACGTGGGCAAATCCAGCGTCATCAACGCGATGACGGGGCAGGATTTGGCTGTGGTTTCCGACATCAAAGGCACCACCACCGATCCGGTCTACAAGGCCATGGAGCTGCTGCCGATGGGGCCGGTGATGATGATCGACACGCCGGGTATCGACGACGAAGGCCCTCTGGGCACCCTGCGCGTCAAAAAGGCGCGGCAGGTGCTGAACAAGACGGACGTGGCCGTGCTGGTGGTGGACGCGGCGGCGGGCAGGGCCGAAGCGGACGATGAGCTGATCGCGCTGTTCCAAAGCAAGGGCATCCCGTACATCGTGGCGTACAACAAGAGTGACTTATTGGATAAGCCGGGCATGCCGGGCGTGAACGAGATATATGTCAGCGCTACGGAGAATACCGGTATTGGGGAACTCAAAGAGCGGATCGTGGCGCTCGCGGCGACGGAGGAGCCCAAGCACCGCATCGTGGCCGATCTTATCAGCCCGTCCGATTTCGTGGTGCTGGTGACGCCCATCGACAAGGCCGCGCCCAAAGGCCGGCTGATACTGCCGCAGCAGCAGACCATCCGTGATGTTCTGGAGGCGGACGCAGCGGCCATCGTGGTGAAGGAGTTTGAGCTGCGCGAGGCGCTGGACCATCTGGGCAAAAAGCCAAGTTTGGTGGTCACCGACAGCCAGGTGTTCGCCAAGGTGTCCGCCGACGTACCGACGGACATCCCGCTCACATCCTTCTCCATCCTGTTCGCGCGGTATAAAGGGCTGCTGGAGGCGGCGGTGAAAGGGGCGGCGGCGCTGGACGCGCTGGCGGACGGCGATACCGTGATGATCGCCGAGGGCTGCACGCACCATCGTCAATGCGACGACATCGGCACGGTGAAGCTGCCCCGGTGGATCAGGAACTATACGGGCAAACAGCTGGATTTCGAGTTCACATCCGGCGCGGAATTCCCGGACGAGCTGGGCAAATACCGCTTGGTCGTCCACTGCGGCGGGTGCATGCTGAATGAACGCGAGGTCAAGTACCGTCAGCAGTGCGCGCTGGATCAAAACGTGCCCATCACCAACTACGGCACGGCCATCGCCTATATGCAAGGGATATTGAAGCGGAGCATCGCCATGTTTCCGCACATACTGATGGAGCTGGAGGGATAAACGCATGAGGATCGAGCACGATATGCTGGGCGAGTTGTCTGTGGCCGACGAGGCGCTGTACGGCATCCATACGGCCCGCGCCAAAGAGAACTTTGCGCTGGGCTACAAAAGCACCAGCCTAAAGCTGATCTACGCCATCGCGACGGTGAAAAAGGCGGCAGCACTCACCTACGCCAGGCTGGACGCCGAACGATCGGATATCTACCGGGCCATTGCCAATGCGTGCGATATCATTCTTTCGGGGCACACGGACGACCAGTTCCCTGTGGATGCGCTGCAGGGCGGCGCCGGCACCTCCACCAACATGAACGTGAACGAGGTGATTGCGAACCTCGCGCTGGAAGGCTGCGGACGGGCGCGCGGCGACTACGCATATATCCATCCGCTGGACGACGTGAACCGGGGACAGTCCACCAACGACGTGTATCCCACGGCGCTGCGTATCGCCGCCATCGGGCAGCTGCGCGCTTTAAGCGACGCGTGCGCCAAGCTTCAGGAAGCGCTGCAGCGCAAGGAAAATGAGTTTGACGATGTCCGGAAGCTGGGGCGCACGGAGCTGATGGACGCGGTGCCGGTGACGCTGGGCGCCGAGTTCGGCGCTTACGCGCAGGCCATCGCGCGGGACCGCTGGCGGCTTTACAAGGTGGAGGAGCGGCTGCGGCAGGTGAACATCGGCGGCACGGCGGTGGGAACGGCGACCGCCGCTGAGCGCAAATACCGTTTTGGCGTGATCGAGGCGCTGCGCGAGCTGACCGGCTACGGTCTTGCCGCTGCCGAATACCCGATGGATATCACACAGAACAACGACGTGTTCGTGGAGGTGTCCGGGCTGCTCAAGGCGCTGGCGGTGAGCCTGATGAAGATATCCACCGATTTGCGCCTGATGAACTCCGGCCCACACGGCGGTTTCAGTGAAATCAGGCTGGCCCCGATGCAGGCGGGCAGCTCCATCATGCCGGGCAAGGTGAACCCCGTCATCCCCGAGATGGTGACGCAGGCGGCCATGCGCGTGATGGCGAACGACAGCGCCGTCACCATGGCGGCGGCGCACGGCGAGTTTGAGCTGAATGCGTTTGCCCCGCTGATCGCCGACGCGTTGCTGGAAAGCCTGTCGCTGCTGGAAAATGCGGTGCGGCTGTTTCGCAGCAAATGCGTGGAGCTGATAGAGCCGGACCGGGAGCGCTGTGCCGCACTGCTGGACGGCTCGTACGCCGTCGCGGCGTCGTACATCCCCATTCTGGGTTACGACGCGGTGAGCCGCATCATCAGGGGGAAAGACGGCGACGCGGCGAAGATCAGGAGCGCGCTCGCGGCAGAGGTTGAGAAGATAGAAAAACAGCGCGAATGAACCCAGCAATATTTGAATTTGTCATCTGGTTTATCATTAAATAAACCAAAAGACATCACTGGCAGAGCTTTTCACATCAACCTGACCCGCTGATCCGTAATTTTTTCCCTATCATCACCCTTATGAATTTTTAGTTAATCCAACGCGCTTTATCCGAACTGCCTTGCTAGAATGTTTAGAAAACCTCTTCGCCTGATATTCGATACTTTCATTTTTCCATGCTGGCGGTGTCTACAGCAGTTGAAGGGCCGCTATTTCCGTCACTAAATTTAAGAATTATCCGTAAAATTATATTGACAATTCCTATATGTTTTATATATTATAATATAAGCGTTAAGGAGCCTTTCCTACACGCATTTGTCGTTGCCAGTTTTAGCGAAACACGGCCGGTTTCCCTTGGGCAGGGCAAATTCGCATATTACAATCATGGAGGATACGTAATGATAACCAAAAAACTCTTATCGTCTGCCGGCATACTGGCTTTGTGTGTTTTGCTGCTTGTTGGTGCGCTGGCGGGATGCGCGGGCACGCCGGCGGCGACCACATCGCCGTCCGATTCCGCTGAATCACCTGCTTCCGAGGCGCCGGCGTCTGAGGCGCCCGCTTCCGAAGCGCCGGCTGCTGAAGACGTTCCGGAAATCGCGGTCGTCGTCAAAATCACTGGCATCCCGTTCTTTAACGTGCTGGAGGAAGGCGTTAAGCGCGCCGCAGAAGAGCTGGGCGTAAACGCTTATGTCACCGGCCCGACGGACGCTGACCCCGCTCAGCAGGTCAAGATCGTGGAAGACCTTGTCAACACGGATGTTGATGCGATCGTGGTAGTGCCCAACGATGCGACCGTTCTGGAGCCTGTGCTCCAGCGCGCGCAGGAAAAAGGCATTGTCGTCATCGCCAATGAATCACCCAACCAGACAGGCGCCGATTGGGATATTGAAGCGATTGACAACGAGAAGTTTGGTATTTATGCTGCTGAAGCCATTGCGAAAGCCACCGGCGGCAAAGGGGAGTATGTCTTTTTCGTCGGCGGTCTGTCCGTTCCGCTGCACAACAAGTGGGCTGATATCGCCAAAGAATACCTTGCTGAGAATTATCCTGACCTCAAGGAAGTGACCGACCGCATCCCCTGCGGCGAGGATGCCGAGCTGGCCCGCACCCGTACGCTGGAGTTGCTGAATACTTATCCGAACCTGAACGCGATCATCGGCTGGGGCAGCCTTGGACCGATCGGCGCCGCACAGGCACTGCGTGAGAAGGAGCTCGTCGGCAAGGTGTTTGTTGTGGGTAACGTGATACCCAGCCAGGCATCCGAGTACTTAAAAGACGGCTCCATCACCGAAGGCTTGCTGTGGAACCCGGCGGACTCGGGCTACGCCGCCGTGTATACGGCAAAGTATATCCTTGATGGGGGCGACGTCACCGCTGCGGATTTCGAAGTGCCCGGCATCGGCAAGCCCGCCGTTCAGGAAAAAGTTTTGGCGTTTGACAAGACGCTGTCCATCACCAAAGACAACGCGGATACGCTGGGCTTCTAATTCGGTTTGCCCTTAAAAGCGTAAACGCTTGATAACGTGCAAAAGCCTGAAGATGGCATGGATTCCATGCCGTCTTTGGCTTTCAACCGGCTTATCGCTCGCATTCGCGTCGGCCCGCATCCAAGGCCGATAGTCAAAGTATTAAGGAAACAGGACAATGGCAGAAAAATATTTTGAGACCAACCGGTTAAACAAGCATTATGGAGGCGTTCACGCGCTTCAGGATATTCATATTGAAGTGGAAAAAGGGGAGATACATTGCCTCGTGGGGCAAAACGGATGCGGAAAGTCCACTTTGATCAAAATATTGTCCGGCGTGGTTAAGCCGGACGAGGGCAGTGAAATAACCATATTGAATGAGCGCATGTCCGCCGTCTCCTCCCACTTTGCGCTCGAAAAGGGCATCAGTGTTATCTACCAGGACTTAAGCCTGTTTCCCAACCTGACCGTGGCGGAAAATATCGCGTTTGGCCTGCATGTGAGAAAGCCGCGCCGCCGAGTGAGCTGGAAGCGCATCGAAGAGGTGGCAAAGCAGGCGCTGGACAAAATGGAGATCAGCCTGCCGCTGGATGCGACCGTCGAATCCCTGCCCATCGCACAGCGCCAGCTGGTCGCGATAGCGCGCGCGCTGGCATTGGGCGCCACGCTGCTCATGATGGATGAGCCCACCTCCTCGCTCACGCGCCACGAGGTGGATATCCTGTTTTCGATTATAAAAGACCAACAGGCAAAGGGCATCACCGTACTGTTTATCAGCCACCGCCTGGACGAGGTCGTGGAAATATCCGACCGTATCTCGGTGATGCGGGACGGCAAAATGCTGGGCACCTATGAACGCGGGAGCCTGAACCGCGAGCATCTCGCCAACCTGATCGCGGGACAAAACGTATCTGAATCCTCACCGTCTGAGGATGCTGGTCTGGGCGAAAACATATTGGAAGTGCGGGAGCTTTCGCGCGCGGGGGAGTACGAAGACGTCTCATTTACGCTTCGCCGCGGCGAGATACTGGGCATCACAGGCCTGCTGGGCTCGGGACGCACCGAGCTGGCACTCAGCCTTTTCGGCATGACCCGTCCCGACAAGGGCGCGCTGCTGGTGGACGGCAAGCGTCAGTCATTCAACAGCAACCGCGACGCCATCCGCGCCGGTATCGCTTATGTGCCGGAGGACCGGCTGCTGCAGGGGCTGATTATGAATCAGCCCATCAAGAGCAACATTGCACTCACCGTCATCAAAACGCTGCGCGGACTTCTGGGTCTATTAAGCCTGGCAAAATCACGCGCGCTGGCCACCCAGTGGATCGATAAGCTGGAGATAAAGAGCGCGCTGCCGCATGTGAACGCTTCGCGCTTAAGCGGGGGCAACCAGCAAAAGGTGGTTATCGCCAAATGGCTCGCGACTCAGCCGCGCGTGCTGATACTCGACCAACCGACGAACGGCATTGACGTTGCCGCGAAAAGCGCCATATACGAAATCATCCGGGACCTCGCCAAAAACGGCATGAGCATCCTGCTGATCTCGGACGAGGCGCAGGAGATCAAAGCCACCTGCACACAGGCGCTTTTGATGCGGGGCGGCCGCATCATCAAAACACTGCAAACCGGCGGGTTGCCCGAGGAAGCGCTTTACGAGGAGGTGCGCTATGCGCAGTCATGCTAAGCTTCGTGCTTTTTTCCATACCCATGAATTCTACCTGCTTACCGTTATCATCGGTATCGTTCTTCTGCTTGCCATATTCACGCAAGGGCGGTTTATCGCGCCGCAGAATATTGCCGATCTGCTCGTGTCTTACTCGATGGCGGGCGTGGTGGCGGCAGGGCTGCTGGTCGTCATCATATCGGGCGGCATCGATATTTCGTTTATGGCCGTGGCTTCGGTCAGCCAGTATGTGCTGGCGCTATTGATCGACTATACGCCGGGCTGGCCGGGTGCGTTCCTGCTGGCCGGGGCTGTCGGGCTGGCGCTGGGGTTGATCAACGCCCTTCTAACGTACGCCTTTAAGATACCGGCGATTATTGTGACGATCGGTACGATGAACGTGTTTTACGGCCTGTTGATGTGGCTCAGCAACGGCACGTGGCTGTACGGCTTTCCCGAATGGTTCAGCACCAAAACGGCTCAGAGCACGCTGTTTTTGTCCGTTGGCACGCTGGCGGTCGTCGTGGCGGCAGTGGCGCTGATACTGCGCTTCACGCGCACCGGCCGGCATATATTCGCCATCGGCGGAAACCCGGAGGCGGCGCGGCGGGCCGGCGTGAGCCTCTTTAAAACACAGCTGTTTGTCTATGGACTGATGGGCGTTACGGCCGCTGTCGGCTCTGTGCTGAACATGTATACCGTGCAGAACGTGGCGCCCAATTCGCTTATCGGGCGTGAAATGGACGTTCTCGCCATCGTTGTGCTGGGCGGCGCGGCGCTTTCGGGCGGCCGCGGCACTGTGCTGGGCACCGTGCTGGGCATCCTTCTTTTCGCAATGCTGAGCAACGGCCTGGTGATGCTGGGCATTTCGAGCTACTGGCAGGATGTGTGCACCGGTTCCGTCATACTGCTGAGCTTTTGCCTGACGAGTTTCAGGCGCACCACTGCCAAGGAGGCTATCGTTTATGGAAAAGCGTAAAAGCGCTGCCCTTTTACATACCGCAGCGGGAGACAATATCCTGCTGTTCGGCATACTCGCCGCCGTCATACTGGCGATGTCTTTGCTGCACGGCAGCTTCTTCAAAGTCGGCACGTTTCAGGGCATGGCGTTTCAACTGCCCGAGATGGGGCTGTTGGCGTTTGCCATGATGATCACGATGATCACCGGCGGCATCAACCTGTCGGTGATCGCCTCCGCCAACGTTTCGGGCATACTGATGGCCATGATCTTGTCGCAGAATCCCGAAGCCGGTTGGCCCGTGGTGCTGCTGGCCATCGCCGTGGGCATTGCCGTGTGCATACTGTGCGGTGTGCTCAACGGTGTCATCGTGGCTTTTTTCCGGGTGCCCGCAATCCTCGCGACGCTGGGCGTCCAGATGCTGCTGAACGGCGTCTGCAATGTCCTCACCAGAGGCGCGGTCATCTCCGGTTTCCCCAAGGATTTTTTGGTGTTGGGAAACGGCAGCCTCGGCTTCCTGCCCGTACCGCTGCTGATATTCATCGTGTTTACGCTTGTGATGAGCGTGATCAGCCACCGTCTGCCCGTGGGCGAATACGCGCGGCTTTACGGTTCCAACCAGCAAGCCACGCTGTTTTCCGGCGTGAACTGCAAGGGCCTGCTGATCAAAGTCTACGCGATATCCGGCTTTTTCGCCGGACTGGCCGCCATTGTGCTTACCGCGCGTTTCAACTCCGCGGCTTCGGGCTACGCGGGCAGCTACCTGCTGCAGTCCGTGCTTGTTTGCGTGCTGGGCGGCGTGAATCCCAACGGTGGAGAGGGGCGAGTCAGCGGCGTCGTGCTGGCGCTGATCATATTGCAGGCTGTATCCAGCGGTCTTAACCTGCTGCGCGTCAGCCAATATCTCACGATGGCGCTGTGGGGGGCCATCCTGCTGGCCGCCATCGCACTGCGCCTGCGCCGCTCCTCCTGACCCAGCAAACAAAACCCCTGCACGGCTTATCAACCGTCGGCAGGGGTCTTTTTTTGTTATGTATGGGCGACAAGCTTCATCGTTCTTTCTTGCAGAAAGAGGGCTACGGACGTTGATCCAAAGCACTCCTTTTGAGGATATGGCGCACCTCTTTTAGTCCGGACGCATGCTTCCGGTACAAAAGCTGAGCGCCCAGATTCCCCACGGACGTCGCTTCCTTGAAGCCCACGCGGACGCGCTTGCCGCTCGCCTGCTCCGTCAGGCGGTTCAGCAGCTGGTTTTCGGCGCCGCCGCCCACGATGTAGACCGTCTTATATTGCCTGCCTGTGAGAGCCTCGATTTCATCAAACGCTTTTTTATAACTGGCTGCCAGCGATTCGTACACAATACGAAACAGCAGCGCATCCTTGGCTTCGGCCAGCCCGGCTTTTGATTTGATGGTCTGCCGCATATTCACCGGGTTAAACAAATCCTGGTCGTTCGGATCGATCAAATGCCCGGCACCCTCAGTCTGCGCCGCCAGCATTGTTGCTGTGTCCCAATTAATAGACGGGTTTTCTTTGGACGCTTCCTCGAAAATTCTGCGGGCAATGTATAGGCCTGCAGAGTTTTTGAGCAGGGTCGTCGTCCCGAGGATGCCTTCTTCGTTTGTGAAAGAGCTGGCATAGACCCGCTCGTCGATCACAGGCGCACCCAGCTCCGTGCCAATCAAAGACCAGGTTCCCGAGCTGATAAACAAAAACGCCTCTTCGCTTTCCGGCGTGACGGCGGCGACCGCCGCAGCCGTATCATGCGCGGGGATTGTAATAAAGGGGAAGGGCGTTATCCCCAGCTCGTCGGCTATACCGGGGAGCAGCATCCCCCGCTCGCTGCCATGGGGCAGCAGACTGGCGAACAATTCCCGCTTAATATCATATGCATCGAAGATTTCAGCTGCATATTGCTTTTGTTTTGTGTCGAAAAGCTGGCTTGTGCTTGTTTGCGTGGCTTCGGCAGACATTTCTCCCGTAAAGAAAAAGTTGAGCAGATCCGGAATCATCAGTATCTTGTGGGCTGACGCATAGGTTTTCGGGAAGCGGCTGCGCAGGCCGACCAGCTGGTAAAGCGTATTGATCTTGTCGTTCTGAATGCCTGTATGCATGAAATTACGCCATAGCTGCTCTTTCGACTGCGCTTCGAGCCCGCTGCCGCCCAAAGTGTTCCGATATGACAGGGGCAGTGAGATCAGGAGGTTTTCTTCATTCAGCATCCCGAAATCAATGCCCCAGGTCGAAATGGCGGCGCTGTCAATATGCCCGCATATGGCGGCCGCTTTTGCGATACCTTCTTTTATCTGCTGCACGATGAACGGCAGATCCCAATAGTAAAGCCCGCCCAGCAGGACTTCTTTTTGCTCTGTCCGTGAAATGAGCTGTGTGCTGAACCGCTCCCCATCAAAACGCCCCAGCGTTGTCCTGATCGAGGAGTTCCCGCAGTCGATCGCAATGAGGTTTAATGTATTCGTACTCATTTTCCCGCCTGCTTGATGACATCCTGAAGATTCTTTTGAATCAGCGCATCCAGCGCTAACGCCGCGTCCACCACATAGTTTTCGCACTGGATGCGGCGCTCCGCAGAATTCCAGTCGTATTTTCGCGTCAGCACACGGCAGCAGACCGAGTTGTTCTTGGCCTTGAAATAGCTGTGGAGCTGGTTGGTCAGCGTGAAAGCCAGACGCTCAGACTGATAGTTCCGGCTGCGTCCGGTCAGAATGCTGATCACCATGACGCCGGCCGTCACCGCGCCGCAGGCGCAGCCGGTCTCGCCCATGCCGGCGGCGAAACCCGTTGTGATCTTGTAATCCTCTTCCGAATAGCCCAGATCATACACTTCGTTGAAAGCGCGCAATACGGCTTCGCTGCAGTAAGAACCGTTACGGAAATAGCGCAGCGACAGCGCCGCGGCAGGAGGCAGCGAGTCGTCAAGGCTTTGCTTGATCTTCTGATCAAGCTGTTTGACGTCTTCCTGCACTTCGGAAGCAAAGTCTTCGAACAGCCATGTGCTCAAATACCGCTCGCCCGAATCGGGTATGACGGTGACGATCCGTTTCCCCTTGTTTTCAGGTCTCTTGGCAAGCTCAAGCGCCGCCCAGACATTGATCGCGCCGGATATGCCGACGAGAAGCCCTTCTTCCTGTGCCAGCGCGTGGGCTATGGGCGCCGCGTCGTCGTCCACCGCGGTGATGATTTCGTCAACGATACCTTGGTCCAGCACCTTGGGCACGAACCCCGCGCCAATGCCCTGAATGCGGTGCGGTGTCACCAGGCCGCCCGAAAGAACGGCCGATTTGAGCGGCTCAACCGCGACGATCTTCACATCCGGATTTCTTTCCTTCAATATCTGCCCGACCCCGGTCAGCGTGCCGCCCGTCCCGACGCCCGCAACAAAAATATCCACGTTACCGTCCGTATCCCGCCAAATCTCTTCCGCCGTTGTCCTTTTGTGGACATCCGGATTCGCAGCATTGGAAAACTGCTGCGGGATAAACGCGCCGGGCGTTGCCGCCGCTATTTCCACGGCTTTTTTGACGGCGCCTTCCATCGCTTCATAGGCTTCCGTCAAAACGATTTCGGCGCCCAACGCGCGCAATATCTTTCGCCGCTCGATGCTCATCGTCTCCGGCATCGTGAGAATCAGCCTGTAGCCCTTCACCGCGCATACATAGGCCAATCCGATACCTGTGTTGCCGCTCGTCGGTTCAATGATAACAGCGCCCGGTTTCAAAAGGCCGGCGTTTTCCGCATCCTCGATCATGGATAGCGCGATACGGTCCTTCACGCTCGCAAGCGGATTAAAAAACTCGAGTTTCAAGACGATTTCCGCGTCATATGGATTCAGTTTTCCCAGCCGAACAAGCGGCGTGTTGCCAATCAATTGCGTGATATTGTCTGCAATGTGCTGAACTCCCATGTCCTTTATCCCCGTTCCTAATTTTGCGCCTGTCCGTAATTGTTTTTAAAGAACCTGAACATGTGATCCACATCTTCCTGGGGGATGACGCGCGGCTCCAGCCCCATGGAGCGAACCTTTACATAAATTTCCGCAGCTTTTTCCAGCACGTAGCTCGCTTTAAACGCGCGCTCCATATCGGAACCCGTCACAAGCGCGCCGTGACTGGGAAGGAACACCGCGTTGTATCCTTGCTCGATGACAGAAGATACGTATTCACCGAGCAGCGGCGTGCCCGGAATCGCATACTGCGAACAGGGCACCGGCCCGCCCAGGGTCTGCGCATGCTCCTCTGTGATAACCGGAAGTGTCAAACCGGCCGCCGCAAGAGTTGTGGAATACAGCGCATGGGTGTGAATTACGGCATTGACGCGCGGATTTCTCTGCATGATGAACAAATGAATGTCCTTTTCAATGCTCGGCTTTCTCCGTCCCTTGATTCTTTTGCCCGCCGCATTGAACACAAGGATGTCGTCCTCTGTACATGAGAAATAATCCATTCCGCTCGGCGTGAGATAGACATTGCCCGTTTCGGGGTCGCGCGCGCTGATGTTGCCCCACGTCGAAACGGTCATAGACAATTCTGCCATACGCCTGCCGGCGTCAATAACGATTTGTTCATAATTAGCCATATGTTTTCACCAGATCTTTCGTTCTTTAATCAGGCTTCGCGCAAACGCGGACCGTTTTCAACCGGCAAATTACGCTGCGTCTCCTCCAGAATCTCACTTAAAAATGCCGTTGCCTGATAGACATATTCAGCGCACGCTTCACGGTGATCCGGATGCCCCCAATGAATATCCTTCGTTAATTCCGAGCAGCGTTCCGTACCGAATTTTTTCACGAATTTATCATAATATTCTCTCATAAGATCGAAAACGAGATCGTCATCTTCGTGCGCTTCCGTGCGTCCATAGAGATGCCCCAAGATGAGCGCGCCGCCTGTGATGGTGCCGCAAATGCTCTTGGCCTTACCCAGCCCTGCGGACAAGGCGCTGGTGATACGAAGAATCGATTCGTCAAGATGAAGCTCATAGTATTCGTTGATTGCCTTGACAAGTGATTCGCTGCAGTGATATCCATAGATAAAATAATCTCTGGCAAGATCTGCAGCGCTTTTTGCCGGTGCACCATCTGTTGTTTTGACTTCGTTGGACATAATGTCTCCTTTCAATGTCGGTCTTTATATTAAAACTATATTCCAGCCGCGTATTTAATTCATATATATCATATATAATTTATATTATTATTTGTTTTTTGTCAATTTACTTTTAAGGAGGGAAGCATCGGCAAAGAGCGGTATGGTTTAGTGTTCCGAAGAGTTCAGGCTTCAAGAGATGAGGATGTGGCAGGGGCAAGTAAAACACCATAATGGCCATCGTTCTCGAGCGATAAAATGCGAGAGAGAACCGGTAATCCGGCTCTCTCCAGGTTGTGTCATGTGAGCTTCAAACCGCATATTCGGCTGACCCCTGACCAGCACCTCCCAAGATTGCCCGTTCTAACAACCAAATGGACAGACCTCTGCACGATCAGCGCATAGCCGGGCGCGGGCGCCCGAATACATAAACGGCAGGGCTGAGAGCCTTCCGCCATCCTTGCGGTTATGATTTCATCTTATATCGTATAGTCATCCACGGCATCCAGCAAACCATATTCCAACAGGATCTCTTCAAGGCGCGCCTGCGTCATGGGTTTCGGGATGGTGAACATCGTATTCTCGTCGATCGCCTTTGCGAGGTTGCGGTATTCCTGCGCCTGATTCGCCTCCGGATTATACTCGATTACGGTTTTACGCCGTATCTCCGCCCGCTGGACCACGTTGTCGCGCGGGACGAAATAAATCAGCTGTGTGCCAAGTTCGGCTGAAAAAGCTCTGAGAAGCTCGATCTCATGGTCAACGTTACGGCTGTTGCAGATGATGCCGCCCAGCCGTACGCCGCCCTTGAGCGCGAATTTCTCAATGCCCTTGGCAATGTTGTTGGCCGCATAAAGCGCCATCATCTCGCCGCTGGCCACAATATATATTTCCTTGGCCTTTCCCTCGCGGATGGGCATGGCAAACCCGCCGCATACCACATCGCCCAGCACATCGTAAAACACATAATCCAGCTCATCGGTATAGGCGCCAAGCCGTTCAAGCAGGCCGATGGAGGTGATGATGCCGCGCCCGGCACAGCCCACGCCCGGTTCCGGACCGCCGGACTCCACGCACTTTATGCCGAGATAGCCCTCGCGCATGATGTTTGCCAATTCCACAGCACCGCCGGTTTCGCGCATTGTATCCAGCACGGTGCGCTGCGCAAGCCCGCCCAGCAGCAGCCTTGTGGAGTCGGCCTTGGGATCGCAGCCGACAACCATGACCTGCTTGCCGCTCTCCGCCAGGCCGACAGTGAGATTTTGTGTGGTGGTGGACTTCCCGATTCCACCTTTGCCGTAAATGGCAATTTGTCTGAGTTGCTTTTTTGGTGACATTCAATGTTCTCCCTAAATGGTGTATTCCGGCAGCGGCGTCGCGCTGGTGAAGTGCAGCTTTTCAAGTATGATTTTGCGCAGCCCCAAAAAGTCCGCGTCGCCTCGTTGCCGCGGCCGGGACAGATGCACATCCAGAATTTCGCTGATCTTTCCGGGGCGCGGCGTCATGATCACGATCCGGTCGCTGAGATAGATGGCTTCATCCACATCATGCGTCACCAGGATCATGGTGGTGCCGTCCCGCTTCCAAAGCTCCAGCAGCTTATCCTGCAGATCGGCTCTGGTGAAGGAGTCCAAGGCGCCCATGGGTTCGTCAAGCAGCAGCGCCGCCGGACGGTTGATCAGCGACCGTGCGATGGCCACGCGCTGGGCCATGCCGCCCGATATCTGGTGCGGATAGGATCTTTCAAAACCATTGAGCCCGATCAGGTCGATATACCGGGCGACATCGGCTTTCTGCTCTTTGTAAACGCCTCTGGCCTTGAGCCCGGACGCGATGTTTTTTTCCACCGTCAGCCATGGAAACAGACTGCCCTGCTGAAACACATAGCCGCGTTCCGGATCGGGGGATTTGATCTCGTGCCCGCTGATCGCCAGCCTGCCGGAATCGGGCGCGTCCAGACCGGCCAGCAGTCGGAGCAGCGTGGTCTTCCCGCAGCCGGATGGGCCGATGACGCTCAAAAACTCTCCCTGGCGGACATAAAGGCTGACGTCGCGCAGCGCCTCCACTTTGTTGTCGTTGGTGTCTATATAGGTGCGGAACACGTTTTGGATGTCTATCAATGCCGCGGCGCTCATTTCACCAACCCCCTTTGCCACCTTAAAACCCAGCTTTGTATGGCGCCAAGGGCGCGCATGATCAGCGAGAACAGGATCGCCATGATGATGATCGCGGCAAATACCTTATAATATGCGGACCAGATCCTTGACGCGTTGATATAGTAGCCAAGGCCGCCCGGCTGTCCCATCATTTCGCAGATCACCAGCGTGGTGAACGCGAAAGCGTTGGCCGTGGAGATGCCGGTAAATATCTGCGGCAGCGCGTTGGGTATCGCCACACGGAAAACCAGGTAAGGCGTTTTGGCCCCCAGCGTTTTTGCGACTTCGAAATAGACCTTCTGCGTCCCCGCAATGCCCTGCGCCGTCAAAAAGGCGACCGGGAACCATGCGCAGATCACGATCAGAAACGTGGCCGCCAGAAACGGGATGGGGAAGAGGGTCAGCGCGAAAGGCATCCACGCGACCGCGGGAATCACGCCGGACACCTTCAGGACCGGATAGACCCAGTAATAGACCTTGGGGAACCAGCCGATGAGTATGCCGGTGAGAATGCCAAATGCGATGCCGGAGAGGAACCCGGCGGCAAACAGGCGCAGCGAATAGAGCATGTTTTCCAGCACATAGTCGCCCTCAATCAAGACCGTTTCCAGTATCCGCGACGGCCCGGGGAAAAACGGCTGCGGGAGCATAAGCAGCTTCGTGCCAAGTATCTCCCACGCCGCCAGCACGAGGCCGATCGCAAAACGAAACGGAGCGCGTTTGATAAATTTCTTGCGCCGCTCATTATCAAAAAACGAAAACAGTCCAATCCCGACATAAATGAAAATGATAAGGATTATAATAGCCTGAAACGCCTGCGATATATCCAGCTGTATGGTCAGCCCGAAAAGATTGATGTCATACAGTTTGATTTCGACATCGGCAATCTGCGGAAAAAACAAACTGGCCAGCAACGCGGCCACCAAGCCCGCAAGCGTAAACAGCGCCAGGGCGATGAATCGTTTATTCGATATGATATTTTTGGTCTGCCGTTCCCGCTTACGCGGAACCGGCGGTGTATCGGTCAATGTAAATCGTTTGATGCTCACGGGATATCCTCCTTCAAGGATCGCTCTGATACAGAAAACGATTCTTCAGAAGGGCCGGAACTGGTCCGGCCCCCCGCGGAATCATCGTTATCCTTATTCAGTCGCACCCTTCACGTCGTAGTAGATTTGTTGGGCAAAAGCCTCGGGATCGGTTGTCTTTAAGTATCCGATATTGGCAAGTTCCTGCACAAAGTAGAGAACGTCGTCATATATGTGGGTCTTGCCGCCTTCACGGTCTGCATGCGAGGGATATTCATAGCTCTTCACCAGCGCTTCGGCCAGTGCCACATCCTCAATCGCAGAATACTTCTTCTCTGAGATGATCTTGACCGCTTCCGCCGGATTTTCGGCGATCCAGTTCTGCGCCTTGTTGTAGGCTCTCAGCAGCGCCGCCACCTTCTCGGGGTCCTCATTGATCACCTTTTCGGAAGCGTACAGGAAGCAGCAGTACTTGCCGGCAAACGTCGGATCGGTGGACAGATCGAAGAGCACCTTGTATTCCGCGTCGTCGCCGCTCGTGTGAATCGAGCCCAGCGGATCCCACAGCGCCGCCACATCAGCCTCGCCCTTGCGCAGGGCTTCAATCTCTAAGCTTCCGTCCTTATAAACAACGAATTCCACCTCTTTATCCTCCGGTTTCGCGGAGATGCCCGCCTTTTCCAGCCACACGCTGGCCACCTGGTGCGGCGTGCCGCCGATTTCATCCACGGCAATCCTCTTGCCCTTCAAATCTGCGGCGGTGCTGATGGGAGAATCCTTGGGAACGATGAACTTGATGCAGCCGTTGTGCAGGCCGTCCACCACCTTCACCTGTACGCCTTCCTCAATGGAAGGGAAGAACTGGAAGTCGCCGTTGACGATCGGGATGGTGCCGTTGTTCAGGCCGATCTTGCGCGTTTCGCTGTCGGCGGAGATCAGGGTCACGTCAAAGCCTTCCTCGGCAAAGAACCCCTGGTCATAAGCGATGTAGATGGGCGCGCCGCAAAGAGCGCCGTCCTTGCCGGGTATATCGATCTTGCCATACTTGAACTCGGGCTCGGCAGCGCCGGTTTCGGGCGCGGCGCTCTCAGGCGCGGCACTCGGTGTAGCCGGTGCGCCGCAGGCGGTGAGCACCATCACCAGCGAGAGGATGAGCGCAATCGCTCCAAAAATTTTCTTCAGGTTTTTCATGATACATAAGCTCCTTCTTTAATAATTTCTTCTGATAGTGCCTTTTCAAAGGCTTGTTCCAGATCGGCGATCAGGTCCGCCGCATCCTCCAGCCCCGCCGAAATCCGGATCAGATTTTCGGGGATGTCGGCCAGCTCTTTTTCGTCCGGTTCCAGCTCACCGTGTGTGGTCTGGGGTGAATTGACGATGAGCGTCCGCGCGTCGCCGATGTTGACGTGATAGTGAATCAGGCTGATGGCGTTCAGAAAAGCCTCCCGCTGCGCCTGCGTTCCTTTGAAGCCAAACGACAGGATACCGCCCGCACCCTGTTTATAGTCCCGCTCATAAAGATCATGATGCGGGCTGGACTTCAGCGCCGGGTAACGCACCCATTCCACCGCCTGATGCGCGCCGAGATACTCCGCCAGCGCCAGCGCGTTACGCGACTGCTTCGCCAGACGCTCCGACAGCGTCTCCAGCCCGATGATCGCGAGGTAGGCGTCAAAGGGCGAGAGCGCCGCGCCGAAATAGTTCAGATAGTTGAACCGTATCCGGCTGGTAAACGGCGCGTCGGGGAACACCTCCGGGAAACTGCGGTGATTGCCGTCCTCATTGCGCAGTGTGTAATACTTTTCTGAAAACTGCGGGAATTTTTCGGTGACATAGTTGAATGTCCCGTTCTCCAGCACCAGCCCGCCGATGAGGTTGCCGTGCCCGTTCAGTCCCTTCGTGGCCGAATAGACCACGATATCCGCGCCGTGGGCGATGGGGTTGAAGAGATAGGGCGTTGCCACCGTGTTGTCCACCACCAGCGGGATGCCGTGATCATGGGCGACCCTGGCGATGGCGTCCACGTCCAGCAACACGGTGCTGGGGTTGCTGATGCTTTCAATGAAGACGGCCTTGGTGTCGGGCCGGATCTCCGTGGCCAGCGCAACAGGATTCTCGATGTTTTTCGCCAGATCGAAATGGATGCCGAATTTCGGATAGATCTTTTTGAAGCTGTCGGCGCTGCCGCCGTAGAGATACGGGGAGGTCAATATCCTGCCGCCGCCCTCGGCCAGATTCAGCAGCGTATAGCTGATGGCCGCCATGCCGGAGGCCAGAGCAATGGCCGCGCCGGCTCCGTCCAGCGTTTTCACGCGCTCTTCCAGCACCGCCACGGTCGGGTTGCCCACACGGGTATAGAGAAACCCGATCTCCCGCAGGCCGAACAGGTCGGCGGCGTTTTTCACATCCCGGAAATCATAAGCCGCGGTCTGATAAATGGGTGGCGATACGGCATATCTATGATCCTTTGGCTCATATCCCGCCCGGACTTTTTGCGTATCAAACCGATACGCGGGATTGGGGACTTCAGTTGCCATGAAATCCCTCCTTTCTGGTATTGGGTACAATCGGTTTCGGTACAGTCGCCGGGTGCACAGTCACAACACATATAACACCACCTCCTTTGAATTTAAATGACTTCTCCCCGGATTTCCCGTGTCATCGGGCCAGGTATCATCCGTGAGAGAAGGTATTTTCCTGATTAATGGGTCGCGAGTAGATCGCCTTTGCAAAGTCCTCGCCGCCGGGAATGCCCACCGCATCGGCCCGGCACCGCTGGCAATGACGGAATACGCTGATGTATGGCTCCGCCTCGCCGCGGGCTTTGCTCAGCAGCGCACAGCCCGGTGCGCTGCACCATGCCAGCTCGTGCTGCGGGATCAGCGGGATGATGTTGTAGAGCTTCGCGCCGATTTCGCTGACGGTCTTGGCCACCAGCGGCACATGGTCCGCGTTGATTTCCGGGATCAGCACCGTGTTGACCTTGACCGTCAACCCGGCGTCCGCCACGGCCTGTATGCCGGAAAGCTGGTTTTGTATCAATATCTTTGCGGCCTTGATCCCTTCGTAACGCTGCCCGTGATAGACGATGGCGCCGCATATCTGCGCCTGAAGATCGGGGTCCACGGCGTTGACCGTGACTGTAAGAGAATCGATGCCGACATCGATGATCTCTCGGGCGTGCTCCGGCAGAAGCAGGCCGTTGGTGCTCATGCACTTGATGATGTCCGGAAACTCCCTGCCGATCAGGCGAAAGGTTTCCAGCGCGTACGGCGTTGCCAGCGCGTCGCCGGGACCGGCCACGCCCGCCACCGTGATATCCGGGCAAAGGGCCACTGCCGACCGGACAACCTCCACGGCTTCGTGCGGCGTGATGATGGAAGAGGCCACGCCGGGGCGGTCGTCGACATCATTGAGCTGGCGGTCACAGAACCGGCAGCTGATATTGCACCCGGGCGAGACCGGCAGATGGACCCGGCCTTTGTTCGCCTTTGCCCCCACCGAGAAGCAAGGGTGCGTTTTTGTCAATTCCGAAAAAGACCTGCTCATCTGGTTCACCCCTGTTCGTCCAGCGTACCCTGGGAGATAATCTCCTCCAATATGTCTTCCACCGGCCCGGCCGCCTCGAACACCCGCTTGCCGTGCCCGATCATGAACGCCGCCGCAGACGGCCCGATACGGCTGACGAAAACCGCGTCGCAGTCGTCCAGCGCCTCGAGCAAATGCTCGAAGCCGCCCTCACAGCTCCCCCGGCACAGCGCCGCCGTCCGGCGGGATTCCACCAGCGCCCAGGAATCACCGGCCACGTCAAACACCTGAAAGATTCTTGCACTTCCGAAGTGCTGATCCACATATGTGCCGTCTATGCTGGCTAACGCGATCCTCATTCCCATAAAAACACCCCTAACGGTAGGTCGCCAGCACCGCGTCGTAAATATCTTCAATCACCCGCAGCCCGCCGGAAAACCCGGCGTAATGGGTGGTCAGCACCAATCGGTAGGGCGTCGGCACCGAGGCGGACAAAAAATCGTAATCCTTTTCCCGCGCCAGCTCCTTATCCCAGCCGCTCCCGATGATGAGCCCCCGGCCGCTGTGGGAAAGCCCTCGGATGATATCCTGTGCCCTGCCCGCGTCCGGCTCGAAATAGAGCGGTATGTCGCGCTTGGTCGATGTGGACGCGAGATCCGTTATGATCTGCTGCCGGAACTGTTCCGGCGTGCCGTCCACCACGAACTGCTCTTTGGGGATGATGCCCACCTCATGCAACAGAAACTTGGACAGCCCCAGTACATACCCCGCGTCGTGCAGGACGTGCACATGGTTGGGCAATCCGTAGCGGAATTCCAGCAGGAAAGTGGCGAGGTTGTCGATCTCCTCGTAATACGCTTCGCGTTCCTTCCGAATAAAGTTTTCGGCGGCGATTTCGTCCAGCTCCGCTCCCTGCTCCAGCGCGGCTTTGAGTACCTGGCGCAAAAACCGCTCGGTCTCGTTGGCGCCGATGGGGATGTGCGGGAAGTGCGTATACGGCTGCCCATAGCGGTCCTCGAGATGCTCGGCGATGGGCTGCCCGTACCATGGTGACACCAGTATATTGAAATTGGCGCGCGGTATCCGCTGCCATTCGTCAACGCCGTCCGACTGCGGGCCAAACAACACATGCGCCTTGAGCCCGATTCCCGAGAGCAGGCGCTTGTATTCATTCAGGTTGCCTTTCCAGAAAGGGTCCTGATAGGGCAGGGAAGCCAGCAGGTTGACGGTGTTTTTTTCGCTGCGGGCCGGGTTTTCATCCTCAAACAGGCTGACGTACTGGTCGATGATGGCGTTCGCCACCAGGCTGTGGGCCTCGAAATTGCTGCACTTGAACCCGGCCGTCTCCACCGACACGATGGGCTTGCCCGCGCCGCGGAATTCGTCCACTAGGCTTTCCACGTCGTCGCCGACGATGCCGGCCGTGCAGCCGGTCAGCACCACCTGCAGGTCGGTATCCAGCACTTTGTAGGTATTGGAGATGATGCCCCGCAACCGTTCGATGCCGCCGAATACGACCTCCTGCTCGGAAAAGTTGGTACACGGCGACGTGCTGCCGCCCGCGTATCCGGTGGAGCGCTCGAAAAAGCCCTGGATCATGTTGCCGCAGCCGGGGCCGGAATGCAGGATGGGCACGGCTTTGGGGATGGCGACCACGCTTTGCAGCGCGCCTATGGCGCAGGTGTAGCGCTCCTGTTCGATGATGCCGCTCATCGCGCCGCGCCGCCTTCCAGAAAGGTATACGGCTCCTGCGCCAGCCACCATTTTGTGTACGGGTTGACGGCGTGCTTCTCCAGGTTTTTGACAAATTCATCGTTTTCAATGGTCTCCAGTATCCGCTCACCGTAGCGCAGCAACCCTTCGTAGCCCATGCTGAAATGCTCGTCGCCGATCAGCAGCGCGGGAATCCCCAGCTTCGCCCCCCACAGCGTCATGCCGCCGTGCCTTGCCAGCAACACGTCCGGGCGCAGGCGGTTGAGCATGTTGACCAGCTCGAACTCCTGCTTGTTGCAGATATTGAAATTCGGTACATCGCCGTAATCCTTCACGCTTTGCGCCAGCTGATCGCTGTCCTCGCTGCGGTTGTCGTAGAGCGGGTCATGATGGAAGATGGCCGCGCCCCTGGCCTTGAGCCCCAGCTCGCCCAATATGGACAGCAGCGCATGCCCATGGGCCGCCCCCGCTGCCACATAGGCGGTCTTTCCCGCGAGCTTTTCCCGAAGCGCTTCGATCCGGGGCAGATACTCCGCTTTTTTGGCCGCGATCAGGTCTTCGGCCGCCTGTTCCTTATGAAGGACCTTGCCCAGCTCCCGGAACCAGCGGTCGGTCTGCGCCACGCCGTAGGGCGGCGCGGTCTTGATCTCCGGCACGCCGAATTCCTGCTCCAGCGCCGCGCCGAGGTATGAGCCCAGCGTCGGGCAGACCTGAACGGTGGCCGCCGCCTCCGAGGACCATGTCAGGCTTTCCACCGTGGAGTAGGGCGTAATGAAGTTGGGTTTCGCGCCAAAGGCGGCAAACCATTCGCTGAAAATATCCGAGCCCCAGAAATTGATGACATTGATGACGTCGCTGCGGCGTTCGCGCGCGGGCTTGATCAGCTTGCGGGCGATACCGTGGTAGCCCGCGTCAAAGCCGGTCGTCCATACCTTGGAGCGGAAGCCCTCGCAGAAAATCGCCACCACCGGTACGCCCAGCGCCGTTTCCGCTTCGTCGCAGATGCTTTCCACGTCGTCGCCAATGATGCCGGCGGCGCAGGTGGTGAGCACGAAGATGGCGTTGGGATGGGTACGCTCATACACCTCGCGGATGCCCGCCATGAGCTTTTCACCTCCGCCGTATATCGTGTCGGTCTCCTGCAGGTTGGTGGAGAATATTTTGCGCTGCGTGGGCGCCGCCACGTCCCGCAGCGGCGAATTGACCCGGTAGGTAAACGCAAATTCGTGGAAGCAGGAGGAGCAGCCCACCGGCCCGTGGCTGATCACCGCCGCGTCCTGTACCAGAATCACCATGCAGGCCGCCTGCGTGGTGGAGCACCCCAGGCATTGGCTGAAGGAGCGGTTTTTATCCTTGAGGCCGCAGCGGGAGCAGTTGACCAGCTCCTGCGCACTGCCCTGAAACCCTGTGATGGAACCCAGGCGTATTTCCCTGATCGATACCTCCGGGATATTTAAATTGATATTGTGTTCCATGTTTTCCCCTTAAACTAAACTGATTTTGGATTTTGCAAAAGCGGCGAGCCGGTTTCCGCTGATGCGGAAGACCCGCCGGTCGTTTAGGACCTCGGCGCCGAGCCTTCGGTAAAAGTCGATCGCCGGATCGTTACCGTCGAGACACAGCCAGTCGAGCCGTTCACCGCCCCGTTCCACCGCGATCCGGGCCAGCCAGCGCAGCATGGCTTTGCCGACGCCTTGCCCCCGGTACTCTTCCCTGACAAACAAATCCTCCAGATACAGGTTGGCTTTGCCCAGAAAGGTGGAGTAGTTGTGAAAGAACAGCGCGAACGCGGCGGGACTGCCGCCTATCTCACCGATGACCACCTCCGCCTGCTGCCTTTCAAACAGGGAAACGCGGATATCCCCAGCCGTCGCCGTGACCTGATCCGCCATACCCTCAAAGGCCGCCAGTTCCCGGATGAATTCCAGTATCAGCGCGGTATCCTGCGCTTTGGCGAACCGGATATGTAAAGACGCAGCGCTCATTCCCATCCTCCCCTATTCCGCGAAAGCGGCCTCAAACGCCTGGTTCAGATCGCCGACCAGGTCCCGCGCGCTTTCCAGCCCCAACGACAGGCGGATGGTGTCGGGGCTCAATCCCACCAGCTCCCGCTGCCCGGGCGTCAGTTCCACATGGGTGGTTTGCGCGGGGTTGATGATCAAAGAGCGGGCATCCCCGATATTGGCCTGATAGCCGAATATTTTCGTGGACGCCAGAAACTTTCTCCGCTGTGCCTCCGTGCCGTTAAAACCAAAGGACAAAATCGCCCCCGCTCCTTTGGGCAGATACCGGTTCGCCAGCTCCTTGTATGGGTTGCCCCTGGCGTAAGGGTGGCGAACCCAGCTGACGTGCGCGTTTCCCTGAAGATAGTGCAAAACAGCCCGGGTGTTGGCCACCTGCTTCTCCACGCGCTCGGAAAGCGTCTCCAGTCCGATCAACACAAGATAGGCGTCGAAGGGGGAGAGCGCCGCGCCGAGGTAGTTGAGATGCACCGCGCGCAGCCGCCCCGTAAACGGGATGTCGGGGAACACCTGCAAAATGCTGCGCTCCACGTCGGCTTCATCCCGCAGAAACCAGAGCGGCTTTTCAAAATGCGGGAAACGGCCGTTGCCGTAGTCGAACTTTCCGCTTTCGATGACAATGCCCGCGATCACGTTTCCATGGCCGGAAAGCGCCTTGGTCGCCGAATAGACCACCACATCCGCGCCATGTTCAAACGGGTTGAGCAGGTACGGCGTGGCCAGCGTGTTGTCCACGATCAGCGGGATGCCGTGCGCGTGCGCGATATCAGCCACCGCGGCAAGGTCGGGTATCGTGGCGAACGGGTTGGTCAGACTTTCGATGAAAACCGCTTTGGTATCGGCGGCCAGCTTCTTTTCGAATTCAGCCGGATCGTCCGGATTCTCAACGATGTCGATTTCCAGCCCCAGATCCGCAAACACGGTGGTGAAGCTGTCAACCGTGCCGCCGTACAGCCGGGCGGTGGTCACGATGCGCCCGCCTCTACCCGCGGCGTTCAGCAGCGCGTAGGAAACCGCCGCCATGCCGGAAGAGAGCGCGATGGCCCCCGCCGCGCCGTGCAGGGCGGACAGGCGTTTTTCCAGCACATCCACCGTCGGGTTGGACAGCCGCGTATAGATCGGATCGTCCTCCGAGAAGGAAAACAGCCGGTCGGCGCGGTAGCTGTCGCCCAGAGCAAATGCCGTCGTCTGATAGATCGGGACGGACACCGCATTGTTATGCTGCTCGGCGTGGTATCCGGCCTGCACCTTTATCGTGTCGAAATCAAAACTCACTGTCAAAGTCGCTCCTTTCACCGTGTCTTGCGGCCGCCCGCCAACTGAGTGCGCCTAAAGGCCGGCCATGTTTTCGCCGAACAAAAAAAGGCTCCAAATGATTCTCTCATTCAAAACCTCCGGTTGACCGGTCAGTCTCTCTATTATTCGTTCATTTCATTCTTATCTTTTCGTTCTTCTCGATCTGCATGATCCTGTGATCCTGGATGATGATCGTGACGGAACCGTACCGCACCGTCTTCACCATCTCAATGATCTGATCCAAATCCCGCTTGAGAATCTCGGTTTTGATCTCCTGCTCTCCTGACTTTATGTCCGACATGGCGGGCCACCTCATATCATACTTTATAAATATGTTTTATATGCTTTAACTTATGTCCATTTTTGCACGAATATACCACTATGTCAACTGTTTTTTATTAGAATCCATATGGGACATCCTGTATATATCAGTTATATAGATTCTTGCTGAAATACCGGTCGCCGCGGTCCGGAAAGACCACAACGATATTCCCCGATGCATCTGACTGTGCCAGCTTGTGCACCGCCGCCAGCGCGCCTCCGGACGACGATCCGGCAAATATGCCTTCCTTCGCCGCAAGGGTTTTGACCTGCGCAAACGCCTCCGCATCGCTGATCTTGATCACCTGGTCCACCAGCGACATATCCATGGTGTCGGCGATAAAATCGTTTCCGATCCCTTCAATGTCATAATTCGCGTGTTCGCCGCCGCCCATGGTGGAGCCGACCGGATCGGCCAATATGCCCCGGACAGCCGGGTTTTGCTCCTTGAGGTATCTCAATGCCCCGGAATATGTGCCGCCGCTGCCCGCCCCGGCCACAAAGAAGTCGATCTGCCCGTCAAGATCCCGGTAAATTTCCGGGCCGGTGGTTTCATAATGGACCAGCGGGTTTGCCGGGTTTTTGAACTGTTCCAGCGTCACGGCGCCGGGAATGCCCGCCCGAATCTCCTCGGCCTTGAGCCAGGCTTCCAACATGCCACCCTCCCGCGGCGTGTTGACGATTTCCGTACCCAGTGCCCGCAGCAACGTTTGCTTTTCCTGCGAAAACTTTGTGGGAACCACGCATATCAGCCGGTAGCCGCGGTTCAGCGCGGCAAACGCAATGCCTAAGCCGGTGTTGCCGGCTGTGGCTTCCACGATCGTGCCGCCGGGTTTCAATATCCCGCGCGCTTCCGCGTCCCCTATCATGGATTTACCGATTCTGTCTTTGACGCTGCCGGACGGGTTATACAGCTCAAGCTTGGCGTATACCCGAAATTTTTCGGGGAAACCCAAATTGGCCAGCCGGACGAGAGGCGTTTCGCCTATCAGGTCCTGCATCGATGCGTACAGGCTCATATCCTCGCCCCCTCTATCGCTGCGTTGAGGTCACGGATCAGGTCTTCACCGTGTTCAATGCCCACCGACAGCCGGATCAGCCCTTCGGTGATGCCCACCTTCTCCCGGATGTCTTTGGGGATGGAGGCGTGTGTCATGGTTGCCGGATGACAGACCAGAGATTCCACGCCGCCCAGGCTTTCCGCCAGTGCGATCAGCTGGAGCCCTTCAAAGAACTTATTGATGTCATAGCCCTCGTGCAGCTCGAAGGATATCATCGCGCCGCCATTCTTTGCCTGCCTGCGGTTGACGTCATACCCTTGCGCGTCTGGCAGGCCGGGATAATACACCGTCCTGACGGCCTCGTGTTTTTGAAGCAACCCGGCGATCTGTTCCGCGTTCTCCACATGGCGGTCCATACGGACGCCCAGGGTTTTGATGCTGCGGATCAGCAGGAAGGAATCAAAGGGTTGTAATATGCCTCCCGTCGCGTTCTGAATGAAATGAAGCCGCTCGGCCAGCTCCTTTGAATTCACCGCCGCGAGCCCTGCGATCAAGTCGCTGTGTCCGCCCAGATATTTGGTTGCGGAATGCAGCACGATATCCGCGCCCAGCTCCAAAGGCCGCTGAAGATACGGCGTCATAAATGTGTTATCCACGATCAACTTGATGTCCCTGCTCCGGGCAAGCGCCGCGACAGCAGCGATGTCGGTGATGGTCAGGAGGGGATTGGCCGGGCTTTCGATCAAAATCGCCTTCACATCCGGCGTCAGCGCCTGCTCCAGTGCCGGCAGGTCGGTGGTGTCCGCAATGACATAATGGAAGCCAAAATGCTTGAAAATTTTGTCCAGCACACGAAAAGTGCCGCCGTAAACGTTGCTGGAAATCACGATCCGATCACCGCTTTGAAACAGGCTGAGCACCGCGGTGGTGGCGGCCATGCCGGAAGCAAAGGCAAAGCCCGCCACGCCCCCCTCCAGTTCAGCGATCAACGCTTCCAGTGCCTCTCTGGTCGGGTTGCCGGTACGGGAATATTCATAGCCCCGATGCCTGCCCAAGCCATCCTGCATATAAGTCGAAGTTTGGTACACCGGCGTATTGACCGCGCCTGTTCTTTCGTCGCCATAGATTCCGCCGTGAATCAAAGCGGATTCGATAAATTGATATTGGCTCACAATACCGCTCCTTTCATTTTTATAGAAAAAGGAACCTCGTTTATTGTTTAAGCATTTCTGGTTAATGCCGTAAAACCCAAACGCGATTCCCATTGTCCATACCTCTCCGGCTATGTATTATCGGAAGACGATCTCCGCGTTCGGACCGCATACGGATATTTGGCAGCAACAACAAGCTGCGCTCCTTTTACAGAGCAGACACTGCCCACAACTTCTGCCGATTGTCCGAATAGCGTTCCGACTGAATACCATTTTATTTCTCCATAAAGTATATTAAATAAATATGTTTACTATATTGTATGCATCCATTATTTTTTTGTCAATAAAAATGGTTTTTTTCTTCGATAATAAAACCTCCGAAGGAGGTGTTGCGCCGATGGCAAAAAAATGCGAGGCCAAATTCAAAGAATGAATGAACGTAAAAAGCTGATCTTTTAGTGTTTCAATAGGCAGCCTGAACAGAGAGCCCCAACGGGCTTAAAAGCCTTTCTCTGACCATAGAAACAAAATATTCGTGCACGGAGATATTTTGGGTCAGTTCGGGATGAAACGATGTCACCAGCATATTGTCCTGTCGCGCAGCGATGATATGCCCATCCAAAACGCTCAATACATTGACTGTGCCCCATGTGTCCTCGATCCAGGGAGCGCGTATAAACACAAGCTGGATGGGCTGATCGCTGATGGCCGGGATAACGGCCTCCCTGCCAAAGCTGTCTATCTGTCTGCCGTATGCGTTGCGCCTGACCTTGATATCCATCGTGCAAAAATGCGGTTCTTCTCCGGCGATCTCTTTCGCAAGCAGGATCATGCCCGCGCACGTGCCCCATACCGGCAGGCCTTGCGCGATTTTGCGTTTGAATAAACCAAAGAGGTCAAATTCTTTCAGGAGCTTGCTGATCGTGGTGCTTTCGCCGCCCGGCAATATAATCCCCTGAACCAGCTCAAGCTCATCTTTTGTTTTCACCGCTATGGGTTCAACGTTGTCAAGCCTTTCAAGCATGTTCATATGCTCGATCACCGAACCCTGCAGGGCCAGGACGCCGGCCCGTATCATCACCAGCCTCTTTCAGAAAGCCGGTTTGAGGGAGCGATATCGCTGATTTCCAGCCCGATCATGGGCTCTCCGATATCCTCGCTGACCTCTCCGATGATTTTGGGGTCGTTATAATAGGCAACGGCCTTGACGATAGCGCGCGCTCTTTTTTCCGGATCGGAGGATTTGAATATGCCGGAGCCGACGAACACGCCCTCGCTCCCCAGCTGCATCATCAGTGCAGCGTCAGCCGGGGTTGCGATGCCACCCGCGGCGAAATTCACAACGGGAAGCTTTCCGTTTTCGGAGACCCATACGACCAGATCGTACGGCGCGCCAATTTCCTTGGCAAAGCTCATGAGTTCCTCTTTGGGCATATTGGCCACACGGCGAATGTCGGCCATCATCGTTCGCATATGACGGACAGCTTCAACCACGTTTCCCGTCCCGGCCTCGCCCTTTGTGCGGATCATGGACGCGCCTTCACCGATTCGGCGCAATGCTTCGCCCAGATTCCGCGCACCGCAGACAAAGGGCACCCTGAACGCATATTTGTCGATATGGTACATGTCGTCCGCAGGCGTCAATACTTCACTTTCGTCAATATAATCGATGCCAAGTGCCTCCAGCACCTGCGCCTCCACTAAATGACCAATGCGCGCTTTGGCCATGACCGGTATGGAGACGGCCTGCTGTATCTCCTTGATCATCTTGGGGTCGCTCATCCTGGCCACGCCGCCCTGTTTTCGTATATCTGATGGGACCCGCTCCAGCGCCATGACGGCAACCGCGCCCGCTTCCTGCGCAATCAACGCTTCCGTTGCGTTCGTGACATCCATAATGACGCCGCCCTTTAGCATCTGGGCGAGGTTTTTGTTTAATTCATGCTGCCTGGTATCCATGGGATTGCCTCCAGTTTACTTCGTATTGACAACGCGTTATCTTTCTAGGTATGATTGTACAAAATTCTGATATTAGTAAAATACCCAGATCGGAGATTTTTGATGATATCAGATGAGGGAAATAATGACATTAACGTTTGGATTCGAGGGGACTGTACCGCTCTACAAGCAGTTATACGACCACATCAAGGCTGAGATCAAGAGTGGAAAAATGAGAGTCGGAGAAAAGCTGCCGTCCAAAAGAAATCTGTCCGCCCACTTGAAAATCAGCCAGAACACAGTGGACACGGCCTATCAGCAGCTGGCCGCCGAGGGGTATATCAAGTCCAGACCGAAGAGCGGATTTTTTGTGTGCAAACTCGAAGAACTGCCCATAAATGATGAATACAAGAGAAAATCTATTCGGCAGAACGATAAGATATCCTCGGATTCGCGTTATCTGTATGACTTTAAGACCAATACGGTGGATACGACCTTTTTCCCCTTTGCCACATGGGTCAAGATATCAAAGGAGATCATGCACGATGAAAACAAAGGGCTGCTGAAAATGACACACCCGCAAGGGGACTATCTGTTGCGGGAGAGCATTGCCGGGTATCTGCACAGCTTTCGCGGTGTCAACTGCATACCCGAGCAAATCATCGTTGGCGCGGGAAGCGAATATTTATTGGGTCTTATCACTCAGATACTGGGCAAACGCAGCAGCTATGCCATTGAAAATCCGGGCTATCTGAAAATATATCAGATTTTAAAAATCAATCATTCGAACGTTGATTTTATCGGTCTGGATGACGAAGGCATCAAAGCCAGCGCGCTCGCCGCATCTCAGGCCAATATTGTGTATATTACACCGTCCCACCATTTTCCGACGGGTATTGTGATGCCCATCTCCAGAAGAATGCAGCTGCTCAAGTGGGCCAACCAATCGGAAGACAGGTATATCATTGAGGATGATTATGACAGCGAATTCCGCTTTGCCGGGCGTCCCATCCCGGCGCTTCAAGGTTTGGATACCAATGAAAAGGTGATCTATCTCAGCACATTTTCCAAGAGTATTGCGCCATCCATCAGAATCAGCTATATGGTTTTGCCGATGCCTCTTCTTCAGCGGTTTGAAGACGAGTTTTCTTTTTACTCATCGACTGTTTCCAGATTTGAACAATATACGCTTTATAAGTTTATAAAAGAAGGCCATTTCGAAAGACACATCAATAAAATGCGCAACATATATAAAGCGCGCAAAGACCGTCTGGTCGAGGAAATAAGAAAGCTTGGAGACGGCCGACAGATCGAAATCCTAGGAGAGAATACCGGACCGCATCTGTTGCTGCGGGTCCACGGCCCCATGCAGGAGCAGGACCTGGTTGCCACGGCCGCAAAACACGGCGTGAAGCTTTCCGGACTATCGGGCTATTATTATCAGCCTGAAAAAGATATGCCAGGCAACGTTGTTGTTTTGGGATATACAAACTTTAATGATGAAGAAATATCTCGGGCATGCAAATTATTGGGAGAGGCATGGAAGGTTTGACCAACTATCAGGCATGTCCATTATGTCGCATGGACATGCGAAACAGCTGTCGCTGCGTTTGTTTACGGACAAAACTATAACAGGTTGATTTCGCCCGCCGTTTGCCAAAATGATGACCTGAATGTTGAATTATGCGGTAACTCTTGTGTATTTAGCTGAAGCCAAATATAATTATAATAGAGATATACTCGTGTGTTTATGCTTGAAAACCATATGAGGAGGATACTCCTTGGAAAAGCTGATACACAATGAAGACAATCACATACTTGCTTCTTTTCAGGCTATATTCGGAAACGAAGAAATGTTGTTTCAGGTTGCAGAGATCTTTCCTTTTCCCATACAGATATTCGCCCCAGACGGCACAGCGGTCTTCTCCAACCGTGCAACGCGAGAGATGTGGAATATTTCGGATGAGTCCCAGATCGTTGGTAAATATAATCTCTTGAAAGACCCTATCGTCAACGAACAACTCGGCTTTCGGGAGTATGTCCAGAGAGTCTTCCAGGGTGAAATCGTCCGGGTGCCGGATGCAAAATTACCGCTGGCCGCATTTTTAGAATGGTATTCGCCCAGAAATACCAACTGCTCAGTCCAATCCATGTACATGGATATTCTGAATTTCCCCATATTTGATGAAAGGCATACAGTCACGCATATCGTCAGCGTTTTCATTCCCAATAGAATCTTCTCGGGTCAGCCGGATATCGTTAAAGCCAGAGAATACATCGAGACGCATTGGCTGGATGAATTTGATATGGAGAAGGCCGCCCAAGCTGCCAGCATGAGCCGCTATCACTTCGCGCGCGTGTTCAAAAAGCACACCGGTATGACGCCATACAGCTATTATCAGGATATTAAGATCAGAAGGCTGAAGGCTACGCTGCGTGACACGAACCTGTCCATTACCCAGGCGTTTGCCTCTTGCGGGGTTGAATACAGCGGCAGCTTTGCGAAGGTCTTTCGTGACAAGGTGGGCATGACGCCGACCCAATACCGCAAGTCTCTGTAGCGCCTGACGCCCTTTGCAGCCCGCGCATCTCGCACGCTTTTTTCATGTGCGCAATATTTCTACCAAATACCGCTTTCTAATCGATATTCCTTTTTCGCGTTTTCCTGTAACCTTATTGGTGGATAAACACACAACCTCAAGGTGATCGAAGACTGCGCGCAGGCCGTGGGCGGCACGTACAAGGGCAAATACCTGGGCACCATCGGGCGACTGCGGCCGCTGCTCCTTCCAATACCACAAGACCATCACAGCGGGCGAGGGTGGCATGGTATTCACCCAGGATGAGCGGCTTTACGACCGCTGCCTGGGCTATCACGACACGGCGGCCTGCTGGCGGCCGGACCGTTTTGCCGAACAGCGTTATGAGGGCGAGCTGTTTGTAGGCGCCAACTACCGCATGAGCGAGCTGACCGGCGCGGTGATGCTGGCCCAGTTTGGCAAGCCGGATACGCTGCTGCCGCTGATGCGCCGCAACCAGAAGATCATCATCGATGGCACCAAAAACACCAAGGGCATCAAGGTGCGCCCGCGCTACGACGACGAGGGCGATACGGGCATCTGCCTCATATTCTATCTGGACGACCACAAGAAGGCGGGGCCGTTCGCGGAAGCGCTGAAGGCCGAAGGCGTGAACGCCGCGGGCGTGTTCAACTCGGGCATCCGGAACTGGCACATCTACGCGCACTGGAAGCATGTTATCGAGAAAAAGCGCTTCCGTGCCGCGGTGGCCGTGGTCGTGCGCGCTGTATAAAGGCAGCGTGGAATACAGCAAGGACATGAACAACGGCATGTCCATCATGGGTGTATCGGTGGACTTCCAGCAGGCCATCAAGGGCCTTGTAATTCTGATCGCGGTGGCGCTGGATATGGCGGCAAAATCTAAAAAGAAACAACCATGCATCCAATTATATAACAATTATATTTAAGGTGCTGGCCTGCCCGAGGTCAGCACCTTTTGTTCGTACACTTTAGTAGGGCCTTTGGAGTAAAGCGACTAATCAACTCCCCCGGTAACGGAGGATGCCAAAAGTCAAAGGCATGTATTCGTGAATGATATAAGGGTATTGGCTCGGATGAATTTGTAATCTGCGCGAGATAATGATAATCAAAGGGAAGAGTGATAGAAGGCCAGTCGCGGAAGGTAAAAATTTCCGGACCAGCAGAGCATTACGGCATATGTGGATCGAGCCTCACCTGCCAAAGCCGGGTAACCACCCCGAATTTCAGAAGGCGATAAAAGACCAGCGCCCGGACATCCAGCGACGAGATCGTAACATTGAGGTTAATACCGCACTTTGCTGAATATGTATTCTTCTTTGCCGGTGTTTTTGAGCTCGAACCAACTCCCGTCGTTCAGCTTAAGTTTCTTGCGCAGATTGGCCACGTGCACAGCGATTGTGTTCGATCCACCCGGTATATTGCCGCCCCACGCGCGACGGTAGATCTCTTCGCAGCTCAGGCGACGGCCGGCAAACAAAGCGAAGCATGACAGAAGCTGTATTTCTTTTTGTGTGAGATAAATTCGTTCTCCGTCCAGAGTCACCTCTCCGGCCAGCAGGTCGATGACCAGCGGCAAAAGCTCAATTTTTCCGGCCGTCATGATACCCGCCCTGCGAAGCTGCGCCGCAACCCTCGCTCCCAGCACATTCAAATCGTATGGCTTGGTGATATAGTCGTCCCCGCCCCGCAATAATCCCTTGATAATACTTTCGTTTTCATCCCTGCAGGACAGGAAGATGACAGGCGCGTTTGTTTTCTCCCGGATTTCGGTGCAAAAATCCCAACCCATTCCGTCCGGCATCATAACATCCAACAGAATGAGATCAGGAGACTGCTCTTCGAGGTGGAAACGCGCCAGCGCCAGGGCCTGCACGCCCACAACTTCATAACCCTGACTCTCCAAATATTCTTTGTTGAAGGACAACACTTCGGCGTCATCTTCAATCATCAGTATCTTTGCTTTGCCCATTATCTCACCCCAAAAACAGTCTATCAGGTTTTGTGGCGGAATGGGAGCCGAAAACTCTCCAGATTGCGATAAAGATTTGTTAATTTGGGCCGAGGAGAAAATCAAAACTGTTATGCTGAATCCAGTGGAACTTAAGGGCACGGGGGTAGTGGGATGTTGCGAATTTCACGAGTGGATACGTTGGATGACCTGACGCTGGATATCGAATTGAGTAACGGCCACCTCATTCTGTTTTCGATGAAACCTTTGCTGGATCACAACTCTGCCTATGCTTCTCTGAGAGGGAGGATTCCGTTTCCATGTCCGGACAATGAAGGGGTCAGCCTGCGTTGGCGGGGTGGCCCCGCCTTGGGGTTGGATGATATTCTGGCTTTGCTGGCTGAACAGAATGAGGAACCCTGAGATGAGACGAGTGGACTTGGTGATGGCGGCAGGCATAGCGAGCGTTACTGGCGGGCGTGAGTCTGCGGTCATAAAAAAGAAAACAGCCGCTCTGATCTTTCCCCTTTTGACGATTGTTTTGGATGTGCTTGCGGCCCTGTGCTTTGCTACTGTATAGCGGGCGTTCTCTGCTTATCATGGAAGTCGACTGATCTCTGTGTTTTATGTCAAAAAAACACGGCATTTCGAAACAGCTTGTTTGGCAGGCGTATGAAGACGACAGAAAACGGGCGCTGCGGCGCGCGCTTTCAATAAATTCAGGAGGATAAATGATGAAAAAATTAACGGGATTCATGATGCTGGCGGCTCTCTTGGTGGCTGTGCTGGCCGGTTGCGGCGGCTCCAGCGTGACGTCGGGAACCTGGTACATGGAGGATGATGACGACAGCTATATCAACTTTTTGAAGGACGGGTCGGCGGAGATATACACTCTGGATGACGTTTATGTAGCCGAATGGACGGAGAAGGACGGGGTTATCAAGCTGAAGTATGATTCGGAAACATTGAAGTTCGAATTGGACGGCAAGGATACGTTGATCAGTGACGAAATGGACGCGTCTTTTGAAAGAGGAAGTTATAAAGACGTCCCGGATTTCACTCTGTCTGAACTTCTATACAACACCTGGACACAGGACGACAGCGATTACTTGCTGGAATTTTATGATGATGATACATGGGATATCTACGACTATGACAAATCGGAATATGTCGCCACAGGCGCCTATGAGCTGGATGACGGCAAGCTGACCATGACCGACGACGATGACAACACATATTCGCCCACGATGTCCCAAGACAGAAGCACGCTGACGATGGATAAGGATTTGGTTTTCCAGATCGAGGAATAGGAGAAAGAATTTCACGGAGGCCTTTGGTTTTTCAGAAGGCCCGTCTTATGGAGGGAAGATCAATGAAAAAATGGATTGTGTCCAGTCTTGTTTTGATGCTGATTTGCACGTTTTTCTCCGCATGCGGTCATTTAGAATTGACGATCACCGTAACCAACAAACTGGATTATGACATCGCCGAACTGTACATCGCCGAAGCGGATGAGGAGGACCTGGGCAAATCTGTTCTCGACGGCGATATCCTGAAGGATAACGACAGCATCGAAGTGCCCGTGGAACCGGTGGACAGCAAGGACTATGCCATCATGGCTATGGATACATCGGGCGACTACTACTATTTTAACGATCTGCCGCTTTCCAACGGCGCTGCCATCAAGCTGGTTTCCACCGACGATGGATACGAAGCGGTCGTGAAGCCGAAAAACGGCGATCCGGTAACGGTGGAAGGCGAGTTTGCATGGGGGGATACGGGCGATGCCGAGGAAGCGGTCGCCATCGAAGAGACTGTTGCGGCACCCACTCCAGACGACCCACTCGACGCCTCTATCCCGCTGCCCGGCTACGAAAGCCTCGTGATCCCGTATCCTTCCACGATGAAGGTGACGCTCTCCAACGAGCGCTTCCTGCAGATCGACGCCGTTAACGACCCGGACAATCACGAGGTGATTATGGTGGACCTGATAGAGCTGGGAGGGTCTTATGACGGACGGCTCAGCGCGCGGAGCACTGTTCAGGGCGCGTTTGACGAAATCACGCAGATAATATGCGACAGCCAGTTTGGCGACAAGCTGATCAGCATCGACAGCGCCCAATATATGGACGGCGGCTCCTATTATTCGACGGTGAGCTATTTCTGGGTGTCGGGGACGATTTTTGAGGAAGCGGCGAATACGCCTGTACGGGGCGTTCTTGAATGCCGCTATTATGGGAATACGGGCTATGTTCTTGCGGTTTATACGATAGCCGATGAAGGCGCCATACAAAATTATTTTGGCATTGCAACCAACATACTTAATGCTATCGACTTCGGCGACGGTTGGACCACGTCAAATGCAGGCGAGGGGCAAAACTGGTCCGACCCAGGTGATTATGGCTATGGATGGTCCGACCCAGGTGATACGTATGACGATGGCTACGATGTCTGGTCCGACCCGGGCGACGGCGATGACGAGTGGTCCGATCCCGGCGATACGTATGACGACGGCTATGACGTGTGGTCTGACCCGGGTGACGGTGATGACGAATGGTCCGACCCGGGCGACGACGGCTATGATTATTAGCCCCGGCCCGAAGGCTGCAGCTGAAGAAAGTCAGCCACAAAGGGGTTATGGCAGGAAGACAGCGCGGCGCTGCCATCGGCCCTGAAAAAACTTTATACCGGAACAGGCCACAAGCTCCAAAGGCTGCACTTTCAGGGCTTGTGGCTTTGTTTCGTACACATTACAATAAGAGTAAAAAGAGACACCGGGGATGATCTGTATAAACCGAATCAAGAAACACAGCCTGATATTTGTTATGCTTGCGGCGGTACTGACCACCGCGGCACTTATGCTGCTCGTCAGGCTGCCGAATATGGGAAACAGCGGACAGGAAAGTATCACCGTGGAAGAGCGTGATGGTGTATACGATTTGACTGCTGTCGGGGATTTGGACAAAACCACGATCATCCTTCCTCCGGGTCCTATCTATTATCCCAATATGCTCCTGACTCCGGAAAACGAAGATTCTGCCGTGCCGGAAAGCACCGGTCGTTACGACGCGCTGCGCGCCGATTACCTCTCCCAGCGCTTTGTGGTCAAAGTGCCGGATACCGACCAGGTTTATACGCTGACATTCAAGCTCTCGGGCCGGCACGCCATGTTGGTCTATGTCAACGACCGGCTGGCAGGGCAAAACGGCCGGCCGGGAACCACCAAGCAGGATACCGAAGTCTGGGAGAATAATTTGACCTGTTACGCATCACCGGCGGGCGGAAAGCTGGAAATTCTCCTTGAGACGGCACAGTTCTATCATTTCAAAAGCGGCGCACGACTTGCCACGCTGAGCATACGGACCGCTGCGGCACATGATGCCGGGTTGCCTGGTGAATTGAAAGGATTTATTATGATGGGCGCGCTGTTGTGTGCGGCAGCGCTGCTTTTGTGTATTTACCTGCTGTTGCAGCGCACACGGGCGACGCTGTACTTTTCGCTGGCCTGTATTGCCATGATGCTCCGGGAGTGTATTCAAAGCCAGACGTGGACGCGCTTTCCGTTCATTTCGGGCAATACGTCTTTTATGCTTGAATACCTCAGCGTGGTGTTGCTGACAATTTTCCTGTCGCTTTATCTTGGACAGTATGTGACGAACAAATATCTAAAAGCGGTACAATACACCGCCATCATCGGATCAAGCCTCTATGGCCTGTGTGTTCTGTTTACCGACTCCGTTTTCTATACATCCATATTGCTTTACTATCAGGTATTACTGGTCGTCTGTATTATCCCCGGTATAGCCGGCTTGTTCTGGACGATGCGCCGGCCCACAGGAGAACAAGCTGCTGCTTTGTACGGTATTGCGGTATTTTATCTTGCCGCCGTGAGTGACATCGTCATGTACAGCGATTTGTTTGGCGACGCAATGGACAACTTCCCGATAAGTGAGATTGCCATGCTGGCCTTTGTGCTGGCGCAGATGGTTTCCCTGATCTTTATGAATAACCGGTTGTTTGCCAAGGCCAAAGAGGCAGAAAGGAAGCTTGCGGCGGAGAAGGAAACGCTGGAGAATTTAAACCGGCTGAAAACCGAATTTTTGGCAAACGTATCACACGAGCTGAAAACGCCGCTGACGGTGGTCTCAGGGCACGCACAGATTTTGCGGGGCCAGCTTTCGGGAACGGAAAACGAAACCTTGCGGGAAAGAATGAGCGCTATCGCCTCTGAGGCCGACCGCCTGGCGCTGATGGTCGGGCAGTTTCTGGACGTGACCCGAATTGAGGAGGGGCATATGATGCTGGACAAGCGCCTCTGTCATATCGACGAGCTGATCTATCAGGCGGTGGAGACTCATTTTCCCATTCTCAATAATAACGGAAATCATTTGGAGATCAAGGCGGGTGCCGATTTGCCGGCAGTGAAAGTTGATTCAGGACGGATAACGCAGGTGCTGGTTAACCTCATTGCAAACGCTATCCGGCACACAACGCACGGTGTGATCACTATAGACGCTCAGCAGACCGATGGTTTCGTGGGAGTGTCGGTCATCGATACCGGAACGGGCATCGCGCCTGAGGAAATACCGAAGCTTTTTACCCGGTTTCACAGCCGGGGTCCAAAAAGCAAAGAGACTGGTACCGGGCTCGGACTCTATATCTGTAAACATATTGTGGAGGAGCACGGCGGTAAAATCACAGTCGAAAGCAAGCAGGGCATGGGGACGAAAATCGCGTTTTTCCTGCCGCTGGAGTTATAAAAAGGAACGCACTGTGATTGTCTGAGTTGAAGAAGCCGCGGAAATGATGACTATTTCTTCATTAAAACGAACCGGCTTAAAACCGACTTGCCAACCGACGAACTACACGAAATCAGGCAGTATTATATAATGCGATTTAACATTTCAGCCAGGGATATCATGGTACAAAGAACAACTGAAAAAGCCTCGGAATGCCTTGGATAAGGGCTTTTCGAGGCTTTTCACCTGGAGCCGCTAATCGGATTTGAACCGATGACCCCATCCTTACCATGGATGTGCTCTACCTACTGAGCTATAGCGGCATAAAAAACGCTGCGTGGGATATGCTGCGTGGGATATTATAATGCATCGTCAAAACGATTTCAAGTGTTTTTAGGCGTTTTGCCGTTTTTGTTGGATAGGATGAATGCAGCGGACATCACAACACCACAAAAAGCCGTTGCGAAAAATACCGGCACAAAACTGATACCCGTTACCAGCGCCCCAACCACCAGCGGCGTGACAGCGCCGCCAAGGCATCCGAGCGACAGCATGACATTGGAGACGGCCCCGGCATTGTCCGGATATTTCTTTGCGGCGATATCCATGATGATAGGCCAGGTGGGGCCGTTGAACAAACCAAGCAGCGCGAAAAAGACGAGCCTTGCTTCAAGCACGGGGATAAAAACGATGCCCAGGGCGCATACGGCGATACCCGCGCCGCAGACCGTAAACGTCGTTTTGTGAGAGAGCTTGATGGCCCCAAGCAGCAGCCGCGGCGGTATCATGCCGGCCCAGAACAGGCTGAGCGCCAGCGCGCTGTACTGAGGCATACCAAGAGTCAGTTCAATATAGCTGTCCGCATAGAATGCGACGGTTTCCTCGATTCCGACACACATGAACATGGCGACGGAGATGAGCAGGAATATCTTCCTGGAAAAGAAACGCAGCGTTGGCCCAATGCCTGAATGGGCCGCGCCTTTGACATCATTTTTATGTTTTGTAAAGAGGAACAGGATATAAGTCGCAGCCAGCGCGATGGCGATGATGCCAAAGGCATGATGGTATGTATAACCCGCACCGAACAGCGCTTCACACCAGAATGGAGCCGAAACGGCGCCGATGCTGAAGAAAGCCTGGGACAGGCCCAGATGAAACGACGATTTCTCCTTAAATTCCACGCCCAAGGTGGCGGTGAGCGTGGCTTCCGCAACGCTGTAGCCCGCGCCGCATAGCAATATGCCGACGATAAACAGAGCGAGGTTGTTGGTGAGGCTGATGAGCAGCAGCCCTAAGATCATTAAAGGCAAAGATATGGTGACCACGCCTTTTTTGCCGATCTTTTCAGACAGCGTGCCAAGAAACAGGGGCGGCAGGCAGAGACCGATGTATTGTATGGCGACAAGAGCGCCCATCATCACGGTATCAAGATGAAAATTCTGCGTGATCTGGAGAAGGGATATCTGATATGTGCCGAGATAGACGCCGCACATGGCGATGGCGAGGTCGGCTGAGGGGATGATCAGTTTATGCCTGTAATTCATGCGGACTCCCTTGTCAGATAGTTATCAGCGGATATCGTAGACGCAGCGGCCGCGCCGGTCTATCGCGACGATCAGCGGAACGCGCTCGAAGTGAAGCAGACGGATGGCTTCGGTGCCCAGGTCTGCAAAAGCGATGTCCTCTGCGGCGGTGATGCGTGATGCGATCAGCGCGCCCGCGCCGCCCACAGCGGCAAAATAGACCGCTCCGTTTCGCACGATGGCGCTGCACACATCGTGGGAAACAGGGCCTTTGCCGATCACGAACTTGACGCCCAGATCGTAAAGCAGCGGCGCGTAGGCGTTCATACGGGACGACGTGGTGGGGCCGCACGAGTTGATGATACGGCCGGGCATATCGGGGCATGGACCCGCGTAGTAGATGCCGCTGTCTTTCAGCTCAAAGGGCAGTCGTTCGTTGTTTTGGACCATGTTATACAGGCGCGCATGGGCGGCGTCCCGCGCGGTGTAGGCCGGGCCGGACAGCAGCACGCTTTGGCCAGCCTGCAGAGAATCGATAACATTCTGTGACAATGGAACTTGCAGCTCGGTCATGGCGTCCTCCTTTACAGCGTGATGTGCGCGTGGCGCGCCGCGTGGCACTGGAAGTTGACAGCCACCGGCAGTCCGGCGATATGCGTGGGGTATGTGGCGATGTGCACAGCCAGACAATAATGCTGGCCGCCGAAACCCAAAGCGCCGATACCCAGCGCATTGATCTCATCTTTAAGCGCATCCTCCATATGGACGAGCGCTTCATCTTCGTTGATACTGCCGATGGGGCGCAGCAGCTGTTTTTTGGCCATCAGCGCACACAGCTCGAACGTACCGCCCAGCCCTACGCCCAACACGACGGGCGGGCAAGGACTGCCGCCCGCGCTTTTGACGCTGTCCAGTATGAATTGCCGGACGCCTTTCAGACCGTCGGACGGCTTGAGCATCGCGATGCGGCTCATGTTTTCGCTGCCGAAGCCCTTGGGCGCGACGGCGATGCGGACCTTGTCTCCCGGCACGATGCCGTAATGGATGACAGCGGGCGTGTTGTCTCCCGTGTTTTTGCCCGTCAGCGGGTCTTTGACGGATTTGCGGAAATAGCCCTGGTCGTAAGCCTGCCGGACGCCTTCATTCACCGCTTCCGTGAGCGGCCCGTCAACATGCACATCCTGACCCAGGTCGACGAACACCACCGCCATGCCGGTGTCCTGACAATAGGGCATACCGGTCTGCTCCGCGATCTGCGCGTTTTCCACGAGCTGGCGCAGCGCTTCTTTGGCGGGCGGGCAGGTCTCGCTGGCCTGTGCCGAACGGATGGCGTCTAAGGCGTCGCGGCCCGGCATCTTACAGGCAGACAAAAAAAGCTGGCTGACAGCCTGTGCGATTGTGTCGCTCTGTATCGTTCGCATGAGGGAACCTCTTCGATCGTAAATTGTTACATAAATTATAGACGATGGCCAATGCTTTGTAAACCTGAGGCGACCGAGCAAAATGTATGCAAATTTCCCGTGTTGGGTGTTGACTTTTCATTGTTTCCTGCTAAAATTATAGTCTGTGACATAAAATGCGAGGGTGGCGGAACTGGCAGACGCGCACGTTTGAGGGGCGTGTGGTTATACCGTAGGGGTTCAAGTCCCCTTCCTCGCACCAAATAAAGACATAGCTTTCCGCCAAGGAGAAGCTATGTCTTTTTATGTGTAAAAACGTGGATTTACTCCTTGTCCATGCCTTTTTTATTTTCTGTCGGTAAGGGAACCACTGTAAATTCAGGCTCCGGTAAGGAAATATAATGCTCCTCACATTCCTGCTGTGCCACAATCAAGATATTGAGCGCCTGTTCAGATGCCCTGAACATTTTCAAATACATTTCTTTGTAATCAGGCATTTTGGCTATAAGCCTCCCTTTAACATCTACATGTAGTCAGGTGTATGCCTATAATTATATAATATAGATTAATAGTTGTCAAATACTTGTTTGTAGCAAATTTATATTGATTGTAATGTGCGATACACTTTCTATGTGAGGTGATTGCACATGGCAAGGAATATCAAGGTGTCAGTTGAAAACAGGGACAAATATATTGAACTTGGGTTAAATATCGCGTTCTATCGCAAGCGGGAGGGCATGACCCAAGACCAGCTTGCAGAAAAAGCCGGGATGAGCAGACAGTATCTTGGCGAAATTGAAGCGCCCAACATGATCACAACAATGTCGCTGGAAGTGGTCTTCAACATTGCAAATGCATTAAAAATTCCCGCGTCAAAGCTGCTTGACTTCAGAGAGTAAACATTTCAGCCGTACGCGGCATGAAATTTTATTTGCAACATAACTCCAAAAGACATACTTTCCCGCCAACGGGATGGTATGTCTTTTTTTACACATAAAAATGTGATATTATGGATTTAAAGATATTGCATCACGCAGATAAACGGAAGTTGTAGTGTAGATTATTTATATTAGGAGAGAGATAGTGTTATGGATGATGAATTGAAAATCAAAATGTACTCATTTACGGTGGATTGCAAAGACCCGAATAAATTAGCAAAATTTTATGCGGCGTTGCTTAAGTGGGAAATAATGTTTATCGATGAAGATTGGACATGTGTATACGCTCCAGAAACCAAACAGGGAACATATCCTGGTATAATGTTTCAACGGAATCCTGAGTATAAACCGCCTGTGTGGCCGGCAGAACCCGAAGCTCAACAGCAAATGGCACATATAGACTTCGCCGTTAATGATTTAGAAAAAGCAGTTCAATATGCAGTCCATTGTGGAGCAACCATCGCAGATGAGCAATTTTCTAATAATTGGAGAGTTATGCTCGATCCGGCCGGACACCCTTTTTGCTTATGTCAAATGAAATCAATTATCGAGAGTACCCATTTTGCGTTGTTATAGAAATCACGAAATTGATAGGAAATTCACGATATTCCTGTAAATACCGGGTTTAATTGGTAAGATAATTTACGGTATCTACAAAAATCTTTTTCCACCATTTTTACAAAATCGGGTTGAGATACATCCTAATTGAAGCGATTTTTTAGTTTTAGTGTGCTACGATTCAAAATATCCATATGGTTCGATTAGGGACGGAAAAGCTTATTATGACGAGCGTTTGGTGGTATATTAATACTGAAGTTCATTAAATGAGTTACAAGAACATTGTGAGGGAAGCAATATGCATGGAAAACTTTATATGAGTGTTCCCTATGATGAAAAGGATGTTGCAAAAGCCATGGGGGCCAAATGGGACGCCAAACGTAAAAAGTGGTATTATGAAGGGCCTGTTCGTGACTATGTTAAATTTGCGAAATGGATAGCATGTGGGCGGGAGCTGACAATCATAGCCTGCGAGTACATATATATCGTGGAAGGCGCGCAAAACTGTTTCAAGTGTAAAAAGCCCACTCGTGTTGTGGGCTTGGGAATTGGAGAACACGTAGCGTTATTCCAACATGAGGACGGTAGCTATGAGAGTGAAACTATCGAAGACGTTGTAGGGTATGAACCACTATATGTTGCATGGGTGGAGGATGAGAGCGCCATTCCCCCCGCTCTTTTGAGGTATTTGCAGAAAAACTACAATGTTCATAAAGGATACTCAAAAACAGCAGGAGAATGCTTTGCAAACCACTGTGATCACTGCGGTGTGATACAGGGCAATTTTTATCTATTTGAAGAAGACAGCCCGCTAACCGCTTTCACCCCTGATGGCCCAGAACTGCAGGATAAACTCCGTAAATTGAAAATTTACAGTATTGGTATTGATGAGGATTTGGTTCTTGATTGGGGTTTTGGCTATGGCGACAATGACGAACTATATTTTAAATACGGCACAATAATTGATTTGAAATTGCCGCCGAGCCAATACGATGATGTAATTACTTACAAAGAATTATATGGAGTATGAATAACAATACAATCATCAAGAAGGGCATGGACCATGTATTTAGTGCCTGAAGGCCAATAAAGGCGCCTTGATGTGAATTATGCTTGTTGCTGCCAAAAAGCCTTGGATTTATGCAGGTTTCCGAGTTTATCGTTGTGAGTACTCGCATCGGTTGACCACTTCTTTTTTTTCTGAGATTTTCTGCGTTTTATCTGCTCCGTTGAAACTGTGTTTTAAAGGCGCCTCTATTTGTGGTAATACCAGAAATACACAAAGATAAGAAAAATTATTTATTTTGGCTAAGCTTATTAAGTTTGACGGCCAATCAATCGATTAAGCTATTTGAAATGGCAAACGAACGATGGTTCGCAATAAAAAGGTTGGTATGGACTGACAAACCCAAATGGGCGTAGGCAGGCGCGCCAATTCATTTTGTCTTTTTCAAAAACATGCGAGAGGATTCGATATGCTGGAGATAACAGAAAAAGACCTTATGTCGATCCTGCCGGATGAGATTTCCTATTATGCATATATATATTCGACACAGCCAATGTGCTTCTCGGATGATACAACGGGTAATTATCTTGACGTGAACAATGCCTTTTTGAGCATGTTGGGCTATCGGAAGGAAGAGGTCATCGGGAAGAACCCGTTGGAACTGGCAATGTTTGCAGACTCGCTCCAGGGAGAAAAAGTGTTAGGCCAATTAATTAAGAACAGAAAACTTCATGACCATCCGGTGGAAATCAGGACAAAGCGCGGCGAAAAAAGATATGGCAAAATTACCACGACGATATTGAAAATCAACGGCATTGATATCAGGTTCACGGTGATGAAGGATGAAACAGACAGGATCAGATACGAGAACAAACTGACCCGCATGTTTCAGCAGTCCATCAGCGCTATTTCAAAAATAAGTGAGATGCGGGACGTATACACGGCGGGGCATCAAAAGAAGGTGGCAAAGCTGGCCCGCATGATCGCCTGTGAGATGGGGTTACCCGAGCAATCCGGAGAGAATATCGCGGTGGGCGCCCTGCTGCACGATATCGGAAAGATATATATCGCTTCTGAAATCTTGAACAAAACATCCAGACTGTCCTTAATAGAAAGAAAAATGATACAGGCACATCCGCTGTACGGCTATGAGGTGGCCAAGGAAATCGATTTCCCGCCTGAAGTACCGGTGATGATCCATCAGCACCATGAGCGCCTGGACGGGTCCGGTTATCCGGAAGGACTTAAAGGGAAGCAGATTTTGCTGGAGAGCAGGATCCTGGCTGTGGCGGATGTGGTGGACGCGATGAGTTCACACCGGCCTTACAGGCCAGCGCTTCAAGCCGAGACTGTAATCGATGAGATCATAAGCAACAAAGGCGCTAAATATGACGGCGATGTGGTGGAGGCATGCCTCAGAATTCTGGACAGAAAAGCCCAAACCATACCGCTTAGCCTGACGCCTGATGAAGACGAAATCTAAGCATCTTCCGGCAACAGTCGTGCCCTGAAGCTGATGTTGCGCACAGTCCCCAGCTCGTCAAACTTGATCCGGTATGCTGATTTGCCATGATTGATCTCCACGATTTCACCCGCGCCCATCACGCTGTGCACCACCCGGTCTCCCACCTTCAGGGTTTTGGCGGATGCGGCGGATTCCATCGCTCTCTCGCTGCTGGCGATGAGAGAATCCGATTGGGAAACAAGGCTCTCGTTCAAATCCCCGGTATAATGGAGCAACGGCTTATCCACATTGAATATAAATCGCGACGGGTAACGGTATGAGCCGTCCAGATTGCGTCCCTCCGCGTCGGTGAGATACAGTGCGTTTTCGGCGCGCGTAAACGCCACAAACGCCAGACGGCGCTCCTCTTCCATGCCTTCCAGCGTGGCGGTCTTTTTGGACGGGAAAATACCCTCGGACAGGCCGCACAGGAACACGTAAGGAAACTCCAGCCCCTTGGCTGTGTGCACCGTCATCAGCCTGACGGTGTTTCTGCCGGTGTCGGCGTCGGTATTGATCAACAGCGCCACGCGGGACAAATAGCCCTCCAGCGTCGTTTCCTCGCCGCAGGAAACCTCGTAGTCATAGACCGATTGCTTGAGCTCCGCGAGGTTATCCAGCCGCTCCTGGCTGCCCTCGGTGCGCAGCATCTCCTCGTAGCCGCTCCGGTCCAGCACGGCGCTCAGCAGCTCGGATACAGGGATGTGGTGGTAATCGGCGGAGAACTTGTCCACCAGCGCCAGCAGGTGCTTGGCCTTGGTGTTTTTGAACAACTCGTCGTCTATGTTGCGCTCAAGGGCGTTATACAGCGAACACTGGTGGGCGGCGGCGTACGACTGAAGGAATGATATGCGGCGCTCGCCCAGGTTGCGCTTGGGAACGTTGGCGACGCGCAGAAAAGACAGATCGTCCCGGTAGGCGATCAGGCGCAGGTATGACAGCGCGTCCTTGATCTCCATGCGGCCGAAGAACTGGACGCCGCTGTATATCGTATAGGGCAGCTGCTCTTTCAGGAACACCTCTTCCAGCGGGCGCGAGACGAAGTGCGCGCGGTAAAGGATGGCGATATCGCTGAGCGGCACACCCTGCTCGCCCAAGGCTTTGATCTGCCCGGTGATCCATCTCGCTTCCGCCTCCGCCGTTTTGGCGTGGTGGTAAGTGACGGGCGGGCCGTCGGGCCTAAGCGGGACCAGCTGCTTTTTCACGCGGGTCCTGTTTTTGCCGATCAGCGAGTTCGCGGCGGCGACGACCTGCGGCGTGGACCGGTAGTTCTCCATCATCATGATGGTGCGCACATTCGGGAACTCCTTGTCGAAGTCGAGGATATACTTGACGTTCGCGCCCCGCCACGTGTAGATGGTCTGGTCCGGGTCGCCCACGATGAACAGGTTCTTGTGGTGATCGCACAGCACCTTCATCAGCCGGTATTGCAGCTCGTCGATGTCCTGATACTCGTCGATCATGATGTATTCCAGCCGCTGCTGCCATTTGAGCTTGATCGCTTCGTTGACGCCGAATATATGCAGCACGTATTTGATGAGATCGTTGTAGTCCAGCCCGAAGCATTTTTTCTGCTGGTACAGATATCCCCAGAAGATGATATCGTCCGTCGCTGTGGCGTCCAGATACTTCTGGTGCAGCGCATCCAGCGGCATCGCGATCATATGCTCGTAATATTCCGGGTCTCGGTAAACCTTCCGTATCTCGATCATGTCGCGCGCGGAGGAGAACGTCATATGGCGCAGCGTGAGGCCGCGCTCCTCGTAGATAATTTTCAACATCGCGTCGATGTCGGAATTGTCCAGCACGAGAAAGCTTTTGGGATACTGCACGGCGTGGCTGTCTTCCTGAAGCACGGTGACGCAGAAGCTGTGGAAGGTGCTGATGTACCCGGTGTCGTTGTCTCCGGTGAGGCGGCGGATGCGCCGCTTCATCTCGTTGGCGGATTTGTTGGTGAAGGTGACGCAGAGAATGCTGGACGGCAGTATGCCGACCTCCTCCACGAGGTAGGCGAAGCGGTGGGACAGCGCGCGCGTTTTGCCGGAGCCGGCCCCCGCAATGACGCGGATGAAGCCTTCTGTCGAGGTGACCGCCTGCCGCTGCGCTTCGTTTAAACCTTCCAGTATGTCGCTCATTGTGTTTACACACCGCCTTTCGTCAAACCATTATATCACACCGGATGGATAGAACGGGGACAGTTATCATGATTGGCGCTGCGCCTTGCGGTACTGATAGGGCGTCACGCCTTCGTGGGCCTTGAAGATGCGTATGAAATGGTTGACGTTGCCGTACCCGGACAGCTGGCACACCTCCGAGACGGACCGGGAGGTGTGGATGAGCAGGTCTTTCGCGAGGGACAGCCGGTGCAGGATCAGATAATCCTTGAACGTGTAGCCGGTGATCTTGCGAAATATGCGTGATAGATGGTATTTGCTGATGAAATGCCGCGCTGCGACCTGCTCCAGTGAGATGTCGTCCCGGGCGTTTTCGATGATGTACTTCTGCGCCTCCGTCACGATGCGCGCGGACTCGTCCATGCTGCCCGTTGGAAAGGATGTGCTGGAGTACCGGTACAGCCGGATCAGCAGCTCCATCACCAGGGACGACAGGCGCAGCGCCCAGAAAGGGCGTTTCTGGGTGACCTCTCTGACCATCGTGTCCAGCACCGTCGTCATGCTCTTCGCCGCTGAGACACTTAAGGTCACGGCATGTGAAAAGCTCTCGGGGCGCTGTATCAGTATGGAAAGCAGCGGGGAATCCTGCAGGATCATGGGGCCGAAGCCCTGCGCCAGTGAAACCACGTAGCGTTTGTAAGGCGCCTGCAGGGTATGAACGGAGTGCTTTTCCAGATTGCTGATGAACACGACGGAATTCTTTGTGACAGCATAGGTTTTATTATCGATGTGGACTTTGACTGTGCCGTCCGCCACGAAGATGATCTGATGCACATTATGAAAATGCGTACCCGCTGCGATAAAGTCCGGCGTTTCGCGATAATAGACGTCGATTTCACTGTGGTAGTGTGTATCCTGCGGCATACAAAAACTCCTTAAGAGCAAGAAACGCTAATTTATGAGCAATTCCATTATAGCTTATCCAACGGCTGTAAGATAGAATAAAATCACTAAGTGATAAACGGGTAAAATTTGCACAGAAAAGGAGCCGGTATGGTTCAAACGGCGATCGTGACGGGAGGCAGCCGCGGCATCGGTTACGCGATATCCAAGCGGTTGCTCGATGAGGGCTGCAACGTTGTGGTGATGCACGCGCATCAAAGCGCGAAGATACAGGAGAACCTGGACGCTTTGAACGGCGGCAAGCGCCTTGTCCGCGTGCAGGGCGATGTGGCGAGCGCGGCGGACAGGCAGCGCTGTCTGGACGCGGCAGTGGCTGCTTTCCGGCGTGTGGACGTGCTGGTCAACAACGCGGGCGTGGGGCCGCTCAGCCGTATGGACCTGCTGGAGATGACGGAGGAGAGCTTCGACCGGGTGATCGCGATCAACCTGAAGGCCAACATGTTTTTCACGCAGCTGGCGGCCAAACAGATGATATCGCAGCAGGTGCAGGGGTATAAGCGGGGGACGATCATCAACATCGGGTCGATATCCGCGGAGGTGTCGTCCACCAACAGAGGGGAATACTGCGTGTCCAAGGCGGGCGTGTCGATGCTGACCAAGCTTTTTGCCGACAGGCTGGCTCGCGAGGCGATTTACGTGTATGAGATAAGGCCGGGCATCATCGCGACCGACATGACGGCGGTGGTCAAAGAAAAATATGACGCGCTGTTTGAGCAGGGCCTGTGCCCTATTGGGAGATGGGGGCAACCGGAGGATGTGGCTAAGGCCGTCTCGCTGCTGAGCGGCGACGGCCTGCCATATTCCACAGGCGAGGTGTTCAATGTGGACGGCGGTTTCCATATCAGAAGGCTGTAAATAGAGAGTAAGACGCTGCGTTCTGGCCTGTACTCCAATAACTTTGTCTTTTTGGAGATCTGAGCCTCCACCTAAGGGACAGGTTCCTTGGGATACTGTTAATGTCATTTCACGTATCTTTTGCTTCTTTTCTTCAAGAAAGAAAGCGGGAGCGCGTACCCCTTCGGGGTACAGGCGGGCAGAGTCCCCGTATAAATGAGTCTGACGGTATAGCTGTAAGTGATGGAAAGGGAAAGACATGAACTGGATGCACGTGGACGGCCAGCGGGTCGGGATCATCTCCGTGAATACCGTGGTGGTGGGGGCGGGCGCCGCCGCGCTGAACGCCGCGGACAGGCTGCACGCCTACGGCAACAGGGATGTGGTCATCGTCTGCGAGGACTTTGCCAACAGCACGTCGCGCAACACCGGCTCGGACAAACAGACGTATTACAAGCTGTCGCTGGCGGGCGACGAGGGTGACTCGGTGCAGGAGCTGGCACAGACATTGATGGAGGGGCAGTGTGTGGACGGCGATCTCGCGCTGGCGGAGGCGGCGAATTCGGCGGCTTCGTTCTTGAGGCTATGCGAGCTGGGCGTCCCGTTTCCTGTCAACCGATACGGCGAATACATCGGCTACAAGACGGACCACGATCCGCGAAGGCGGGCGACATCCGCCGGGCCGCTGACGTCACGGCTGATGGTGGAGAGCCTGGAAAAAGCGGTGATGGAGAAGAACATCACGGTATACTCCGGCATGCAGGCGGTGGCGATACTGACCCAGGACGGCAGGGCGGCGGGCGTGCTCTGTCTGGACCTGAAGCGGCTCGCGCGGGAGGAAGTGAGCTTTACCGCGTTCAACTGTGTCAACGTCGTTTGGGCGACGGGCGGACCGGCGGGAATGTACGCCGACGCCGTGTACCCAATCGGCCAGCACGGCGCGACGGGAATCGCGCTGGAAGCGGGCGCAAGGGGCAAGAACCTGACGGAATGGCAGTACGGGCTGGCCTCGGTCTCCCCGCGATGGAACGTGTCCGGCACGTACATGCAGGCGCTGCCCCGGTTCATCTCCACGGACAGGGACGGCGGGGATGAGCGCGAATTTCTGGGCGCGTATTTTGACACAGAAGGCGATATGCTGGACAACGTCTTCCTGAAAGGCTACCAGTGGCCCTTCGATGTGAGAAAAGCGATGGGCGGGTCGTCCATCATCGATATACTGGTGTATGTGGAGCGCTGCATAAAGGGCAGGCGGGTATATCTGGATTTTTGCAGCAATCCCGGCGGCGGGGAGCTGGACTTTTGCGCATTGGGCGGTGAAGCGAAAAGCTATCTGGACCGGGCGGACGCGCTGTTCGGCAAACCCATAGACCGGCTGATCCATATGAACGCGCCGGCATACGAGTTTTATCTGGGACGGGGTGTGGATCTGAAAAAGGAGCCGCTGGAGATCGCCCTGGGCGCGCAACACAACAACGGCGGTCTGGCGATCGACAGCTGGTGGCAGACGAATGTGGACGGGCTCTTTGCGGTGGGAGAGGCCGGCGCGAGCCATGGCGTGTACCGGCCGGGCGGCAGCGCGTTGAACGCCGGTCAGGTGGGCTCGATGCGGGCGGCCAGGTATATCGCGTCGCGCCGGAACGGCAAGGCGGACAGCGCCGGGCGCTTTGCTCAGGCGGTGGAACAGCAGGTCAGCCGCATCATCGCCATCGGCCTCGACGCGCTGGCGCGTGAAGACAACGCGGAACAACTGTTGCGTGACGCCCAACGGGACATGAGCCGCGCGGGAGCCGCGATGCGGGATATGGACGGTATTTCGGCATTGATCGCTGTGACAAAGGAAAGGATCGGAAAATTCCCGGCAAATGCGGGTTGCTCAGCGGGGACGATGTCTTTGCTCTACCAATACCGCGACACGCTGATCAGCCAGTACGTTTATCTTTGCGCCATGCGGGACTACATTCAAAAGGGCGGCAAAAGCCGCGGGTCCGCGCTGTACCATGACGCGGCAGGCGATAAGCCGCTTGATGTGCTGGACGACACCTTCCGGTTTGTGCCGGACGACGGAGAATTGGGCCGGCTGGTGCAGGAGGTTTTATACAAGGACGGCGGCTGCACATTCGGGTGGAGGCCGGTGAGGCCGATGCCGCGGGAGGACGATTTCTTTGAGAACGTCTGGCGGGGATACCGGGAAAACGGCAGCGTGTATTAACGCAACGGGTCCCATACAAAACGAATTACAATGAGGAAACAATGAAAAACGGATTCAAGACACTGGAAGAGATGATCGGCTACTGTAACGAGGAGAACGTGAGGATCGGTTTTTCCACCAACACGGACGCGTACAAGAAGCGCCACATCATCAATGGCTTCAACATCTATAACTCGCTGGCTGTGCTGCCGATGGAGGGCGCGGACGCGCAGGCGGACGGAACGCCCGGTGAGCTGGCCAGGCGGCGGTATATGCGCTTTGGCCTGGGCGGCGCGGGGATCATCTGGTACGAAGCGACGGCGGTGGCCGAAGAGGGCCGCGCGTCCACGCACCAGCTGTACCTCCACAAGGACAGCCTGGACGCTTTCAAGCGGCTGACGGATGAGGTGAAGGAAGCCTCGGTGAAGCAGAACGGCTATGCGCCGATGCTGATGGTGCAGCTGACGCATTCGGGGCGTTACAGCAAGCCCAAGGGCGTGCCGGCACCCGTGATGGCGGCGCACAATCCGGTGCTGGACAAGAAGTTCAATATCGATCCGGACCACAAGCCGGTGACCGACGCCGCTTTGGAGGCGCTGGAGGACAGGTTTGCCGAAGCGGCCCTGCTGGCTGAAAAGGCCGGGTTCGACGGCGTGGACATCAAGGCGAGCCATGGCTATCTGCTGGGCGAGCTGCTGGGTGCGCACACGCGGGACGGCGCATACGGCGGAGATTACGAGGGCCGGACACGCTTCATCAAAAACGCCACAAGCAAGATCAAACAGGCGGTGAGGCCGGACACGACGCTGGTCAGCCGCTTGAGCCTGTATGACGCGATGGAGCCGCGGTACGGCTTTGGCGTGGGGCCGGACGGCCAGCCGGATCTGACGGAGCCCGCCCGGCTGCTGCAGGAGCTGTATAACCTGGGCGTGAGGATCTGCGCGGTGACGGTGGGCAACCCGTATCTGATCCCGCACGTCAACAGGCCGTACGACAACGGGCCGTATACGCCGCCCGAACCGCCGGTAAAAGGCGTGGAGCGGCTGCTCTCACTGACGGCGGCGGCCAAGGCGATGGTACCCGACATGGCGTTCATCGGCGCGGGCTACAGCTGGCTGAAGACCTTCGCCGTACAGGCGGGCGCATACGCGCTGGACAACGGCCACGCCGATTTCATCGGGTTTGGGCGGCAGGCGTTCGCCAATCCGGATTTCGCGAACGACATGCTGAAGACCGGCGCGATCGCATCCAACAAAACGTGCATCACCTGCACCAAATGCGTGGAGTTGATGCGCGGCATGATTACCACCGGCTGTGTGGTGAGAGACAAAACGTACGCCAAGCTGTATCAGCAGCACATAAAGAATAACGGTTAGGAGGATTGGATATGAAGTACAGCATCGACAAGACCGTATTGTTGATCGTGGACCTGCAGAACGACTTTGTGCGCGTGGGAGCGGGCATGGAGGTGCCGGACACGCGGGACACCATCAAAACCAACCAGAAGCTGATCGCGTTCGCGCGCGCGAACGATATGCCGGTGATATACACCAAGTTCATGGCGGGACCCAAAAGGACGTTGCTGTGGACGTGGAGCCCGCAGATCGAGGCGGTGAACGCCTGCGTGCGGGGCTTCAAGCGCTATTACCCGGATGTGGACAAGACGCTGGACTGCACGGACGTGATCGACGAGCTGTACCCGCAGGAAGGAGACTACGTCGTCGAGAAGTACGGGTATTCGTCGTTCCGCAACACCAATCTGCTGGACGTGCTCTACAGCCTGGACCGGGACACCATCATCGTGACCGGAACGGTGACGCAGATCTGCGTGGAGGACACCGTGCACGAGGCGTTTCACAACCGCATCAACGTCATCGTCGCGAGCGACGCGGTGGCCTCGTTCGATAAGGAGCTGCATGACGCCGCGCTGAAGAACATCGACATGAAGTACGGTGTCGTCAGGCCGTCCGGCGAGATCATCGAGATGTTCAAAGAGGCCTGAGATGGCGCAGAGAATCGTCACATTCGGTGGGGTCATGCTGCGGCTGAAAGCGCCGGGGCATGAGCGTTTTTTTCAGTCGCCCGCGTTTGAGGCGACGTCCGGCGGCGGCGAGGCCAACGTGGCGGTGTCGCTCGCGAACTTCGGCTAGACGCGGCATTTGTCACGGCGCTGCCCGACAACGATATCGCGAAAGCGTGCACGATGGAGCTGCGCAAGTTCGGCGTGGATGTCTCAAACATCGTGTATGGCGGCGGACAGTTGGGCATTGACTATCTGGAAGCGGGAACCAGCGCCCCTCCAACGTGGCGTATGACCGCGAAGGCTCGTCCATATCGCTGATAAAGCCGGGCCGTATCGACTGGGAGCAGGTTTTCAGCGGCGCGCAGATGTTCCACATCACGGGCATCACGCCCGCGCTGAGCGCAGCGGCGGCAGACGCCTCTCTGGAAGCGGTGAAAGCGGCAAAGGCGCTGGGGCTCAAAGCGTCTTGCGACCTCAACTATCGGGCCAAGCTGTGGAAGTACGGGAGAAGCGCCAAAGACGTGATGACGGAATTGGTGAGGCATACGGATGTCGTGATCGCCAACGAGGAGGACTGCCAGAAGTCCCTCGGTATCGCGGTGAAGGCGGACGTGGCGAGCGGCACGCTCGACACCGATGCGTACCGGGCGCTCACGGAGCGGGTGCTTGACGAGTATCCCAATGTTTCCGTCATCGCCGTCACGCTGCGCGAAAGCCGGAGTGCGGATCACAACGAATGGTCCGCCTGCATCAACGGCAGGGGCGGTTTCGTGGTCAGCCGCAAGGACAGTATCACGGACATTGTGGACCGGGTGGGCGGCGGCGACGCGTTTGCGGCTAGGCTGATATACGGATTGATGAGCTATGGGGATAACAAAAGATCGTTGGAGTTCGCGGTGGGCGCAAACTGTCTGAAACATTCGATTCCGGGCGATTTCAACCGTGTCAGCGTCAAGGACGTGGAAAAGCTGATCACGGGGGACGGCTCGGGGCGAATCCAAAGATAATACAGACATGGCAAAATGGCGGAACCGACACGGATACACCATTTGATTTTTAGCTTTTGAACGATTAAAAATTGAATAAAGGGAAAGAGCTTTCAGCGCCGCCAGACATTCTTTTCTGTTGAATGTTTTCGAAGCGGCTGAAATTAATATCGTTTATTAGCGAAGATTGTTATTCATTTTCATATTGACGTTTCTCCATTATTTTGATATAGTCAAATTATTGATACGTTAAAATTTTTTGATCAGGAATTTTTGAAAAGCACACTAACAACCATGCCAGTTAAGGCCATGAGTGCACCGGCTGTTTAACGCGGGCGCGCAGCAGGGAGCGGCCGGTCAATTTGAACGTAAAGGTCAGGACATACTAAATAAAATAAACGGAGGAGATAATATGAAAATCGGTATCGACAGCTATTGCTATCACAGACTGTTTGGCGAAGTGTACGACTTTCAGGAAAAGCCGGAAAAGCTGAAAACAGTGGATGATTTTCTTGATCTGGCCAAGAAGCTGGACGTGGACGGCGTGTCGCTGGAAACCTGCTTTCTGCCCAGCCTGGACGACGCTTACCTGAAGGACCTGGGCGACAAGATCAAGGCGTATGGTTTCGACACAGTGTTTGCCTGGGGCCATCCGAACGGCCTGGAAAGAGGGCTCAATCCGGCGGCGTTCGAAGAGATGAAGAGCCTGATCTATAAGACGCGCCTGCTGGGCACGGACGTGATGCGCATCACGGGCTCCGCGTTTGACTGGCGGCATGAGAATCACCGGGATCACATCGCGCGCCTGGTGCCCATGTACAAGGAAGCCGTGAAGATCGCTGAAGACAACGGCGTGCGGCTGGCTACCGAAAACCACATCGATTACACGGCTGTTGAAATGCTCGAGATGATCGAGGCCGTTGGCTCTCCGAATTTCGGCATCAACTTCGACACCGGCAACTTCCTGCGCCTGCTGGACGATCCGATCGCGGGCATGGAGAAGCTGGCCCCGTACGTGTTCTCCACACATATCAAGGACCTTAAGATGCACCCGACCGCGCGGCCGACCGACTGGTATTTCTTCTGCGGCGTGCCGGTGGGCTTCGGCCTGATCGACAACTATAAGCTGGCCGAGCTGCTGCATAATGCGGGCTACACGGGTTTCCTCGCGGTGGAGATCGACGCGCCGGCGCCGGAATGGCTGGGCATGGAGGAAGAAGCGATCGCGATCAGCGTCAAGAATCTCAAAAAGATCGGCGCTGCGTTCAAATAAGCGGCGGGCAGGAGGTCTGTTATGGCAAAGAAAACACTGAATGTCGCCATGATCGGCGGGGGCTTTATGGGAAAAGCCCATAGCAACGCATGGCTGAAGGTCAATAAGTTTTTCGATACCGACTACGACGTCAATCTGAAGGTCATCGTCGGCAAGAACACCCCGCTCGAGCCGTTTGCGAAGAGGTGGGGCTATGAGGAAGTCAGCTACGACTGGCGCGAAACGGTGAAGCGTCCGGACATCGACATCGTCGATATCGGCGCGCCCACGTTCGAGCATATGGAGATGGCCGTGGCGGCGGCCGAGGCGGGCAAGCACATTGTCTGTGAGAAGCCCTGCGCGCTGACGTACCAGCAGTGCCTCGCGATGGCGGAAGCCGCGAAGAAGGCGGGCGTGGTGACGTATCTCAACCACAACTACCGCCGCGTTCCGGCTGTCGCCTACGCCAGGCAGCTGGTGGAGGAAGGCCGGCTGGGAACGATATTCCACTGGCACGGAACCTACTGGCAGGATTGGATCATCGATCCCGAATTCCCGCTGACGTGGCATCTGCAGAGCAAATACGCCGGCGGCGGCCCGTTGTACGACCTGTCCAGCCACGCATATGACCTGGCCCGGTTTATCATCGGTGAAGCCAAGGCGGTGACCGCGGTCAACAAGACGTTTGTGACCGAGCGGCCTCTGCCGGGCGCGGGTGCAGCCACGTTTTCTGCGGGTTCCAAGACGGAAGCGACTAAAAAAGCGCCTGTGGACGTAGACGACGCGTCGTTCGCGGTGGTCGAGTTTGAGAACGGCGCGCTGGGCAGCATCGAAAGCTCACGCTTCGCGACGGGCCGCAAGAATCACAATGACTTTGAGGTGTATGGCTCCAAGGGCGCGCTCAAGTTCAACTTCGAGAACATGAACGAGCTGTGGTTCTATGACAACACGCAGCCGCAGGCTGAGCAGGGCTTCAGGCGCATCCTGTGCACCGAAGGCGTGCATCCTTACGTGTCCGCATGGTGGCCGGGCGGACACATCATCGGCTACGAGCACACGTTCGTAAACGCGTTCTATGATTTCCTTCAGGCGATTGCTGGAAAGGGACTGCCGCTCAAGCCCGACTTCAACGACGGCGCGGAGATCATCCGTTTCGTGGAGGCGGTCAACCTCTCCAACAAGGAGCACCGGCGCGTGATGATCGACGAGATCAAATAAAACCTAATGGCTATGATGGACAGGCTGAAAGCCTGTCCATCAGCTTGAAGACAAGCAAATCATATCCGTTTTAGAAAGTGAAGGTCGCTGAAAAGTTCCAAGCGCAAAAACAACGCAGCAGTTGGGCTTTGTCAGCGGCCTGATGGGACAGGCTGAATGCCTGTCCATTTTTCTATAAATGTTTAGTCGGTTTTCCGGGAAATAAGCTATGCTTGATATGGCTTCAAAGGATATATCAGATGAAGAACCTAATCAGTATTAAGAGAATCAGTGTCCTGGAAGGTTGATTGGTCCAGCCGAGAATGGAGCATTATGTCAAGGTTCCGGAAAGAACCTCACGATAAACATATGACGATCAATAAACCGGGAATAGATAGAGAATGCAAAAAGGCCTCCGGAAATGGAGGCCTTTGCTATGTTCGTTTTAGGGCTTATTGATAAGCGTAGGGCAGGAACTCATCAACGTTGTCCTTTGTGATCAGCGTGGACTCTTTCACGTTGTCCTTCTCGATGTTGCCGGTCTTGAGGAACTCTCTGATGACCTCAACAGCCTGAGCGCCGATTCTCGGGAAGTAAGAAGAGGTGGCTTTGTGGATGGTGTTGTCCGCTTTGATTTCGTTCAGCGCCGTCACCGTGCCGCCCATGCCCGTGATCAGCTTGATGTCCGTGCGGCCCTGCTGCTCGATCGCAGTCATGGCGCCCGTCGTGGATTCGTCGTCATGAGTGAACACAACGTCGATCTTGTCGTTGGCGGCAAGCAGATCGGACATCGAATTGAAGCCCGCTGTGCTGTTGAACTCGCCGTCAGCTTCGCCGATGATCTCGATGTTCGGATAGTTCTTGATCGTATCGACAAAACCATTGTATCTGTCGAGGTCGATCGGGATACCGGTGTAGCTTCTCAGGTTGACGAGCTTGATGTCTTCCTGGCCTTCGAAGAACTTGCCGATGTAGTCCGCCGCCATCACGCCGCAGGAGTAGTTGTCTTCCGCAACGAACGAGGTGTACTTGTCGGACGCAATGTTTCTGTCGATGATGATTGTCGGGATGCCGGCGTCATAGATCTCTTCCATGATCGTCGTCAGCAGCGTGCCGTCGCCCGGGAGGCAGGCGATCACGTCATAGCCGCCGTCTTTGAACGTGGCGAGCATGTTCTGCTGGTCAGCGTTGTCAACAGCGTTCTTGACAGTCCATTCGATCTCGGTGTCGCCCGCGATGGCTTCCTGTACAGAAGCAAGCAGAGCGGCCTGCCAGGCGTTGTCTGCCGGGGGCAGGGAGATCGCAACCTTTTTCACTGCAGCGGGTTCAGCAGGCGCTTCGGAAGGCTCTTCTGCAGGCTGCTCAGAAACCACGGACTCAGCCGGGGATTCTGCCGCCGGTTCTTCGGTCTTCGGGGCGCCGCAAGCGACCAGAGCGAAGCACAGAAGAAGTGCAAGAGCGCTTAAGAGAACTTTCTTCATTTTTTTTCCTCCTTGTTTTGTGTATGGGTTACTTCATAAACACTTATTTGTTTATGAAATTTAATTCTTATTACGGGCCTGGAGCAGCACCGCGATCATAATGACGGCGCCTTTTATCGCGCCTGTCAGGTATGTGGAGACATCGAGCTGGATCATCATGTTGTTCACGAAGAACAGGATGATGGCGCCGATGACCGTACCGTAGATCGTGCCGCGCCCGCCGGCAAGAGATGTGCCGCCCACCAGGACCGCCGTAATGGCGTCGAATTCATAGCCTTGACCTGTTGTGGTGGAGGAGACGGCGACCATTCTGGAGATCTCGATGGTACCGGCGATGCCCACGCAGATACCGGCGATGATATATGTCCAGATCTTTATTCTGTCCACTTTGATACCGGAGTATTTCGCCGCGAGATCGTTGCAGCCCACCGCGAAAACAAAGGTTCCGAATCTGGTTTTGATAAGCAATATCGTCAGGACCACAGCCACCACAATCATGATAATAAAGGGGGTGGGGATGGTGATCAGGCTGCCGTTGCCGATGGACTTAAAGAAAGTATCCTGATTGTTGCCGGTGATGGTGGCGCCGTTGCCGAGGTACATCGTGATGGAGCGCGCGATGATACCCACAGCGAGCGTCACGATGAACGGCGGAACCTTGATCTTTGTGGTGATGATGCCGTTGATGAATCCAAAAGCGGCGGCGACGGCGATACAGGCGAGTATATCCACAGCCAGCGGGATACCGCTCTTCTGCATGAACACAAGAACCGTGCCTGCCGTGGCCATCACCGGGCCGCTGGACAGGTCGATACCGCCCGAGATGATCACGAACGTCATGCCTAAAGCAATGATGCCGACGGTGGATGCGTTTCTTAAGATGGTGGTCACATTGTTCCATGAAGCGAATTTGCCATTGGTGAGCAGGGTGCATATAAGGAACAAAATCACAAATACGAATACTGTGCTGTATTTGGACCAGATTCCTTTGAAACCGTCCGCAAAACTCTTGTTACTTCTTACGCTGTTCATAACATTTCCTCCAGATAATTAACACGCATTCGTGGCATACGACATGATTCTCTCTTCTGTTCTGTCGTCGTGTGTCAGTTCGCCTTTTATCGCGCCTTCGTGCATGACGATGACGCGCTGGCAGATATTAAGCACTTCGGTTAAGTCCGAAGAAACCACGATGATTGTTTTTCCGCTGGCCGAAAGCTCGTGGATAATGTTGTAGATCTCCTCGCGGGCACCCACGTCGATACCGCGGGTGGGTTCGTCGAGTATCAGGATATCCGAGTCCACAAGCAGCCATTTCGCCAGCACGATCTTCTGCTGGTTGCCGCCCGACAGATTGCTGACGAGCTGTGTCTGATCCGCACACTTGATGTTGAGCCGCTCGATCATGTTGGCCGTATTGGCCTTCTGCTTGCGGGCAATATTGAAAAAGCCCTTGTTCTTGACCTGATCGATCAGGTTGATGTTTTCGCGAATATTTCTCTTGATGACCACGCCGGATTTCTGCCGGTCTTCCGTGACAAAACCGATGCCGCGCTTGATGGCCTTCGCAGGAATTTTGTTGACGATATGTTTTCCGTGCAGATACACTTCGCCGCTTTTTGTTTTGCGTATGCCGAATATAAACTCCATCAGCTCGGACCGGCCGGAGCCGACCAGGCCGGAGAACCCGACGATCTCGCCGCGGGCCACCTTGAAGCTGACGTTTTTGAGCAGATCGTCAGATACGTTCCTGACCTCGAGGATGACGTCGTTTGGATCGCCGCAGAAATCCGTGGCCTGAGAGACGCTGACCTCGCGCCCCACCATGTAATTGGCAATCTGCTGCTCGCTGACCTCTGAGACGGGCTTGGTCACGATGAACATGCCGTCGCGCAGTATGGTGACGCGGTCGCAGACCTCCTTGATCTCTTTCAGGCGGTGCGAGATATAGATGATGCCGATGCCTTCTTTGGCGAGCTTGCGGATGAGATCGAACAGGATGTCCGTCTCCTTCTGCGTCAGCATGGCGGTGGGTTCGTCCATGATCAACACCTTGACGTTGAACGAAATGGCCTTGGCGATTTCCACCATCTGTTTTTGTGCTGTTTTCAGGTTACCGACCAGCTCCGTCGGGTTGATGCAATCCTGGCCCAGGGAATCAAGCAGCTCTTTTGCCGCCGCATTCATCTTCTTAAAGTTGATCAAGCCGTTTTTCCCCAGCGGTTCGCGCGTTAAAAAGATATTCTGGGCAACGGTCAGGTGATCCATCAGATTCAATTCCTGATGGATCATGGAGACGCCTCTTTTTTGCAGGTCCAGCGTCTGCAAATGAGAGGGCAGATGCTCGCCGTCCAGATAGATGTCGCCTTCGTCGCTTTTGTAAACAGCGGCGAGAATCTTCATCAGGGTCGATTTGCCTGCGCCGTTTTCTCCGCAAAGAGCAACAACTTCGCCACGATCCAGACTGAAGCCGACCTGCGACAGCACCTTCACGCCGTAAAAGCTTTTTGAGATATTTTTCATCTCCAATAAATTTGCCATTGTTTCTCTTTCCGTTCCTCCCGTTACAGTTTCATTGAAAATTAAAGATCTTCACAGAGCTCTATCACGACGCCGTTGGGATCTTTAAACAGCAAAACCTTTTTTTCAAGATGCTCAAGCGCGCACAGGGGCACTGTGAACTCAACATGGTATTTCTTCAAATGTTCATTCCACTCCTCAATGCCGCTGACGCTCATGCAGAAATGCGCGACGCCGGAGGCGGCTTCGGGAAGCTCGTGGTAGCCGATGGCTTTTTCATGGTCAAAAAGCTCTATGGTGCTGGTTTCGTTGATTTTCAGATAAACCAGCACGTTATCGCCGTTGGGGACGCGCTTTAGTTCCTCAAACCCCATGACCTCAGTGTAAAATTTGACCGACTCGTTAATGTCGACCGTGTTGACGGCGATATGGTCTAACGCATGGATATTCATAGTCGTTACCTGCCTGCTGCGATTTTATCGCCCGTTTGCGCAAGCCATCCGGCGATGTAGCGTGACATATCATAATGCTGGCGATAGACAGCCGCGTTTGCGCTGTCGGGTTTTTCAATGCTCTGAACCTGATGCGCTTTATCGATAGTTGAGTAGTCCTTCCACAGGCCAAGGCCAAAGGCCGCGAGAGCCGCCGCTCCCAAGGACGCGGCGTTCTGGTCGACATTGGTTTTGATCATGTTGCGGTCAAAAATATCCGCAAACATCTGCCGCCAGTAGGGACTCTTGGCGCCGCCGCCCACCATCAGCAGTTCCGGCACCGATACGCCGCAGCTTTCCAGCACGGTCATCGCGTACCAAAGGTTGTATGTGATGCCTTCCAGCGACGCACGCACCATGTCGCTGCGGGTGTGGGACAACTGAAGGCCCACAAAACCGCCCACGATGTTCTTGCTCTGTTCGATCATGGCCCCGCCCGCGAGGCTGGGGTTGAACTGGAGGTTGTTCGCGCCGATGGGCGATTGCGCCGCCAGTTCGTTCATTGCGATATAGGCGTCGGGTATAAGCCCGCTTTTTTCTTTCTCAACAAGGTCCGGGCAGAGCACGTCGCGCACCCAGCGGAAGCTGGAACCGGCGGCGAATATACTGGTCGCGGAAGCGTACATGCCGTCGATTACGTGTGCGAAAATGAACGGCTTTTTGCCTGCGTCCACCAGCGGCTTGTCGCTGACCACAGCGATCCAGGAAGAGGAACCGAGGGAAATATACGCCCGGCCGTTCTCGATGCCCCGCGCGCCCAGCGCCATGCACGAATTGTCCACGCCGCCCGCCACCACCTGCACATGGGTGGAGAGGCCAAGCTCGGCAGCCGCTTTGGACGTCAGCTTGCCGATAACGTCGTGCGAGTGCACGATTTCGGGAAACAATTCGCGGCGAATGCCCGACGCGAAGATGTAGTCCTCGTCATAGCTGTTTTTCAGCAAATCGTAAACACCGCTGCCCGAAGCATAGGAATAATCGGTACACATCGCACCCGTCAGCCTCAGGTTGCAGTAGTCCTTTGAACCGAGCATCCTGTGCGTATTGGCATATAATTCGGGCTCGTTATCCCGATACCACATCATTTTGAATACGGAATAGCACTCTGCCGGAAAACCGTTGCCCGTCTTTGTATACCATTCGGCGTAATCAATCTTTTCAAAAAAGGCTTTTGTCTGCTGCTTGGAACGGGTATCGCTCCAGATCGGCGTCATGGAACGAAGCAGACGCCCGTTTTTATCCACCGGGACCACGCCCAGCGAATGGCCGGATATCGACAGCGCCACTACGCTTTGGGGATTGACGCCGCTCTTTTGGAGCAGCAGCTGGGTGGTGCTGCAGATGCCCTCGTACCACACGTCGGGGGACTGCTCGTGGAAATCGCTGCCGGTGTAAACCACATCGTACTGGCTGAACGTATCGCAGTAGGAATGGCCGTCAAGATCAAACAAGGACGCCTTGATGCCGCCCGTTCCCAGATCGTAAGCAATGATCATCTCTTTGTTCTGCATACCGGCTACTCCTGGTTGAAGCTTTCCACGATGGACAGCGCGGATGCGATATTGATGCCGAAGCGTTCCACGCCGAGAGCCAAAAGGGCGTCAAATTCTTCGCGGGTCCGCACGCCGCCGGCAGCCTTGACCTGGACCTTGCCGCGTGTCAGGTCCTTGATGCGTGCGATGCGCGAAATGTTGGCGTCACCCGGAACCCAGCCGGTGCCGGTTTTCAGGAAATCCGCGCCGCTGTCCGCAACGATGCCGCATACGTCTTCCAGTTCGCTGTCTTCAAGACAGTTGAGCTCTATGATGACCTTGACCAGCACGCTCTTGGGAGCGAGGCTGATGATCTGCTTGAGTTCGTCGGATACATATCCGAATTCACGGTTTTTGAACCTACCAACATTCATCACGATGTCCATTTCTTCGACACCATCCGCGACGAGCTGCTCCGCTTCGAGCATTTTGACCTGTGTTTTGTGGCCGCCGCCGGGGAAGCCTACGGGCGCACCCACGCGTATATCCGGATCGCTTTTCAGCATTTCACTGACGGTTTTTGTCCAGCAGGGCAGTGTATGAACATTGATAAAACGATAACGGCGGGCAATTTCCACCATGTCGTTGATATCTTGAAAAGAATGATGCGTTCTTACAGCGCTGATATCAATCAGCCTGGCGGCTTCTTTTGCTGTCATTAATAAAACCTCATCCAAAAATTATGACACGTTCCAATTGATATTCTATATGCTGTTATCAACAAATGCAATAGTTTTTTTTAAACTTTAAATACCATACACAAAAAATGACGCAATAAAATTGGCGGTTATTTGATAAAAGTTAAAAAAATCATGATTATAACCGAATAAAGTTAGAAGAGAATTTCGTTGCCCGCTTAAAAAAATCCTGCCCGCCTTTTATGAAAACCAATGAAAATTGATGAATTCGGCCCGTTTTTTTGATAGTTTATTTTTTGAACGGTTCCAAAATGGTTTTTTTGAATATAATTTGTAGGCGATATTAATTTTACAGTTTGCCAAACGTTATGCACATGATATGATTGAATCAACAACATTAGTCAAAAATAGTTGTATTTTCGCTTATAACGTTACAAACATCGAATGGGGTAGAACAAAATGGCCACAATGAAGGATGTCGCGAAGCTGGCGGGGGTGTCTCATGGCACGGTATCCAACGTTCTGAACGGTTCAAAATCGGTCAGCAGCGACAAGATCAGACGGGTGGAGCAGGCGGTTGCCGAATTGGGGTATAAGCCCAACGCTCTGGCCAGGAATTTAAAAACCAACCGGACAGGGCGCATCGAGGTGGTGCTGCCCGATATTTCCAATGCGGCTTATTCCAAAATATTTGAGGAGATCGACCGGCACGCAGCGGAAAAAGGGTATGCGGCCTATTTGCGCGTATGCGCCGATGTGCCTGACCGCGAGTGCAATGTTTTAGAGCGGGCGCTGATGATGGGCACGGACGGGGTGATTTTGCTGACCTGTCAGCCGAACAACACGGAGTTCTTCAACAGGCTGATCGACGGCGGGCTTCCCATCGTGTTCATCCACCGCAAGGTGACGGGCTACCGGATGAACAATGTGGATATGGATTTGCGTTCAACGGTGATGGCCAGCGTGCATGAACAGATTGAGGCGGGATATCAAAGGATTGCGATCGTGGCGGGGCCGCAGGAATATTCATTTGAAGTGGAGTGTGTGGACGCCTATTTCAACGCCATGCAGAAAGCCCGCAAAACCATCGACACCAAATATGTGGAGACAGTAAACAACAACAAGGAAAGCGCGATGCGCGCGGCCATCCGGCTATTGGAACTGGAAAACCCGCCTCAGGTCATATTTACCACGGACCGGGTACTCAGCGAAGGCGTCGCCTGCGCGCTGGCGGTTGGCGGAAAGCCCAGGGCTTCAAAGATAAAGCTCATCACCCTGGATGCGGAGGAATGGACAAAGGTCAAAAGCGAGAGAGATCATATTTTGCCGCTGCCTTACGCGCAGATGGCGCTGTCGGCCTTTGATATGCTGGATGAGATCGTCCGCAACGACGACACACGGGGCGGACGTAGCATATCCGTACCCTGCGCCAAAAGCCGCGGGCTGGCGGCGGCGCGCTGCCACGATATCGGCGCGTTTCGAAAAATCCGCATACTGACGCAGGACTCGCCCTCAAGCCATACGATAAGGTCGCTGGCCGCTGACTTCAAGCGCAGCACCGGCATCGACTTTGAACTCAAACAGGTGCCGTACAACCGGCTGCTTAAAGAAGTCCACCGGGGCATACCGTCAGGCGAGTATGATGCGTTTTCCATGGACTTGCCGTGGATGAAAGAGCTGATCCTTGGCGGTTATGTGCAGGATCTGACGGAGTTTTATCCAGACCATCAGGCGCTTGGCCACATGTTTTCGGACGATGTGCTGCGCGAGCACTGCTTCTTTGGGGACCGGCTGTTTGCGTTGCCGTTCAGCCACACCGTACAGCTGCTGTTCTACAGGAAGGACCTTTTTGATCAGATCAAAAACAAAAGGCTGTTCTACGAGCGCAACAAAAAAGAACTGAAGGTGCCCACGACCTGGGAAGAATACAACTGCGTGGCCAAGTTTTTCACCAGAAAATACAACCTTGAGTCGGAAACGCTGTATGGCACGACGCTGGGCGCGATGAACGCATCGGGCGCGGTGTGCGAATTCCTGCCGCGCGCCTGGGCCGAAGGCGGAAGCGTGTTTGAAAACGGTAAAGCGGTGATAGACAGCGACGCGTGCGTAAAAGCGCTGACTGAATATATGGAAAGCTTCAATTACGCCAATCCCGAATCGCCGGCGCATTGGTGGGATGAGCAGGTGGAGATATTCTCGCGCGGAGACGCGGCGATGATGGCCATGTATTCCGACCATGCCACACCGCTGGAGGACAGGAGCATCTCCAACGTGGTGGGTAAGGTGGGCTTTACGCTGCTGCCCGGCCAGGTGAGCGTGCTGGGCGGATGGTCTTTCGGCGTAAGCGCTTACTCGGATAAAAAGAGCGACGCTTTTGAATTTGTAAAATGGACCGCATCAGAATCATTGATGGTCCCCAACGCGATGCTGGGCCGGATTGTGCCGTACCGGTCGGTGTTTGAAAGCAGCGAGCTGCACAATTTATACCCGTGGTACCGCACCTTGCCCAGCGCTTTTGCGTGCACCAAACGGCGCGCCATTCCGCGTAATGCCAGGGGAGAAAGCGTATCTGAAGGGGTTTTGGAGCAGATTATCGGCGACGCGGTGCATGCCGCGCTGGAGAAAAGGATGACGCCGAAAGAGGCGCTCAGGGACGCCGCGAGAAAATTGAACGACGCCGTAAAATGACACGATAAAAATTATTGACACGTTCAAAAAAATGAATTATGATACAGGCATGAAGAAAAAAACGGCTTCATGCCTTTTTTATCTGAAAGCGACTCTTCAGGATAAACTGCATAGTAAAGCCACTTTACCAAGCAGCAGCATTGCATAGGCAGCGGTTATTTTTCTAGCACAGATACTATTATAAAGAAAGAAGGAATGCTTATGGATCGTTACAAGGATGTATTGCTCAGCCCGATCAACATCGGAACCAGGGAATGCAAGAACAGATTTTTCATCCAGGCCATGGAGTGCACCGATGCGGATGACGACGGCAACCCGACAGAATTGACCGTTGAGCGTTATTCCAACCTGTTCAAAGGCGAGGCGGGCATGGTTACGCTGGAAGCCATCACGGTGACGGATGAAAGCCGCAGCCGGATGCACCAACTGGCCATCATGCCCAAGAATACCAAGCCTTTGGCGAAATTCGTGGGAGATCTCAAGAAGATCAATCCCGACACGCTGTTTGTGTTCCAACTCACGCACTCGGGCGAACTCAGCAATCCGGAATTCTCGCGCCGTGTGACAGTGAAGCCGCTGCCCGGCTTTGGCGGTGAAGTGCTGACAGAAGAAGAAGTGGACGAAATCATGGACCGGTTTGTGCTGGCCGCGCGCATCGCGTACGACGCGGGTGCGGACGGTATTGACTTAAAGCTGTGCCACGGCTACCTCGGTTCGCAGATACTGCGCCCGTACAACGACCGCAAGTGGAAATACGGCGGTTCATGGGAAAACAGGCGCCGCTTCGCGTTCGACCTGTATGAGCGGATCAGCAAAGAGATCAACGACAAGAACTTTTTGATCGGTTCCAAAATCTCTGCGTGGGAAGGCTTCCCGGGCGGTTTCGGTACGGAAGGCCCCGATTCGCCGATCATCGACCTCACGGAACCGTTGGATCTGGTCCGCGGCCTGGAAGAGCGCGGCGCCCAGTACTTCGTGCAGTCAGGCGGCAGCCCGTCCATCACGGTGGCGATCACGCAGGCTGATAAGCACGCGCCGTATTTTGCTTACCTGCATCCCACGTGGGCCAAGGAATTCAAGAAAGCGGCCAAGAGCGCGGCGATCATCGGTTCCAACTATTCGGTGTTCAGAAACGGCAAGAACGGCTGCCTTGCGACAGAGCAGGAAAAGAACTCGATGTTCTTCTACGGCTCCAAGTTTATCCAAGAAGGCAAGGTGGATATGATCGCCCTTGGACGCCAGTCCTATGCCGATCCGCTGCTGCCCCTGAAGCTGCGTGAAGGCCGCGAGAATGAGATCAAATGGTGCACCATCTGCGACAACTGCCTGGAGTTGCTCATCCGCCAGAGAGAGATCGGCTGCTGCACGTACAACAAGCACTACACAGAAGTGCTCGTGAAGACCAGAAAAGAGTTCGGGCCTCTGCGCACGATGCATACGTGATTCAAATAACAAGGAAAGTTGAGGAGAAAGCAGAATGAAATTAGGTTTTTTTGCGGCGAACTATGCGCATCTTTCTTTGGAAGAAGTCGCCAAGATCATGGTCCAGTACGGCTACGAGATGATGGAGATCCCGGCGTACAGCGGCTGTGAGCAGCTGAACTGCGATGAGATCTTAAAGCCCGGCAAGGCCAGCGAGCTGAAGAAAGCGCTGAACAGCTACGGCGTCGAGATCTCCGGCCTTTCCAACCATGCGGATTCCCTGCTGATTCTGGGGCCGCACACCGAGGACACCGACAAGCTGTGCCCCGGCACCAAGGAAGAAAAGGTGAAATACGGCATCGAGAACCTTTTGAAGACGGTGCAGGCGGCGAACGCGTTGGAAGTGCCCGTCGTCAACGGCTTCACCGGCGTCACCAACTGGGGCCGTTACTTCCCGTTCCCGAGCGCGGACGGCTGGGATAAGATGGAGAAGGAATTCGCCGAAGTGTTTGGACCGCTCATGGATAAGTTCAAGGAATACGGCGTCAAGTTCGCAGTGGAACCGCATCCCAACAACATGATCTATGACATCCATACGGCCAAGAGAGCGATCGAGCTGCTGGGCGGCCACCCGAACTTCGGCTTCAACCTCGACCCCGCGAACCTCATCTACCTGGGACTGCGCGTCGAGAACTTCATCGACGAGCTGGGCAGCCGCATTTTCCATGTGCACGCCAAAGACGGCGAAATCGTGGAGCACAACATTCAGCGCGGCGGCATCCTGATGCAGGGCGACTGGCAGCGCATCGACCGCGCGTTCCGGTTCCGCATCCCCGGCTGGGGCAGCGTGCCGTGGAAGAAGGTCATCACCGAACTGTCGATGGTGGGCTACGACTATGTGCTGAGCTATGAGCACGAAGACGTGACGATGAGCGTGGGCGACGGCGTGGAGAAGGTTGCGCCGTACTTAAAGCCGCTGATCATCAAAGCGCCCTATGAAGGCCGCCGCGACAAGATCTTCAACAATCCGAGAGACTGATTATATATAGGAACAAAATCAAAAGGGAGGTATATTATGGCTGAGATGATGAAAGCCCAGGTGGTGAAAGCGCCCTATCAGATGGAATATACGGAAGTCCCGGTCCCGCAGATCAACGATGACGAAGTTCTCATCAAGATCAAGGTTTGCGGCATCTGTGGCTCCGACTGGAGCATCTACACCGGCAAGTACGCCGCTGACAAGCTGCCCATGATCACCGGTCACGAGTTCTGGGGCGAAATTGCCAAGGTGGGCAAGAACGCCAAGGGCCTCAAGGTGGGCGACCGCGTGGCGGCCGACATCTGCCTGACCTGCGGCACCTGCTATTTCTGCCGCCGTGGCGACGGCCTGCTCTGCGAGACGTTCACGCAGCTGGGCATCCACACGGACGGCGGCTTTGCCGAATACGTGAAGGCGCCGTGGAAGAACTGCTACGTGCTGCCCGACGAGATGGACGATTACACCGCCGCGTTTGTGGAACCGCTGACCGCGGTGCTCCACGCCGCCCAGCGCATGGACGCCAAGATCGGTTCGTCCGTCGCGGTCATCGGCTGTGGCCTCGGCATCCTGCATGGCGCGCTGGCGAAGGCGAGAGCCTGCGCTCCCGTTATCGTGATCGGCGACGACCCGGCACGCCTGGAGACGGCGAAGAAGATGGGCGCGGATATCACCATCAACATCAAGGAAGTGCCGGACGTGGTGGCGGAAGTGAAGCGCCTCACGGGCGGCATCGGCGTGGACTACGTGATCGAAGCGGTGGGTTCCACCAAGACATACGAGCAGGCGTTCCAGATGCTGCGCCGCGGCGGCAAAGTGGAAGCGTTCGGTATTGCGGCACAGGGCCAGACGGCGGCGCTGGAACCGTACGAGTTCGTGCTGGGCGAGAAAAAGGTGAGCGGCTCCTGCGCGGGCATCGGCAACAACTGGGGCGAGGCCATCACGCTTCTCAAGTACGGCATCATCGATCCGAAGCCGATGTTCTCCATGGCGGTGCCGCTGGCTGAGCTGGAAACGGCGCTCAAAGAGATCAGAGAGCAGAACAGCCTGGTGAAGGTGTTTGTCTGCCCCGAACTGACGGAGCGCGTTTACTTCTAATTATATTATATGTTGCGGGGGCTGATCCGGAAATGGGCGGTCCCCGTAACATCATTTTATCTTACGGTCAGGGATATTCGCTGGCAGCAGCGGGGGTATTCCGGGACGAGGTTATATATGATATTGACTGTGACTTTGAACCCCGCGATGGACAGGTTGATGTTTGTTGACGGGTTTCAGTTTAATGTAACGAACAGAATATGCCGCCGCGAAAACTGTGTGGGCGGCAAGGGCACGCATGTGTCCGCCAATCTGGCCTGCCTGAACGAAAAGAGCATCGCGACGGGTATCGCGATGGGGCCGACAGGCCGGCAGATCATCAAAAGCCTGGAAGAGCTGGGCGTTGTCTGCGACTTTGTTTTTTCTGAGCGGGGTGATTCACGCACGAACTATATACTGCTGGACGGCAAGACGAGCACGCTGATTTGCGAACGGGGACCGGAGGTGCCCGCAGAGGTGCTCGAGACATTTGCCCGGCGGTATGACGCGCTGACGATTGGCGCGGAGTATGTGATCATCTCGGGCGACGCGTCCAACTTTGCGTATGGCGCGGGTTTTTCACTCCAGGACAACATGCTGGACGTAGCCCTGGCCAAGGGTGTGCGCGTCGTGCTGGACAGCGCGGGAGCGTCTCTGAGGTCCGGCGTGGAGAAAAAACCGTATCTGATCAAGCCCAACGCGGAGGAACTGGCGGAACTGACCGGCATGCCGACGGACACGGATGAACAGATCATGGACGCGATCCATAGCCTGGATAAGTATGGCATTGAGATCGTTGCGGTGTCGATGGGAAGCCGCGGTAGCATCGTCAAATTTGGCGACAGCTTCTACCGCGCGGGCATCGCAAAGGTGGAGGCGCAGAACACGGTGGGGTGCGGGGACGCGTATTTGAGCGGCCTGGTGTATGCCATCAAGCATGATTATCCGGCTTTGCCCGCGCTGGCCCTTGCGGCGGCGTGCGGTGGCGCGGAGGCATTGAACCCGCTGTCGGTCGGCTTTGACAGGGATACAGCCATGGCGCTGTGCGACCAAATAGAAATCATCAAATTGGAGAAATAAACGTGCAATATATGGAAGAACGCAGGAAAGTCCTGCAGATAGTCAGTGATCTTTGGGAACGCCGCCTGACCAACGCGGCCGGCGGGAATATCGCGATGCGGGTGGACGACAACCGCATTCTGCTGTCCCCGTCGATGATGAGCGAGCACAAGCACTGCCGCATCGGCATTGAAGAGCCGCTGCTGATCGACTACGATTGCAATATCCTCGAAGGAACGGGCAAGTTCTCCCGCGAAGGGCGGATGCACGCCCTGATTTTGAAGAACATCCCCGAGGTGGGCGGCGTTATCCATGCCCATCCGTTTTACACGATGGTGTATGTGGCGGCCTGCAAGCCGATCCCGCAGGTGACGGAAGCCACGCTGAAGATGGGTGAGACCGGCCTTATCCATCAGGCCAAGGCCTACAGCATGGAGCTGGCCGAAAACGCGTACGAGTATTTTCTGCCCAAGCGCGAGCAGCTGAAAAACACCGGTCTCTGCGGCTTGCTGCCTTATCATGGCACCGTGGCGGTGGGCAAACACATCGAGCAGGCGTTTTCCGTCGTGGAGCGTGTTGAAGGAGACGCGGTCTGCAATCTGCTGGGAAAACTGATCTGATATTGAACGTATGAGCAAAAATAGCGTGATCGTCTGCGATATCGGCGGTTCGAGCGCAAGGGTTTTCGGCGCCTCGCTGGAGGGCGGAAAGCTCTCTCTTGAAGCGCTGCACCGGTTCGCCAACAAGCCGATTCCGATGGGACCCAGCCTTTACTGGGATATATTTGCGCTTCTCGAAGGGGTGAAAACCGGCATCGCTGCGGCGGGACGTGGTTATACATCCCTGGGTATTGACGCGTTCAGCAACGATTTTCTGCTGCTGGACAGGACGGGGGCGATGATCGAGCCGCCGCATACCTATCGGGACAGCCGCACGGTGGGCCTTGTGGAGGTGATGGACGGATACATCTCGCGGGAAGAGCTGTACCGCCGTACCGGGCTCCAGTTCAACCGGATGAATTCGCTTTATCAATGGCTGTCTCTCGCCAGAAACAGGCCGGAGGTGCTGGCCGCGGCGGACAGCCTGCTGTTTATCCCCGACGCGCTGATCTATTTTTTGAGTGGCGAGGCGTTTACCGAATATACGCTGGCCAGCGTCTCGCAAGGCTATGACCCGACGAAGGGCGGCTGGGACTTGGGGCTGCTGGAGTGCATCTCGTTCCCCGCAAGGCTGCTGAATCCGATCGTACAGCCAGCCGTGAAGGTAGGGAAGCTGTTGCGCAGCGTATGCGGGGACCTCGCGGTGGATGAGCTGACGCTGACCACAGTCGGCGAGCACGACACGGCTTCGGCTGTGGCGGCGGTGCCCAGCCTGGCGCCCCGGTTCGCCTATATCAGCAGCGGCACCTGGTCCATCGTCGGCACGGAAACGGCCGAGCCGCTGATCAACGCCAAAAGCAGCCGCCATGGCTTGGCCAACGAAGGCGGCGTGGGCGGGCGCATCCGCCTGCTGAAGAACGTGATGGGCCTTTGGATATTGCAGGAGTGCCTGCGCTACTGGCAGCAACGCGGCCTTGATATGGGCTTTGCCGGACTGGTGGAGCTGGCCGATTCGTCTTCATGGGAGTGCGGGCTTTTCGACCCGGACGACGAGCTGTTTTATCAGCCGGGGCCCATGCCCGAACTCATCGCGGCCTATTTCACAAACAGGGGCAAGGAAGCGCCGCGCGAGACCGGCGACGTGGTGCGCTGCGTGCTTTTGAGCCTGGCCTGCAAATACCGCTATGTACTGGAGTGCATCGAATATGCCTGCGGATATGAGCTGCCCGCTATCCATATCGTGGGCGGCGGTTCGTCCAACGCGCTGCTGAACCAGTTCACGGCCAACATCACCGGCAAGCCGGTATACGCGGGGCCGTCGGAAGCCACAGCCCTTGGCAACGCGATGGTGCAGTATATCGCTTTAGGCGAATTCAAGACTCTGGATGATGCAAGAAGCGCGCTGATCCGTTCGGTGGAGGTGCGCGAATTTTTGCCGGAGAGAAACAGCCAATGGCAGGAGATGTATCAGGCCTACAGGAGCGAAATCAGCCTGCTGCCCGTTGAGTAGACGGCGAATGGCTGCGGCGGCCTGCAAGTATACATATCGTATCATATGAATGAAGGAGGCCTTTATGAAAGTCAGGTTGTTGCCGCTGTTTTTTGCGGAGAGAAACGAACGCGAGGTGGGCGAATACAATGAACAGCTGGCCAGATTGCGCGAATACTATGGCGATGTCGCCGAGTTTTTGCCCGAGCAGCTGGTGGGTACGCCCGCGCCGAAGGAAGCGGACGCGATCGTGTTTCCGCAGATGATATTCGCGGCCTTCCGCCACGACGATGAACTCAAATCCTACAGCATGCCCATGGTGGTGCTGACCTCCCGGTTTGGCACGGTGGAGATGTGGGACTGGGAGATCGTCACCTATCTGCGCGATCTTGGGCTCATGGTGTTTTCGCCGTACAGCATCGAGATGGCCAAGACGGTGCTGCGGGCGCTGGGCGTGAAGCGCAGCCTGAAGGAAGGCGCCAAGTTCCTCATGTTTCAGGACAGCCCCGGCGAGGGCATGCAGGCCAATATATTCAAGCGTTTCTACTGGTGGGAAAAGCAGAGCACCGACACCATGGAGGAGACGTTTGGCTGCGAGCTGATTTACCGCAGCTGGAAGGAGCTGTGCGAAAACGCGCGCAACATTCCGGACGACGAAGCGCGTCAGGTGAGCGCGGACTGGAATATCAATCAGGAAGGCGTCTCCGAAGTCTGCTTCCTGAAGGCCGTCAAGATATACATCGCCGTGAAGCGCGTGATCGGCGAGATCGGCGGCGTGGCGGGCGTGGGCGCCAACTGCCTGAACGAGTCCTTCTACTGCGACACCACGCCGTGCCTCGCGTGGAACATGCTGTTTGAGCGCGACAATATCATATACGCGTGCGAGGGCGATACCTTGACGCTGCTGTCCACATACATCCTATACCGGTCGATGGAAAAGCCGGTGATGATGACCAACCTGTATCCGTTCCTGGTAGGTATGGCGGCGCTGGCGCACGAGAAAATCGATAAGTTCCCGGACATCGACGACCCGGACAACCACGCGCTGGGCGTGCACTGCGGTTATTTCGGGCTGACGTCCCGTCCGTTCTGCGACCAGTGGACGCTGCGGCCCAAGGTGCTGGGTATTGTGAACGACGACGCGATCATGGTGGACGCGCAGCTGCCCAAGGGGCCGGTGACGCTCGCGAAGATATACCCCGGCTTCAAGAAGCTAAGCATCATCAAGGCCGAGATCGAAGACTACGTGCAGTATCCGGGCTCCGACTGCCGGAACGGCGCGCTGATCCGCTATGCGGACGGCCACAAGGTGATGGACGCGCTGTGTTCGCACCATTCGCTGATCATCTCGGGCGACGTGACGCCGCAGCTGCGCCAGCTCAGCCGCGTGTTCGGCTGGGAGACGACAGAGCTGTAAAAACGGGCAAGCCTGCGGCATGTGATTTATATGTGCATGCCGCGGGGTCAATACGCGACCCGGCAGCCGGTGTATTCGCAAGAGTATACCGGCTGCATAAGTTAATTTCCTCCATCATATTCCTTCATGTCCGAGCTCCGATATGCCCTGGAGCTCTTTTTTTGTCCAAATATCCAGCCTGTGAGGCCTATTGAGGTATGTGGAAATATATGCTATAATAAAACGAATGTAAAAGGCTATTTGGCTGCCGGGGGAAATGCTGTGAACATATACAAAGGCCATATCATCACCTGTGACGAGAATAATACCGTGGCGCGTTACCTCGCCGAGAACAATGGCAGGATCATGTTTGTGGGGGACAAGCTTCCCGAAGAGCTGAGAGGCCAGCCGGTCACCGACCTGGGTGAGAGGGCGCTGCTGCCCTCCTTTGTGGATACGCACGCGCACTTTGTGAGCCACGCGGTGTTCGCAGACTGCCCGGACCTGACGGATGTACACAGTAATGCAGAAATTATCTCCATATTGAAGGCGTATGTGGTGGGATGCAGACGAAAAGTGGTGCTGGCGTTTGGCGCGTCGCCGCACGCGGTGGAAGAGAAGCGGCTGCTCTGCCGGGCGGACCTGGACGAGGTGTCCGCCAGCAGACCCATCATGATCGTCAAGTACGAGGGGCACAGCTGTATCGTCAATCAGGCGTTGATGGACAGGCTGCCCAAGCGCGTCAGGACGCTGCGCGGCTATAACGCGGAGACGGGCGAGATGCGGCAGGAGGCTTTTTACGCCATCAGCGACTTCGCGACCAGCTCCGTATCGGTGCTGTCTCTGGTGAAGAGCATGATCAACGCGGTGGACGCGGTGGCCGAAAAGGGCGTCGGCATGGTGCATACGGTGAGCGGCGTGGGCTTTCTGCTGGATATGGATGTGGAAATGGAGCGGATATTTGCCCGGGGCATTGGCCGGGGCTTTCAGCTGCGGGTGTTCTACCAGACGATGAATGCGGCCAAGGCGAAAAGGCGGGGATTCAGACGGGTGGGCGGGTGCTTCGCGAATGCGCTGGACGGTTCGTTCTGCTCGCTGGACGCGGCGCTGCTGGAGCCGTATGAAGGGACGGATAACCGTGGCGTGCTGTTCTACAGCGACGAGCAGGTGACGGATTTCTGCAGGAAGGCCAACAGAGCCGGGCTGCAGATCGAGATGCACGCCGTGGGCGACGCGGCGTTCGACCAGGCGGCACGCGCGCTGAAGGCCGCACTGGACGACTACCCCCGCAAGGATCACCGGCACGGCATCATCCACGCTTTTCTGACCACGGACCAGGGGTTGGACATATGCGCAACGTACGGCATCCAATTGCCCGTGCAGCCGATATTTTATGACTGGCCGCTGGAGCCGATCTGGCATGTTATCAGCCTGCTGGGGCAGAGATCGGAACGTTTGGGCCCGCTGAAAAAAACGCTGGATATGGGCATCGTGCAGTCGATGGGCTCCGACGCGCCCTGCACACGGCCCGATCCTGTCAAGTGGATCCACAATGCGTGCAACCACCCGGTGCCCGAGCACTCCGTTTCGGTATCTGACGCGCTGCGTATGGCGACATACAACGGCTACTGGACGACGTTTGATGAGAAGGAACGAGGCAGCCTGGAGCCGGGTAAGATCGCGGATATGGTGATACTGTCCCAAAACCCCTACGATGTGCCGGTATCCAAGCTGAACAGCCTGCGGGTGGAGCAGCTGATGCTGGCGGGCGTGCCGTACAAAAAGCAGAGCGTCAGTGTGGCGGCCCTGCTGTTGAAAGGCCTGCTAAGCAGCAGAAAGCGACAGGCCTGAGATACGCCGGACGCCTTGCCCGCAGCAGCTGGACAGGGTATAATAAACTGTGTTTATGGATATCGTGTATATATACAAAAGAAGCAGGAGATTTGAATGGAAGACAAAAGGATTGCGGTGTTGATCGATGCGGATAACGTATCAGACAAGTACGTCAAGCCGATACTGGACGAGATAGCGAACCACGGCACACCCACCTACAAACGCATATACGGCGACTGGACGAAGCCGCAGCTGGCCTCGTGGAAGAGCGTGCTGCTGTCCAACTCGATCACGCCTATCCAGCAGTACAGCTACACCACCGGCAAGAACTCGACGGATGCCGCGCTGATCATCGATGCGATGGACATCCTGTACTCGGGTAACGTGGAGGGCTTTTGCATCGTGTCCAGCGACAGCGACTTTACGCGTCTGGTGGCGCGTCTGCGCGAATCGGGCATGTATGTGATCGGCATGGGTGAGAAGAAGACGCCGACGCCCTTTATCGCGGCGTGCGAGATATTCAAGTATCTGGAGGTGCTCTCCACACCCGCACCGCCCGCCAAGGAGGAAGCGCCGACCAACGGCGGCACAAAACAGCCACAGCCCGCCAAGGAGGGCATGGCCAGCCGCGAGGAGATCATCGAAGCGCTCAAGGTGATCATCACTGAGAGCTCGGACGAGGACGGCTGGGCGTATCTCGGGCAGGTGGGCAAGCTGCTGAACAAGCGTTACCCGGATTTTGACACGCGCAACTACGGATTCTCGAAGCTGACGCCGTTCGTATCGTCGCTTAAGCAGTTCGAGATCCAGACCCGCAAGACGAGCAGCCCCAACAACTCGCACAAATACGTGCGGATCAAGGAAACCAAGCAGAAGAGCGGCACAAACGGCGGCTGATTGTACTGTCAGAATAAAAGTTATTAAAAGATACCAGAGAATGTATCATAGTAAAGGAGTATCGGGAGATACTCCTTTGTGGTCATATATAGATATGGAAGCTTTCAGCAGCGGCTCCACCAACTGTTCCAGCCTCGGCCGCCGCCGCCCAGTTCACAGCCGCATCCACGGCAGCGACCGGGTCCGAAGTTTCCTGGGCCGCCTCCCCAGCCGCCTCCCCAGTTACAGTTGTTGCCCCAGCCAAAGCCATTTCCGCAGCCGCCTCCCCAGCCGCAGCCACAGTTATCGAAACAGCCGCAGTTGTTCCAGCCGCCACGGCAGCAGCAAAGATAAAGAAGGAGCGGGAGACAATCGTTATTTGCAAACATATATTTTCACCACCTCTAAGCGCGAAGCTTAATTTAGACTATTCATAATAAAAAAAAATGTGAGAAGTCAGGCCAAAACTATATTGCATTGTTCAGTAGTTTGTGCTATAGTCTATCTACTGAACAAAATACAGTAGTAGACAATGATCAGAAAGGGTGGAAATGAACGCGCAGTTTAAAAAAGGCGTGCTGGAGCTTTGCGTACTTTGTTACCTGGCCCGGCGGGACGCATACGGATATGAGCTGGCGGAGAAGATTTCCTCACGCATTGAGATCGCCGAGGGCACGCTTTATCCGCTGTTGCGCAAGCTGAAAAGCGATGGGCTATGCGAAACATATCTGTCGGACGAATCCGGCGGGCCACCGCGCAAATACTACCGTTTGACGGAAAAAGGGCGGGAGGCCGGAAGCAAGCTTCGGCAGGAATGGGAGAGCTTTGCGCACAATGTGGCGCTGTTTATGGAGGGCGACGATGAATGAATTTTTAACGCAGCTTGAGAAGAGTCTCAGGCACATGAGCGCCGAAGAGAAGCAGGATATATTGCAGGATTACCGTGAGCACTTCGAGATCGGTCTGGCGTCCGGCAAGACGGAGGAGCAGATCGCAAAAGCGCTGGGCGAGCCGGAACAGCTGGCGAAAATGTTCTCGGCAATGGGCGCAGCCGGGAGGGCGCATGAATCCCGTGGCGTTAAGGCTTCGATAAGGATGATCGGTGCGTTTTTAAGCTTCAAAGTGGGCGGCGGGATTTTGGCGGCCATGCTATACTTCGCCTGCCTGTCGGTGATGGTGTCGCTGTATGCGGGAGCTGCAAGTGTGGTGCTGGCGGGCGCGGGTTCTCTCGCAGTGATGACCGGTGAGATTATCAAGGGATATCCGATGTGGGCGGTGACGGCGTTCTTCGCGGCCCTGATGCTGGGGTCGGCGGGTATGCTGTTCTGCAAAGGACTGGTGAAACTGTGGCGCAAGCTGTTTGGCGCGTTGCCGCTGCTGGTGAAGCGCATGATGCAGAGAAGCGCGGGAAAGAAGGCAATCATATGAAAAAATCGACGAAGCTGTTTATCATATTGCTGATCGTGGGTACGGTGGGCCTGGCCGCAATGCTGGGCGCCACTATCGGTACGGGGATGATGTACTCGCGGGAAACGTCACAGACTTATGTGTTCGATGCAGCGCCGGACGCGGTCAGTCTGGAGACGGTACAGGCGCAGGTGACGCTGGTCCCGTCAGAGGAATGCCGTGTGGAGGCCTATGTGAAAGCATGGCGGCCCGACGAGATCGACATGAGCGATGTGCTGGACGTCAGCATGGAAGACGGCGATCTCACCATAAAAGAAAAACCGTTTGCCGCTGATTTTCTGGGGTTTTTCCCGCAGCCCTATGAGATGAAGCTGACGATATACACGCCACAGCCTGTGCTGGACGCGCTGGAAGGAGAACTAAAATGAAGACAGTGGTGATCACGGGCGCGACCTCGGGCATCGGCTTCGAATCGGCCCGGGCCGTCGCGGCGCAGGGGATGCGCGTGATCGGCGTGGGCCGATCTCCCGAGAAGTGTGATAAAGCGAAGGCGGAATTGATCAGCGCGCTGCCGGACGCGCAGGTGGACTATGTCTGTGGTGACCTGTCCAAGCAGAGCGACGTGCATCAGGTGGCGGACGCCATTATCGGGATGCTGGGTGACGACGGGCTATGGGCGCTGGTCAACAACGCGGGCGGTGTGCGCAACTGGTATACCACCACGGCGGACGGCTATGAGCTGCAGTTCGCGCTCAACCATCTGGCCGGGTTCCTGCTGACGCACAGGTTATGGCCTTATCTTAAGAAGGCGGGCGGGCGTGTGATGATGACGGGCAGCAATTCGCACAAGATGATGCGCATGCACTGGGGCGACGTGATGTATAAGCGGCACTACAGCTGCCTGATGGCCTACAAGCAATCCAAGCTGTGCAACATGCTGTTCGCGGCGGAGCTGAACAGGCGGCAAAGCGCGGTGAAGGCCTACGTGGTGGACCCCGGCCTGGTCAATACCGGGATCGGCAGCAAGGACACGGGCGGCATTGTGGGCGCGTTCTGGAACCTGAGACGCAAGAAAGGCGTTGAGCCTGAAGTGCCCGCGCAGACGTACGCGTACCTGTGCAGCCGTCAGCCAGCGCCGGAAGGGCTGTATTATCACGGTTGCCGCCCGGCGGCATACAGCAAAAGAGCGGACGACGCGGCGGACGCGAAGAGGCTGTTCGAGTTGTCCGAGCAGCTTTGCGGAATGAAATTCGGAGGTGAAGAGATATGATGGTGCTGATCACAGGGGCGTGCGGCGGGCTGGGACGCGCGATGGCGTCCGAATGTGCGCGAAGGGGATTCGCGCTGTTTCTGACGGATATATCCGCGCAAGGTCTGGATTCCATCCGTCTGGGACTGGAGCGGCAGTATGGCGCAACGGTGCACACGCATGTGTGCGACATCACGGACGCGGACCAGACGGCCGGGATGTTTGAGAGGATTGGAGGCATGGAGAAAAGGCCGAACATGCTGCTCAACATCGCGGGGATTGACCACGAGGGCGGCTTCACGATGCAGCCGGGCGAGCGGATCGCCGACATCGTGCGGCTGAACATCGAGGCGACGCTGCGCGTGACGCACGCGGCGCTGTCCGTCCGCAAAAAGGCGGAGAAGTTCTACATCGTCAACGTCTCCAGCCTGGCTTCGCTGTATCCGATACCGCTCAAGGCCACGTACGCGGCGTCCAAACGATTCCTGCTGGATTTCTCCATCGCGCTGGGGCAGGAGCTGAAATATGAAAACGTACGCGTGATGGCGCTATGCCCCGGAGGCCTGGCAACGACGCAGGAAGCGCTGCACGGCATCGCCGCGCAGGGGATATGGGGCAGCCTCACGACCAACGGGCTGGGGCTGGTGGCGCAGCGCACGATATCGCGTGTGATGGCCGGACGGCGTATCTACATTCCCGGCGTGATCAACCGCACGCTGAGTATATTCGGCTCAATGGTGCCACCGTCGCTGGTGGCGAGACTGTTGTATAAGCGGTGGCAGCAGGCCCAGCGGCAGTGGCTGACCACTTCGCTTTAGGCTCTGTCCCGCGCATGTCTATTGCACGCCTGGTATTCATATTTTTATAGGGACAATGCAAGTGACAGGTGAGAGCCGTTGAGCGATGACGACATACTGAAACGAAAAAACCTCACGTTCTATATCGGATTGCAGAACGAGCCTTTGGGCGACGAGCCGAACATCAGTATATCGTTCGATATCAGCCTGCGTGTGTTCTGCATTGCCTTTGCGCTGTCCGAAAAGGAGAAGGGCTGGAAAGTTTGGAACGATCAGGAGGAAGACGACCAGGATGATAAGGACGTTAAGATCGACATCAAGACAGATGATGAAGACGAAGACATAACAAATGATGACCGCGAGGCGGATAACAGTGACAACAACTCGGATAAACGGGATGATAAGTGATTTAACAGGTATTAAAAGCGCGCCGTACAGACGCGCTTTTATCGCTGCAAATTAAGCCTGATACATGCCATGGCTGGCCATGTAGGCGTAGATGCCTTCGCCGTGCTCCTGCTCTTCCTTTTGAATGTGGTTGAGTACCTGACGGACACCGGGATCGCGGAACTCGAATATCGCCGTGTTGTAGGTGGACGATACATACTTTTCTGTGGACAGCAGATCCTCACACATCACGGCGTCCGCCTGGGCAGATGGGCTTCCGGCCTGAATGGGCGGGAAGGCCTGGGCGTTTGGTTGGACTTGTGGCGATTGATTCTGCTGGCCGCCCTGCTGACCGCCTGTGGCGGGAAGCTGGCCCGCGAGTATCTGATTGAGCGAATCGAGATGCTGCTGCTCCTGCTGGCCCTGGGTTGTGAACAGCTGTTTGAGCTGGGCGTCCGAGGCCTGGCTGGCATAGCTGCTGTACTTTTTGATGCACAGCTCCTCGTGCTTCTTCTGGTCGTTCAGCAGTGACGTTTCCTTTTGGTTTAAACTGATCATATCAAATGACCTCCTTTTGATTATGGTTTGCGCGATGGCGCCACAATATGCGGAAACGCGAATAAAAAACAAAATTCGTACAGACAAAAAAGCTCGCTGTTGGCCGTTCTAGTTAGGCGGAGAGAAGGTACGAATGTGAGATATTTGTATGATGTGTATTGACACAAAAGTTATCCTTATCATATACTGATAAAAGTTCAGCAGGAATGCATTTCTTGATTGGGCGCAGGCCCGCAGATGAGATGAGATAAGACGAGATGTTATTCTTTGTGGACAAAAAATAGCATGAATAGAGGAGAAGAGAGCATGAAGCCGATTCCCAACAGAATTTATTTATCTGAGGATGAACTGCCGAAGCAGTATTATAATATTGCTGCGGATATGCCAAACCCTCCGCTTCCTTATTTAAACCCGATGACGCAGCAGCCCGCGCAGCCGGGCGATCTTGAGCCGCTTTTCGCCAAGGCGCTGATCGAGCAGGAGATGTCCACCGAGCGGTATATAGACATCCCCAAGGAAGTGCGGGACATCTACGCCACGTTCCGTCCATCGCCGCTGATCCGTGCATACCGGCTGGAGCAGGCGCTGGGCACACCGGCGAAGATCTATTATAAATATGAAGGCAATAACCCTTCGGGCAGCCATAAGCTAAACAGTGCCATCCCCCAGGCGTTTTACAACAAGATAGAGGGCATCAAGCGCCTGTCCACCGAAACGGGCGCGGGCCAGTGGGGCAGCGCGTTGTCCATCGCGACCCAGATGTTCGGCCTTGAGTGCACCGTTTACATGGTGCGCGTGTCCTACGACCAGAAGCCTTACCGCAAGACGCTGATGCAGACGTATGGCGCGAACGTCATCGCCAGCCCGTCGCCGCTGACCAACGCGGGCCGCTCGATACTGGCGAAGGACCCGGATTCCCTTGGCAGCCTCGGCATCGCGATATCCGAAGCGGTGGAAGACGCCGTCATGCGTGAAGACACGCACTACGCTTTGGGCAGCGTGCTCAATCACGTGATTCTGCACCAGACGGTGATCGGCCTGGAGGCCAAGAAGCAATTCGAAAAGATCGACGAGTATCCGGACATCGTGATCGGCTGCAACGGCGGCGGGTCCAACTTCTCCGGCTGCGCGTTCCCGTTCCTGCACGACAAGCTGAAAAACGGCGCCAGCACGGAATTTATCGCCATTGAACCGGCGGCCTGCCCCAAGCTGACCAAGGGCAAATTCGCCTATGATTTTGGCGACACGGCCAAGATGGCGCCCATCACGATGATGTATACGCTGGGGCATGACTTTATTCCGGCAGGCATCCATGCCGGCGGCCTGCGTTACCATGGCGACTCGGCGCTGCTGTCTCAGCTGTATCACGATGGCTTTGTGGGCGCGGCGGCGGTGAAGCAGACGGATGTGTTCAAGGCGGCGGTGCTGTTTGCCCGCAATGAGACCATACTGCCCGCGCCGGAATCGTCTCACGCCATTGCGTATGCCATCCAGAAAGCGCTGGAATGCAAGGAGACGGGCGAAGCCAAGACGATATTCTTCAACCTCTCGGGCCACGGCGATTTCGACCTGGCGGCATATGACGAGTATCTCACCGGCAAGCTGCAGGATTTTGAATATACCGACGACATGCTGGAGCAAGGGCTTTCCACGATACCGGTGATCGGCTGAAATATGGGACTTATCGAAGCGGTGGCAGCGATGCAGCCGCTTTTTTAATGGCAGGGGAAATGTTGAGAACAAAGACGGCCTGAGGTAAGATGATAGTACAATACAAAGGAGACAAAAGAAATGGATCATTACAGCAAAGCGGCGGACAACGGTTATATTCAGGCGGCGGCGGGCATAAAGCGCAAGACGCTGATATATGGCGTGAATACGCTGATGACAGAGTTTGCGCTGGAGAAGGACGCCGACCTGCCGATGCACAGCCATCCGCAAGAACAGACGGGGTATCTGGTATCCGGGCATATGGTACTCAGCATCGGCGGCGTTGCGTACGACATACAGCCGGGGGATTCATGGCTGGTGCCGGGTGACGTGGTGCACGGGGCAAAGGTGCTGGAAGACTCGGTGGCTGTTGAGGTGTTCGCGCCGGTGCGGGAGGATTATCTGCCGAATTAAAGACACGGTTTGGCAGCAGAAAACAAGAAGTGCCGGAGCACTGGCGCTTTTCTGACAAGCGGATCAGGACCCTAAGGCTTCGTTGGACTTGTCCTTTTTCTGATGGTGGCTGATGAAGGCGGCGGCCAGAATGATAACGGTCAGAATGATAAAAATAATATCCTGAGAATAAGTTGGTAAACCTTGCAAGAGGAACGCGTTATTCAACAAGCTCCAGATAACAGCGGGCATCAGCGCAAACAAAACGGGGGCCGCCCGGTTGTCCAGCGCACGGCTGGACATAATACAGGCAAATACAAACAGTATATAGATCTCATAACCCGAACCCATGGTTGGACTGGCTACTCTGAGTCGAATAAGAAAACAGAAACCGACCAAGGCTGCAATCACAGCACTGGTTATGTAAGCGCCGATGCACAGACCTACGGGACGCTTGTTACTATAAACCGGCGTACCCAACTTTGTGCCGAAATTCAGGAAAAAAGCCAGTATAAATGAAACGAGCAAAAGTATCATGAAAGGCAGAACCAGTTCCATGGCCGGCAGATCCACTGCGGTGCGGGAACCGCCGGACAGGGCACCCGCCAGCTGGCGCACGACGAAGGAGGCGACAAACGTCACCACGGCGGAAATGAACACGGACAGCCCAGCGGACTGTACCGGCATCAGTGCGTTGATCAGCCCGTTGACAGCGCCGATAGCAGCGGCAGCCACGATGGCAAGCAGCAGTCCAACAAACCATGACCCGCCTGACTGTACGACCAGACTGATAATAATGCCGGAGAGGGCCGTCACAGCGCCGATTGACAGGTCCGGGCCCTTGGCCCGAACAGCCAGCACAGAGCCAAAGGCCAGGGATACGAGGAGCGCAAAATGCAGGAACACGTTGCGAATGTTCCCCTGACTTATAGCCATCGGGGTCGAAAAGAAAAGGACTTGAACGGCTATAAGCAAAACGCCAATCAGCACAAAGCCCAGTCCGGTGTTCAGGAAGGTGGCTCCGCTGCTTTTGCGTGGCGGCTGAGGTTCGCGGTAAACGGGCCTATTATTGGGAGGTGAATAAGGCGGGAGCGTTGCGGGCGCTGCCTTGGCACCGCAAGAATAGCAAAATACCGAACCTTCAAACAATTTTTTGCCACATCTCGTGCAGTATGCCATAAAGTCCCTCCAAAATGATAATTGATGGATACGCCTCGATTATACACAAAATGCTTATAAATGACAAAATAGAAAAGGCTTCTGAAAAAATTAAGGACCTTCGTACATGGCACAAGGGCGCTTACTGATAGCAGCGTATAAAAGCGCGGATCATATCATGTTGATGCGCGTTACTGTTAACGTTGACAAAATAGATGCAGCCTTGGCGCGGGTATAAAAATATCGCGAACCACTTTATATGATTCGCGATATCGGTTGCGGGCCCTGCCCGCTGGTGGAGATAGCTGGATTCGAACCAGCGACCTCTCGCATGTGAAGCGAGCGCTCTAACCGGCTGAGCCATACCTCCGCGCCAGTGCATGTGCTATTATAATATATCAGCTGCGGTTATTCAACCACTTTTTTTTATGTATCATTTTTCAGGCGTTCTGCATTGTATGAAAAACGTAACCGGCGCTGAAAGACACAGGTCAGCCCATGCCTTTCAGCGTTTGTTTTTCGCCGCTCCGCAGCGGTTCCCGGCCACTCAGGTACGAGATGACGGCGGCAAACACGCTGATGATGAACGAAATGAGGAACGCGGATTTAAGACCGGCGATGAAATGGCCGATCGCGATACCCTCGGAACCCACCTGCGTGCCCGTGAACAGACCCTGCAGCGCAACAGGATCGATGCTGGAGGAGATGATCGCCATGGCCAGCGCGATGCTGATGACGCTTCCGGCATTGTTCATCATCGTGCGCACGCCCGCCGCGATGCCGCGGCGCTCCACGGCCACGGCGCTCATGATCGCGCTGGTGTTGGGCGAGAAGAACATGCCCGAGCCCAGGCCCGAGATGAACATCCAGACGGAGAGTTCAAACACAGTGGAATTCTGCGTAATGCCCACCAGCCCCAAAAGGCCAGCGGCGGAGACCAGAAGGCCCAGCGCGCTGAGGCCGCGCGAGCCGATCCTGTCGGACAGCCAGCCGCTGATGGGCGCCATGATCATCATGGATACGGCAAACGGCGCCAGCAAGATGCCCGCGATCACAGGGTCGTAAGCCTTGATGCCCTGAAAATAGAACACGAGCAAAAACGTAACCGCGCCCCGCGCTATGCCGTTAAGCAGGTTGCTGGTGTACGCGAACGCGAGCAGCTTTGTCTTAAACAGTGACAGGTCCAGCATGGGCTGCTTGACCTTTGTTTCGATGAACACGAAGGCGACGAGGAACAGCACGGCCGCCACGAAGGATACGATGACGTCAGTGCGCATCCAGCCGTAGAAACCGCCGAACGTGAGCCCCAGCAGCAACGCGGTGATGCCGACGGTAAATGTGATGGTGCCTGCCCAGTCGAAGGTCTGCTTTTCGGGCAGCACGTCCAACTCCTTGAGCTGCAGCGTGCCCCACACCGTGCCGATGATGCCGATGGGTATATTAATATAGAAGATATAGCGCCAGCCGATGTCGATGAACGCGCCGCCCAGTATGGGCCCGATCACCGATGCCACGCTGATCACCATGCCGTTGATACCCATGGCCTTGCCGAATTCGCTCTTGGGGAACGCGTCCGCGACGATGGGCGTGCTGTTGGCCACCAGCAGGGCGCCGCCTATCGATTGCACAAAGCGGAACAACAGCAACTCAAGCCCCGTAGACGATATGCCGCAGAGCGCGGAACCGATGGTGAACACGACGAAGCCGCTCAGGAAAAGCTTCTTTCGACCGATGATATCCGCCACACGTCCGATGGACGGGACGAGTATCGTCAGCACCAACATGTAGATCATCACGGTCCAGATGATGATGTCCATGCTGGCGTTCAAATCCTTCATGATGGCCGGCAGGGCGATGATCAGCGTGCTGCCGCTTAACACGGAAAACAGCGCGCCCAGTGTGGTACAAGAGAGTGCGATCCATTTGTAGTCGATTTTCTTCATTGCCTTATGTCCTTGTCCTTGTGGTTGTATGCGTTTTTGGCCATCTTGTATAAGATCTGCTCGGCCAGCTGCCTTTCGTCGTCTGTTAAGCCGGATACCAGCACGCTTTCCCAGCTTTTGATCGTGTCCCGGACTACCGGCAGCACATCGCGCGCCTTTTGAGTGAGGAAGACCTTGACAGCCCGTCTGTCGTCGGGATCAGTGCTTCTTGAAATATACCCCTCTTCCTCAAGGCTTTTGATGGACTTCGCGATGCAGCCCTTGTCAATTTTGATGTAGTCGGTCAGGTCCTGTTGGCTCAGGCCGTCGTTCCGGCTGAGATAAAGCAGAATGATGAGCTGCCCACGGCCGATGTTATACGGCTCCATTTTTTTGCTTAGATAACTCTGCCCATACCGGTACAAGATCGATATCCACCGGCCCAATTCATTGTCCATGGTCATACCCGCCAAAATATAAACTAGAGCATATTATATTCTGAAATAGTTGTACATGCAACTAATTTTTATTGAATATGATTAACAGATAGACTATTGACTTAGAGTTAACACTAAGGAATAAGATAAAACAATAAGACTGCGTTGCAGCCGTATGAATATTTTTGTTCATGAGGCTCAAACAAACAATACGGAGGTTTAAGCGATGAGATCAATCAAGCTGGGAAAGTCAGACCTGAGTGTGCCGGTGATCGCCGTTGGATGTATGCGCATCAACCAGCTGGATAAGCCGGAAGCCGAGCGCTTTGTGCAGGCCGCCTTGGGTGAAGGCGCTGTATTCTTTGACCATGCAGATGTATACGGCGATGGGGCATGCGAGGAGAAATTCGCGGAAGCGATCCATATGAACGACGCCGTGCGCGAAAAGGTGATCCTGCAATCCAAGTGCGGCATACGAAAGGGCGTGGCTTTCGACTTCTCCAAGAAGCATATCCTCGACGCGGTGGACGGCAGCCTGAAGCGCTTGAAAACGGATTATCTGGATGTGCTGCTGCTGCACCGCCCCGACGCGCTGGTGGAACCGGAGGAGGTGGCCGAGGCCTTTGCTATCCTTCAGGCCGGCGGCAAGGTGCGCCATTTCGGTGTTTCCAACCAGAACCCCATGCAGATACAGCTGCTGCAGAAATTCGTGAAGCAGCCCTTTGTCGCCAATCAGCTGCAGCTCAGCATCACCAACGCCATCATGATCTCCCAGGGGCTTCATGTCAATATGCTGGACGCGCCCGCGGTGAACCGCGACGGCAGCATACTGGATTTCTGCCGCCTGAACGACATCACGATCCAGCCATGGTCGCCCTTCCAATACGGATTCTTCGAAGGCGTATTCCTGGACAACGAGAAGTTTCCGGAACTGAACGCCAAGGTGGACGAGATCGCCGCGAAATACAGCGTCAGCAATACCACCATCGCGATAGCCTGGCTGCTGCGTCACCCGGCCAAAATGCAGCCGGTGACAGGCACCATGAATGTGCAGCGCCTGAAGGATTGCGCAAAGGCGGCGGAGATTACGCTCACCCGCGAGGAATGGTATGAGATTTACCTTGCTGCCGGAAACATACTGCCGTAAGAAAAAGAATGTTCGGAACATGATCCGCTGGGAGCCGCTGTGGCGTCTCCCGGCAGATCAAAAGAGATTGTCATGAAAAACTAAAGCATTGCCTTGGTGGTCAACGGTCTGAGGTAGGGCCTGCCGCACGGATAAAGTTCACTTTATTGCCATGCGCATCGGAAACGGTGTGCTTTTTGATTGCGATTTTCTGATACCCAAAGATACTCCTGTAATACCCAAAACTTCGTTGGTTGACTTTCTTGCCTAAAAATATTAAACATATATTAAAACTATGAAATGATGTGGAGGAAACGTCAGATGACAAGAGCCGGAAGAAAAACAGCGACAGAGTTTTACCGGCATGTGCGTTCGGCGACAGACTATTGCACTCAGAGCCGGCATGCCGGGGGAAGGTGTTGCCTGTGAGCGCACAGCCGGCACGCCGACATCCCGTTCCGCTGCGTCGCAGCGTCAGGAAGCGCAGAAGCAAAAATATCGAAAGGGCCATATCCGCCGGCGTCATCATTTTTTTGCTGTCGGCGTGGTGGATCGTCTCGGAAGCAGGGGTGTTCACCAGCATCATACTGCCGTCTCCGGCCAAGGTGGTGTCCAGCTTCTTTCGCATATTGAACGAGGGCTACAGCAGTATCAGCCTGCTGCAGCACCTGGCGGACAGCTTGTACCGACTGCTGTTCTCCTTCGCGCTGGTGATCGTGACCGCCGTGCCGCTGGGCATCTTGAGCGGCTTCAACGCCAAGGTGTGCGCGGTGTTCGACCCGATCGTGGAGTTCTACCGCCCGCTGCCGCCGCTGGGGTATTACACGCTGTTGGTGCTGTGGATGGGCATCGAGAACCCCTCCAAGATCGCGCTGCTGTATCTGGCGGGCTTCGCGCCGGTGTTCATCGCATGTGTGTCGGGCGTGCGCAAGATCCGCGCCGATTATATCGATGGCGCATACACGCTGGGCGCCGGGCGCTGGCAGACGCTGCTCCACGTGATATTCCCCGCCTGCCTGCCGGACATTTTCACCGGGCTGCGTACGGGCATCGGCGTGGCTTACACCACGCTGGTGGCGGCGGAGATGGTGGCGGCGGTGTCGGGCATCGGCTGGATGGTGCTGGACGCGAGCAAATTCCTCCGCAGCGACGTGATCTTCGTCGGCATCATCATCATGGGGCTGACGGGCGTGCTGATCGACCGCATCCTGCGGTTCATTGAGAAAAGGGTCGTCCATTGGAAAGGAAAAGCTGAATAATGATTTCAATTAACTATAAAGGAGTACCACTATGAAAAAGACTTTGATTTTGGTTGCCGCATTGCTGCTGGTGCTAACGACAGTATTTACGGGCTGCGCGCCCCAAGTGGCCGAAACCAGTGAAACACCTGCGACTACGGAAGCGCCCGCCTCCGAACCCGCAGCCACGGAAGCTGCCGAGGAAGCACCGGCGGCCACGGAAACGCCTGCGGAGCTGCCGGATTCCATCGTGATCGGCTATCAGAACATACCCAATGACGAGATCGTCGCGATCGCCAAGGGCTGGTATGAGAGCGAGCTGGGCGTGACGGTTGAACTCAAGCAGTTTGACTCGGGCCGCGACGTGAACACGGCGTTTGCCGCGGGCAGCATCGACATCGGCCTGCTGGGTTCGGCCCCGACGTCCGTCGGTATATCCACCGGCATTCCGTATCAAGTGTTCTGGATCCACGATGTGATCGGTTCCGCCGAATCTCTCGCGGTGAAGAACGATTCGGGCATTGAGAAGATCGAGGACCTGACGGGCAAGACCATCGCGACGCCGTTCGCGTCCACTGCGCATTACAGCCTGCTGAGCGCTCTTGAACTGGCGGGTGTAGACCCGGCTGGCGTGAAGATCATCGACCTGCAGCCGCAGGATATCCTTGCGGCATGGCAGCGCGGCGACATTGACGGCGCTTATGTCTGGTATCCGGTGCTGGGCGAGCTGCTGAAGGACGGCAAGGTGATCACCGACAGCGCCAAGCTCGCGGAGCAGGGCGCCCTGACGGCGGATCTCGGCGTGGTCAGCGCGGAATTTGCCGAAAAGTATCCGGAACTGGTAACGGCATACATCAAGGCGCTGGACAAAGCGGTGGCGCTGTATAACAGCACACCGGACGATGCGGCGCAGGCGATTGCGGACAAACTGGGCATCACCAAAGAGGAAGCGCTGGACCAGGCCAGCCAGCTGATCTGGTTGACGGCAGCGGAGCAGACGGGCGAAGCGTATCTGGGCACCGCGTCCGCAAAGGGCCAGCTCGCCGAGACGCTGCTGTCCACGGCGGAATTCCTGGTGGAGCAGGGGTCCATCGATCAGGCGGCCTCGCTGGAGGATTTCCGGAACGCCATCAACACCACGTTCATTGAGGCGGCATCCAAATAAAGGAGAAACATTTATGCTGGACAGCATGGAAACGGCTGCCGCCCGGCAGTCTGACTGGAAGGTCATACAGCTGGATAACCTGTCGGTACACTTTGACAACGGGCGGGGCAATCAGGCCGAGGTTTTGCGGGATATCAGCCTTGACATCTACGAGGGCGAATTCGTGTGCCTGCTGGGCGCGTCGGGCTGCGGCAAGAGCACGCTGCTCAAGGTGGTGGCCGGGCTGATCGAACCCACGGACGGGCAGGCCATGCTGGACGGAGAACCCATCACAGGGCCGGACTGGCAAAGGGGGGTTGTTTTTCAACAGCCGCCCCTTTACCCCTGGCTGACGGTGGAGCAGAACATCGCCTTCGGGCCGCGCATGCGGCACATGCCGCGCGCGCAGCGGCAACAGCTGACGAAGGCGTATCTTGATAAGGTCAATCTGTCGGCGTTTGACAAGCATAAAACGTATGCGCTGTCGGGCGGCATGAGACAGCGCGTCGCCATCGCGCGGGCGCTGATCAACAACCCGCGCATCCTGCTGATGGATGAGCCGTTCGGCGCGCTGGACGCGCTGACGCGCGAGCAGATGCAGGCGCTGGTGCGCAGCCTGTGGGCAGACACGCACAAGACGATCCTGTTTATCACGCACGATGTGGACGAAGCGCTGGCGCTGGGCACGCGCGTGCTGGTGATGTCGCGTGACTCCGGCCGTATCGAAAGGGACATGCGCGTGGAGTTCACCTACAGCATCGCCGGCGACACGGCGGACAACACACGGTTCACCAAAGCCTTTCAGGCCGCGCGCGAGGAGATACTCGCCATCATCAACGGGCAGACGCCCGCCTTTCAGATATAGGCGGTGCGGCAAAAGAATTTCCGCCCCAAAGCAAAAGATCGTCATGTTGGAGGCGCTTTGCTTTTCACATATAATGTAGCGGTAACTGTAGGGATGGCGACAAGGAGGGGCGTTCATGGCGACGGATTATCAGCTCTTGAAAAAGGGCGGCTTTATGCGGCAGGTACAGAAAGACCGTTTTTCGCTGCGCCTGCGCGTGGTGGGCGGCCAGGTCAGCTCGGCTCAGATCGCGAAAGTCAGCGAGATCGCGGAGCGCTTCGGCCGCGGCTATATCCACATGACGTCGCGCCAGGGCATCGAGATCCCCTTCATTGCCTTGCAGGACATCGACGCGGTGAAGCAGGAGCTGGCGAGCGTGGGCCTTGCTCCCGGCGCGTGCGGCCCCCGCGTGCGCACGGTGACGGCCTGTCAGGGCGCGGACATATGCCCCAGCGGGCTGATCGAGACGAGCGGCCTGGCCAGAGAGCTGGACGCACGCTATTTTGGCCGGGAACTGCCGCACAAGTTCAAGATCGGCATCACCGGCTGCAAAAACAATTGTCTGAAAGCGGAAGAGAACGACCTTGGCATCAAGGGCGGCGTGCTGCCGCGCTGGGCTGCCGGGGCGTGCACATATTGCGGGGTCTGCCAGGCGGTGTGCCCGCCCGGCGCGATCCGTGTGGATAAGGAGAACAAGGCGCTGACTTTTGACGAAGACGCCTGCACTTACTGCGGGCGCTGCGTCAAATCCTGCCCGACCGAGGCATGGACCGGGCGCAGCGGCTATATCGTATCCTTCGGCGGCATGTTCGGCAACCAGATACGCCGCGGCGCGGCGCTGGTGCCGATACTGTTTGAGAAGGAGCAGCTGTTTGCCGTGGCGGACGCCGCAATGCGCTTCTTCGCGGAGAACGGCCGGGCCGGGGAACGGTTCGCGCTGACCATCGAGCGGGCGGGGCGCGACAAATTGAAAGCGAAACTGACGGAGGCATTGTCATGAGCCATAATCCGCGCGCATTTGTGGACATCACCGACGTGGTGTGTCCGGTGACGTTTGTCAAGGTGAAGGTGGCGCTGGAGGAACTGGAGAGCGGGGATGCGCTGGAGGTGCGCCTGAACTGGGGAGAACCGATCCAGAACGTGCCGCGCAGCCTCAAGGACGAGGGGCATCGCGTGACGGACGTGGCCGCCAACGAGGATGGAACGTGGAGGCTGGTCGTCGTCAAGGACGGGCTGGAAAGAGCGAGGTAAGAAGGCCGGCAGCGGCGGCTTATTTTTTATGGGGTGGAACGGAGAGTTTCAATGGCAGATACGGTTCGGGTGCTGATCGTGGAGGACAGCAAATATTGCGCCGACCTCAATGTGCGCGAGCTTAAACGCGGCGGCTTTGACGTGGACTGGGCCCGCGTGGAGAATGAGGAGTCCATGTGCGCGGTGCTCGGCGGCGGCAGCTGGGACATCATACTGTCGGACAACGCCACACCGCATTTCAATGCCGTACAGGCACTGCTGACGCGCAACCGCATCGCGCCGCACACGCCGTTCATCATCGTGTCGGAGGACGTGTCCCCCGAAAGCATCCGGTATGCGATGGACAACGGGTGCTGCGCTTACCTTCTGAAGGAAAACCTTCACCAGCTGGCGATACTGGTGCGCAACATATTAAACCGCTGAGGGCAGGAACAATGAGCTTTTCCAACGAACAGATGGAGCGTTACTCGCGCCATATCATACTGAAAGAAGTGGGCGTCCGTGGCCAGAAGAAGCTGATGGCGGGCCGTGTGCTGATCATCGGCGCGGGCGGCCTGGGCGCGCCGGCGGCCATGTATCTCGCGGCTGCGGGTGTGGGGACAATCGGTATCGCGGACGCGGACGCGGTGGACCTGTCCAACCTGCAGAGGCAGATCATCCACGCCACGAAGGATGTGGGCAAGCCCAAGGTGATCTCCGCGCAGGAGAGCATCGGCGACATGAACCCGGATGTGGAAGTGGTGCCGTACCGCGAATGGGTCAGTGCTGCCAATATCGCGGATATCATTAAGGACAGGGATTATGACTTTGTGCTGGACGCGACGGATAACTTTCCGGTCAAGTTTCTGATCAACGACGCGTCCGTGCTGCTGGGTAAGCCGTTCTCGCACGCGGGCATCATCCGTTTTCAGGGGCAGCTGCTGACGTACGTGCCGGAACAGGGGCCGTGCTACCGCTGCGTGTTTCACAGCCCGCCGCCGCCCGACGCGGTGCCCACCTGCCGGCAGGCGGGTGTGCTGGGCGTGATGGGCGGCGTGATCGGCACGCTGCAGGCCACCGAGGCGCTCAAATACCTGCTGGGACTGGGCGATCTGCTGACCGGGCAGCTGCTGACGTATAACGCGCTGACGATGGAATTCCGCAAGGTGAAGCTGGCGGCGGATCCGCGTTGCGCCGTCTGCGGAGAAACGCCCTCCATGACGGAATTGTCCGACTATAAGCAGCCCGTCTGCGACATTAAGCCCGTTAAGGAATAAGTGGAATAAAAAATACCGTTTGCACAACCATGGTAACAGGTATATAATTAAACATATAAGAATAATATGAGAAAGCGGCATATTGTCTGCCGCCACAAAAAAAGGAGCCAATATGATTGTCACGATAAACGGCAAGGAGACGCAGGTTGACAGCGGCATCACCGTCAAACAGCTGCTGGATACCCAGTACGTGGAGATGCAGGAATATGTCACGGTGCAGCTGAACGACGAGATCATTCCCCGCGACGCCCACGCCTCCACTGTTGTTGCGGAAGGCGCGGTAATCGAGTTCCTTTACTATATGGGCGGCGGATCGGCATGCTGAAGCTTTCGCGAAAGCATGTGGACGGTATCGTGGCGCACGCCAAAGCCGGGCTGCCGCATGAGGCGTGCGGGCTGATCGCAGGGGAGCGGCAGGCGGATACCAAGAGGGTCCGCAAGATCTACCGGCTGACCAACATAGACGCTTCTGCCGAACACTTTTCGATGGACCCCAGGGAGCAGTTCCGCGCCATTGCCGACATGCGAAGCCTGGGGTTCGAGCTGCTGGGCAACTTTCACAGCCATCCGGCGACACCGTCCCGGCCTTCGGCCGAGGACATTGCGCTGGCGTTCGACCCGGCGCTCAGCTACGTGATCGTCTCGCTGATGGACGCGGAGCCTCAGATGAAGAGCTTTCGGATCGAGCAGGGCGTCGCGCGGGAAGAGGATATCGTGGTGCTGGACGATGACGACGAACCAGACTGGAACATCTGAGAAGGCGTACAGAAACGCCGCACGCCGCAAGGCGGGGCGGATAGTACTTGCCGTTACGTTTTTTACAATGATCCCGGCGCTGGTTTTTTATTTGGCTATACGGGCGGGCCTTGGCCTGCCGGCCTGCGCGGGTTTGAGCGTGGCGGTGCTGCTGGCAACGCTGGCGGGCGCGTTGCTGCTGCCCGGACGGCGGAAAAAGGCGGGCGCCGGACCGCCGCCGCTGCCGGAAGCGAAAGCCGATGAGTTCACCCGGACGCTGATCGAGGCGAACAGCGAACTATCGTCCTTCAACTACACCATATCCCATGAGATCAAAGCGCCTATCCGCGCGATAGACGGATACGCCCGCATATTTTTAGAGGATTACGGCGGCGGGCTGGACGACGAAGGCCGCGGGCTTATCGAGAGCATACGCAGCATCTGCAGAGAGACGATCGCGCTGGCCAATAAGCTGCTGGAATACACGCGTTTTGTCCGGGAACAGCCATGCAACGAGGTGGTGGACCTGCGTGCGATCGTGGAGGAGGTTTTCGCCAGCCTGCAGACCGCCGAGGACGCGGACATCGCGCTGCGGTTTGAAGCGCCGCTGCCGCATGTGATCGGCGACAGGGTGCTGCTGCATCAGGCCTTTTCCAACATACTCTCCAACGCGTATAAATTCACGCGCGGCAAAGCGGGCGGCCTCATCACCGTGGGCTTTGGTCAGGCGGCAAGCGAGGACGTATTTTTCGTGCGGGACAACGGCGCGGGCTTTGACGTGCAGTTCTCGCAGAACCTGTTCGGCGTGTTCCAGCGCATGCATACGGCGGACGAATTCGAGGGCAGCGGGCTGGGGCTGGCCATTGTCAGAAAGATCATCCTGCTGCACAAAGGGCGGGTGTGGATCACCGGCGAGGTGGGCAACGGCGCGACCGTGTTTTTCACACTGCCGCCAGACAAAATACTCAAAAGCACGAATGGGAGGGCATGATGGCGCATTTTCCGGTTTTTGTCGATTTGAACGGCAAGCGCTGCGTGGTGGTGGGCGGCGGCGCAGTGGCGGCGCGCAAGGCGGAGACGCTTGCCGATTTCGGCGCGGTCGTGGCCGTGATCGCCCCCCGGATGTCGGTCACGATGCTGCGGCTGGCACGCAGCCGGAGCATCGCATTGATCAAGCGGGCCTACGAAGGGCCGCAGGATCTGGCAGGGGTGGCGCTGGCCGTGGCAACGACGGATGACAGCGTCCTCAATGAGCAGATCTCAATGGACGCGCAGGCGGCGGGCATCCCGATAAACGTGGCGGACGCGCCACAGCTGTGCACCTTTCTTTTTCCCGCTGTTGTACGGCGTGGTGAGCTGGTGGCTGGTCTCACGTCCTCCGGACGATGTCCCGCGCTGACGGCGCGGCTGCGCAGGCAGCTGGACGCGGCATGGCCGCCGGAGTTGGAGTGCACATTGCAGGAGCTGTCTCGGATGAGACAGCAGATAATGGCGCAGACGAACGACGCGGATGAACGCGCCCGGCAATTGAAAGCGCTGGTGGACGCCGCGCTGGGGTTTGATACCCCGGAACAGGAGCAGAATAGGTCGCAGCTTCATTTTCAACATCCTGCTGAACACATCGGCTTATAACATTCTGTATTCAGATTATGACCAGAGGCCCTGATAATTTTATGCTTGCATTTCGGTCGACCTAATAATATAATAAACATATATGAAAAGTATGGTAAAAGGAACATGGCGATGCATCTGATCATGGCGGAGATTGACCATACCGCGCCGCTGGTGCTGCGTGAACGTTTTGCCTTTTCCGAGCGTGACGCGGAAAGCGCCATGCGCGCTGCGTGTCAGCTACACGGGGTGAACGGATGCGCGGTGCTGTCCACCTGTAACCGCACAGCGCTGTGGCTGTCCGCTTGCGATGGCTGTGAAGCGGACCCGGCAACGCTGCTGTGTACGTTGCGCGGCGTGGAAAGCGCCGCAGGCAATGCGTATATCAGCCGGGCAGGGGATGAAGAGGCAGCCCGTCGGCTGTTTGAGACGGCATGTGGACTGCGGTCAAAGCTGCGTTTTGAGGATCAGATCATCACGCAGGTGCGGCAGGCACTTGTGGCCTCACGCCGGGCGGGGGGCGCGGATGAGTACATCGAGCGGCTGTTCCAGTGTGCGGTGGCGTGCGCCAAGAAAATCAAATCAACGACCCCTACGGAAGTCAGAGATGCGTCGGCGCAGATACTCGTGTCGGCGCGGTCTGTTTTTATACAGCTTAAGGACCTTCGCTGCCTTGTAATCGGCAGTGGGCAGATGGGACAGCTGGCCGCACAGACGCTGGCGACACATGGGGCACGCGTGACCGTGACCACAAGGCAATACCATTATGGCCGCAGCATTGTGCCGCAGGGCTGCCGCGCGGTGCCGTATGACCGGCGGTACGACGCGCTCGCCGCGGCCGATCTGGTGCTGGGTGCGACGCGCAGCCCACATCATACGCTGTGTGCGTCCCAGGCGGGCGGTATACTCGCGGACGGCAGGCTCCGGCTGCTGATCGACCTCGCCGTTCCCCGGGATTTCGAGCCGGAGCTCGGCTGCATCGGATGCACGAAGCTGGTTAACATTGACGAGCTGTATGGCGCTTTGCCGGATATGGACCGCAACGCGGCAGCCGCGGCAGCCGGGCAGGCGGCGCGCATCATCGACGCGGCGCTGGCCGACTTCTCGCGCTGGGTTGCGGAACGGAAGAGCCTTCCGGCATTGCAGGCCGCGGCGGATGCGGTGGCGCAGAAGCTGGCACGCCGGATGGCGGGTGAACAGGATACAGGGCTGTCGGGAGGTCACGAAGCGGCGAAGCAGGTGCTGTTGTCGCTGTTCTGCGAGCTGCAAAAGACTTGCGGCAACGCGCTGGCGGACGGCCTGAACGCATATACGGAAAAGAACGGCGGCAGGGCGGTGAGGCCGTGACGCGGGAGATACGTATCGGCAGCCGCCGGAGCGAGCTGGCCGTGATTCAGACGCGCCTGGTGATGGCCGCCGTCGTGCGGCGCTACCCGGCGCTGACGCTGACGTTGGTGACGATGGACACGCTGGGCGATCTGGACCAGACCCGGCCGCTGGAGGGCGGGGACGGCAAGGCCTTGTTCACGGACACGCTGGAGGCGGCATTGCGGGAAGGGCGTATCGACCTGTGCGTGCACAGTCTCAAGGATATGCCGGTGGAACAACCGGGGGATTTGTACGTGGCGGCGTTTTCCAAACGCGCCGACCCCAGGGACGCGTTGATACTGCCGCAGGGGCAGCTGTTCTTCGGGTCTGAGACATTGAGCGGCGCGGAGATCGGGTGTTCCAGTGCGCGCCGGCGGGTGCAGCTGCAAAATATTGCGCCCCATCTTAAGACGGCGGACATTCGCGGCAATGTGCCTACGCGGCTGAACAAGCTGGACAGCGGTCAATACGGCGCGCTGGTGCTCGCGATGGCGGGACTGGAGCGTCTCGGGCTGGCGCAAAGGGCCAGCAGGATATTCGATACGGATGAGATGGTGCCCGCGGCGGGCCAGGGCATACTGGCCGTGCAGGCGCATCGCGGCGGCGATCACGCTTTTCTGGATGCGGTGAACGACGCCGACGCGGCGCTGGCCGCGCAGGCCGAGCTGGCGGTGATGCGCGCTTTGGATGGCGGCTGCAGCGTGCCTGCCGCCGCATACGCCGAGGTGCACGGCCAAGAGCTGCGCATTAAAGGCATGCTGGCGGATGATGGATCGATATACAAAGATGTTGTTCTGGGGCAGAGGAAAAATGGGCTTGAGCTGGCCGAAGCGCTGGCAAAGCGGCTGAAAAATGGGGTGAGTGGCATTGGCAAATGAGACAGGCAAAGTGTGGCTGGTGGGAGCGGGGCCGGGCGCGGCGGGATTGCTGACGGTAAAAGGGCGGCAGCTGCTGGACGAGGCTGACGTGGTGGTGCACGACGCGCTGGTCTCTGACGAATTGCTGTGCAGCCTGCCCGATGATAAGCTGATCAGCGCAGGAAAGCGGGCAGGCAACCATTCCATGCCCCAGTCGCAGATCAACGCAATACTGATAGAAGAGGCGCGAAAAGGCAGGCGCGTGGTGCGGCTCAAAGGCGGCGATCCGTTTGTGTTCGGGCGCGGTGGCGAGGAACTGCTGGCGCTGGAAGACGCGGGCATATCGTTTGAGGTGGTGCCGGGCGTGACGTCGGCATTTGCGGCGGCTGCTTATGCGGGCATACCGGTGACGCACCGGGGGACGAGTTCGCTTGCGCACGTCATCACATGGCACGGAGAGGCTTCCGCGCCGCAGCACGAAACGCTGGAGGCGCTGGCGCAGTCCGGCGGCACGCTGGTGATACTGATGGGCGCGCGGTTCGCCGCCGACATCGGCGCGGCGCTGATATCCGCGGGCTACAAACGCAGCACACCGGCGGTGATCATCGAGAGCGCCGCCACAGCACGCCAGCGTGAATTGGCGGTGACGCTGAACGAGCTGGCCTTCAGCGACCTTCATGAAAATGTAGCGCTACCCGCCGTGATTGTCGTCGGAGAGGTCTGCGGGCTTAGGGAAACGCTGGCGTGGGCGCAGACCCAGCCGCTTTTCGGCTTGCGCACGGTGGTGACACGGCCTCATCCCAAATGTGACGCGCTGTGCGAAAAGATACGGGCGCTGGGCGGCGAGGCGATTCCTTTTCCGTGTATTGAAACGGTTCCTATCGAGGTGCCGTCGGATAAATTGGCGTGTGTGCGCGATTACGCGTGGATCGTCTTTGCCAGCGCCGTGGGTGTGGAGGCTTTCTTTAAGGCCTGCCTGAACGCCGGGCTGGACAGCCGCCGTTTGGCAGGCAGCCGCGTCGCGGCGATCGGCCCCGCCACGGCGGAGGCGCTGCGCCGGTGTGGGCTCATTGCCGACTATGTGCCGAAAACATATGATTCCTTGAGTCTGGGCAGAGAGCTTGCGGAACGCATGGGGGGAAGCGAGAAGGCGCTGCTGATCCGTGCTGAAGAAGGCTCCGATTCGCTGCCCGCGGCTCTGTCGGCAGGCGGCGCGGCATACGATGAACTGCCCGTATACCGCACGGAATACCGGACTTATGGGCGTGCGGCGGACATTATCCGCAAGGGCCGCTTCGACTGCGTTGTTTTCTCCAGCGCATCCACGGTGCGCGGTTTCGCGCGATGTCTGCCGGATATCGATTTCGCACGTATGCATGCGGTCTGTATCGGAGAGCCCACAGCCAGGGCGGCCGAGGCGCTGGGAATGCTGCAAATAACGGTTGCGCCGCAGGCCACGGCTGACGGCCTGTGCGAAGCGCTGGCCAGGCTGAACGCAGGAAGGACGGAACATGGAATTTGAACTCGTGAAGCGGCCAAGGCGGCTGCGTATGAGCCCCGGCATACGCGCGATGGTGCGGGAGACGCGCGTGAGCCGGAATGCGCTCATCTATCCGCTGTTTGTACGCGAAGGCCGTGGCATACTGGAGGATATACCGTCGCTGGACGGCCAGAAGAGGTGCTCGCCCGATACGCTGCCATATTTGCTGGAAGACGCAATAAAGGCGGGCGTGGGGTCTGTGCTGCTGTTCGGCCTGCCCGGGCACAAGGACGAGAAGGGCAGTGCGGCATGGGCGGAGGACGGGCCGGTGCAGCAGGCGGTGCGCGAGGCCAAGCGCCGCTTTCCGGAACTGGTGGTCATCACGGATGTCTGCTTGTGCGAATACACCAGCCACGGGCATTGCGGCGTGGTGAGAAACGGGTGCGTCGCCAACGATGAAACGCTGCCTCTGCTCAGCCGCGCGGCATTGTCTCACGCGGAGGCGGGCGCGGATATCGTCGCGCCGTCCGATATGATGGACGGGCGCGTCGGTGCAATCCGCAGAGCGCTGGATAACGCGGGCTTTGCGGACACGGGCATCATGTCGTATGCGGCCAAATACGCGTCGGCGTTCTACGGGCCGTTCCGCGAGGCGGCGGGCAGCGCGCCGGCGTTCGGAGACAGAAAAGGTTACCAGATGGATTTCCACAACGCCCGCGAGGCGGTCAGGGAAGCGGCGCTGGACGTGGAGGAGGGCGCGGATATGCTGATCGTGAAGCCCGCGCTGCCGTATCTGGACGTGGTGGCGCGCGTATCGGCCGCGTTTGACATGCCGGTGGCGGCATACAGCGTCAGCGGCGAATACGCCATGCTGCGCGCGGCGTCCCAAGCCGGGTTGCTGGATGAAACGGCGGCGGTCTGCGAAACGGCGGCGGGTGTGTTCCGCGCTGGCGCGGCCATGCTGATCACTTATTATGCGCCGCAGCTGGCGGTGTGGATCGGCGAAGGGAGGCTGGGCTGATGACGCGCTCCGGGCAGCTGTTTGAGGAGGCGAAGCAATACATACCCGGCGGCGTGAACAGCCCCGTGAGGGCGTTCCGCGCCGTGGGGTCGCATCCGCTGTTCATGCGTAGCGCGAGCGGCGCGCATATCGAGGACGAGGACGGCCATACATACATCGACTACGTGGGCTCATGGGGCCCCGCGATATTGGGGCACGCGCATCCCGCCATCGTGGAGGCGGTGCGCGAGGCGGCGCTGTCCGGTCTGAGCTTCGGTGCGGCGACGGCGGCAGAAACGGAACTGGCGCGGCGCATCTGCACGCTGGTGCCCTCCGTCCAGCAGGTGCGGCTCACCAGCTCGGGGACGGAGGCCGTGATGAGCGCGGTGCGTTTGGCGCGCGGTTTCACCGGCCGGGATAAGATCATCAAGTTCGAAGGCTGTTATCACGGCCATAGCGACGCCATGCTGGTGAAGGCGGGTTCGGGCGTGCTGACGGCCGGCATGGCGGGCAGCGCGGGCGTGACAGACGGCGCGGCACGCGATACGCTGGTGGCGCGGTTCAACGATATCGGCAGCGTGGCGCGGCTTTTCCGAGAAAACAGCGGACGTGTGGCGGCGGTGATTGCCGAACTGATGCCTGCCAACGTCGGCGTGATATTGCCTGAGGACGGTTTCCTGCAGGAACTGGCGGCGCTGTGCAGGCAGCAGGAGGCGCTGTTGATCGCGGACGAGGTGATCACCGGCTTCCGGCTGGGATTGGGCGGCGCGCAGGTGCTGTTTGGCATTACGCCCGACCTCACCACATTGGGCAAGGTGGTGGGCGGCGGCATGCCGGTGGGCGCGTTTGGCGGACGCGCGGACATCATGCGCCATGTCGCGCCGCTGGGCGGCGTGTATCAGGCGGGCACGCTGAGCGGCCATCCGCTGGCGATGGCGGCGGGCAACGCGCAGCTTCAGCTGTTGCAGAAGCAGCCGGAAATCTATACGCGTCTGGAAGCGCTGACAAAGCGGCTGGCTGACGGCCTGCGGGAGATATCCCGGCGGCTGGGCGTACGAACGACGGTCAACCAGATCGGATCGCTGCTGAGTATGTTTTTTGCTGGGGGACCGGTGCGGGACGATACAGTCACCGCGCGATGCGACACGGCGGCATATGCGCGGTATTTCCACGCCATGCTGCGGCAGGGCATATACCTCGCGCCCTCCCAGTACGAGGCGGCTTTTGTGTCCGCGGCGCACAACGAAGAGGATATCGACAAAACGCTGCGCGCGGCGGAGACGGTGCTGCCGCAGAGGGAGGATGAGGGCTTATCTACCGCACATTGATCGTGGATGACCGAAACGTCTTCATCATGGAATTAAAGCGGCTCAAGCTGTGGGGCGAAGGCTCGGGCTTTGAGATATCGGGGGAGGCGGCAGACGGCGTGGAAGCGCTGAAGGCTTTGCGCGCCCGCCGGTACGACCTTGTCATCACGGATATCCGTATGCCAAAGCTGGACGGTATCCAGCTTCTCCAGGCCATCAGGGAGGAAAGCCTCTGCCCGTGCGTCGTGCTGTTCAGCGAGCACAGCGAGTTTGAATATGCCCGGAAAGGACTGGTGCTGGGCGCGTTCGACTATCTGATAAAGCCTGCGGAACCAGCCAGCGTGGCCTCGCTGCTGCAGCGCGCGGCGCGTTTTCTCGCTCAGCCCGAGGCGGCCCACACCGCCGGCGACCAGACGGAAGCCACGGATTATCCCGCCGCGGAGGAGCAGCGTATTCTCGCGCTGGTGGGCCAGCGTTCGGCATCCATACCGGCGCTTTTTGCACAGACGGTGAACAGCGTGCGCAATATCAGCGGCGGCAGCCATGCGGAAGCCATCATCCGCCGGCTGTACCTCAACATCGCGGCGGCGACGTTTGCGCATTACGAGTGGCTGGGCCTGTACATCGACGCGCAGGACATCGAAGACAGCACGAAGGAAGAATCCGGCGCGGATGGATTGGCCGATGCGCTCCGGCACTTATACGGCTGGATCGACAAGCTGCTGCCCGCGGGCGCGCAGGGGGTATTGCACAGCATCTGTGTGCAGATACTCAAAGAACCGGAATCCGAGATCAGCCTCGCGGCAATGGCGTCACAGTTCTACATGAACCATACATACCTGAGCAACACGTTCCGTCAGAAGACGGGCATCAGGTTCAACGACTATCTGACGTCGGTACGCATGGCGCGCGCGCGGTATCTGCTGGCGCACAGCGACCTTCGCGTCTACGAGATCAGCGGCAGCCTTGGCTACAAGGACGCGGATTACTTCAACCGGCTGTTCAAGAAGCACAATGGCCAGACCCCCACCGAATGCCGGCGTGACAATCAAAGAGATTCGTAAACTGTACAAAATAAACGACACCAAAAAGCGAAGGACAGCGGGTGCCTTCGCTTTTCTGGTTCGTTATTTGGTTTTATTGTACAGCTTTTTGCAGGATATCCACCGCGTTCGTCTGCTCGAAGCTGACGTCACCCAGGTCTTCACGGCCCATATGCCCGTAGGCGGCTAGGCGCTGATAGATGGGCTTGCGCAGGCCGAGCCGGTCGATGATGGCCGCGGGCCTCAGGTCGAAGCTCTCGATGACGGCGCGTTCGATCTTTTGTTCGTCGATACGGCTGGTCCCAAACGTATCCACCAGCACGGAGACCGGGTTGGCAACGCCGATGGCGTAAGCCACCTGCACCTCGCACCGGTCCGCCAGATTTGCCGCCACGATGTTTTTGGCAATATGGCGCGCGGCGTACGCGGCGCTGCGGTCCACCTTGGTCGGGTCTTTGCCGGAGAACGCGCCGCCGCCGTGGCGGGCGTAACCGCCGTAAGTGTCCACGATGATTTTGCGGCCTGTCAGGCCGGAATCCACCGCGGGGCCGCCCAGCACAAAGCGTCCGGTCGGGTTGACGAAGTACTTGGTCTTGGCATCCAGCAGATCGGGCGGTATCACCGGCGTGACCACATGCTCAATGAGGTCCGCTTTGATCTGCGTCAGCGTGACGTCCGGGTCGTGCTGGGCGGATATCACCACCGTGTCGATGCGCACGGGACGGTGGCCCTCATATTCCACCGTGACCTGGGTCTTGCCGTCCGGACGGAGATAAGGCAGCGCACCTGTCTTGCGGACCAGCGCGAGGCGGCGGGCCAGCTTGTGCGAAAGCGAGATGGGCAGCGGCATCAGCTCGGGCGTTTCATTGCACGCAAACCCGAACATCATGCCCTGGTCGCCCGCGCCCGTCAGCGCGTAGCTGCTCTCCTGGGCCAGCGCGTTTTGCACTTCGTACGCCTGATTGACGCCGAGCGCGATGTCGGGCGACTGCTCTTCGATGGCCGTGATGACCGCGGCCTGCGCGCCGTCGATGCCGTACTGCGAGTTGGTGTAACCGATGTCCAGCAGCGTCCGGCGGACGATGGCTGGAATATCGACGTAGCTGGACGTGGTGATCTCGCCCGTCACCAGCACCAGGCCGGTGTTGGTCACCGTTTCACAGGCGACCCGGCCGTACGGGTCCTCCTTCAATATCGCGTCGAGCACGGCATCGGATATCTGGTCGCAGACCTTATCCGGATGCCCCTCGGTGACGGATTCAGATGTAAATAACGATTTTCTCATAAACTGTCTCCTGCTTGTATTCGGGTTTTGCGCAAGGGCTGCCGGGCGGGACCGCAGACAGCACCACACAGATGGCAGTATATGCGGCGGAATCCGGCTCTGTCAAGACGCCGGGTTCACATTGAAAAGTTATTCAGGTATAACGCTGTAAACTGTCGGAGACCGATTGGACAGTGAAATCGGCAACACGGAGCAGCAAAAAATTGTCCTGCCAACACCCAAAGAAATTACATTGTCATTTAAAATTCAAAAAATATAATAAACATATATGAGAAGTATAAAATGCACATGAGAGGGGAAGCCGGCAACATGGGCGTTCAAGAGGATACAAGAGAACTGACTTATAAGGAGATCGTCGAGAAATACAGCGATGTGTCCCCGTTTGTCATACTCAAGGCGGACCTGCAGCGGCGCACAGTTGTCTATACCGAGCGCGCGATCGAAGCAGCCGATCCGGATATCCACCAGGTGCAGATGCGGGGCATATTCGCCTCGGTGGGCGAGAAGGGAGACTATTTTCCCGTATCGCTGATGCTGCGCGACGGTTCGTCGGTACTCACGGGGCCGGTGCCCACAGCGCGCGACCCGTATGTGATCGATGTGGTGGACGGCAGGACGGTCATCACGGATAACGGCGAGGTCATCGACGAGGTGGAATACTGGTATAAACCCGCGTATCAATACAAGACCACCAGCTCGGGACGTCCGATGTGGCAGGTGGCGCTTGCAAGGCCCCAGCGGCTGGACATCGATCCGTACAGCTATTGCCATTTCTGGGACAACGGCAAGGGCTGCCGTTACTGTAACATGGGCAGCCACTTCAAAAAGAGCAACAAGGAGTTCGACAAGCCCGCCCGGCTGGACCCACGTGACGTGTATGAGACGGTGCGCGAGGCGCTGAAGCAGCCGGGGCGGTTTGGATACATCAAGATGACGGCCGGTTCCATCCTCAGCGGCGAAGAGCTGTTTGACGATGAGCTGGAGATGTACATCGAACTGCTGCAGGCCATCGGCGAAAATTTCTCCACGCGGCGTTTCCCCAGCCAGGTGATCGCGTCCGCGTTCAACGAGCGCCAGCTGGCCCGCCTGCACGAGGAAACGGGAGCATCGACATTCACGTCGGATATCGAGGTGCTGAATGAGGATAAGTTCGCGTGGATATGCCCGGGCAAGCATCAAAGGCTGGGTTATCAGGAATGGAAACGGCGCATATTCGCCGCGGTGGATATATTCGGGCGCGGCAACGTGAACAGCGGCACCGTGGGCGGCGTGGAGCTGGGCAAGCCGAATGGTTTTGCGACCGAAGACGAAGCGCTGGCGGCTGTGCTGGAAGAGGCGGAGGATTTCGCGCAGCACGGCGTGCCGGTGGTGCACTGTGTGTGGGTGCCGTATCCGGGCTCCGCGTTTCAGGGGCAGCGCAGCCCGTCGCTGGAATACTATGTGCGGCTGTCCAAAGGGCTGCACGGACTGCGCGTGAAATACGGTCTTGGCATCGACATGGATGACTACCGCCGGTGCGGCAACCATCCGGACTCGGATCTTGACAGAGTGATATCGGCATAGAGGAAAGGCGGTTTATCAATGGCGGTTAAGCTGACGGAGGATATTTTGAATCTGCTGGAACGCGGCGACACGGTGAAGACGCTGGCCACGGTGGATGGCGACGGCGTACCCCACGCGGTGTTCAAGGACGCGGTATACGCGGGCGAAGACGGGAAGCTGGTCAGCCTCGAGGTCATCGAGTCGTCCCAAACCAACAGCAATCTGGTGCACAGCATCTGGTTCAAGCGCAAGGTGACGCTGTCGCTGCTGGGCCGCGACGGCACGAGCTACCAGATCAAAGGGACGCCCACGCATTGCCTCGTGACCGGGCCGATATTCGAACGCCACTATCGCGGGATACGCGAAAAACTGGGTGATGTGGACCTGGCGGCGGTGTGGGTGATAGAACCCGAGGAGATACGCAATCAGACGTTCAGGGTGAGGAGCGAAGAGGAAGCCGCGGCGCATCCGCTCTTCCTGCACCTTGACCGTATCGCAAAAAAATAGCAGGAGGTGACCTTATGAGTACGCAAAAAACCATCCCCGGGACCCGGAAAAAATACTCCACGGCGTTGTTGATCGCCCTGCTGGTGATTTTTACGGCGTTGTTGAGCGTCGTCAGCCTCTTCTCACTGGCCATCGGCAGCGTGCCCGTCACGCTTTCGGTGCTGGCGCTCGTGGTCATCGGCATGGTGCTGGGGCCCTGGTGGGGGCTGGTGCCCGTTGCGGCGTATCTGTTGCTGGGCCTGGTGGGCGTCCCCGTCTATTCCGGCTTTGCGCATGGCTCCGCCATACTGTTCGGTTCGACAGGCGGATACCTTTTCTCGTTCCTGTTCATTGTGTTGCTGACTGGCCTGTTCGTAAGAGGGCTCCGCAATCCGTTCGCACGCTTTGCCGGGGTGATACTGGGACAGCTCGCGTATTATCTGGGCGGTGTGGCATGGGCGGTGCTGCTGTGGAAGGCGATACCTGTGTTCGCGCTTCTTTCCGGAGTGCTGTCGTTCCTCGTCCCCAACCTCATTCAGAGCGTCGCGGGCTTTATCATCGGGCTGGTGCTGCTGCGCTTGCTGCCATCGGCAAAGCCGAAGAAGGGATAAGTGAAGAACATGACAAAACGCATGATCCAAACCGCTATCATCGCCGCCTTTTTGCTTGCGGTGTTGGCAGGCTGCGCGCAGAGCGGTGTCAGCGATGCCGTACCCGCAGCATCGGATAAACTCGTCGTCAAATACGGCTATCAACCGGGCCACGCGCAGGCGATCATCGCGCAGGAGAAAGGTTTTTATACCAAATACCTGGGTGAGGAGGTCGAGGTGCAGCTGATCAAATTTCAGTCGGGACCGTCGCTGATCACGGCCATCACGGCGGGCCAGCTCGACTTTGGTCAGGCGGGCGACCAGCCTGTCATACAGGCCAAGGCCAACAACGTGGACCTAAAAATCATCGGCAAGTTCCTGTTCTCCGACAAGGTGAACGGTCTTATCGTGCGCCCCGATTCGGGCATCAAGGATATCGCGGATTTAAAAGGCAAGAAGGTTGGCGTCACCGTGGGGTCCACCGGCCAGCAACTGCTGTATGTCTATCTGAAGGCTGCCGGCCTCAAGCCTGCCGACATTCAGCAGGTGAACCTGCAGCCGGGCGACATCGTGTCGAGCATCACATTCCGCAACATCGACGCGGCGGTCACCTGGGAGCCGTACCTGACGCTGACGCAGCAGCAGGGCACGACGATACAGCTCGCGGACGGCACGGGCTACAAGACCGAAATCGACGTCATCTTCGGCCGCAACGCCTACCTGAAGGAGCATCCGGACATCGCGCAGGGCATACTCAAAGCGCAGTATGAAGCGGGCCAGTGGATAGAGCAGAACCGTGACGAAGCACTCGCCATCGTTGCGAAGGACGCCGGGCTCGGGGAGGACGTGTTGCGGCCCATCTTCGACAAAGTGCAGGTCAACCACGTGAACCTGACCGACGAGGACCTTGAGTCCATTCGGGAATCCATCGCTTTCTCGGTGGAATATCAGCTGATACCCGGGCTGTTTGACGTGAGCGACTTTGTCGATACGCAGTATCTGGCCAACGCCGGGCTGCGCGACTGACGATCAATACTTGTAAAGTGGACGGAACATGGAAGAACAAAGGCAAGCCATAGCAGTGAGCGGGCGCAGCGCAAAAGCTGCCCGGAACAAACGTATCAACCGCGTCATCAAGTACGGCACGCCGCTGGCGATATTGCTGCTATGGCAGCTGTTCAGCATGCTGGGGACCATCAACGCCTCGGTGCTGCCGTCTCCGCTCACCATCGTTCAGACGGGCATACAGCGCGTCGGCACAGGCCAGCTTCCGGCAGATTTGGGCATCAGCCTGCTGCGCGTGGCGCAGGGCTATCTGCTGGGCGCGCTGCTCGGCGTATTGCTCGGCACGGGCATGGCGTTCAGCCAGCGCCTGGAAAGCGCGTTCTCAGTCATATTCAATCTGGTGCGCCCCATTCCCATCATCGCGTGGGTGCCCATATTCATCATGTGGCTGGGCATCGGCGAGGTGTCCAAGGTGACGGTGATCACATTCGGCGCGTTTTTCCCCGTGCTGCTCAACACGATACAGGGGATACGCGCCACCGATGCCAAACTGCTCGAGGTGGCGCGCTCCTTTGAAAAGAACCGCCGCCGCGTATTTTTCTCCATTATACTGCCTTCGGCCATGCCGGCCATATTCACCGGACTGCGCTTGGGGCTGGGGCTTGCGTGGATGAGCGTGGTGGGCGCGGAAATGATCGGAGCTTCGTCGGGCATCGGCTATATCATATCGTTCGCGGGGCAGCTCTCGCAGCCGGCCGTAATGTTGATGGGCGTGCTGGTCATCGGCCTCGTGGGCGCTTTGATCGACAGCGGCCTGCGCGCGCTGGAACGCCGCCTCATGAAATGGAATGTGAACAGCAAGGGAGTCTCTTAATGACACAGATATCCGGCAAACTGCTCGAAATCAAAAACCTGTCCATCCATTTCACCATCGATACCGACAAAGTGCACGCGCTTTCCGATGTGTCGCTCGAATTGAGCCCCAACGAAGTCGTTTGCCTCCTGGGACCCAGCGGATGCGGCAAAAGCACACTGCTGCGCATTATCGGCGGCTTCGAAACGCATTACACGGGCGACGTCGGGTTTCGTGGCAATCCGGTGCACGCGCCGTCCGTGGAGCGCGGCTTCATATTTCAGGAGGCGCGGCTTTTTCCCTGGATGACGATACACAAGAACGTGGCGTTCGGCTTGCGGGACAATATGGATAAGCACGGAAAGGCGGATACCGTGCAGCGGGTGCTCCGGCTCGTGGGCCTGGAGAATTTTGCGGGCGCTTACCCGCATCAGCTTTCCGGCGGCATGCAGCAGCGCATCAGCATCGCCCGCGCGCTGGTCAACAACCCGTCCCTGCTGCTGCTCGACGAACCCTTCGGCGCGCTGGACGCGTTTACGCGCATACAGATGCAAAACGAGATTCTCGGCATATGGGAGAAGGAAAAGACGACGATGCTGCTGGTGACGCACGACATCGACGAAGCGGTCGCGCTGGCCGACCGGGTGATGCTCATGACGCCGCGGCCCGGCCGCATCAAACGCGTTGTGGAGATACCGCTCTCGCGCCCCGGGAACGCAACTCCCCGGATTTTATCTATTACCGCAACGAGATATATACAGCGTTTTTCAAGGGTGTGGAGAACCCCGAATTTTATATATAAGGAGAACCCTCCATGGCAGAGGCCCGCACGCTCTCACGGAGCGAAGTGATCGAGAAATACCCGGACGTGTCGCCGTTCGCCATCATCAAGGCGGACATACAGCGGCGGACGGTGCAGTATACGCCTGTGGCGCTGGCGGCGGTGGATCCGTCCGTCCATCAGGTGGAATATATCGGCTACAACATCAACAAAAAGGATACGGCCATTCCCTGCTCGCTGATGCTTCGGGACGGCACCACGGTGATGTCCGGTCCGCTGCCCACGCAGTTAAAGCCGTACGTTGTGGACGTCGCCGACGGGCGGACGGTGCTGACGGACGACGGCGAGGTGGTGGAGGAGGTGTTCTACTGGCACGCGCCCGACTATTACCGGAAGAACACGTCGTCCGGCAGGCCCATGTGGCAGATCATCGGCGCGCGGCCCCAGAGGCTGGACATCAATCCGTACAACTACTGCCACTTCTGGGACAACGGGCGCGGCTGCAAATTCTGCGCCATCGCGGCCACATACCGCAAATACAAGGACGAAAAGGAGCTGCGGCACAGCCCGGCGGACATTGCCGAGACGGTGGGCGAGGCATTGAAGCAGCCGGGCCGGTTCGCCAACATCCTGCTGACAGGCGGCTCCATCACGCACGGCGCGGAAGCGTTCGACGACGAGGTGGATGATTACATCGAGGTGCTGCAGGCCATCGGCACGCAGTTTGAGTCCAGACGGTTCCCCAGCCAGCTGATCGCCACCGCGTTCAGTGAAAAGCAGCTGGCGCGCTTGTATGAAAACACCGGCCTGATGTCGTATACGTCTGACCTGGAGGTACTGAACGAGGAACGCTTCAACTGGATATGCCCCGGCAAAGCGGAGTGGATCGGCTACAGGGAATGGAAGGAGAGGCTTTTCCGCGCGGTGGACATCTTCGGGCGCGGTTACGTGAACTCCGGCATCGTGGGCGGCGTGGAGCTGGCGAAGCCCCACGGCTTTGAAACGGAGGAGGACGCGCTGAAAGCAACGCTGGAAGAGGCCGAAACGCTGGCCGAGCGCGGCGTCAGCGTGGTATACTGCGTATGGAACACGCTGCCCGGCTCCGTATTCCATAAACAGGAGCTGCCGTCGCTGGAATACTACGTGCGGCTGGCAAAAGGCCTGCAGGGGCTGCGCGAAAAATACGGCCTGAATATCGATATGGACAATTACCGCCGCTGCGGCAACCATCCGGACACGGACCTGGCGCGCTGAGCGGCTGCAAGGAGAGACGATCATGGCAACATTCCCCGAAAAGGGCCGCGACAAGGCGGATATACTGGCAGCGCTGGACGAGTTGAGCCACGCCGATGGCAACTGGCGCGAGGGCCGGACGTGGAGCCTCGTGTATTACGCGGGCGAAGAGGTGACGGCGCTGACAGAGGCGGCGTACACCCGTTTTTTCCACGCCAACGCGCTGAACCCCACGGTGTTCAAAAGCCTGCGGCAGCTGGAGGTGGAGACGCTGGGGTTCGCGGCGGACCTGCTGCACGGAGACGGCGATACCGTGGGCAGCCTGACGTCCGGCGGCAGCGAAAGCATACTGATGGCGGTGAAGACGTACCGTGACGAAGCGCGCGCCTTGAAGCCCCACATCACCGAGCCTGAGATGGTGCTGCCCGTATCGGCGCACGCGTCGTTCGAGAAGGCGGCGCACTACTTCGGCGTGAAGCCGGTGCACATCCTGCTGACGGGCGACTACCGCGCGGACGTGGCCGCGGCGGAACGCGCCATAACGCCCAACACCATATTGATCGTCGGCTCCGCGCCCGCATACCCGCAGGGCGTGGTGGACCCGATCACGGAGCTGGGCCGGCTGGCGCTGAAGCACGGGCTGCGTTTTCATGTGGACGCGTGTCTCGGCGGCTTCATCCTGCCCTTTGTGAGGCAATTGGGCTATCCGGTGCCTGACTTCGATTTTTCCGTGCCGGGCGTCACATCCATCTCGGCGGACCTGCATAAATACGGCTATGCCGCCAAGGGCGTTTCGGCGCTGCTCTACAAGAACGGGAATATCCGCCGGTACCAGTATTTCGCTTATGCCGATTGGCCGGGCGGCCTGTTTGTCTCGCCCTCGGCGACGGGCACGCGGCCGGGCGGCGCCATCGCGGCGGCTTGGGCGGTGCTGCAGTATCTGGGCACAGAGGGTTACCTGCGTCTCGCGGAAACGACGATGAACATCACGCAAAAGCTGCTGGACGGCATCCGCGCCATTCCGGAGCTGTATATACTCGGACAGCCAACGGCCTCCGTATTCGCGTTGGGCTCGGATGTGCTGAACGTGCACGCGCTGGCCGACAGGCTGGAGGAAAAAGGCTGGGTGATCGACCAGCAGGTGGGGCCGTCGTGCCTGCACTTTATGGTGACGCCCGCGCACGAGGCGGCGGCGGAGCCGTTCCTGAGCGACTTAAAGCAGGCGGTGGGGGAGCTGAAACAGTCGCCTCCGGACCCGCGGACAGGCAGCGCGGCGCTGTATGGACTGAAAGGCCAGGCGCCTGACGCGCACGTGAAGGAATATCTGATCGAAACGCTCAGCACGCTGATGCGCCCGGACAAGGAGGAGACAGACGATGAGCTATGAGGGCTATACTTTCGTCCAGGCGACGATCAAGGGGCGTAGAGACAGCGCTTGAACTCAGGCGCGCTCTGTTCGCGGAGATGGGCGTGGCGGATGCCGTGCTGCTGGACGACGTGCAGGAACAGCTGCGGGATACTTATACGAAGGCGTACGAAGAGGATGAGATCGTCCACTATTTCGCGTATGACGCGCAGGGGAACATCGCCGCCGTGGTGGGGGCGCTGCTCAAGCGTGATTTTCCGTACCGGTTTTTCAGGCCGGGCTATTACGGCTGGATCATCGACGTGTATACCGACCCGGCGCACCGCGGGCGCAAGCTGGCCACCAAGCTGATGGAACTGACGCATGAATGGCTGAAAGCCAAGGGCGTGCAGGAGGCCAAGCTGATCGCGGCGGGAGCTGAGGCGCGCCGGCTTTACGAGCGGCTGGGCTACCGCGCGACGTGGGAACTGAGCTACAACCTCTCTGGCAAGCCGACGTACAATGAGCTGATCGACGCTCATTCCGATGAGCCTAGTGTCTGAGGACCAAGACGAAAGGTAGAGGATGCGCAGCTTCGAAATCAATCGGATGGAGCAGGCGCATCCCTATTCTATTTTACATTCAAGTTCCAGGTTGTGCTGCAATATCGCATAATCCTCATCGCTTACTCGTGGCTTCCACACGGGAGCGCGGGTTGAAACCACCACTTGGCACCCTCTCGCTACTAATCTTGGCCTGGTGCTGTTCCCTCATAGATCAACTGAAACCCATGCTTAGCGTTACTTTATTCATCCTAGCGTACCCAAGCTTTAGGGCTAAAATAGGGGTAAAACGCCAATGATACGGTAACGTTTGAATATAACAGAAGCCCCGAATCGTAGTGATTCAGGGCTCTTTGCTTGGTGGAGCGGGGGTATTAGAACCCTAACTCCAATAACGTCTAAATAGCAGATTTTTAGCTTCTAATCAGCAAATTGCTGAGGAAGGAGCCAAAAATGCAGCACACTCACATCATCGCCGTTGTCAATCAAAAAGGTGGTACTGGAAAATCAGCCACAGCCCACAACTTGGGTACTAATCTCGCAAGGCAAAACAAAAAAATCCTTATTATCGACCTTGATCCACAAGCTAATCTTACTATGTGTATGGGGTATGATCAACCAGATAATTTGTCCTGCACAATGGCGCATCTTTTCAAAGGTCTGATTGATGAAACCTTCTCACATCAAAAAGAAGATTATATCCTCCATACCGAAGGATGCGACCTTATTCCTTCGTCAATCCAACTATCCGGAATCGAACCATCGTTGGTAAATGCCATGTCCCGCGAAGTCCTGCTAAAGCGACTACTCTCCCCCATTAAGGACGAATATGATTATATTCTTTTGGATTGCGCACCCTCGCTTGGTTTGCTGACCATCAACGCACTTGCTGCCGCCACAAGTGTCCTGATTCCCGTTCAGGCACACTATCTTTCCGCAAAGGGCTTGGAATTGCTGATCGGGACGATTGCCAAGGTGAAACGCAACATCAATTCAGCGCTTGATTTCAACGGCATCCTCATCACCTTGTACGACGGCAGATTACGGTTCAGTAAAAGCATCTTGAACGAGCTGCGGGAAGCCTATGGGCAGCATATCCGCATATACGAAACCGTGATACCTCAATCGGTCAAGGCTGTTGAGAATACCGCCGAAGGCAAGAGCCTATTCGCCTACGATAACAAATGTAAAGTCTCCCTCGCATATGAGGCATTTGCGCAGGAGGTGCTGGCGAATGGCTAAAGCGAACCTGAAAGGCTTTGACGACCTTTTTAAATCGAGCGAACAGAGGGACGAAAAATCCGATGGTATTACATATCTGCCCATATCACTGTTGCAACCGTTCAGTAAGCACCCGTTCAAGACATATCCTCCTGAAAAGCTGCGTGAATTGGCTGATAGTATTGAAGAACATGGCGTCATTGTTCCCACACTTGTTCGGCCTTTGGATAACGGTAAGTATGAGATTGTAGCCGGTCATAACAGAGTTAAAGCGTCCACGCTTGCGGGTAAGGATGATATCCCCTGTTATATTCGGGAAATGGACGACGACACCGCGACTATCCTTATGGTGGATTCCAATCTTCAACGTGAAACCGTGTTGCCATCTGAAAAGGCATGGGCGTATCGGTATAAGGAAGAAGCTATAAAATCACAAGGCAAGCGGAACGATCTAACTTGTTACCAAGTTGGTAACAAGTTAGACGGGAAAAAATCACTTGAAATCATGGCTGAAAACTCAACTGATAGTAGAAATCAAATATATAGGTACATTCGCCTTACTCATTTAATTCCGCAGCTTTTGGATAAGGTGGATGAGAAGAAGCTGGCATTCATTCCGGCTGTTGAGTTATCATACCTCAAAGAGCAGGAGCAAAAATGGCTTTTCAGCAACCTTGAACGCGAAGAATATTTCGGCATCCCTCTTGCGCTGGCGAGAAAGCTGAAAGGAATCAGCCAGAATGGTTTACTGACTGAAAAAAAGATTGACGAGCTTATCGTTTCCAAAGTGCAGATGCCGCCCAAGCAGATTAAGATATCGCATAAGATCATTAAAAAATACTTTGCTGACGATGTGACACCGCAGGAGCGGGACAGCGTGATCGACCGGGCGCTTGCAGAATGGTTCAAACGGCATCCAGAGAAATCAAACGTCGTTCAGCTCAATCACGACATCAACGCCGCCAGATAGCCCCTTATAATTATGCTGTCAAAAAAATGAGCTTAATTTTTCAAAAAAATAGGCTCATTTTTGTATTTATATCCTTGACATTCTACAATGAGTACGAAAATACATGAATCAGGAGGAAATTGAAATGGCACATTTCATCGCTTTCATAATTATTGGGGCCATCAAGCTGGTAAAATGGACGCTGATCAAAACAAGGCTTATCGTCGCCGCTCTCCCTGCCGCTGCTGTCCTCATCTTCTTGAAGGATTGGTACGAAGCCAATACCCTGTTGGCAGACGGTATCGGGATTGCGCTGATTACGGGCGTGGCGGCGAGCTGGATTGTAACGCTGGTCAAATACATCAAGGCCAGAAAGCACAATAAGAAATTGGTACTGGATTGGGCATATGAACGGTATGGACAGCCCATCGTGCTGACGCGGAATGTTCAGGAAAGCTAACTGAACTTAATTTAACGGACGCCGCTGCGAGGCGTTCTTTTTTTGCACAGCGTACAAAGATGTTCAAGGATATTGGATATATATGTCGAAATTAGCTGTTAGCATTATGTCTATAATGCACCGTTCAATTTAGCATGTAAGGTGAGGTTAAAGAGAATCTGTTTATGGATGGAGTTAAAACCACAAGTAATGAACTTGTGAGATATTCAAGAGCGGGTGACGCATTCCATTACCGTTGGGCAGCTAGGCGTTGCTTAAAAATGCTATACCCGTCATCTGATATAGCGCTTATAATGATTGAGGGGTCAAAAAAAATAAGATATCCGGTGAGTATGTTATTGATCTTGCAGAATACCATTCTTCGGAGAATGATGAGACGGTATTCTATTATCAAATGAAACATACGACTGTTCAAAAGGATATACCATTTAAATTAAGTGATTTAAGAAAAACAATAGAAGGCTTTTCTAAGAGATATAAGGATTTGATTAAAGAAGAGCAAAAGAAATCGACATTATTCTATATCGTAACAAACAGACCATTTTCAACTGAATTTGTTACAGGCATAAAATTATTAAGATCACAAATCATCAAACCTGGACGATTCCACAATACAATAACCAATTATACAGGACTGGATGGTTCAGCTTTATTTGATTTCTGCACCCGATTAAATCTAATTGATAATGAAGGAGACTTCAGGGAGCAACGCAATGAACTGCTTTTTGAGGCTGCATCAATTATTGTAGGTGATATAGGAGATACAAGTATTGATGCATTAACTGAATTTATTGCTGATAAAGCGCGGCCACATTCGGATGGTAAGATTCTTCCGGAAGAAATTCTATTAAGATTTGGATGCACTTCAAAGCAAAGCTTATTTCCTGCGGAGCCAAAGTTTGAACAACTTGCGAATCCAATTATCAGACAACAGTATAGAGATATTGCAGAAGCTCTATCTAAAACGTCAGACCCGGTAATTGTACATGCTGCAGGGGGCGTTGGTAAATCTATTTTAACAATGTCATTGAGCTCTCTCTTACCCCAAGGGTCAATTGTCATTACTTATGATTGTTTTGGAATGGGTGAATATAGAAACCGATCAAAGCCAAGGCACCGTTATAGAGATTGCTTGATTCAAATTGCAAATGAATTAGCGATAAAGGATTGGTGCAAACCATTAATCGCCGCAGAATCGATAGTTTTAGATGATGCTGCTATTCTACGGCATTTTCTTGATAGAATAGATACAGCTATAAAACGAATAAGAAAACAATATGCAAATGGGAGTTTATACATCATTATTGATGCCGCGGATAATGCTGAAATGGCGGCAAAAGAAGCAAATGAAAGTTGTTTTGCACACTCATTATTACGTGAAAAATTGCCGGGGTTTTGTCATTTGGTAATTTTATGTAGAACAGAAAGAATCGAATTGCTTAACTCAATAAGCTCAGTAGGAAAAATTGAATTACGTCCATTTGATGAAAATGAGAGTTTAGACAATTTAAGAAGATATTTCATGGATGCCAGTGACGAGGATGGCTTGGAATTTTACAGACTGACTGGAGGTAATCCCCGGGTACAGAGAAATGCGCTCGAATCAAGTAATAACAATGTGCAGGAGGTATTAAACTGGCTTGGCCCTGATGGGTCAACTGTGGAAACACAGCTAGGAAAAATATACCATAGAATTATTGACAATGAACCAGATGAGTACAAGAAGCGAATTACAGATATATGTTATGGATTGGCAATTCTACCTCCATTTGTACCAATTGATGTTCTTGCTTCAGTTGCAGAAGTAAAGAGATCCGATGTCACTAGTTTTATTGCTGACTTTGGGAAAGCGATATGGTTGACTGATTCGCATGTTCAATTCAGAGATGAGCCTACAGAGACTTGGTTCAGAGATAACTTTATTGGCAATAAGGGGAGAGCGCAAAGTTATATTGAAAAGCTTAAACCATTGGCTGAACAATATGTCTATATAGCACAGGTTCTTCCCATACTGCTTTTGCAAAGTCAGCTTTACAACGAACTAATTGAATTAGCGCTTTCGGATGAGTATTTACCGGACATTAATCCTGTAGAAAAGAGAAATGTACAGTTATTTAGATTGAGATTTGCATTCAAAGCAGCTCTGCAACAGAGAAGATACAGTGACGCCGCGAGACTTGCTTTACTTGCAGGGGAAGAGGCTGCTGGTAGTAGCCGGCAGTTGGATATATTTAAAAAGAACATAGACTTGGTTGCTATATTGCTGGATACGGAGAATGTGCAACAGTTGGCATATTCTAAACAATTAGCTGCCCTTTGGGATGGCTCAGAAAGTATTTATACAGCATCGTTATTGTCAAGTATTCCTGAATGTATTGGAGAGGCCAGATCATTCTTACGATCAGCAGAAAGATGGCTCCATTTATACATTGAAGAGAGAGATAAGAAAAAATCCGAAGACCGATTTTCCGACAAACTAACTGAGGATGAGATATTTGAGCTGACGTGGGCACATTATAAATTTCAAGGGATTAAAGGGGCCACTGAATATATGTTGGCGTGGAAGCCAGAATCCCTTGCCTTTAGTTTATGTAGCCGTCTTGTAAGGCGCTTAATAGACTTTGGATTATTTTCCGAGATAGAAGAATTACAACTTAACGCAAAAGATAATAAATATTTGATTCTAGGAACTAATAACGAACTATCAAAAGTGGGGAAATTTGCGTCTGAATCCTCGATATCAACAATGCTTAAAGCGCTCAATGATGAGAGTGTTAAACTACCGATAATTACTGAGTATGAACTTAGAGATGACTTTGTTGGCCCAATACAGTCTTATTTCGAGGCATGTATCCATTATAATCTTAACAAAGAAGCTATTTCAAATATAGTAAGAGTAGCATTGCCTGAACGTGCTTCAGGAACATTCGGAAGCTATTATAGAAATGAAACCAGACAGGCTTTTATGAGAACAGCTGCGTTGAGAGTCTTTTTAAATATATCTGCTTATGAACAGGAAACAGAGTGGTTAGCCCTAAATCTTTTAACCAAAGAAATCAATTATAACAATGAGATAACTGAATGTAAAAGTATGTTTTCCGCCTTACTGCCTTGGTATATGGGTAGATTGTCTGTAATATCGGGGAAATATGAAAGGCTTGTTGACGTTATCGATATTATAGAAAAGAAAATAACTGCTGTATTAAATACGCGGTATAAAGAGAGGGATATTCTCCTTTTTGAAATTTCATATGTATATGCATCCTTGTTGATGTTTATCTCTAAGGATATGCCGGATGAGATCTATAAGTGCTTTAATTCGGGCATACAGGAGTCCAACAGTATTTGGTTATATACCAAATTGCAATTGCTGCGTGGAGCATATAGAAATGACAATTTATCTTGTATCCGGGATGAGCTAGAAAAGTCAATACGTGATGCTATTGAAAAATCGAATGATGAAACGCAAATAATAGCAGAGGATTACATTACCCTTTCGCGATCAGTTTTTACTTTAAGTAGACCAGATTCATCCGAATATCTGAATAGAGCTATATCTATACTATCTCGGTTCGGAGATGAGCTGCCAAGTCGTTGGAAGGCAATTAATTCTTTAGCTGAGAGATGTTCTTCTGGATACAGTCAAGAACATGAACTAGCATACCGGTTTATACGTTGTACCGAATACGTAGAGGAGAATGTAGCAAAAAGGGAATATATAGATAGAGATACTGTATTTAAATCTTGTACATATTTATCTGCGGGAATTGGGCTATCAGCAATCTGCAGATGGCGTGATAGGGGAATTTTTGGTTTTGAAGATCAATTTCCCAAAGTCGTTATTTCATCAATAGAAATGGGCTATTTAGAACCTGAAATAGCGTGGCCATTATCTGCTTATATACATGATAATCAGATATTTGATCTGGCTTTTGCATGTATTAAAAAGACTACAACGGACATTTTTATAGAAGCTATTTTGAATGATATGTTTAAGTATTCTGGAATCTTAGATTTACCTATTTATCAGTGGGCAGAAATTAAAGATTATCTTTTAAGTATAAAGAGGATTAAATCAAAAACTATTGAGGCAGGAGACAAATTATTTAATGATCTAAATAACTATGATGAGAGTATAAAAGGATTAATAAAATCGGATCCAAATTCTGAAGAAAATAAACAGCCCAAAATGCCTGATGAAGTACTTAATAATATATTTAGTGATTCAAATATTCTAAGCGATAAGGGAATTACCGAAACATTAGAGAGATTTAATGACATTGCAGACCACTATAGGTTCACCGAACAGTTTTGGGCTACTCTATTATCCAAAGTGCAACTAGGGGATGTTGCAATATTTATAAAAGAATTAGTTAAAGTTGAATCACTTGCATTTTATGAATTAAGACGAATATTCTCTTACATCCCACAGACCTGGAGATATCGACCGAGTTTTCAATTAGCTTGGCAAAAAGCATTGGAGCAGGCGGCAGTATTGCATGCTCGCGAAGTTGTGGGGTGGTATGCAATAAAAGAACACTATGGAGATTATAGCTTTAATAATGAGGAAGAAGCCTTTCTGATTAAAGGGGCAATAAATGGGTTTTGCCAGCAATCCAGTATTAATGATTCCCAAGGATATTTTGATTTTATTTCTATGATACATGGGATGCTTTCACCTGAAGAGGCAAAATCGGTACTTGAGTTTGCATTGAGTAGACTGGAAATGAATTTCGGCGATGAATTTGGTGATGGAGAATGGAATAAATGGCTTATCCCCCATGATGATCCGGAAGAAAACGTGGCAGGCCTAATATGGTGTTTCTTGGGATCCCCAAATGCTGAAGTGCGTTGGGATGCAGTACATGCAGTGAAACGTATTGCTAGATCAGGGGATAATTTACTTAACAAGGTAATAAACAATAAAAATAAAGATTCAGCCGGATGCTTCGGAGGCAAAGATCTCCCGTTTTATAATTTAAATGCTCACTTATATTTTCTCTTATCACTTAAAACGATTGCGCAGGATAACCCTGAGTCCATCATTCCATATATGCAGATACTGATTGATTATACCAATTGGGATATTCCACATGCTTTAATTCAAAGAATTGCTATTAACATAATTCAAAGAATTCAATTGTGTTTTCCAGGGACAATAGATGAAATCAAGTATAAGGAATTAATAGGGGTAGAGGAAAGCCCATTTCCAGTGCAAATACTTGATCGTGATGAGTATTATGCTAATGAAAGTAAAGACGATGAAGACTCGGGGAAGTTTTTTCATGGATATGATTTTGAAAGATATTGGTTTAAACCACTTGGAAAGGTTTTTGGAATTACCGAGAAATATGTTGCCCGATGCGCTAGTGAGGTAATACTAAGGGATTGGCATATAGGCTACCATGGTGGTTACAAGCAAGAACCCAGATCAAATATATTTAATTCTCGCAACTTTGAAGAATACTACCATTCACATGAATCGAGACCTAAGATTGAAATCTATCAATACTATTTATCATTTCATGCAATGTTTGTCGTTGCAGCGAAGCTTTATAGAAACAAGCCATTGGTCATATACCAGGGTTATGATGATGTAGATAGCCCTTGGCTAGAATGGATTAGTAATTACGAGCTTACCAGAGCTGATAATTATTTATTAGCGGATGCTCGCAGTTGTGTTCCACTCGAGCGACCTGGTTGGATGACAAAGAAGAATAAGGAAAAAAGCTGGAGAATAAACGTTAGGGAAAAGGATTTTATAAATAGTGTCCTTACATCTGACGGCCGTATTTGTGTTGATGGTTTTTGGGAGAATTGGCAAGAGCCATATTGTGAAGTAATATGGATTGCTTCGGCATTGGTTTCTCCAGAAACATCTGCTGCTTTGATGACGGCGCTTATGAGTTATAGAAATTCGCATGATTATAAACTACCAGATTATAATGAGGAAGATTGGGAATTTCACAACACGCCCTTTACTCTTCGTGGATGGTTAAAGAATGAAAACAGCAAAGGAGGACTCGATAATTTCGACCTCTGGGCAGGTGGTATTCGTTATCCGAACACCGAACCAGGTGAATACTATATAGACGATTTGGAATTAACAGCGAATAATCTTAACACTCAATGGTTTGATAATAAAGGCAATTTAGTGATAGAGTGTATGAATTGGAGTCGATCAAGACGAGAAAATAATAAGCTGGAACATAAAACTGGAAGTAAGTTACTTGTAACAACTCAGATGGCACAATTACTCTGTCAAAAAACCGGAATGAGCTTAATTATTGAGGTTCAGATAGAAAGAAGAATCAAGAAAAGCTATTTTCATGATGTAAAAGAAGATGACGATTATAGGGCACCAAAGCACATGATATACCTTTTTACAGAAGGAGGGGTACTTTTTAATGAATGCGGAAGCATCAAAATTAGGTAGGTTACTTATTAAGCAACTGGATCCAAAAGACAATGCTGATTTGCTAACCAGATGGATGGCTTATTATATTTCGGAATTGATAAATAAGGCAGAACAAGCCGAGGGTAAAGAGAAAGAAGAAATAAATGAAAAATGTGCTAATGTGATATTCGAACTTTGGAAACACAGGATGTTTCTCCCTAAAGAAGTTAACCCACTTGAAGAATTCACTCCGATACTAAATACACTTAAGCGAATAGATCCAGACAGTCCAAGATTTTTTTTCGAGGATAATCTAACCAACGAAATAAATGGAAGAAACCAAAAACTTACGGGAATTAATAATGGCTGGAGATGGTGGAATTAATTGATCGTGTCGGTAGAACTTGTATTGAATATTCTTTACAACGAGCAGCAGAATTAGCGGAAGATGAAAACACACGAGAATGGATATCAACCATATTGGATGAGGATTCCGAATTAGGCATTACTATTGTTTGTGAACTTATAGGTTTGGGAGAAAATAAAAAATCTCAAGAAGAACTTGAAATTCGCATGCAAAAATTAGATACATTTAGAGAACTAGTTGAAGAAATATATGAAACATATTCTGCGGAGCTTTGCAAGATAAAAGGAATAGGGCCGATATGATTATAGCAATATGGAGTTTCGATATTTCGATAGCTTTCTTTGTAAATTAGATTTCGGATTTTTTTGTAATCGGTAATTATTGAATGTTGGAGAGATAAGAGTGGACACTATTAAAGATGAGCTTTATCAGCTTGTGAAACATGGAAATCTAGGATACTATGACTTCTGCGAGGTAGTCCAAGTAGTGTTGTTTTCTGACACTGATGCTATTAACTATTATACGAATATTGATTTTTCATCAACGCATAAGACAAAAATACCATTTACATACTTAACCGAAAGGCCTGTATTAATAACAGAAAATTATAAACTTGCAATATGTCGCTATACAATTTCTGTTGATGAGTTTATGACATTGTACTGCGATGCTTCAGAAAATGGTATATGGAAATATGATGGGAAAGAAGTAATTATTGACGATGCGTTTATTACAGATAAGAAGTTTATTCCCGAAAGCGACCCAACTGGCAGTCAATATAATCTATTTATTCCTTTGGAATATGGTCTTTATAGGTCAAATTTTATGGGAAATTACTACATTCACG
>JAEYZN010000024.1 GCA_023428025.1 Bacillota bacterium
ACACATTCGAGCGGGCGGGGCATATCAAGCCGGTGCGCTTTCTGGGGGGCGACGAGGGGATGAAGGACGCGTCCAAAAGCGCGATGTTCTACCTGCATGACGCGGGTCTGGAAGAACATATATGTGACGTGAGATGGCCCGTCATCAGGGCGGCGCTGGAGAACAACATCAACACGCATGGCAATTCCGGCATGGGCCGCCTGTTCGACGCAGCCAGCGCGGTGATGGACGTGTGCACATACAACCGCTACGAGGGCGAGTGCGCGATACGGCTGGAAAATCTCGCGGCAGAGGCGCTGGAGGAACGTATAAATCCCGCGCCGATGACATTTGATATCTATGAGCATGACGGCGTGCTGGTGGCGGACGCCGCGCCCGTGATGGCCGCGCTGGTGAAGGACAAAGGCCACGACCGCCGCGCGCTGGCGCTGGGATTTCATCTGGCGGTAGCGGATATGGCGCTGAAAATCGCATTGAGATTGCGCGAAAAAACGGGCATCGGGGTCGCGGCTTTGAGCGGCGGCGTTTTTCAGAACGCGGTGCTGCTGGAAGACTTGAAAAATAAGCTTGAATTGAATGAATTTAGCGTGTATATTAACGAAGGCGTGCCGCCAAACGACGGCGGTATTGGCCTGGGGCAGGCGCATATCGGCCTTGGGCATCTGAACGGAAAGGAATACAGATCATGTGTATAGCGGTGCCCGGCAGGGTCATGTCCATAGTGGACGGCCGGGCCAGGGTGGATTTTTCGGGAAATATCGTGGAAGCGGATGTGAGACTGGTGGACGCGAAGGCGGGCGACTACGTGCTGGTGCACGCGGGTTGCGCCATCGAGGTCATGCGGGAGTCGCAGGCGGAGGACCTGGCCGAGCTGCTGAGAGAGATAGAGGCATTACAGAATGAACGCCCTTGACAGCATGCTGCGATACCTGAACGAATATGACGGCAAGCCGGTGGGGATCATGGAGGTTTGCGGCACGCACACGGCGACGGCGGCCAGAGCGGGCCTGCGTTCGCTGCTGCCCGCAGGCATCCGGCTGATTTCCGGCCCCGGCTGCCCGGTCTGTCTGGCCGCGTCGGCCTATATCGACAGGCTGTGCGAGCTGGCCGCGGACGGCTGCATCGTCGCGTCGTTCGGAGATTTGCTGCGGGTACGGGGAACTCAAGGGAGCCTGCTGGACTTGAAGGCGAAAGGCGCCCGTGTGGAGATGGTCTACTCGCCGCTGGACGCGCTGAAGCTGGCGCAGGCAAATCCCGACCGCACCGTGGTGATGGCCGCTGTCGGTTTTGAGACCACGGCCCCGTCCTACGCACTGGCAATCGAAACAGCCATGGCGCAAAACATCGGCAATTTCAGGCTGCTCACCGCGCTGAAACGGCTGATCCCGGCGATGAATGCGCTGTGCGGCGACGACACGGTGGACGCGTTCATCGCGCCCGGCCATGTGTCCGCCGTGATCGGCAGCGACTGCTTCGCACCGCTGGCGGAGCGGTTCCGCAAGCCCATGGTCGTTGCGGGCTTCACCGCCAAAGACATGATCGGGGCGATATGCCTGCTGATTCGGCATAAGAGCGAAGCGTTCACGGCCAACCTGTACGGTGAGGTCGTGAGGCCGCAGGGAAATACGCGGGCGCTGAGCGCGCTGGAGAAATACTTCGAGCCGGGGGAGGCGTACTGGCGCGGGCTGTCGCTGATTCCCGAATCCGGCCTGTATCTGAAAGAGCAATATGCGGCCTTCGACGCGGGAAGCCGCGGCCTTTATGATGAAGCCGCTGACCGGAACGGCTGCCGCTGCGGCGAGGTGCTCACAGGAAAGATCGATCCGGATGAATGTCCGCTGTTCGGCACCGGCTGCACGCCCGCGAACGCGTTCGGGCCATGCATGGTGTCCGCCGAAGGAGCCTGCGGCATCCGATATGCCGGGGAGGGTTACGATGATTAGGATGGCGCACGGCAGCGGCGGCAAAGAGACGGACGAGCTGGTACGCAATGTGTTTCTGAAGCACTTTCATAACGACGCGCTGGGCCGTCTGGAGGATGCGGCTGTGCTGTCGCTGAACGGCAAAGCCGCTTTCACCACCGACTCTTTCGTGGTGACGCCGCTGTTCTTCAAGGGCGGCGACATCGGGCGGCTCGCGGTGTGCGGCACCGTGAACGACCTGCTGATGATGGGCGCGCGGCCGAAATACCTGTCCGCCGGGTTCATTATCGAGGAAGGGCTGGCGCTTAATAAGCTGGATGCGGTCGCAGCATCCATGGCGCAAACGGCGCGGGAAGCGGGCGTATCCATTGTGGCGGGCGATACCAAGGTGATCGAGGGCCACGGCGGGTTGTACATTAACACGTCCGGCATCGGCATGATTCCGGAGGGCCGCGACCTCGGCGCTGCCCGATGTTCACCGGGCGACGCGATCCTGCTGTCCGGCGATCTGGGCGACCATCACGCCTGCATCTTAAGCGCGCGGATGAACATCGAGAACAGCATCAGCTCGGACGCGATGCCGCTGAACGCGCCGGTGTCGGCGTTGCTTGACAGCGGAGCAAACGTAAAGGCCATGCGCGACGTGACGCGCGGCGGGCTGGCGACGATACTGAACGAGCTGTGCGCGGCGTCGGGAACGGGCGTATTGATTGAAGAAACGGCGCTGCCTGTGTCCAGCCAGACGGCGGCGTTCTGCGAGATACTGGGGCTGGACCCGCTGTATATGGGCAACGAAGGCAAGTTCGTCGCGGTGGTGGGCAGCGCGGACGCGCAAAAGGCGCTGGAAGCTCTGCGCACAGTTCCGGGCGGAGAGAACGCGGCACTTGTCGGGCATATCACGGAACACAAGGGCGTCATGCTGCATACAGCTTTTGGCGGACGGCGAAGGCTGGGCGTGATGGCCGGCGAAGGCCTGCCGCGCATTTGCTGAAAAACGGCATATAATACGTTTATGGGAGACTGGAGTCATTCATGGCATCGAACATAGATGGGTCGCGCGTGGCGCCCCACACGATCAAGGCTTATTTCGACAGTCAGGCGGAGCAATGGGATAGACAGTCCCATCACGAGCCGGACAAAATGCGGCGTATCATGCGCGTGTGCGACCTGCACGCGGGGCAGCGGGTGCTGGATGTCGCCTGCGGGACAGGCGTGCTTTTTCCGTGGCTGCTGGCCGGCAACCCGGCCTTGGTGCTGGGCATCGACATTTCGGAGGGTATGACGGATATTGCCCGCCAGAAGCACAAAGACAAGCGATTAAGAGTTGTAACGGCGGATTACTACCAGCTGGAAGCCGGTGCGTTCGACCGCATCATCATCTACAACGCATACCCGCATTTTTTTGACAAAGAGCAGTTTGTGGAAAGGACTTGCAGCCTGCTCGCCGCAGGCGGCCGCTTTGTGGTGGCGCACAACAAGGGACGAGAGAGATTAAACGCCATGCACGAAGAGCGTGGAGCGGGCGAATGCAGCATGCCCCTGATGCCTGCCGCCATGGAATGCCGCTGGTTTGAGCCGTATTTTACTATGGATTGCTGCCGGGATGACAGCGATATATATATATTCTCCGGGAAGAAAATAACATAATGCAAATATTTATTTAACTTAATATTAATATTCTCCAAGCCTGTCCCGCTTTACTTTTTTATAGAAACAGCGATAAAATAACTGCATTGTTGCTTTTTGAGCAAGGATGTTCACTATATGTTATCGTATAAACGTAAGCTTTGGCATAGCAAGCTTCGGGGGGGAGACACAATGACAGTTACATTCAAGTTGAAGAGCGGGCTTGACAGGTTCACTGCAAAACAGGTTGTCCAATACGAAATTAACAATGAGCAAAAAATCATAGATGTCTTAAAACAGATCAAGTTTCCCGTGGACATGGCCGGTATCATCATTGTTGACGGAAAGAAGTGTAATGTGAACTCCGTTCTGCGCGGCGGCGAGCTGGTCAAGGTATTTCCGCCGGTGTTCAACTGACAGAAGGCTGTCATTTTATTTTTTGGCGATTGACGGCATCTCATATCCCCTTATTGAAACGGCGCGTGATATTTTATATAATCATGCGGAGCTAAAACAGGTAAGGGGGGACAGGGGATGCCTTTTCATATTGTGCTCGTAGAGCCGGAGATACCGGCCAACACCGGCAACATCGCGCGGACATGCGCCGTAACGGGCGCGCGCCTGCATCTGGTGGAGCCGCTTGGGTTTTCGATCTCCGACAAGCATTTGAAGCGGGCCGGGCTGGACTACTGGCCGCATCTGGGCGTCAGCGTGCACAAAAATCTGGAAGCGTTTTTCACCGCCACAGAGGGAGGAAGATATTACCTTTGCTCGACAAAAGCAAAAATGAGTTACCATGAGATCGTGTTCGAGGACGACGGCTATCTGCTTTTCGGGAAAGAGACGAAGGGCCTGCCCGAAGAGCTGATATTTTCAGACGTCGGCCAGGCGATCAGGATACCGATGAAGCCGGGGCTGCGGTCGCTCAATTTGTCAAACTCGGTCGGCATCGTGCTGTATGAAGCGCTGCGCCAGCGCGGTTTTGAAGGCATGCGCTGACGCTGTTTCGTCGAACAAACCGGTGTGGACAACATGTGGAAAACGCAACCCGTTGCGCCCGGCACGCCGATTTTCTTCTTGCAATTTTGTTGCCTTTCTAATAGAATGATGATTGGCATTTAGTTTGATTGCTTATTAACAAAGGAGCCTGTATATGAACAAAAAGACAGTGAGAGACATTGATGTCACGGGGAAAAAAGTTCTGGTCCGGGTCGATTTTAATGTGCCTCTCAACGATAAAAAGGAAGTAACGGACGACAAAAGAATCGTTGCGGCACTGCCGACGATCGAATATCTGATCAGCCAGAACGCGAAGGTCATCCTGTGCTCGCATCTGGGCCGTCCGAAGGGCGAGTTCAAGCCCGAGTTCTCACTGCAGCCCGTTGCACAGCGGCTTGAGAAGCTGACCGGCAAAAAGGTCAATTTTGCCTCCGACGTCATTGGCGAGAGCGCGCAGGCGGCTGTCGCGGCTATCAAGGAAGGCGAAATCGTTCTGCTTGAGAACGTGCGCTTCCATAAGGAAGAGACCGCGAACGATCCGGAATTCTCCAAAAAGCTCGCTGCTTTTGCGGATATATTTGTGAACGACGCGTTTGGCACCGCGCACCGCGCGCACGCCTCCACAGTGGGCGTGGCCAGCTACATCCCGGCGGTGGCCGGTTTCCTGATCGGCAAGGAACTGGACGTGCTGGGCGGCGCGCTGGAAAATCCGGTTCGTCCGTTTGTGGCGATTCTGGGCGGCGCGAAGGTGTCGGACAAAATCGGCGTTATCGACAACCTGATCAAAAAAGTGGATTCCATCATCATCGGCGGCGGCATGGCTTACACGTTTCTGAAAGCCAAGGGCATGGAAGTGGGCGCGTCGCTGGTGGATAACGAGCGTCTTGAGCTGGCGAGGGACCTCATCAAGAAAGCGGAAGCCAAGGGTGTGGACCTCATGCTGCCGGTCGATTCCATCGTAGCTGACAAGTTCGACGTGAACGCCAAGACGGATGTGGTGCCGTCCGAGCATATGCCGGAAGGCTGGCTGGGCCTTGATATCGGGCCGTCCACCAAGATGCTGTATACCGACAAGATCCGTACGGCCAAGACGGTAGTCTGGAACGGCCCCATGGGCGTGTTCGAGATGGCGCCGTTTGCAGAAGGCACCAAAGCGATCGCAAAGGCGATGGCCGATTCCGAGGCGGTGACGATCATCGGCGGCGGCGACAGCGCGGCGGCGGTAAAGCAGCTGGGCTTCGCGGACGCGATGACGCACATCTCCACGGGCGGCGGCGCAAGCCTTGAGTTCCTGGAAGGCATCGAGCTGCCCGGCATCGTGGCGCTTGAGGATAAGTAAAGGGAACAGCGCAACATAGCCATCAAAGGCTGCTCTCTTTTGGGCAGCCTTTTTAACAGGACGCTTAAAAAGCGGCCTGCTGTGAAACTGACTGGTAATGAATTAACGATATATCATTTGGAGGTTAGGAAATGAGAAAACCCATCATTGCAGGAAACTGGAAAATGAACAAGACGCCCGTGGAAACAGTCGCGCTGATCAAGGGACTGATCCCGCTGGTCGCCGACGTGGACAACGTGGACATCGTGGTGTGCCCGCCGTTTATTGACCTCGCGGCCGCCAAGGAAGCGCTGGCCGGTTCCAACATCAAGCTGGGCGCGCAGAACATGCATTTTGAAGAGAGCGGCGCGTACACCGGCGAGATTTCTCCCGGCATGCTGCTGGCGCTGGGCGTGGAATACGTGATCCTGGGACACTCCGAGAGACGCCAGTATTTCGGCGAGACGGATGAAGGCGTGAACAAGAAGGTGAAAGCGGCGCTCAAGTCGTGCATCAAGCCTATCGTGTGCGTAGGCGAAACGCTGGAAGAGCGTGAGAGCGGCATCACCGCCGAGGTCGTCTGTAAGCAGACCAAAATGGCGCTGCTCGGGCTTACCGCCGAGGAAGCGGCGGGCATCGTGATCGCGTACGAGCCCATCTGGGCCATCGGCACCGGCAAAACGGCGACGGCTGAGGACGCCAACGAGACCATCGGCGCCATCCGCGACGCGGTGAAGCAGGTGTACGGCGGCAGCACGGCGAAAACCGTCCGTATCCAGTACGGCGGCAGCATGAAGCCCTCCAACGCGTCCGAGCTGATGGCCAAGTCCGAGATCGACGGCGGCCTGATCGGCGGCGCGGCGCTCAAGGCTGAGGATTTTGCCGGCATCGTGAAGTTTTAAGCAGAGGTTGATATGGCAAAGAAACTGACGGCGCTGATGATACTGGACGGCTTTGGCAAGGGCGTGGAAGACGGCGGCAACGCCATCGCCATTGCGGGCGTCCCGAACATCTCCGCGCTTATAAAGGAATATCCCCACACCACCATCGGCGCGTCCGGCATGGACGTCGGCCTGCCCAGAGGGCAGATGGGCAACTCCGAGGTGGGACACCTCAATATCGGCGCGGGCCGCATCGTGTATCAGGAGCTGACGCGCATCACCAAGGACATCGAGGACGGCGGCTTTTTCGAGAAGCAGGAGTTCATCGACGCCATCGACAACGTGAAGAAGAACGGCACCCGGCTGCACGCCTACGGCCTGATTTCGGACGGCGGCGTGCACAGCCATCAGGAGCACCTTTACGCGCTGCTGAAGCTGGCGAAAAAGCAAGGGCTGGACAACGTGTACATTCACTGCTTCATGGACGGCCGCGACGTCCCGCCGGACAGCGGCAAGGGCTTCATCGAGCAGCTTGAGGCCAGGATTAAGGAGATCGGCATCGGCGAGATCGCGACGGTGATGGGCCGCTATTATTCGATGGACCGCGATAACCGCTTCGAGCGCGTTGAGAAGGCCTACGCGGCCATGGCGCGCGGCGAGGGCCTTCATGCCGCGTCCGCGGTGCAGGCGATGCAGGCGAGCTACGACAAGGGCGAGATGGACGAATTCGTGGTGCCCACGGTGATCGTGAAGCACGGCAAGCCGGTAGCCACCATCCGTAAGAACGACTCCGTCATATTCTTCAACTTCCGTCCGGACCGCGCCAGAGAGATTACGCGCACGTTCATCGACGAGGAGTTCACCGGCTTTGAGCGCACGTACTTCCCGGTGCACTATGTCTGCATGACGCAGTACGACAAAACGTTCAAAAACGTGCATGTGGCGTACAAACCACAGTCGCTGGCCAACACGCTGGGCGAATATCTGGCGAACAACGGCAAGCGCCAGTTCCGCATCGCGGAGACGGAGAAATACGCGCACGTCACGTTCTTCTTCAACGGCGGTGTGGAGAAGCCGAACGAGGGCGAGGACAGGTTTCTGATCCCGTCGCCCAAGGTGGCGACCTATGACTTGAAGCCGGAGATGAGCGCTTACGAGGTGGCGGACGAGGCTGTGAAGCACATTGGCTCGGGCGAGTACGATGTGATGATATTGAACTTCGCCAACCCGGACATGGTGGGCCACACCGGCATACTGGAGGCTGCGGTGAAAGCCGTGAAGGCTGTGGACGAGTGCGTCGGCAAGGTGGTCGGCGCGATACTCAAAAACGGCGGCGAGGTCATCATCACGGCGGATCATGGCAACTCGGAGAAGATGTTCGACGAGAACGGCGGGCCGTTCACGGCGCACACCACCAACCCGGTGCCGCTGATACTGGTGAGCGACAGGCACAAAAACGCGAAGCTGCGGGAGGATGGCCGCCTGGCCGATCTTGCGCCCACGCTGCTGGGGCTGATGGGCCTGCCCATCCCTGAGGAGATGACGGGCAAGTCGCTGATTGTGGAATAAACAGATGTGAAACGCTTTGCCGCGGCAGAGCGTTTCTTTTCTGGATAAGCGGGTTAATAATAAAAGAGCGGGAATACAAAGGTTTTTTACCAAGTTAATTTTGGAGTGGATTAATGGTAGAAAACCATGTATAATAAAAAAAAGTCAAAGGAGTGATGCCAATATGATCCACATCATTTATGGAAAGAAAGGCAGCGGAAAATCGAAAAGGCTTCTTGACATGGCCAATGCCGAGGTCGGAACGGCCAGCGGCAACATCGTTTACCTGGACGACAACAACAGGTGCATGTACGACTTAAAGCACGAAATTCGTTTTATCAACCTAGCGGACTACAGTATCAACAATTTTGACAAGCTCTATGGTTTCGTATGCGGTATATTATCCAGAGATTTTGACATTTCTTCGGTTTATATAGACGGTTTAAAGAAGATGATCCGCAAGGAAGAGGACGATGTCGAGAAGCTCATGAAGAAATTCGAGAAGGTTTTCGGCGACATCAATGCGTATCTGGTGATCAGCGGCAGCGAGGAGATCCCCGAATATCTGGAGAAGCTGGTCATCTGAAATAATAAAATACAGCAGTCTTCAGCCTGCGCAAAGCGGGCGTGATCTGCGGTGTTGCCGCTTGCGGCAGGCCGTTTGGGCGCGCCGTGCGCAGGCTTGTTTTTGGAACGGAGGTAAGACAACATGATATTGGTGAGTACAAGGGACAGCAGGCTGGGCGTACCGGCTTCCAAAGCGGTGCTGCAGGGCATCGCGCCGGACGGCGGGCTGTTCGTTCCGCTCACATTCCCGAAGCTGAAAATCGGCAAGGACGAGGCTTACCCCGCGCTGTGCGCGCGTGTGCTGGCGGCGTTTTTTGACGACCTGCCGGAGCTGGAAAAGCTGACTCAAAGCGCGTACCGCCCGTTTGACGATGAGCGCAAGGCGCCGCTCGTGAAGGTCGCTGACGGCGAATATATGCTGGAGCTGTGGCACGGGCCCACGCTGGCCTTCAAGGACATGGCTCTCTCCGTGCTGCCCCGGCTGCTGACCGCGTCGATGGACGTGCACGGCGGCAAGGATATCCTGATTCTCGTCGCGACGTCCGGCGACACCGGCAAGGCGGCGCTGGAAGGCTTTTGCGACGTGCCGCGTACCCGCATCGTGGTGTTCTATCCCAGCGACGGCGTTTCCGACATGCAAAGGCTGCAGATGGTGACGCAGGAGGGCGGCAACACGCAGGTGGTGGCCGTGAAGGGCAACTTCGACGACGCGCAGAACGGCGTGAAGGAGATGTTCGCCGACGAAGTGTTCACCGCTGCGGTGGAGGAGAAGGGCTTTCGGCTCTCGTCCGCCAATTCCATCAACTTCGGGCGGCTGGCCCCGCAGATCGCCTACTACTTCGGCGCCTACGCGCAGCTACTGGCCGGCGGCGAGATCAGCGAGGGCGAAGCCGTCAACTTTGTGGTGCCCACGGGCAACTTCGGCAACATACTGGCGGGCTATTACGCCAAGCGAATGGGCCTGCCGGTCGCGAAGCTCATCTGCGCATCCAACAAGAACAACGTGCTGACGGATTTTTTCCATCAGGGCTCGTATTCGCTGAACAGGCCGTTTTACAAGACGATGTCGCCGTCCATGGATATACTGATATCCAGCAACCTGGAGCGGCTGCTGTTCGAGCTGACCGGACGGGACCCGCATATGGTGTGCGCCATGATGAAGCGGCTGAAGGAGACGGGCTCATACGGCATCGGCGAAACGGCCCAGCACGCGCTGGAGGCGGACTTTTACGCCGACTGGTGCGACGAGAGCGAGACGATGGCGTGCATCAAAAACACGTTTGAGAGCAAGGGCTATCTGCTGGATACACACACCGCCGTTGCTGCGGCTGTTTATGAAAAATATAAAAAGACGGGCGACACGGCCAAAACGGTCATCGTATCCACTGCGTCGCCGTACAAATTCCCGCAGGATGTGCTGCAATCCCTCGGCGAGAGCACGGAGGGGATGGATGCTTTCGCGCTGTCCCGCCGGCTGAGCGAACTGACACGCACGCGCCTGCCGCAGCAGGTCGAGGCGTTGGAGAGCAAGCCGGTGCGCCATAACGGCGTGGTGGAGCGGGACGCGATGCGCGGCGCGGTGCTGGAGGCGCTGTAGATCATGGATGCCGCAGTGTTTGAGGTTAAGTTCACCGTGACGGGCGCGCAGAGCCTGAAGGATAAGCGCATGGTGGTGAAGAGCATCAAGGAGCGCTGCCGCAGCCGTTTCAACGTGTCGGTGGTGGAGAGCGGCGACAACGACAAATGGCAGCTGGCGAGGCTCGGCTTTGCGCTGGCCGCCGCCAGTCCGTCGGAAGCGGAGCGGTCCGCCCAGACCATCATCGACTTCCTCTATGAGGACGACAGAATCGAAATCATCGATATCGTAAGGGACTAGGAGGACAGCCCATGCAGGATAAAAAGACGATATTTTCGGGCGTGCAGCCGTCCGGCGTGCTGACGATCGGCAACTATCTGGGGGCGATCAAGAACTGGGTGAAGCTGCAGGACGAATACAACTGCTATTACTGCGTTGTGGATATGCACGCGCTCACGGTGCGGCAGGACGCGGCTGATCTGCGCAAGCGCTGTCTGGATACGCTGTCGCTGCTGCTGGCCGCCGGTCTTTCGCCGGAGAAGAACATTATGTTCTGCCAGTCGCATGTGCATTGCCACGCCGAGCTGATGTGGGTTTTAAGCTGCTACACGTATATCGGCGAACTGAACCGCATGACGCAGTTCAAGGAAAAGAGCGAACGTCATGCGGACAACATCAACGCCGGACTGTTCACATATCCCGTGCTGATGGCGGCCGATATCCTGCTCTACGCCGCGGACCTTGTGCCGGTGGGGGCGGATCAGAAACAGCATCTCGAAATCACGCGGGACATCGCCATCCGCTTCAACAATATTTACGGCGATGTGTTCGTTGTGCCCGAGCCGTACATCCCCAAGGCAGGCGCGCGCGTGATGAGTCTCGCGGAGCCCACCAACAAGATGTCCAAGTCGGACAGCAACGAGAATGCCTACGTGTCCCTGCTGGACCCGCCGGAGGTCATACAGCGCAAGTTCAAACGCGCCGTGACGGATTCGGACGGACAGGTTCGCTATGCCGAGGATAAGCCGGGCGTCTCAAACCTGATGGCCATATACGGCGCTGTCACCGGCTTGTCGTTCGAAGCCATCGAGAAGGAATCCGAGGGGCAGGGCTACGGCGTGCTGAAATCCCGCGTGGCCGACGCGGTGTGCGCGGAGCTGGAACCGCTCCAGAAGGAATACGCCCGCATCCGCAGCGACAAAGCGTACCTGAACGATGTGATACAGACAGGCGCGCGCACAGCGCACGACAACGCGAAGAAGATGCTGCGCAAGGTATACAAAAAGATCGGCTTTGCGCCGGAGAAGGTATGACCCGATGAGCCTGGAAAAAATCTATAAACTATACGTATTCGATCTGGATGGCACGCTGGTGGACACCAAGCTGGATATCGCGCTCGCCATGCAGAAGGTGCTGGGCGAAGCCGGTTTTGAGAAACCGAGCCTGGACCAGGTGGAAAAAGCCATCGGCGGCGGCGCCAAAAACGCGGTAAGCAAGCTGACGGGCCTGGAGGGCGAAGCGCTTTTGCCCTTGCTGGAGGCGTTCGTCAAGGCGTATGAAGAGATGTGCTGCGACAACACCGTCGTCTATGCGAGCGGGGAAGAGCTGCTCAAGAAGCTCAAAGCGCAGGGCGCAAAGCTGGCCGTGGTGACGATGAAGCACCGTGTGCCAACGCAAAAGATTTTGAAGCACCATGGCGTGACGGCGCTGCTGGATGTGGTGCTGTCATTCGACGACGTGGAGAAGCGCAAGCCGGACCCGGACAGCCTTCTCAAGCTGCTGGAACGGTTTGACATGACGCCGCAGGATGCGCTGGTGATCGGCGACACGGTGACGGACATGCAGTACGCGCATAACGCAGGCGTGGACGCGTGCGCCGTGGATTATGGCTACGGTGAGCTGGATGATTTAAAAGCGATGAAGCCTCGTTACATCATCGGCAGCTTTCTCGAGATATAAAAAAAGAGGGCTTTGAGATCGGATCGAAGCCCCCAGAGTATATACACGCGGTGTATATGTTGATACTGATCTTCCCTCCGGACGCTCATGGTATTGTGATATGCGTCCGGGGGTTTTTATTTTAGCACTTCGGATTTCCGCATCCGCCCCAGCCGCCATCGCCGCAGCAACAGCAGAGAATGAGGATGATCCAGATAATGCAGCTGCATCCGCCGCCGCCGAAGCCAAAGCCGCCGCCGCAGCCTTCGTTGCAGTTGTTGCCCCAGCCGCCGCCGCCACAGCAGCACAGCAATAAGA
>JAEYZN010000027.1 GCA_023428025.1 Bacillota bacterium
CCCGGCAGACCCGGCGGCGGGCCTGGCTGGCCCGGCGGCGGACCGGGCAGGCCTGGTGGCGGGCCCGGCGGATGGCCGTGGAGACCCGGCCCGTGGCCCGGCAGGTGGCCCGGAAGACCAATATGGCCCATTGCACCTTTTGTTCCCGTGCCGGGCGCCAGTTGCGACTGGTATGACGGATTCGGGCGGTGCTGCAACCGCAACGGCTGGTGCTGCGACAGCTTTGGCCGATGCCAATATATCGGCGGGACTTTTCCGGTAGCGACCCGCGTCGCGCGGCGCGACTGGTACGGCGTGCCGGGCGTTTGGCCGCGCGGATATGACGGCGATGACGACTATTATGACGACTGAGATCACACGCCGATATTTATGGAACCTCCAAAACATCGACTTCGTGGCTGCATAAAAAAGCGCCATCTTTCCGGCAGCGGCTTTTCCGCATGGCGGGCCGCTGACTGACGGGCGCACTATCCCATACCCGGCCCGGGGAGTCCCTCGGGCCGGCAACGTCAGCTGTCTTTGACATGCGGGCTTGTCCTGCCGGGAACAGCCACAGGATACGCCGGCCTCCGGCGTAGTCCCCTGCCTGCCCTGTCTCATTCATAAGAGCATCAGAACATGCGCCCCGCGCCCTCCGATTCCAACAGGCGGTTTAAGTACGATACGCATTCCGACACCAGCTTCTGGTAAGCGCGCGCCGCTTGCAGAAATACCCGAACGTCGTCCTGCTCGAGAAAGTCCTTATATTTGGCGTAAAGCGCTTTAAGCCGCGCGATCATCTCCATCTCGGGCAGCTTCTGGTGGTAAAGCTGCGTATGCTCCCGTTCGAAGTTCGTCATCATCTGGCGGTATTTTCCCACGATCTCCTTGCGTTTTGCCATCATCTGCTCGTATTCCGCCGTTCTTTTGAGCGCGGCGGCCAGCTCCTGCAGTTCCTTGTTGGGTACCATGCCATATATCTCCTTTGCCATGTTTATAGTGTATTGTATTAAACGGGCTATGCAGCTGTGTCCGCCAAAGCGCTATGTATCTTCTCTCAATACTTGCTTATATGTGGATAATCGGATAAAATTAGCTGCGGAGATCCGGCAGCGCGCCGGGCCGTTATGCGCGGCATTCTCCGAATCGCTGAAACGACTTTTTACCAACTGAAGAAATATGGATGCCTCAATCATCACAGCTCAGCATATCCGGAAAACCTACGACGGGCGCGACGTTCTGACCGGCGCCTGTATTGATGTGCGCCGCGGCGAAGCAATCGCGCTGGTGGGCGAAAACGGCTGCGGCAAGAGCACGCTGCTGCGCATACTCTGCGGCGTGACCCGTCCGGCAGGCGGCACGGTGCGCACCGCGCCGAACCTGCGCATCGCCCTCATCCCCGACCGCTTCGAGAAGATCAGCATGCGCGTGGATCGGTTCCTGTCCCACATGAGCCGGATGGAGGGCGCGGGGCTGGAAGCCGTGACGCGTTACTGCGCGCTGTTCGCGATGGACGTCCATCTGAACACGCCGCTCAAGTATCTGTCCAAGGGTATGCTGCAGAAGGTGGCCGTGATACAGGCGCTGCTGGGCGAGCGGGACATCCTGTTCATGGACGAGCCGCTGTCCGGGCAGGACGCCGTATCGCAGCTCAAATTTGTGGACGAGATACGCCGCCGCAAGCGGGACGGCATGGCGGTGGTGATGGCCGGCCACGAGCCGTTCCTCATCGGGGCGCTGGCGGACCGCGTGTTGCAGATCAAGGATGGCGTGCTCATCGACGGCACGGACTACCTGACGCGGAGTCAAAGGCCGCGCTGCGTGGCGCTGGTGATGTTCGGCGGAACACCGGATGAGCTTGCGGCGCTGGTCAGCCGCGAACTGCCGAACGCGAACCCGGACTTCAGCGCGTGCGGGCAGATGCTGCGCATCGAGGCGGAACGCGCCCACGGCCCGGCGCTGCTGGCGCTGCTGTTAAAACACGGCATACGCATCGTCAAATACGAGGAGGCGTTATGAGAGCGCTGTATGCGTTTGAAAAGGATAAGCTGCTGCGCAGCGGACGGCTGATCATCCCGCTGCTGCTGTTCATCTCATACATCGGCATCGCGTACGCCATCGGGCCGCTCGCAATACTCTCCAGCTTCAGCCTCTGCGCGTTGGTGGTGTTTATACTGTCTCTCAGCATAGGCGTGATGGCCGCGGACCTGCGCTATCCGATGATCGAGCAGGCGATGCTGGTGAAGCTGCCGCGCAGGCATCTGTTCTTCCTCTCCCGCGCCGTGCTCATGGCGGCGCTGGCGCTGATGTTCGCGCTGGTCGCGGTGTTCGCGCCGCTGCTCATCCATGTCTGCTCCGGCTCCGCGCTGTTCAAGCGCCCCGTGGCGCTGGCGGACGTGCTGTCCGGCCTGGCGCTGTTCTGGCTGGCGTCCTACAGCGGCGGGCTGGCTGGCCTGTTCGCCTCCCCCCGCCTGATACGCGGCCGCCGCACGTCCCTGCTGCTGGGCGCGGCGTTCGGCGTGCTGACGGTGGTAAAGGGCGCGCTCGTCGAAAAAGCGGCGTTTCTCGCCTGGGTGCTGTGGGTGCTGCCGCCGGTGCACGACCTGACTGTGGCCTACAGCGCGGACGGCTATTTTCAGCTGGGCATGGTGTGGCCGTATTTCCTGTGGATGGCGGCTTATGCGGCCATCGGGACAGCCGCCTATGTGTGGATCATGACCAAACGCCGGTTCGAGTGATGATCGGCCGAACAGTATTTGGCCCCATGCCCCCGCGTTTGCGCTGTTTTGTGCTATAATGATTATATAAAACCCAACAGGCGGCCATCTGTCATGATCATGATGCGGGCATAACACCGCTGACATAACAAGGAGGCTCATATGGAACTGCTCGAAATACTGAACGCAAATGGAAGTGGCTCGGGTCTTTTCAAAAGACGGGTTGACGTCCATCGGGACGGGGACCTGCACGGCTGCGCACACGTGTGGGTGATCCGCAACCTGCAGCCGGACGGGCGCTTCGAGGTGCTGTTGCAGCAGCGCGGCCTGGACAAGGACGCGTACCCCGGCTTTCTGGATACGTCCTGTGCGGGCCACGTGAAAGCAGGCGAGACATACTTTTCCACAGCCGTGCGCGAGCTGGACGAGGAGCTGGGCGTGCGGGAGCCGGACGATCTGATCTTTATGTTCGACCAGCGTGTGGAGTGGGAAAGCGAATTTCACGGCAGGAGGTTTATTAACCGCGAGATAGACCGGGTGTACACGATGATCGTCTCCAAACCGGCTGAGAAGTTCGATTTTCGGCAAAGCGAGGTCTTGTCCGTCTGCTGGCAGGACGCGGGGGAGGTGCTGACAGCGCTGAAAAACGGTGATCCGCGCTACTGCATCCAGCTGCCTCTGTTCGAGAAACTGATCGGGAAGGTCGCATCCATGCGGGAATACACCATCCACATTGCCGACACGGCTTTCGCGACGGCGCATGATACCGGCTCAGTCAAGCCGTCATATCATCAAACCTATACATACTTTGGCACCGAGGAGGCGGCGGCGTTGTGCGCGCAGCTTTACGTCGACGAGTTCAACGAGGACGCCAGCCCGTATCTGCCGTCCGTCACCTACTGGCTCGCTTAAAGCCTGAATATACACTTCAGCCCGTCTGGAAACGGCTGCGCCGGTGCAGGTCTTGCTGCGGCAGCAGTTTCAGAACGGGCTGTGTTTTGATGTTTTTCTATCCGCTGTTTTCTCCGTCACTTTGGCAGCATAGTATAATATAGCAACGTCGCGGGCGCCATAAATATATCAAAGCCCGCCGAATGTGCGGCAGGCCGTAGGGGGGTCGCCGGGCACACATGGCGGGCTTAAACGCATTGTCGCTGATCGGGACGCGACTGTTTACTTCAATGTTTTCGCGAAGTCTCCGATCTTTCTGTCCTGCTTGGAGATGTGGTTGGTGAGCCAGCTCAGCACCATCTGGTTGGCGTCCAGTATCACGGTGATGTTGCCGCCGGACTGGTCGAAGTTGCTTTTCAGCGCGGCCAGCTCCTTGATGAAGGCGGCGTGCATGGCCTTCTGCGCCTCGTACTCCGGGTATCTGATGCTCTGCATGTACTTCTCTTCGTCGCCGAAGTGCTTTTTCGTATAATCCTCAAGGAAATGGAACATCTGGACGATGTACTCGCCCGCTCTGCGGTTGCGGCCCGCCTCAAAAAGCTGGTCCGCCATCTTGAACCACTTCTTGTGCTGCTCGTCGATCAGTTCCACACCCACGGCTAAATTCGGGTTCCAGGGCATAAGAGCAACCTCCTGTCGATATAGACTGTGTATCTCATATATCGGTACAAAACCCGCAAATGAAACAATTTTTTGGGCCGAGAGGTGTTAGCCCGGCGCCGGATATGGTATAATAAAGCTGTAATTTCCAGATACCAGCCGCTTACAGCATTGATGAAACAGAATAGGGACCTGACCACGGCATACGCAGGCGGCTTCGGCCGCCGGGGCCGGAGCCGGACCTGTGTAATAAGCAATGGCGCTTGTGAAAGGAGTGTTAGGCATGGCATATTTTTATGCTGCCGGCGCGCTGTTTGCCGCCGACATCGCGCTGCACATCACGGTTGTTGTCTGCCGCAAGGAAGCGCTGCGATGCGTCACCAAGGTGTTGCTCATCCCGCTGCTCACGCTCGCGTTCTCGTTGCTGTGGGTGGAGATCTCCTCCGCCCCGCTGCCGCTGCTGGTGGCGCTGGGGCTGCTGGCGGGTTCCGCCGGGGATATCTGCCTGCTGGACCACGCCCATCCGCCCGGCGTGAAGCTGGGCCTGGCGTTCTTCTCGGTCGGCCATGTGCTTTACCTTGCGCAGCTGTATCAGCTGATGGCGCCGCCCGCGTGGTGGCTCGTCGCGGCGCTGGCCGTCGTTTTCGGGACGGGCGCGGCGCTGGCATACAAAAAGCTCCGGCCTTATCTGCCGAAGCTGATGCACATTCCGGCCCTGCTTTACATGCTGCTGCTGTGCGTGCTCAGCGCGTCCGCCGCGGCCGACGCCGTCTCGTCGCTTGAGGCGGGCGCTTTCGTGCTGCTGAGCGGCGCGCTGCTGTTCATGCTCTCCGACACGATACTTTCGTTCGAGATCTTCAAGGGTGAAACGAGGCTGAGTCACGCCAAGGTCATGACGCCGTATATCTTCGCGCAAATCCTTATCGCGGCCGGCTTCTTCCTGCAGATGATGTAAAGCCCTACCGCCATTTGCCGCCGCACGCGCGGTGCAGTTCCTCCGTGAGGTGGAACCAACGCATGGTGTTGTTCCGCTCGGGGTAAAACTCGTAGAATTCGCCCTTGTGGAACGTATAGAAGCGCGATATATCGGTGCACATGCCGTAGGTGGGCACGGCGTCGGTGGGCAGCGTGAACGAGAACGGCTCTCCGTCCTTCGTGCCCTCAAACGTAAGGCCGCCGCGCGACAGGCTTAAATGCCCTTCGCCCGCGATGACGGAGGTCTCACCCTTCGTCAGCCGCTTGTATTTGGGCAGCACGCCCAGCTTCACACGCTCGCTGAACGCAAAATCCTCGTGCTGCACCTCCGCCTTGGCCTTATCGCGCTCCAGCGCGTACCACGCGGATATCGTCTCGGGGATGACGCAGCTGTCGTCCAGCGGGATCAGGTCGTAATAGCCGTTGACCGTGGCGCCGTTGCCACACGCCTCGCAGCGGATGACGTCGCCCTCGCCTCGCAGCGTGTGGAGCCCGCCGCATTTGGGGCACAAATAGAGCAGGTCGTGCAGGTTCTTCGCCATTCCGCCGCTGCCCCCAAACGGCACGCGCGCCTGCCTGTTCCACAGGTAGTCGTCGTGTGCCAGCTCGCGGTTCAGCGTTCCCTGTATCTCGTCGGCGCTGAGACTTTTCAGCTGCTCGGGCGAGAACAGCGTGTCCACCACGATCTCCACGCGGCCGGGGCGGGTGTCCAGGCAGTGCTTGGTGTTGGTCATGTATCCGCCCGCGATCTTGATGTAATAGACGGTGACGCCGAGGTGCTTGAGCAGACGTCCGCTGCCCACCGCGCAGGGCTGGCCGCCGCCGGAAATGGAACTCATGCCCTCGGGGAACAGGCACACCCGCCCGCCGTTTTTGATGACGCGGATGATCTCGGACACGGCGTGCACGTCCGGCGCGAAGTTGCGCTTGGGGATCACCTGCATGATCCTGAATATCGGGTACAGGTGCGACCGGAAAAATTCGTTGTAGCCCACCACGTAGTTCAGCCGGTGCGGCAGCACCGCGGGTGCGGAATACAGGTAGTCCACGCGCGACGCGTGGTTGCCCACCAGCACATACGGGTTTTTGTCCCTGGAGGGGCGCGCCTTGTAGGTGAAGGTGATGCCCAGCTTTTTGTTCAGCGCGAGCATCCAGATGCGGATCAGTATCCAGTAGAGCAGCGCGGGCGGCTTGCCCATGTGTCGGCGTTCCAGCTTTTGCTGCAGGGTCAGTTTCGTCCTCATATATAAGCCCTCGATGATGATAAAGTATGGATGATTCCATAAAACCGACAGAGTGTATCCTTAACAGGATACTATTGATTGTCGAAAAATGAAAGAAGAAGATTCAAACTATATTTTTGAACAACCAAAAAAGCCCGCTGCCAAACGGGGCCGCGGGCGCTTCCATGTACCAAAAATCTCCCAATACTTAAAGCCGGTGCGGCAGGATTGCGCCGGTATTTTTCTATCGCTTATCTTCTTTCACCAGGCCGAATTTACCGCTCCAGCTTTTCGCCGCAGCTCGGACAATAGGTGGGCAGCGTCAGGGTTCTGAGGGGCAGCCCTGAATGGCAATGCGGGCACTTATAAAACATGAGCTTCACCACCAATCCGCCGACGACAAGCAGCAGGGCAAAAACCGCAATGACTATGAACAGCACATCGATTCCTTTGAAAAAGAACAGCGTCAGGGCAAAAACAATCCCCGACAGCTGAAGGATATGACACAGCTTGCCTGATAACCTGTAATCCATCTCTCCACCTCTTAAAATAAACTCAAAGCTGTTTCTTCCGCAGCAGCTTCAGCCCGCGTATCCAGTGCCCGTTGAAAATCTGCACCATGCCGTCTATCGCGCGCTTGTCGAAGTCGCCCGTCATGCCGAGCGAGCGGACGGGCATATCCATCACCTGGGCGTCCACCATGCGTTCCACGTCGTCGCCCTCGCTGGCCTTCATGGATTTGACCGCCATGCGTTTGGCGAAGAACACGAACAGGCGTCCCAGCAGCGTGGCGCGCAGCTCGAAAACCGGCGTGTTGAGATGGAACGGCCTGCCCGTGCGCGGCTTTGCGATGGGCTTGCACAGCAGCGCGAGAAAATCCGCCTCGGGGATGTCCAGCGTGTCCCCGGTGTGCGGCAGCGTGTAGTACGACGGCGCAATGTCGTGATAGTCCGGCACGGAGGATGCTGCGGCGTCGATGCGCACCATGGCGCGAAGGCGTATGTCCCGGCTGGACGCGCCGACGAGTATCTCGTAGTCGCCGGGCTCCACGTGCCAACCGTTTTCTTTCACGTTGTAATAGCTGACCGCGTCGCGCCCCAGCGTGAGCGAGACCGTCTTCTCTTCACCCGGCTGAAGCAGAACCTTCGCGAAGCCCTTCAGCTCCTTGGGCGCCTTGAACACGGACGGATTTTTGTGCGACACATAGAGCTGCGCCGCCTCCTTCCCCGCCGTGCCGCCGGTGTTGCGCACTGTGAACGTGACGGTCAGCGGCTCGTCCCCGCGGATGCTGTTACGGCCCAGCGCGAGGCTTGAGTATTCAAACGCCGTATAGCTCAGCCCATGGCCGAACGGGAACAACACGTCCTTTTGCACGGCGTCGTAGTAGCGGTAGCCGGTGTAGATGCTCTCGCGGTACTGCGTGATGTATTTATCGTTGGCGAAATGATGATAGCATGGCGTGTCGGCCAGCCGCAGCGGGAACGTCTCCGCCAGCTTGCCGGACGGGTTCGCGCGGCCCAGCAGTAGGTTCGCCGCCGCCTTGCCGCCCTGGCACCCGCCGAGGTAGGTGAGCAGCACCGCGTTCACGCGCGGCAGCCACGGCATCGCCACCGCGCCGCCGCACTGCAGCACCACCACCACGTTGTCGTTCACGTCCGCCATCGCCTCGATCAGCCGGTTGTGGGACGGCGGCATATCCAGCGTGTCCCGGTCGAAGCCCTCGGACTCGCAGCTGTCCGGCAGGCCCGCAAACACGAACACCACGTCCTTGCCCGCCGCGGCAGCAGCCGCCTCGCGGACCAGCGCCTCATCCGGTTGGATGCCCTCGGGCGCGTAGCCGTCGGCATAGTCGACGGAAAGGCCCAGCGCCAGCAACGCGCCCAGCGCGTTGTCCAGCCCCACCGGGTTGATTTTGCTGCTGCCCGCGCCCTGATAGCGCGGGTGCTTGGCCATGCTGCCCACCACGGCGCAGCGTCCGCCGCCGGTATACGGCAGGATGCCGCCGTCGTTCTTGAGCAGCACCGCCGATTCCTCCGCGATGCGCTGCGCGAGCCGCAGATGCGCCGCCGTGTCCACCGTGACCGAACGCTTGTGTTCCGCGCTTTTGAGTATCAGCGCCACCAGCCGCTCGGCGTGGGCGTCCAGCGCCTCCTGCGGGATGGTGCCTTTGTTTACCGCGTCCAGCACGATGGCGTCGGTACCCTTGGACACGCCCGGCATCTCCAGCTCCAGCCCGTTCCTGTACGACTCCGCCACATCGTTCAGCGCGCCCCAGTCGGTGACAAACGCGCCCTCGAAGCCCCATTCGCCGCGCGCCACGTCCTCCAGCAGCCATCTGTTCTCGGAGCAGTACGCGCCGTTGATCTTATTGTAAGCCGTCATTACCGTCCACGGCCGGCTCTTTTTGATGGCCGTCTCGAAGGCCTTAAGGTATATCTCGCGCAACGCGCGCTCGTCCACCACGCTGTTATTGATCAGCCGCGCGGTCTCCTGGCTGTTGGCCGCGAAGTGCTTGAGGCTGGCGCCCACGCCCCGGCTCTGCACGCCGCCGATCCACGTCGCCGCCATTGCGCCGCTTAAATACGGGTCTTCCGAGAAGTATTCGAAATTGCGTCCGCACAGCGGGCTGCGCTTGTGGTTCGCACCCGGCCCCAGCAGCACGGCGATGTTCTGCGACTGGCACTCGTCCCCCAGCGCCTCACCCATCTCGCGCAGCAGCACCTCGTCGAACGAGCAGGCCGTGGTGCAGGCCGCGGGGTAGCACACGGCGGGCACACTGTCATTCAGGCCCATGTTGTCACCCGAGCCCGCCTGCTTGCGCAGACCGTGCGGCCCGTCGCACACCATGACGGACGGCAGGCCGTATTCCTCGAACCCCGCCAGATGCCAGAAGTCTTGGCCGGTCAGCAGCAGCGCCTTTTGCTCATTGGTCATGCGGCTTACGATCTCTCTTGCGTTGCTCATGCGGTTCGCTCCTTCGGGTTTGATGGGATGGGACGACGTGTATGTTCTGTAAGGATATATGGGTATATTATACATCAGCGGCGGCGAAGATGCCAGACGGAACCGCACGCCTTCACCCGGACGCTACCCTGCGGTAACCCTGAGACTTTTGGGTGATTCATACGTCTCACCCGCGGCCACGCCTTCACGTCATATCCCGTCAGCGCCTTGAACTGGTTCTTGTCCACCAGCCCCTTGGAATACAGCTTCATCATCTGGTCGAACGTGCCGCCCTGCGATTATGAGTTGGTATTGGCAGAAAAAAGAAAAAATGCCGGGCATACCCGACAAGATTAACGTTACTTATTAATCATAACGCGAAATTATTAATAGTTAAACATCCCAGAAGTTGAGCTTTACTCGAAAAAGATTTGAAACTCTCGGCCTTCTGATTCTTTTAGTATAGCTTTAACAAGTGCACTTCTTTCCTCATCCGTTACAGTAATATTATCATGCGGAGGTAACCATCTCATTGTTTGTGCAACAGCATAGAACCCTTTCATACCTAGTTCGCCGTCAAACCGTGCAATCTTTCCATAGCATTCAACATCAATATTGCCTCTCGTTCCCGTAATTTTCATTTGCTTCACCTCATAAATATTATAGTTTCCACTAACGTTTCTGGGTCAATCACAGTTATCTTTGATACTTTTGGATTGACTCTTAAGATTGGCAATTCAATTGTATTCCAAACTCCGTCAGGATTTATTTTTGAGCCAATTATCGCTCTAATCTTACCAGAGGCTTGCCTAGCGTATGATGCAGACGCGTCTTTCCAAGCTTGTATTGCGGAAGGGTTATTAAAATCCCATTTTGGCAAATTAATTTCTTGCTCTTCCATAAGCATTTCCAGTGTTATCCCGTTATTTTGTTTTGCTAACTCTGCCGCTTTGGCCATACCACCAACTCCATTTGAGTTTCCGGACCAAAAGAATGCCTTGTTTAGTTCTGTCTTGAGTTGCTCATCTTTAAAGTATGTTATTTTTCCTTCTGCACTAAATTCTATTTCTTTCTTTTTATTATATACGCTTCCTCCTTGCTCGTCTATATTTACTGATACATACGCCTCCGCCAGCTCTGCATCCCCCACGATCTCCGTCAGCAGTCCCTGCAACTGCGCCGTTTCCGCCTCCGTCAGCGTTTGCGTGCTTATCACCGCCTTGATGGCCTCAGCCATTGTCCATGCGGTGGTGTCCAGTGCCATCTCACCCCTAAGATAGCCCATGAATTCATAATGTGCGGAATCAATCCCTATGCCCTGGTGGTTGATGTTGCCGC
>JAEYZN010000022.1 GCA_023428025.1 Bacillota bacterium
GAGCTCTTGGTGAATATCATCGCGAGTATTTTGCCCGCGAGAATGGGCGGACGCACGCCCTCCTTCAGCTGCTTTTTCAGCTTGAGCGCGAGAGACAGCACTTGCAATATCTCGTCAGGGGTGTAGTCGGACAGGCGCAGCAGATGCTTCTGTGAAAATTCCTTCTGCGGCTGGTAATTCATCAAATCTATCATGTTAGTTGCCTCCTTAGCGAAATTTAAGCTTTCAAGTATTTATGCAGCGGTATGTGGTGCACGTTTATTTCCTTTGCGATCATAACGGACAGCAGCGCTCCTAAGGTATCCATCGATGTGATGCATGGCACGTTGAACTCCATTGATGTACGACGTAGGATAAAGCCGAGGCGATCCAGCAGCTTGCCGCGCGTGGGCGTGTTGATGACCATTGAGATCTCATGCTCCTTAATGGCACGCACCGCGTCGTCGTGAGGGATGAGCCGGCAGTCGATACCGCCCGCCGCGAACGTTGCGTGTGTGCCTTCGGTAGCGGCAACGGCAAACCCCATACTAATCATCTGCCGCGCGAACGCCATCGACTCCTCCTTGTCGCGGTCGGTAATGGAGAAGAGTATCGGCTTATCCGGGCGCGGCGGGCGCATGCCAGAAGCGACGAATGCCTTCTTCAATGCCGCGAGGTATGTGGTATCCGTACCCATCACCTCACCGGTGGACTTCATCTCCGGCCCGAGAAAGATATCGACGGTGGTCAATTTTGAGAACGAGAACACCGGCGCTTTGACCGTGATCAGTTTGCTCTCCCGATGCAGGCCAGGCTTCATTCCTATGCCCCTCAGCGTCTCGCCCATCATGATTCGTGTGGCTGCGGCCACCATGGGCACGCCGGTGATCTTGGACAATACCGGCACGGTGCGACTGGCGCGCGGGTTCACCTCCAGCACATACACTCGGTTCTCTTTATCAATCACAAACTGTATGTTGTATAAGCCCCGTATGCCAAGTTCCACGCCTATGCGCTGCGCGTAGTCCACGATGGTGCGCTTCACATGCACCGGCATGTTCTGGGGCGGATACACCGCGAAGCTGTCTCCCGAGTGGACACCCGCCCGCTCGATGTGCTCCATCACGCCCACGATCATGGCGTCCTTCCCATCGCAGATGCCGTCGATCTCTGCCTCTTTTCCGAGTATGTACTTGTCGATGAGCACCGGGTGCTCCGGTGATATCCTCGCCGCCATCGTCATGTATTCGGTCAGCTCCTGTGTGTTGTATACGATCTCCATCGCGCGGCCGCCCAGCACGTACGACGGGCGCACCAGCACGGGGAAGCCGATGGATTCCGCGATCTTTGTCGCGCCCTCCAGCGAGAACGCCATAGCCCCGGCGGGCAACGGGATATCCAGCTTCTCCAGCACCTTGATGAAACGCTCGCGGTCCTCGGCGCGGTCGATGCCGTCCACCGAGGTGCCGAGGATGTTGACGCCGACCTTCGCGAGCGGCGCGGCGAGGTTGATCGCCGTCTGTCCGCCGAACTGCACGATCACGCCCTCCGGCTTTTCGCGCTGGATGACGTCCAGCACGCATTCACGCGTCAGCGGCTCGAAGTACAGCTTATCGGAGGTGTCAAAGTCGGTGGATACCGTCTCGGGGTTGGAGTTGATGATGATGGACTCGTAGCCGAGGTTTTTCAGCGCCAGTACCGAGTGCACCGAGCAGTAGTCGAACTCGATGCCCTGCCCAATGCGGATGGGACCGGAGCCCAGCACGACCACCTTTTTGCGCCCGCTGTCGCGGGACTCGTCCGTCGTGTCGTAGCAGGAGTAGTAATACGGCGTTTTGGCTTCGAACTCACCGGCGCAGGTGTCCACCATCTTGTAGGTGGGCAGGATGCCAAGCGCGGCGCGCAGCGCCTTGACGGCGGGTTCCTGCGTGCCCAACAGATTGGCGATGTAGCTGTCGCCAAAGCCATACCGCTTGCATTTTTTCAGCAGCTCCACCGGCAGTGTGTCGATGGTGTGGCTTTTCAGTTCCTTGGCGAGCGTCACGATATTTTTCAGCTTGCTGATGAAGAATTTGTCAATACGCGTGATTTCGAATATGTCGTCCACGGAATAACCGCGTTCCAGCGCCTCGGAGATGACGAATATGCGCTCATCATCCGGGTTTTTCAGCGACCGTCTGATCTCCTCGTCCGTCCATGCCGCGATGCTTTTCATGCCCAGCTGGTAATCCAGCTTGACGTCCAGACTGTCGATCGCCTTCAAAAGCGATTCCTCGAGGTTGCGGCCGATGGCCATCACCTCGCCGGTGGCCTTCATCTGCGTGCCCAGCGTCCTTGTGGCCGTGACGAACTTGTCGAACGGCCAGCGCGGTACCTTGGTCACCACGTAGTCCAGCGCCGGTTCAAAACAGGCGCATGTCTCGCCCGTGATGGGGTTGGTGATCTCGTCCAGCCCGTAGCCCACGGCGATCTTTGCGGCGGCGCGGGCGATGGGGTAACCCGTGGCCTTGCTTGCCAGCGCCGACGACCGGCTGACGCGCGGGTTTACCTCAATGACGACATAGTCGTAATTATCAGGATTCAGCGCGAACTGGATGTTGCAGCCGCCCTGTATCTTCAGCGCGCGGATGATCTTGATGGACGCGCTGCGCAGCATCTGGTATTCCTTATCCGACAGCGTCTGCGACGGCGCGACCACAATGCTGTCGCCCGTATGGATGCCCACCGGGTCGAAGTTCTCCATGTTGCATACCACGATGCAGTTGTCGCGGGCGTCGCGCATCACCTCGTACTCGATCTCCTTGTAGCCCGCCACGCTCTGCTCCAGCAGCACCTGGCCGATCATTGAGAAGGACAGGCCCTGCGCCGTGATGTTTTTGAGCTGCTCCATGTTCTGCGCGATGCCGCCGCCGGTGCCGCCCAGCGTGTAGGCGGGACGGATGATGACGGGGAAGCCCGCTTCATTCGCGAACGCCGCCGCTTCATCGATGGAGACGGCGATGACGCTGCGGGCGATTTTCTCGCCGATGCGCTCCATCGTCCCCTTGAACAGCTCGCGGTCTTCCGCCTGTTTGATGGAGGCGAGCGACGTGCCCAGCAGCTCGATACCGAGTTCATCCAGTATGCCGCTTTCGGCCAGCTCCACCGCCATGTTGAGGCCTGTCTGACCGCCCAGCGTGGCGATGATGCCCTGTGGTTTTTCGACGCGTAGTATCTTCGATATGGTTTCCAGCGTGATAGGCTCGATGTACACCCGGTCGGCCATCTCCGCATCCGTCATGATGGTAGCCGGGTTCGAGTTGATCAGCACCACCTCGTAACCTTCCTCGCGGAGCGCCTTGCAGGCCTGCGTGCCCGAATAGTCGAACTCCGCCGCCTGCCCGATGACGATGGGCCCCGAACCGATCACCATGATTTTTTTCAGGTCTTCCCGTTTGGGCATCAGATACCTCCGGTTTGCTTGGGTGGTGCGGTGGACTGTTTTAAGGTCAAGACCTTGGAGGCTCCGCCTCCAAACCACCGCCAAAGGGACGTATCCCTTTGGAATCCCATCAGGAAAATGCCATTGACATGGCATTTTCACTCTTTTCTTTATTCCCTCGTTAATAGCTGCTTGGTAAGGACAATATTTTAGTTTATCTTTTGGTTCTTTTCATTAAGAAAAGAACCGGGGGTCCGGGGGCAGAGCCCCGGGGACCTTTTTTTAAACGACTATCCTAATAACTCTTTCAGATTTCCAACCAACGCGTCGATATGGGACGGCTGGATGACATACGGTGGGACGAGACGCAGCACGTTCCGGCCCGCTGTCGCCGTCACAAAGCCCGCATCCAGCAGTTTTTTCTTGATATCCAGCGCCGAGACGGAGCTGTCCAGCTCGATACCCAGCATCAAACCGCGCCCGCGCACATCGAGGATGGCGGGGGAGACTGCCTGCAGCGCATTCAGCTTACTCACGAAGTATTCGCCCATCCTGGTCACATGGGAGAGGATATCCGTATCCACCAGCTTGCAGGTGACGTAGTAGGCCGCCGCACAGGCCATCCGGTTGCCGCCGAACGTGGAGCCGTGGTCGCCCGGCGCGAACGCCCTGGCCGCTTCACCGCGTACCAGAAACGCGCCGACGGGAAACCCGTTGCCCAGCGCCTTCGCCAGCACCGCCACGTCGGGCTTGGCGCCCAGCGCGGGGGAGGCCAGCAACGCGCCTGTGTGCCCCATGCCCGTCTGTATCTCGTCCGCGATCATCAGAGCGCCATGCGCGTCGCAGACGCGGCGCACCGCCTGAAAGTACTTGGGCGTTACCGGGATGATGCCGCCTTCGCCGAGTATGGGCTCGATCAGCACCGCCGCGGTCTTATCGCTCACAGCGGCTTCCAGCGCCGCGATGTCGTTGACGGGTACATAGGTGAACGTCTCGATGAGCGGCTGGAATGCCTCATGGAACTTCTCCTGTCCCGTTGCGGCCAGCGTGGCCAGCGTGCGCCCATGGAAACTGTTCTGCATCGTCACGATCTCGCTGCGCGGGTTACCCTTGGCGAAGTGATGCTTCCGCGCCAGCTTGAGCGCGCCTTCCACCGCTTCCGCGCCGCTGTTGGACAGGAATACGTTGTCATAGCCGGTGGCGGCGCACAGCTTCTCAGCCAGCTTCGCCTGCGTTTCGTTGTAGAAGTAGTTGGACGTATGCATCAGGCTGTCTACGGTGTCCTTGAGCGTCTGCTTAAAGCCCTCGTCCGAGTAACCGAGACAGTTGACCGCAATGCCCGACAGAAAATCGATATAGCGTTTGCCGGTGCTGTCGATCAGATAGACGTCCTCGCCGCGCACAAAGCTGACCGGCAGGCGCTTGCCGAACACGGGGGAGAAGTATTGCTCATCCAGCTTGGCGATCTCTTCGATGTTCATGATCTATTCCCTCACCATCGTCCCGATGCCGGTGTCCGTGAAAATCTCGAGCAGTATCGGGTGCGGAATCGTGCCGTTCAGTATATGCGTGCGCTGCACGCCGCTGCGGATCGCCTTGATGCAGCCCTCCACCTTGGGGAGCATGCCGCCGGATATCACGCCGTTGTTGATGTACTTGTAGATCTCGCCGATGGAAATCTCGTAGATCAGAGAATCCGGATCGTCCGGCACGCTGCGGATGCCGTCGATGTCCGTCAGGAACATCAGCTTTTCGGCGGAGAGCGCCGCCGCGATGTCGCCCGCAACGGTATCCGCGTTGATGTTATAGCTCTCGCCGTTCTCACCGACGCCGATAGGCGCGATGACCGGAATGTATTCGTCCTGCGCCAGCGTGTTCAGCAGCTTGGTGTTGATGCTGGTGATCTTGCCGACGCGGCCAAGGTCGAACCCATCCTCGGCGACCAGCTTTTCCGCCTGGATCAGCATCGCATCCTTGCCGCACAGGCCGATGGCCTTGGCGCCCGCGACACCCAGCTGCGCCACGATGTCCTTGTTGATCTTGCCGGACAGCACCATCTGCACGATCTCCATCGTGGCCGGGTCGGTCACGCGCAGGCCGTTGTGGAACTGCGGCTCGATCTCGTATTTTTTCAGCAGCTGGTTGATGTCCCCGCCGCCGCCGTGCACCACGATGGGATTGACGCCAACGTATTTCAGCAGCGTGATGTCCTGCATGATCTTCTTGGAAAGATCCTCGGAGAGCATGGCCGCGCCGCCGTATTTGATGACCACCGTCTTGCCGGACAGCCTCCGGATGTACGGCAGGGCTTCGATCAATATATGAGCTTTTTCAAAGTATTTATCCATCTTACAAGTACCATCCTGTCTTTTCCAGTCCCTCGCTCTCATCGAAGCCGCAGAGGATGTTCATGTTCTGTACCGCCTGGCCCGCCGCGCCCTTCACCAGATTATCGAGGCAGGAGACGATGATGAGCCGGTTTGTCCGCTTATCCAGCACAAAGCCGACCGCGCAGTTGTTGGAGCCGGCGATATGCTTGATCTCGGGAAGAACGCCGCCGGTGAACTGCACAAACGGTTCGTCTTTATACACCGCGTATGCAGCCGCGATGGCGGCCTCATCGACGCCCGCCCGGGGCGTCGCGTAGATCGTCGAGAGGATGCCGCGCTTGATGGGCAGCAGGTGGGGCGTGAACGACACGACCACGTCCTGGCCTGCCGCGAGGCTCAGCTCCTGTTCGATCTCCGACGTGTGCCGGTGGGTGGCGACACCGTAGGCCTTGAGCGACTCATCCACCTCGCAGAAGCTGTTGGCCAGCTTCTCGCTGCGGCCCGCGCCCGTCACGCCCGACTTGGCGTCGATGATGATGCCATCCGGTTCAATGATACCGGCTTTCAGCAGCGGATACAGCGCCAATATGGAACAGGTTGTGTAGCAGCCCGGATTGCCCACGATGCGCGCCTTTTTGATGCGCTCGCGGTATAACTCCGGCATGCCGTACACACTCTCCGCCAGCAGTTCCGGGGCGGAGTGTGCCTGCTTATACCATTGTTCATAAATTTTGGCGTCGTTATACCGGAAATCGCCGGACAAGTCGATCACGCGAACGCCGTGGCTCAGCAGCTGCACTGCCGTCTCGGTGGAAGCGCCGTGCGGCAGACAGGTGAACACGATATCGCTGTCCGCGCAGATCGCGTCGAAATCCACTTTCTCCAACAGATAATCGTTCGAGTAAAAGCTTGGGTATAAGCGGCTTAAGCTCTGGCCCGCGTAGCTTTTGGATACCGCGTGCGTCACGGTCACTTTGCGGTGAGCGGTCAGCAGTCGCATCAGCTCTGCGCCGGCGTAACCTGTGGCGCCGATCACGCTTGTCTTGACCACGAATATGGCCTCCCCTTTTAGAATATTTATAATTATACATAAAAATGAATAATAATGCAACATCTTTTTGGATTGAAATTTAAGATATTATATTATGTATTGTCCGGCTGTTTACGTACAAAAAAGGAGACGATACGGCACATAATTATTAAAGCCGCGCTGTTTCATACCGATATATAATGTGTATAAGTATATGAAACCATAAGTATGGGGAAAAACAGAATAATTCTCTGTCCGATAATAGCAAAACTGCTGAAAAGCAGTGACGCAAAGCCAAGGGTCTAAGGTCGAAGACTATGACAGCCGGTTGCCGAAGAAGATGTTTACAATGTCTTTCATTTTGGCAATCGCCAAGGAAAGGCATTTTTTAATGCCAATACCCAAAGCCGACACAACAACTGACCTGACTCCGAAAAGACAAGAGCGCTTCATGCAATTAGATGAGGCCTCATCCGGAGAGAACAAATGAACAAGAAGAAAATCAGGTATTTATACATAGCATTGGCTCTGTCGCTGGTGGTCAGCGCGGTCATGGTTGCGGTGGGTGTCACAAACTCCAGAACCGCCGAGGCGGCTGCGGGCCAGCCTTCCGCGTCACGGACGGCCGAAGCCAGCCAGACGGCCAATCCGACGCCGGGCATGACTGCCGAGGCGACACAAACGCCGGTTCCGTTCGCTAAAGTGAATAGAATAGACGCCGTCGCCCTGGAAGATACTACCGACCTGACGGAGGCGCCTTCGTCCACTGAATCCGCCGCTGCGGCGCCCACAGACGGTTCAGGGCTCAGCTACAGCGAAGATGCGTCGCTTCCTCAGCAGCCGGTGGTGGTCGTGGATATCGACGCAGGTACGGCCGATAACGACAGCACGACCTATACAATTGAGAATACCCGTTTTGGCATAGACAGCACCGGCAAGAACGCGCGCGCCACGACGGACGGCATCAACGCCGCGCTGGAATGGGCCAAGGCGCAAGGATACAAGACGATCAAGTTCGCCACCGGAACGTATATGGTGCAGTGCAACTGGCGCGACCGCTGCATTGCCCCGACGGACGGCATCCTCGTTCCCTCCGGCCTCACGCTGGACCTGGGGAATTCCACCTTCATGATGGAGCCCAACAGCTATCCCGAATACACCATCTTCGGCATTGTGGACCAAAGTGACGTCACCATCAGGAACGGCACGCTCATCGGGGACCTCGATAACCATGTGTACGCGCCCAGCAGAAAATCCTCGTCTCATGAATACGGCTTTGGCATCTGCATATCAGCCAGCAACAATGTGCTGATACAGGGTGTCACCATCAAGAAGATGACAGGCGACGGCATCATCATCGAAGGATCGTACTCCTTCCTGTCCGATGGCGGCAGCGTGTCTTCCCGCATACGCCTCCTCGACAACGAAATATCCGAATGCAGACGGCAGGGTATCAGCGTGATCGGCGCGCGAAACAGTGAGATCGCCCGAAACAAGATCTATGGGATCAAAGGAACGTCTCCCGAATACGGAATCGACGTGGAATCCGAACTCGACTACATTATCGACAAGCTCAAAATCCACGACAATGTGATCTATGACTGCGCCGGCGGAGCCATCAGCTGCAACAAAGGGACTGACTACGAGGTGTATAACAATGTGTGCAGCGGAAACATTCTGGCCGTGTTCTCGTCGAATGTGAGGATATATAACAATACGATCAAAAACAGCTTTATTGAAGTGATGAAGGGCGCGAGCAACATCACCGTGGAAAACAATATTATGGAAGGGGACAGCTGGGTGCAGATCGATTGAGCAACGAGCAGTTCAAAGGCCTCTCGCGAATAAAACGCGGGAGGCCTTTTGATGTAAGCCCATATATGTTTGTATGCCAGATTCTCATTGGCTAGTAATGGTTTTCAATGGTCGGATGGAGACCGGGAAGAGTATATTGTAGATTGCGCTGCTTATCTATCCAACTTTTGCAGGACTGTTGCTGCGACGGTTAAGAAAGCGCCGGACCAGCATTCGAAAGCCGGTGTTCGTCAGCCAGAGTCCAACAAAGGCAAGCGCCCCGGTGATGGCCGCGCATACCACCGCCTGAATGATGAGTTCTGTCCAGCCCGCTTCTCCGGCAGGGTATAAGCCTTCAATGGCCAACCCGCAGGCGAAATATGATACGGTACAGATCGTGGCCACAATGGCAAGATCCCTGTAAATGGTCAGCTTGCGGCCAAACACCTGCTTGTATACGAGGCGGAAGTTGCCCGGCTGAAGCACCAGGTAAGCCGCGGCAATGGTGCCGGCCAGCACGCCCGTGATGCCCAGAAAAGACGCCAGCGCGACGGATATCACCAGATTGACGATGGCCTGCGCGATAGTGAACTTTTTCGATTCCGCATACATGCCTCTGGCATCGCGCGCGGCATAGATGACCGGCATGAATAGATGGTCTGCCAGCAGCAGGGCAAAGAGTGCAAGCGGAAGCATCGGGATCACATATTCGCTGCCGATCCAAAGAGAGACGAATGGATTGGCAAGCTGCAAAAACACAGGCACACACACGCAAATGCAGAAAAATGAAAAGGCCAGCAGTTCCCTGAATGCTGGGTAGCTGTCTTCATCGCCGCGGGTGATCTTTAAGGCCAGTGTGGCGCGCATGCCTTCGATGATACGGAATATCACCACGTTGGGATACGAAACGAGTGTGGCGAAGGCGCTGTAGATTGTGACGTTCTTAAGCGAGCTAAGCAGAGAGAGCACGACGTTATCGGTGTTGCTGGTCACCATCGAGGAGATCTGGTGCGCGTAGACTGCGTTGGTCATCTTTGATGCGACGTATTCAGGCGCCGCTTTCGGGTCAAACGCCGGACCGTACAGTTTGAGCACCTGCCGCCGGTAAACAAGCTTGGACAACGCGAGGAAGACCAGATTGACGCACAGTATGAGAGGCAGCGGCAGGGGCGTGAAGCGTATCAGCAGTATCTCCGCGATGATCGTGATGATATCCTTTACGCCCTCCACGGTGACGACGATATACTTTTTTTCTTTGATCTCGATCAGGCAGCGCTCCGGCAGTGTGTAATAAAAGGGAGCGCTGATGCGTATCCCAACAGCGGCCAGGATCAGCAATGTATCCCAATACTGGACCCCCTGGTTCAGCAGCAGCGCGGAATACACCGGGATCACGACGAGGGCGATCATCAGCATTTTGCCGGTAACCCGCAGCATGCTTCTTTGCAGGCCGCCGAACAGCGAAGATATTCGGGGATAGTCGCTGTCGCTGAGCGGCGCGTACATGTGATACTGATACGCGGCAGACATGCCCGTCTGGAACAGAATCAGGTATGTGCTCATCTGAAGCGCGGCCTGAACCACACCGTTCACTTTATCCCCGTAAGCGTCGAGCAGCACGTCGATGCGATAAAAGCTCAGCACACCCTGGATAAGCGCGATCAAAACGACCGAAAACGCTATTTTAAGGCCCATCCTGGTTTTACTCAATTCGTTCCTCCGCATTTTGCAACAGATAAAATCACATTAATATATTAACTCGTCAACAGACTGTCCGGAAAAATGACAGAAGCTTAAGGCGTTTGCATCAGTTTCCGCTCCGAGACTTTTGGAATTGCACGGCCTGATCGTAGATGCGTATCATCTCCGCTTTTGCGTTCTCCAGCAGAAAGGGCTTCACCATTTCGAGCGCTTTTCGCCCCATCTCCGCGCGTAGACCGGGAGATTGGGACAGCTGCATCAGCCGGTTTGCCATCGCTTCGGCATTGCGTATATCCACCAGAAAGCCGTTTTCTCCCTCTTTGACCAGATCCAAATGGCCTCTGATGCGCGTGGCCGCAACAGGCAGGCCGGTCGCCATCGCCTCCACCAGATTGATGCCAAGGCCTTCGCGCAGCGAAGAGGAGACCGCAACGTCCGCCGCGGCCAGCAGTTGATCCATGTCCGGCCGGAAACCCATGATCCATACGTTGTCGGCGATACCCATGGAGGCTGCCGCGCGTGTATACTCATCCTGCATGGGCCCCCGGCCCGGCAGCAGCAGCAGGATGGTCGGGATGTCCTTTTTCAGTATACTGACGGCTTCCAGCAAAGTCATCTGGTTTTTGTTCCGATTGTATTCGGCGGCGAATATCAGCACAAACGCATTTGGATCAATGTTAAACAGCCGCCGGTTTTCGCGTTTCTTATCGGCGGAGCTCACTTGGAACCGGGCGGCGTCCACGCCGACGCCGGGTATTTTATAGGCGCCGAGGGCCGGTTTGAAGCCGTAGTGGGCGAGTGCTTCAAAATCTTCGGAATTGATGGTGATCAATATGTCCGTATAACGGCAAAGCCATTTTTCGATGATGCGAAATATGCCGCCGGAAATGCGGGACGCGCCCCGGAAAAAATGAAAGCCGTGGGCGGTATACAATACGACGGTCCCCTTTTGCCGCGCTTTGCGGGCGGCAAGACGGGTGAGCACGCCGGCCACAGGGGTATGGCAATGGATCAAATCATAGCTGTTCTCGTCTATGGCCTTTTTTAATTGCCGATAGCACTTCAGGTTCCTGGGTTTGAACGGGCTGCGCTCAAAAGTGATGACGTGATGCCGATCCACGCAGTCCGGCGGGTGGCCGCTGCCGCAGGCGATATGGACTTCGTAACCCATGTCCTTGAAATACTGCATATACGGGACATGAAAATTTGTCAGGTGTCCCATGACTGAAGCGGTAAAAAGCACCTTCATCTGTGCGCCGGTCTCCATTCAACCAAATATAGCCGCCACGAGAAAAACAAAATCAGGCCCGCATTCTCGTGGACGCGCAAACGTTCTCTTCCGGCTGCGGCGTGATCGTAATGACAGGGGCTTTCTTTTGAAGCTGCTTTCTGCGGTAATCCGAGAAATCTTCCAGCGGTGTGTCATTATCCGGCATCACATCCTTATGGGACAGAATAACGCCGAATGTTTTAAAGAAGATTTTCACATCAAGAAAAAAGCCGATATTGTCCGCATATTGCACGTCCAACGCGAAGCGTTCATCCCAATTAAGGTTGGCGCGACCGTTTATCTGAGACAAGCCGGTGAGCCCCGGCCGGACGTTGAACCGCCGCCGCTCCGTCTCGTTGAACCACTCGTAGTGGCGAAGCAGCAGGGGCCTCGGGCCGATGAAGCTCATCTTACCGGTGAGGATGGTCACGAACTGCGGTATTTCGTCCAGGCTGAGCAGCCGGATGATCATGCCCGCCCTGGTCAGCGTAGAGGGGGTGACGTTGACGTTCTCGCCGCTCAATTCGCGCTTCATCGTGCGGAACTTGACGATCTGGAACACTTCACCGTAACGCCCGTTGCGGTGCTGCCGGAATAATATCGGGCCGCGCACATCGTCCAGCTTGATGGCCAGAATGCAGACAAGGATGACGGGGCTTAAGATCAAAAGCGCGGCGATGGAAAGCATAATATCAAACGCGCGTTTGATGACCCGCTCATAGAAACCGGGCCGTCCGTTTTTTTGCTGCGTCATATGAATCGCCTCCCTCTTTCAGCCGTGTATACCATAATCATCGTATCTTTGTACATCTTTCTTAACGTTTTTGCTAGGTGTCGTTGGATGACCATTCGCACTTTTCAAGCGATACGGGGAATGCTTAAGAATACCGTGCGCTTCCACCCTATGCCCGGTATCCCGGGAAGAACCCGGGCCGGGATTCTTCGCTTGACTCCTGGGCGCGGATATGCAGCAGTGTATCGTATTTCTCCTGACTAAATATCCGCCGCCCCGTATGGAAACGGGTGGCGGAAGACCGGTTGAAGTTGTTCTTAAACTGGAAAATGTCATCGTCTTCACTGGAGCCCAATCCCCCGCCCATATGGAAGTGCTTGTATCCGTGGTTGAAGCCCCAGAGCGCCTCGGTGTAGACCATCAACGGAATGGGGGAGAGATGCTGCGATTCACGCCGTGAAGCCTGTAAATGGCTGTGCATCTGGCCGTTGCAGTGCAATACCAGCTCCATTGCGGCGATCTCGCCTCCGCAGACGGCATAGAATATCATCGCGTTGTTCGGCAGGCCGACACGCACACATTCGAAGAATGCCGGACTGAAAAAGTAATAGGGGAGGGCACCTGTACGTACCATCGTCTCGGTATACAGATCGGCAAACTGCGCGAAAAGCTCGGGTGAACAGCCCATTTCAACCGATAGGCCGTATTGCTGTGCCTTGCGGATGCGATTACGCGTGCGCTTCCGGATATTGGCATAGATGATTTCGGACGAGGAGAGATCAAGCGTGATGGTTCTGCCCATCTGGATGATTTGGTACAGCGGCTCCAAACCCACATGGTTGTTCAGCAACGGGTGAAAACGGACGAACTCGCTGACGATGCCCATGTCACGGCAATAATCTTCATACACGCGGCTCATCCGCCTTATTGCGCCTTCGTCCGTTGCGCCCTCCAGCATAAAACCGCCGTAGCCATACGGCGTGGACAGATCGAAGTACGTGCCCTTGGGTATGCGCTCTGTGAACGGCGGCGCCAGTGCGATGTCGCGCTTCATGACGACGTTGGCGGCGCGCAGGCCGTCCGCCTCATAATAGAACAGCAACGGTTCGCCGTCGCCGTGCAAGCGGAAGGGTTCGGTGTATTGCGGCAGATAGAACACATCATGATTTTTAAATCCTTTAACGGTCTCCTGCCATAATGATTCGTTGTCCAGTCCTATGACCTTAAGCATATATACCCCCGTGAACCTGATCAAAAACGTATGAACCTCATATCGGTATAAAGATTCATTTATTAAATATTGTTTTAAACTTTTTATTGATCGTTGTCGGCCATTTGCCGGGCTCCCGGCCCAAGGATGTTATCATATAACTCTATGTATGCAGCATCCGGATATATACGAAGCAGTCCGTTTTCTATTAAATTGCCGTATATTTTTACATGATCGGATTTGACGGCGATGACACTGCCATAGCATGCGTTGTCGTAAACCTGATAGTTCGAGCCGCTGTGGGCGCTGATGGCGCCTCCGGCGCAGCCTGCGATGACGTTGTCGTGGATCTGGAGATTGCCCACGATATAGTCCAGCTCCGGTTCCACATCGATACCAAACTGCGGGTTGGTGCCTTCGATGTCATATATTCTGTTGTGCGCGATAAGGCTGTCCACCGATCCCACCACGCTGATGCCCTGCCTGCGACAGTTTGAGATGTCGCAGCCAAGGATTCGGACCTGCGATGAGACCATCCCGCCGTCAGACAGCGCCATATACGAACCCTCAAGTATGATGCCGTCGCCGGTCATATCCTTTATGGTCACGCCGTCTATCAGCACGTTGCGGCTGGCCGATACGCATATGCCGAAGCCGAATTCGTGCGACGGAGAAGCCACGCTGGGCGCGTATATGTGCTTGTCCCGATCGCCCACCAGCGTACCGCCCAGTATCGTGACGTCGCTTTGGTTGACGATGGCGAATATGGCGTACTCGGGATAGCTGTTGGGTTCGATCACGAATATGGAATCGCCCAGATCCAGCGTCATGCCGGAGGGGACCAGTATGCCGTCCGTCGGCGCTTGGTATCGGTCCCGCCAGTTGCATTGAATCATGTAAGTGCCTTTGGCAAACCGGACATAGGTATAGCCCTGCTCCTGCGCCCAGGCCAGCGCCTGATTGATACCGTCCGTGGTGGCGCGCGCGTTGCCGCCCGTGCCGTCGATATCGAAACGGTCATTCTCCACGGTATACCATTCCACGCCTTCGGGGGCAGGGAAGCCATCGTACCGGCCGGTCTGGTGCGAAGCGAGGAATTCCAGCACTTCCTGACGGGCGGTCAGCCCGCTGATATAGACGGTTAGGCCCATCAAGATGAACGCGAAAACGGCCAGCATTATATTCTGTTTATTGAAATAAGAGCTTTTTTCCTTCAGAAGCTTCATACCCGCTCCTTTGCTGTTATCACAGATTAAATAACCCGATTCAGCCTTTTTGAAAACAGAAAACGTCTGAAATAACCAAAATATAGAATGGGGGAGAGCGCCCGCCGCATGAGACCAAGCCTGACCAGTTCACCGAACGTGGTCTGCCGCGACAACAGCGCCTTAACGGACATCACGAAGAAACGCTGAATGACGGAACGGCTGAAAAACCGGCGGGGAAAAGCGCCGAGCCGTTCATTGGCTTCCAGCAGCCGGAGCGCCCAGCGTTCGATCTCCGGCAAAGCAAAGTCAGGGGTGAGGGTCACCGAACAAAAACGGTCATGCATCAGGGCTTCGCGCTCATCCGGCACAATGCCCAGGCGTTCCAACTGGGTTGCGCGTACCCGGCGCGTGCCCATATGCTGCAACCCGTCCGAAGCGGCAGAAACCTGCCGGTCGTGCACCCGGTATTCAAGCACAATCCTCGGATATTCGCGTATAGATCCCAGCCATGCGCAACGCGACCACAACTCGTAGTCTTCGGCGGCGCGGTAATCCAGGCTGTCCTGATAGCGAAGGGCATGCTGCCGGATGAAGGATGCACGGAACATCACGGTAGGGTGAACGATGGGGCAGCCAAAGAACAGCTCCGTTATCGTGTATGACGCATTGGTCATATGGGAGGCAATCACGCCGCTGCGCGCGCCGAACTTACGGGCCTGCGCACACAAGATGTCGATTTCGTGATGGCGCTGCAAAAAAGCAACCTGCTTTTCAATGCGTCGGGGCAGGCAGATGTCGTCGGAGTCCATGCGGGCGATGTACGCGCCTTTGGCAATATCCAGCCCGCGGTTGAGCGTGTAAGCGACGTGCCGGTTCGTTTCGTTGCGAAGGAGCACAATCCTTGAGTCATGATACGACTGTATGATGGCGACGTCGTCTCCTGTGGAGGCGTCGTCAATGATGATCAGCTCGAAAGCAGGGTATGTTTGCGCCAGCACGCTTTCTATCGCGCGCCTCAAATAAGGTTCCGGCGTGTTGTAATTGGGCATCACGACGGAGACCAGTGGTTTTGATGGGTTGACTTGGCTGCGGTTAACCACTTTTTTCATCACATTTCGATAATATTCGCTAGATTATAACATACTCAGGAAATCAACGTCAAATATGCTCTTGTATGGAAGGACATCGCCGTAATTGCTGATGGCCGTATTGAATACCCATAGTCCGGCCGCCACCAGCGCCACATACGCGCCCATGCGGTATTGTGCGGCGCGGGTGGGCATGCTTCGCACGAGAGAGGGGAGCAACACGATCCATGAAACGGCAAAATAGAGGGAGAGCCGGTTCAATACATCCAGTATATAGCCCAGATAGCTGAAGGCCACCTCAAAAACCGCGAGGATGATCCAAAAATGATTCCGTTCGTCGTGCGCGATCAGCCGCTTGCGGAATATCAGTATCGGAACAATGATGGGCGCGCGCAGCAGCATCAGCCCGATGCGCAGCACGACATCCTGCGAGGCCCCCGTTTCCTGGGTATACAGAGCGCGAATCTGCGCGAATATGGAGCCGAACACCGAACCCAGGATAAAAATCAGCATCAGCACAGAGAACATGATGATGCGGACGTTCTTCTCGTAGCGCTTGGTGCCGCGGAATATCCAGAAAGGCAGGATGATCAGCGCCGAGTAGTGGAACATCAGCGCGAGAAGCATCCAGAGCGCCGCCTTTTTATAATCATGCTGGAAAACGTAACGTGTGGCGTAGAACACGATGGACACCGAGATCATCTGGCGCATGATATTCAGCGTGGTGGAGAACATCAGCAGGAGGAAGACGAAAACGGCCATCATCACGGATATCTTCTCGTGATAATCTTCGATGGAACGGTAGGTGAAGCCGAGCAGCAGCAGCGCGGATATGAAGAATATGGGCAACGGGTTGTTGAATACGGCCTTCACGATGATATTCATCAGCACATAGAGCGGCTCGACCTCGATCAACTGCTGAACCCACTGCCCCGATGAGGTGATACTGTTGATCGCGTCATACAGGCTGATGTATGTGGCGTAATCAGTTCCCACCTCCCAGCGGAAGGACGACAGCAGAAAAGGAACAAGAAATGACAGCAGCCAGAAAACGCGGCGGGGGCGCGTGGTCTGAATGAAGGAAGGAGAAAGCTGAACCGGGCGGACAGGACGCTGGAATATCTGCGCCAGGCCCGCCAGTATTGCCGCCAGAACAAAGCAGCCGGCATAGAGTATGATGGATGAGCTGTATTGCGTCTGTATGCTCATAACGGTTCCTTTGCTTGCTGTATAAACATCACGATTCCTGAACGATGCCGTACAGGCGCAGCAGGCTTCGCGCATTGCGCTTTGCGTCGTAGCCGCGGGTCTGTATCCGTTCAATGCGTGTCGCCGCGTCCGGATGGCTGTCAGTGCCAATAATGTCATTGGCCCGCTCAACCCAGGCTGCGGCGCCGGCATCCAATGGCAGCGGGTGAAACAGGCCCAGCCCCATGTCGGCTTCATCGGGGACACAAGGCGTGACGAGCACCGACGTGCCCGCCGCCTGCGCCTCCAGCGCGGAGAGTGAAAATCCCTCCGAAAAGGACGGGACGACGACCATGTCAAGGCACTGCATCAGATGGGGAATGTCATCCCGGACGCCCAGAAAGAACACCGTATCCTCAAGGTCCATTTGCTTCCGACGGCTGACCAGATTGTCCATCATGACACCTGCTCCCGCAAAAACGAATCTGAAATCCAACCCGGCCTTCTTGGCCTGCGCGGCCATATCCAGCACGAAGGACGGATTTTTTTCGGGACTTAGCCGGCCCACACAGCCGATGATGCGGGTATCGCCATCCGCCTGGCAATCGCGCCGCAGATCCGTTTTCAGTTGTGGCGGGTAATCCGCAAAGCCGGACAGATCGATGCCGTTGGGGATGACAGCGACTTTACCACTGTCCGCCGCACGTCTGCCGAAGGTGGAAAGCCCCGCGTTGCGGCTGCACGCACAGCGCTGTGTCGCGTACCGGTTGATCAGCATCCGGCCCAGCTGCTTTTTCAGCATGAACACCGGAGAGTGAATATCGCGTGTGTCCGAGTGGGCGTGGCAGATGCGTATGGGAACGCCGGCCTGCCTGGCGGCCAGCGCACAGAAACCTGTTTGATAGTCTGTATGGGCGTGTATGGCGGCATACGGGCCGTTGTTCCGTATGATCTCCCGTATCAGCCGGACAAAGCCGGGTATGCCCGCTTCGCTCAGAAAAGGGACACGGAAGACCCTGCCGCCAAGGCTAGCGATCTCCGCGTCGAAATCCCGGCTGCCCAGCTCGTGCGCCACGAAATCGAACTGCAGTTTTCCCCTGTCGGTCTCGCGGTAAAGGTTCATCACCATCACGGCGACGCCCGCGCGCATTGTGGAGGAGATGATGTGCAAGACCCGCTGCGCTGCCATCAGCGTCTGTCCGCCGTCGCACGGTATCTGTTTTGCTGAAGCTTTCGCTTCAGACGGCCGGGGAGCAGGCCGACGATCAGCGGCTTGAACACATACGGCAACCCGGCGGGCAGCAAGCCCAATGCTTTGAATCCCCGCATTCTTATCCGGGCTTCGCTGACGCGCAGCGCATACCGAACATGGCGCGGTATTCGTTTGTCATAATAGCGCAGCAGCGGCTCTCTCAAATTATATCCGGTATATCCGTGGGCGTACATGCGCATGAACAGATCGTAGTCCTCCGCGCGCAGCGTATCATGACAAACGCGATACCCTCCGACGGATAAAAGCGTATCCCGGCGCATCATGATGGAGGGATGGATGAACTGGCTGCCCCAGAGGAAGCCCTTTTTCTGCGGCTCGGCCAAGCCGAAGCGCGTGCCCCAGTCGCCCATTTCGTCGAAAACCGTACAGGCGCTGCCCAGAATGGCATACTGCGGATGGTTGTCCATAAATGAGACCTGCTTCATGAAGCGTTCCGGCAGCGATACATCGTCGCCGTCCATACGGGCAACGTATTCTCCTTCAGCCTTTTCCAGCGCCAGATTCAAAGAAGCGGCCAGACCCAGGTTATGTGTGTTGGAGTAGGATTGAATACGGCTGTCGCGCCGGGCCCAATGCTGAAGCCTGGCTGCCGAGCCGTCTGTGGACGCGTCGTCCCAAAGGATCATCTCCCAGTCAGTGAAGGTTTGGCCGACGATGGACTCAATGCTGGCGTCAACGGTGGCTTCGTTATTATATATGGACATCAGCACCGATACTTTTGGCATCATCGGTTCCCTCTCTTTGCTCCTGTGCCGTTTCCACGGGCAGATATGTGTTGTCGTACTGTTTGTCGACGAAATTCCAGACGCAATAGATGGGCTTGGCTTCCGCGCGGGACAAGAGGGACACGGCGGCGTCCACGTCTTCCTGCCTGGTGATGCCGTAACCGCATACCAGCAGCGTGGTGTCCATGCCCACCGCCAGACCGGACATCTGGATATTGGTGAGCAGCGGCGGACAATCCACCAGCACCAGCGCGTATTTTTTGGTGGCCATCGCCAGAGTGGATGAGAGCGGGCCGTCAAAATCGGGATTGCTCTCCTTGTCGTCCCATGCGAAGACGCCTCTGTCCACGCCGGGGGACACCGGGACGATGGCAGACTCAGAGAGAAGGGCCCGTCTGGCTGAAGTTTGTATCGTGACGATAAGGACTTTGAGCTGCATACCGGCCAGCACCTGCGCAATATCAAAGATGACGGTACTGGTGCCGCATTGGCCGGTGGGGGATATGCACATGATGAGCTGCTGGTCCTGCGATTCCATCAGCATCTTCAGATAAAGCGCGATGGCCGTGACCTGCTGGCGGTGTCCGTCCGTTTTGCCCTGCTTTGTGTCATACCGGCTGACAAAGCCGATGACCCGGACATCTCCGTTGTAGCTGACGCGCCTGAGGTCGTATATCTGCTTGTCGAAGGAGCCGATGAAGAAGGACAATACCGCTCCGGCAACCACGCCCGCCAAAGCGCCGAGCAAAAACACCATATAGATCTGGACGCGGCTGGCGCCGAGGCTGCCGCTGGGAGAGGCCGCGCTGTCCAGCCACTTGATGGTGCCGGCCTTGGCCGAGTGCGTGATGGCGAAGGACAGATTGGCCTTCAAGGCCTCCAGTATTTCGTAGGCCTGCGCCATATTGTCCCACTCCACGCGCACGGTGACGGCGACGCCGCTCTCGTTGATGTCCGCGGATATGGCCTGGTCCAGCTCGCCATAAGACACATCGAAGCTGACCGACTTGGCGACAGCCTGAAGAACTTCCTCGTGCTTGATAAACGACTGGGACATGACAACGCTGTAACTGCCGGGAACGGCAGCCTCAGCTTGGACGGCCGGGATGAATGTGGCGAATACGCGGTAGGTGGAGAAGTACTGGAACCAATACAGGGCGGATATGCCGACAGCAAAAATGACAGCAAAAACAGCAAGCCAAAACCATCTCCGGAATATGATTTCCAGGATGGTTCTCACTGAATAGCGTGTCATTCCCTGAGACGGTTCCAAAACGACCCTGCCTCCCCGCCGCTATACGATTTTCCTCTCCCGTAAGGAGGGGACGAGCCTTCTGATCTGCTCGTAAGCTTTAAAATAGTCGCTCTCGTCTATCTTTTCAAGAAGCTGCGCCATATATCTGTCCACTTCATTTTCGTCACTTCCGGCGCTGGACTTGAGTATAAAAATCTTGTTGTTCAAGGTTTTCACCACTGTCTCCTCCGGCAGGCGCAGCTCCTCGTGCAGCTTCTCGCCGGGGCGCAAGCCGGTCACCTCGATGCGGATGTCCTTGTCCGGCTCCAGGCCGGAGAGCTTGATCATCGTGGTGGCCAGGTCGTAGATGCGGATCGGCTCACCCATGTCCAGCACGAATATTTCTCCGCCGCGCATAATGGAGGCGGATTCCAACACGAGCTGCACCGCTTCGGGTATCGTCATGAAATATCGCGTGATGTCCTCATGCGTCACGGTAAGAGGGCCGCCCGCGCGCAGCTGCCTCTGGAATATCGGGATCACGCTGGAATGGCTTCCCAGCACATTCCCAAAACGCACGGCCGCAAACAGCGTTCCATTGGCGCGGTTTTTCTGCTGCAGTATCAGCTCGGCCACCCGTTTTGTGGCGCCCATGATGTTGGTGGGGTTAACAGCCTTGTCGGTGGAAATCAGCATAAACCTTTCGACATTGTTGGCGATGCTGGCTTCCACAACATTTTTCGTTCCGATGATGTTGTTGAGCAGGGCTTCACGGAAGTTGCCTTCCATCATGGGCACATGCTTGTGAGCGGCGGCATGGAATACGATATCCGGTTTATACTTAGAAAAAACTGCATTCAGTATATCCCGATCCCTGATCGATATCAAGCAAATTTCAAAAGAGGCTTCATGATACTTCTCTTTCAGCTCCAACGAGATGTCAAACAGGCCGTTTTCGCTGAAATCCACAATCGCCAGCAGTTTGGGGCCATAGTTCATGATCTGCCTGCAAAGCTCGGCGCCGATGGACCCGGCCCCGCCGGTGACGAGCACCACCTTGCCTTTTACCATACCGCTGACGCTTTCGAGGTCCAGCCGCACCTCCTCGCGCTGAAGCAGGTCTTCCAGGCGCACCTCGTTGATGGTGGATTTGGCGAGGCCTTCAAAAGCCAGGTTAGACATGTTTCCGAACCGCTTAACGGTGCACCCCGCCGCGCAGCACAGGTTGAATATCTCCCGGATGGTGCTGTTATCCACAAACGGGATGGCGATCACGATGACTTCCGCGTTATATTTTTTGGCGGCATAGGGGATCAGCATGCGGGGACCCACCACCAGCAGACCTTTAATGCGCTTGCGCTCCAGCTTGGGATTATCGTCGATGAAGGCCACCGGCTTAAGCTGCTTGGAGAGGTCGTAGTTGAGCATGTCGACAAGGTATTTGCCCGCATCGCCCGCGCCGAAAATGATGGCCCGCTTGACGTCCTTGGACCTGTCCCTTTTCAGCACGCGGTAGTATGCGTGATACGCCGAAAGAGCAACGAGCCGGTACAAACCGCAAGCCGCGCCGGCATATATGGCAAGGTTAAGCAAAAAAAGGAACGGCAGGGCCTGCCCGAGCACCGCCATAAAAAGGGCAAATATCAGGCTGGAGATGACCACCGCGCCGCAAAGCTTCATCGCGCTGAACAGAGAATAATCACGAATTTGATCATTGTAGCATTTGACGAGCAAAAAAATGAATATACTGATGCCGAGATAAGAGATCACGATCAGGCGATGCTGTTCAAGCAGAGCGCCGATATTCGGTGCGTCCGAAAGCAGCGGCAGTGTCAGCAACAATACGCCAAACAGACAAGCCACGTCCAATATGAATGCAATTGCTTTTCCAAAAGCCAGTTTCAGCAAAGCGTACCTCCGTAGAATTTATCCCAATATCTCTGTTCTGTCTCATGTGATGGGGACGGTTGTCATTAACGTCAATTCTTCAAAAAACGGTATACGTCGACGGCATATCAAATGTGGCGCAGCATGAATCTCCGATTAATGCTTTTTCAAAATCCAACGTCACTTCATTTCCTTCATATATATAATAGAAACGGATGAGAATCCCTTGCTTATTAAAGTAATAGGCATAAACGGTTCCATCCTTATAGATCTCCACGCGGGTAACCTGGGTGCCGTTGATGATCTCTCCGGCGCTTCGCAGCACTTTGCCGCCGATGGATGCTATCAGGTTTTTGTCAGGAAAATCGAATTCAAGCACATCCTTTTGAATCGTCTTTGCCGTGTCGTCCACCAGGATATACTGGCCGTCCATATACAACTGCCGGTAACTGTGGTCCTGCCTGTCCGTCTTGAGCGCAAAATCATCGCCGCGCGCGGTTAAGGCAAACGTCATGCCATATACGCCGGACTGACCGGAAACCGTCTTGGTACCGTAAAGACCATAATAGTCCGTGGAGGCAAGCTGGGCCAGAAAAGGGATGTCCAGACCGGTTTCTCCTGAATGATCCGTCGAATTGCCGGATGCGGCAGCCTCGGCTGCATACGCGCTCATCATGTTGGTAATAGCGGGCGCCAGCAGCGCGGTCAGTGCGATAAGAAGTATGGCGCAAATCGCCACCTTTAAGCCTGTACTTAAACGGCTCATGAACAGACCTCCAGCGCTTCTTCTTTTGTTGGTGCTTTTGCGGCGGTTTTAAAGCAATCCCGAACAACCTCTATGATCCTGGTCTGCACCTCGTCGCCCATAGCGGAGCCTGAAGGCAGGCAGATGCCATTTTTAAAAAGGCGCTCGCCGACGGGAACGCAGCTGGCGCGGCGGAAAAACCGCTGCCCCTGATAAACGGGCTGCATGTGCATGGGTTTCCAGAATGGTCGGGATTCTATATTTGCGCGCTCCAGTTCAGCGGCAATCTGCCCGGGGGTCACGCCGCAGCCGTCTTCCAGCACCATCACGCTCAGCCAGAAGTTCGGCTCCGCCCCATCTATCACGGGGTTGAAACGGACGGGCAGGTCACCCAAGGACCGGACATAGCGATCGTAAGCCCGCCGCCGGGTCTGCACATAATGATTGAGCGTTTCCATCTGCCCGCGGCCGATTCCCGCGCATATGTTGGACAGCCGGTAATTGTACCCGATCTCTTTGTGCTCGTAGTGCGGCGCGTCTTCCCGCGCCTGGGTGGCCCAGTGCTTTATCTTCTGCACGGCATGCTCCTCGTAGGCGAGCACCATGCCGCCCGACGAGGTGGTGATGATCTTGTTGGCGTTGAATGACAGCACATTCAGCGCGCCGAAAGCGCCGCACATTTTGTTTCGGTAGGAAGCGCCCAGCGCCTCCGCGGCATCTTCTATGACGGTAACGCCAAACTCGGCGCAGATATTAAGCAGGCTGTCGTATTGCGCCGGAACACCGTAAAGATCCACCACGACGACGGCTTTGGGAAGACGTCCGGCTTTTTTGTACTCGTGCAGCGCGTCTGAAAGAAGCGCCGGGTCCATGCACCAGCTTTTCCGGTCAGAGTCAATGAATACCGGCTCCGCCTGCAAATAGACGACCGGGTTGCAGCTGGCCGCGAAGGTGACATCGGAACAGAGGACGACATCACCGGGGCCCACGCCTGCGTACTGCAAAGCCAGGTGCATCGCCGCGGTGCCGGAACTGACGGCCAGCGCGAATGGCATGCGTACAAAGCCTTTCACAGCGTCTTCAAACGCATCGACGTTGGCCCCCAAAGGCGCTATCCAGTTGCTTGCAAACGCTTCGTTGATGTATTCTATTTCCCGGCCATTCATGTGCGGCGGGGAAAGGTAGACCCTCTTGTCCACAACTGCCAACTTTCTTGGGTCCGCTGTACGCGGGCTATATCCTAAATTAGTTATTCATGTTTGTTTCCGTTATTGTATAGTATAAATAACCACATATCAAATATTTAAACAACCGGTCCCGACGCCATGGAAGCCAATAAGCGGCGGCCAGGCACAGTGCAGGCCCGATCCGATGTTATATTTGAAATATCGCGTTAAACCACATCAGTCAAGTAAGCAGGCTGAAAACAAAGCGAGACTATTGCCAATTTTTTATTCACATCTTATTAAATGTATGTCCTAAAATTATGGGACATGCAAAAAAACTGAAATTGTTCCAGTCGCACGCTCATCGTTTGGCGATAAGAAGCTCATAATTATACATTGAAATGCATCTTCTTTTTTCGAATAACCATCTGGGATTTCTGCCAAAATAGAATCGGACACTTGCACGATTTAAAGGGGGGCAGATGTATGAAAAAAGTGATTCTATTGTTGTCTGTGTTGGCGGTTATTGCTGTTGGCTGGTTTTTGTATTTTAACAAGGGCGAAACATCCACCATTGTGGGTGTACACGATGTTGCGTATGCAAATCTGGAAAATACGCTGGAATTTTCCGGAGAAGTGGTTTGCACCAATATGTATAGCGTGATGAGTGAAACCGGCGGTACGGTTTCGCATTTCTATGTATCCGAAGGAAGCCGGGTGGATGCGGGGGATAAGCTTTTTGATCTGGATTCGTCGGCGGTGGAAGCAAAGCTGGAGGAGGCAAAGCTGCGATATGACGCGTTAAGCCAGGCTTCCGCGCAGACGGTGATGGCCCAGCAGGGAGCGTATTCCGCTTCGGTTCAGCAGCAAAAGGCTGCGGTGGCGCTGGCGCTCTCGCAGACGACCGGCTACGATCTTGACTCATTCAACGAAGCATTGGGCAGCGGCGCGGGAGAACAGGCGGCGGCTGCAGCCGCTACCATAGGAGACAAGCTGAGCGAGCTTCAGAACCTTGAAAGTATGAATGAAACGGCCGGTCTGGACAGCGGCAGCCAGCTAAAACTGGCGAAGCTGAACGTAAAACAGCTGGAGGATGCACTCGCCGGCTTGAGCTTCAAGAGCCGTATAGAGGGAACGGTGCTGGTTGTCAATATCAATAAGGGCGAAGTGCTGGCGCCTGGCGTACCGGCCATGGTGATCGCGGATACCGACAGCACGGCCATCACCGGCTATGTCTATGAGAAGGATATTGGCAGCCTGAAGCTGGATATGGACGTTAAGATCATCACCGAAACCGGCAGCTATAAGGGAAAGCTCACCAAAATAGGAAAGGCTGCCACCGATATCGGAGAGTCTTCCGCGTTTGACACGATGACAAAGGTGGAAATCACCCCGAATGATAACTTCAAAAAAATGCCCGGCGCTGTGGTGGACCTTAAGATCGTGCTGAGTTCTAAAAACGGCGTGCTCACGATCCCTGTGGATTGCCTGACGGATGACAGCTGTGTCTTTGTGGTGGGCGACGAGGACATCGTGGAAAAGAGACAAGTCGCCACGGGATTTGAAGACATGTTCAATGTTGAGATACTCAGCGGTTTGAGTGAGGGAGAGCGTGTTGTGACATCACCTAATGCTGTAAAGGAGGGGGACCATGTCAGCTATGATTGAAGTGAAGAATCTGTGTAAAACGTACGGCAGGGGTGAGGCATGCGTTCGCGCACTGCAGGGGATCACACTGCTGATAAAACCCGGCGGATTTCTGGCAGTGATGGGACCGTCCGGCTCCGGCAAGACCACGCTGATGAATATTTTGGGCTGCATCGATACACAGACGCACGGTGACTACATATTTGCCGGTACTGATGTGCGCCGCCTGACCAACCAGGGCAAGGTCTATCTGCGTAACAGGCGTATCGGTTTTATATTTCAGTCATTCTATTTGCTGCCGTCGCTCACGGCCAGGCAGAATATTGAACTGCCCATGGTCTATTCAGGCATGGCACCCAAGGAAAGGCGGAAAAAATCCACCGAGCTGCTGGAGATGACCGGGCTGGAAGGCCGGGCCAATCACCTGCCGTCAGAGCTCTCGGGCGGTCAGCGGCAGCGGGTGGCGATCGCACGGGCACTGGTGAATTCACCCAGCCTGATCCTCGCCGATGAGCCGACGGGGAATCTGGACAGCAGAACCGGGGAAGATATCATGCGTATGCTCAAAAGCCTGAACGACAATGGCGCCACCATCGTGCTGATCACACACGAGCGGCATGTTGCGGACAGCGCGAAAGAACTGATCATATTGAAAGACGGAAATGTGGTGGCGGAGGGGTCATGAGATTCAATGATTATGTGGGAATTGCAGCCCATCAGCTCAAAAAAAACCGTCTCAGGACAATACTGACCGTAATGGGGATCATGATCGGTATCGCGTCCATGATCACCGTGATTTCCGTCGGCAACGGCGGCCAGACGATGATCAACGACGAACTGATGAAGTTCGGGATCAATCGTATCTGGCTGTTCCCCAACGACCTGCGCGGGCCAAGTCAGCTGCTCACAATGACGGACGTGCAAATGCTCGAAAAGGTTCACGATGTGCGTGATGTGGCGCCGTCCGCATATGAGAAAAGCTTTTTGTCCAATGCGGAGAAGAAGATCGTATCCGACGTGGTGGGGACGAACGAAGCGCTGTTCAATATGGAGCAGATGTCTTTTCTGGAAGGCCACGGCCTGACGCAAAAGGACGTCCAATATATGCGCCAAGTGGTGGTGCTGAGCGAGGGAGCCAAGGATGAACTGTTTGGCGAGGAGAGCGCGGTGGGCCAAAAGGTCAGCATCAACGGCCAGAAGTTCACCGTGGTGGGTGTTGAGGATGAAGACCAGTCGATATACGCGTCATTCTTCTCGGGCAAATGCTATATTCCCGTATCCACGTTCAGCCTGATGTTTTCCAGCAACAATGTGGACGAGATATCCGTGACGGCCATGAACACCGACACGCTGGATCGCGTGATAGACGATTGCGTGTCGCTGCTGCTGACGAAACACGGCGAAGGCTCCATCAAGATTATCAATCTGACAAAGGAACTGGAGAACGCCCAGAGCATACTGGACATTTTCAAGACGGTGGTCAGCGCCGTGGCCGCCATTGCGCTGCTGGTGGGGGGCATCGGCATCATGAACATCATGCTGGTCACCGTCAAGGAGCGAACACGCGAGATCGGTATCAGAAAAGCGCTTGGCGCGGGGGAGCATCACATATTGGGGCAATTCCTCGCGGAAGCGCTGTTCTATGCGATGTTCGGCGGGCTGCTCGGTATCGGCGTCGGCATATTCCTGACCAATGCCGCAGGGAGCATACTCGGCATCAAGGCGGAGGTATCCAGTGCGGCCGCATCGCTCAGCGTGTTGTTTTCCGCGACTGTGGGCATCGTGTTTGGGCTGATGCCGGCCTATAAAGCCTCAAAGCTCAACCCGGTGGAAGCGCTGCGGCACGAATAGGGGACGAATTATTGAATCGATTGACCAAGGCGGATCAGTGAAAACAGCCGGTCCGCCGCTTTTTTTATCAACACATCTGCGTTCTTGATGCAATCCTCGAGCTTCATGGGCGCGTCGGGAAGGGATACGATGGTGCTGACGCCCAGTTCGTAGACAGCCTCGGCACCCTCTCCCACACCACCTGCGATGACCACAATAGGGACATGCGCAGCTTTGGCGTAGCTGGCCACACCGTGGATCACCTTACCGAAAGCCGACTGATAGTCCACGCGGCCCTCGCCCGTGATCACGAGATCGGCGCCTTTAAGCAGTTCGTCGAATTTAACCAGCCGCAGTACTGCATCGATACCGCGGCACAGCGTGGCCCCAACGAACACATGCAGCGCCGCACCGATACCGCCCGCTGCGCCCGCACCCTGCATTTCCGTGACATCCCGTCTCGCATAATCATTAAGTATATTGCCGAAGCGGATCATGCCCGCTTCCAGTTGTTCAAGCTGTCCTGGAGTTGCACCTTTCTGTGGCCCATAAATATAGGTAGCGCCGTTCTTACCCGTCAAAGGGTTGGTGACGTCGCACATCACTGTGATCGTGGCGGCTTTAAGCCGCACATCCAAAGCAGCGGCATCCACGCGCGCCACATTGATCAGCTCGCCGCCGCACATCCTTTCGATCTCGCTGCCGTCCTCGCGGTAAAAGCGCATGCCCAGCGCCTGCAGCGCGCCCGTGCCACAGTCGTTGGTGGCGCTGCCGCCGATTCCCGCCAGTATATCTGTAAACCCGTCATCCAGCGCTTTTTGAATGACGTGGCCCATGCCATGGGACGATGCCAGCAGAGGGTTACGCTCCTGCGGCGCAAGCAGCGTGAGACCGCTTGATTCGGACATGCCCACAACGGCCGTGCCGTTGGCATCGCCATAAACACAACTGATGATGCGGCCCAGCGGGTCACGCGCCCGTGTATGGAGAATGCGTCCGCCCGTGGCGTGGACGAGCGCTTCTACGGTGCCGTCTCCGCCGTCCGCTATGGGGACATCCACCACCTTAACATTTGCGAAATGCTCCGCGGCACTTTGCCTGACACGGCTGATAACCTCCAGCGAAGTCAGCGAGCCTTTGAAAGAATCCGGCGCAATGATAATTTTCACAAGCATCTCCTTTGCGTGAGAATACAAAATAATTATAACAAGCCCTCCATTTTCCTACAAGCTGCGGTGAATTGACAGAGTAGAACAAAAAGGATAGACTCAAAGGAAACAAAGACGAAACGGGATGAACCGATGCAAAGGTGCTCTGACAATATCGATTTGAAACCCATGCAGGATGAGGAAGCCAAACAGCTCGCGGAGTACCTCAAGGTTTTTGGCGACCCGGACCGTATCCGCATTTTGGCACTGCTCAAAGACCATGAAGTGTGCGTCGGCCATATCGCTGAATCTCTGGGCAAAACTATATCCGCTGTTTCCCACCAGTTGAGGCTTATGCGCAGGCAGCGGCTGGTGCGCTATGTCAAGGACGGAAAGAACATCTATTACACGTTGGATGACGACCATGTGGTGAAGCTGCTGGACGCCGCGATGGAGCATATACAGCACAACTGATACTTTTGTGGTTTCAATTGGTCAATATCATGCTGGTATTTATTGTGTACCCGCTGTTTTTTGTGTGCTATAATTTTGCCTAAATAATGGTGCAGTAAAATCTATCATATCGTGAAACAGGAGGAAAGCCAATGAAGAACATACCTAAGATCAAGCTGGGGATTATTTCTGTGAGCCGCGACTGTTTCCCCATTACATTATCGGAGCGCAGAAGGCACGCTGTTGCACGGGCGTTTTCGAAGAAGTACGGAGAAATATATGAATGCCCCGTGACGGTGGAGAACGAGCGCCATGCGGTGCAGGCTGTTGACGATATTCTGGCGCACGATGTGAACGCGCTGGTGGTGTTCCTCGGAAACTTTGGGCCTGAGACGCCGGAAACACAGATCGCGGAATTCTTTGGCGGTCCTGTGATGTACGCGGCGGCGGCTGAGGAGGACATCGCCGTGCTGTCCAGCGACCGTGGCGACGCTTACTGCGGCATGCTCAACTGCTCATACAACCTTGGCCTGCGCAATATCAAAGCGTATATCCCACAGTATCCCGTGGGCACAGCCCACGAAGTGGCGGACATGATCGCTGAGTTTGCGCCCGTTGCCTGCGCGATGGCGGGTGTGGCCAATCTTAAGATCATCACCTTCGGTCCGCGTCCGAGAGACTTTTTCGCCTGCAACGCGCCCATCAAGCCGCTTTACGATCTGGGCGTGGAGATCGAGGAAAACTCCGAGCTGGACCTGCTGGTGGCCTATAAAAAGCATGCGAACGATCCGCGCATTTCCGCGAAGGTGGAAGAGATGGCCGAGGAGCTAGGCGAAGGCAACAAGATGGCGGGCATACTGCCGCGCCTCGCACAGTATGAACTGACGCTGCTGGATATCGCTGAAGAGAATAAGGGCAACCGTGAATACGTGGCTTTTGCCAACAAGTGCTGGCCGGCGTTCGAGGCGGAGTTCGGCTTTGTGCCCTGCTATGTGAACTCCCGGCTGACCGCGAGAGGCATCCCCGTTTCCTGCGAAGTGGACATCTACGGCGCGCTGTCGGAGTATATCGGCACCTGCGTTTCCGGCGAGCCGGTGACGCTGCTGGACATCAACAACTCCGTGCCGGCCGAGCTGTATGACGCGGATATCAAAGGCAAGTTTGATTACCGGCACCAAGAAACGTTCATGGGCTTCCATTGCGGGAACACGCCCATCTGCCGGCTGCGCAAGGGCACGATGAAATACCAGCTGATCATGAAGCGCGGCCTGGAACCGGACGGCGAGCCGGACATCACCCGCGGCACGCTGGAAGGCGATATCATTCCCGGCGACATCACCTTCTTCCGCCTGCAGAGCAATGCCGACGGCGAACTGAAAGCGTATATCGCCCAGGGCGAGGTGCTGCCGGTCGATACGCATTCGTTCGGCGGTGTCGGCGTGTTCGCGATTCCGCAGATGCACCGATTTTACCGGCACGTGCTGATTGAAAAACAGTACCCGCATCATGGAGCGGTGGCGTTTGGGAACTGGGGCAAGGCGCTTTTCTCGGTGTTCGATTATCTGGGCATAAACGATATAGGATATAACCAGCCTGCCGGGCTGCCTTATCCGACAGAGAACCCATTTATTTAATAAATGACAGAACAGGGGCAAGGCTGCAACGGTTTTGCCCCTGCAAAGCAACCATAAGCAGCTTTATACCGCATGAACTGAGTGATGTTTAGGCCCATTTACTTGACAAAGCTAGCATAATATACTATTATTATATAAGAAAGATAAATCACTGTAACTTGATTCACATTTATACGAATTAATTATGAGCAACGGCAAACACGTTGAAAGACGTGGACGCAAAGCATGAAGTCTAAGGCCTGATGGCTATGATGGTTCGGCTGCCTCTGATAAGAACAGGCAGCTTTTTTATTACTTGCATAACATGATGCCTTTTCGGACATATTTTATTCTTGAAGCGGAGATGAAATTCTCCGCTTCTTGCTTTGATGCGCATCGGTGGTTTTTTTGTAATGCTTCGTGTATAATGTATCTACCCTTTGACAGATGAGACGGACGGTCCATGATATATTCATGAAACGTTTGCTTTTCAACAAGCAAAAATTTAGTTACAATTTATATTAAGCATAATACTGGAGGCAGCGTATGAATATCACTTTTCTGGGCGCGGCAAAATGTGTAACAGGATCGTCTACGATGATCGAAACGGGCGGGCGCAAGGTGCTTGTGGACTGCGGCATGAGACAGGGCCGGGATGAGAAGCTTGCGCCGGTAAAAAACGGCTTTCCTTTTGACGCCGGTGAGATTGACGCCGTGTTTCTCACACACGCGCATATCGATCATTCAGGGCTGCTACCGCTGCTCGTAAAAAAGGGCTTCAAAGGTCCCATTTTCTGTACGGGCGCAACCGCCCGGCTCTGCTCCATCATGTTCCCGGACGCGGGGCATATTCAGGAGATGGAAGCGGAGTGGGAGAACAGGAAGCGCCAGCGGGCCGGAAAGCCGGCGATAGAGCCGATCTATACGGTGGAGGACGCGAAAAAAGCGATCAAGAATTTACGGCCTGTCGAATACGGAGAAAGAGTGGCCGCGCTCGATGGAATCGAAGCGCGGTATGTGGACGCCGGGCATCTGCTGGGGTCCGCTTCCATTGAACTGTTCATTCGCGAGGGGGACCGTCAAAAGAAGCTCGTTTTCTCCGGCGATATTGGGAACAAAAACAAACCCATCATCAAAGACCCCAGCTATATCAGCGAAGCCGATATCGTGTTTATGGAGAGCACCTATGGCGACCGCCTTCATGGGAATGTGGCGAATACGCGCGAAAAGCTGAGGGAAGTGCTGATAAGGGCGCTGGCCCGCGGCGGGAACATCGTTATCCCTTCGTTTGCGGTGGGGCGTACGCAGGAGGTGTTGTACGACATCAGCCTGCTGCTGGACGAGGGGAGCGTGCCGGGTCTTGAGAACATACCCGTTTATATTGACAGTCCGCTGGGCATCGCCGCGACGGAGATTTTTGAAGCGAGCAGCCATGGTTATTATGATGAAGAAGCCATGGCGTTCAGAGCGGATGGCGTGGAGTTCTTCTCCTTCAAAACGTTGGAGATCGCCCAAACGGCGGAAGAGTCCAAAGAGATTAACTTTGACAAGAGGCAAAAGATCATTATATCCTCAAGCGGCATGTGCGACGCCGGGCGTATCAAGCACCATTTAAAGCACAACCTGTGGCGGGCGGACTCAACCATACTCTTTGTGGGTTATCAGGCCGTGGGTACGCTGGGCCGTGCGATCGTGGACGGAAACAAAAGCGTACGGATTTTTGGGGAAGAAATACAGGTCAAAGCAACAGTCGAGCAGATGGAAGGCTTCTCCGGCCATGCGGATCAGGCCGGCCTGCTGGAATGGATCGGACACTTCCCGACAAACGTGGAAAGGGTGTTTATCATGCACGGCGAGGAAGCGGTTTCCGCCGTGTTTGCGGGCGAGCTGATCAAGCGCGGCTATCCCGCTGTGGTGCCTGGGATGTATGAGACATATGATGCCGACAGTTTTGTGCAGATTCCGGCGATAGCGCCCATGCGCAAGGCGGACGTGACGCTGTCCGAGCTGCTGGCGCTTATCAAGGGAAAAGCGGAGAAAGCGGAAGGTGACCAGGCTGTGCAGATGCGGGCCGACCTGGAAGCGCTGATCAAACAATGGGAGACGAGATGAGCCATTTCCTGCTGGAAAGCGATATGTCGGCGGCGGGTGGCGGACCGCTCTATGAACAACTGATAGACATCATCAAACAGGGGATCAGTTCAGGGCGGCTGATTCCGGGCGATTTGCTGCCCTCCGAAAGCGAATTCTGCGAGCGGTACGGCATCAGCCGGTCCACAATACGGCAGGCGTTTTCCGAACTGGAGGAACAGGGGCTGGTCGTGCGGATGCGCGGCAAGGGCAGTTTTGTGTCACAGCCGAAGATAACACGCAGCCTCCATAACCTTTACAGTTTTTCAGACGAGATTTCCGCGCTGGGTCTTGAACCGCGCTCCAAGGTGCTGGCATACGAGGTGATCGTACCCGGAGAGGAGATACAGACCCGTCTTGGGATAACCAGGGATGAGAAGGTATTCAACATCACGAGAATCCGCTACGCGGGGGAGGAACCGCTTGCGTTGGAGATGGCGTTTATCCCCACGCGTTTTTGCCCGTTTCTGACGCAGGAGATGGTGGAACAGGGTTCGCTGTACAATACGCTGGTCCGGGAAGCGGGCATTCATATCGGGCACGCGCAGGAAACCTATGAGACGATGCTGATGGGAGAAAACGAAGCCGCTTTGCTGGGAATGCCGAAGGACAGCTGCGCCTTTTTTGTGCAGCGCGTCGCATATACCGCCGGCGGGGATGTGTTTGAATATACGGTGATGATCGTCAGAGGTGACAGATGCCGCTATGAGGTGGAGTTGACATCGGATAACGTCCAACTGAGCCGAAAGGTGGATTGAGGGGAGATCACATGGCAAAGCTGATCCATATGAAGAGAAAAACAGCCAGAAGGCACGCAAGCCGTTCGCGTTCCGGACGCATTGTCATGCGCAGCTCGGGTAAAGCTTCGGGTGCAAGCGGCAGGCCCATAAAAGGTCTGCTGTTGTTTATCAGGCGAAACTACAAACTGCTGTCCATCGGGGCTGCTGTGGTGGCGGCGGGTATCGTCTGTCTGATCGTCTTCCTGGGGGGCGCAGACAAACCGGCTTCCGGAGAGGTGGCTCAGACGCCTGAGTCCTCGCCATCCGTGACACCGGTGAGCACCCTGCCGGGTACTTTGGAAACCTATGACTATTCCACGGTGGATGAAAGCGTTCTGGCAGGCCTTGCCGGTACTGACGAGAGCCTGTTTACAGACGAAGAAGAGCTGGCTGACTCGCTGTTCGCCGAGGAAGGAATCCGTATCGGCGTCACGTTAGGCAAAATAGATTCGGCCGAAGATGAGCAGATATTGAGCAGGCTGGAAGAGGCCACGAACTCCGCGGAGAATCAGAAGCTTGTCTATGAAGTCTACTACTACCATGCCAACGGCAATTACAACCAGCAGATTCAGGATGTGCGCAGCTTGATCAAGAACAAGGTGGACGCCATTATAGTGGGCTTAAGCGACGCGAACAGTTTCAATATGGTGTCCATGATGGCCAGGGAGGAAGGCATTCCTGTCATCGCGCTGGACGCGCCTGTGCAATCCGGCTATGCCGTCAACGTCGTGGCGGACCAACAGGCTTGGGGCGCAGTGTACGGTGAATTCATGGCGGAGCAGCTGGCAGCCGGCAATCTCGTCGGCATATGGGGCAGCCAGAGCGATGCCAATGACAGCGCCCGCCAGAGTGCGGTCAGCGGCATACTGGCGGGAGTGCCACAGATCACGGTGGTGGGCACATCGTACGCGGAATGGAAAAAGGAAGATGCCAAAACGGCGATGGCGGCCTTTCTCACAGCCGGGCAGGTGGACGGCGCAATCACAGAGGAAGGCATGGCTGAAGGCGTGTTGGATGCGTTTATTGAAGCGGGTAAGCTGCCCAAAGTGATGTGCGGGGATGTGACGGCAGGGTTCGTCAAGCAGTGGTACGCTTTGGAGAACGGCGGTCTGTCCATTGCGCCCAAAACAGAGGACAAGCAGAATGAGGATGAGCCAGAACCCACGCCAACGCCGATGATCGTGTTGGCGCAGCCGGGAGAGATGACGGTCTGCGCGCAGCCGGCGCCCGTGGCGATGGGAACGGCGGCTTTTGAAATCGCGTTGAGGCTGGCAGACGGGCGCTCACTGATTCAAGAAGGCCAGACCTATTCCTATCAGGTCAACGTGCTGATCACAAATGAGAACCTGGGCACTTATTACGAGCAGGTCAAGGATAAAGAGGATTCATATGCGATCCGGGATTTCATAGTCGCTGCTGATATCGACGCGCTGTTTAACCCGGCTGAAGAGGCGCTGGAATCCTGACGGATGGTTTCAGTGGCGTTAAAGCAGAGAGGTTTTGCTGTAGGATATCGATATCACGGTGCCGCTAAGCAACGGCATGACGAAATACAAGGGACCCGTCCATTGAACCGGCGCATGGGTTCGATATGGAGTGGAGCACGCCGCCCCAGGTGATTACCTGAGAAGATAAACGTTTGCCGATTTAAGAGCGGGACGCCCCGCTCTTTTTCTATTGGCCTGAGGTTGGACCTGTATCTGCTGCCCCGGCGGGTCTGTTCTTGGCCGACCATTCCATCACATATTCTGTTTCTTTGTCCGATCCCGTACGCTTTTCTTCCGCAATCACAAAACCCCGGTTAAGCAAAAATTTGACGGCGGACTCGTTATGCTTGAACACTCTGGTGCTGAGACAGGAATGTGATGCTTTGGCCTGTTCCAGCAGGCGTGTACCGATGCCTTTGTACTGCCTGTCGCGCGCGACGCTCAGCGCCGTTATGGTCGCGTCGTCTGTTACGGAAATAAACCCGCGCACCTTGCCGTTATCGTACACGCGCGTGTCCGATGCGGGCAGAGCGCTTCGGGTTGTGTCATATCGTTTGTGCCATACGGTCTCATCAATGAAACCATGGGCGGCGATATTCGTGCTAAGCCATATCTGCATCACGGCCGCGGTGTCGTCATTTGTAAAGGCCCGTATGCCCTCGGATTCAGGCGAGACTGGAGTTGCGTCTGTTTTGCTGAGTCTGGACAGCCATCTGATATCCAGAAAACGGTTGACCATATAGGCGACAAAAATACCGAAGACCGTCTCCCCAAGGCGAACCAGGCCGTAGGTGACGGGGGAGATGTTCTTCTGGCCTATCAGTATGATCAGATAGACGACGATGCTGATGGGGACGCTGGCCTGTAATTTCAGTACATTGCAAAAGTAAATGATGACGACCACACCGGCAGTGATCAGCAGGACAAAGAGCACAGAGGGAATATAACCGCTGAGCAACAAAAATACAACGCCCATCACCGAACCGATGACGGTACCGATCGTACGGTCGAGGCCGGTACGCAGCGTGTTTTGCAGCGACGACTTCATGCAGATGGTGGCGGCCAGCGCCGCCTGAATGCCGTTGATTTCTTTGTCCAAACCAACAAAACCGCTGCTGAGTCCAATCAGCTGAAATGTCAGCAGGCAGACGCCCACCGCCACGGCTGTTTTGATATTTCTCATGCCGATCTTGTACCTGGGCTTCATACATCCTCCATACTGTGATGATGTCCGCTGCAAGCTTTAAGTCAATTGTACCGGAAACAATGACCATGTCAATAGACCATCTGCATAGACGCATGTGAGACGGCACACCCCATATTATGAGAACATACTATAGATATATATATCAATGTCGCTGGTATCCATAGAATATGCACCAGGGGCGATCTTTAGAAGGGGGAGCATAATATGGCGGTCATCAGTGCGGCCGATATCGTAAATTTTGTAGTGAATGCGAAGAATGCGGGGTGGGGATACGTCTTTGGCGGGCAAGGGCAGCTGTATACACGCGAGCTTGCGGAACAATGGGCCAGGGCCAAACGCTCCGGCAGAGATTATAATTATTTTGTCGTCAGATGTTCCAGATGGTTCGGCAGGATCGTGGTGGACTGCTCGGGGCTGGTGATAGAAGCGTTTCGCAGCAGGATACCCAACTATGGCGATAAAACGGCCAATACGCTTTACAGCCGGTCTGTACAAAAAGGCACGCTGAGTTCGATTCCGGAAATACCCGGCCTGTGCGTGTGGCGAAGCGGCCATATCGGTATATATATCGGTAATGGAAAGGTGATAGAGTCGGGCGGGACCGATGTGGGTGTCGTGCTGTCCAAGCTCACCGCACCGGCGACAAACAAGAAGTGGACCAACTGGGGGAAGATGGCCGATGTGGACTACAGCAATACAAATACCCCGGCGGAGCCGAACCCGCCCGAGGGTTGGCTCGGAAGGAATCTGAAGATCACCGCTCCTTATATGCGGGGAGATGATGTGGCGCAGGCGCAGATGGCGCTCAAGAACCAAGGATATGACCCCAGAACGATCGACGGCATATACGGGCCATACACAGAGCGGGCTGTCAAGCAATTTCAAAAGGCTAAAAACTTGGTGGTGGACGGTATCGTCGGAGAAAAGACAGCAGGCGCTCTGTTTGAGAAGTGGGTGACGGACAACAACGGCAACCCCGTACCGCCGTGGCTGGAAAACCCGCTGGGGTCTTTTCAACTGGGCCGGTTATTGAAGCTGACCTCGCCTTATATGGCCGGGGAAGACGTCCGGGACGTTCAGGACGCGCTCGCATTCAACAACTTTTCGCCCGGCGCTGCAGACGGCGTGTTCGGACCAAAAACCGAGAAGGCGGTAACCGGATTCCAGAAGAAAAAAGGGTTGCTGGCCGATGGTATCGTCGGCAAAAATACCACGTCCATACTGGGCGGTATCTGGACGGGAAATTAAAAAACCTGCCGCTCTGGTTACAGCAGGTTGATCGTCACACTTCGGTCGGATCGTCTATGTGGAGGTGAACCTGCCAGCTGCCCGCGTCAAATTCATCGGAAATCTGACCGATGGACATCTTGACATACCGGGCTTTGGCGGTGACGGCCACTTCGCCTTCCGGCGTGTATATTTCGCCCTCCGCTTCAAACAGAAGACGGGTGTCTTTCGTGATGCGCCCGACGGCTTTGAGCTGCGTTTCATAAGGCAACGGCTTTTTGTATGCCAGCGACAGCTCCACGGTAACGCCCCATATGTCAGGATTACCTATTTGAAC
>JAEYZN010000003.1 GCA_023428025.1 Bacillota bacterium
CGGGTGACGCCACGAGACAGGCGGGCATGGGTGATTTTGTGACGCTGATCGGCTCCACGGAAGCGGCGCTGATGTTCAGGGGAAAGCTGCCGCCCTGTGATATGGCCATCACCGGATTTATCGACCATTACAACCTGAAGGAAGAAGATTAACAGGAGGATATGAAGATGGAAAAGCTGGCGCTGGGACTTGTTGAAACAAAAGGCCTTATCGGCGCGATCGAGGCGGCTGATGCGATGGTGAAAGCGGCGAATGTGACGCTGATCGGCAAAGAACGCATCGGCGGCGGTCTGGTAACCGTGATGGTGCGGGGCGATGTGGGCGCGGTGAAGGCGTCTGTGGACGCGGGCGCGGCGGCGGCCAAGCGCGTGGGCGAGCTGGTGAGCGTGCACGTGATCCCGAGACCGCACGACGATGTGGAAAAAATACTTCCCGTGAAGAGCTAGGCGGGGAATGCGTATTGAGGCTGGCGAGGGTGGTGGGCAATATCGTGTCCACCGTCAAGGAAATCACGCATGAGGGCTACAAGCTCATGCTCATACAATATATCGATGCAAAAGGCGAGCCGGACGGGCCGCGTTTGATTGCGTTTGACGGAGCGGACGCCGGGGTCAGCGATCTGGTGATCATCAACATAGACGGGGACGCGGCCAAAATGATTTTGAACGACAAAGAGATCATCTGCGATCTGACGATATGCGGCGTTGTCGACGAGTATACGATCTATGACAAAACGGTAAGAGGCTAGCATCGACCCATTAACAATCAGGAGGCGACCATGCTGAAAGGAATTTCGCCCTTACTCTCCCCGGACCTGCTCAAGGTCATCGCGGAGATGGGCCATGGTGATGAGATCGTAATCGGAGACTGTAACTTTCCCGCCGAATCCATGGGAAAACGCTGTGTGCGGGCGGACGGTCATAAAGCGACGGATATACTGGAGGCGGTGCTGACGCATTTCCCGCTGGATACGTTTGTGGACGCCCCGGTCACGCTGATGCAGGTGGTTCCGGGAACGATGGAAGGGGAGCCGCCGGTATGGGCGGTGTACAAGGATATCGTGGAACGCCATCAGCCGGGCACGAAGCTGGATACCGTTGAAAGATTTGAATTTTACGAACGCGCGAGAAACGCGTATGCCACGGTGGCGACGGCGGAGCGCGCTCTCTACGCTTGCGTCATATTAAAAAAAGGCGTGCTTTTGTAAAAGAGCAGCAAAAGGAGTTGGCCGGATGAAAAAGATTCTGAATACGCCCGAGAATTTCGTCAATGAAATGCTGGAGGGAATATACGCCGCCCATCCCGGTATGGTGAAGCCCGTGGCGGAAGACCCGCGCTGTCTGGTCACCGCGCATGTGAAACCGGGCAAGGTGGGCATTGCCACAGGCGGCGGCTCAGGGCATCTTCCTCTGTTTTTGGGTTACGTGGGGGAGGGCATGCTGGACGGCTGCGCCATTGGCGACGTGTTCCAGTCTCCCAGCGCCGAACAGATGCTGGCCGTAACGAAGCATATTGACACTGGATCGGGTGTGCTATATATTTATGGCAACTATAATGGAGATATTTTCAATTTCGATATGGCTGCCGAGATGGCTGACTTCGAAGAGAACATCCGTGTAGAGTCTGTCGTAGCCGGAGAGGACGTCGCTTCCGCTGCGCCTGCCGCCCCGGGCGAGAAGAACACCCGAAGGGGCGTGGCGGGCATTTTCTTTGTTTATAAATGCGCCGGTGCGGCGGCTGCCGAAGGCCTGAGCCTGGACGAAGTCGAGCGTGTGGCTGAAAAAGCCTGCGACAACGTCCGCACGATGGGCATGGCGTTATCGCCGTGCATCGTGCCCCGGGTGGGGCGTCCCAGCTTCCAGCTGGACGACAACGAAATGGAGATCGGCATGGGCATACACGGCGAACCGGGCATCCGCAGGGGCGAGCTGCTGAGCGCCGACAGCATCGTGGATGAGATGTTAAAGCCGATCCTTGGCGATATTCCCTTCAAGGCGGGCGATGAGGTGGCGGTGCTGGTCAACGGCCTCGGCGCAACGCCGCTGGAAGAGCAGTATATCATGTACCGCCGTATCAGCCAGGTGCTGGAGCAGGCGGGCATCGGCGTGTTCCACGTCTATGTGGGTGAATACGCGACCTCGATGGAGATGAGCGGCGCGTCCATATCGCTGTTGAGGCTGGACGACGAGCTGAAAAAATACCTGTCCGCTCCCGCGAACACACCTTTTTTCAAGCAGTTTGCTTTATAGGGGAGAAGGTGAGACAATGAGAGCGATGGGATTCAAGTGGCTTGTCGCAAGATGGGCAGCCGTTATGGCGGACAACCGGGACTATCTGATCGATCTGGACAGCGTTGTGGGAGACGGGGACCTGGGGCTCACGATGAGCGACGGGTTCAAAGCCGCCAGCGAAGCGGTGGCCGCCGTTGACGAAGAGGATATCGGCAAGCTGGCGTATCTGGCCGGAAAGGCCATGTCCACGGCGGTGCCGTCCACGATGGGGACGCTGATGGCGTCCGGGCTGATGAACGCGGGAAAAGCGCTGAAGGGCGAGACGGCGCTGGGCCCGGCGGACACCGCGCTGTTCTTCAGGGCGTATTTTGAAGGCGTGCAGGGCCGCGGCAAGGCCGTGGTGGGCGAGAAGACGTTCCTCGACGGGCTATATCCCGCCGTGCTGTCGTTGAGCGAAGACGCGGAAAAGGGAACGGATATCCGGGAAGCGGCGGACAACGCGGCGCATCGCGCGCATGAGGCGTTTCTGGCCACGAAGGGCATGCTGGCAAAACACGGGCGCGCGGCGGCGCGCGGCGAAAGTTCACGCGATCTGCTGGACCCCGGCGCGGCTGTCGCGGCATTATTAATAAAAGGATATGCTGGTTATATCAATGAAACGGCAGGATCAGGACATGACAATTAGAGAGATTGCAGCCATAGCGGGCGTTTCGCCTGGCGCTGTGTCATTGGTGCTCAACGATAAAAAAGGGGTCAGTTCGCAAACGCGCGATCGTATCAAAAAAGTTCTGGAAGAAAACAATTATGCGCCTGCTGCGCAGTCGAGAAAATCCGCCCGCCGCCACATCCGTTTCATCAAATACCGCACGCACGGCATGGCGGTGGAAGAGAACCAGGGCTTCGTCGCGTCGATCATCGATCAGATAGAGGTCGAGTGCCGCCGTTATAATTACGATCTGATCATGTGCGGCTGCACCAACGAGACAGCCGAGGAAACGTTCAAGATGGTCGCGGAAGATCCGAAGGACGGCGTGATTCTGCTGGGGTCGGAGTTCGATGCCGACAACTTCGGGATGCTGCGGGACATCAAGGCGCCCATCGTCGTGCTGGACCACAGCATGCAGTACGAGAATGTGGACAGCGTCGTGATGGCCAACGCCAATATCGCGGCCTCCGCGGTGACGTATCTTTATAACCTGGGCTACAGGAAGATCGGCTACTTCCTGACCAGCGTCAAGGTGTCCAACTTCACCGAGCGGTATAACGGGTATCTGGAGCAGCTCGCCAAGCTGGGGCTTACCGCCCCGGGGCCGGTGCTGCTGATGCCGACGCTCAACGGGGCGTATGAGGACATGAAGCGCCTGCTGGAGTCCGGTGCGTATGTGCCCGAAGGCGCGGTGCTGGCCGGCAACGACAGTATCGCGATCGGCGCCGCCAAAGCCCTGCAGGAAGCGGGCTACCGCATCCCGGACGACATCTCCATCATCGGCGTGGACGATATTCCGTACAGCTCCATGACCGTGCCGCCGCTCACCACCATGCGCATTTCGCGCTCCGTGATGGGTATACTCACGGTGAGTATCCTGCGCGAGCGCATCAAGCATCCCGACTGGCCGTACATGCATATGCAGGTCACGGCACAGCTGGTTGAGCGCGGCAGCACAAAGCTTGTCAAATAACCATAACAACAAGCCGGATGACGAAAGCCGATGCGGATAAACGCGTTGGCTTTCATCGATTTGTATGGAGAACCATATGGGTGGAACCCTCTTGTGTACGCGGCGTTGAGTTGACCAGTACAGCGCGGACAAAGAATATTGAGTGATAGGATACCCCGCATTTCATATATATGAAAAATTTTATTGTGAATAAAATAATATGATAATTGACAAACAATTTCCGGTATGGTATTAATAGAAGCATCTTAATACTTCTAAGAAAAACAATGCGGTTTTTAATTGATTTAAAGACCGTATTTTTATTTGGCAACGATGCCTGTTTTGACGCCGATGTCAAAAATACAGGGATAAAGCACAAACTCAACATTTTGAAAGAAGGTAGAAGCTATGCTGTCCAAAAAGCTGACGGAGAAAAACAACAACATCTTTTTCGATCAAACCAACACCCTCAATGGGAACGCGTCGTTTGGACACATTGTGTTTCAGCCCAATGAGCGGATACCCAAGGAAGGGTTCGGGCAGCATGAATATGACGAGTATTCCTTTGTGATCAGCGGTGAGGCGCACAGCGTGGTGGGAGGCGTCGAGCAGGTCGCCAAAGCGGGCATGGCCATGTACATCCCCGCCGGAGAGCCGCATTACACATATAACGCCGGCGACGCGCCGTTTGAAGTGGTCTACGCGCTGGTGAAAAGGTGATTATAAGGAGTGTAACATGATTCAAAGCAGGCTGGATACGGTGCTGGAGAATATGCGCGAAATGGGCATCCCGCAGCTGCTGGTGACGGACCCGGTGTCGATCTATTACCTGACCGGCCGCGGCATTGAGCCCGGCAAGCGCTATCTGGGATTATACCTGGCGATGAGCGGCGCCCACAAGATATTCCTCAACAAGCTGTTCGTGGTGCCGGAGGACTTAGGCGTTGAGAAGGTGTGGTTCTCCGACAGCGCCGACAGCGCACAGCTGGTCGCCGGATACACCGATCATCAGCCGCTGGGTGTGGATAAGATGATGCAGGCGCGGTTTTTGCTGCCGCTGATGGAGCGGCACGCCGCCTCCGGCTATGTCAGCGCGTCCGGCTGCGTGGACGCCGCCCGCATGATCAAGGACGGCGAGGAGATCATACGGATGCGCCGCGCGTCAGCCATCAACGACGAAGCCATGGGGCGGCTGATCAGGCACTTCCGCAAGGGCGTCACGGAGAAGGAAATGGCGGAAACACTGGCCGGCATCTATAAGGAACTGGGCGCGGACGGCTTTTCGTTCGAGCCGATCATTGCCTTTGCCGGGAACGGTGCGGAAGGCCATCACGAGCTGGACGATACGAAGCTGAAAGAAGGGGACAGCATTGTGGTGGATATCGGCTGCAAGAAGGACGGTTATTGCGCGGACATGACCCGCACCTTTTTCTACAAAACGGCTGATCCGAAATATGCACAGGTTTTTGATATCGCGCTGCGTGCCAACGAAGCCGCCGAAGCGGTCGTGAAGCCGGGCGCACGCTTCTGCGACTTGGACAGGACGGCCAGAGGGATGATCGAAGAGGCGGGCTATGGTCCCTGTTTCCCACACCGGCTGGGGCACAACATCGGGCTGGAGGTTCATGAGCCGGGCGATGTGTCGTCGGCCAACGCCAATACTGTGCAGCCCGGCATGATATTCTCGATTGAGCCGGGCATATATCTGTCCGGCGAGATGGGCGTGCGTATCGAGGACCTGGTGCTGGTGACGGAGACTGGCTGCGAATTGCTCAATCATTTCCCCAAAACGATGACGGTTCTGGAGGATTAGGCCTCTGTTCTTTGGCCGTTTAACGTATACGGCGAACGGAAGACGATGATGAAATTTTCACGGATTCACATATCTGAAAAATTTCATGATCAGCGAAATTTAGCTTATTATTATGTTGACACGAAAAAATGTGAGTGCTATAGTATTAAAAAATAAATAGAAATCCGTATTTTTATAGAGAACAAAGACGTTTTTTAAAAGAAGCGTCTTTTTTGTTTCGCTTCACTTGAACAGAAGACTGACCGCGAATGGGGTATGGGGAGACTGGAATTGTATGATCCGGCATGTCATCCGGGCGGGCAACAGTCTCATGGAAGGCTGCCGGATTATCAATTCACACAAGGCCCCCCTCGGACGCAACCCATGACGGGCTTACACAAGGCGCAAATGGTTTCATCAACGATGTTCAGATATATACAGCGGGCGGCAGCCGGGAACGCCGCGGCCTGACCGACGAGATGTTCAGCCGGTAAGGTTTTGCAGGACAGGCTGAACGGCTTTACGACGCAGGGAGATGTGTGCAATGTGTATGGGTTCGTCGGTTGGTGAGGCCACTTGAAAGCAGACGGGCAATGCGGAAACAATGACCCGGGCTTAGAAAAGGAGACTAATTTTGGAAGGGAGCTTTTTTATGAAAAAGACCATGACCTTAGTGATGGCGGTGCTCATGCTTTTGGCTGTATTTGCCGGATGCGCAAGCAACGCGCCGGCCAACGAACCGGCTTCAACGGAATCCGCGGCGGCGACCGAATCCACAACGACTGATTCGGGGGCGGCAGACGCTGGAAAGATCCTCCGCATTTCCCAGTCCCCCGGCGGCGTGATCGATCCCGGCGTCATCACCGACTTCACCTCCAGCATGGCGGTGGTCAACATGTACGACTCGCTGGTTTACCCGGACCTGGACAACGAGATCGTTCCATCGGTGGCCAAGGAGTGGAGCGTCAGCGACGACGGCCTGGTGTGGACGTTTACGCTCAACCAGGGCATCAAGTTCCACGACGGGTCGGAACTGACGGCAAGCGACGTCGTGTTCAGCGCCGACAGGCTGATGACGCTGGGCGAAGGCTTTGCCTATCTGTTCACAGGCTACCTCGCATCCACCGAAGCGGCGGACGACTACACGGTGAAGTTCACGCTGAGCCAGCCCTTTGCGCCGTTCCTGTCCATACTGCCGCGCCTCTACATCCTCAATGAGGAAGTGGTGACGGCGAACATCGCGGACGGTTCTTACGGTGAATTCGGCGACTACGGCAAGGCGTATCTCGCGGAACATGACGCGGGCAGCGGCGCCTACAGCCTGAAAGAGATGAAGGTGCAGGACAGGATCATCCTCTCGAAGTTCGCGGACTACTTCGGTGAATTTGAAGAGAATGCGCCGGATACCGTGGAGATCATCATGAACACCGAGACGGCGACCATCCGCACGATGATGACGAACGGGCAGCTCGAGATCAGCGACCAGTGGCAGACGGAGGAAGCGTATAAGGCGCTGGACGCCATCGAAGGCGTCAGCATCGGCAGCTTCTCGGGCGGCCAGATGTTCTACCTGATGCTGAACACCAAGAAAGCGCCGACGGACGACGTGCATGTGCGCCGCGCTCTCGGATACCTGATCGACTACGCGCAGGTGACCAGCACCCTGTTCCCCGGTTACCTGAATGTTGACTCCAACGTGCCCGCGGGCGTGGTGGGTTACACCGGCGAATATTATGATTTTGAATTCAACCTGGATAAAGCGAAGGAAGAGCTGGCGCTTTCCAAATACGCCGACCAGCTTGATTCCCTGGCGGTAGAGGTGGCGTGGATCGCCGAAGTGCCGGACGAAGAAAAGCTGGCGCTGCTGATCCAGGCGACCGCCCAGCAGATCGGCCTCAAGGTGGATGTGCTCAAGGTGCCGTGGGCGACGCACGTGGACAACGTGGCGCAGATCGAATCCACACCCAACGCCTGCACGACGTTTGTATCGGGCGACTACAGCGAAGCGGGTGCCCTGCTCTATCAGCGCTTCCATTCCGATACGTCGTCCACCTGGCAGCAGACGGAATGGCTGCAGGACCCCGTTCTGGATGCCAGAATCAAGGAAGCTCTGACGACGACCGACGACGATGCGCGTATCGCCATCTATAAGGAGCTGCAGAAGCAATCGCTCGAAAACGCGTGGGGTATTCCGGTGGCTGACCAGGCCGAGAAGCACGCTTATGCGGACTATGTGAAATTCCCGGCGATGGAAAGAGCCGCGGCGGGAGAGTCTGTCTCCATGACAATGGGCTACAACTTCCTGTTCCGGACATTCGCGATAAACAAGTAAAGACCAAAAATAAGGCCGGGGGACAGCACCCGTCTGAGACACGGCGGGTGCTGTCACGGCTTTTAGCCCAATGCTTCGGTTCACGGCTCGAGGAAAGAGGTCAGCATGAATTTCAAGAAGTTTATACTCCACAGATTGTTATTATCCGTGGTGGTCATCATCGGTCTGTCCATCGTTATTTTCTGTATCGCCCGCATCGTGCCGGGAGACCCGGCCCGCATGGCGCTGGGGGCGACGGCGACAGACAGCGCGCTGGAGAATTTCAGGATACAAAACCATTTGAACGAGCCGCTGCCGGTGCAGTATTTCTATTGGATAAAAGGTGTGTTCACGGGTGACTTTGGCATCTCTACGATGACCAACAGGCCGGTGCTGCATGATATGTCCGAGTTTCTGCCTGCCACGCTGGAGGTCGTCATCCTGTCGGCCATATTCCTGATACTCGGTTCCATTGGCCTGGGGAAGCTGGCGGCCAAGCACCGTGACTCGGTGGTGGACGCGGTGATCCGTATCTTCTCATATGCGGGCGTGGCGATACCCGGCTTCGTGCTGGCGATACTGCTGCTGCTGCTGTTCGGATATGTGTGGCCGGTGCTGCCGGTGCTGGGGCGGCTCAGTTCCGGGTTCTCAGCGCCTGCCGCTGTGACTGGGCTGTATACGGTGGACAGCCTGATCTCCGGTGATATCAAAACGTTCTGGGATTCATTTTTGCACATCCTTGTTCCGGCGCTGGCGCTTTGCGCCGGCGGCCTGTTCCAGGAGGCTCGGCTGGTTCGCAACTCCATGACGGAGAACATGGGCAAGGACTATCTGTCCGCGATGGCGGGCTACGGGATACCGAGAAAGCGGCTGATGAACAGATACCTGCTCAAACCGTCGCTGATTCCGGCGGTGTCCTGCATGGGTATGGATATCGCCTCGCTGATGAGCAACGCGTTTCTCATCGAGGTTATTTTCGGGTGGCCGGGCATCTCCAAGTACGGCATGAACGCGATGCTCGCCAAGGACCTGAACGCCATCTCCGGCGTTATCCTCATCTTCGGATTTATATTTGTGGTTATCAACATCATCGTGGACATCATGGTGGCATATCTGGATCCCCGGATCCGTTTGGGAGGTGCAAAATAATGATCAGAAGCAGTGAAGCGGAGATCCGCCGGGCGCTGAGCCACGAGGCGCGCCGCAAAGAGGAGCGCCCCGTCACCACCGAGATGGAAAAACGCATCGAAAACCTGAAAAAGGCGGGCCATCGGTTTTTCCGGAACAAGCTGTCCGGCGTGGGCCTGGCCGTTGTGGTTTTGATCATACTGTGCGCAATATTCGCGAAGTATATCGCGCCTTATCCGCAGCACGCGGGCGCGTATGTCGACTTCGCCAACTCCAACCACGCGCCGTCGGCGCAGTTTTTGCTGGGGACGGACAACATGGGGCGCGACATACTGAGCCGCATCATCTTCTCGTTCCAGGGCGCGTTGACGATGGCCGTCATCGTGCTGGCGATCGCTGTGCCGGTGGGCGTGTTCCTCGGCATACTGGCGGGCTACCTGAAGGGCACCATCGTGGACACCATCATCATGCGCATCACGGACGTGTTCCTGTCCGTGCCCGCGCTGCTGCTGGCGCTGGCGGTGGCCTCGGTGCTAAAGCCCAACCTCACCAACGCGATGATCGCGGTGACCATCATGTGGTGGCCGTGGTACACGCGTCTGGTGTACGGCATGGCGACCTCGCTGCGCAACGAGAACTTCGTGATATCCGCGAATCTGATCGGCGCGAGCAAGCCGCACATCATATTCCGGGAGATACTGCCCAACTGCCTGTCGTCCATATTCACCAAGATGGCGCTGGATGTGGGCTGGGTGATACTGATCGGCGCGACGCTCAGCTATGTGGGCCTCGGCGAACAGCCGCCCACGCCGTCACTTGGGCAGATGGTTTCGGACGGCGCGCGCTACATGCCGGACGCCTGGTGGATGACGATCTTCCCGTCCATCGCGATCATCATCATCATTCTGGGATTCAACTTTATGGGCGACGGCATAGGCGACATGATGTCGAAGGGGGACGGCAAAGATGCTTGAACGGCAGCAGTCGGATGACATGATACTGGAAATAAAGAACCTCAAGTTCTGGTACAAGGTCTACAAGGGGTATTCCAAGGTGCTGGACGGCGTCAGCCTCTCCGTTCGCAAGGGCGAGAAGGTGGGCATCGTGGGTGAGGCCGGCTGCGGCAAAACCACCACGGTGAAGACCATCCTCGGCATCGTGCCGGAAAAGCGCTATGTGATACCCGAGGGCGAGGTCATATACAAAGGAAAGGACATATTGGATATGTCGGGCCGCGAGCTCAACACGGTGCGCAGCGGCGAGATATCCATGATCTATCAGGAGCCTGCGGCGGCGCTGAACCCGGTGTTCACCATCGGCCAGCAGATGATGGACGTCGCCAAATACTCATCTCAGGGCAAGGGTAAGAAGAAAAAGGAACTCAGGGAGATGGTGCTCCGCGCCATCGACGACGTGTTCATTCCGGACTCCGAGCGTATTTTCGGCTTTTACCCCAGCCAGTTGTCCGGCGGCATGAAGCAGCGCATCTGCATCGCCATGGCCATCATGACGCAGCGCGACCTGATGATCGCGGACGAGCCGGGCACCGCGCTGGACGTGACGATACAGGACCAGGTGCACAAAACGCTGGATAAGCTGGTGGAAGAGCGCAATATGTCGCTCATCATGATCACGCACTCGCTGGGCGTGGCGCGCGAGCTGACGGACCGCATCAACGTGATGTACGCGGGGACCGTGGTGGAATCCGCCAAAACGGCGGACCTGTTCCGGCATACCTGCCATCCGTACACCATCGGGCTGATGGAGGCGGTGCCGCGGCTTTCGGGCGGCGGCATACAGGCGGGCATATACGGTTCCATACCGGACTATCTGTACCCCCCAAAAGGCTGCCGTTTTGCGCCGCGGTGCAGCCGCGCCACCAGGGAGTGCCAGGAGAGCAAGCCGCCCGCCGTTGACGTGGGCGACGGGCATATGGTTGCCTGCTTTCATATATAGGAGGAGAACATGGCTGAGACGATATTGAGCATACAGAATTTGAAGCAATACTTCAATATAGGCAAAAAGAATGGACAGCCTGTCTATGTGAAAGCGGTGGACGACGTGTCGCTGGATATCCGCGAGGGCGAGGTGATCGGCCTGGTGGGGGAGAGCGGCTCAGGCAAAAGCACGATCGCGTACTCGGTGATCGGCATGTATGAGCCGACGGACGGAAAAATACTCTTTCGGGGCCAGCAGCTGAATGTGAAGGGCAAGAAACGCACGCTCGCCATGAAAAAGGATATGCAGATCGTGTTTCAGGACCCGGGCTCGTCCCTGAACGCGCATCATACGATCAAGGACATTCTGGAGCTGCCGCTGAAGGTGCATGGCCTGTGCAAAACCAAGGCGGAACGGGAACAGCGTGTGCGCGAACTGCTGCAGATGGTGGAACTGCCCGAGAACTACATGTTCAAGTCCCCCACGTCCATCGGTGGCGGCGAGAAGCAGATGGTGGCGATCGCGCGGGCGCTGGCGACAGAGCCCAAGTTCATCATACTGGACGAGCCGACATCGGCGCTGGACGTCTCGATACAGGCCAAGATCATCAACATGCTGCTGAAGCTGCAAAAAGAGAAGAACCTGACATACCTGTTCATCACGCACGACCTCTCGCTGATGCGCAATATTGCCACCAAGGTGGGGATATTGTATCTGGGAAGGCTGGCGGAGATCGCCAACGCGGATGAGTTCTTCCGCAAGCCGGAGCATCCGTACACGCAAATGCTGATCTCCTCGCTGCCGGTCATATCCGAGGCGGAGGAGAAGCTGAAGCCGGCGCGCGTGAAGTCCACCGGCGAAATACCGTCGCCCGTCAACATCCCGCCGGGCTGCAGCTTCCATCTGCGCTGCCCGTACGTGATGGACCAATGCAGGGTAGACGACCCGGTGATGTTTGATATCGACAATACGCATTGCGTGCGCTGCCATCTGTTTACCGGTAAGGAATGCGGCGCTGAGGCGTGACAGACTATTTTGGTGCAAAAAGGAGGCAGAGATGAAACGGATATTGTTCATCAACCCGGTGGGGCACGACGGCTGGGACCGGGAAGTGCGCGGCTATCTGGAGCCATACAAAGATGCGGATACGCAGCTGGACGTGGTCAGCCTAAAGCCCGGCCTGCCGCAGCATCTGGAGTACCACTACTATGAGGCGCTTATCGCCGCGGAGCTGCTGCACACAATCAAGCAGGCGGAAAAGGACGGCTATGACGGCTGCGTGATCGGATGCTACTATGATCCGTTTTTGAAGGAAGCGCGCGAGATCTGCGAGCGCATGGTGGTGACGGCGCCCGCCGAAGCCGCGATGCACATCGGCACCACGCTGGCCGCCACGTTTTCCACCATCGTGGTGCGCCGCAAATGTATACCCGACATGCGGGACACCGTGTTCCATCACGGCTTCGCGCACCACCTGTCGTCGTTCCGCAGCCTGGAGATCGGCGTCCATGAGCTGCAGAAAGACCCGGAGTTTACGAAGAACCGGATGCGCGAGGTCATACGCCTGGCGATAGAGGAGGACGGAGCGGAAGCGATATTGCTCGGCTGTACGATACAGCTGGGGTTCTTCCGCGAGCTGCAGCAGGAGTTCGGCGTTCCCGTGATCGACGCCAACATCGCGCCGCTGAAATACGCGGAGTTCCTGATCGGGCTCAAAGAAAAGGCCGGCTGGTATTTCAGCCGGAAGGCGCTGTACGAAACGCCGCCGAAGCAGGAGATCTCGCAATGGGGCGTTGAAAAAACATTTGGCGTCGCGGGCTTGTGGGAATGACGCGCGGCGCAAAAAAGACAATTGAAGGAGTCAGGCACATATGCCGAATACGGACCAGGATATTTTCAACAAGTTTAAGGAGACCCGAAAGCAAAAGGGAATGACGCTCAAGGACCTGGGCGAGAAGACGGATTTTTCCGTCAGCTACCTGTCGCAGATGGAAAGAGGAAAATCCGCCATCACGCTGGTATCCATGAAAAGAATCGCGGACGCGCTGGGCCTGTCCATGCGGGAGCTGTTCGCGGAGCCGGACGTCAAGGAAGAGTTCGTCAGCAACAGCCACGCCCATTTTATCACCGGCCTGCAGCGCCACTATGACGCGTTCAGCGTGCTCAGCGGCAAGTTTGAAGGACGGAAGCTGGACTGCTTTTTATTGAAAATGGCGCCCAACTACGTGAATATGGAGGAATCCGCGCATGAGGGAGAGGAGCTTTATCTGGTGCTGAAAGGACAGGCCACGGCCATCGTGGACGGCAGGGAACTGACGGCGAAAGAGGGAGAGACCATCCATTTTCCGTCGATGCGGCCACACAGGATCGTCAACAAAGCGGATACCGAGCTGGAGATGTTTTCGGTCATCATACCGACGATATTTTGAATATCCGGAATCTGAATATCAATAATCTGCAGAAAGGAAACAGGGATATGAGAGTCGCCACAGACATTGGAGGAACGTTCACGGACATCGTGTACATCGAGGCCGACGGCACGGTTTGCTTTGATAAAAGCCACACCACGCCGCCCAACTTCGAGCAGGGTGTGCTGGACGTCATCAACAAATGCCCGATTGAACCCGCTGAGATACAGGACCTGACCCACGGAACCACGGTGGTCATCAACGCGCTGACGGAGCGCAAGGGCGCCAAGACCGGCCTCATCACCACGCGCGGCTTCCGCGACACGCTGGAGATCGGGCGCGGCAACCGGCCGGACCTTTTTAACTTCAACTTCAAGAAGCCGGAGTCCTTCGTTCCCCGGTATCTGCGCCTTGAGGTGACGGAGCGCATGGACTATCAGGGCAACGAGCTCGTGCCGCTCAACGAAGAGGACGTGAAGAAATGCGTGGAGGTCCTGAAAAAGGAAGGCGTGGAAGCCGTCGCTGTGGTTTACCTGCACTCCTATGTAAACGCGTCCCATGAGCAGCGTACCGAGGAGATCATCAAGGAGCTGTGGCCCGAGGTGGAGGTGACCGCGTCTTACACCGTGTCCAAGGAATGGCGCGAATACGAGCGCAGCACCACGGCGGTGCTCAACTCCTACGTGAAGCCTACCGCGAAAAAATATATCGACCGGCTGTACAACATGCTGGAGCAAAAGGGCATCACATCGCCGAAATACATCATGCAGAGCAACGGCGGAACCACCACGTTCGAGAAGGCCAAGGAGCTGCCCATCAACATGGTGGAATCCGGCCCGGTGGCGGGCATATACGGCGCGGCCATGCTGGGCAAGATGCTGGGCGAGGATAAGATCATCGCCTTCGACATCGGCGGGACGACGGCCAAATGCTCGCTGGTGGACGGCGGCGAGGTGAAAACGACGACGGATTACAGGATAGAGAGAACGGGGCGCTTTCCGGGATACCCGGTGCGCGTGCCCGTTGTGGATATCGTGGAGATAGGTAACGGCGGCGGTTCCATCGCGTGGATCGACAACACGGGCTCGCTGCGCGTGGGCCCGCAGTCCGCGGGCGCGCTGCCCGGCCCGGTGGCGTATCAGAAGGGCGGCGCCGAGCCGACGACGACGGACGCCAACCTGGTGGTGGGCCGCCTGTCCAAAAAGAACTTCGACATGAACGTGGATATGGACAAGGTGCGCGCGGCCATCAAGGAGAAGGTGGGAGACCCGTACGGCCTCACCGCGGAAGAAGCGGCCATGGGCATCATCCGTGTGGCGAACTCCAACATGCTGAACGCCTTGAAGCTGGTGTCGGTGCGCAAGGGCTACGATCCGCGCGAATTCGCGCTGGTGGCCTTCGGCGGCGGCGGCCCGATGCACGCGGCGTCGCTGGCGCGGGAGCTCAACATCAAGAAGGTCATCATCCCGCTTGCGGCCTCGGTGTTCTCGGCGTGGGGCATGCTGATGACGGACCTGCGTTCGGACGACATCCAGACGTTCAACGTGGGGCTGGTGAACCCCGACTACGACGCCATTAACGCGGAGTGGCGCAGGCTGGAGGCCAAGGCCTATCAGGACAACGCCGAAAAGGGCGTGGCCAAGGAGAACGTCTACTTCGTGTACTACCTCGACATGCGCTACATGGGGCAGGACCACACGGTGAAGGTGCGCGTGCCCGCGGAGGATCTGAGCCCGGACAACCTGGATGTGTTCATCGAGGCGTTCCACAGGGATCATGAGAAGAACTACTCCTTCCGGCTGGACGACAGCAGCGTGGAGATCGTCAACATGCATCTGGCTTCGTTCGGGCGCGTGGAGAAGACGCCCATCAAGGCGATGGAGCCCAAACCCTACACGCTGGAGCAGGCGGTGCTGGAGGTGCGTCCGGTGATATTTGAACGGGAAGGCAAGCTCGAAACCACCGTGTATCAGCGGGACAAGCTGTCGCCCGGTATGACGGTGGCGGGCCCCGCCATCATTGAAGAGGTGAGCGCATCCACCATCGTAGAGCCCGGCACAACGGCCAGTGTGGACAATTACGGCGATATCATTATCGAGACGGGAGTGTGTTAAAGATGACGGAACATAAGGTGGATGTCATAACGCTGGATATTATCAAGGATTCGCTGCAGGCCATCGGCGAAGAGATGTTTCTCTCGGTGGCGAGGACCTCAAAAAGCCCCGTCATCTACGAGGTGCTGGACTTCGCGTCCGCGCTGACGGATGAAAAGGGACGGCTGCTGACGCAGGGCAACGGCGTGGCGGGCTTCCTCGGGATGCTATCGTCCATGGTGAGAGAGGTCATCAACAAGTACACCTCCAAGGGCAAGCTGAAGGAAGGCGACATGATCATCATGAACGACCCGTACGGCGGCGGCGGCTCGCATTTGCAGGACGTCGGACTGGTCATTCCGGTGTTCATCGACGGCGAGATATTCTGCTACTGCGCGAACAAGTGCCACTGGTCCGAAGTAGGCGGCAAGGACTTCGGCTTCTCGGTGGACTCCAACGAGATCTATCAGGAGGGCATCCAGTTCCCGTGCGTCAAGCTGTTCAACGAGGGCGTGATCAACGACGCGGTGATCGAGATCATCCGCAGCAACGTGCGCCTGCCCGATATGTCAATCGGCGACATGTGGGCCCAAGTTTCCGGCCTGAGAACAGGCGAGAAGCGCATCGGCGAGCTGTGCGCCAAATACGGCAAGCAGACCGTGAAGGAGGCCATCCAGCGGCTGCTCAAGAACAGCGCGGATTTCTCGCGGAGCCGCGTGGCCGCCATCCCGGACGGCGTGTATACCGCCAGCGGCATGATGGACAAGGATGTGCTGGGCAACGGCCCGTTCCCGATCCGGGTGGCCGTCACCATCAAGGGCGACAGCATGACGGTGGATTTCACCGGCAGCGCGAAGCAGACGCCCGGCCCCATTAACCTGACCCACGCCGGCCTGATATCGGCGATGCGCAGCATATTCCTGGCCTGCACCGATTCCGGACAGGACATCAACGACGGCGTGTTCGAGCCGCTCACGATCATCGCGGAGGAGGGCAGCATATTCAACGCGCGGCGCCCGGCGGCGGTGTCGTGCTACTATGAATCCATGCAGTTCGCGCTGGACCTGGTGTGGCAGGCGCTGGCCCCCGTGCTGGAGAGGGGCAAGCTGACGGCGGGCCACTTCCTCACCGTGGGCGCGTATACGCTCTCCGGCACGCATTCCGTGACGGGCACGCCGTTCGTGGACGTCGGGCCCACGCTGGGCGGCTGGGGCGCCGGTGTGGACCGCGACGGCGACAGCGGGCAGTTCTGCACCGGCGACGGAGAGACGTACAACATACCGGCGGAGGTGCTGGAGGCCAAGTTCGGCTACCGCGTGACGGAATACAGCCTGAACACCGACAGCGCGGGCGCGGGCGAATACCGCGGCGGATACGGCATCGTCCTCGGGCATCAGGCGCTGAACGAAGGACTGTACTTCTCGGGCACTTACGGCCGGTTCGATTACCCCGCGTGGGGCTACTGCGGCGGCGCGGACGGCTCCTCCAACGGGTTCGATGTGGTGCGCGCCGACGGCCGGTATGAGCCGAAGGTGGGCACGGGCTCCAAGATACTGCTGAAGCCGGGCGACACCGTCCGCATGGTGACCGGCACGGGCGGCGGCTACGGCAACCCGTTCAACAGGCCGGAATCGAAGGTGGCGATGGACGTGAAGAACGGCTACATCACCGCGAAGGACGCGGAAGACATCTACGGCGTTCTGGTAGACGGCACGGGAGATACGGTGCTGGGCGTCACCGAGGCCAGGAAGGCGTTCGCGCAGCAGGCATAGCGACCTGCCGGGAGCCTTCAAAACAGATGGCTGACAGGGCTCCATCCGCGGCTTATGCGATGGAGCCCTTTTGCTTAAGAGAAAAAACCTTATTTCTGCAAATCAAAAACCTTGTGATGAAAAAGCACGCTATCGGCCGGATGGTATTCTGTAGATGTGAGAAATTGCGCAAAAGCGTACAGCGAAAGGACAGGGCTCACATGCAAAGCATAAAGAGTTTATACGCCATCGATTCGCACACGATGGGCGAACCCATCCGAGTGATACTCGAGGGCTTTCCGGATATCCCCGGCTCCAGCATGATGGAGAAGCGGAGCGTGCTGCAGAAGGAATACGACTACATCTGCAAAGCTTCGATGAATGAGCCGCGCGGCCATCAGAACATGTTCGGCGCGATTCTGTTTCCGCCCATCAGCAAAGAAGCGGACCTGGGTGTGGTGTTCATGGACGGGGGCGGCTACCTCACGATGTGTGGGCACGGCACCATCGGCATGGCCACCGTGGCGGTGGAGGAAAAGCTGGTGCCAGTGACGGAGCCGTACACAGAGCTGAAGATCGAAGCGCCCGCAGGGCTGGTGCACGCGCGCGTGCATGTGCAGAACGGGCGCGCGCTGGAGGTCAGCTTCACCAACGTGCCGTCGTTCCTGTCCCACAAGGACGTGACTGTCGACGTGCCGGGGATCGGCAGCGTCCATCTGGACGTGGCCTACGGCGGCAACTTCTTCGCCATCGTGGACTCCGCGCAGCTGGGCCTGACGCTCTCGCCGGAGCATGTGGACCGCATCAGCAGCCTGGGCAGCGCGATACGCGATGCGGTGAACAGCCAGCTCGTGATACGCCATCCGTTGCTGGACAGCATCGCTACGGTGGACCTGGTGGAGTTCTACGGCCCGGCCACCAACCCGCAGGCCACGCTGAAAAACGTGGTGTTCTTCGGCAAAAACCAGTTGGACCGTTCCCCGTGCGGCACAGGCACCAGCGCCAAGATCGCGACGCTGTACGCCAAGGGCCTGCTGAAGCTGGGCGAGCCCTTTGTGCACGAAGGCATACTGGGCACGCTGTTCACGGGCCGCGTGGTGGGTGAAACCACGGTGGGCGAATACCCCGCCGTGATCCCCGAAATAACGGGACGCGCCTTTGTGACGGGAAAGAACCAGCTGTTGTTCGAAGACGACGACCCGTTCCAGCACGGGTTCAACCTGTAGAGGAGACGGTGTGCGACTGATGGAGTATACGCTATTGCTCATACAGCATATCGGACAGCCCGCCGTTCCCGTTGTGCGCGAAGGAGACAGGGTGTGCCGCGGCCAGCTGGTCGCGGCGGCGGACGGACTGGGCGCGGACCTGCACGCCAGCGTATCCGGCGTTGTGGCCAGCGTTGACGGCGGCAAAATCGTGCTCACGGCGGACGAGATACAGCCCAAGGGCTTTGAGCCTGTTGCGGGCGAAACGGTGCTGGACAAGATACGCGCGGCGGGCATCGTCGGCATGGGCGGCGCGGGCTTTCCCACATGGGCAAAGCTGCAAAGCGCTGCGCCGGGCGGCGTGGTCATCGCGAACGCGGCGGAGTGCGAACCGATATTGCGGCACAACATCGCGCGGATCGAGGAAGACGCGGCCAGCCTGTGCCGCGGGCTTGGTTACGCGATGCAGGCGTGCGGCGCGCGCCGCGGCGTTATTGCCGTCAAGGAGCACCACCATAAGGCGGTGGCGGCGCTGAAAGCCGCGACACAGGGTTCGGGCATATCGCTGCACCTGCTGGCGGATATGTATCCCATGGGAGAGGAACGCGCGGTGGTGCGCGAGGTGCTGGGTGTGCTGCTCGGCCCGGACGAGCTGCCCTCCAAGGCGGGCGCGGTGGTGCTCAACACCGAAACGCTGCAGCGCGTGGCCGAGGCGGTGGAGCAGGGCAGGCCGGTGACCGGCAAGAACCTGACGGTGGCCGGACGTCTGAAAAGCGGCGCGGCGTCCGTGGTGCTTCAGGATGTGCCGCTGGGCGCGCGCGTGGCCGATGTGCTGGATATGGCGGGCGGGCTGGACGGCGATTACGGCGAGATCATCATGGGCGGGCCGTTTACAGGCTGCCGCGTGACGCCGGGGGACGTCGTCACCAAGACGACGGGCGGCCTGATCGTGACGATGCCGTTTCTGCGCGAGACGCGCCCGCTCGGGCTGCTGGTGTGCGCGTGCGGCGCGACAGAAGCGCGTATGCGCGAAATGGCCGGCAGGATGGGCGCTAAAGTCGTGGCGGTGGACCGCTGCAAGCAGGCGCAGGAGGTGCGCGGCGCGCTGAAGTGCCAGAACCCCGGCAACTGCCCCGGACAGGCGCAGACGGTGCTGGGGCTGAAAAAGGCGGGCGCACAGGCGCTGCTGGTCGGCAACTGCAGTGACTGCAGCAACACGGTGATGTCTGTCGCGCCCAAGCTGGGTCTGCCGGTGTACCACGTCACCGACGGCGCGCTGCGCGCGATGAACCAGCGGCTGATACGCAAGCTGAAATGAGTGACTTTTACGAGGGCGCTGCCCTCGTGCTCCCGCTCAAGGGATGCGCCCCTTGAGCGGAGGTTCGGAGGCAGAGCCTCCGAGGTCTTTGACCTTTATCGATAGTCTGGCGTGGAGGCAGCCTCCACAATGTAATAAATTTGCGATTATTAAGGAGGGGGTTATACAACCATGTCCATCTCAGCGGAAACCGCAAAACTCAATCAGGATAAACCGGCAGTGGTATGCTGCCTCACCAAAAAAGGAACCGCGCTGCAGGCGTCGGACCTCGAGGACCCGTCCATATTCGAGGACCTCATCGACTCCGGGCTGATGCAGCTGACGGACAACGCGCTCACCATCGGCCAGGCGCTGGGCTCGACGCTGACGGAGGATGTGGACGCGCTGACGCCCATCACACCGGCGCTGGTGGACGGCGTGCCCCAGGCGGCTATACCCGCGCCGCCGGTAAAAGCGGAGCAGAGCGCCGCGCCGCAGGGCGTGATCCGTATCAGCGTGGACGAGCTGAAAGGACTGAGGCTGGAGATACCGGCGGGCGCCGCGCTGCCGCCGTTCCTGCCCGCTGCGCCTGCCGTGCCAGCGCCCGCGGAGCAGCCGGAGCGCATCATCCGTACGCTGGTGCAGCGCGACTATTTTGTCAAAGAAGTCGCCGTGGGGGATAAGACGACGTTCGAGAACGGCGCGCTGACCATCAGGGAAGGGCTGTGCACCGACGCGCTCAAGGAGAACGAGCTGGTGGTCAGCCTGGAGATGAAGATCATCCGGCCGGAGGAGCGCCATGTGTACTCCAACTCGGTGATGGACGTCATCCCGATCGCCGCCAAGGTAGAGGGCATATTGGGCGAAGGCGTGACAAACGTGATCAGCGGCACGGTGGTGGTGCTCACCGGCCTCGACGAAGCGGGCGTGCAGATCCACGAGTTCGGCTCGTGCGAGGGCTACATGGACGAGAAGATCCGCTTTGGACGCCCCGGCTGCCCGGACGAGGATGACATCATGATATGCGTCAACGCGGTGATCCGCGAGAACACGGGTATGGAGCGCCGGGGCCCGTACGCCGCGCACAAGGCATGCGACGTCGTCATACAGGAGATTCGCGACGTGCTCAAGGCCGCCCCGGCTGCCAGTGCGACGGCGGTCAACGAATACCACGACTACAAGAAGCCGGGCAAGCCGCGCGTGGTGCTGGTGAAGGAGATCATGGGTCAGGGCGCGATGCACGACAACGTGCTGCTGCCCACCGAGCCCGCGGGCGTGAAGGGCGGGCGGCAGAACGTGGACCTCGGCAACGTGCCGGTGGTGCTCTCGCCCAACGAGGTGCGCGACGGGGGCATCCACGCGCTCACCTGCATCGGCCCGGCCACCAAGGAGGACACGCGGCACTACTTCCGTGAGCCGCTGGTGAACCTGATGGCGCTGGACGACGAGACGAACCTGGTGGGCGTGGTGTTCATCGGCAGCCCGCAGGTGAACGACGAGAAGATATTCGTCGCGGAGCGCCTGGGCTCGCTGATAGAGGCGCTGGACGTGGACGGCGCGATCGTGACCACCGAGGGCTTCGGCAACAACCACATCGACTTCGCCGAGAACATCAACCAGATCGGTAAGCGTGGCATCCCGGTTGTGGGCGTGTCGTTCTGCGCGTACCAGGGCCAGCTGGTGGTGGGCAACAAATACATGGACGCGATGGTCGAGCTGAACAAGGACCCGCAGGGCTTCGAGAACGAGATACTGGGCGACAGTACCATCTGCCCAAAGGACGCGGCACGCGCGCTGCTGATGCTGAAGACGAAGATGGCGGGCATCCCCATCGCCCCGGCGGACCGCAAATGGTCGCAGGACATCATAGACGCCAACCAGAGGCTCGTGAAATGAGAGCGGCGGTGATGGACGTCTACGAACCGGTGGCCAAACTGCTCACCGGCACGATCATCGCGGTGAACGACACCGCCGTCAAGGCGGAGCTGAAAGGGCGCATGGGGATCGTCATCATGCCGCTGCGCTGCGTGGTGACGGATAAGCCGCTCGCTGTCGGCCAGCAGGTCCGTCTGTACATCAGCGACATGAAAGTATTGTAGACAGGGAGGGATAGGATATGAAACTGACAACTGCTCAAGGGTTGAAATCTGAAATATACGCGCCGGTGCTGCCGCCGCCCGTGTGGACGGCGCTGGAAAAGCCGCTGTCCGAATGCACGGTGGCCTTTTGCACGGCGGGCGGCGTGCATCTGAAATCGCAGAAGCGTTTCAACATGGCGGGAGATTATTCCTTCCGCGAGATACCGTCCGGCACGCCCTCGTCCGAACTGATGGTGAGCCACGGCGGGTTCGACAACAGCGACGTGAACAAGGACATCAACGCGATGCTGCCGATAGACCGGCTGCATGAGCTGGCGGCGGAGGGCTTCATCGGCAGGGTGGCGCCCTGCCTCATCGGCTTCATGGGCGGCGGCGGCAACGTGGAGAAGTTCATCAGTGAAACGGGCCCCGCCATCGCGGCGATACTGAAGGCGGACGGCGTGGATGTGGCGGTTTTCACGGGCGGCTGCGGCACCTGCCACCGCTCAGCCACCATCGTGCAGCGCGCGGTGGAGGCGGCGGGCATCTCGACCATCATCATCGCGGCGCTTCCGCCCATCGCCAAGCAGCAGGGCGCGCCGCGCATCACCGCGCCGCACGTGCCCATCGGCTCCAACGCGGGCGAGCCGAACAACAGGGAGATGCAGACGGCGATACTGAAGGACACGCTGAATGCCATCGCCGAGATGCGGACCTTCGGCGAAATGAAGCGGCTGCCGTACGAATACAGGCACAATGTGTAGCTGCACAATCGCGTTTGCGGCGCCGGACCGCCGGGTGTAGAATATCGGTATGAGAGAGCCCAACGCAACGATATTCAACATACAGCGGTTCTGTCTGCACGACGGGCCGGGCGTGCGCACGACGGTTTTCTTCAAGGGCTGTCCGCTGGCCTGCGCATGGTGCCACAACCCGGAGAGCCAGAGCGCGGCGGCGGAGCTGCTGTTTGACGCCGATAAGTGTACGCGTTGCGGACGCTGTACGGCGGCTTGCGGGCATGGCGCGGCTGATGCGCGTGCGGCCTGCGCCGCGTGCGGCGCTTGCGTGGCGGCCTGCCCTGCGGGCGCGCGCGAGCTGGCCGGGCGGGACTATTCGCCGGCACAGCTGATGGCCGAGATCGAGAAGGAAAGGCCGTTCTTCGAGGAATCGGGCGGCGGCGTCACCTTATCGGGCGGAGAGCCGCTGCTGCATATCGATTTCGCGGAGCGGCTGGCTCAAACCTGCAAAGGCCGGGGTATCGGCGTGGCGGTGGACACCTGCGGCGCGGTGCCGTACGACAGCTTCCGGCGGATGCTGCACGTCACGGACGTGTTTTTGTACGATCTCAAAGCGGCTGACAGCGGCCGGCACATAGAGTATACCGGCTCTGACAACGCGCTGATACTGGAGAACCTGCGCAGGCTGTCGGACGACGGCGCGCGGATATGGCTGCGGCTGCCGCTGATCGAAGCAATCAACGCGGACGATGCCGCGATCGAGGGCGTTTTGAACATTGTTGCCGGGCTGAATATCGAGCAGGCGCACCTGCTGCCCTATCACGGCATCGGCCGGGGCAAATACAAAAGGCTGGGCCGGACGTACGACGGACGGAACATGCAGCCGGTTGCGGCGGACAGGCTCGCGGAAATTCGAAGCATGCTGGAGCGGCAGGGTCTCAGGGTGGTCACAGGAGGCTGATATATGCAGGATTTGGGAATGAATGAGCGGATAAAGAAGCTGCGCGCCCGGAGCGTGGGCACGGAGCCGCGCGTATCCATCGAGCGCGCCGTGCTGGTGACGCGCACGTATCAGGAATACGAGGGCATCGTGGAGACGCCGGTGCTGCGCGCGCTGTGCCTGAAGAACATACTGGAGAACGAGACCATCGGCATTGAAGAGGGCGAGCTGATCGTCGGCGAGAAGGGCGGCAGGCCCCAGCACGCGCCGACGTTCCCCGAGCTGTGCTGCCATACCGCGGAGGATATGGAGATACTCAATGTCCGCGACAAGATATTCTTCCGCGTGGACGCAGCGGATATCGAGACGCAGCGGCGCGACATCATCCCGTACTGGGAGAACCGTTCCATGAGAAAGCGCATTCTGGACAGGATGACGCCGGAGTGGAAGGACTGCTACGCCGCGGGCATCTTCACCGAGTTCATGGAACAGCGAGGACCGGGGCACACCGTCATCGACGGGAAGATATATAAAAAGGGATTCGCTGAATTCAAGAAGGATATCGCGGCGGCGCTGGACGCGCTGGATTTTCTAGATGATCCGGACGCGCTGGCGAAGCAGGCCCAGTTGCAGGCCATGGCCATCTGCTGCGACGCCGTCATCGCATACGGCGGGCGCTTCAGGCAGCTGGCGCTGGGCATGGCGGTGCAGGAACAGGACCCCGTGCGTCGCGGTGAACTGCTGGCGATCGCACATAACTGCGAGGTGGTGCCCGCGCACGCGCCGCAGACGTTTGCCCAGGCGATACAGATGTATTGGTTTGTGCATATCGCCGTCACCACCGAGATCAACCCATGGGACGCGCTGAGCCCGGGGCGGCTGGACCAGCACCTGTACCCGTTCTATCAGCAGGGCATCGAGGACGGCACGCTGACGCGCGGGGAAGCCAAGGAACTGCTGGAATGCCTGTGGGTGAAGTTCAACAACCAGCCCGCGCCACCCAAGGTGGGCGTGACGCTCAAGGAGAGCGGCACGTATACGGATTTTGCCAACATCAACACGGGCGGCATCACACCGGACGGTAAGGACGGCGTCAACGAGGTGTCGCTGCTGATACTCGAGGTGATGGACGAGATGCGGCTGACGCAGCCCAACTCCAACGTGCAGATCAGCAAGAAAACGCCGCAGTATTTTTTGGAGAAGGCCTGCGCCGTGTCCCGGAACGGATGGGGACAGCCCGCGTTCTACAACACCGAGGCCATTGTGCAGGAGCTGACGCTGGCGGGCAAAAGCATCGAGGACGCGCGGCAGGGCGGCTCCAGCGGCTGCGTGGAAACAGGCGCTTTCGGCAAGGAGGCGTACATTCTCACCGGCTACTTCAACCTGCCCAAGATACTGGAGATAACGCTGAACGACGGCCGCGACCCGCGGACGGGTTTGCAGCTGGGCCTCAAAACCGGAGTCTTCGAGAGCGTTGAAACATACGAGGCGTTCTTTGAGGCGTTCCGCACGCAGGTCCGCCATTTCGTGGACATCAAGCTGCGTGGCAACCACGTGATCGAGAAGCTGTACGCCGCGCACATGCCGGTGCCGTTCCTGTCCGTCATCGTGGACGACTGCATCAAAAAGGGCATGGACTACAACGCGGGCGGCGCGCGCTACAACACCAGCTACATACAGGGCGTGGGCATCGGCACGCTGGCCGATTCGCTCGCGGCCATACGGTATAACGTGTTCGATAAAAAGCACGTGACGGCGGCGGCGCTGCAGGAGGCGCTGCGGGACAACTTCAAAGGCCATGGTGAGGTATCCGGGGACGTGCGCAACAGCACGCCCAAGTACGGCAACGACGACGAGTATGCCGACGGCATCATGGTGGCGGCGTTCGAGATGTTCCGCGACGAGGTGACGGGACGGCGCAACATGAAGGGCGGCAGCTATCGCATCAACATGCTGCCGACGACGTGCCATATCTATTTCGGGTCGGTGACGGGTGCGACGCCCAACGGCCGCCTTGCGTCAAAGCCGGTGTCCGAGGGCATATCGCCGGACAAGGGCGCGGACACGCAGGGCCCCACCTCCGTCATCAAGTCCGCATCCAAGATGGACCACCTCAGCACGGGCGGCACGCTGCTGAATCAGAAGCTGTCGCCGTTGCTGGTGGAGGGGGAGAAGGGATTGTCCGGCATGGCGCAGCTGGTGCGCACCTACTTCAAGCTGGACGGCCATCACATCCAGTTCAACGTGGTGGACCGGGCCACGCTGCTCAAAGCCCAGCACAACCCCGACGAATACCGGGACCTCATCGTGCGCGTGGCGGGCTACAGCGACTATTTCAACAACCTGGACCGCGAGCTTCAGGACGAAATCATAGAGCGCACCGAACAGGTGTGCTTCTGAGATAATCATTTGAGACAAAAAGGAAGGGGCAACATGAAACTGGCGGATGTTCAAATCTCGGCGGAGCAGATCAAGGCGCTGACGCAGAAGTACATGATCGAGACGTACAAGCGGTTCAACTTTGTCGCGGAGAAGGCGAAGGGCATGACCATGTACGATACGGACGGCAACGCCTATCTCGATTTCTACAGCGGCATCGCGGTGAATAACGCGGGCAGCTGCAACGAGAAGGTGGTCGCCGCCGTGCGGGATCAGGCGGGCGACCTCATGCACGCCTTTAACTATCCTTACTCCATACCGCAGGCACTGCTGGCGGAACGCATCTGCACCACGCTGGGCATGGACAAGATATTCTATCAGAACTCCGGCGCGGAAGCCAACGAGGCCATGATCAAGATGGCGAGAAAATACGGCGTGACGAAATACGGGCCGGAGAAATACCACATCATCACCGCGATTAACAGCTTCCACGGGCGTACCTACGGCGCCATGTCGGCAACGGGCCAGCCGGACAACGCGTGCCAGCTGGGCTTCAAGCCGGTGGTGCCGGGCTTTTCCTACGCGCGCTTCAACGACCTTGATGACTTCAGGGCGCATGTGACGGAGGACACCATCGCCATCATGCTGGAGCCGGTGCAGGGCGAGGGCGGCGTGATTCCCGCCACGCAGGAGTTTCTTGAAGGCATCGCGGCGCTGTGCCGCGAGAAGGGCCTGCTGCTGCTGCTTGATGAGATACAGACCGGCTGGTGCCGCACGGGCAGCGTCATGGCGTACATGGACTACGGCGTGCAGCCGGATATCGTGTCCATGGCCAAGGGCATGGGCGGCGGCATGCCCATCGGTGCGGTCTGCGCCACGGACGAGGTCGCGGAAGCCTTCTCGCTGGGCTCGCACGGCAGCACGTACGGCGGCAATCCGGTGTGCTGCGCCGCGGCGTACGCGCAGATCGGCGAGCTGCTGGACAACGGGCTGGCCACCAGCGCGAAGAAGATGGGCGACTATCTGACGCAGAAGCTGCTGGCGCTGCCGCATGTAAAAGAGGTACGCGGCAAAGGGCTGCTGATCGGCGTGGTGCTGGATCGGCACGTGGGGCTTGAGGTCAAGCACGGCTGCGCCGACAGGCATATGCTGGTGACGGCGATCGGGACCAGCGTGGTCAGGCTGACGCCGCCGCTGATCGTGTCACGAGAGGAATGCGATCAGGCGTGCGATATTCTGCGGGACGCCATAGAGGAGGCCACCCATACGGCAGGCTGAAAGGTTTGTTTTGTGTTTAGGGGCATCTCCCGCTTTGAAACGCTTGAAACCAGACCGGAATCGTTGTATAATACGGATGATAACTGATGGAGACGAAGATGTCGCGACCGGCGGGCTGCGGCATCTTTTTTGTTATTTCGGTCCCACCGCGACGGCAGCGGAGCGGGTGATCAGCGAGGAGGAAAGTCACTCATGAAGGGTATTATTTGTGAAAAGAGAGTTTATACGGATTCCGTGGTCACGCACAGCCACCCTTACGCGCAGCTGGTTTTCCCGCTGCAGGGGGCGATGTACCTGAAGATGGAGAGAAACGATGTCGTCGTCAACGAGGAGAAAATATTTCTTCTGCCCTACGACCACAGGCATTCGTTCAAGACGGACCGGGAGAATCAGTTCCTGGTGCTGGACATCCCCAGCTACATGTTCGAACAGAAGGATATCATCATGCCAGACGGCGTCACGTGCCCGCTTAACGACAAATGGAAGGCGATTCGGTTTTTGCTGCTGGAGGAGCTGAGCGCAGGAGCGGGCGGCGATACCGTCGCGAAGCTGTTCTACTACTTTTTGCCCAACATGCTCAAAAAGCAGGCGCCGGATTCCGTGGCGTATGTGGACGCGCACTTCAACGAGGATATCGATATCGAGACGCTGGCGCGCATCGAAAACTACAGCACGACGTATTACCGCGAGTGGTTCCGCAAGGAAACGGGCCAGTCGCTGCTGGAATACATCCGCAAACGCCGTATGGAGCGGGCCAAGGAACTGCTGGTGACCACCAACCTCAGCATCATGCAGATCGCGTGCGAAATCGGCTACAGCTACGAATCCTCGTTCATCAAGGTGTTCAAGGGGCAGGAGAATCTGTCGCCCAACGCCTACCGCCTGGCGTTTTCATAAGCAGGGCTTTTTTCCAGTGGATCGCAGGGTGTCCGCCTCACTGTTTCTGAAACCTGACCGCATACATGTATGTGTTGAACACATAGTCTCTTTTCTCTTCGCCGGTCTGACAAAGCTTTTGCACAAAGGCCTTATCCTCTTCGCTGGGCACGGAAAACCAATGGAAGGTAAATTGGTTTTTGTACCCGCAGTCCGACGTCATTTTTAGAATATCATCCAGAGTGAAGAAGGCTCTGTTCGACCTGCTCAGGATATCCTGCGAAGCGTACCGCCACTTCCCGTTCAAAAGGTTCCCGAGCACGCTGTAATGCATGATGTTCTGCACCTGAACGATCACCCAGCCGTCTTTTTTCAGGTATTTCTTCAGCCCGGTGAGCAGGGCGTCCGGATTCTCCACCGATTCCAGATGATTGCCGACCAGAATATAGTCGAAATAATCCTCGGGGAAATCGAGAGGGAATTCGCCCGGCGGTTTTGCCGAAATCGCGGCAACCTTTTTGGCGATTGCGGCCATGCTCGCGTCGGGTTCCAGGCCGTACAACGCAACGTTCGGATAGCTGTATTTGCATTTAAGCAGCGTGAGGCCGATCCCGCAGCCCAACTCCAGGATATTCATCGGCTTGTATTTGTCGGACTCGGTCAACAGCCGGAGAGACTCCTGTTTGATTTGATCGAAGCGCCAGGTGTCAAAGCCCCATCTTTTTCGAAAGGTTTCCCGGTTGGCATACAATATCGGGAAAAGGCGGCTGAGGTCCTTACGGAAGCCCGATCCCAGATAATGATGGATAAAGCAGTCGTGACAAAGCATCAGCTTATAGCCTGCCGTAAGGATGCGCAACGATAAATCATTGTCCTCCACATACCCCGGCGAATACTTCTCATCCAGCGGGCCGATTTTATTCAGGACTTCTCTTTTGATCAGGATGCAAAAGCCGATGAGGAATATTTTCTCTTCCCATTTTTCGTTATCAGATATGTTGTTCTTGTCGGCCAACCGCTGCATCTCGTCCAAATCTGAATCTGGATACCTGAAGTCGGCCCCCTGAAGGTTCTCATGATGGTTGCAGACAGCGCCCGCCGCACCGATGCTTCGGTCGCTGTAAAGGCAAGTGCGGAGGTTGTCGAGCCAGCGGGGCGTCACCACGGTATCGTTGTTCAGCAGCATGATATCGCATTCCGGGTCGGCCATGCCGATCCCGATGTTGCAGCCTTTTGGAAAACCGACATTTTCGTCGTTCAGCCGCAGCTTGATATCCGCCTGTGCTTTGAGCCAGTCCCGGGTGCCGTCCGTCGAATTATTGTCCACGACGATGATTTCATAGGTGCCGTCGGGCGTATATTTTCTGATGCTCTCAACGCAGCCTTTACTGTACTCGAAATTGTTGTAAGTGAGGATAACGATCGCTGTTTTTCTGAAGCTTTCCAATGATCTCGGGGCCTCCCATATATACTGCCTTAATATTACAAAGTATTCAAAGAGGAGGCTTTTGTTTCTGAATTTCACGGTTACCGTAACTATCGCATCTGAGGTTACCCTGGATAAAAGGCAAGCATGGCGGGGGCTTATGTACATTTCCTGTGAGACTCAAAAGACCTGAGGATTGTTTTGTATCAGAGTGATTCGCAATATTGGGCAAACGGCGTGAATTAATCAAAACGGCGGTGATTCGCGTAAAATAGCGCTTGCACATGCTTCCGGAGAGTATTTTTCTTTGCATTATCTTCATTTCTCATATACAATGATGATATGAAAGCATTACGCACCTTAAAAGAAGTGTTTGTGTCTTCGCTTCCACTTGCCATAATTATTCTGATTGTATGTGTTTTTGTAGCGCCTCTGAAAAATACGTTTGACTACATTAAGCTGATTGTGGGCTATGCGAGCGTTGTGTTTGGGCAGACTTTTTTTCTGGTTGGGCTGGACGAAAGTATTTTGCCCGTCGGAAAACTTGTAGGAAGCTCGCTGCCAAAGTTTAAGAAAAGTATTTTTGTTATTTTATTTGGCATTTTATTTGGGATTCTTGCTACAGTTGCAGAACCTGCTCTGGCTGTGCTTGCGCGACAAACCCATATGATTTTTAATGAAGTGAATGAAATCCTGTTTGTCTGGATTTTGAGCACAGGGATTGGCGTATTTGTCGGGTTTGCGCTGTATCGGATTATTAAGAATATAAATATCAAAGTCGTTTTTGTAGTCCTGTATATCCTGATCTTTTTGACGGTCATTTTTGTGCCCGAGGAATTCGTGGCGTTGGCCTTTGATGGCAGCGGAGCGACCACCGGTGACATTTCCGTACCCTTTATCCTCGCACTGGGTATAGGAATTTCCGCGACCATGTCAAAGCGCAAAACCAACGACGACACATTTGGAATCATCGGGATTGCCTCGGTGGGGCCGATACTGGCGGTGTTCATTTACGGTATTATCATCAATGCTATAAATGGCGGAAAAATTCCTCCTGCCGGAATATATGATCCCGGGGCGGCGGAGAGCTTTATTGATATCATCTTATCCAATCTCGGCGATGTCTCGCTTGCCTTGCTTCCGATTGTGATCGTGTTCCTGGTTTTTCAAATTTTCTTCCTCAAATTGCCCAAGAGACAATTTATCAGAATGCTGCTTGGCACGATACCGGTGTACATTGGCCTGCTCATCTTTTTGTCGGGCATTGATTATGGTTTTGCGTTTGCAGGCAAATACATAGGGGAAATATTCCTGGGCGCGGGCCAGCCTGAATGGTTTAAATGGCTTCTTGTTCCGCTGGGGTTTGTTTTGGGTGCGGCCATAACCCTCTCGGAACCGGCTGTTACGGTTTTGGGGGAGCAGCTTGAAGAGATAACCAACGGGCACATCAAAAAGTCCACGATACGGATCACCCTTGCCATTGGAATCGGGTTTGCCGGAATGCTTTCCATGACGAAGATTCTGACACAGATAAATATTCTCTGGTTCCTGATTCCGCTTTATGCGCTGGCGCTGATCATGATGAAATATACTTCTAAGCTTTTCGTGGGAATAGCGTTTGACTCGGGTGGGGTTACAGGCGGAGCGCTGACATCGGCGTTTTTGACGCCGCTCACGCTGGGGGCAGCCCAGGCTGTTGCGCTGATGGCAGGTACAGAAGCGCAATCCGTGCTGACCAACGGATTTGGAATTATTGCGTTTATTTCTGTAACGCCTTTGATAACTGTGCAGGCGCTGGGAATTATGTATAATAGAAAAGTACAAAAAGCGCAGAAACTTGTTGCAGAACACGAACAGACAGAGTATGATGAACTAGCTTTGTTTGCAGCGCAGATGGGAGATGAAAAAACTATCAATGTTGAAGAGATACATGGCGGCGACGCACATAGTTTGATACAAAACGCCGATTTGGAGGAAGACACTTATGAATAATTGCGCTCCGGATAACATTGTATTTATGATACTGGTAGCCAGCAGAAAACAAAAAGATGCGCTGTTAAACGAAATATCAAAGATTGATTGCCGGATTATCAATACCATATATGGAAGAGGAACGGTGAAGGCAAATTATCTGGTGGAGATGCTGGGCTTTGTCCCGGAAGAAAACAAAGTCGTCATAACCTGTATGTTGCCAAGAGAAAGGGTAGAGGCTATATTTACAATGCTGCTGAACGAATTCAATTTCAGCAGGCCTAATACTGGAATCGCCTTTACGCTTCCCATATCGGGTATATCGTTTTAACTTTACAGGAGGAATTGAAAGAAATGGATGGGCTCGACAATCTCAAGGCGCTTTTTATAGTCGTTAATGCCGGCTATACCGATACGATTATGGATATCGTTCGATCAGAAGGCGCTGGAGGTGCTACAGTAATCAATGCGCGAGGCGAAGGTGCCCGGCATGAATTGTTCTTAGGCATCACGGTGGAGTCAGAAAAAGAAATCATCATGACGGTTGTTGAAATGGAGACGGCGCGGCGAATTATGACGGCTATAAAAGAAAAAGCCGGATGGAAATCCTCGCTTCACGGGATCTGTTTCATTATGCCGGTGGATAAAATAATCGGCATAAACATTGATGTAACTAAAGATGTTAAAGATATTTTACCTTAAAGTAAAGCTAAACATCTTCTGACAACTAAATAATACCGTAAATCCCCGAACTCACTCTTTAGCCAAGAGGACGTTCGGGTTTGTTGTTTCAGGCGCCCTTAACGAAGACGCGGACACCAAAAATAAAGAAGGATGATCTGCATCAGGAAAATGATATGAATATTAGCGTTTGATCATATAGAAGATCAATTCCTGTAGACAAAATAGATGCGGCCAAGAATATGGTAGCTTGCTATTATGACAATAAATAAAGGTCTGCAATAAATTGAATATGTCTGCTCGGTAAAATAAAGTTAAATGCTTGAATAACCAGGGGAGAAAGGCGGTGCCTAATGTTTCTACCATTGGGAGCAGTATAATCGTCCTTTGATTTTTTGCAGGAGGTAAAAGCGGGGTTAGCACTTTATTATTAAACAAAGAAAAAAGAGTCGGTTTTCTCGATGAATACTGACTTTTAGCTTGGCGTGCCGGAGAGATTCGAACCCCCGGCTTTTGATTCGCAGTCGTACCTTCTGCGCAATCCGACAATGGCTTCAGCATCGGGAAAACGCCTATTTAAAGCCGTTTCCGGGGCTTTTTCAATGTTTTTAAGGCTTTACTGTTTCTAATGCAGTAATTCTTCTGCGCACAATTTCTTTGAGATGGTTCGAATTTGGGCTGCAGTTTTGATTCCTGCAAAAGTGCAGTCTATTCTCACTCTTGTACTTTGATTTTAGCGCAGCGGCTGTTATAATTAAACAAACCATTCAGTGTTCCTACGATGAGAAGTCATCACTGTCTCGATTCCAGCATACGGGAGGAAGCACTCATGTACAATCTTTTGATTGGCGGCGCGGCCGGGCAAGGTATCGATACCACGACGGCCGTATTGGAAAAACTGCTCAAACGATCGGGCTACAACGTCTTTACCATGCGTGACTTTATGTCCCGCGTGCGCGGCGGCCATAATTTTTACACGATCCGCTTCGGAACGAAACCTGTGTTCTCACACAGCAGCCGGTTTGACGGCATTATAGCTTTCAACGAAGAAACGGTGGCGCTGCATAAAGATGAGCTTGGGCCGGAAGGCTTTATACTTTGCGATGCCGGGCTGGCGGTGGATGACCCGCGTGCCGTCAAGATCGGTATGGCGCAAATGGCCAAGGCCATCGGCAATCCAAGGGTGGCCGGCAGCATCGCCGTGGGCGCCATACTCAAGCTGTTCGGGACAGGCCTGGAAGGGGTTCGGGAAGTTCTTGGCGGTTTCATCGCGGCGCAGCACCTTGCAGTCAATATGCAGGCGGTACGCGAAGGGTATGACATCGCAGAGCAACGCTTTGCGCATATGCAAGGCCGTTTTGCCGATTGGATGATACTCTCGGGCAACAACGCGCTCGCACTCGGCGCGCTGGCTGCCGGGCTGAAATTCTACTCGGCCTATCCCATGTCTCCCTCGACGTCGATCATGGAATACCTTGCCGCCAAAAGCGCAGAGGCCGGTGTCGTTGTTGAGCAGGCTGAGGATGAGATTGCCGCCATCAATATGGCCATCGGTGCTTCTTTTGCAGGCGCCCGCGCTATGACAGGCACCTCCGGCGGCGGCTTCTCGTTGATGGTGGAGGCTCTCGGCCTTTCCGGCATGGCGGAGATTCCCTTGGTGGTGGTCGATGTCCAGCGGCCGGGCCCAGTGACTGGGTTCCCGACGCGCACGGAGCAGAGCGACCTGAAATTCGTTATCTCCGCATCGCAGGGCGAGTTCCCCCGCATGGTGATCGCGCTGCGCCATCATACCGACGCGTTTTACCAGACCATACGCGCATTCAACATCGCGGAGAAATACCAGATTCCCGTTATCATTCTGAGCGACCAGTATCTCGCGGACGCGTCCGCGACGGTGGCGCCGTTTGATTTGAGCGGCGTCGAGGTCATAAGCCCGTCCAACACGGCAGGAGTAGAAGGCGAATACCTGCGCTACCGTCTCACGGCGGATGGCATCTCTCTCCGCCTGCTGCCGGGCAAAACGGAACACCTCGTGGCCATCGACAGCGACGAGCATGACGAGAGCGGCCGGATCACGGAATCCGCACAGGTGCGTACAGACATGGTGAACAAGCGTTTTAAAAAGCTGGAGACGCTGGTGGCGGAGCTTGTCGAGCCGGACTTTATCGGACCGGAGGATTTCACAACGCTGCTGATCGGCTGGGGCTCCACATACGGGCCCATCGCCGAAGCCGTGCAGCTGCTCAATGAGAATGGCGGCGGATATGCAGCGCTCGTATTTGGCGACGTTTACCCGCTTCCCGTGAAGCGGCTCAGGGAAAAGGCGGTGCATGCGCGCCGCATCATCAATATCGAGCAGAATGCCACGGGACAGTTCGCCGGCCTTATCCGGGAATATACCGGTATTGACTGCACGGACAGTATATTAAAATATGACGGCCGGCAGATTTCTGCGCAGGAGATAGTTGAACGGGTCTTAAAGGAGGTGCCGAGATGAGCACGGATACTTTTTCCACCTATGAAACGGCGTGGTGCCCGGGATGCGGGAATTTCGCCATATTGGACTGTCTGAAAACAGCGCTAGAGGAGCTGGGCAAAAGCCCTCGTGAGGTCCTGATGGCCGCCGGCATTGGCCAGGCGGCAAAAACACCCCAATATATCAGCGCCAACGCCTTTTGCGGCCTGCACGGCCGGGCGCTTCCCGCCGCGGTCGCCGCCAAGATCGCCAACGAGAAGCTTAACGTCGTGGTGAGCACCGGCGACGGCGATTCGTACGGCGAGGGCGGCAACCACTTCCTCCATAACATCCGGCGCAACGTGGATATCGCGCATTTTGTCCACGACAACCAGATCTATGGCCTCACCAAGGGGCAGGCGTCCCCGACGACCGGAGAGGGGCACAGAACTGCCGTACAGCCTGGCGGCAGCGCCAACACGCCTTTCAATCCGGTGCTTATCGCCATCGCTGCCGGCGCAGGCTTTGTCGCCAGGGCGTTCACCGGCCACAAGGAGCATCTGATCGCAGTCATGAAGCAGGCCATTGCGTACAAGGGTTATGCGTTGGTCGACATCCTTCAGCCCTGCGTGAGCTTCAACAAGGTCAACACGTTTGCATGGTACAATGAG
>JAEYZN010000025.1 GCA_023428025.1 Bacillota bacterium
GCGTACCGGCGCTCCGCCTTGCCCTTGGGCCAGCACGGTATTTCCACACAGCTCATCCCGTTATCCGCAGCAAGATCGATCACCTGTTCAAATGAATATTCCGGCAGAATCGCGCTCAAAAATCCAAGTTTCATCGTTTCCCTCCTTATTTTGATGTTCGGTGATCAGACCTCGACCCAGCTCTCCCTGTGAGCCGAGTCCACGATGCGCTCGCAGAGTACCAACTCCCGCGCACCCGCTTCAAACGTCGGGTATTCCACCGTGCCGGTACGGCCGCTGAGGATATATGCGTATAGCTTCTTGAACAGCTGCTTGGACGTGTCCGGGAAGCCTTCGTTGTGCCCGCCGGGGAAGCTCGCAATGGCGCGTGCCGACGGCTGCAGCAGCGACGGGTCTCTCAGCAACAGCTCGTTGTTGCCGTCCCTGCGGCCGATCCATACCTCGTTGCAGCGCTCCGTGTCGATGACGGCGCTCTTCTTGCTGCCGTATATCTCGAAATAGCAGCGGTTTTTGCGGCCCGCCGCCACCTGGTTCACCGTGAGCGAACCATGCGCTTTGCCTTCAAAACGCAGCAACACCGTCGCGTAGTCCTCGGTGCCGATCTGCACGTCGGCATAGTCTTCGGATGTCAGTAACTTGCCCGAATACGTCTCCACCGGCTTCAGCGGCTTTTTGCGGACCGGGTGGAAGGTCGCGAAATCCGCGCAAACCTTTTTCACCTTGAGCCCTGTCATGAACTCCACGGAATCCAGCCAGTGCGAGCCGATGTCCGCAATGGCGCGGGAATTGCCGCTGGATTCGGGCTCCAGGCGCCAGCTGTAGTCCGTGTCATAGAACAGCCAGTCCTGCTGATACGAGCCGTTGACCGCGAGTATATCGCCCAGTTCGCCGCTCTCGATCATCGCCTTTACGTGATGGATCACCGGATAGAACCGGATGTTGAAGTGGATGGCGTTCACCACGCCTTTTTCCTTCGCGATACGGACAAGGTCGTTCGCCTCGGCGGAGTTCATCGCCAGCGGCTTCTCGCACACCACATGCTTGCCCGCCTCCATCGCTTCTCTGGACATCGGAAAATGCAGGTTGTTGGGCGTGCAGATATGGACGATGTCGATATCCGGCTCCGCCAGCAACGCTTTGTAATCACCGTAGCTCTGCGGCACGGACAGTTCCTCCGCCTTGGCCTTTGCTACGTCCGTACCCAAATCCGCCAGCGCGACCACATCCGCCATTCCCGTCCTGCGCAACGCCTCAATATGGGCCGGCCCGATAAAACCTGTGCCGATCACGCCCACCTTCAATCTTTTCATATGGCTCCTCCTTTATTGATCAAGTTCACTTGCGGCCCACCGGCCCAGGAAATTTTGAAGCTCCTTGAAATTTCCGCTGCGGGCGTTCCGCACATAGAACCCCGAAGCGGCCATGCCCAACAGCAGCGCATCCGCCGGTTCAAGCCCCAGCGACATGCCCAGCACAAATCCGGCGTTGAAGTTGTCCCCCGCGCCCGTGGTCAGCCTGGGGTTGGCGCAAAACGGGCCGACACGGTGATAAAACACGCCATCCGCCAGGCAGCAGGATTCCTTCACCGGATGGATGACCAGCGTCTGCACCTCCACAAAGCGGCGGATATAGCGCGCCAGCGCCTCGAGGTCGCAGCCGGACGTTTCAAACGCACCGCCGAACAGCGCGGCCACCTGCACCGCCTCTCTGAGGTTGAGGCCCAGAATCACGCGGAAGCGCTTCGCATACGCGCCGATGGTTTCCAGCACGCGCCGCAGCTCCTCCTCCTGACGCGAAGCCGGATCGGCCAGGTCAAAGAACAGCGTCTTTTTGCTGATATCGCTCTTCATCAGCGGCAGCACATGCTCATAGATGCCCTGCCATATCTGCCCCGAATACGGTGGCAGCGCCCAGTTTTCAAAGCCAATCAGCTGCGCGGAATCCAGCAGCGCCGCTAGTTCTTCAAAGCCTACGCGCTGCTCCAGCGTTTCCATATTCAGGTCCCGGAAGGGCGACAGCTTGACCCGGATGATCTTTCCGTCCTCAAACTCCATCGCGTCGGTGGAGGCCGGTTCGCATATCGGGTAAACCTGGCCACACCGCGCGGCCATATCCGTAAATACAGCGTTCACGTCCGGATAGCCGATCGCGCCGAGGTAGGTCATGTTAACGCCGCATTCGATCAGCGCGTTGGCCAGTATCGGCCCATTGCCGCCCAGCTTTTTGGATATTGTCACGATCTCCACATTGGACGACAGGCCGGACGTCTCCGCAATGCGCCGGCCGTATTCCGTCAGCGTGAGCACGCGCGTGTAATTCTCAGGGTCGATGCGTTTTTTGACGACGTGCACCACCTCGTCCACAAAACCGTCAAAACCGATTACGGAATTAAGCACACCCGTATCCAGGTCTTTGAGTTTGTCCGCCAGCTCCAGCAGCTCAGTTTTGGTCGTTGCGTCCATTCACTCGTCACTCCATGCCATATAATTATGTTAATGATATTCTATTTGAACTGAAGATATTATGCGTATGTATTCAATGATATCACAAGCGCAGGATGCGAATATCCAAGGGGCTTCCTGTTCGGCAACCTGTTACGCATGGTATCATTCGGGCTGCAGAAAAGCCCTGCGTTGTTGAATTACTTGACTTCGAGAAAATTCCGATCCCAGCAGACCGACGCGCTCTTGAGCTTGAGCACAAATTTGGACCGATCTCCTCTGATGACCGACTGCGTCAGCTCGAATAACTCACCCGTTTTACCCCAGGTGCGGCGTTCCACAAAGAAGCCGCCGATGCCGGGCTTGCACTTCAGCAGCGCCGCCGTGCTCTCGTCGATCA
>JAEYZN010000001.1 GCA_023428025.1 Bacillota bacterium
GTGCAATACTGCCCGAGTATAGCTTTGAGCAGGTGATCATTTTGCGGCGGACAACGGCATGGACTGCGTGGAGATGATGTGCTGGCCCAAGGGTAAGGCGGAGCGCCGGTATGCGGGCGTCACGCACATCGACGTGGACACGCTGGACAGGGACAAGGCGGCACAGATCAACGACTATCTGGCGAAAAAGGGCGTCAGCATATCGGCACTGGGGTATTACCCCAACCCGCTGGACGCGGACCTTTCGCAGCGTGCCGTGTTCATCGAGCATATCAAGAAGTGCATCAAGGGTGCAGCGCTGCTGGGCCTGAAGAACATCAACACGTTCATCGGCAAGGACCCCGCCAAACCGGTATCGGAGAACCTCGAGGAGTTCAGGAAGGTATGGCCGGACATTGTGAGGGTGGCGGAGGACAATGATGTGAAGATCGGCATCGAGAACTGCCCGATGTATTTTCGCGACGAGTGGCCGGGCGGCAAGAATCTCGCCTCCTCGCCGCAGATGTGGCGCGAGATATTCGGCTATATCAACAGCCCCAGCCTCGGCCTCAACTACGATCCGTCGCATCTGGTGTGGCAGCGTATGGACTACGTCAAACCCATCTATGAGTTCGCGGACAAGATATTCCACTTCCACATCAAGGATGCGAAGTTCTATCAGGACAAATACGACGAGGTGGGCATATTCGCGGTGCCGCTGGATTACCACGCGCCCAAGCTGCCCGGCCTCGGGGACACCGACTGGAGCAAAGTGATCGCGGCGCTGACGGACATCCGCTACAAGGGCTGCGCCGTGATCGAGGTGGAGGACAGGGCGTTTGAGGACACGCTGGACGACCGCCTGTATTCGATATTGCTCTCGCAGCGGTATATCAGCCAGTTTATCATTTAAGACAAATCACAATAACAGCGACAAAAGCCTCTCTGCGCGCAAGCCGGGAGGTTTTTATCGTCTGGTCTTTGCGGGCATATCCTTTTTCTTTTTCCGGTTGAACGGAAACGGCAGCTCGATCTTCGCGTTTTCATACTTGTCGATCTTTGTGCCGGACCGGAAATAGCACACGGCCGCGTTGAGCTCCCCGCCCAGCAGCAGCACCATGCTGCTGACATACAACCAGGACATCAGGATGATGATCCCGCCGATGCTGCCGTAGATTCGCGTATAGCCAGCGAAGTTGTCCACATAGAACGAGAACGCCAGCGACGTGAGTATCCAGCCCGCGGTGGAGAATATCGAACCGGGAAACACCCCCTTAAATGTATGGCGGCAATTGGGGATATGCTTGTAAAGCAGAGAGAAGGTCAGGAACATCATGGCGACGGGAACGACATATCGCAGCACCCGCCACAGCCATTGAAATACCAATTCCGCATGGAAATATGAGAAAAGGCTCTCACCGATCACCCTGCCGAATATCAGGAACAGCAGCGTCGCCATCACCATCACCGCCATGCACAACGTGAAGAAAACGGTGATGACCGAGACCTTCCAGAACGGACGGTCTTCCTTCTTGTCGCACGCTTTGTTGAGGCATGCGCTGATGGCATGGATGCCGCGTGAAGCGCCCCATATCGTGGCCACCGCGCTGACCGACAGCAGGGCGGCGCTTTTGACGCCCAATATCTCGGAAACGAGGCCGCTGAAAAACGCGCTGATGTCGCCCGGAAGAAACCGTGATATGATGTCTGTGAACTGCTGCGCGGACACGGTGGTCAGACTGAACAGATTCAGCAGAAACAGCAGAAAGGGAAACAGGGAGAACAGCAGATAGAACGTGAGCTGCGCGCTGAGCGACGGGATGTCGTCATCCTTGAAGCGGACGAAAAGCTGGGCGGCGTATTTCTTCCATTTGGGCGCGGCGTTTCCCAAAAACGAACCTCCTCCTAAATATGAGCATAATTAACGTTATTATTCTTCAAACCGATCGTTTTCAATCTTGCGCAAGGTGAAAAGTGTTCGAAGGGTATCAGCCGTATTTGATAAGAAGTGAGCTGGATTTGCCAGTGATTTTCAGTATATAATATCATAAAATATATAAAAGAATAATTGAAGTTTTCAATAGCCTCAGTGCGCTTCTTATCAGAATGGCGCTTTGAAGGCTCTTTGCGAAGGCCATGCAACGCAGCCGGCCGCTTAAGCCTGTATGGCGGGAAGGGGGCGCACGTTTGAGCTTTTTCTGGCACTATGAGATGGACCCTGAGTTCCGTATCAATATCATCGACTATACCGTGACCGGCAACGAAGAAAAGATGCACTGGCACGACTATCTTCAGATCGCGCTGTGCACCAAAGGATGCGGCGAATTCCTGTTTTCCAGCAAGGAATATGCGGCGGAGGAGGGTGATGTGTTTGTGGTGAGCAATTTCGAGAACCATGTCGCCATCTGCGAGCCGGGCGGAACCACAGAGTATATTTTTATCATATTCATGCCCGAGTTCATTGCCGCGCCGGGCAGCCGCCAGCTGGATTTTGAATATCTGGCCCCATTCAAATACAACGCCCAGACCTTTCAAAATAAGATAAGCCACGAAAGGCCGGAAGCCAAAAAAATAGCCGGGCTGGCGCTGGAGCTGAAAGCCGCGCTGGAACAGAAGCAGCCGGGCTACCGGCATACGCTGGATGCCGGTCTGCGCCAGATCCTCGCCGTGCTGATCGGCCATTATCAGGCCACGTACCCGGATTATAGCTCGGCCGGGTCGGCCAGCCAGCAGAAGATGCAGGAGGCGCTAAGCTATATCAACGCGCATTTCTTGAGCAACCCGACGCTCGAGGAGGTGGCGGGGCGGTTCCACTTAAGCGCGTCACGCTTCCGGCATGTGTTTCGTGACGCTGTACGGATCGGGTATAAGGAATACATGACTTATCTGCGCCTTGGTGAAAGCCGCAAGCTGCTGCTCACCACCGACCTTAACGTGACCGAGGTGGCCAGCCGCTCCGGCTTCAGCAACATCAACCAGTTTTACAAGGTGTTCTATAAATACGTCTATATGTCCCCGGCGCAATACCGCAAGCGCTACGCGCGGCCCGGTTAGATGCAAAGGTGATCATGTTCTGCCTTAGAATCATTATTCAAGTAAAGGAGTGTGTTTATGAAAGCTTATCCGCATTTGTTTGAACCCATCAGGATCGGAAATTTTGTCGCGCCCAATCGCGTTGCGCATGTGCCGACGGACATCAGCTCGTCCCATGCGGACGGCTCGGTGAGCGAGCGGGATATCTACCATCACAGCGAATTAGCCAAGGGCGGTACCGGCTTTATCATCGTGGGCGCCACCAGCCCGGATTCAAAGTCGGGACGGCCCACCGTGACTTGCCTGGTGGCTGACGCAGACAACTACATACCCGGCCTGACCCGGCTGGCCGCCTCGATGCACCGCTACGGCGCGAAGTGCGCCGTGCAGCTGCAGCATCCGGGGCGGCAGTGCGCCATTCCGCGGTACAACACGATGTCCACCAACGACATGGTATTGAAGCTGCCGTGGTCCGCCGGTCATGAGATCGTGTACGAAAACGCGGAGGAGAAGGGCAAACCCGTCCGCGCGATGGCGACCGAAGAGGTGCTGGAGATGGTTGAGCTGTTCGCCGAGGCGGCATGGCGCGTCCAGCAGGCTGGTTTCGACGCGGTGGAGCTGCACGCGGCGCACGGTTATCTGATCTCGCAGTTCATGAGCCCGCTGTTAAACCGCCGCATCGACCGTTTTGGCGGCAGCTTTGAGAACCGCATGCGTTTCCCGCTGGCGATCATCGACCAGATCAAGAAGAAGTGCGGGCGGGACTTTCCGGTGCTGGTGCGCTACTCGGCGGATGAGTGGGTGCCGGGCGGCCGTGAACTGGAGGAGAGCAAGCTGGTCGCCAAAACCTTTGAGCAGGCGGGCGTGGCCGCTCTCGACCTGTCCCAGTGCATACAGGAGAGCCCCGGCGCGGGCTTCGACCCCATGTATTACCCCGAGGGTTGGACGGTGTATGCGTCCGAAGCGATCAAGCAGGTGGTCAGCATCCCCATCATCAACAGCCATACGCTGCGCAACCCCGAATACTGTGAGAAGCTGATCGCCGAAGGCAAGATGGACATGGTGGGGCTATCGCGCCAGATGCTGGCCGACCCGTATTGGGCGGTGAAGGCATCCATGGGCAAGGACAAGGAGATTCGGCGCTGTATATCCTGCCTCACCGGCTGCTGGCAGGAGTCCATGATGGCCAAGAAGGAGATCGGCTGCGCGATCAACCCGGCGTGCGGCAACGAGGCTTTCGTGGGCATGAAGAAAAGCGACAAGCCGCTGAATGTCGCGGTGGTGGGCGGCGGCCCGGCGGGCATGGAAGCGGCGCGCATCGCCACGGTGCGCGGCCACAAGGTGACGCTGTTTGAGAAGAAAGGCGAACTGGGCGGCGCGATACTCGGCTGCTGCATGGCGCCCGGCAAAGAGAAGATGAAATGGTATACGGACTGGATACGCTATCAGATCAAGTCGCTCGGTGTGGATGTAAAGCTGAATCACGCCCCCGCGGTGGATGAGCTGAAAGGATATGATTTGGTGCTGAACGCGACGGGCGCGTCCTCCTACGTGCCGCAGGTGTTCGGTGACGCGGACAAGGTGGTGGGCTTTGAGGATGTGATCGCCTGCCCCAAGGTGTCGTGCGAATTCCATCCCGGCAGCCGGAAGAACGCCAGAGTGGGCGAGCGTGTGCTGGTGTGGGGCGACCACTACGCCGCGGCGGACACGGCGGCGTTCCTCGCGTCCATCGGCAAGCAGGTCACAATCGTGACGGATAAGAAGGAATTTGGTTCATCCATCGAGGTCATCCACATGTATGTGCTGCGCAAGCGGTTCAGGCAGACGGATGCCGAGGCGCTGGACTCCAAGCCGTTCAAGTATCCGGTGAAGGTGATCGAAAGCGCGACGCTCTATGAGATCAAGGATGGCGAGGTCACGGTCCAGGACAAGGAGTTCAACAAGACGACGATACCGGCCGACACCGTGGTGACATGCCATGTGCGCTCCAATACCGCACTGTATGAAGAACTGTTGGCGGCGGGTGTGACCGTGATGAACGCGGGCGACGCGGTGCGGCCGCGCAATCTGCATGCCGCCGTTCAGGAGGGCGCGATGTTCGGCCTCAATCTGGACGAGAACATGCTGATCAACTCCAACAACGCGGTGATGACGGATATCCCGATCGACGTGCTGGCGCAGTTAAAGTAAATCGAAGATATCAATGCCCGAGCCCGTGCAGATAAACGCTGTGCGGGCTTTTCCGTTGTCTTCGAAGGATATACGGACGCCGATGTGGTATAATGCGGGTATAAGGGAAGAGAGGAGCAGCAATGGTTTCAATCGACGAGATGCAGGAGATGCTGGACGACATCGCGGAGACGCTGCCGAAGGAATTCTATACCCAGCTCAACGGCGGGATCATACTGATGCCGCAGGCCAAAAGGCACCAGAGAACCGGCGCCGAGGGCCTGTATATCATGGGCGAGTATTATCGGGGCGGCAATCTGGGGCGGTACATCGCGATCTACTACGGCTCGTTTATGCGGGTACACGGACATTTGACGAAGGAACGTCTGGCAGAACGGCTCACAAGCACATTGAAGCATGAATTCCGGCACCATCTGGAGTCGCTGGCCGGTGAGCGCGGTCTCGAGGTAGAGGACGAGCAGTTTCTGGCGGAATACCTGCGCAGGCAGGCCCGCGGAAAAGAACGGGAACAGCAATGACGCCGGGAGGGGCATTGATGGAAGACAGGAGAAAGCTGGTGCTGGACACATGGATGTTCCGGCATGCCTGTAAAAAGTTTGATTCATCCAGAGCCGTATCCGACGAGGACTTCGCCGTGATACTGGAGGCGGGCCGGCTGTCGCCCAGTTCGTTCGGGTTCGAGCCGTGGCGCTTTCTGGTGCTGCAAAACCGGGCGCTGTGGGAGAAGCTGCGGCCTGTGTGCTGGGGCGCACAAAACTGCTTTGACGGCGCGAGCCGCTTTGTGGTGATTCTGGCACGGAAAAAGGCGGATATGATATATGACTCGGATTATATCCGTCATATCATGAACGATGTGCAACAGCTGCCTATGGGCAGGCAGATACAGAGATTGGATAGATATAAGAACTTTCTGGTCAACGATTTCAAGCTGCTGGAGAACGATCGCGCGATGTTCGACTGGGCGTGTAAACAGTGCTACATCGCGCTGTCGGGCATGCTGACGGCGGCCGCGCTGCTGGGCGTGGATTCGTGCCCGGTGGAGGGGTTTGTACTGGAGGATGCGGAACGTATACTGGCGGAGGAAGGATTGCTGGATACCGCGCATTTTGGCGTTGCGGTGATGGCGGGGTTCGGTTACCGCGCGGCGGAGCCGCGGCCGAAAACACGGCAGTTGCCGGAGGATGCCGTACAGTGGTGTTAACATGGCTCAGGCGCACTGCGCGTCATGATGCGGACAGTTCTCACGACCCGCATCACACTGGCGATGGCAGCGGTGGCATTGACCTGAGTCTCAACCGTCATAGTCTGAAAATCCGAATAGATATCTCTGCCTACGTTGTAATGATATAGATTTAAAAAATAGTAAAGTTATTTTACGCTTGGGTGCATGAATTAATCGGATAGCGCTTATCTTAGTTATCGGCTTGTTTACAAATTCGCCACATTCAGTTTCAAATCTCTTCTTTAATGAGAAGGCTCCGGGTGTTGATACAAGCGCGGCAGATGTGTTATGATACACATGGCACGATTATTATTATTGTTGTATATGGATGCAATGAATATACTGTTTTTTTTAAAGCCCAAAGTCGATTTGGCATATATCTATGAAGATTCGACTTTGCGCCAGGCCCTGGAAAAGATGAAACACTATCGGTATGCCGCGATCCCCGTGATCAACCGTGACGGCGAATATGCCGGTACGCTGAGCGAAGGGGATCTGCTTTGGGCGATACTCAGCAATGAGATGTACGACAACCATGTGGGAGAGAAATACTGCGTTAAGGAAATACTCAAAGGCCGTCAGAATACCCCGGTCAATGTGAACGCTGATATCGACGATCTGCTGCTGACAGCGATGAACCAGAACTTTATTCCTGTGACGGATGACCGTGGTCTGTTTATCGGCATCGTCACCCGCAGAGACATCCTGCAATACTACTACGATAAGACGCATCCGTCCAAGGAATAAAGAACGCATTGATGTTGATAAGGAAAAATCCTGTTTGTTGCGTTGAGCAATGACGGGATTTTTTTGTTGGTTCCGCAGCAGGAGAAGAGGCCGAACAGACGAAATTACATGGCATCGACTTATTTCGGTAAGGGCGGTTATGATCATGGCATACTCGGATAAGAGCGGTTTTGGCCTCAATGTTAAGTATCGGTTCTCACCAACTCTAGACAGTTCCTTCACGCCGATATTGCTGGCATGCCGTGAATATGAGCAGGCGGCGGTGGCGGCCAGTCTGCCAAAAATCTGATAACACATATAAATTGGTATAGACAACCTATACAATTTCTGAAAATGCCTGTATTGTATTGACCATAACCAGATGATTTAAGTAGACCGATTGGCATAAATTCTGTGGTATAAAACTATATTTAATTATTTTACCGGGCGAACTCCGGGCGGTGGATTCGTGTTTGTTTTATGTATACAGAGCGGATGGCGGGTGTAAGCATTTAAAGAAGATAACAGCGGCAGCTCGCTGATCATTATTTTCATCATGGGGGGACAGCAATGACAAGCATTTTTGAGGACAGCCGTGCCGCGTCCGGGTATTGCGCCCAAACGCTTATAGAGATCATCAGAGAAAAACCGACCGCGCTGATCTGTCTGGCGGCGGGCCACACGTCGCTGGAGATGTTCGAAGCGCTGATTGCGGCATATCGAAGCGGTGAGACTGATTTTTCCGAAGTGCGCGTGGTGGATATGGACGAATGGGTGGGGCTTGCGGCGGAGGACGACGGCAGCTGCGAGGGCTTTCTGCGCCAAAACCTGTTCGACCGTATCAACGTGCAGGAGAAAAATATTCGCATGTTCAACGGAAGGGCGGCGGACCTTGAGCAGGAATGCCGTGACATGGACCGGCATATCGCAGCAAACGGCGGTATCGACTATATGCTGCTGGGGCTGGGCATGAACGGGCATCTGGCGCTGAACGAGCCGGGCGTGAATCCGGAGAGCGGTTCGCACGTGGTGTCGCTGGATACGGTGACGCAAGAGGTGGCTGTCAAATATTTTCATGAGATGCCGCATATCAAGCAGGGCATCACGCTGGGTATCCGAAACATCATGGAGACCAGGCGCATCCAGCTGCTGATCACCGGCGAAAAGAAGAGCAATGTCGTCAAAGAACTGATAGGGTCGGAACCGACCAACGAGTTTCCGGGTACGTTATTGAAAGGCCGTACGCAGGTTGAGATCGTGCTCGACAAACAGGCTGCCGGCTTGATCTGAAAAGACGCGCACAGAAAAAGGAGGAGGATCGATGGGTAGAACAAAGGTCGCGATTTTGGGCTGCGGGTTTATCGCTCACATCCACATGGAATCATATGAGCGCTTTGTGCCGGATGCCGAGGTCGTGGCGGTATACGGACGCAGCGGGGAGAAGGCCAGCGCGTTCGCGCAGCAATACGGCCTCAAGGCGTATTACACCGATCTGGATACACTGCTGGCGGAAAGCGACTGCGAGGTCGTCGATATCTGCATTCCCAACCACGCGCATTACGAGGCCTGCATCAAGAGCGCCAAAAGCGGCCGCCATGTGATCATTGAGAAACCGCTGGCGCTGACGCTGGAGCAGGCGGACGAGATGATCGATACCTGTAAAAAGCTGGGCAGGAAGCTGATGTACGCCGAAGAGCTGTGTTTTGCGCCCAAGTATGAGCGGGTGAAGGCGCTGGTGGAGCGCGGCGCCGTGGGCGACCTGTATATGATCAAGCAGGCGGAGAAGCATTCCGGGCCGCACAGCCGCTGGTTTTACGAGAAGGACCTGGCGGGCGGCGGCGTGATGATGGACATGGGCTGCCACGCGCTGGCGTGGTTCCGCTGGATACTGGGCGGCAACCCCAAGGTCAAGAGCGTGTACGCGTCCATGGCGACGGTGCTGCACGACACCGAGTGCGACGACAACACCGTGACGCTGGTCGAGTTCGAGAACGGCGTGCTGGGCATCGCGGAGGACAGCTGGGCCAAGCACGGCGGCATGGACGACCGCATCGAGGTATATGGCACCAAGGGCGTCTCGTATGCGGACCTGTTCCGCGGCAACAGCGCGCTGACCTACAGCCTGGAGGGCTACGACTACGCGATGGAGAAGGCGGGCTCGTCCCAGGGGTGGAGCTTTACGGTGTATGAGGAAGCGTTCAACCAGGGCTATCCGCAGGAGCTGGCGCACTTTATCGAATGTGTCCGCAAGGACCTTCAGCCCAAGGTGACGGGTGAGGACGGGCGCGCGGTGCTGGAGATGATCTATGCCGCGTATGAATCGGCCCGCGCCGGACAGAAGGTGGAGCTGCCGTTCAGCGCCAAGGTCGCAAAACCCGTGGATCTTTGGCTGAAGAAATAGCATAACCAAATTGCATAGTAGGGGCTATGAGGGAGATGGGCCCCGATCGGGCCGGGACAGAAAGGCCGGAGAGCGTTGCTTTCCGGCCTTTAACCTAAAGCCAGCATAAAGGAAGAAGGCCGGGAGAATGGCTTACGGCCTTCGCGCATTTCGCATTACCATTCGGTTTCGAAGGGCTGGCCCGTCGTGATCACGGCGGCGGCCGCCTGGACACGCGTCAGGTAGGCTTCTTCCATCGAAAACTCCATCGCGCCGTTCACCTCCACATATACACGACGCGTGGCGCCCTTGTAGAGCTTCATCACGTCGGGCGCTTTTTCTTCGTCCAGATAGCGGTAGGTCAGCGTCAGCAGCGGCTCGCCCTCCGGCACGGCCTCGTCGAGGAGGATACCGTCGCTGGCGGCGCTGATCAGCAGCTGGTAGAATGTGCGGAACCGCTCGATATCCATCGGCGCGCCGTTGCAGGTAACCTGCTTGTCCGCGTTGGTTTTGCCGGTGATGTCGAACGCGTATGTCTGGCCGCTGGTGGACAGCTCCACGCTCTTGACATCGATCATCAGCGGGGAGAGGAACCAGCGCACCGGAAGCTTGTCGTACTGGATGGAGTAGAACAAAGGCCGGTCGATCCGATAGATCACGCCGTTGTCGTTACAGGTGAGGTAGAACGCGCCGTTCTGCTCCAACAGCGTCAGCGTATAGTGGGCGATTTCGGCATCCACGCCGGTTTTCAGGTCAAAATCCACCTGCATGGAAGGGCTGTTGAAGCCAAAATCCGCGATCTGCTGCGGGGTGTAACCATAACCCACAATATCGGTGGCGGTGATGCCGAGAAGCGAGCCCAGCAGGTCCACACCGTACGTCTGGTCCAGCTCGTGCGTGCCTCTCGCCATCACGAGGTGCGTGGGCGCGCCGAACGAGGACGCGATGCGGGATATCTCCGGATCACCTCCGGTGACCGCCCTGATGGATACAGGCTCATCCAGCGGACCGCCGGTGAATGTGACGTCCAGGATCGCCGAGAGCGGTGACGACATCTGCTCGGGTGGAGTCACCATATCGTCGATATAATCCTTCTTGGCCTGCAGGAAGGGCGCGCAGCGCGCCGCCTCCATCAGATAGACCGTGGGCTTGCCATCGACGGTGAAATAGTAATTCCCGCTGATGGGTTCCGCGCTGCCGATGGTGAGCGAGAGCGTGCTGCCGTCGTTGTATGCGATACCCACTGTGGCGGCAGGCTCATCAAGGCCGTAGAGGGACAGATCAGAAGGCGCATTGTCCACGGACTGCTTTGCATTCACAGCGCCCGCATACGTCATCAGAGAGATGAACTCCTCCATGTCCAGCAGCTCCGGCGGTATGTCGTCCGTCGTATAGCCCTCGCCTTCCGCATTGATATCAAAGCTACCGCTGGCGTTCTGGATATGGACGCTGCGTATGTCCGTGGGCGCGGAATCCCTGAGGGCAAGCGGGTCACTGGAGGTGTCCGGCTGAAGCAGTATCAGCGCAATGGCCCCCAGCGCCGCGACCAGCACGGCGGCGATGATCACAAGTCTTAACTGTTTGGACATGGATTATTTGTACCTCCTGACCAGCCAGATCACGATACCGGCTATCAGTATCAGCAGCGGCAGAACGCCGGCCAGTATGATGCCGATGGCGCTCGCGCCCGCCGTCGTGATGGACAGCGTACCGCCCGACAGCGACTTGGGCTCGATGTTCACGGCGTTGTCCACTTCGAACGCGGTGTTGAACACGTTGAGCAGATAAGAGCTGTTGGTCAGCGACGTGTTCTGGATGCAGAAGGTATCCAGCATCGCGGTGGAGCCGGAAACGAGTATCTGCGACTGATGCGCGATCATACCGTTGTTGTCATAGATCACCTTGGAGGCCAGCACCAGCGCGGGCATGGGGCCTTTCTGCGCGCCGTCCACCGAGAAATCCTCGCCCGCGTTGGAGGGACGCACGCCGCTTGTCGCACCGAACGCGAGCAGCGTTTTATTGATGTTGTTGTCCTGGGCGTTGTAGAGCAGCTGGATGGGACGGGACAGCGGCATCAGCACCGGCATGGAGGAATCGAGCAGCATGTTCTTGTATGTCTCATCCGCGTAGTCGGTGATGGGGTAGAAGGGCTGGTACTGGTAGGTGCGATTCTGTTCCGTCTCAAACACCGCGCCGTCGCCCACGACCACGCCCCATTCCTTGAGGAACGCGGCCAGGTTCGGCAGCGCCACCTGATTGACATCCGCCGTGCACATCAACATCTTGTCGTATTCGCCGTTGTTGTACAGGAAGGCGTCCAGCTTGGCCAGCGCGTCTTCGGACAGGTCGATCTGCGGAGCCAGCAGCAGCGCCAGATCGTATGTACCGTCCAGCGCGTCCGTGGCCAGATTGACGTTGCTGACCATATAGTTGTTGTCCGCCAGCAGCTGGGTAAACGCGGGCATGCTCGCCACGTTGCTGCCGGTGAGCACCGCGACATGCACCTGCTTGTCCGCCAGCACGTTGACGATGGCGGACGTCATGGCTTCCTCCGCGCGGGAGGAGACGATATACAGGTCGCCCGAATCGTTGTAGGAATAGTTGAACATGGCGGAGAACTGTATCTGCTTGGTCTTGTCGCCGCAGGTGACCAGAATGTCGCCCTGAGACAGCTCAAGGTCGGGAAATTTCGAGGAGAAGGTCGGATCGGAAACGTAATCAACGTAGCTCAGCTGAACGCGGGACGACGCCTTGGGGTATTCGTCCAGTATGCGCTGTGTCTGGATGAAATACGAGTTGGCGACAAAGTTGGCGGGCTTGGCCAGCACATAGATCTGGATATCCCTGTCCAGAGAACCCAGCAAATCCTTGGTCTCCCGGCCCACTTCATAAGCCGCGTTGGCCGTGAGATCGTAGCTCAAGGAATACCGGTCGTCCAGCTGGACCACGATGAGGTTGAGCAAAAATGTTCCCGCCACCAGCAGGCAAAGCAGTATGATGAAAAGGACCTGCCGCCCCTGCTTGCGATATTTCTTATGAAGCGTACCGCTTCCGTTAGTATTCTTTTTCATACGCGCCTCCTCAGCTCCATCTCTTTCTGTCCAGCACGGCCACATTGAAGCACAGGAACATCGCGCTGACGCTCAGAAAGAATATGACGTTTGGCAGCTCGAATATGCCCAGTGTGAAGGGGGTGTAGCGGATGTTGAAGGACAGGCTGGTGAAAAGGTCCTGCAAAAACGGGCTGCTGACCACATTCGTCAGCGCGTCCACCAGCATCAGAAACAGGCTGACCACGAAGCTGGTGACCGCTGCGATCACCTGGCTCTCCGTCAGCGACGACAGGAACATGCTGATGGAAATGAGCGCGAGGCCCAGAAAGAAGAGCCCGCCGAAGTTCCCGATGACCACCGGCCAGTCGGGCCGGGCGAAAAAGGACATCACAATCGCCTCGATCAGCGTGGACACGATGGCGATCAGGTAGACCAGCACGGCGGAGAAGTATTTGCCCAGCACGATGCCGGTGCGGGTGACGGGCGATGTCAGCAGCTGCTGGTCGATCTTCAGGCGCTTGTCCTCGCTGAACAGCCGCATCGTGAGCACAGGCACCAGGAACAGCACCACGGGGAACAACTGTGCGAACAACTTGCTCATGTCGGTGGTGTTGCCGTAAAGATTGTATGTGAAGAAGAAATAGCCGGAAAAGAAGAACACGGCGCCGATGATCACAAAACCCAGAGGTGTCCGGAAATAGGCCCGGCTTTCTCGTTTCAATATAGCCAGCATACTTTAAGCATCTCCTTTCGCGTCATCGCCCGGCCGGTTGGCGGTCTTCTGCTCCTCCACCAGATGGAGGAAGATGTCTTCAAGGGATGAAATGCTGCTGTGCGTGTCCAGAAGCGGCAGATCGTCCGCGGCGAGCGCACGGAACACCTCCGCGCGGATATCGCGCCTGTCGGCGCTCTCTACGGCGTACTCGTGGGCATCTCCCTTTTGCTCCAGCAGACGAATCTCCCTGATGCCGGGAATGCGTCCGAGCGCCGCTTTGACCCTCTCCGGGTCACCCTCGATACACGCGATCACGCGGTTGGAGACGCCCACGGTCCGGCTCAGGTTTCCGGGCGTGTCGTCAGCCACCAAGCGTCCGTTGTGCAGCATGATGACGCGCGAGCAGATATTCTGTATCTCGGAGAGTATGTGTGATGAGATGATGACGGTGCTTGTCCTGCCGATCTCCTTGATCAGCGAGCGGATCTCGACGACCTGTGAAGGGTCGAGGCCCACCGTCGGTTCGTCGAGTATCAGCACTTTCGGATTGCCGATGAGCGCCTGGGCAAGGCCGACGCGCTGACGATAGCCCTTGGAGAGGTTGCGCACCATGCGTCCGGTGATGTGGCTGATGCCCACCTTGTCGCACAGGTCCTTCACGTGGGCCTGCCGGTTTTTCCGCACTTTTTTCAGATCGCAGATAAAGTCCAGATATTCGCCCACCCGCATGTCGTTGTAAAACACGAACTGCTCCGGCAGATACCCGATCAGCTTTTTGGCGTCCAGCGGTTCGCGGAACACATCATGGCCGTCGATGGCCACCGTGCCGCTGCTGGCGCTGATATAGCCGGTGATGATGTTCATGGTGGTGGATTTGCCCGCGCCGTTGAGCCCGAGCAGCCCCAGAATCTCTCCGCCATCCACGTGGAAACTGACATCATCGAGCGCCAGCTTGTCACCGTACAGCTTGGTTAAGCCCACAACGTCTATCAATTGATGCACCTCATTTCTGCAATTTTCTTTTTACTGTGGTTGCTATAAAAAAGTGGCTGCCATGTGTGCTGGATAAGAGGGCTATACCTCGTTGGATAAAAAACATTCAATACGGCCATAACCTATTTTTACCTGCTCAAATCTGATCTCATAAAAGAAACGGCAAAAAGTGACGAACGATACCGTATTTATTGTCAATCAAAAAGGAACATTTTCAAGCGGATAGTTTAAAGCCATGGCCTGCCAGACCCCTTATGCTTTCAGGGTGATTATTTGTTTTTTGTGCTCAATAAACGTCTTTTATATTCGTCTAACAGCAAAACAAATGATATCATAATTGGGTAGACCGCACAATACTGTCCAATTTGGATTTTACATTTCAGCCTCAATCGCCGCATATAAATATAATAATGTTTATGATTGTCATTATCAGAAATGTTTCTGCAGTGGTTATACCCAGACATCCTGCAAACCGGTGTAGACCACTTGACAAGTTATTTGCTCAATGATAAAATCAATTAAATCGAAAAGATATGCAAGATTTATCAAAAGTAAACGAAAGACTCAACGAAAACAGACATAAAATAAGCCAAGAATGGCCTTGCCCGGATGTTTTTCAAAAGCTTATATCCTGATTCAAAGCAGCACAGTACAAAGAAGTTTTGTGTTAAACATAATAAAGTAAAACCATATATCAAGTTATGATGTTCCCTCGTAATATAAGATAATTTATTTTGGACAAAGGGATTTGGCATTACAAGGCGAATATGTGGCGAATATGTATATAAGTATCAAATGTTACATACGTTTAGAAAATATATAAGGAGGTTAACGGCATGAAGGTTGGCCTTTATTCTATTTCATGTTCCGGCACATGGTTTAACGACAGGCCCGCTCTTACGGTTGAGGAATTTGTCGACACTGCGAAGAAATACGGTTATGACGGCGTGGAACTGGACTTGAAGCGCCCCCATGGTTCACCGATAGACCTGGACGCCAAACGCTGCGCCGAAATCAGGGACTACGTGGAAAAGCAAGGGCTCGAAATGTCCGGAGTGGCCGCAAACAACAACTTTACATCTCCCGTCCCGGAACATATCGAAAACGAGCTGCTCATGGTGAAAGAGCAGCTACGCGTGGCAAAGGCGCTGGGCGCGCCGGTGCTGCGCCTTTTTCTGGCATGGCGGGGCATCACTTTCCGAAACGGCATCGCCACTTATGAGGTGACGGGAAATCATCACACCTACTATGACGCGCTTGACTACGAGATTCGCATGCGCGCTGTCGAGTGCTTCAGGGAATGCTGCAAATGGGCCGAGGATGCCGGCGTTGTGTTGGCCCTGCAGAACCACCATCCGATCATCAAAACCTATCACGACATGCTGGATTTTGTAAAATGGGTGGACTCACCTTATTTCAAGTGCTGCTTTGACGCGCCGTGCTGCGGCTGGACCAAGGAGACGCAGAGCGACGCGTATATGGAACAGGCTGTCCGCGACGTGGGCGACCTGCAGATGATCTCCCACGCGAACGCCGAGTTTGTGGAGGACAAGGCCGGCAGCATCCGCATGATCAGCTTTGATCCCACCATCCAGCCCGTGCTCACCAACTACCCCGCGTTTATCCGCGCTTCCAAATCGGTGGGTTACAAAGGTTATATCAACTTTGAGTTCTGCCACATGCCGTTCCACAACGGCAAGGTGCTGGGTTACAACGACTATATCGAAAAGCAGATCGAGCTGGCCCAGCGGTATTTCCGCAACCTGATCAACAACGCTTAAAAACGTGCCCGCATGATGCCGGGCTACGCCGAACGCATTAAACTTAGCCAAACTATCGAAGCGTCATGCTTTGATTATAAAAAGGGAGGAAGAAAATGAAGAAGATCTTACTGGTAATGCTGATCGTCGGTATGCTGGTGGTCGCTGCGGTGGGATGCACGCCCCAGCCGGCTGAAACACCGGCTGATGAGTCGGAAGCTCCGGTTGCCACAGAGGCGCCCGCGGAAGAATCCGAGGCCCCCGCTGATACGGCAAGCGAAGCACCGGCCGTTCAGGACGTGAAGCTGGCCTCGCACAATGCGGTCATCGAAGGCAACTCTTACCGCGTCCGCTACGAGAAGGACATTCAGGATGCTGCGGCTGCGGCTGCCGATTACGGCCTGAACGTGTCTTACTCTTCGTTCGTGTCCAACTGGGACCCGGCCACTGAGTCTCAGCAGCTGGAAAACAGCATCAACGAGGGTTTTGACATCATTCTGGTCAACCCCGTTGCACCGACCGGACTTGATCCGATCATCGAGAAGGCTCTGGATGCCGGCATCACCTACATCAACGTCGACTGCGAATACTATTCCGACAAGATCATAAACATCGCGACGGATCAGTATTACCTTGGCTACAAGTCCGCAACGTATGTTGGCGAGAAGCTGGGCAAGGGCGCGAAAGTCGTCATGATCAACGCGATCGACGGCAACGCGGCGAACGAGCAAAGAGAAGAGGGCTTCAACAAGGGCATCGAAGAGACCGGCCTTGAAGTCGTCGGCAATTACAATCATGATTGGGACAACGTGAAGTGCCAGCAGATCATGACCGAGATATTAAACTCGGGCGTTGAGTTCGACGGCGTTCTGGTTTCCCAGAGTGCTGAGGCTGTCATCTCCGCTTATGAAGCTGTGGGAGCCCCGTGGCCCAAGGCGATCGGCTTTGGAGATACCGGACAGTACATGCAGCAGATGCTCGAGATCAACAAGGACAGCGAAGTGCTTCCGTATATCGTCGTCAGCAACCCCCCGGGCGTGGGCGGCTCTGCTCTGAACTTTGGTCTCAACATGCTGCTTGGCTATGAGCTCAAAGACGATGTCTACAGCAACCCGGAATACAACAGCATCTTCCTGCCGTCCAAGATCTGGTATACTTATGACAACCAGGGAGAGTATCGCGAACTGGCCGAATCCATGGCACCTGGCGACGCGATCTCTTATTGGCTGACGATTGACGAAGTCAGAGAGCAGTACTTCAAGTAAACCTTGAAGCGCAAGATGTCATTAACGCTGGATACCACTCGGTCAGCGGGTCTTACCGCTGGCCGAGTGGCATTATTTGAGTAAATGCACCAATTTTGAAATTCAGGAAAGTAATGAAAATGACCGTCGGCATGGCTGTTTTTTCAAAAATATCACCATTTTTAGGTGAGTGGCAGATTGTAGGAGCAATTTAGAACATACGGAGGGAGTCATGAAGGATAGCAAGTTAAAAGCAGCGGTGATAAGCGCCGGTATGATCGCGACCAAAGCCCACATCCCTGCTTATCTGAATCTTAAGGACAAGGTCGATCTGGTGGCTGTATGCGACATGAATGAAGCGGTGGCGGAAGCCGCGGCCAGACGCGATAATATCCCTCGCTTTTATACAGACGCAAGAAAGATGCTGGAGGAGCAGAAGCCGGATATCGTCTCGGTATGCACGCCCAACGCATCGCATAAGGCGCTGGCCAAAATGGCGCTGGAGATGGACGCGCATGTGGCGTGCGAGAAGCCGCTGGCGCTGACATACAAGGATACCAAGGAACTGTTCGATCTGGCGGAGCAGAAGGGAAAACACCTTTTTGCCTGCCAGACGCTGCGCTACATGGATGAATTCAAGGTGGCGAAGGAACTGGCCGGAGAGGGCATATTCGGACAGATGTACTTCTCGGAGTTCAACCTGATCCGCCGCAGAGGCATCCCCAAATGGGGCACGTTCCACCTGATGAGCGCGAACGGAGGCGGCGCTTTCTGCGACCTCGGCGTGCACATGATCGACTCGATACTGTGGATCATGGGCAACCCCGCGTTTGAGGCCATCAGCGGCAGCACGGCGTCGTACATCGGGCGCAGCGAGACGGATATTATCACCAGCCTGGCCGAAAGCGGCGCGCCCGCGGGCGTGTTCAATGCGCGCCCCTTCACGCCGGACGAGTTTGAGGTGGAGGAGTTTGCGGCGGGGTCCATCCGTCTGGCGGGCGGTGCGCGGCTCAACTTCAAGACGTCATGGGCGGTGAATCTCCCCAATGAATTTGGCATCAGCTTTGCGGGCAGCAAGGCCGGCCTGTCTATCCCGAAGATGGAGTTGTACACCACGATGGGCCGTTATCAGGCGGATATCCAGCCGCGCATATTCAAGGAAGGCAAATACGAAGGCAAGGACTTTTCCGGCCATTACTACCTGCTGGAGGACGCGGTCAACTTCCTGCTGGGTGAAGGCGAGCTGCCGGTGCGCCCGGAAGAGACGCTGAATGTGGCAGCCGTGATCGATGCTTTCTATATCTCCGCGCGCGAGGGCCGCGAGGTCAGCGCCTCCGAAATCGTGAAATAAGGGGATGGGATTATGAATAAAATTTATAAAGCCGTTATTATCGGAACCGCCCATATGCATTCTTTGTACATGTCCTGGGACTGCCGGGACAACCCGCAGATCGACCTCGTCGGCATTGCGGACACCCCGCCGCTGATGGAGGAACACCCGGGCCGTGCGCCGTTCACGAGAAACTGGAATCTGGATTATATCACAAAGCGCGTGGGCGTGCCGTTTTTTACCGACTACAAAAAGATGCTGGACGAATGCAAGCCGGACGTGGTGTTCATCAACACGGAGACACCGCTGCACGTGGAGGTGTTTGCGGAGTGCGCGCGGCGCGGCATCCCCGCCAGCATGGAAAAGCCGATGGCGGTGAACCTCTCTGAAGGGCTCAAAATGTACCGCGAGGCCAGAAAGACGGACGTGGAGCTGATGGTCAACTGGCCGCTCGCATGGATGCCGTACATGACGCAGTACAAGCAGATACTGGACGAAGGCCGTATCGGTAAGCTGCTTAAAGTCCACCATCTGGTGGGGCATCCCGGCCCGTTGGGACGAGGCGTGAGGCATCCGCGCGTGGACGAGACGTCCGACGCGACGACAGCTGAGGAAAAGGCGGGGACATGGTGGCACAACGCCGCGGTTGGCGGTGGGGCCATGCTGGATTTCTGCTGCTATGGCGCGATGGCCTGCAACTGGCTGGTGGGTGAAAAGGCCACCTCGGTGATGGGCATGCGCTGCAACACGATAAGCCAATGGTCGGATGCGGACGACAACGCGGCCATGATGGTGAGCTATCCCGGCTGCCTAGCCGTGCTGGAGGGTTCGTGGACGGTGCCGGCAGGCAGCAATCTGATGTGCCCGGAGCTGTACGGGTCGGAAGGACTGGCCACATGCATCGAGCAGGACGGCCAAATCGTTGTCAAAATCAATGACTTTTACGGTCATGAAGAGCTGCTGCCGCCACTGGAACCGAAATCATACTTAAAGAACGTGACGACAGCGGTCGTCCATCATTTCGATACCGGCGAGCCGCTGCCGAGTTTCCTTGATCTGGACGTCAATCTGGAAGTGCTGGCGATACTGGATGCGGGCGTGCGCTCCGCAAACAGCGGGAAGCTGGAAGTGGTCAAAAACGCTGCATGGCAGATCGGATAGATATGACCCAGGTCAAAGGCATCGTGGCGGATATCCAGAGGTGCTCCCTCCATGACGGGCCGGGGCTGCGCACCACCGTGTTTTTCAAAGGCTGCCAGCTGAACTGTCCGTGGTGCCACAATCCGGAGACCATCTCGTTTGGACCCGAGCTGATGCGGTACCCGGACAAGTGCATCGGGTGCGGGCAGTGCGAGTCCGGCTGTTTCTCCGGCGCGCGCGTGCTCTGCGGCGCTGAAGTGACGGTGGAGGATGTGATGGTGCAGGTCGAGCAGGACGCGCCGTATTACGCGGAAGACGGCGGCGTGACGCTGTCGGGCGGAGAGCCGCTGTGCCAGGCGGATTTTGCGATGGCGCTGGCCAAGGCCTGCCGGGAGCGGGGCATCCATGTGGGGTTGGAAAGCAACCTGTGCTTTCCGCCGCAGGCCGCGCGTCCGTTGCTGGAGAGCGTTGATCTGCTGATGGCGGACATGAAGCTATGGGATTTTGCCGAGCACAAAAGATGGACGGGGATGGCCAACGGTTATGTGAAGGAGAACCTGTGGCAGGCGGCTCAGTTGAAACTGCCCATTATCCTCCGGACACCGGTGGTGCCCGGCGTTAACGACGATATCAGGCAGATACGGCAGATTGCGGCCTTTGCGGCCACGCTGCCCACGCTGCGTTACTACGAGTTGCTGGCGTACCATCCGCTGGGTGTTGACAAGGCGCGGGCGCTGGGCAGGGAGGCAAGGCGTTTTGACGTACCGACGCCGGAGAAATTGCAGGCGCTGGCGGATGCCGCTGCGGCGGAGGGTGTGTGGACGATGATCAACGGACATACGCACAGCAAACCCGGCGACAGATCATGAGGTAAGGGATATGCAGGCTTACACATTTGAGGAGCGGATGGGGCTGCTTCGCGAGAAGAAGATCGCGCATACGCTCAAAAAGAGAGAACAGCAGGGGTTTACGGACAGCGACGATTACGGCACTGTGCCGATCCCTGACGACTTTGCATTCGAGCCGTGGCCCAATTTCCCGAACGGCGGCATTTACGGCTATGCAGCCTGCGCCGATAATTTCGCGGCGCTGCTGGACGCCCATCCCGTCTATGTGGACCCGCTGGAGATCATGTGCGGACGCTGGCGCAAGATGCTGACGGAATACCGCATGCGGGCGGGCGTATGGGATGAAGAGCGTTTCCCTTACGACCATCTGAAGCCGCTGCAGAAAAAGTATGATCTGGTACCCGGCATCGGCGCGGATTCGCACTGTGCGCCCGATTTTCGCATCGGCCTGAAGCTGGGCTTCGGCGGCCTGCTGAACAAGG
>JAEYZN010000019.1 GCA_023428025.1 Bacillota bacterium
CCCGGAAGGGCTGATGGGCAAAATACTCGGGCTGCTCAAGGCGCGCCGGTTCATGACATACACGCATGAGAACATCATCATCGTCGCGCCGCCGCTGATCATCACGGAAGCGCAGATAGAAGAGGAATTGGCGAAGCTGGACGCGGTGCTGGCGATCGTCGACAGGGAAATGATTTAACGACAGAGCATCAGGAGCTTACGGCATGGCGTTTCAATTCAGGCTTCCGGACAACACCATCATGGGGGCGAACGCGGTGGAGGCCAGCGAGACAATCATAAAAGGACTGGGAACGAAGGCTTTTGTGGTCACCGGCAAGAACGTGACCAAAGCGGGCGCCCTCAAGGCGCTCACAGACCTGCTGGATAAGTGGAAGATCGGCTTCGAGGTGTTCAGCGACATCATCGGTGAACCGACGGACAGCGTCATAGACGTCGGCGTTAAGGCTTACCGGAAATCCGGCTGTGATTTTTTGATCGGCATCGGCGGGGGAAGCCCGCTGGACAGCGCCAAGGCCGTTGCCGCCATGAGCGTGCTGCCCGGCAAGGTGGCGGATTACATGGGAGCGGAGATCGACGGCGATTTCCCGCCCACCGTACTGATCCCCACCACAGCGGGCACCGGCTCGGAAGCGACCAGGTTCACGGTGATCACGGATACGGAAAAAGGCGTCAAGATGCTGCTCAAGGGCGACGCGCTGCTGCCCGCGCTGGCGGTGGTGGACCCAGCATTGACGATGACAGCCCCGCAAAGCGTCACGGCGGCGACGGGCATGGACGCGCTGACGCACGCGGTGGAAGCGTATACCTCGCGCAAGGGCAACGCGCTGACAGAGCTGTATGCGCTGGACGCGGTGAAACGCATATTCGCGTATCTGCCGGCGGCTTACAGGGACGGCAGTGACAGCAAGGCCAGAGAAGAGATGGCGATCGCAGCGTATGAGGCGGGCGTGTGCATCAACAACGCCTCTGTCACACTGGTGCATGGCATGAGCCGGCCCATCGGCGCACTGTTCCGTGTGCCGCACGGCATATCCAACGCGATGCTCATCACCGAATGCCTGAGGTTTGCGGCAGACGGCTGCACAGACAAATTTGCGCAGCTGGGCCGGGCGGTCGGCGCGGCGGACGAGCAGACCGGGGACGAAGACGCGGCGGACGCATTCCTCAAGGCACTAGGCAACCTCTGCGCGACACTGCACATTCCGACGTTGGAAGGCTATGGCGTGGACAGGGATAGATTTGACGCGAATATCGCCAAGATGGCGCGGGACGCAAAGAACAGCGGCAGCCCGGCCAACACGATCAAACCGGTCACGAAAGAGGATGTGGAGCAAATATACCGAAGGCTGTGGCAGCAGGCTTAAAAGGCGCGTTAAATAGTTAGAACCAATGCTTGATTACAATGGCGTAAGGCGATTAAAAGCTTTGCGCCTTCTTATTTATTAAGGATTTAAGGAGATAAGCATATGAACAATGTGAACACTGTGGAAAGTGTCAGCCTTGAACCGGAAATCAGGATTGAAGATTTAAGCGTTCATTTTACGGATAAGAACGGCGGCGAACCGGTGCACGCGCTCCAGAACGTCAGCCTGGAAGTCATGCAGGGTGAGTTCATCTCGCTGGTCGGTCCGTCCGGCTGCGGAAAAACCACGCTGCTGCGCACCATTGCCGACCTGCAGCAGCCAAGCACCGGTGGGGTTTCGGTGAGAGGCTTGTCGCCCAGAGAGATTCGTATGCAGAAAAAATACGGCATCGTGTTCCAGAACCCGGTGCTTTACGACTGGCGGACGGTGCGGCGCAACGTGTGCATGCCCATGGAATTGATGGGGCTGCCCAAGAAATACCGCACGGCCAGAGTGACGGAGATGCTCGAACTGGTGGGGCTTTACGACTTCGGCAAAAAGTATCCGCACGAGCTTTCCGGCGGCATGCAGCAGCGCGTGGGCATCGCGCGGGCGCTCGCCATCAAGCCGGAGATACTGCTGATGGACGAACCGTTCTCCGCGCTGGACGAATTCACAAAAGAGAAGCTGCACGAGGACCTGCTGGAGATATGGCGCAAGACCAACAAGACCATCGTGTTCGTGACGCACAACATCTCGGAAGCGGTGTTCCTGTCCGACCGCGTGGTGGTGCTATCGCCGCATCCGGGCCGCGTGTCGGCCATCGTGGATGTGAATTTGCCCCGGCCGCGGGCCCTCTCCGTCAAGAATTCGCCGGAATTCAATGAACTGGTGAAACAGGTCCGTTCGAGTTTCGAGGGGGTCTAGCCTGTGAAGGTCATAAGGAAGATATTATCCTCCAGGAAAATGGTGACCGTGGCATGGGTCATCGGCCTCATCATCGTCTGGGAGATCGGCGCGGCGATTGTGGCGGGGTCCAAACGCACGCCGGAAAATGTACTGCCGCACCTATGGCAGATATTCGACTCGATCATCAGCACGGATATGGTGAACGGCAAGCAGACGGCCCTGCAGATCGTGCTCTCAAACGCCGGTATCACGCTGTTCCGTGCGGGCGTCGGCTTTCTGATTGGGACGCTGGTGGGGTTCGTGCTGGCGCTGTTGATGAACATGTTCCTGCCGGTGGAGAAGATCGCGTTTCCGTATCTGATGATCATCCAGATGATCCCGATACTCGGCATGGCGCCCATCATCCTCGCGATCACCAAGGACATCGACAAGAGCCGCATCGTCATCGCCGCCATCCTGACGTTCTATCCGGTGGCGACCAACACGCTGGCTGGCTTCAAATCAGTGGAGCGGGAGAAGCACGAACTGATGCATTCGCTCGCGGCCACCAAATACGAGATATACAAGAAGCTGCTGATCCCGTCCTGTATGCCGTATTTCTTCACGGGACTCAAGATATCCGCGCCGATGGCGATCACGGCTTCGATCCTCGTGGATACCTTGCAGGGCGGCGGCGGCCTGGGATGCATGTTGTCCCAGTCACTGAAGCACGCGATGACGATATATGTCTTCTGGCAGATCGTTTTCCTCAGCGCCATCGTCGGAATACTGAGCTATTATCTGATGTCGGTGATTGAAAAAGCGGTCTCACCGTACAAACGGGTACACAGGTGAACGGTATGAATAGCAAGCATAAAAAACTCAATAAAGGAGCCCTTGCCACGATCCTGTATCCGGTGCTGTTCGGCGTGCTCATCGTGGTACTGTGGCAGACGCAGGCGCTGCACGCGATACTGGGGGCGAACACGTTCACGATGCCGCTGCCGGGGCGCATCCTGCGGATCATCATGGACAATGGCCCGTCGATCATGGAAAACGTGTGGGCGACGCTGATCGTGGCGGTATGCGGATTGGCGGCCGGGTCGCTGCTGGGTTATCTGCTCGGCATCATCGCGACGGTGTTCCCCAAATGGGGCGGCGGCGGCCTCACCATCGTGGCGGCCTTCAACGCGATCCCCATCATCGCGATCGCGCCCATCGTGGGCAACCTGACGAAGGACGTGAGCGACAGCGCGGATGTGCGCAGCATGGTGGCCAAGATACTCGTGGTGATGCTGACCTGTACCGTGGCGATGAGCATCAACGCCTATCGCGGGTTCACCGAACTCAAGCCGTTTTCCGTGGACCTGATGAAATCGTACGCGGCCGGCAAGACGACGATCTTTCTGAAACTGCGGATGCCCAACTGCGTGCCGTACATATTCACGGCGCTGCGCGTGAGCGTTCCGGTCTGCGTCATCAGCGCGCTGGTCAGCGAATACTTCGCCGAATACATTATCGGCGTGGGGCGGCAGATACGGGAAAACATTGTGCTGGCCCAATACGCCACGGCTTGGGCCTATATCGTGGTGGCGTGCGCCATCGGCATCATCATGTATGTGATCTTGCTGACCGTCGAGAGTATTATGCTGAAAGGCCGCCGGTAGACCGGCAAAGCCTTTTGGCCTAGTATAAAACATTTTTAATTCAGGAGGAGAAAACCATGACAAAGAGAGCAAACATGTTCTCGAAACTGAGCGCGATATTACTGGTGTGCGCATTGGTCGTGATGACATTGGCAGGCTGCGGAGCGCCCGCTGCCACCCCGTCGGAATCCCCGTCGGAGGAAGCGTCTGCCGCCCCCACAGAAAGCGTGTCTGCTGAAGAAACGGCTCCCGCGGAAGAGACCGGCCCGTACTTTGCAGCGGATGCGACGGCTGAAGCGGTGGTGACCTCGGCGGCGGAGCAGGGCAAGGTCGGTAACTGGGGCCTTGGCAACGAGTATGAGATACAGGCGCTGCTCTCCAAATACGGCCAGCCCACAACCTACCTCAGCCAGGCGTTCGACATGGACGGTTTTGACGACGACTCCATTCTGCTGGCTTCTGCCATGACCTACAACGAGCTGGGCCTGGTGAAGAACGACTACGACGGCGGCTATGCTTATGGCGACAGCGTTAAAACCATCGACATGAACGATGAAGGCGTTGCGATGCTGGAAGACAACCTGTTCACCACCAAGGCTTTCGCGGAAGCCAACCCCAACACCGTGAAGGCGTTCATCTACGCTTCCATGAAGGGCTGGGAATACGCCTGCGCCAACCCGGAAGAAGCGGCTGAAATCGTGTACAAATACGGCTCCTCCGTTTCCAGCGAGCACCAGGCTTACATGGCAAACGAAGTGAAGAAGCTCGTCGAGACGGATACCGCCGGCAACACCGTGACGGAATACGGCAAGCTGGACGACGCGGCTTTGCAGCAGACGCTCGACCTCGCAAAGACCTACATTCAGCTGGACGACTCGGCGGCTGCCGATGCGCTGACGGCTCTGACACTGGACGACATCCGTGATTCCTCCTATTGGGAAGCGGCTGCTGGCTCCGCCGGAACGCTGGAAGCTCCTGAAAAGTCGGACGTGACGATTCAGCTCAAGTGGCTGCCGCAGGCGCAGTTCATGGGTTACTATGTGGCGCTGGATAAGGGCTACTACTTTGAAGCCGGCCTCAACGTGACGATCACTCCGGGCGGCGGCGACATCAGCGAGACGACGGCGGTTTACTCCGGCCAGGTGGACTTCGGCGTGACCTGGGTATCCAACCTGATCGCGGCGAACGCCGGCGGCATGGGTCTGGTGGAAGTGGCTCAGGTGTTCCAGCGGTCGGGTCTGGTTCTGGTGTACAAGATCAACGAATAATCATACTTTGAAGCAATCGGTGCCCGCCGGAACGAGCGGCGGCGCCGGTCGGAAGGACGGCGGGGTGTGCGTTTGTGCACCCCGCAAAATCCGGCAGAAATCAGGATGTTTGGTGAAGACAAAGAAGGAGGTCCACGGGATGGAACTTTTGATAAAGAACGCGACGGTGATCAACGCGAACGAGAGCTTTGTGGCGGATATCGCGGTGAAGGGCGGCAATATCGCCTGCATCGGACAGAACCTGGCGGTGGGCGCGGCAAAAACGGTGGACGCGACCGGCTATCTGGTGTTGCCGGGCGCTATCGATGTGCACACCCATCTCGCAATGCCGTTCGGCGGCACGGTCTCGGCGGACGGCTATCTGGCCGGTACGCGCGCCGCGGCCTGCGGCGGCGTGACGACGGTGTTCGACTACCCGATCCAGCGCAAAGGCAAGGGTATCGTGGAAACCGTGGAAGCGCGCCGGGAGATGTGCGGCCCGGAAGCGTGCGTGGATTACGCGTTCCATTGCTGCATCACCGACCTCAACGACGGCGCTTTGCTGAACGAATTTGAAGGCGCGATAGACTACGGCGTGACCAGCTTCAAGTGTTTTCTTGTCTACAAGAAAGAAGGTATGATGGTGGACGACGCCACGCTCGTCAAGCTGCTGATCAAGGCCAGAGAAACGGGCACCATGATCAACATCCATGCGGAAAATCCGGATATGATCGATATGAATATCCAGCAATTCCTGAAGGAAGGCAAGACCTCGGCATGGTACCATTACCTCAGCCGCCCCGAATTTGTGGAGGCGGAAGCGGACAAACGCGCGGTGCACTGGGCGAAATCGGTGAACGCGCCGCTGTATCTGGTGCACATGGCCGACAAGGAAGGCCTTGAGGCCGCCGTCGCGGCGAAACAGGAGGGGCACGATATTTATATTGAGACCTGTCCGCAGTATCTGGAATACACCTCCGAAGTCTATAAGCGCGAGGACGGTCGCAACTTCGTGTGCTCCCCGCCGATGAAGGGCGAGGAAAGCCGCGAAGCGCTGTGGGACGCGGTGCGCAAAGGCGCCATCGACACGGTGGCGACGGACCACTGCCCGTTCCAGAGCTACGAGAAGGACTGGGGCAAGGATGACTTTACAAAGATACCCAACGGCTGCGCGGGCGTGGAGAATCTGTATCCGTATGTGCTCTCCGCCGCGAACGAAGGCAAGATCAGCTTCAGCCGCGCGGTGGAGCTGTGCGCGGCGAACCCGGCGAAGATTTTCGGCTGCAAGCAGAAGGGCTCGCTGACCGTCGGCAAGGATGCTGATATCGTCCTTTATGACCCAAACAAGGACTTTACGGTATCCGTCTCCAACATGCATTCGGATTACGACCACACCATATGGGAAGGCAAGAAGCTGCACGGCTACCCGGTGCAGACGTATGTACGCGGGCGGCTGGTGTACGACAACGGCGAGTTTGTGGGCGAGCCGGGCTACGGACAGTACGTCAAACGCGTCCCGAGAAAATGACGCAGGGAGTGAGGAAAGTGAGCGCGATATCCAAATACCGGGACATTTCGCTGATGGAGGAAGCGGGCGTCTGCCTGCTGTGCCGCAATGCGCCCTGTGCCAAGGCTTGCCCCTTCGGGCTGGAGCCGGATAAGCTCATCCGTTCCATCCGCTTTGAAAACACCGGAGGCGCGGCCAATCGGCTGCCGGACATACTGCCGTGCCGCTCATGTGCGGATAAGCCGTGCGTAAAGGCGTGCGTGAAAGCGAAACTGGGACGCGCGGTGCCGGTGCCCGATATGATGCTTCGGTTGGCGACGGTGGAGAAGGCGAAAGCGGAGGACGTGGACCTGTCCATTGACTTCTGCGGCGTGCGCTGCGAGAATCCGTTCTTCCTGTCGTCGTCGGTGGTGGCCAGCAATTATGAGATGGTGGCCAGGGCGTTCGACATGGGCTGGTCCGGCGTCGCGTTCAAGACGATCGGCACCTTCGTGGCAAACGAGGTATCCCCGCGGTTCGACGCCCTCCGCAAGGAAGCGCTGCCGTTCGTGGGCTTCAAGAATATCGAGCAGATATCCGAGCATACGCTGGAGGAAAACGTCGCATTCCTCAAACAGCTTAAGAAGGATTACCCAACAAAGGTGATCGTCGCGTCCATCATGGGACAGGACGAGGCCGAATGGACCTACCTTGCACAGCTGATGGAGGCGGCCGGTGCGGACATCATCGAGTGCAACTTCTCGTGCCCGCACATGGCGGCGAACGGGCTGGGCTCCGATGTCGGGCAGAATCCCGAACTGGTGGCGGCGTATACGCGCGCTGTCCGCAAAGGGACAAAACTGCCGGTGCTGGCGAAGATGACGCCCAACATCGGCAACATGGAGCTGCCCGCGATGGCGGCCATCGAGGCGGGCGCGACGGGCATCGCCGCGATCAATACCATCAAGAGCATCATGAACGTCAATCTGGACACGTTCGCGTCCGGGCCGGATGTGCAGGGCAAGACGAGCGTGGGCGGATATTCGGGCAAGGCGGTGAAGCCCATCGCGCTGCGGTTCATACAGGAGATGAAAAGCTGCGAGCCGCTCAAAGATGTGCCGATCAGCGGCATGGGCGGTATCGAGACATGGCGCGACGCGGCGGAGTTCCTGGCGCTGGGCTGCGGCAACATACAGGTGACGACAGCGGTGATGCAGTACGGCTACCGCATTATCGATGACATGATAGACGGGATGAAGCATTATCTGGGCACGCGCGGCTACAAAAGCTTACCTGAGATCGTGGGCAGGGCGCTTCCCGGCATCATACCCGCGGATGACCTCAATCGGGAGAGCATCTGCTATCCGAGGTTCGACAGGAGCCGCTGCGTGAACTGCGGACGCTGTTACGTCTCATGCTGGGACGGCGGGCATCAGGCGCTGAAGCAGGATATGCGCTCGGGCCAGCCTGTGATGGACGCGCACAAATGCGTAGGGTGCCACTTGTGCGTCGCCGTCTGCCCGGCAGAGGCCATATCGCAGGGGATAAGAGTGCCAAAAAAAGACAGGACTGTTATAGAGCGGGGCTGACAAAGGAGGATAATGATGATATCGTGCAGTCTGCAAAGATTAGATGATAAGATCAAAACATTCAGCAAGTTTGGCGATACGGGCAAGGGGGGCATCACGCGGTTCTCGCTGTCGCCCGAGGCGCTGGCCGCACGGGCTGAGTTCAAAACGCGAATGGAAGCCATCGGCGCCACGGTGGTGACGGACGACATGGCGAACATGTACGCGACGATACCGGGCTCGGAGAATCTGCCCGCCATATTGTCGGGCTCCCATCTGGATTCCGTCCGCCAGGGCGGCAATTACGACGGCGTGCTGGGCGTGCTGACCGCGATGGAAGCGGCGGAGACGATCGTGCGCGAGAACATACCGCACCGCCATCCCATCACGGTGGTGGTCTGGACAAACGAGGAAGGCGCGCGGTTTGAACCGGCGATGATGTCCTCCGGCGTGATCTGCGGCAAGTTTGACAAGGCGCAGATGCTGGCTTCCGTCGCGAAGGATAAGCCGGGCTACACGTTCGGGCAGGCGCTGGAGCAGAGCGGGTTTAAGGGCAGCGAGGAGAACCGCCTTTCGCCCGACAAGGCGCTGGCGCTGGTGGAACTGCACATCGAACAAGGACCGGTGCTGGCGGGTGAGGGCATCGATATCGGCGTGGTCGAAGGCGTGTGCGGCATGATCAATTACGAGTTCACGTTCACCGGTCAGGCGGGCCACGCGGGCACAACGCCGATGAAGTACCGTCAGGACGCGCTCTACGCCGCGGTGAAGACGATACAGTATCTCCATGACGAGCTGGATGAGCTGGACGGTCGTCTGGTGTACACGACGGGCAAGATATCCGCACATCCCAACATCCACACCATCATCCCCGACGAGGTGAAGTTTACGCTGGACGCGCGCCATCAGAACCCGGAGGTCATCAAACAAGTGCTCGGCATCATCAAAAAGATACCGGGCGAGGTGGAGAAGTGCAAGGTCAGCTGCAAGGAGGCCTGGTCGCGCAAATCCGTCGCCTACACGTCGGAATTGGTGGACCTGGTGGAGAAGAGCGCCAACGAATACGGCTATACCAACCGGCGTATGTACAGCGGCCCCGGTCATGACGCCCAATATGTGATCGATGTGATACCGACGACGATGATATTCGTGCCGAGCGTGGGGGGGCACAGCCACTGCGAGCTGGAATACACGCCGACGGAAAGCTGCCTGAAAGGCGCGAACGTGCTGCTGAAAACGCTCCTGCATATCGACCAGCAATAACTTCAAAAATAAAAAGACCTGCGAAGACAGATGAAACTGAGCCGCGCAGGTCTTTTGTTGTCCGTTATTGTGGTGTTTCCGGCTCGGCTGCCAATTCAGCATTGGCTGCACCTGCTTTTTTGACTGACCAATGGGTCCGCTCCGTGGAGAATATCAGCAGGGCAAAGACGGCCAACAGATAGAAAGGCCAGGAACCGAGGCCGATAACAGGCGATATCCATCCGAACAGCGGCGCCATCAGCGTGCTGCCAAGGTAAGCGCCCGCCAGCTGCAGGCCCATCATGCCCTGTGAATACCCGGCTCCGAACAGACCGGGCGTCTGGTCTAGCAGAGACGGGAATATGGGCGCGCAGCCGATGCCGATGAGCAGCAGCCCGGCAAGCAGTCCCGCTCCCGGCAGCAGGAGAATGCCCAGCAGGCCAACCAGTATCGCGCCCTGCCCGATACGCACCAGCATCCGGCTGCTGAGCCTGATGGCCGCAAACCCGCTGGCCAACCGTCCCAGCGTGATGCCGAGGTAATACATGGACACCCAGGACGCCGCCGTGTCCGGCGTGACGCCCTTAACCTCGACGAAATAGGTGCTGGCCCACAGGCCGGTGGCATATTCGGCGGCGCAGTAGGTGAAAAAGGCCAGACAGGCGAATACCGCGCCCGGACGTCTGATCAGCACCCGGCGCGGGATGACGGTATGGCTTTCGTGGATGGCTGAGGCGCCGGTAACACGCTTCCAGAGCGGAAGCGAGAAGGCCAAGACCAGCGAAATGCCGAACAGCGCGATGGATATCGTCTGGTAAGCGCCGTGCCAGTTGTTTTTCGCCAGGTACAGCGACATGATGACAGGACCTGCCGTTGCGCCGACGCCCCAGAAGCAGTGCAGCCAGTTCATATGCGTAGCTTTGTAATGCAGCGCGACAAAGTTGTTGAGCGCCGCGTCGATGGTACCCGCGCCCAGACCAAGCGGAACAGCCAGTACGAGCACCCCCCAGAACTGCTGCACAAAGCCCATGCCGAGTAGCGCAGCCGCCGTCAGAAAAATGGAAAAAGCAGCCACCTTTCCGGTGCCGAAGGTTTTGATGATGCGTTCGGACAGCAGGCTGGAAATCACCGTGCCCACCGTACCCACGATGGAAGCGAAGCCCGCCACGCTGATTGGCACACCCAGATCAATATAGGCCGCCGGCCATGCCGAACCTAGCAAAGAGTCCGGCAGGCCCAGCCCGATGAACGCAATGTAGATGATGACAAGAAGCAAAGTTGCCATAATGCTTAGTTCACTTTCAGCTCACCATTTTCATTCAACTCATAAAACCGCTGCTCGCCCCAGTATTTTTGGGAGACGGACAGCATGTCGTCATGCCAAGCCGCAATCGTTTCGTCATAAGCCTGTGCATCCACAAACAGCGCGCCGTCGAACGCAAGGCCCGGTAATGTGTGAGCCATACCTTCCGTATCATATACCGTCACGTTCATTGTTTCAATATCTGCGTTCCAAACGGTCTGCGCCGTTATAAAGGCAAACAGACCGGCGATGAGCAAAGCGGTAATCAAAACCGCCAATATGGCCTTTGCCCAGGGTGCAACATACAGCGACCTGCGAACGTGTGTTTCGCTTTTCGGCACTTCTGCCTCAACCTCCGGAGTTCTTCCCATGCATACATCACAGGGCTCCGTGCAATAAGAATTTTTTAAGAGCATTCGTTCCACCTCCATTCGTTCCTATGCTCCTTCGACATGTAATTTACCAGCATTTGTGCGCTGCGTATATCAATGACGTTCGATTTGTGCTATATTCGTTTTGTAAGTTGGGTTAAGTTTTGGTTGAGGTTTGTCATGAAAAAGAATGAACATATTGACAGAAAACTGACGCACATGACCTTCGAACAGCGCGAGAGCGGCTTTCATCACCATATTTACGACGAGGAACTGCGGCAGTATGAATATGTCCGGAACGGCGATCTGCGGGCTGTGGATGAAGCGGCGCGCATATTTTCGTCGGGCACCGTGGGAAAAGTCTCGGAGGACCCGCTGAGAAATAAACGCTATCTGTTCGTGGCCGCCGTCACACTTGCGACGCGTTTTGCCATTGAGGGAGGGCTGCCGCAGGAGACGGCGTACAACCTGAGTGATCTTTTCATCCGTCAGATGGACCTATGCCAATCCAAAGATGAGATAAACAGCCTGCATCGCGATATGTTCTTTGAATTTGCGTCGCGCGTGGAGGATATATGCTGCCAGCCGAAATATTCAAAGCCTGTTCAGACAGCGATTGATAATATCTACCATCACCTGTACGAGCCCATCTCTGTGGACGATATCGCGCAGAGAGTGGGATTGACGCGTTCATATTTCTCGGTGCTGTTCAAAAGGGAAGTGGGCATGCCCGTTTCGGAATTTATACGGGAAGCCCGTATTGACGAGGCGAAGAGCATGCTGCGCCTGACCAACCATTCGCTGCTGGAGATCAGCAGCTTTCTCGCGTTCAACTCACAGAGCCACTTTGTCAGCGTGTTTAAAAGCATGACCGGGATGACGCCCGGCGCATACCGGCGGGAGCACTACCGCCGCGGATGGAGCGGGGAAGGCGAAACGAAGGAATGTGCTGAAAAAGCGTCCGCTAGCCTGGAGCAGCCTGAACCCGCCTGCGAAACACCGCATAATAGCTGATCACGAGCATGGCTCCGGCGACGAGCCAACCTGCGCCGATGGAGAAGTATACGCCCCATACGCCGATAAACAGCGGCAATACGAACACGCACAATATCCGCATGGCCAGTTCGATGAACCCCGAAACCATCGGGAGGGAGGAATTACCCATTCCCTGAATCGCGCTGCGATATATGAACAGCAGATAAAGCGCCGGAAGGCACGCGGAGAAAGCGAGCAGGTTATGGTAGCCTATCTCGGCAACCGCGGCGACTTCCGCCGGGTCACCCGTGATGAGCAGCAGCACCATTTCCCGTCCGAACAGCGCCGTAAACGCGGCGGTAATTATAGAACTGACAACGGCGATCCGTCGGGCCACCTTCAGGCCTTTTTTGATGCGGTCGTACCGGCCCGCGCCATAGTTTTGCCCCACGTAGACGGATACTGTGCCGTCAAGAGAGAACCCGACAAGGTTCATGAACCCGAAGTATTTAAGGGCGGCGGCGATACCCGCGACAAACAAAGTGCCGTAACCGTTGATCACGTACTGGACTAGCATGCTGCCGGTTTCTATGACGAAGTTGCGGAAGGCAAGCGGACCGCCGAGCCGCATCAGAGAGAAGGCGGCATCGCGCCCCCCAGTGAAGTCTGCCCGGCTGATGCGCACAATCTCGATTTTACGCAGGCTTAAGAGGCAATAGACCAGCGCGAAGCAGTTGGCGATGACCGTGGCGACAGCCACGCCCGCGAGGCCCATGCCGCAAAGGCCCACAAAAACGAGATCGAGCACGATGTTGATGGCGGTTGAAATGATCACCGCCACGAGCGGCGCCCGGCTGTTGCCCAGTGCGCGCAGAATGGCCGCGCACACGTTGTACGCAAACATGACGGGCGTTGCGGAGAGCACCCAGAGGAGATAGTTGTTGGCGTCGCCGATGATATCGGACGGCGTGTTGACCAAAATCAGCGCCGGACGCAACAGCAGAAGGCAGGCGGCTGTGAGCAACGCTGAAAGCACTGCTGTCAGTATCACCGATTGGGCGATGACACGTCTGAGACCGTTATAATCCTTGGCGCCAAAGCGCTGCGCGAACAGCGCGCCGAAGCCCTGCGAAAACCCGATGATGACGCACAGAACAAACCAGTAATAGAACCCCGCGGCGCCGATGGCCGCAAAAGCGTCCACCCCGATCAACTGCCCGACGACGATGCTGTCCACAACGTAATAGAGCTGCTGGAAAATGTTGTTCAGCAGCAGCGGCAGTGAAAACAACACAATAAGGCGGAAGGGCTTGCCCGCCGTCATGTCCATCGTCCGGTTCATCGCAATTCCTTTGTTATGCTTATTTAGTGTCTATCTGATGTCGAACACACTGCGTACGAGTAGCGAGTTTGGCGACCCACGCAGTATTTTTATGCGTCGTCGGCCGACATTCATGTCGAAATAGTTGTCGCTCAGCACCACGTCGTCGTCGCACATCAGCTCCACAGAGCGCGCGTAGCCGCCGGAGGTCACGGCGATTTCGTCGCCCTCGATCCTGGCTTCCAGCTTTGGATCGGCAAAGCGGAAGTGCTTGGGCGGACAGAACAGCACGCTGCCGCTGCCGGCGACTTCACCGCCCGATTCCAGCTCATACCAGAAGTAACAGCCGTAAGTGTCCTCATCCGAGAAATCCTGCTCTTCCAGCCAGACGGCTGACCACACGGGCACCTGGATAGGAGACGAACCTTCGCGCAGCACGGAGGCGTCGGAGGCCCTCAACGACCAGCGGACAACACCGGAAAAAGTTTCGGCTGTTTCATTGCTGACGTTTAGCCGTACGCTTTTTTTCAGCACGAACGGCTCGGCGTTCACGTTGGTGTTCTGCGACAGCACGCCTTCCTCGTGGCATGAGATGAGCACAGGGGCGAAGAAGCGTTTCATGTAATAGTGGAGCGCCTTCCACCGCCCGAAGTAATCGATGCTGGACCAGCTCGCCACCGGCCAGCAGTCATTGAGCTGCCACACCACCGCGCCCATGCACCGCCCGCGATGTCGCCGCCAATGCTCCACGCCGTATTGCATGGCCTGCGCCTGAAGCAACTGCGACGCGTACACGAGCGTATCGAGATCGCGCGGATACAGGTACATCTGCGAGAGGTAAGACAGTATCTTGCCGTTGGCCGAGGCGTTGCGCTGGTGCTTTTCCATCACGTAGGAGAAAACGTTGCGGTCTTCCGGCGCGGTAAAGGCCTCGATGGTCTTCATGCAGGGGAAGGACTGGAACCCGAACTCCGACACGTAGCGGAAATAGTGGTTGCGGTAGTCGGTGAAGGGCAGACCGCCGTGCCACACCTCCCAGTAATGCACGTCGCCGCGGCTGGCGTCGTTGGGGTTGTCGAAGCTGCCGCCGGAGGACGGACTGGCCGGCCAGTAGAAGGTCTGCGGGTCTTCGGCCTTCAATATCTGCGGAAAGATGTACTCATACATCTTGATGTAGTCGGCCTTCTGCCGGTCGCTGGAGACCCACATGCCAACGGCCACGAATTGCTCCATCTCGTTGTTGCCGCACCAAAGGCCCAGCGACGCGTGATGCCGCAACCGCCGAACATTGTCCGTGATCTCCGCGCGGATATTCTCCTCAAATTCGTCCGTCAGGTTATACACCGCGCACGCAAACATGAAGTCCTGCCAGACCACAAGCCCCAATTCGTCACAGATATCATAGAAGAAATCATCCGGATAGTACCCGCCGCCCCACACGCGGATCACGTTGAAGTGTGCGTCCGCGGCGTCCTGGAGCAGGCGGCGCGTCCGGTTCGGATTGACCCGGCTCAATATGCTGTCTTCCGGGACATAATCCGCGCCCATCGCGAAAAAAGTGGCGCCGTTGACCTCGTGTGCGAAGCTTTCGCCCCACTCATCCTTCTGAATTCGAACCGACATCTTTCGCAGGCCGATTCGGCGTTCCCAGATATCAAGCGTCTGCCCGATGTGTGATAACTCGACGCGGACAGTATACAGCGGCTGCCTGCCGAGGCCGTTGGGCCACCACAGCTGCGGGTTGTCTATCGAGATATCAGTATCAGTTCCGCTGGTTTTCCATGTCTGTCCGTCCGGTGAGGTGACAGCCGCATTAACATTCACATCCGAGCCTGGCCGCACCATCTCGATGGTGGTCGCGATATGCAGCGAGACATGGCCGTCTGAATGCGTCTGTGAGATATATACACCCGCGATGCGCGCTGTGTCAATGCCGATGAGCGATATATCGCGCCATATACCGGCGTCGGGGAGACGTGGACCCCAATCCCAGCCGAACATGCAGTGCGCCTTGCGGAGCAGCGGAAAGCCGGTCATCGCGTCGCTGGCGCCATCCGCACGGGACGCCCGATAGGCTTCCTGTATGAACCGGGTGGAGGAGGAGAACCGAACTTCGATGTGATTCTCACCGGGGACAAGCAGATGGCGCACGTCGAATTCCCAGGTGCGGTGCATGTTGTTCGCGGCCCCGGCTGTTTTGCCGTTTATGGTGATGTCGGCAAGTGTGTCCAGCCCTTCGCAGCGAAGCAGGACTATGGGACAGGACAATAAATCATCACAAATCTCAAACGATTTCGTAAAAATGACATCATCCGACATCAAAGCGAGGGCGCGCATTTCGTTGTCGCGCCAGAAAGGATCTTCCATCTTGCCTGCTGCTAGCAGGCCGGAATAGAAGGAACCGGGCACTTCTGCTGAATAGTGAGTGGAGATATCGTTGGCTTTGCACATACTCCATGTTCCGTTAAGAGAAAAATGCACCATAAACTTGTCTCCTTGATATAATAATGACACAATGAATGGAAACTGGATAGTGTATATACTATTATAGATGGTAACGCAATCTGCTCAGATGTCAAGATGATTGTTCCTAAAACGATTAAAAAATTATGCTTGGATTCGTTGGAAACAGGCTAAAAATATGCTAAACGAGGGGTTGACAGTTAAAGAATATAATAATATAATCAAACCGGTGAAAACGATTAAGTAAAAATAAACTCGTAGTAAAGACAGTGTAAAGTTCAAACATCTCAAGTATCGGCAACAAATAAATGAATATTTGGCAGAGCCCGGATGGCACATCTCTGTTTTGTATTACTTGAAATCAATTTCAGGTGGCTTATTGAGTGATGCGGGAATGACGATGTTCATTGATAGTACAACCCGGAATTACTTTTGACCGCTCAGCTTACCGCGGCATTACCATAATAAAACTTTAAGGAACTCATTCAATGGTGACTATCAGGCAAATTGCAGAAAAGTGCAGCGTTTCTGTTGCGACCGTCAGCAAAGCGCTTAACAACGCCCCCGATATCGGAACGGAAACGGCGAAACGCATACGGGAGACGGCGCGTACATTGGGATATTTCCCGAATGCTGCGGCGCGGGCGCTCAGAACAAATCATTCCTATAATATCGGTGTGCTTTTTGTCGACGGAACACGCAGCGGGTTGACGCATGAGTATTTTTCGCAGGTGCTTAACAGCCTTAAAAACGAAGCGGAGCGGCAGGGATACGACGTGACATTCATCAGCCGTAACATTGGCGACACCAGTATGAGCTATCTGGAGCATTGCAAATACAGGAACTGCGACGGCGTGGTGATCGCCAGCGTGGATTTTAACGATCCCTCCATAACGGAACTGGTAAAGAGCAACATCCCTGTGGTGACGATCGATTATCTCTTTGACAACTGCAGCGCTGTCATATCGGACAACGTGCAGAGCATGCGCGATCTGGTGCATTTCATTTACAGCAAAGGCCACCGAAAGATCGCGATCATCCACGGTGAAGACACGGCTGTGACGCGTTTCCGCCTGGCCAGCTTCCATAAGACATGCGAAGAATTGGGCATCACGATACCCGACGAATATGTACGCGCAGGCGTCTACCACGACCCGCGTGAGAGCGGATTGGCGACGCGCGACCTGCTGTCTTTAAAAAACCGACCCACGTGCATCATGTATCCTGACGACTTCTCATTTATCGGCGGCATGAACGAAATTGAACGCCACGGCCTGGCTATCCCCGAAGACATTAGCGTGACGGGCTACGACGGTATCTATTTAAGCCAGGTGCTGCGCCCCAGGCTCACCACGCTCAAGCAGGATTCCGAGCAGATCGGTGAGCAGGCGGCGACGCTTCTGGTCAACGCAATCAAGTCGCCAAAAACCTATATCCCCAACCGCGTGGTGGTGCCCGGCGTGGTGTGGGAGGGCGAAACCGTCAAACAACTTTAATTTGAATATGGATTGACCGCAATAACGGTCTTTAATTGATGAAAAGGAGGATACAAAATGAAAAGAACGTGGAGAATAATGGCGTTGGTGGTCGTCGTCATGATGATCTGTGCTACGATGTTCGCATGCGCGCCCACAACGCCCGTTACCTCTGACCCCCCCTCAGAGGCTCCCAGCGAACAGCCTGCAACAGAGGCTCCCGACGAACAACCCTCGGAAGAGGTGAAACCCGGCGGAGAGCTTCCCAGAAACGAGACACTGTACGTCGCCGGCCTGCAGTATGGCCGTGTTGTCGGATGGAACCCGTACAGTGCTGACATGAACAACGCCATCGCCGTAACGGAAGAGCCTGCAAGGCAGCCCGTTTGGGAGACGCTGTACATGTACAACCTGTTGGACGGCAAGATGTATCCGCTGCTTGCCGACGGTGATTATCAGTGGGATGACGCGCATACCAAGATCACCGTCAAGATCAATGCCGATGCGAAGTGGAGCGACGGCACGTCCGTCACGGCGGAAGATGTCGCCTATACCTACGCAACACATCTTAAGTATGACACAAACAGAGGCCTCGAGTTCAGGGACTACGTCGAGAAAATCGAAGCGGTTGATCCCTCAACCTGCGTGATCTATGCGAAGATGGACGCGGACGGCAAACCCGTCAACGGTCTGAAGGTCGTTGAATACCTCGGCAAATGCTATGTTGCGCAGAAAGCCTATACCCAGAAGATAGAAGAGCGCGCTGGCGGAGAGGCGGATGCGTTCAAGAGCGACCCCTGCCTTGACTTTGTGGCTTCCGGTCCGTACAAGAGCTTCTATGATGATGATCAGAAGGTCGTTTTCATCCGCGATGACAATTACTGGGGCCAGGCGTCGTCCATGTGGGGCACACTGCCTGTTCCGAAGTATATCTGCCACACGGTTTATGACGGCAACGAGGCCAGCCAGCTGGCGTTTGAAGCGGGTGAGATCGACGTCAACCAGCAGTTCCTGCCCGATATACAGAAACTCTGGCTCGAGAAAGGGCTGCCTATCTCCACCTATATTGACGAACCCCCGTACGGCATCTGCACGGCCATCCCGACGGCATGGTACAACATGAAGTCCTATGGTCTCGACAATGTGGCCGTCCGCAAAGCGATCGCGCTGGCGGTGGACTATGATGCCATCATAGCGAACGCAATGACGAATCAGAGCCCGACGTTTGCGGATGTGCCGAGGTCCATCATGAACCCGACCGATGGCGAGCAGGCTGCGTTTGACCATGACGCTGTGAAAGACCTCCAGTGGGCCGGCAACGACATTGAAGGTGCGAAAGCGCTGCTGGATGAAGCGGGCATCGTGGACAAAGACGGAGACGGCTTCCGTGAAATCGATGGCAAGAACCTGGAATACAAGGCTTGCTGCCCGGAGGGCTGGTCTGACTGGCAGGCATCTATGGAAATCGTCGCGGCAGCCGGACAGAAGATCGGCATTAACATCACGACGAACTTCCCCACCTGGGAGGTGTACCAGACGGTATTCACAAACGGCAACCAGACCGACTATGACATCTTTATGTGGTCGGGCGACGGTGCGTCCGCGACTCAGCCCTGGTCCCGCGTGCGTCAGTTTATGAGCAGCGAATTTGTGGGCCAGGAGAACAACTGGGTCGGCAACTTCGGTGGTTACTCGAACCCGAAGGCTGATGAGATCGTCGCGGCTATCCCGAAGGAAACCGATCCTGCGAAGCTGAAAGAACTGTATACCGAAGCGGTCAAGCTCTATCTCACCGAAGTTCCTTCGTTCTCACTGATGTACCGTCCGCAGCTGTTCCATGCCGTGAACGAGTCGGTATGGACGAACTTCCCCGAGCTGGACGACGGCAACAATATCCCGCCGACGAACCTGCTTTGCGGCTATGGCATTGCCGGGCTCTACAATCTTGAGCTTGTCAATCCGTAATCGCTGACGATTTGAGAGGCAGCCATGTTTTAATAGCCTGTTAAAGCATGGCTGCCTTCTCTATATCCCGAAGCCCTTTACATAAGTTCCGTGGCTCATGGGGTGTTATTGAGGGAGGTTCAATCATGAAAGGCTATCGAAAATACTTCGGAAAGAAAGTCATATGGATGCTGATCACACTGGTCTGCGCCATATTGCTCAACTTTATTCTGCCGCGGCTGATGCCGGGGGATCCTGTTGCAGTCATCACCGCGAAGGCCGCAGTGGGCATGAACAACCCGACAGCCATTCAGCTGGTCTATGAAGACTATGCCCGCAAGTTCGGGACGGATAAGCCCGTTGAAGTACAATTTTTCAATTATGTCAGGAATCTGATACAAGGGGATATGGGCATCTCGTTCAGCCAATATCCAAGGCCGGTTTCCGATATCATTGCCAACGCGATATGGTGGACAATCGCGCTGCAATTTCCAGCAATCATAGTAGGCTGGCTAATAGGCAATATACTGGGAGCCTTGGCCGCTTATATCAAAAAAGGCTTCGATAAAATACTCATGCCAACCTGCCTTTTCGCAAGCAGCATTCCGGCGTTCGGCATGGCAACCATACTGTTGGTTCTATTCGCGATCAAACTAAAGGTAGCGCCCGCATCGGGGGGATACAGCTTCGATCTGATCCCGACATTTTCCTGGCAGTTTGTCAGTTCGGTCATTAAGCACTACCAGCTCCCGTTCTGGTCTATCGTCACCATTGCGATCGGTGGGCAGGCGATCGGAATGCGCTCCATGTCCATTTACGAATTAAACGCTGATTACGTAAAATACAGCCGCTTTTTAGGCATCAAGGATAGAAAGATCGTGGGGTATGTGTTCCGCAATGCGATGCTGCCGCAGATCACAGGCCTGGCTCTTTCATTGGGGACGATGGTTGGCGGCGCACTTGTCGCGGAGACAATATTCAATTATCCGGGGTTGGGCTCCACAATATTCAATGCTGTTATGGGTACGGATTATCCGCTTATCTCCGCGGCGACGCTGATCATATCTATTATGGTTCTGCTGGCGAATTTCCTTATCGAGATACTCTACGGCTTTATTGATCCGCGCATTAAAGCAGCACAAATGGATTAAGGGGGAGGAGGTAAATACATGAAAAATATGTTTCGTCAGGTTTTCCATTCCCCGAAGTTCCTGATCGGATTCTCAATACTCATGATCATGCTGCTGACGGTCGTCATCTATCCGCTGTTCGTACCGGACGATCCGCTTAAAATGATCGGCCTCGGTACATTCTTTAAGCCGGGAACATACGTATCTGTGCAGGACAGCCTCAACACCGAAAAAGTGTATACATTCAAGCTGGATGAGGCGGCTGCCAAACGCATTGACAGTAAACTGAATGATGAAGACCGGATCGAAATGAAGAACTGGCTGGTCGCGTTTGGTATACCGGAAACAGAAATCCAAATCGACGATACCGAGAACTTGCTGAAAATGTGGGAGACGAATTTCGACAGCAAGCTCAAGTTCGAAGGCATGACCTCGGCCAAACGCAAATACTACGGGCGGCTTGATGAAAAGCTCAACACCATACTGGGCTCCGAAGGGCTGTACATCATGGTTGAAAATCAGGATACAGGGGAGATGGAAGGGATTGGCAAGGTCGCGGATACCGACTATGTGAATGTGAGCGAAGTGGCAAATGTGATCAATTTGCCGCTGGGTACGGATAATTTTGGACGTAACGTGCTGAATGAACTCGTTTCATCCGTAGGGACGTCTCTGCTTATCGGTCTCATTGCAGGCGTCATCGCCACTTTTATCGGACTGACGCTGGGGCTGCTTGCGGGTTATGTCGGTGGATTTGTGGACGATGCGATTATGTTCTTTACGAACCTGTTTACGGTTATCCCATCGTTTGTGCTGCTGATTCTGATTTCATTTTCCATCGGTCAGGACCAGCGCGGCGCAGCGACGGTGGCCATCGTCATCGGCTTTACATCGTGGGTGTGGACAGCCAGGGCGGTGCGCGCACAGGTGGTGTCGCTGCGAAACCGGGATCACGTCAACTTAAGCAAGCTTTCCGGACATTCGCTGATGCGTATCCTGCTCACCGATATATTGCCGTATATCGCATCTTATGTGGTGATGGCATTGATACTTCAGATCAGCACGGCGATACTGGCGGAAGCACAGCTTTCGATACTGGGTCTTGGGCCAAGGACAACGGAGATGCCTACGCTGGGCCTGATGATGTATTGGGCGATGGCGTATACGGCGCACATCAACGGCGCGTGGTGGGCATATTTCCCCGTCATTATCTCCATCGCGCTGATCAGCTTTTCGATGAATCTGATGAATACCGGACTCGATCAGGTGTTCAATCCCACTCTGAGAGACTAGGAGGCCGGTTATGGGTAAAGTGATGCTGGAGGTCAAAGGCCTCACAACGAAGTATGTGACGCGGTTCCGCGAGGATATCTATGCGGTGAGCGATGTTTATTTAAAGATCGAAGAGGGCAAATCTCTTGGGATTGCGGGAGAGAGCGGCTGCGGAAAATCCACGCTGGCCCTGAGCTTGATGGGCTACTATTTTCCGCCGCTGTATTACATGGAGGGCGATATTCTCATTGGAGGCCACAATATATCGGAGATGGACCCAGCCGACGTGCGCAAAACGATCCTTGGTACTGAAATTGCGTATATCCCGCAGGCGGCAATGAACGCGTTGAACCCCACACGCAAGATCATCCGCTTTGTGGAAGACGTGATACGCGCGCACGAGCCAAAGGCAAAGAATGAGGACATTTATGAGCGCGTCAAGGCGAGATTTGAGGCGCTTGGGCTGCCTGCAAGCGTGCTGGATAAATATCCTGTTGAGCTTTCGGGCGGTATGAAACAACGGACGGTTATCGCCATATCCACGATATTGTCGCCGAAGGTGCTGATTGCAGACGAACCGTCCAGCGCATTGGATGTAACAAGCCAGAAGATGGTCATCAGGATGCTCAAAGAGCTGATGGAAAAGGGCTACATCAAATCGATGATCTTCATCACGCATGAGCTGCCTTTGCTGTATAACGTGACGGACGAAATTATGGTGATGTACGCGGGGCAGATCGTGGAGAAGGGCACCGCGAAGGAAGTGGTGTTTGATCCGCTGCATCCGTACTCCAAGGGCCTGATGGGCTCCATCATTGTGCCGGAGGAAGGGACGCGCGACATCAAGCTGACCGCCATACCGGGAACCCCGCCTAACCTTAAGAAGCCGCCGTCGGGATGCCGGTTCGCCGAACGGTGCAAATATGTGAAGCCGGAGTGCAAGGTCTCCAACGTTTATCTCAGAGAGCTTGCCGGCGGACGTGAATACCGCTGCATACTGCCCGAACAGGCGCTCAGGGAGGTGTATACGAGTGAGTGAGATGATAGCGACAGCAGAACGCTGCATCACGAAGGAAAAAGGAGAGCTTTGTCTGTCCGGCAAGGGTGTGACAAAGGTGTTTGGCCTGGGCAAAAGCAAAAACGTCGCCGTTGACCATGTTGACTTCGAATTCCGAAAATGCGAACTGATATCCATTGTGGGAGAATCCGGCAGCGGCAAGACGACGCTTGCCAAAATGCTGCTGGGGCTGATGAATGTGACGGAGGGTGAAGTTTTCTTTGAAGGCAAGCAGCGGGATATCGGCACCCAACGCAAGAAGAGGGAGTATTGGAGAGGGATTCAGGCCATCTTTCAGGACCCGTTTTCTTCGTTCAACGTGTTCAACAAGATCGATACGGTGCTGCTGGACTGTATCCATATGCGGGGCGGCAGAGGGCTCTCCAAAGCCAAAAAGATTGAGATGATGACGGAAGCGTGCAGCTTCGTCAATCTGAAGTTTGAGGAGCTGACCAATAAGTATCCCTTCGAATTGTCCGGCGGGCAGATGCAGCGCCTGATGATTGCGCGCATATTCCTGCTGAAACCGAAGATACTGCTGGCGGACGAACCGACAAGTATGATCGACGCGTGCTCGCGCGCGACCATTCTGGATATGCTGTTGCAGCTGCGTGACGAGGTGGGCATGACGATCATTTTCATCACGCACGATATCGGGCTTGCCTATTACATCTCCGATTCTGTCTACATCATGGAGCATGGCCGGTTTGTGGAGAGCGGCACGGCGGATGAGGTGATACTCAATCCCAAAGCGGCGTATACGCGCCGTCTGATCAGCGACGTCCCCAAGATATACGAGCCTTGGGACTTATCCACGGTTGGGGTGGCCAGATAAAACAGATCAAGGAGCTTAGTCGCATGGATATAAAAAAGGTTATCGCGCAGATGACGCTGGAGGAAAAGGCCGGATTATGCTCTGGTTTGGACTTCTGGCATACCAAACCGATTGAGAGGCTGGGGGTTTCCTCATGCATGGTCAGCGACGGCCCGCATGGACTGCGCAAGCAGGTGGAAGACAGTGAAAGCCTGGACGTGAACGAAAGCATCAAGGCGGTTTGCTTTCCCGCGGGCTGCGCCACGGCGGCCTCGTTTGACAGAGGCTTGGTAATGCGAATGGGGGAAGCGATCGGAGCGTCTTGCCAGCATGAGCGTGTGAGCGTGGTTCTCGGCCCCGCTGCCAATATCAAGCGCTCTCCGCTGTGCGGACGGAACTTTGAATATTTCTCGGAAGACCCATACCTCGCCGGGGAGATCGCGGCGGCGCATATCCAAGGTGTCCAGAGCCGCGGCGTGGGCACCAGCCTCAAGCATTTTGCCGCCAACAATCAGGAGTACCGGCGCATGTCCTCCAGCTCGGAAGTGGACGAGAGAACACTGCGCGAGATCTATCTGGCCGCGTTTGAAACACCCGTCAGACAGGCGAAGCCGTGGACGGTGATGTGCTCATACAATCGTATCAACGGCGTCTATTCGGCGGAGAACCGCTGGCTGCTGACAGACCTGCTGCGCGATGAGTGGGGATTCGACGGCTATGTGGTGACCGACTGGGGAGCGGTGGTGGACCGCGTTAAGGGCATCGAAGCGGGGGTCGATCTGGAAATGCCGGCCTCCGGTGGCGTGAACGATAAAAAGATCGTGGAAGCGGTGCGTGCGGGCAGGCTGGATGAAAAGCTGGTCGATCTGGCTTGCGAGCGGATACTGACCGTCAACGAGCGATACCTGCAAAACGCAAAGCCGGAAACGCCGTGGGACAAGGACGCGGACCACCTGCTGTCAGCCGGGATCGCGGCGGAATGCATGGTGCTGCTGAAAAACGAAGGTGTTCTGCCATTGAACAAAAGCGATAGGATCGCATTTATCGGCGAGTTTGCTAAAAAGCCGCGTTTCCAGGGGGGCGGGAGTTCACACGTTAACTGCTTTAAAACCACAAATGCGCTGGAAGCATCGGAAGGGCTGGATATCGTTTATGCCAAGGGCTTCGACATCGACTCCGACAGCACGACGGACGAGTGGATAGAAGAAGCGATAAAGGCGGCAAAGAGCGCCCGGGTGGCCGTGGTGTTCGCAGGTCTGCCGAACGCTTACGAGTCGGAAGGATACGACCGCAAGCATATGCGGCTGCCGGATTGCCAGAATGAACTGATCAGCGCCATAGCGGCGGTGAATCCCAATACGGCGGTGGTGCTGCACAACGGCTCGCCGGTGGAGATGCCGTGGGCCCATGAAGTGAAGGGCATAATCGAAGCGTATCTCGGCGGGCAGGCCGTGGGCATTGCGACGGTACGCGTGCTGCTTGGGGATGCAAACCCCAGTGGCCGGCTGCCTGAAACCTTCCCGGTCAGGCTGGAGGATAATCCGTCCTACCTGTTCTATGTCGGGGAACATGATCTTGCGGAGTACCGCGAAGGGGTGTTCGTGGGTTACCGTTATTACGACAAAAAGAAGATGGATGTGCTGTTCCCGTTTGGATTCGGCCTGTCTTACACAACGTTTGAATATTCAAACCTTCGTGTAGACAAGACCCAACTAAAGGACACTGATACGCTAACGGTGGCGGTGGACGTGACGAATACCGGCGCTTTGTTCGGCAAAGAGGTGATGCAGCTGTATGTGGCCGATATCGAAAGCACGGCGATTCGTCCGATACGTGAGCTGAAGGGTTTCGACAAGGTGGCGCTGCAGCCGGGTGAAACGGCTACGGTGATATTCTCACTGGATAAGCGCGCGTTCGCCTGCTGGAACCGCGACATCCACGACTGGCATGTGGAAACGGGTGAGTTCGATATTGAGATTGCCAGATCCTCGCGGGATATTGTACTGACACAGCGCGTGACGGTGGAATCCACCGTGGCACTGCCGGAGCACTTTGACCATAACAGCATCGTAATGGACATCGTGAAGAATCCGATACGCCGGACCCTTATCAAGCCGATCCTGCAAAGCATTGCCATTACTTTCCCGACAGAGGAAAGCGGAGAGGAAGGTCCGGGGAGGGAGGCGGTCCGTGACGAGATGGTGGAAGCGATGCAAGCCTTTATGCCGCTTCGAGCGGTGCTGAGCTTTGGACAGAATCAGTTTGACGCGGAAAGACTTCAGGCAACGATCGACCAACTGAATGAGACGGTGTAGCGGGAGAAGACATAGATTGGCTCCTTTGGGGGAAGCATGCATGAGATACGGATATTTTGACGACGCAAAACGGGAATATGTCATAACGACACCCAACACGCCTTTGCCCTGGATCAACTACCTGGGAAACGAGTCTTTTTTCGGGCTTATTAGCAACCTGGGCGGTGGCTACTGCTTCTACCGGGATGCGAAGCTGATGCGGCTGCTCCGCTATCGCTACAACAATGTCCCTGCCGATATTGGCGGCCGGTTTTACTATATCAAGGAACGGGGCAAGGCGGCGTGGAGCCCCGCGTTTCATCCCTGCGATACACCGCTGGACTCGTACAAATGCCGCCACGGTCTGGGCTATACCGTGTTTGAGAGCGAGAAGGAGGGGCTGTCTTCAGCGCTCACCTGCTTTGTGCCCATCGGCGAAAACTGTGAGATCCACCTGCTGACGCTATCCAATACGTCCGATTCGGACAAAAGCGTGACGCTGTACGGCGCGGTGGAATGGTGCCTGTGGAACGCGATGGACGATGCGGCCAACTTCCAGCGCAACCTCAACATCGGTGAGGTGGAGGTGGAAGGCAGCGTTGTTTATCACAAAACAGAATACCGCGAGCGGCGCAGGCATTACGCTTACTATGGCGTGGGCGAAGATATTTCGGGCTTTGACACAAACAGGGATGCTTTTCTCGGGCCCTTGCGCGGCTGGCAGAACCCCGTCGCGGTGGAGAAAGGCGCCTGCTCGGGCAGCGTTGCGCACGGATGGTCGCCCATTGCCGCGCTGCAGCTTGAGGTATCGCTCAAGGCCGGAGACAAGAAGACTTATGTATTCGTGCTGGGATATGGTGAAAACCCACAGGAAAAGAAGTTCATATCGCCGGGCGTTATCCGTAAAGACGACGCCAGCCGCGTGATGGCAAAATTCCGCGATCCCGCGGCGGCAGAGTCCGCACTCTCGGCGTTGGTGGCCTACTGGGATGAGCTGCTGGCGCGCTATCAGGTGCGCAGCGGGGATGAAAAGCTGGACCGTATGGTGAACATATGGAACCAGTACCAGTGCATGACGACGTTCAACCTGAGCCGCTCGGCCAGCTATTTCGAAAGCGGCACAGGGCGCGGCATTGGCTTTCGGGACAGCTGCCAGGACCTGCTGGGCTTTGTGCACCTCATACCCGAACGCGCGAGGGAGCGCATTATCGACCTCGCGTCGGTGCAATGGGAGGACGGCAGTACCTATCATCAGTATCAGCCGCTCACCAAGCGCGGCAACAATGATGTGGGCGGCGGTTTCAACGACGACCCACTGTGGCTGGTGGCCTGCACATACGCTTATATCGCGGAGAGTGGAGATTATTCGATACTGGATGAGCCGGTCCCGTTTGACAATGCGCCGGACAGCGAGCGCCCGCTGATGGAGCATTTAAGGCGCAGCATCCGTTTCAGCATGAATAATCGTGGACCGCACGGACTGCCGCTGATAGGCCGCGCAGACTGGAACGACTGCCTGAATCTCAACTGTTTCAGCACCGAGCCAGGTGAAAGTTTCCAGACCTGCGGCAACTTTGAAGGCGGCGTGGCTGAGAGCGTTTTTATCGCAGCGATGTTTGTGCTGTATGGCGGAAGATATGCCGAGCTTTGCGGTCGGCTGGGCCTCGCGGATGAAGCCAAAGACGTTTTGGGCGCCGTGGCTGATATGGTGGGCACTGTGGACTCGTATGGCTGGGATGGGAAATGGTTCAAGCGCGCGTATGACGCGACAGGGCAGCCGGTGGGCAGCCATATGTGCGAGGAAGGAAAGATATTCATTGAGCCGCAGGGCTTTTGTGTGATGGCGGGTATCGGGTTGGAGGACGGAAGGGCAACGATGGCGCTGGACTCCGCGCGGGAGCATCTGCTGAGTGAATATGGAATGGAGCTTGTTGCCCCCTGCTATACGACCTACCACAAGGAGCTGGGTGAGATATCCAGCTATCCGCAGGGATACAAGGAAAACGGATCGGTGTTCAGCCACAACAACCCGTGGGTGAGCATTGCGGAGACGGTGGTCGGGCGCGCAGACGAGGCGTTTGACATTTATCGCCGCATATCTCCGGCGTATCTTGAAGACAAGAGCGAGATCCACCGCAGCGAGCCGTATGCGTACGCGCAGACCATCGCGGCGCGCGCGTCCTTCAACGAGGGTGAAGCGAAAAACAGCTGGCTGACGGGCACCGCGGCCTGGGCGTTCGTCAACGTCAGTCAGGCGATTCTGGGTGTCATGCCGATGCTGGATGGACTGCGCATCAAACCGTGCCTGCCGGGCCACATTGACATGTGCAGAATCATACGGGAGTACAGGGGCGCTGTCTATCGGATCGACATCAGGCATACAGGCGCATATTCGCTCACAGTCAATGGTGCAAAGATCGACGGTGATTTGATTCCGGCAGACGAGGCTCGACAAGAATACATCGTGGAGGTGACGGTATGAGCGAGTTTCCCAAAAGTTTTGTCTGGGGTGCGGCCTGTGCGGCGTACCAGTGCGAAGGCGCCTGGAATGCCGACGGAAAGGGCAGCAGCATCTGGGATGATTTTTGTCACGATTCCGGCAAAGGACATGTGGTGAACGATGACACGGGCGATACGGCGTGCGATTCGTACCACCGTTATCCCGAGGACATCGCGCTTATGAAGCAGATCGGCATTAAAGTCTACCGCTTTTCGATAAACTGGCCGCGGGTGATCCCGGATGGAACGGGGCCGGTCAATCAGGCGGGCTTGTGCTATTACGACCGGCTGATTGATATGCTGCTGGAGAACGGCATCGAACCCTGGGTGACGCTGTACCATTGGGACTTGCCGTCGGCATTGCAGGAAAAGGGAGGCTGGCTGAACCGCGCGACTGTGGACGCGTTCCGTGAATATGCCGAAGACATTGGCAAACGCTTTAACGGACGAGTGAAGCATTATATGACGGTGAATGAACCGCAGTGCGTGGCCATGCTGGGGTATGGAAACGGTGAACATGCGCCGGGTCTTAAGCTGTCGAGAGACGAGGTGCTCACGTGCTTTCATCATCTGGCGCTGGCACACGGCGTGGCAGCAAAGGCTTTGCGGGAAACCAGCCCGGAGCCTGTTGAGATCGGCGCGGTGATGACGGGCCGCCTGTGCTACACGGAGACGGACAATGCTGAAGGACGGGAAGCCGCCTACAAAGCGTCGTTCCGCCTCAGCGAAGACGATTGGATGTTCACGTTCAACATCGGGATGGACCCCATCATGTTCCACAGCTACGGCGAAAATGCGCCGCAGTTCATCAGAGATTTTGAAGCTGCGGTACCGCAGGATGATTGGGTTTTGATTGAGAAACCCGACTTTCTGGCGGTGAACATATACAACGGAAGCCAGGTGGGGCAGGACGGAAAGCGTATCAAATGCTATCCCGGCTTCCCGTTGACAGCCTGCAAATGGCCGGTGACGCCTGAGGTGATGCACTCTGGGATGAGCCATCTGTACAGGCGGTACGGGCTGCCCATCTATATCACCGAGAACGGGCAAAGCTGCAATGACCGTGTGTTTCTTGACGGCAAGGTGCATGATCCCGACCGTATCGATTTTTTAAACCGTTATCTGCTGGCGCTGAAAAAAGCCATCGACGAGGGCGTGCCGGTAAAGGGCTACCTGCATTGGAGCCTGCTTGATAACTTTGAATGGGCGGAAGGCTATGACGAACGTTTCGGATTGGTCTATGTGGACTTTGAGACACAGCGGCGGATACTGAAGGATTCGGCGGGCTGGTTCTCTAAGGTTATCCGGACGAATGGAGCGATATTGTAATTGCGGGCGTCTGCGGCGCCGGTATATATTTTCTTCTCATCTCCCTCTGATGTGCGGGTTGAAACATATCCGGACATCGGCAAAATCAAATGCTATTCAATTTATTTTGGAACAGATTCCTCCCTGTTCCATTTTCCTTATTAAAATAATGAAGCAGGTATATCTAATTTCGTCAAAATCTTTGTATAGACAATTTAAGGAGATTGATATACAATCTAACTGCATGCCGAAACCGGTTTCGGGGAGAAACTCATGACGACTATTTATGACATTGCAAAAATATGCGGGCTGTCTCCGGCGACAGTTTCCAAGGCATTGAGCGGCGCGACAGACGTCAGCATGGCCACGCGCCAGAAAGTCAGGGAGGCCGCCGCTCAGGTGGACTATATCCCGGACGGGCGCGCCAAGGGTTTAAGCCAGAACAGGACATGGACGATCAGCGTGCTGTGCCAGGATGGCTCTGAGATGGGGCTGAGGCATTATCTTTTCGCGGAGATCATCGAGAGCTTTAAAAGTGTTGTTGAAAGACATGGCTATGATATCGTCTTTGTTTCCAGCCGGGTGGGGAAGATGGGCCTTTCGTATTATGGTCACTGCCGCTATCGAAAGGCGGATGGCGTCTTCATCGTCAATACAAATCACTCCTCCAAGGATGCGCGCGAACTGATCGAAAGCGACCTGCCCAAGATCGCCATCGACTATTCAGACCCGTACATAAACGGTGTCATGACCGACTGCGACAAGAGCATGGCGCTGCTGTATAACCATCTTTACGATCTGGGGCACCGCAACATCGTTTACATGCACGGTGATGACAAGCATATCACAAACTTGCGCATCAAAGGCTTGGAGAAGGCGATGAAAGCCAGAGGAGAGGAATTCTCATCGGATATGCTTGTACAGTCTAAGTACTACTCGCTGAAAGGCGGATACAGTTCCATGGCGGCGGTGCTGGGGCGCCGGGATCGGCCCACGGCCGTGATTGCCAGCGACGATTACAGCGCCGTTGGAGCGGTTAACGCGGTGCGTGACCATGGGCTTTCGGTGCCGGAGGATATCTCCGTCGTGGGTTTCGATGGAATTGAGATTGCCCAGCTATTTTATCCGCGCCTCACGACGATCCGGCAGGACACGACCGGCATGGGGGCGAAAGCGGCGGAAAGCCTCATCAAACAGATATTGGGCGTGAGCACAACAAAAAAGTTGGAGAACATCATACTGGAACCTTGTCTTTTAACAGGAAACAGCTGCAGGAAAATCTGACAGGAGAGAATTATGGAAGATTACAAAAATCCTCAATTGGCCCCGCAGAAACGTGCTGATGCCCTTGCCGCACTGATGACGCTGGAGGAAAGCGCATCCCAGCTCAGATATGACGCGCCTGCAATCGGACGGCTGGGGCTGCCTGCGTATAACTGGTGGAACGAAGGACTGCATGGCGTCGCAAGAGCCGGGACAGCCACCATGTTTCCACAGGCAATCGGTCTGGCAGCCATGTTTGATGTGGAACTCATGCACGAAGTGGCGTGCGTGATCGCCACGGAAGCGCGCGCAAAGTTTAACGCGCAGTCCCGGCATGAAGACAGGGACATCTACAAAGGGCTCACCATGTGGTCGCCCAACATCAATATATTCCGGGACCCGCGGTGGGGACGGGGGCAGGAGACCTATGGCGAATGCCCATATCTCACGTCCCGTCTGGGCGTGGCGTTTGTGAAGGGCTTGCAGGGCGACGGGAAATATCTGAAGACAGCGGCATGTGCCAAGCATTACGCGGGGCACAGCGGTCCGGAAGGCGTGCGGCACAGCTTCAACGCGCAGATATCCGAAAAGGACCTTGCCGAAACGTATCTGCCCGCGTTCGAAGCTTTGGTGAAAGAAGCGGGCGTAGAGGGTGTGATGGGGGCGTATAACCGCCTCAACGGCGAACCGGCCTGCGCGAGCAAATATCTGATGGGCAAGCTGAAGGAATGGGGGTTCGACGGGTATTTTGTCTCCGACTGCTGGGCAATCAGAGACTTCCACACGGGCCACATGGTGACGGCAACGATGCCTGAATCGGCGGCGATGGCGCTAAAGGCGGGCTGCGACTGCAACTGCGGTTCGGCGTACCTGAGTCTGCTCATCGCTCATAAGGAGGGCCTGGTCACTGAGGACGATATCACAAAAGCTGCCGTGCACCTATTCAGAACACGGGCGCGGCTGGGCCTGTTGGATGAGAAGACCGAGTATGACCGGGTCGGTTATGAGACCGTGGGCTGCGATGACCATAAGGCGCTGTCGCTAAAATGCGCAAGAAGATCCATGGTACTGCTGAAAAACAACGGGCTGCTTCCGCTGGACAGGGCAGCCGTCAAAACCATCGGTGTGATCGGCCCCAACGCGGCCAGCATCGACGCGCTCCGCGGCAATTATTACGGCACAGCCGATGAGTGCGTCACATTCCTCCAGGGCATCAGAGACGGATTCCCCGGCCGGGTGTATTACTCCGAGGGAAGCCACTTGTTCCGCGACCGTTTGCAGCCGCTTTCACAGCCGGGAGACGGCCTTTCGGAAGCCATGATCGTGGCGAAGCATTCGGACGTCGTGGTGCTCTGTGTTGGGCTGGACGCCACGCTGGAGGGTGAGGAAGGCGATACGGGCAACGCGTTCGCAGCCGGAGACAAACTGGATCTGCTGCTGCCCGAAAGCCAGCGTCTGCTCATTGAAAAGGTGCTTTCCGTTGGAAAGCCCACCGTGATCGTTGTGGCCAGCGGCAGTTCGCTGAACCCTCTTGCTGATGATGCGGATGCGCTTATACAGGCGTGGTATCCCGGACAGATGGGCGGCAGGGCGCTCGCGGAAATACTGCTTGGCGATATATCGCCTTCGGGCAAGCTGCCGGTCACATTTTATGAAACTGCCGGGCTCCTGCCGCCTTTCGAGGATTACGCGATGGAAAACCGTACTTATCGGTATGCCCGCAATAACGTGCTGTATCCGTTTGGATACGGGCTCACGTATTCCCGTGTGGCTTGCAGCGGGCTCAGCTACGACAAGGGGAGCGGCACAGCCAGTTTTACTGCGAAAAACGAGGGAGAGTCCGACACTGAAGAGGTGTTCCAGCTGTATATGCGTGACAACAAATCCGGCTGGGCGGTCCCCAACCATCAGCTGTGCGGCTTTGCGCGGGACGTTCTGCGTAAAGGGGAAGTCAAGGAGATCAGAATCGCTGTTGCGCCCTCCGCGTTCGAGGTGGTGGACGACAACGGCAGACGGTTGGTGGACAGCGACAGCTTTACGCTTTTCGCGGGAATCAGCCAGCCGGACGGATTGAGCGCCCAGTTGACGGGTTGCGTCTGTGCGCAAACGGAAATCACGCTTTAATGCAACTGATATAAAACCAGGTCTCAGAATTGTGTTAATCAAGCATCATTCACATCTTTCAAAAACGGGAGGTGTGTTTAGTGCTTCATATACGAAACAGGAAGTATTTTTTTTACCTGCCCAAGGTCAAATTAGTCCGTTTTGGCTGAAAAGGAGGTAAAAACAATGCGTCTAGTGGTAACGATATGCCATTTACTGCAAGTGCGTATAAACCTAAAATGAATCTATCCAAAATTAAAAGGAGGATAGTCTGGTCATGAAAAGAGTCATTATCTTATTGCTGGTTGTCTTGATACTCGTTCCCCTGGCCGCATGCAACCCGCAGGTACCCCCTCCTGCCGATACGGCTGAACAGAGCGAAGCACCGGCAGTGGAGCCCTCCGCTGAGGAGCCGGTGTCCGAAGAACCTGCCGAAGAGATCACGCTGACGATGTGGACGATCGCAACGGAGAGCGATTCGCACCATCAGCCTTATCTGAAGTCGATCGCGGATTACGAAGCCTCTCACCCGGGCATTAAGATCGTCATGGAGACGTTTGAAAACGAGTCTTACAAGACCAAGATCAAGGCTGCTGTGGCGGCTAACGAACTTCCGGACATTTTCTTCACCTGGAGCGGCGGCTTCTCGACATCCTTTGTGGAATCCGGCCGTGTGCTGGACGTTGACGCCGCGTACGAGAAGTACAAAGACGCGCTGCCCAAGGCGATGCTGGGCAACCTGACATGGGACGGTAAAATCTACGGTTCCGGCTATACAATGAACGTATCCATGCTGTTCTACAACAAGGCCATGTTCGAGAAATACAGCCTGAAAGCGCCGACCACATGGGATGAACTCATCACGGTCTGTGAAACGTTCAAGGACAATGGCATCACACCGTTTGGCATCAGCGCGAAGGACATATGGGTGCTTGCCCAGGCTCACGACGCGTTTACCTTAAAATCCGTCGGCCCGGAAGTGCTTGCGAGCGTGCTGACCAAAGACGGAAAAAACAGCTACAATTCTGCTGCGTTCCTCGACGCGTCCACCAAGTTCACCGAACTGGTCAAGATGGGCGCTTACAGCGACAGCGCGATCGCGCTCTCCAACGACGAAGCGTGCGCCACCTTCTATTCCGGCGAAGTCCCGATGTACATCATGGGCAGCTGGATGCCCGGCTCCATTCTGACGGATGCCGCCAATCCGGATGATTTCGGCGTGGTCCCGGTTCCCGTCCTCAACAGCGCCAACGCCGCGCTGACCGACTTCATGGGCGGCCCGTCCGACTCGCTGATGGTGGCGGCTTCCACGGAATACCCGGAAATTGCCTCCGAAGCCATGTTCGAGATCGCCAAGGGCGTTTCCCACTATGGCTATCTGGCCGGCACCGGCCTGCCTGCCTGGAAGATCGACTATGACGACAGTTCCGTCAATCCCATCACAAAAGAAGTCGCTTCCTTTGTGGCGGATGCAACCTCGTTCACGCTTTGGTTTGACACGCTGATGCAGGCTGAAGACGCGGGCGTGTATCTGGAGAACCTCCAGCAGCTCTATCTTGGAGACGTGACTCCCCAGCAGTTCGTTGAGAACCTGGCGGCACAGCTTGGGACCTGATTCAAGGAATAATCTGCTCCATAACACAGCCTGGCTGTAAAGCGCGGTTGGATGTCTGGCCCTCCGCAGGCGGCTCTGCCTGATGGAGGGCCGATATCCGTCTTCAAACCGTTTTTGATATCATATCTTAAGGGGAGTGGCTGAATGAACAGACTGTATAGAAATAAACCCGCGATCGTATTATTTCTTTTGCCAGCGATGATACTGTTTATCGGCATCATCATCGTCCCCATCATCATGTCCACCTATTATAGCCTGCATGACTGGAATGGGTTTACGGACATGAAGTTTATTGGGGTGGACAATTACGTTGAACTTTTTACCAACAAGGCGGTCAATTTTCCCAAAGCATTGCTGAACGCGGTGCTTTATGCGGGGATGTCCATATTCATACAGCTGCCTTTTTCGTTGCTGCTGGCATTGCTGCTGGCCAAGGGGAGAAAAGGAAGCCGTTTCTTTTTGTCGGTGTACTTTATCCCCGTTCTGATGTCAACCGTGGTGATCGGCCAGCTATGGCTGAAAATGTACAATCCCGATTACGGTATTCTGAATGTTGCGCTGAAGGCTGCCGGGTTGGAGTCATGGACGCGTGTGTGGCTGGGAGACCGTAACACAGCGCTTCTTTCAACGTTTATACCCACAATGTGGCAGTATACAGGATACCATATGCTGCTGATGTACGCCGGTGTCCGCACAGTGCCGCCCGAGATACGGGAGGCGGCTCTCATCGACGGCGCGTCCGAGTGGCAGATCAACCGGCGCATCATCATCCCGATGATAAGGCCGGTGCTGAAGGTATGTGTCATCATCTCTGTCACAGGTTCATTGAAGGTCTTCGACCTGATATATATATTGACGAACGGAGGGCCGGCTCACGCGACAGAGGTGCCAAGCACGCTGCTGGTGTCCATGCTGTTCCTGAGGAACCGCTATGGGTTTGGCAGCGCCATCGCCGTGCTGCTCATATTCTTATGTTTCTTCTTTGCGGTGCTTATCCGAAAAACGTTTAAAACGGAGGCGGAACGATGAAGTTACAGCAAAACAATCTGCTCCGCCCCAAAAAACGGTTCAGCGTCAAAGAGACATTACTTTACATTTTTCTTGGTGTTTGGGCGTTTGTCAATCTGTTCCCGCTCTATTGGATGCTCACGTTCTCGCTTAAGAGCAACAGCGAGATATTTGGTGAAAACGTGATCGGCCTGCCGCATAACTGGATATGGCAGAACTATGCGGACGCCCTCAGCGCGGGAAACATGGGGCGGTATTTTCTGAACAGCCTTATTGTTTCCGGAATCACCATCATACTGACAGTCTTTATCGCGATGATGGCGGCCTTTGCGCTGACGCGGCTGATATGGAAAGGGCGCAAGATGATGAACAGCATGTTCATCCTCGGGATGACCATCCCGATCCATGCGGCGATACTGCCCGTGTTTCTTGTGCTGTCCAATCTCAAGATGACGAATTCATATCAGGCGCTGATCGTGCCTTACACGGCGTTCGCGCTTTCCATCGCCATACTCATTTTTGTCGGTTTTATGCAGGATATCCCCAAGGAGCTGGATGAAGCCGCGTGTATTGACGGATGCAGCGTATGGGGGATATTCGCACGCATTATCTTCCCGATGATGCGGCCCGCGATCTCCACGGTTGCCATATTCACGTTCATACAGACATGGAATGAGATGATGTTCGCAGTCATATTCATCAGCAGCGAGGCATACCGAACACTCACGGTGGGGATACAAACGCTCTCAGGCGCGTATACGACGCAATGGGGACCGATCGGCGCGGCGCTGGTGCTGGCGACGTTCCCGACGCTCATTGTGTACGCATTTATCAGCAAGAAGATTCACGAGAGCTTCAGCGCAGGCGCAATCAAAGGCTGAAAGGAGGAATGTATCAGGGCTGGTGATTAAAAAGGGTATGGGAAAAGGATGCTGACGCAGGCATGGCAGTTTTAATTTACAGAAATCGCGCGGTCTGATAGAATGAGACATATATACAGAATACAATGGCTATTTGCACGTGGGGTAAAAAGAATGTGGTCAACCATTCAGGCGGCCAAATCGAAGCGCAGCGTGCACTCATTAAAACGTAAGACGTGGCAGTTTTTCTTATTGATCCTATCCATTTTCTGCGTCATATTCATAGCGTCTTACAGCATCTTTATGGTTCGGGCTGCGGTCGATAACGAAGTTTCCGGCAGTGAAATCGCGATGACGGGCATCAGCAACAATATCGGGGTAAGCTTGGACAGATATAAAGAAATGTCCCGTCTGATTATGCTGAACTCTGATGTTATCGGGTTCCTGCGCGATTCCGGAAGCGGCAGGGCATACAATTCAACGACCATTTGCAGCGGCATATTCAGCATCACAAATATTTACAGCTTTGTCGATTCCGTCTATGTGTACCGATTGGACGGTGAGTATGTCAGTACCGGTTCGGGTGTTATGGAAGTTGATGAGCAGCTGATGGCGACGCCCGAGTGGTCGGCGCCGCTGCGGGCGGCCAAAGGCGGAAACACGATCATGATCAATGGAAACGGCGCTTTCCGGAAGCGCACTGGCCTGCCATTGATCACGATGGCCCGTTATATCTACGATATCAACACGCAGGAGATAACGGGAACGTTGATCGTCAACCTTACGTCCAGCGTTTTGTATGCGGCCATCAAGAATTTCGGTCAGAATCGGCTGATATGCTTTTTTGATCAGGATGGCAATGCGGTATGGGGCGACGACAGCCTGAGGAACTCATTCCGCCCCGAATATGTGGATAAAGGGTTCTTCTGGGAAGAAAGGTATGACAGCGGGAATTGGCAGGTATTATCCACTTACAGCACTGAGCATTTGCCCATCGTCCTGGTCAGCTTAAGCGATGTATCCATCACAGGGTTTCAATCCTGGGAGACATTATGGATCACCATCACGCTGGTTGCGGCGCTCATATTGGCCGTCTTTGGAAGCGGCGCCTTTATATCCATCAACATCGCGCGGCCGATCGTCTTACTGACAGAGGCCATGACGAATACACATGCGGACGGGGAGCTTCATGAGATCAAGCTGACGCTGCCTAACAATGAGTTGAGAAAGCTGGCCGAGAGCTACAACAGCATGATCGTGCATATCAATCAACTGATCGCGCAGCTGATTGAAAAGGAGAAGAGCATACAGAAGGCGGAGATGCGTATGCTGCACGAGCAAATTAAGCCGCACTTTTTGTATAACTCATTGGAGACGATCAGCTATATGGCGCTGAAAAGCGACGCGCCGAAGGTGCATGATGCGCTGGAGACGCTGGGGAGCTTTTACCGTAATTTTTTGAGCAAGGGCAGCAGAGAGATACCGCTTCGGAACGAAATCATGATCGTCAAGGATTATCTGGCGCTGCAAAAGCTCCGGTACGGCGAAGTGTTTGCGGACGAGTATAGACTTGACGAGAGCGTGCTGGATATGCTGATTCCCAAGCTCATACTGCAGCCGCTCGTAGAGAACAGCCTTTATCACGGTGTGCGGCTGAAAGGGGAAAAGGGGATAATACGGATCAGTGTGTTTGAAAAGGACGATACTGTTCACATCTCCGTATACGACACGGGTGTGGGCATGACTGCGGACCAGATCAGCGAAGCGCTTTCGTGTGATTCCATGGAAGAAAACGTGGGGTCTGGATTCGGGCTTAAAGGCACGATTGAGCGCATACGTTATCACTGCAATCATCATGAGGTGATCGAGATTCACAGCGAACCAGGCGAATACACCGAGATCGAAATCATTATTCCAAAGCAAGAAAAAAGAGGTTGACTCATGTTTAGAGTGATGCTGATTGATGACGAGGAACCGACCCGCCTGCTGCTCAAAAAGTCCATCGACTGGGAATCCATGGGCCTTGAGGTCGTTGGAGAGGCAGGCAGCGGCATTGAGGCGGTGAACAAGATCGACGAACTGAGGCCGCACATCGCGTTTGTGGACATCTGCATGCCGTTTATGGACGGCATAGAGTTCTCGAAGCTGGCGAGCACCCGGTATCCACAGCTGAAAATCATCATACTCACGGCTTTTGACGAGTTTGAGTATGCCCGTCAGTGTATCGGCCTTCCCGTATGCGGCTACATATTAAAGCCCGTGGTGCGGTCGGAAATCTATGAAGTATTGAGCAAGGTGGTGCAATCCATCGACGAGACGGTGAAGGAAGCGGAGGAGGGCTGTGAGATCGAACCGTCAACGATCTGGCGCATAGCGAAATATGTGGAGGAGCACTATACTGATTCCAGCCTCAACCTGACATCCATCGCTCAGACTTTCGGGTTTAACCCAAGCTACCTCAGCCGGCGGTTCAAGACGGAGATCGGCAGTTCGTTCGTGGAGCACCTGACAGAGTGCCGGATGAAAAGAGCGATGCAGCTGGCAAAGCTGAATGAGAAAATGTTCTGCACCGCCACGGCTGTGGGGATACCCGACCCCAACTATTTCGGACGCTGTTTCAAAAAATACGCCGGCATCAGTTACTCAGAATATTGCAGAAGGATATCCGAATTGGACAATCATGGGAAACCATTCATGGACGCGGCCCGAAAACAATAGGCAGGGCAAATGTCTGAAACCATACGGCAACGACGATACGCATTAACGCGGCATGGAGCGGCTCCACCTATTCTGCTTCAGGCGCGAAAAAGGAGGCAAGATTTTTACCGCGTCAGCTTGCGGTGCAGCCGCGTGGAGACTGGCTGCAATGCCGCCGCCTCAAAAAGGCGGGGGTGAGCTGTGCGCAAGCGCGGCAAAGCTGTTGATTATGGCAAACGTGACATTGAAGAATATAAAAAAGGTTTATGAGAAGAATGTGACCGCCGTAGAGGACTTTAATCTTGAAATAGCAGACAAGGAGTTCATTGTGCTTGTCGGGCCGTCGGGTTGCGGAAAATCGACAACACTGCGCATGGTGGCTGGGCTTGAAGACATTACCGCGGGTGAATTATATATTGAGGACAGGCTGGTCAACGCCATACCGCCAAAGGACCGTGACATTGCGATGGTCTTCCAGAACTATGCGCTTTATCCGCACATGACAGTCTATGAGAATCTGGCTTTTGCGCTCACGCTGCGAAAAGAGAAGAAGCCGGAGATCGACAGGAAGGTGAAGCAGGCGGCGGAAATTCTGGGCATCACGGAGCTGCTTAAGCGCAAGCCCAAGGCGCTTTCCGGCGGGCAGCGTCAGCGCGTGGCGATCGGGCGCGCCATCGTCCGCGAACCGAAGGTGTTTTTGATGGACGAGCCGCTGTCCAACCTCGACGCCAAGCTGCGCAATCAGATGCGCGCCGAGCTTATCAAGCTGCGCGAACGCATCGATACCACGTTCATATATGTCACGCACGACCAGATAGAAGCCATGACGCTGGGAGATAGGATCGTCATCATGAAGGACGGCTTTATCCAGCAGATCGGCGCTCCTCAGGATGTCTTCAACAGACCGACCAATAAATTCGTCGCCGGGTTCATCGGCACACCGCAGATGAACTTCTTTACGGCAGACCTACAGCTCAGCAACGGAGAGTATGCGGTCAGCGTTGCGGACACCGAGATCAGGCTGCCGGACAGCAAGCAGAGGATTTTGAAACAATGTAAGCGGGAATCCGGTAAGGTGCTGCTCGGCATCCGGCCTGAGCACATGACGCTGGCGGCGCCGGATGACAAACAGTCAATCAAGGCCACGGTGGATGTTTCGGAGATGATGGGCAGCGAGATTTTCCTCCATGTGAACGTGGATGAAACGGACGTGGTGATACGCGTCCAGACGACAGACATCAATACAATCACATTCGAGCACGGAAAAACGAATTATATCAATTTCAGGATTCCTGAAGAGTTGATCCATCTGTTTGACATTGAGACTGAGAAGAATCTGCTGATCTAACTGTCTTACAAAGATTCATACGAAAAAAGCGGGCTCCGCGACCCGCTTTTTTACTTTTATTGCCCATACTAAAACTTGGGTAAATCCGGTGCATTTTTACTGTACGCTTTTTCACCCAAGGGCTGTCTATAATACGAATAGATGTTCTGAAAAAGACTTTACAAGAACATATGTTCTAATGTATGATGACAATCAAGGAGCGTGAACCGTTGTGGACATATATGAAAAGCTCAGAGTGTTGGCAGACGCGGCAAAATACGATGTGGCCTGCACATCCAGCGGCGTCAACAGAAAAGCAAAGCCTGGTGGCCTGGGCAGCGCTGTGGCCTGCGGCATCTGCCACAGCTTTTCCGGCGACGGGCGGTGCATCTCGTTGCTGAAGGTGCTGATGACCAACGTCTGTGTCTATGACTGCGCCTACTGCATCAACAGGCGTTCGAACGATACCCCCAGGGCGACGTTCGAGCCGCGCGAGCTGGCAGACCTGACGATCGCGTTCTATCGCCGCAATTATATAGAAGGTCTGTTTTTGAGCTCCGGCGTCATCAAAAGTCCGGACCATACGGTCGAACGCATGATCCAGACGCTGCGCATCCTGCGCGATGAATACCGGTTTTACGGGTATATCCATGTGAAGGCGATCCCAGGCGCGGATAAAGCGCTGCTCTCCCAGCTGGGCTTGCTGGCCGACCGCATGAGCGTCAACATTGAACTGCCGTCTCAGGCCAGCCTGCGTCTGCTCGCGCCCGACAAAACCAGGCAGGCTATCCTTACGCCGATGGGCTTCATCAGTGAGCGCATCATGCAATTCAAAAGCGAGCGCGCGCTGGTGAGAAGCACACCCCGGTTCGTTCCGGCGGGGCAGAGCACGCAGCTGATTGTGGGCGCGACGGGAGAGAACGACCTGAAAATATTGAACCTGACGGAAGGTCTGTATAACCGGTATAAGCTGAAACGCGTCTTCTTTTCGGCCTATATCCCTACTGTGGAGAGCTCGCTGCTTCCGGCAAAGGACACCAAGCCGCCGCTGCTGCGCGAGCACCGGCTCTATCAGGCGGACTGGCTGCTGAGGTTTTACGGGTTCTCCGCCGCGGAGCTGCTGGACGACGAACACCCCAACTTCAACCCGTTTCTTGATCCCAAGTGCAACTGGGCGCTTCGCCATCCCGAGCAATTTCCTGTGGAGGTCAACCGCGCGTCTTATGAAACGCTGCTGCGCGTTCCGGGCATCGGCGTGCGCAGCGCGCAGCGCATTGTTGTGGCGCGCCGGACGGGAAGTCTCGATTGCGCAGGTCTCAAAAAGCTGGGCGTGGTGCTGAAGCGGGCGCAGTATTTTATCACCTGCACGGGCAAACGCCCCGACGGACTGGACACCGCGCAGGACGTGCTGCTCCAGGCGCTGCTGTCTGAACAGATGCGCGGGCGGATGGAGACGGCGCTGACCTGCAATGAGACGGGAAGACCCCGGCAGCTGTCGTTGTTCGAGCATCCGTCCCTGGCGCAGGAGGAACTGCAAAAATGCCTGACCGGAGAACTGTGATGCGCGAGACGCAAGAACCGCAATCCGTGTTGACGGTCTACAGCTATGACGGCAGCTTCGACGGGCTGATGTGCTGCGTGTTTGAGAGCTACGAGAAAAATGAATTGCCTGCCGATGTGTTGCCGGACAACGTGCCGCTGCCATTGCTGCTGCCCGTCAGGCTGATTGACACCCGAGGGGACCGCGCTGAGCGGGTGCTTCGGTCTATTCCAAACAAGATGGGATATCGGGCGCTGGATTTTATACGCAAAGCGTTTCTGACATGCCACCCGAGGAAGGAGCACTACATACTCCGGTTCATGCGCCTGGGCTACCGTTACGGCAGGCAGGTGATGAGCCGCCTGACGGACGACCCGGTTCACGAATTAACCGTGGCTGTCCAGCATCTGACCCATGAGGCGCACCTGTTTCAGGGGTTTGTCCGCTTCTCAGAGATAAGCGGTGTGTTGACGGCGCAGATTGAGCCCAAGAACTTTGTGCTGCCGCTGTTGGCGCAGCCCTTTCACGAGCGATATCCGGCAGAGAATTTTCTGATATACGACAGGACGCACGGCATGGTGCTGCTGCATCAAAACCGTTCGGTGAGCATATCCGGGGTGGACGCGTTCGAGCAGCCTGAACCCGATGAAGAGGAAATGAAGTTCCGTGAGCTGTGGCGGCTGTTTTACAAGACGATTGAGATCAAGGAGCGGCGCAACCCGCGCTGCCGGATGAGCCACATGCCCAAGCGGTATTGGAACTGCATGACGGAGTTTGCGCGCGAAACTGACGGCAAGCGCAGCCCGTCAGCGCCAGCACTGCCATCCGGCGGTATAAGATGAAGATGTCATTCCATGGGCTGGGCTAGCGCCGCAAATGATAATAATCGCTATTTCAGACTAAAATGATATGGATTTTGATAATCATTAAGTTGAAAAGGCGATGGAAATTTGGTATCGTTGACACGGATAATAAAGTAAAGGTGACATGCTTTGAAAACGATTGACCTGAAAGCAGGCATGGGATGCGCCTGTAAAATAGATTCTCAGACGCTGCGGGCTGTTCTTGCGAATATTCCAAAGTACCGGGACGAGAACCTGCTGGTTGGGTACGACACGGCGGACGATGGCGCGGTTTACAGGATCAATGAGCAGACAGCGCTGATTCAGACGCTGGACTTCTTCACGCCGATGACGGAGGACCCGTTTCTGTTCGGGCAGATCGCGGCGGCGAATGCGCTCAGCGATGTGTACGCGATGGGCGGCGATGTGATCTGCGCGCTGAATATCGTGTGCTTTCCGAAAGAGGAAGAGACCAGCGTTCTTGAGGAGATTCTGAAGGGCGGCGCGTCCAAGGTACACGAAGCCGGGGCCTGCCTGGTCGGCGGACACAGCATCAGCGACGCGTCCATCAAGTATGGGTTGTCGGTCAGCGGCCTCGTTCATCCGAAAAAAATCCTCACAAATGCGGGCGCAAGGGTCGAGGATGCCATCATGTTGACGAAACCGCTGGGCGTGGGCATCATCAACACGGCCAACCGCGTGAAGGAGGCCAGTCCCAAAGCCGTTGAAAAGGCTATACAGTCCATGACGACGCTCAACAAGTATGCGGTCGACATCCTGAAGAAATACGACATTCACGGCTGCACCGACGTGACCGGATTCGGACTGGCGGGGCACGGGCTGGAGATCGCGAACGCGTCCAATGTGACGCTGCTGATGAGTGAGCCGGACATGCACTGTTTCGACGAAGCCAAGCAGTATGCGGCGGAGTTTTTGGTCAGCTCAGCCGGGCAGAAGAACCGCAACAGCTTCGGCAGCCAGATTGATTATGAGGCGTTGTCCTTTGCCGCTGCGGAACTGATATTTGACGCGCAGACCTCGGGCGGACTGTTGGTAACGCTGGAGAAGGGTGACGCCGAGCGGGCTCTGGCCGAACTGAACAAGCTGGACATTCCGAGTAAAATAATCGGTGAAGTGATAACAAGACAGGACAAAGCGATAGTGTTTAAAGGAGAATAGCTGATGAAGATCGTGGATGCAAGAGGGGAAACCTGTCCGGTTCCCGTGATCATGCTGAAAAAGGCGCTGAAAGAGACGACGGGCGAAAACATAAAAGCCATCGTGGACAACGAGCTGTCTAAAGAGAACATAGAAAAGATGCTGGGCGAGCTCAACATCCCATTCGACTCATCCAAAGAGCAGAACGACTATGTGGTTGAGGTGAGGCTGGTCGACGCCGAGCCCGAAGCCGTCAACAACGCTCCGAGAAAAGAGGGCGTTATCGTGCTGTCGTCGAATGAGATGGGCCGGGGAAACGCTGAGCTCGGCAAAACGCTGATGAAGAATTTCCTGTACGCGCTGACTGAATCTGACGAGCTACCCGCCACGATACTGATGTATAACGCGGGCGTCAAGCTGGCCAGCGAGAATCCGGACACCATCGAAGACCTGAAAAAGCTGGAACAGCGGGGTGTGAAGGCGATGGCCTGCGGGCTTTGCCTGAACTACTATGGACTGCAGGACAAGCTTCAGGTGGGCAGCGTCACCAATATGTACGCGATCGTGCAGGCGAAGCTGTCCGCCGGCAAGCTGATACAGATCTGACGATGGCGGGTGCGGACAAAGAAACGTATTATATGATCTGCTTCGATTCCAGCCAGCGCGCGATACAGATGGAACGCCAGCTTGCGGGCGAATTCGCTGGCCTCCGTCTGGTGCCCATACCACAGGAGATCAGCGCGAATTGCGGGCTGGGTATTAAGGTCGGAACCGAACAGTTTCCGTTTCTGAAGAAGCGCGTGCTGGGGGAGAAGGTTTATCTGGTGACAAGAGAAGGCAGCAAAAGAAGCGTGATAGAATGGAAAACGATCTGATCTATTTTGATAACGCCGCCACCACATTGAAGAAGCCGGAATGCGTTTACAGCGCCTTTATCGATGCGGCCAAAAGCTTCTCCAACATGGGCCGGGGCGTCAGTGCGCTTTCCATCAGAACATCGCAGGCGGCTTACGATACCCGTGAGGAGATCGCAGGCCTTTTTCATATCGGCAACCCTCTGCGGATAGGTTTCACAAAGAACGCGACGGAAGCGCTGAACGTGGGCATATTCGGGTTGCTGAACAGCGGAGACCATGTGGTGTCCACGGTGTGCGAGCACAATTCGGTGCTGCGTCCGCTTTTCAGAATACAGAAGGACAGGGGCGTGCAGGTCACGCTGGTTGAGTGCAGCCGGGATGGAGATATCTCACCGGAGGATATCCGCAAAGCTGTCAGGAAAGATACCCGGCTCATCGTGATGACGCACGTATCCAATGTGACGGGCACGGTGTTCGATATCAAAGAGATCGGCCGCATCGCGAAAGAGAACAACATCGTATTCTTTCTGGACGCCACGCAGAGCGCCGGCGTCTGGGATATCGATGTGGATGAGGCGGGCATCGATATGCTGGCCTTTACCGCGCATAAGCACCTCTTTTCATTTCAGGGCCTGGGCGGGCTGTACGTGAGGGCGGGCATCAGGCTGAAGCCGCTGATGCTGGGCGGTAGTACGTTCGATTCCACGGTGCTTGACCCTGAGCTGGACATGCCGGAACTGACGGAGGCGGGCACTCAGAACATGCCGGGCATTTATTCGCTGAAAAAATCCATTGGGTTTATTCAAAGCCATAGAGAGCGTATCCAGGCAAAGGAAGCCGAACTCACCGCTTATTTTCTGAAAAGAATAAAAGAGATTCTATATATGAAAGTGCTTGGCAGGCAAACGGCGGACGGCAGGACGGCGCTGTTTTCACTGATCAGCGAGAAATACGATATCCGTGATATTGCTGAGTATCTTGAAGAGCGCTTCAATATCGTTGTCAGGGTGGGGCTGCACTGCGCGCCGCTGATCCATAGCTTTATTGGCAGCGAAAAGTCCGGAACGCTGCGCGTCAGCCTGTCCTGCTTCAATGAGCTTTGGGAAATCGATAAGCTGATAGATGGACTTAAAGAATTCGCCCGACGCGCCTGATCATAAGAATCAGCCGCCCGGAAGCGACCGCATATGCATGAGCTTTCCTTCATTTTTGATGAGCAGTATTTCGCTCATGATGCTCAGCGCGATCTCGGCAGGCTGGCCGCCGCCCAGCGCAATGCCGATGGGGGTATAGACGGCGTCCAGCTTCTCTTTTGGGATCCCTTTCTGCTCAAGATTCTTAAGCATGACGGCCACCTTGTTTCGGCTGCCGATCACGCCGAGATACTTCGGGTCTTTTTGTATCATGTGATAAAGAGCCAGCTCATCGCACCGATGCCCGTGCGTCGCGATGACCACATAGGTCGTCGGCTGCGAGATGACGAGGTTCTTGCATTCTTCGCCGATATCACCCACCAGTATTTTTCTGGCGTGGGCATAATGCTGCCGCGCCGCGACCGCCTCCCGGTCGTCGATCACGGTCACGTCGTAACCCAGAATGTCGGCATATTGATAGAGCATGCGGCCAATATGGCCCGCACCCACCAACACAAGCTGGATCGCGGGGCTGTACACCTTGATGAAGATCTCGACCTCACCGCCGCAATCCATGCCGAGATCTTCTTTCAGGTCAAAATGAACCGCGCTGCTCGTGTTCCTCTCAATGCTCTCCCGGGCCTTTTTGACGGAAATATACTCCAGATTGCCGCCGCCGATGGTGCCGCCGATATTACCGGTACTGTCGACCAGCATCTCTTTTCCCACTTCGGCGGGTGTGGAACCGCCGGCGGAGGTGACGGTCACCAGCGCGACAGACTTGTTCTGACTGATAAGCTCCGGAATTCTTTCAATCAACATGGCAGTCTCCTTTGCTGAGATGGTTGATGGCAAACAATGCGCCGAAGCCCACCATGCGGGCCTTGTCGGATATGGTGAAGCAATGATCGTGCACGTCGCGCGGGTCGACGTCAGCGATCTTGAACCCTTCCGTCACGCAATGCCCGTCGCGGATGATGCCCCGTAGCGTGCCGCTGATCTTGGCCCTCACCGGCGCGTCATCCACGAAGGCGATGGCTTCGCCCGCCTGAACGCTGTCGCCGATTTGCCGCAGGCAGCGGATGACGCCCTCCTTCGGGGAGTGGTTGACCCGTTCGATGCCATAGCCGTTGATGACGCCGGGGATGCCCGTATCCGCTTCCGCCATGCCGTCGAATATCGCGCGTCCGATATTGTGGCCGCGCGCCGTTTCGACAACGGCATGGACATCCCGACCAGCGCAAAAGCCGGGGCCGATGCCGACCACGATGTCGGCCATATCCATGGTGGTTCCGAGATTGGTTTTGGCGACGATGGCGTCCACCACGATATCCGGATGCAGCTCGCCGATGACCCGGCTTTGCGGGTCCACCACGATGGGGACGAAGCCGCTCTGGAGCACACCGCAGATTTGCGCCGGATCGTCGCAGCGTATGCCGGTGATATTCTCCACGGTGGCCCGGCCTTCATAGACGGCTTCGCTCAGCGCCACGGTCCTTCGGATGGCCGTCGGCTTTTCGATTTCGGTGGCGACGACAAGGACTCCAAAGTTCCTGAGTATATAGATGATTCCTGTGGCGAGGTCGCCTGCGCCCCTCACGACCGCGAGCCGTTGTTTCATGTGTCCACTCCGATATATCTGCGATAGAATTCCTCAAACCAATCAACGTTGTAACCCGTGACCAAGATCGGATATGAAGAAAGCCGAGCCATGCTCTGGACCTGCTTTTTGACTTCGCTATTAATTGTATCGCATTTGTTCAAAAAAACAACCTTGGGGACAGAAGCGGGTGCAGACTTAAAAAGTCCGCCCGGATGGTTGATCAGACTGAGCGCATGCGAGATGGTGATGGACTCGTCCAGGCTTGCGCCCGTGACGGCGGCGAAAAGCTCTTTTCGATGGACGACATCATCCGATAACGGCTGGCCGAGGCTGTCGAGGCCGATCACGCCGATGATCAGATCGACGTCCGGAGGATAGACAGGCTCGGTGTCATTCGGGATTTTGATGGGTTTCCTGTTGGCGCCGTCGGCCTCCACGACGATATCATCGAACAGATGGAGACCGGATATCGTTTGGATGTCTTCCGGGCTGTACCCCTTCAGCTTTTGATGGTCCAGCAAGCGCCTGGCTGCCACAAGAAAAGAAGCGTCAGCTTTGATACAGTCAGGTTCGCCTAAATAGACCTCACCAAACGGAGGCATCAGTATCTTTGTGGTGGTGGTGAACAGCACCTTGCGCCCCATGCCTGCAAGCCTTTTTCCAATGATATGGCTGACAGTGGTTTTGCCGCCTGCGCCGACAACCGCAATGATCATCTGTTATCCCGCTTTTCCTGTATTGTATGCCTGTATTCTAAATGAAATAAAACCCAATGACAATGAAAAAGCTCAATGAGATTATGACGGAACATCATGAAACAGCTGAAATCTACCGAAAATATGAATACGTATGGCAACATCCGTTGACAAAGCCAATGGAAGATGATACATTCAAATCATAAAAATATTTTGGCAACTAAAAAATTTTTGTAAATCGGGATTGGCGACGATGCTATATTCTTTAGACAGGCACGGCTTCAATAACGCTTCTGTCAGTTAAGGCAATGCTTTTATTGCCTTATTTTATATTGAAATAATATTAAGGGGAATAAAAATTATGGATTTTGCATTGATCAAGCAAGCGGCTGAAAATTACAGCAAACAGATGACAAGGTTTTTGAGAGACCTCATCGCGATTCCGGGCGAGAGCGCTGGCGAAGAGAAGGTGATCGCTCGCATCAAGCAGGAGATGGAGGCGGTCGGGTTCGACAAAGTCGTCGTCGACAAGATGGGTAACGTGCTGGGCACCATGGGAGACGGCGAGAAGATTATCGCGTATGACGCGCACATCGACACCGTGGGCATCGGCAACATCGACAACTGGACGTTCGACCCGTATCAGGGCTTCGAAACCGATGAGGAGATCGGCGGACGCGGCGCGTCCGACCAGCTGGGCGGCATCGTGAGCGCGGTGTACGGGGCCAAGATCATGAAGGACTTAGGGTTGCTGGCCGGATACACGGTGCTGGTGACGGGTACGGTGCAGGAGGAAGACTGCGACGGCCTTTGCTGGCAGTACATCATCAACGAAGACAAGGTGAAACCGGAATTCGTCGTGGTCACCGAGCCGACGGACGGCAACATATACAGAGGCCAGCGCGGCCGCATGGAGATCCGTGTGGACGTCAAGGGCATCTCGTGCCACGGCTCCGCGCCCGAGCGCGGCGACAACGCGATCTACAAGATGGCGGAGATCATCTCCGAGGTGAAGGAACTCAACGAGCGGCTGCATTTTGACCCGTTCCTCGGCAAGGGGACGCTGGCGGTTTCGGAGATATTCTTCACATCCCCGTCGCGTTGCGCCGTGGCAGACAGCTGCGCGATCTCCATCGACCGCCGTTTGACGGACGGCGAGACGTATGAGTCGGCGCTGGAGGAGATCAGGGCGCTGCCGTCGGTGAAAAAGTTTGACGCCGTTGTGTCGATGTACAAATACGACAGACCGTCCTACACCGGCCTTGTGTACCCCACGGACTGCTACTTCCCGACATGGGTGTCCCCGGCGGACCACATCGCCACCACGTCGATGGTGGACGCCTATGAGGGCATGTACGGCACCCCCGTTGTGGACAAGTGGACGTTCTCGACCAACGGCGTGTCCATCATGGGTCGGTACGGCATTCCCTGTATCGGCTTCGGCCCCGGCAAGGAAGCGCAGGCGCACGCGCCCAACGAGAAGACCTGGAAGGCTGACCTCGTGAAGTGCGCGGCCGTTTACGCGGCTCTCCCCGAATGCTACAGCAAAAGAGACAACAAATAACGATATTGGAGGAATGGCATAATGAGCGACATGAATAAGCTGGTAGAGACGATAGACGGTTTGAACTTAAGGGACATGTACAACAACGACTTTCTGCTCACCTGGGAAAAGACGGACGACGAGATACAGGGCGTTTTCCAGGTGGCCGAGCTGCTGAGAAAAATGCGGGAGAACAACATCTCCTCGCGCATTTTCGACAGCGGCCTCGCGATCTCGCTGTTCAGAGACAACTCCACGCGCACACGGTTCAGTTTTGCCAGCGCCTGCAATCTGCTGGGCCTGACGGTACAGGATTTTGACGAGGGCAAATCGCAGATCGCGCACGGTGAAACAGTCCGCGAAACGGCCAACATGATCTCATTCATGGCGGACGTCATCGGCATCCGCGACGACATGTATATCGGCAAGGGCAACACCTATATGCGCAATGTGTCCAGCTACGTGCAGCAGGGCCATGAAGACGGCGTGCTGGAGCAGCGGCCCACGTTGGTCAACCTGCAGTGCGATATCGACCATCCCACGCAGGCGATGGCGGATATGCTGCACATCATCAAGCACTTCGGCGGCGTGGAGAACCTGAAGGGCAAGAAGATCGCCATGACATGGGCCTACTCGCCGTCTTACGGCAAGCCTCTGTCGGTGCCGCAGGGCGTGATCGGCCTGATGTCCCGCTTCGGCATGGATGTGGCGCTGGCACATCCGGAAGGCTATGAGGTGATGGGCGAGGTTGAGGAAGTGGCGAAGAAGAACGCGGCGGCTTCGGGCGGCAGCTTTATAAAGACCAACAGCATGCAGGAAGCCTTCAAGGACGCGGATATCGTTTATCCCAAGAGCTGGGCGCCCTATGCGGCGATGGAGAAGCGCACGGACATGTACGGCAACGGTGATTTCGATGGCATCAAGGCGCTGGAGAAGGAACTGCTGGCGCACAACGCGCTGCATAAGGACTGGGAATGCACCGAAGAGATGATTGGCCTGACCAGGAACAAGGAAGCGCTCTACCTGCACTGCCTCCCGGCGGACATCACCGACGTGTCGTGCGCGCAGGGCGAAGTGGCCGCAAGCGTGTTTGATCGCTACCGTGTGCCGCTGTACAAGGAAGCGGGCAACAAGCCGTACATCATCGCCGCAATGATCCTCTTGAGCAAGGTTAAAGAACCGGGCGCCGTTTTGAAGAGCCTGATCGACAAAGAGTCTCCTCGGGGTCCCCGGAAAGCGTAGCTTTCTGGGGCAGGGAGATGGATAGGATGATTGTGTGAATAAAAGAATCGTGATTGCCCTGGGCGGCAACGCGCTGGGAGAAAATCTGTCCGAGCAGATGGTGGCCATCCGCAACACGAGCAAGAAAATCGTCGAGCTCGTTAGAGAAGGCTACCAAGTGGTGGTCACACACGGCAACGGCCCACAGGTGGGGCTGATGACCGACTGCTTCGACACCTATAAGATCGACCACGACATCGACCGATTCACGATGTCGGTCTGCGTCAGCATCACGCAAGGCTATATCGGCTACGACCTGCAGAACATGCTGCGCGAGGAACTGCTCAACCAGGGGCTGCATATCCCTGTGTCCACCGTCATCACGCAGGTGGTCGTGGACCCGGACGATGTGGCGTTTCAGGAGCCCACCAAGCCCATTGGGCTGTACCTCACCGAAGAGCAGGCTGAGAAGCGCCGCCAGATGGGCGAGGCGCTGGCGCAATTCCCCAAAGGCTGGCGCCAGGTGGTGGCTTCGCCCGAACCGCAGCACATCGTGGAGAGCGAAACCATCCGCGTGCTGCTGGAGGCCGGGCAGGTGGTCATCGCATGCGGCGGCGGCGGCATACCGGTGAAACAGATTGGCAACCGCTTAAAAGGCGTGGAGGCCATCATCGATAAGGACTTCACCAGCGCCAAGCTCGCTAAATTGATCGACGCGGATTATTTTGTTATACTGACGGCAGTGGAGAAGGTGGCGCTCAACTACGGCAAGGAGAACGAGCAGTGGCTCGATCACCTGACGCTCAGCGAAGCGCAGAAATACATCGACGAAGGCCATTTCGGTAAGGGCTCCATGCTGCCCAAGGTGAAGGCGGCGATGCGCGTGGTGCAGGGTAAGCCGTCGTGCAGGGCGCTGATCACGTCGCTCGACAAGCTGATGGATGGACTTCAGGGCAGGACAGGGACTGTCATCGAACCGTAAGGTAAGGATGACGGAAAGGATACGGCTATGATATTGATCGGCAACGGAGTGCTCATCACTCAGAACGGGACAAACCCCGTCATCCATGACGGGTGCGTGGCTGTGGACGGAAATACGATCGCGGATTACGGCGGTACGCAGGAGATGAGAACCAAATACCCGAAAGCCGAGTTCCACGACACGCAGGGCGGGGTGATCATGCCGGGGTTGATCAATACGCACGGCCACATCTACAGCGCGTTCGCGCGGGGCATGACGCTCTCGGACAGCAAGGTGTCCAGGAACTTCACGCAGATACTGGAGAATCTTTGGTGGCGTGTGGACCGGGCGCTGGACCTGCCCGAGATCCAGTACAGCGCGTACACCACGTACATCGACGGCATACGAAACGGCGTGACCACGGTGTTCGACCACCACGCCAGCGCCGGGCGCGTCGCGGACAGCCTGTTCACCATCGCGGAGGTGGCGGAAGAACTGGGCGTGCGCACGTCGCTGTGCTACGAGGTGTCCGACCGGGACGGCCAAAGAATCGCCGACGAGGGCATCAAGGAAAACGCGGATTTCATTGCCTACGCCAACAAGCAGTCCAGCGACATGATCAAGGGGCTGTTCGGCCTGCACGCGTCGTTCACGCTGTCCGACAGCACGCTGGACAAGTGCGTCACGGCGGCGAACGGGGCGGGCTTCCACGTCCACACGGCGGAGGGCATCGACGACCTGTACGACAGCCTGAAAAAATACGGCAAGCGCGTGGTGGAGCGTCTGAATGACGCGTCCATCCTGGGGCCGCAAAGCATCGCGGTGCACTGCATCCACATCAACGCGCGCGAGATGGATATATTGAAGCATACCGACACCGTCGTGGTGCACAACCCGGAGTCCAACATGGGCAACGCGGTGGGCTGCTCGGCGGCGCTGCACATGATGGACAAAGGCATACTGATGGGCCTCGGCACCGACGGCTACACGACGGATATGCTGGAATCGTTCAAGGTGGCCAACATATTGCACAAGCACCAGATGGGCGACCCCAGCGTGGCCTGGGGCGAGTCCGCACAGATGCTGCTGAAGAACAACGCGCGGATATGCGAACGCTATTTCAACAAACCGCTGGGCGTCATCGAAAAAGGCGCTTACGCGGACGTCATCGTGGTGGATTATGCCGCGCCCACGCCCATCACCGCGGACAACACGTCGTCGCACATCCTTTTCGGCATGATGGGGCGCAGCGTGCGGTCCACGATGATAAACGGCCGGTTCGTGATGAAAGACAGAGTGATCCAGACGGCGGACGAGCAGGAGATATACCGGAAGGCGCAAAGCGTCGCCAGTGATTTCTGGAAGAGAGCCTGACAGCGAATTCTTTGGATGGGAGTCTGTGATGAGTGAGATAATGACGCCAATGCCGTTTGATATGCTGATCCGCTGGATGCTGGAGGAATACCGCAGCCAAAACAGCGTGTTCGGCGTGCACAAAGCTAAGTTTTACCGCAACAAATCCGGCAATACCGTGACGGTATTGGGCAGGCCGCTGAGCAGCCCTTTAGGGCCTGCGGCGGGCCCCAATACGCAGCTCGCCCAGAACCTCGTCGCGTCGTATGTGGCGGGTTTCCGTTTCATGGAGCTGAAAACGGTACAGACGATGGACGGCGAAGATCTGCGCAAGTGCATCCCGCGCCCGTGCATCAACGCGGAAGACGAGGGCTACAACGTCGAATGGTCCACCGAACTCACGGTGCAGCAGGCGTATGAGGAATACGTCAAGGGCTGGTTTGCCGTGCACGTGGCGATGAAGGAGTTCGGCATCAGCGACACATCGGACGTCATGTTCAACATGAGCGTCGGCTACGACTTCAAGGGCATTACCTCGGAGAAGATAGACACTTACATCAACAATATCGCGGACGCGGGCGGTACGGATATCTGGAAGGAATGCCGCGCGTATCTGCTGGACAATATCGGCAGTTTCGAGAATGTGACGGCGCAGGATATCGAGAGCATCCCGCAATGCGTCTCGTCTTCCATCACGCTGTCGACGCTGCACGGCTGCCCGCCCGAAGAGATCGAGAAGATCGCAAACTACTTCCTCACCGTGAAGAAGATGGACACCTTCATCAAGGTGAACCCCACGCTGCTGGGTTACGACTTTGTGCGCGACATTCTTGACAAGCTGGGTTATGGCTATGTCAGCTTCGACACCCGGCATTTCGACCAGGATCTGAAATTCCCGGATGCGGCGGCATTGATCCAGAGACTGATGGACACCGCCAAAAAGCAGGGTCTGGCGTTCGGCGTCAAGGTGTCCAACACGTTCCCGGTGCAGATCAAAGAGGACGAACTGCCGGGCGAGTTTATGTATATGTCCGGGCGGGCGCTGTTTCCGCTCAGCATCAACGTGGCGCGCAAGCTCGCCAATCATTTTGACGGCGCTTTGCCCATCTCGTATTCGGGCGGCGCGGACGCGTGGAGCGTGGAGCGCCTGCTGAAAACAGGCATCAAACCCGTCACGTTCGCGACGACGGTATTGAAGCCGGGCGGCTACGCGCGCGCGAAGCAGCTCAGCGAAAGGGCCGAAAAAGCCGCGTATAAGGGCAGCGGGATTGATGTGGCCACACTGAACGCGCTGGCGGACAGCGTGCTCGAGGATAAGCATACGCCCAAGTCCGCGCGCGAGGTGAAGTCGCGCAAGACGGACTCCATCCTGCCGCTGTTCGACTGCTTCAAAGCGCCGTGCAAGCAGGGCGGCTGTCCCATCGAACAGCAGATACCCGAATACCTCCAGTGCGTGGCCCGCGGCGACTACGACAAAGCGTTTGAGATCATCGCGATCGACAACGCCGCGCCCGCGGTGACGGGGGAGATATGCAGCCACGCGTGCCAGACCAAGTGCACGCGCATCGATTACGACGAGCCGCTGCAGATTCGGCAGGCCAAGAAGCTGGCTTCGCAGAACGCGCAGCAGAAATATATTGACAATCTAAAGCAGGCGCCGCTCCACACGGACAAGACAGTGGCGGTGATCGGCGCGGGGCCGGGCGGCATTGCGGCGGGCGTTTATCTGCGGCGGAACGGCGTGGCCGTGACCGTGCTGGATAAGCGCGACAAGCCGATGGGCGTGGTGCAGTATGTGATCCCCGAATTTCGCATCTCCCAGGCCACCATCGACCTTGACTATCAGCTGGCGCTCAAAACCGGCGTGGAATTCCGGTTCGGCGTTGCTGACATCGATATCAAAACGCTCAAAAGCCAGTACGACTTTGTGGTCATCGCGACGGGCGCGTGGAAAGAGGGCGCCTGCCCGGTTAAGCGCGGCGGCGACAATATGATCGATGCGCTGGAGTTTTTGCAGCAGTCCAAGGGGAGGAGCTGCCAGCTTGACCTCGGCAAGACGGTGGCGGTCATCGGCGGCGGCGACGTGGCGATGGACTGTGCCCGCGCCGCGATGCGGGCCAACGGCTCGCCCAAAGTGAGCATCGTCTACCGGCGGACGCGCGCCTACATGCCTGCGGAGCTTGAGGAACAGAAGCTGGCGCTGGAGGACGGTGTGGAGTTTATGGAATTGCTGTTTCCTGTGACATATGAAGACGGCCTATTGACGGTGGAAGTCATGAAGCTGAGCGGGAAGGGTGCGGACGGACGCCGTGAGGTTGTTTCCACAGGCGTGTCAAGAACGCTCGAATTCGATACGGTGATCAGCGCGGTGGGCGCGCGCGTGGACACGGAGCTGTTCGCGTGCAGCGATATCGACCAGACCAGCCGCGGCTATGCCGCCGTGAACGAGCAGAGCTGTCAGACGAATCTGGATGGCGTTTATGTGGCGGGCGACTGTCGGCGGGGCGCGGCCACCATCGTGGAAGCCATGGCGGACAGCAAGCGCATCACCAAGGACATACTCGGCAAGCTGGGCCTCCCGCACGACTTCGTGCGCGTGGCAAAGCAGACTGACGAAGAGAACATCCGCAGCGGCCGGGCGGTGCTGGCGGGCAAAACCGGTAATTCCAACGACGCCGCACGGTGCCTGACCTGCGACGTGGTGTGCGAAATCTGCTGCGAGGTGTGCCCCAACCGGGCCAACGTCGGTATCATGGCCGGCGGCAAGCCGCAGGCGATACACATCGACGGCATGTGCAACGAGTGCGGCAACTGCGGATTCTTCTGCCCGCATACCGGCCTGCCGTATAAGGATAAGTTCACAGTGTTCTGGAGCGAAGAGGGTTTCTTGGGCAGCACAAATAAGGGCGTGCTGTTTGCAGATGATAAGAGCATGCTGATCAGAGACGAGGACGGCGCGGCATTCCCGTGCGCCATGGACGACGCCCGTCTCTCAGCGGAATATAGAGCGGTCATTTCGGCCATCAAGGAGGATTACGGACACCTGATTCCGTAAAGAAAAATTGGTCACATTCGAGCTCAACGGCAAGGTCATACAAACGGACGCCGACAAAAACCTGCTCAGCTTCCTCCGTAAGGATTTAGGGTTTAAATCCGCTAAGGACGGCTGCAGTGAAGGCGCCTGCGGCACGTGCAGCGTGCTGGTCGACGGCGTATCCCGCCGGGCCTGCACGCAGTCCGTCCGCAAGCTGGACGGCAAACGGGTGACCACCGTTGAAGGCCTTTCGGACTATGAGAAGCAGGTCTACGCCTACTGCTTTGCCAAGGCGGGGGCGGTGCAGTGCGGCTTCTGCATTCCCGGCATGGTGATCAGCGCCAAGGGATTGCTGGACAAAAATCCGTCTCCCACGATGCGTGAGATCGCGCAGGCGCTGGTGGGCAACATCTGCCGCTGTACCGGGTACAAGAAGATATTTGACGCCATACTGCTGGCGGCGGAGTTTTTCCGCGATAGCAGACCGGTGCCCGAGCACAGGTCATCCGGCAAGATATTCGAAGAGGTGTTCCGTCTGGACGCATACGCCAAGACGCTGGGCACCGGCGAATATGTGGACGACATGGAAGTGCCCGACCTGGTGTACGCCGGCGCGGTGAGAAGCCGTTACCCCAGGGCGGTCGTGGAGGACATCGACGCATCCAAAGCGCTGGCGCATCCCGGCGTGATCACGGTGATCACCGCCGAGGATATCCCCGGCAGCAACAAGTGCGGGCACCTCTCGAAGGACTGGGACACGCTGATCGCCAAAGGCGATATCACGCGGTATATCGGCGACGCGATCGTGCTCGTCGTGGCGGAAACGGAAGAGGCGCTGGAGCAGGCCAAGGCGCTGGTGGACATCACGTACACGCCGCTGACGCCGCTCAGCTCGCCCCGCATGGCGCTGGCCGAGGACGCGCCCAAGCTGCATGAAACGGGCAATGTGCTGCGGCACGACACGGTCAAGCGCGGCGGGAACATTGAAGAGATATTCGCAAAGTCCAAATATGTGGTCAGCCACGTCTACCATACGCCGTTTACGGAGCACGCGTTTATGGAGCCCGAATGCGCCGTGTGCCGCTATGAGGGAGAGGACGGCCTGACGATATACACGTCCGGCCAGAACATATTCGACGAGCAGCGTGAGATCACGCACATACTGGATCTGCCGCCCGAGAAGGTGCACGTCGTCAGCAAGCTGGTGGGCGGCGGTTTCGGCGGCAAGGAGGACATGAGCGTGCAGCACCACGCGGCGCTGGCCTCATATCTCACAAAGCGGAATGTGAAGGTCAAGTTCACGCGGCAGGAGAGCATCAACGTGCATCCCAAGCGCCATGCGATGGAGATCGAGATGACGACCGCCTGCGACGAGAACGGCATGCTGACGGGCATGAAGGCGCGCATACTGTCGGACACGGGCGCGTACGCGTCTTTGGGCGGGCCGGTGGTGCAACGGGCCTGCACGCACGCCGCGGGGCCGTACCAATACCAGTGCGTGGATATCGACGGCAAAGCCATCTATACGAACAATCCGCCGGGCGGTGCTTTTCGCGGCTTCGGCGTGACGCAGAGCATATTCGCGACGGAGTCCAACCTCAATCTGCTGGCGGAACTCGCGGGCATCTCGCCGTGGGAGATACGTTACCGCAACGCCATCGAGCCGGGCGGCATACTGCCCAACGGACAGATCGCGGATAAGACGACGGCTTACAGGGAGTGCCTGCTGGCGCTCAAGGACGATTACGAAAGACACGCCATCGCGGGCATCGCCGGGTCCATCAAGAACACAGGCCTCGGCGTGGGCGTGCCGGACACGGGGCGCTGCATCGTCTCTGTGGAGGGCGGCAAGGTGCATGTGCGCACCGGCGCGGCGCGTATCGGGCAGGGGCTGGACACGGTGGTGCTGCAGATGGCCTGCCAGACGCTGGATATCACGCCGGAGCATATGGTGATCGAGGTTCCGGACACGCAGCGTACGCCCAACTCGGGTACGACGACGGCTTCCCGCCAGACGATGTTCACAGGCCAGGCCGTCCGCAAGGCGTGCGAGGGCTTAAAGCAGGCGCTGGACGAAGGGCAGACGCTGGCCGATCTGGAAGGCCGGGAGTTCTTCGGCGAATTCACCTGCATCACCGACCCCATCACCACGGACAAGGAACATCCGTTTAGCCACGCCGCCTACACGTACGGCGCACAGGTGGTGGCGCTGGATGAGGAAGGAAAGGTCACGAAGGTCTATGCCGCGTACGACGCCGGGCAGGTCATCAACCAGAAGAGCGCGGAAGGACAGGTGGAGGGTGGCATCGTCATGGGCCTGGGCTACGCGCTGACGGAGGACTATCCGCTGATTGACTGCGTGCCTCAGGTGAAATACGCCAAACTCGGCCTGTTCCGCGCCAACGCCGTGCCGGACATGGAAGTCAAGTTCGTCAGCAAGGCAGAAAAGGCGGACGCGGCTTACGGCGCGAAGGGCATTGGTGAGATCGCGACGATTCCCACAGCGCCTGCGGTGGCAGGGGCTTACTATAAGCTGGACGGCAGGCACAGAACGCGCCTGCCGATGGAACAAACGGCATACAGAAAGTAAGGGTGCAGATGTGGTCATCAAAAACGGAAAAGTGGTCACGGAAACAGAAGTCATAGAAGCGGATGTGCTGATCGAGAACGGCGTCATCACCCGCATTGGCGAGGATTTGACCGACGGCGAAGTGATCGGCGCGGCGGGCAAGTACGTGCTGCCGGGCGGCATCGACGTCCACACGCACTTTTGCCTGGACGTGGGCATCGCGGTCGCGCAGGACGACTTCTGCACCGGCACGATCGCGGCGGCGTGCGGCGGCACCACCACCATTGTGGACCATCCGGGCTTTGGGCCCGCGGGCTGCAGCCTCGATCATCAGATCAGGCTCTATCACACACTGGCGCAGGACAAAGCCGTTATCGACTACGGCTTCCACGGCGTAATCCAGCATGTGGACGGCAGCGTGCTGGAGATGATGGAGACGCTGGCGGGCGAAGGCATCACCAGCTTCAAGATATACATGACGTATGGGTTCAAGATGTCCGATGAGGATATCTATCATATACTCCGACGTGCGAAGGAGCTGGGCGTCATGATCGCCGTGCATCCGGAGAACGACGGGGTGGTAAACACGCGGCGCAGGGAGTTCTCTGAAAGCGGATGCACCGCGCCCATCTATCACGCGCTGAGCCGGCCCGAGCCTTGCGAGGCGGAGGCGGTGAACCGGGTGATCCAGATATCCGCCGTGGCGGGCGATGCGCCGCTGTACATCGTGCACCTGTCCAACCATCTGGGGATGCAGACCATCAATCTTGCCAAACAGAACGGCATGAAGAACATATACGTGGAAACGTGCCCGCAGTACCTGTTGCTGGACGACAGCTATTATGAGCTGGAGGATGGGCTGAAGTATATCCTGAGCCCGCCGCTGCGCGGCAAGGCCAACAACGACCGGCTCTGGAAGGATATCCAAAACAGCGATATCGACACCATCGCAACGGACCACTGCCCGTTTGACCTCACGCTCAAGAAAAAGCTCGGCGGAAGCGACTTCACCAAATGCCCCAACGGCATGCCGGGCGTGGAGCTGCGCGTGCCGCTAATGTTCTCGGAGGGCGTGATGAAGGGACGGATATCGCCGGTGGAATTTGCCCGGCTGTGCGCATTGAACCCCGCAAAACTGTTCGGCTTATACCCGAAGAAGGGAGCCATACGCGAGGGCGGCGACGCCGATATCGTGCTCATCGATCCCGAAAAGGGGTATGCGGCCACGCACGACCGGCTGCATGAAAACGTGGATTACACGCCGTATGAGGGGATGGAGCTGCATTGTGCGATTGACCGGGTTATCTCGCGCGGCGAGGTGATCGTGAAAAACAATGCGTATATCGGCCAAAAGGGCAGGGGGCAGTTCGTAAAACGCGGCAAGCCGCAGACCGCCGCGCAACCACTCCAGTGACGCTGCGCGTCATCGGGGACCCCGGTATAACATCCCAGTGACGCTAAGCGCCACCGGGGACCCCGTATAACACCCCAGTGACGCTAAGCGTCACCGGGGACCCCGGATAAACAAAGACAATCAAGAATTATGATATAAAGGAGAACCATGATGAGCAAATACAAACTGATCGATCTTAAGATTGACGAAGCACGGCAGAAAAGGGCGATCCAGCGCGCGAAGGAACGCAACATCGTTATCCCGACGTTTGCGCAGATGAAGAACCCGGCATTGATAGACGACAGCATCAAAGACCAGCTGAAAAGCGTGGGCCTGTGGGATGTGAACCCGCTCAACCTGTTCCGCATCAACTGGCACAACGAAGCGAAAGAAAAGGGAGGCGTCTTTGGCGGTGTCAACTACATCGAGCTGCCGCAGGAGATCACCGGCGTCAAGGCCAGGATCGTGGCCATCAGCGGCAAATGGTTCCCCACGGGCGCGCACAAGGTGGGCGCGGCGTTTTCATGCCTCGTACCGCGTCTGGTGACGGGCCAGTTCGACCCCACCACGCAGAAGGCCGTCTGGCCGTCCACCGGCAACTACTGCCGCGGCGGCGCTTACGACTCGGCGCTGCTCGCTTGCGAGTCCATCGCGATACTGCCCGAGGGCATGAGCAAGGAGCGCTTCGAATGGCTCAAGACGGTGGCGGGCGAGACCATCAAGACGCCGGGAACAGAGAGCAACGTCAAAGAGATTTTCGACAAGTGCTGGGAGCTGCGCAAGTCCGGCCAGGACCTGATGATATTCAACCAGTTCGAGGAGTTCGGCAACTACCTGTGGCACCATGAGGTGACGGGCAGCGCCATCGAAGAGGTGCTCAAAGAGGTGGGCGGCAACCTGCACGGCTATATCAGCTGCACCGGCTCGGCGGGCACCATCGCGGCGGGCGACTATTTGAAGAAGGTATTCCCGAAGAGCCGCATCGTGGCGTCCGAGGCGCTGCAGTGCCCCACCATCTACAACAACGGTTTTGGCGCACACCGTATCGAGGGCATCGGTGACAAGCACATCCCGTGGATCCACAATGTGAAGAATACGGATGTGGCCGTGGCGGTGGACGATGAGATCCCGATGCAGTGGATCCGCATGTTCAACGAGGAAGAGGGCATCAAGCTGCTGCGTGACAAGGGCGTGAAGCAGGACGTCATCGACAAGCTGAACTGGGTGGGCATCTCGGGCGCGGCCAATGTCGTCGCGGCCATCAAATACGCCAAGTATTTCGAGCTGAAGGAAAACGACGTTGTCGTCACGATACTGACCGACTCCATCGCGATGTACCAGAGCCGTCTGGAGGAGCTGACCGAGGAACGCGGCAAGTTCGACGCGTTCGCGGCGCACGAGGTCAACGCGCGTTACTTTGACGGCGTGGGCATCGACTACATCAAGGAGCTGAACTACTACGACAGGAAAGCGGTGCACAACCTCAAGTATTACACATGGGTGGAGCAGCAGGGCAAGACGTACGACGAGATCGTGACCCAGTGGGAGGACGACAGCTACTGGACGGATATCGTGACACATACGGAAGAGCTGGATGAGCTGATCAAGGCGTTCAACAAGAAAGTGGCTGAGGCTTAATCGCTTATGGATTTGATCAAATATATACCCAACAGCCGCAAAACGCGTGAATACACGCGGGAAACGGCATTGTTCTCAGAGGCCCAGGTGGAAAAGGTTTACCGTTTCCACCGGTCCATGGGCGACAAATATAATGAGACGCCGCTGGTGAAGCTGGATGCTTTCGCGGCATCTGTCGGGCTTGGCGGCATGTATGTGAAGGACGAGTCCCAACGCGGCAATCTGAAAGCGTTCAAGCTGCTGGGCGGCGCTTACGCGGTCGCCAACAGTATCTGCCGCAAGCTGGGCGCGGACATCAACGACGTGGACTTTCAGTATCTGAAGTCCGTTGAGGTGAAACAGAAGCTGGGCGATCTCGTGTTCGCGGCGGCATCGGACGGCAACCATGGCAAGTCCGTGGCGTGGGCGGCAAACGAGTTCAACCAGAAGTCCATCGTCTACATGCCCAAGGGCACGGTGCAGGACCGCATCGACGCCATCGAGAATCTGGGCGGCAAGGTCGTGGTGTCGGATGACAACTACGACTGGTGCGTCCGCGAGGTAAACCGGCTGGCGGCGGAAAGGGGCTGGGAGGTCGTGCTGGACACGGCCAGCGAAGGCGACGTTCAGGTAGCGACCTGGGTGATGCAGGGCTATGCCACCATGGGCGTGGAAGCCATTCAGCAACTGGGCGACACGGCGCCCACTCACATGTTTCTGCAGGCGGGCGTGGGCTCCATGGCGGCCGCGATGGTCGGCGTTTTCGTCAACCACTACCGGAATAATTGCCCGAAGATATACATCGTGGAGCCGCATCAGGCGGCATGCTACTATGATTCGGGCGTGAAGGGCGACGGAAGCGCGTGCAGCGTGGACGGCGATATGGACAGCATCATGGCGGGGTTGGCCTGCGGCGTGCCCAACCCGATATCATGGGAGATCATCCGCAACTTCGCGGACGGGTTCTTCTCGTGCGACGATGTGCTGACCGCCAACGGCATGCGTATACTCGGCAACCCGCTGGCCGGAGATATCCGTGTTGTCGCGGGCGAGTCCGGCGCTGTGGGCACCGGACTGGTGGATGAGATCATGAAGAACAGGCCGGATATTGCGAAGAAGATCGGCCTTGACGTATCCTCCCGCGTGATCGTGTTCAGCACGGAAGGGGATACGGATACGAAGAATTACCGGGATATCGTGTGGTACGGCAAGTACCCGAGGTATTAAGGATTATCTGATACCCGTGAAGCGACCATGCGTGACTCCAGGTCGCGCAGGTCCTCCCGGGTGTCAATGTCGATAAGCTGTGACGCGTCGGCGACGGGGAACAGCCGGAGCCTATCCGTATGCCGGGAAATAACCGTCTTGCCCGACTCGTCGCCGGTGAGGCTGCAAAGCTCGGCATACAGGCTGGACGGGAATATGACCGGATTACCGCTCCGCCCATTGCAGGACAGCGCGAGTATAGTAGCAGGCGTGTACGCGTCCAGCATGCCGCATAGCGTTTCTTGTGTGAGCAGCGGCTGGTCGGCCACGCAGAACATGCAGGCGTCCGTCCCCGACATCAGCCCGACGCCAAGACGGATGCTTCTGCTGATGCCAAGCTCCGGTTTGCTGTTGATGACGCCGTCGAAACCGTATGGCGAGGCCGCATCAACAAGCGTCTGGTTGGCGGCGACGATGACGCGGCGGGAGAACCGCGTTTGGGGCAGGCTGTCCAGAACGTATTCGATGACGGGCTTGCCGTTGATATTTGCGGTGAGCTTGCCGCCCCCGAAACGAATGCCCGCACCGGCGGCAAGCAGGATACATCCGATTTTCATATTGGAATCCTGCGTTTTTTTTGTTATTATACCTCTTTAGAGGGGATAAAACAAACTCGGGAGCAAAGGTATAAGACAATGCAGAACAATTACAGCGTGTTTGATATCGTCGGACCCGTCATCATCGGGCCGTCCAGCTCGCATACGGCGGGCGCATGCCGCCTTGCCAACGCCGCCAGGGCGATATTCAACAAGCCTGTATCGGATGTCGTGATTCATGTCTACGGCTCGTTCGCGGCCACGCTTTGCGGGCATGGCACCGACAAGGCGCTGGTGGGCGGCATCATGGGTATATCGCCGGATGACGAACGCCTGACGCACGCGCTGGACATCGCGAAGGAGGCGGGCCTGAGTTTCCGCTTTGTGGTGGAACAGGAGGCGGGAGAGCATTCGAATCTTGTGAGATTCGATATGCATGGCCCAAACTGTGCCGCCATGAGCATCTGCGGCGTGTCCATAGGCGGGGGCAGCATCCTGATCACACGCATCAACAACACGGACCTTGAGATCAGCCTCAAATACAACACGGTGATCATAGACCATCTGGACAAGCCGGGAGCAGTGCTGAGCGTGTCCAAAATACTTGCTGACAATCATATCAATATTGCCAGCATGAACATGTACCGCCAGGGGAAGCACGGGCGGGCGTATATGATCATGGAGACAGACCAGAGAATTGAGCCGGATATCCTGATAAGCCTCAGGGAGCTTGAGGATATGCGCGTGATCTATATACCCCAGCTGTATTGAGGAGAGCGCCAGTGTATCAGTATCAATATGCGAGCCAAAAAGATCTTCAGGATCTCACAAATCAATATAATCTCAGCATTTCTGAGATCGCTGTGCTGCACGAAGCCGAGATGGAAGAAACGGAACGCGGCGCTGTTATGGACAGAATGAGGCAAACGCTGGATGTGATGAAGAGCAATATCCGTGCGGGCATTGTGTCCACGTCGCCCTCCATCGGCGGGCTGATCGGCACAAATGCCGCGAAGGTGTACCAATACGCGCGGCAAGGCAACACGCTGGGTGGAGAGCTGCTCACAGCGGCTATTGCCTATGCGCTTGCCGTCACGGAGGAGAACGCGCGGATGAAGCGCATCGTGGCGTGCCCCACTGCCGGAGCGTGCGGCGTGGTGCCGGGCTGCCTGATCGCTGTCGGCGAGCAGAGATATCTGTCAGACGAGGTTTTGACGGCGGCGCTGTTCAACGCGTCGGCCATCGGCATCATCATTGCCACCAAAGCGACGATCAGCGGCGCGGAGGGCGGTTGCCAAGCAGAAGTCGGCGCGGCCTCCGCGATGGCGGCCTCCGCTTTGACGGAAATGGCCGGAGGGAGCGTCGAGGCCTGTCTGAACGCGGCGGCCATCGCACTGAAGAATGTTCTTGGCTTGGTGTGCGACCCTGTGGCCGGGCTGGTGGAGGTGCCCTGCTCCAAGCGCAACGCGATGGGGGTGGCGAACGCGATCGCCGCCGCAGATATGGCGCTGGCGGGCGTCACCAGCGTCATTCCGCTGGACGAAGTGGTGAAGGCCATGAAACAGGTGGGGAGGGCCCTGCCGTTTGAACTGAAGGAAACGGCCAAAGGCGGGGTCGCCATCTCAAAAACAGCGCAAAAAATTGACGCAAAGATCAGACAAAATATTGTCGATATATATAATATATGATTTAATATAAAATTAATTAACGGGGTTATGATGCAGGAAAACCGAAAAACTAAATTGCAGACGGCGTTGAACGAAAGTAAAAAAGGGGCACATATGGATAAGGCGTTTTTCAGGCCTTTCTGGATTCAGCTCGCGAAAGGCATTACAGGCCATTTTGGAGAAAACTGCGAGGTCGTGATCCATGATCTGACTGAAGATGAGGAGCACACGATCATCTATATCGAGAACGGGCATGTGACCGGGCGCAAGGTCGGCGACGGACCTTCGCGCGTCGTCCTTGAATCGCGGAACAAAAAGCCCGAGGAGCTGACGGACAGGATCAATTATCTGACCCAGACCGAGGATGGACGCATGCTCAAGTCGACGACGATATACATCCGGGACAACGACGACAAGGTGGTGGGCATCTTCGCGATCAATTACGACATCACCAGCTTCATCATGATGGACTATTCCCTCAAAAGCCTGATACAGACGAAGGATGAAAATCCTGAAAAGATCACCAAGGGCGTTAATGGCCTGCTGAATGAGCTGATCGAGCAGTCCGTAAAGATTGTCAACAAACCGGTGGCCCAGATGAACCGTGAGGACAAGATCAAAGCCATCAAGTTTTTGCAGGATAAGGGGGCTTTCCTGATCACAAAATCGGGCGACAAGGTCTCGAAGTATTTCGGCATATCCAAGTTCACGCTTTATAACTATATCGATGTGAAAGAGAACGGCAAAGCCTGACCGTATAGAGGCGAATCCGCGAAGAAGGGATTTTCTATGGGATTCATTATTGGCCACGCGGCGATTATCACGGTGGACAGACAGAGGCGCATCATCAAGGACGGCGCGATTGCAGTGAATGCAAGCCTGATCGAAGCCATAGGCAAAACGGGGGATATCAGGGCCAAATACGACGACTACGAGTTCCACGACATGACGGGCCGCATCGTGATGCCCGGCCTGATAAACGGCCACGTGCATTTGACGCAGGCGCTTATCAAGGGCTGTGCGGACGACGTCAGCCTGATCGATTTTCTGGCGGAGCGCATCTGGAAGCTGATGGGCAGCTACAACGAGGATGAAGCCAAAGCCAGCACGGACCTGTGCCTGCTGGAGATGATCAAATCCGGCACGACCACGTTCGTGGAGACGCTGCTGCTCTCGCGCTATGGGCTGGACGGTATCACGGACGCCGTGGTGCAAAGCGGCATGCGCGGCGTGCTGGCCAAGTCTGTGATGGACATCGCGACGTACGCCAGCCGGGACAACATCATGTGCGAGGGCATGGTGGAGGATGGCGACATCTGCCTGCGGCAGGCGATTGAGTGGAAACGGAAAAACGAGAATGCGGGGGATGGCCGCGTCAACATTTGGCTGGGACCGCGTCCCGTGGGGTCTACGACCAAGCAGATGCTTGAGAAGGTCGGCAAGGCGGCGAGAGAACACGATATGGGCATCGCTATCCACTTCTGCGAGGTGAAGCAGGATGTGGAGCTGATGCGCAATCAGTATCACCAGGAGCCGGGAGAGTTCGCGGAATCCGCCGGTATACTCACCGACAGGACGATGATGGCGCACGGCATCTGGTTGTCCAAAGAGGATATGCAGGCGCTGGGCAGAAACCGGTCCACCGTGGTGCATTGCCCGGCCAGCAACTTAAAGCTGGCATCCGGCTTTTGCCTGGTGCCAGAGCTGCTGAACGAGGGCGTAAACGTGGCGCTCGGCACGGACGGGCCGACCTGTGACAACGCCTACGACATGTTCGACGCGATGCGGCTGGCTGCTATCATTCACAAGGGACGGCTGCTGGACCCGCTGGTGATTCCTGCGGAGACGGCGATCGAGATGGCCACCATCAACGGCGCGATTGCCATGAAGAAAGAGCATGAGCTGGGTTCCCTGGAGGTGGGGAAAAAAGCGGACATCATCACGATCGACTGCAACAACGCGCGCCTCGCGCCCAATACCAACCCCGTGTCTCTGGTAGTCTATTCCGCCAAAGGGTCTGACGTGGATAACGTGGTCATCGACGGCAGGTTCGTCGTGAAGGACAGGCAGATGCTGACCATGAATGAGCAGGCCGTAATCGATAACGCCAAAGAAAAGATATTGCGGGTGCTGGAAAAAACGAAGATGAAAAACGAATCCAGATGGCCGACAATATAACAGTTTTTTAAGCTGATTGGAAGCCGTACATAGCAGAAGAAAAGCTGTGGTCGGCTTTTTTGATGTAAAATAAAAACTCGTCATGAAACAATTACGTTGCCATGGCAACATACGATCCTGCCATTCAATGATAAAATAACATTCAATATCAATGCAAAAGATAAGAATTGAAGTTAATCCACCACGTGAATTGGCTGGCAACCGGAGCAAAGAGGAACAGCGATGAAGTTGATCAAAACAACGGAAGCCGTGGGTCATGTGTTGTGCCATGACATCACGCAAATCATAAAGGATGTCAAAAAGGGCACGGCGTTTCGCAAGGGACATATCGTCACGGAAGCCGACATACCCGTCCTGCTCTCGCTGGGTAAAGACCACCTGTATGTATGGGAAAAGCAGGAAGGTATGCTGCACGAAAACGAGGCGGCGGATATATTGCGGGACATCTGCATGGGCGCGCACATGAAAGCCTCGGAAGTCAAAGAAGGCAAGATCGAGCTTTTCAGCACCATAGACGGGCTGTTCCAGATGGATACGGAGCGCCTGAATGAGATCAACGCGCTGGGCGAAATCATCATCGCCACGCGCCATGGCAACACGCCTGTCAAAAAGGGAGACAAGCTGGCGGGTATGCGGGTAATCCCGCTCGTCATCAGCGAAGAAAAAATGGATCAGGCAAAAGCTGTTGCAGGCGATGCTCCGCTGATGCGGATGTTGCCGTTCACGCATAAAAACGCCGCCATCGTGATCACCGGCAACGAGGTTTTTCACAGGCGGATTCCCGACGCATTCGGTCCGGTGATTGAGGACAAGCTCTCGGAATATGATGTGGATGTGCTGGGCAAAACCATCGTGGACGACAACACCGAAAGGATCGCGGGCACCATCAGGAAGTATATTGAGGACGGCGCGGACCTGATCATATGCACCGGCGGCATGAGTGTAGACCCGGACGACACCACGCCGACAGCCATCAAAAATACGGGAGCGAAGCTCGTCACATATGGCGCGCCTGTATTGCCCGGCGCGATGTTCCTGCTGGCTTACCATGGGGCAGGGGATACAGTGATACCGATACTCGGCTTGCCGGGCTGTGTGATGTACGCAAAGCGGACCATCTTTGACTTGGTGCTGCCGCGTATCATGGCGGGCGAGAGGCTGAATGTGCAGGACTTGACGCGGCTGGGGGAAGGCGGTTTGTGCCTTGATTGCGGCACGTGCGCCTTTCCTAATTGCGGCTTTGGCAAATAGGGAGGATTCATATGGATGAGCGTCTGACGCATTTTGATTCCCACGGACACGCGGCGATGGTGGATGTGTCTGATAAAGCGGACACTCAGCGTTCGGCTGTGGCCAGAGGCAGCATAAAGGTGAGCCAGGCCGTCTTTGATGCGATAAAGGACGGCGGGGTGGAGAAGGGCGACGTGCTGGGCGTGGCCCGTCTGGCGGGCATCATGGCCGCGAAGAAGACCTCCGAACTCATCCCGCTGTGCCATCCGCTGATGCTCACGAAGGTGAGCGTGGATTTTGAACTGCATTCCGGGGATTGTACGGTGGACGCCATCTGCACCGCCGGTCTGTGCGGCAAGACGGGAGTGGAAATGGAAGCCCTGACAGGCGCGAGCGTGGCCCTGCTGACGATATACGACATGTGCAAGGCGCTGGACAAGGGCATGATGATGACCAACATTTTTCTGGTTGAAAAGAGCGGCGGCAAAAGCGGCCGCTATGAAAACCGGGGTTTATAATGATTTGCGCAAAGCGCAAAGAAAGAGGTTAACATGAAAAGGATCGTGGGAATTATGCTGGTACTGTGTATGGTATTTGCGATGTTTGGGTGCAGCGGCCCCAATACGGAACCGTCTGCCGAACCGTCGGCCACGGAAGCGCCTGCCGCAACCGAAGCGCCGGCGGCGACGGAAGAGCCGACGGAAGAGCCGACGCCCGAACCGGAGCCAGTGGAGCTGACGATTGCGGCGGCGGCCAGCCTGACGGATGTGCTGACTGAGATCATCGAAAGCTATAAGGGCGTGGCGCCGAATGTAACCATCACCCCCACCTACGGGGCTTCCGGCGCTCTGCAGACGCAGATAGAGGAAGGCGCTCCGGTGGATGTCTTCATGTCGGCGGCGCAGAAGCAGATGGATGCGCTGGAAGAACAGGCGTTGCTGTTGGACGGTTCCCGCATCGATCTCCTGGAGAACAAGGTTGTGCTGATCGTGCCAAAGGATTCCGCGCTCGGCATCACCAGCTTTGAAGACCTGGCGAAGGACGACGTGAAAACCGTGGCGATCGGCGACCCCGCCAGCGTGCCTGCCGGCCAGTATGCCGAAGAGGTGTTGACAACCCTTGGCATCAAGGATAAGGTGGAAGCCAAAGCCAATTTGGGAACCGACGTGCGCCAGGTGCTGACCTGGGTGGAGAGCGGTGATGTGGACGCGGGCATCGTCTATGCCACAGACGCGGCCACGACGGACAATGTGACAGTCGTCGGTGAGGCGCCGGCGGACAGCGTGAAGAAGATCATCTATCCGGTGGCGATACTCAAAGCGTCCCAGAACGCTGAAGCGGCCCAGGCCTTCATCGATTTCCTGAAGACGGATGAGAATGTGGCGCGGTTTGAAAAATACGGCTTTATAATGGCCGAATAAGGCAGTAGGCGGCATGGATTACTCGCCTCTTTGGCTGTCATTGAGAGTCGCGTTTCTGGCGACGATCATGACATTCATACTTGGGGTTCTCGCAGCCTGGATGACTGTGAAGCTCAAACGCGGCAAAGGCATCGTGGACGGTCTGTTCACGTTGCCTTTGGTGCTGCCGCCCACCATGGTCGGCTTTTTTCTGTTGGTGATATTCGGCAAGAACGGTTTTATCGGGCAGCTGCTAAATCAGATCGGCGCACCGGTGGTGTTCACATGGACCGGCGCTGTGATCGCCTCCACCGTGGTGGCGTTTCCGCTGATGTACCGAACGGCGCGCGGCGCGTTCGAGCAGTTGGACGAGAATCTGCTCAGCGCGGGGCGGACGCTGGGCATGACGGAGGGGCGGCTGTTCTTCAAGGTGATGATCCCTAACTCCATCCCCAGCATCATGGCGGGAGCGGTGCTGGCGTTCGCACGGGCGCTGGGCGAATTCGGCGCGACCATCATGCTGGCGGGCAACATGCCCGGCAAAACACAGACGGTATCCGTCGCCATCTATACGGCGGTGCAGGCGGGCAACTGGGATTTGGCATACAGGTGGATGTTTATCATCGTGAGCATTTCGTTTGTCACGATATTGCTGATGAACTGGTTCACGAGCCGTTCCATGCGTTTCAGAAAGGGGCCGAAGAGGACATGGCGCTGAGTGTGGACATAGAAAAACGCGCGGGCAGCTTTCACTTAAGAAGCCGCTTCGAGGCCGATAACGAAACGCTCGCCATACTCGGCGCGTCCGGCTGCGGAAAAAGCATGACGCTCAAATGCGTGGCGGGCATTGTGACGCCGGATAGGGGACGCATTGAGCTGAACGGACGGGTGCTGTTCGACAGTGACAAGAAGATCAACATACCGGCGCGCAAGCGCGGGACGGGGTATCTGTTCCAGAACTACGCGCTGTTCCCCAATATGACGGTGGAGCAGAATATCGCTTGCGGTATCCCCAAAGACCATGATAAAGTCAGATCAGTCAGGGGAAAAATAGCGGCGTTTTATCTGGACGGGCTGGAGAGACACTATCCGTATCAGTTGTCCGGCGGACAGCAGCAGCGCGTGGCGCTGGCACGAATGCTGGCAAGCGAACCGGAATTGCTGATGCTGGACGAACCCTTGTCCGCGCTGGACAGCTTTTTGAAGTGGCAGCTTGAGCTGGAGATACTGCGGGTTCAGGAGAGCTTCAAAGGTACGATACTGTTCGTGTCCCACAACCGCGACGAGGTCTACCGTCTGTGCGACCGCGTTGCCGTGATGGAAGACGGCGAAACGATCGAAGTGCTGGGCAAGCACGATCTGTACTCCAAACCGCAGACGCTGTCCACAGCGCTGCTGTCCGGCTGCAAGAATTTTTCGGGCGCGGTGAAAACGGGCGAACGTACGCTGTTCGCGAAGGACTGGAACGCAGAGTTGCATTCGTCGAAGCCTGTGCCGGATGACCTGCAGTATGTGGGGTTCCGTGCGCACTTTTTTGAACTGTGCGGGTCAGCGACAGGGGGGAACGTGCTGGAATGTCGTGTCACCAAGGTGATCGAGGACATGTTCTCGACCATTGTCATGGCGCGGGTTGCGGGCGGGCCGGACAAGGACTGGGCGAATCTGCGCTACGAGCTGAGCAAAGAGAAGTGGAATGAACTGGGGAACCCGGAGACGCTTTATCTGCGCATGCCGGAAGACCAGCTGATTTTGATGAGGTAGGACATGACAGACGCGTGTGGCCGCACAATCGACTACATGAGAATATCGGTGACGGACCGCTGCAACCTGCGGTGCGCTTACTGTATGCCCAAAGAGGGCGTCGAGGGCATCGCACATAGCGAGATCATGAGATACGAGGAGATCATGCGTGTTGTGAATGCGGGCGTGTCTCTGGGCATCACCAAGATCAGGATCACCGGCGGCGAGCCGCTCGTACGCAAGGGGATCATATCCTTTGTGCGGATGGTCGCGCAGGCACCGGGCATCGAGCGCGTGGCGCTGACGACGAATGGCGTGCTCTTTTTCGATATGGGCACCGCGCTGAAAGAGGCCGGACTGGATGCCGTCAACTTCAGCCTGGACTGCACGGATGCGGATACATTTCATAGACTTACACGTGTGGATGCGTGGGACAAGGTGATGCAGGGGATCGAGCTGGCGCTTGAACTAGGCCTCATGACGAAAATAAACTGCGTCCCGATCAAGGCCTACAACGAAGCGGATTGGGCGCGCCTGGCAGGGCTGGCTAAGGATAAACCGCTGGACGTGCGCTTTATTGAAATGATGCCGATCGGCATGGGCCGGGACTTCCCGACGGTCAACAACGCGGACGTGCTGACCAAGTTGATCGGCGAATATGGCGAGCCGACACGGTCGGACGAACCGCACGGCAGCGGACCCGCCGAGTACTTCGATTTTCCCGGCTTCATGGGCAGCGTTGGCTTCATCAGTGCCCTGTCTAAAGCTTTTTGCGGCAGCTGCAACCGTGTGCGCCTGACGGCCGACGGGGTGCTGAAACCATGCCTGTGCTATGATGACGGCCTGCCGCTGAAACCGCTGCTGAGGAGCGGCATTTCAGACCAGATGCTGGAGGCCGCGATGGCGGACGCGATCTATGGAAAGCCGATGCGCCACAGCTTTTGCGGCGATAGCGTGGAAATCTCAGAACAGAAAAAGATGGTTCAGATAGGCGGATAGATAGTATGGGAAAGGTCATGGCGGTCTGCATCAGCGGCAAACGGGGGACAAAAAAGCTCAATGTCGGCAGCATTGAGTTAATAGAAAATTACGGGCTGAAAGGCGATGGACACGCCGGTGACTGGCACCGGCAGGTCAGCCTTTTAAGCTACGACCGCGTGGAAGAGTTCCGCACCTCCGGTGCGGCGGTGGACGACGGGGCTTTCGGTGAAAATCTGCTCGTGAAGGGTATCGACTTCAAAGCACTGCCCGTGGGCACAAAGCTGCGCTGCAACGATGTGATTCTGGAGATCACGCAAATCGGCAAGGAATGCCACGCGCATTGCGAGATATTCCACCAGGTGGGAGATTGCATCATGCCGCGCGAGGGCGTTTTCGCGCGGGTATTACAGGGCGGTACGATAGCCGTGGGGGATGAGATGTATGCCGACTAAACAATATCGGGCAGCCGTCATCACCGCCAGCGACAAAGGCTTCAGGGGAGAGCGCGAGGATATCAGCGGCAATGTGTTGAAACAACTGCTGCAGCAAAATGGATACACTATTGAGAGCTATTGCGTGCTCCCGGACGATAAAGAAGCGTTGGCCGCGGAGATGGCGCGCCTTGCGGATAACGACCTTTGCGACGCGGTGTTCACCACCGGCGGGACAGGTCTGTCGCCCCGGGACGTGACGCCCGAAGCCACGCTGGCCGTCGCGCACCGGCTGGTGCCGGGCATCAGCGAAGCCATGCGGGCCTACAGCATGACCGTCACCCATCGGGCCATGCTAAGCCGGGGCGTCTCCGTGATCCGTGAACGGACGCTGATTATCAATCTGCCGGGCAGCCCAAAAGCGGTGGAGGAGAGCCTCGGCGTGATATTGGACGCGGTCTCGCACGGGCTGGCCATATTGCGCGGCGACGACGGCGAATGCGCCCGCTAATCCGCCTGATCGGACAGTATCCGGAACCGGTTCTTGTTGTATGTGATCAAACCCTCATTTTGCATCCGGCCCAATTCTCTGGACAGCGCGCTGCGGTCCACACAAAGATAGGCGGCAAACTCCTCCCGGTTAAACGGCAGCAGCAAATCGTTTGTTTTTTTGCGTTTTGCCTGCAGCAACAAATAAAGCATTATGCGTTCCCGCAGACTCTTTTTAGACAGTATATCGATCTTATAAAGCTGGCGGATGTTCTGGTTGGCGATCAGCTCGAGTATATTTTTCAGCATGATGCAGCGAAAACGGTCGGGAATGGCGCTGGGGGAGCCGATCATGTCAAAGGGGAGGGTGAGCACCTCCGTATCCGAAAAGCAGGATATGACAAAAGGGCTGATGCGCGTGGGCGTGCATGCAATGTCCAGCCCGAAAAGCTCCAGCGCCCGGGCCTTCCTGATCAGATTCAGATGGCCGTGAATATCCTCCTGGTAAATGTTGAGTTCGCCCGACAGCACAATGCCGACAAAATCAACGATATCGTTTAATCCGATAAGCACGGAGCCTTTCTGATATTGTTTATACTGAAGGTTGAGAAACGGAAACAACGCGTCAACATCAGTCCGGCTGATGCCGCTGAACAATTTCGTTTTTATCAAGCTGTTTGTGATCATATCCATAATTATTATGCCTGGAAGCGTGTTTGAGGCCCGTACCATCAACTATATTTTATCAGAGCTGCAACTTATGGTCGGAGGAGACCTGAGATATCGAGGCAGTCATCATCGGTGATGCCAAGCTTTTTCATGATGACCAGCGCGTTGTCCAAACGCTGCTGAATGGCTGCTGTTGCAACAGAATCACGGGCGTATTTCTCAAAAGTACCGGCGAAGTGTCGTTTTACGCCGACGCATGAGTCGTTTTTGACCAGCTTGTCTGCCAGATAGACAACCGCACGCTCATCCGGCCGCGCAATCGCGTCGTAAGGCAGATCTGTATGGGTGGCTACCACGCGCCCAACCTTTGAATATCCAAGACGTGCGAGCAAGACGCCTCCCGTTTTGGCGTGGCTGTTTCCACGGTTTTTGGTGATATCATGTAAAAGGGCGGCTGATTCTATCAGATGAATATCGACAGACCAACCGCGTTCTACGGCAAGTTTGGCGATGTTTGCCGCAACCCTGGCCACTGTTTCGCAATGCCGAACGATACGTTCGCTGTTGGCATACCATTTTAACATAAAAAGAGACATTTCGCGCGAGGGCACCTCCAGTTGGTGATATAAGGTTTTTATAACGTCGAAAGCCTCGGGCGTGTCTGCGTCTATCGCTATGCCGGGGTCGGGAATGTCGACGATTTCTTTACCGAAAGGCTCCAATGCCCCCTTGAGGCCACCTTCACCCGTGAACGGCAGTATTTGTGGAATACAGGAAGCGTTGATGAGCAGGGGATGACCATGCTTATTATGGTATGCCGGCTGGACGATTGGTTTATCAGTTTTATATGCATTCAAAACTTCAATTGTAAAAGGCTGAACGAGTGGCATGTCTGCCGGCAGCAGAAAAAAACAATCGCATTTACCCTGAAGACAGCTTAGCCCAAGTTTTATCGAATCGATCATTTCGGTATCCGCATATCTCGGGTTATAAACCGTTTTTATATGGGCGTTTCTCAAATGCGCTTCCAGTTCTTCGCGGCAATGGCCCGTCACCACAACGGTTTCACAGATATCGATGGTACGAAAAGAATCAATCGCATGATTTATCAGCGGCGTTCCGTCCAGTTCAACCAATGGCTTGAAGCGGCCCATTCGCGCTGACAGACCGGCTGCAATCAATAATACTGCTGTTTTCGACATGTTTGTAAACCTATACCTATCATCATCTCATCATTGCCCATTTTTGATTATTATTGCTTTTTCGGGAATAACAATCAATTCTTTTTATGACCTGTAAAAAACCGCAGCCAGCATGCCCTTAAGCTTCAATGTCTATAAAATCAAACTTGCTCACATCAAACAGCCCCATGTCCGTCAGCTTTAACTCCGGGATGACAGGCAATGCCATGAAACATAGTAACATCACGGGTTCCAGATTGTCGTTTACACCGAGTGCATCAACCGCTGTTTGATGAATGCGGGTCAGCTTTTCATCAACCCATTTCCCGCTTTGATCGCTCATAAGACCTGCAATAGGCATGGGCAAACTCTCAAGGACGTTGTTGCGGTCAACGACCACGATCCCACCGTCCTGATCGATCAGCTTTTGCACGGCAAAAGCCATCTCATCATCGCTCACACCAACGACAATGATGTTATGGGAATCATGAGCTATCGAAAGAGCAATGGCTCCGCTCTTCATACCGTATCCTTTTAATAATGCAACGGCAACGTTTCCGGTATGATGATGACGTTCGACAACAGCGATTTTAACGATATCTTTGTTTGGGTCATACACAAATTCACCGTTTTCATCTCTTTTTATTTCTGCTGTTTCGTTGCGGGTGACCACCCCACCGCTCATCACCGTGATGACGTGCGCCTTGTCAGCATGTATTGTCAGCTTCAGTTTGTCTTTGGAAAAATCTTTGACACGAAACCGCCCTTTTGTTGCGGAAATATCATGATTGATAACGGGCAGCAGGTAATTTCCGTCCGCCGCGGCCTCCCGCCCTGCGATAAACACCTTTTTGACATTAAAATCTGTAAGATTGTCCATTAAAACGATATCCGCTCTTAAACCTGGCGCAATGGCTCCTCTGTCCCTGAGACCATAGCATTCAGCTGCGTTGAGGCTGGCCATTTGAATGGCAATAACGGGATCAATCCCTGCGCTGGAACATATGCGCAGATGGTTATCGAGGTGACCGGCACTGAGTATTGTTTTTGGCTGGCGGTCGTCGGAACAAAGAAGGCAGCGCCTGCTGTTCAGCGGCGTAACCGCTTTGAGCAGTTCCGAAAGATTATGACATGCCGAACCTTGGCGCATTAAGACATACATACCGCGAGACAGCCGATCCCGCATTTCTTCAACAGTTGTGCATTCATGGTCGGTACGTATGCCGGGGGATACATATGCGTTCAGCGCATTCCCGGTTACACCCGGACTATGCCCGTCGATAGGTTTTCCGTTATTGATCGCGACGATAAGTTTATCCAGCACGCCGCTTTCCGCATTAATAACTCCCGGGAAATTCATAAACTCTCCGAGCCCCAGAATTTCGCCGCGGTCCATGACCGGCTCCATATCTTCGGCGGCAATAACGGCTCCCGCATGTTCAAACGGAGTTGCGGGTACGCAGGATGGCAGCATCCATTTGACATCCAGAGCGGTTCCCTTCGAAGCCTCAATCATATACGCTAAGCCCGAAAGACCGCACACGTTGGTGATCTCATGTGGATCGGCGATAATCGTCGTTGTTCCATGAGGGACGATGAGCCTGCCCAGTTCCTCCGGGCTCACGTATGACGATTCGATATGGATATGACTGTCGATAAGACCCGGCGCGGTATATTGGCCATTTGCATCAATTTCGCTGTAACCTTCATATTGACCGACACCGGCTATCAGCCCCGCGCATACTGCTATATCGCCTTTGATAATCGACGCATTGTAAACGTCTACAACCTTACAGTTTTTAATAACAAGATCGGCAGGGATTCTGCCCGCGGCGATATCGATAAGTTTTTTCAGCAGAGTTTTATTCATTTTCGTTACCAGCCTTAATTGAGTCTTCAATAATTGGGTCAAATGTTTTATGCACGTTGCAATCAACGGAGTCAGTAACGTAATCAAATTTGGGTAAGAAGGTCATAAAAGCCTCCGACAATTTCCCGTCCTGCAGCAATATCCTGACGAACCTTCAGAAGATGGCAGGAATGAATTGCTATTTATTATGCTATCACAGTTCGTATAAACTATAAACCCTTGTTTCAATTTTTCCACGGCATGCTGACGAAAGGCATAGTAAGACTGATGGAATTATTGCTGTTATTACGTTTTTTGGCCGATCATCAAAATTTTTTATCATGCATATTGAAAACGCCCTTCAATTTGGTATAAAATATATTCGTCAGAAAATCACAGCCAATCATGTTCCATTCAGATTAAAAGGGTGGTTTAGTAAGATTCCAGATGCCAATACCCATCGAAAAATCAAAAGAAAAGAGCAAGTGCGATTTTGAAAAGTTCAAACTGCGGACAATTTGGCAAAACCAAAAAGGCTTGTGTTCTCAAGACAGATGTGCTATTATTCTACTTGCTTGAACAAGGATGTCGGCAAAGATGATCTTTGTTTATTTTTTTGGTTTTTGTTTTGAAAGGATACGAGAGGACCAGTCCGGTAATTAACAAAGCTCATTCTATGTGAGAAAAGAAATGCAAATCCTGATTTCACATTTAATTAACTAAGGAGGGAACCATGAAGAAGTTAGTAATGTTTTTAGTGGTGTTGGCAATGGTTATCGTGCCATTCGCAGGCTGTGCCCCGCAGGCTCAGGAGCAGGAGCCCCCTGCGGCTACCGAGGCGCCCGCCGAAGAATCTCCGGCTGAGGCCCCCGCAACGGAAGAGCCTGTGGCGGAGGGCGCCGTCAAGATCGGCGTCATCTTGGTTCATGACGAAAACACCGGTTATGACTTTGCCCACATGGAGGGTATCAGAAAAGCGACTGCTGCGGTGGGTTTCACTGACGACCAGATTATCTGGAAGTACAACGTCGCTGAAGACGAGACCTGCTACGATATGGCGACTGACCTTGTTGAGCAGGGCTGCACCTACGTTATTTCGGACAGCTTCGGCCACCAGAGCTATATGCAGCAGGCTGCCGATGAAAACCCGGATGTGACCTTTATCGCCATGACGGGCGTCAACGCTGGTCCTTCGGGACTGGCGAACCTTAAGAACGCATTCAACCTGACCTTTGAGTCCCGTTATGTATCGGGCGTTGTTGCCGGTATGAAGCTGGCCGAGCTTGTTGCGGACGGCAAGGTCGCTGACAAGAATAAGGACGCTAACGGCGACATCAAGATCGGTTATGTCGGCGCGTATCCGTACGACGAAGTGGTCTCCGGTTACACCGGCTTCTATCTCGGTGTTAAGTCCATTGTCGATAACGTTGTGATGGACGTGTCCTATACCAACTCATGGTATGACCCGACCGCCGAGGCTGAAGCCGCCAACGCGCTGGTCTCGTCCGGCGCCATCATCATCAGCCAGCATGCTGACTCCACCGGCGCTCCGGCCGCCTGTCAGGCGCTGCTCGATAGCGGCACCACCGTTTACTGCGTGGGCTACAACGTCGATATGCTCTCCGTTGCGCCGACTGCCGCGCTGACCAGCTGCCAGAATGACTGGGGCGTCTACTACACCTACGTGTTCAACTGCATCAAAAACGGCGAAGAAGTTGTTACGGACTGGGCGAAAGGCTATGATGAAGGCGCTGTGATGATCTCCGCTCTGGGCGAAAGCTGCGCCGAAGGCACAGCCGAAAAGGTTGCGGAAGTGGAAGCCGCTCTGAAGGACGGCAGCCTCAAGGTGTTCGATATCAACACGTTCACCGTGGGCGGCGAGACTATCACGACAGCTCCGGCCCTCGATACCGATGGAGACTTTGTGCCCGACAGCGGTGAAGCCATTGTGGACGGCGCGTTCGCCGAGTCGACGCTGCGCAGCGCTCCGTACTTCGGTTTGCGTATAGACGGCATCAAAGAACTCAACTGATCACGACTTGCTTATAGATGGAAAGAGCCACCTTTCAAAAGTGGCTCTTTCTATCATTAACGGCGTCCCCAAAAAGCCAAGGTTTTTGGGGTGAATTACAAGGGGGTAATCCACTATGCAAAGCGCAAAAGCGTCCATCTGCATGCGCGATATTACCAAGACTTTCGGTCCGATTGTGGCTAATCACCAGGTCTGCCTCGATATACACAGAGGAGAGATTCTTGCCCTGCTCGGAGAGAATGGCAGCGGTAAGACAACGCTGATGAACATGCTCTCCGGCATCTATTACCCGGATGCCGGGCATATTTCTGTTGAGGGCTGCGAGGTTTCAATCCGTAGTCCCAAGGACGCGTACGACCTTGGCATCGGCATGATTCACCAGCACTTCAAGCTTGTGGATGTGTTGACCGCAGCAGAAAACATTATCCTGGGGATGCCGGGATCCGGCCGCCTCGACTTGAAGGCTGTTGGCGATAAGATACACAATATTTGCGAAATGTACGGCTTTGATATCGATCCGGAACAAAAAATCTATGATATGTCCGTTTCCCAGAAGCAGACGGTGGAAATTGTGAAGGTGCTCTACCGGGGGGCGGATATTTTGATCCTTGATGAACCCACGGCCGTTTTGACCCCGCAGGAAACGGAGAAGCTGTTCGCCGTTCTGCGCAATATGCGCGATGACGGCAAAGCCATCGTCATTATTACGCATAAGCTGCATGAGGTCGAGGAGATATCGGATCGCGTCGTGGTTCTGCGGCGCGGGCAATTCGTCGGCGGCATGATGACGAAAGACACGAACGCGGCGGAGATGACCAATATGATGGTGGGCCGTGCAGTGTCCCTTAATATCGATCGGCCCGAGCCAAACAACCCGAAACCGCGCATCATTGTGGATGGACTGACAGTTCGGGACAAGGATGGAGTAACCAAGCTCTGTGATGTTTCGTTTACCGCATATTCCGGAGAAATCCTCGGTATCGCGGGCATTTCCGGTTGCGGGCAAAAGGAACTGCTGGAGTCCATCGCGGGTCTGCAGCAGTTTGAATCCGGAAGTATCATGTATATCGACCCTGACACCGGCGAAGAGATACAGCTTATCGGCAAGGACCCGCGTGAAATTTTCGCTTTGGGCGTGACGCTGTCCTTCGTGCCCGAAGACAGGCTCGGTATGGGGCTCGTCGGCAGCATGGACCTGACCGACAACATGATGCTCCGCTCGTTCCGCCGCGGAAAGTCCGTCTTTGCCGACAGAAAAACGCCGCGCCGCCTGGCGGAGCGCGTCGTGAACGAACTCTCCGTGAATACGCCGGGCCTTTCCACCCCGGTGCGCAGGCTCTCCGGGGGAAATGTTCAAAAGGTTTTGGTCGGACGCGAGATTTCCTCCTCGCCGACCGTTCTGATGACGGCTTACGCGGTACGCGGGCTTGATATCAATTCATCCTACACCATTTATGATCTTATAAACCAGCAGAAGCAAAAAGGGGTTGCCGTCATTTTTGTCGGCGAGGATCTGGACGTCCTGCTGGAGTTCTGTGACCGGATTCTTGTCCTCTGTGGCGGAAAGGTCAGCGGCATCGTCCCCGGCAGAGGCGCGGATAAGCGTGAAGTGGGTATGATGATGACCAAACTGGGAGGAGAAAAATGAACCAACATACTAAGGTACCATTGATGCGCATCGTCAAGCGCGACTCGATTTCAGTCTGGCATGGTTGGCTCATCCGGCTCGCTGGTCTTGTGCTGGCGCTCGCCGTCAGCGCGGTCGTCATATACGCTATCGTTAAACTGAATCCGCTCAAGGTTTACAGCGCTATGTTCGAGGGTAATTTCGGCTCCGAAAAACGCTTTTGGGTCACCCTGCGCGATTTAATGATGCTGCTGTGCATCGGCATCGGTCTGGCGCCCGCGTTTAAAATGCGCTTTTGGAACATCGGTGCGGAGGGGCAGATCCTCGTCGGCGGCATCGCGACCGCCGCTGTGATGATCTATCTCGGCAAATCAGTGCCGACATGGACGCTATTGCTTGTATCCCTTGCCGTAAGCTGCGTGGCAGGCGCCCTGTGGGGGTTTATACCCGCCGTATTCAAAGCGCGCTTCGGAACGAATGAAACGCTGTTTACCCTGATGATGAACTATGTCGCCATTCAGCTGACATCGTATTTTGTCGCCCTATGGGAGAATCCTTTTGGCTCCAATACGGTCGGCATTATCAACCAGAATACCAAAGCCGGCTGGTTTCCACCCATATTCGAGCAGCAGTATCTGCTGAACGTAATCATCGTTCTGGCGTTGACGATCATTATGTTTGTTTATCTGCGCTACTCCAAGCAGGGCTATCAGATTGCGGTCGTGGGTGAATCCGAGCGTACGGCCCGCTATATCGGCATCCATGTGAAAAGCGTTGTTATCCGGACGATGATGATTTCGGGCGCTATCTGCGGCTTGGCGGGTTATATCGCGGTTGCAGGCGCATCCCACACGATTTCAACGAGCACCGCCGGCGGGAGCGGCTTTACGGCTATCATCGTGGCCTGGCTTGCCAAATTCAACACTTTTACGATGATCCTCGTCGCGGCGCTGCTGGTGTTCCTGGAAAAAGGTGCGATACAGATCGCCTCGCAATTTAACCTCAATGATTTTGCGTCCAAAATGATCACGGGTATCATCCTGTTTTTCATTCTTGGCAGCGAGTTCTTTACCAATTACCGGATGATTTTCCGCGGTGGAAAGGAGGCACACTGATATGGATCAGATTCTGTCCCTGCTTCAGGCTGCCATTGTTTTCGGCACCGTCATACTCTTCGGCGCCATCGGTGAGATTTTGACAGAGAAATCCGGAAATCTGAACCTCGGCGTTCCGGGCATCATGTACCTTGGGGGTATAGCGGGCCTTGCCGGCGCTTTCTGGTATGAGTCGAACTTTGCGTCGCCCATACCTTTGGTCGGGCTTCTGATCGCTTTTATCTGCGCAGTGGCGGCCTCCACTCTGGCCGGTCTTATTTACAGCTTCCTCACCATCACGCTCAGAGCCAACCAGAACGTGACGGGCCTGACATTGACCATTTTCGGCGCGGGTGTTGCCAACTTTTTCGGCGGCGCGATGAACACGATGGCCGGCGGCGTCGGCCAGATTTCCGTTGCCGTGACGAGCGGCGCCTATCGCGCGACGCTGCCCTTCCTTTCGGAGGTGGGCGTTTTTTCCGCGCTTGGCTTCATGGTCTATCTTGCGATCGGCTTGGCCATTATCACAAGCTATTTCCTTAATAAAACGCGCAAGGGCCTCAATCTCCGCGCGGTGGGGGAAAACCCCGGCACGGCGGATGCCGCCGGCATCAGCGTGGCCAAAAACAAATATCTGTCGACCTGCATCGGCGCGGCCATCACCGGCCTGGGCGGGCTGTACTACATCATGGACTATATCAAGGGCACTTGGGCAATCGACGGCGGCATAGAAAAGCTCGGCTGGCTGGCCGTCGCGCTCGTGATCTTTGCCCGCTGGAAACCCAAACATGCCATCTGGGGCTCCTACCTCTTTGGCGTGCTCTTCTGGCTCTTCTTCTACATTCCGGGCCTGACCCGCTCATCGCAGGAGCTTTTCAAAATGCTGCCCTACGTGGTCACGATCATCGTGCTGATCTTTGTCTCCATACGCAGAAAACGTGAAAACCAGCCTCCGGCCAGTCTGGGGCTTCCTTATTTCCGAGAGGACAGATAGTCGGGCGCCGGTGACCGTGGCATATTATAATTAATGATTAAACCAAGGACACACTCTTTTAACCAGTAAAAAGCAGATGAGACAAGCCACAACGGCTCGTCTCTTTCTTTGTTTGCCGGGAATATTTATCTGTTATGGTCTACAAGCCTTCCAGCAAGAGAAAGTCATCAAGGAGCGAAAGACATACCTGTTTGCGGTATGCGGCGGTGGAGCGCTGGTCGTCGATAGGCTTTACATAGGACGAATACAGTTCTATGATTTCATCCTTCATATGGCGCAATTCCTCCGGCGTTTTGCCGATAAGGGCGGACTCGATGACCGGCCTGCGCACCACGGTTGTGGCAACAGAACCAAACGCGATCGGAATAGCGGCGACTACGCCGTCCTGAATGCGCACTGCGGCCGCAAATGATGCTTTGGCAATGGCGACCGCGTTCCGCGCCCCCACCTTCTTGTAATAGGTACGGGTGAATACGTTCTTGGGAATGATGATGTATTCCAGCAGTTCATCCGGCTTAAGATCGATCTTGCGCACACCCTGTATGAAAGTTGAGAGAAGCAGCTCTCGTTTTCCGCCTGCGGATGCCAGCCTGACGCGCGCATCCAGTGCATACAGCACGGGCAGCGTGTCGCCTGCGGGGGAGGCGTTGCAGATGTTTCCGCCCAGCGTGCCCATGTTCCGGATGGCGGGGGAGGCGATCTCGGTGATGGATTGCCGCAGCATATCACGAACGGCTTTTGATTCCAGAAGCTGCGTATAAGTACAGCATGCCCCGATGACCAACTCTCCGGGGGTATCATGTATCTCCCGCAGGGAGGAAATGTAGTTCAAAAACAACAAGGGCGTGTTATCCCGCCGGGTGACCATCCAGTCGGTGCCACCCGCATAGGGGATAATATCCGGGTTTTCTGCCTTGGCCGCGAGGGCTTCTTCAAGCGTTTTCGGACAACACGATTCTACCATAGGTTGCACTCCTCACTTGCCTTGCGTATGGCTTCGACGATCATATTATACCCGGTGCACCGGCACAGGTTGCCGGAGATGGCTTCGCGTATCTGCTCTTCGGAAGGATGCGGGTTGCGGGATAACAGCGCCTCCGCTGCCATCACCATGCCCGGCGTGCAGAAACCGCATTGTACCGCACCCGCATTGGCGAACGACTGCTCCAGCAACGCATAGCGATCGGTGTCGCGGAAACCTTCGATCGTCACGATGTCGGCGCCCTGTATGCTGCCCACGGCGATCAGGCAGGAGTTAGCCAGGCGTCCGTTCAAAAGCACGCTGCACGCGCCGCATTCGCCCTCGCCGCAGCCTTCCTTGACGCCGGTGAGCTTGAACTCATTGCGCAGCACGTCAAGCAGCCGGGAAGAGGGGTCACAGACAATCGAAACGGGAGTTCCGTTTAATACGAATTCAATCATTCAAAGCCTCCATGAGTTTCTCGGGCGTCAGAGGAATATGATAGGCCTTCACTCCGGTCGCGTTTTCCACAGCGCTCACATACGCCGGGGCCGCACCCACCAGAGTCAGCTCGCCCGCGCCCTTCGCGCCGGACGGGCCGTTGTGATAGGGGTTATCCAGCATGGCCGTTTCGAAATGGACGGTGTCCATGGCTGTCGGGATGATATAATCGGTCAGGCTGTTTTGGCGGACCATGCCGTTCACGCTTTCCATCTTCTCGATGGAGGCATAGCCGATGCCCTGTAGCATGCCGCCTTCCATCTGACCCTGCATCACCGTTTTGTCTATGGGCGTACCCACATCAAAAACGCCCCATACGCCAAGCACCCTGGTGGTGGCAAGCAGCGTATCCACCTCCACCTCGACGACGTTGACGCCCCAGGCGAATGTGGGGTACGCGTCGCCCGAGAAGGTGCCGAGGTCCCACGGAATCAGGTCGGGATGGGCGTAGTTCTCTTCTATGGTCTGCCGTTCGCCGGATTTCCACTCTTTTTTGAGGCGGATAGCCGCCTTTTCGAGCAGCCGGCCCACCACCATGATCGACCGGGAAGCAACCGTCGGCCCCGAATTGGGCACCCGGCTGGTGTCCGGATTGTTGAATATGACCTGCTCCAGCGGCAACTCAAGCGCATGGGCCACGATCTTGCTGAAGGTGGTTTTCACGCCCTGGCCCATGTCCGTGTTGCTGGCCAGTATTTCAACGGTATCGTCCTCATGCTTCAAAAGGCGGACCTTTGATTTGATATAATCGCGCTCCACCGAGCCGGTGAACCCGCAGCCGTGCAGGAAAAGCGATATGCTCATGCCGCGGCGGTACCGGCCCGTCTGGTTTTCATATTGCGCGTGCTTTTGGTTGTAGTCCGACATCTCCTCAGCCTTCGCGATCATGTCCTTCAAAACGATCGGGTCATGGAATTTGCCGCCGGTGGGGGTGATGTCTCCCTGCTTGACCAGATATCTTTTCTTGAATTCCAACGGCTCCACGTTCAACTTGTTCGCGAGATGAGTCATGTGCGTTTCAATGGCGAAAAAGCTTTGGGGTGCGCCGAACCCGCGAAACGCGCCGGTGGGGACGGTGTTCGTTACCACGGCCCGACCGAGCACGGAAAGGTTGGGAATCTTGTATACACCCACGGCGCAGATAAGAGAACGCTGGAGCACCACCGTGGTCACGCCGTCATAAGCGCCCGCATCCAGCGTGGTATCCACCTTGATTCCGGTGATCTCTCCCTGCTTGCTTATTGCCGTGGAAATGGTGATTTTGGAAGGATGACGCTTGGTGGTCACCGTCATGTCCTCGCGGCGTTTGTGGATCATGCGCACCGGCTTGCCGGTTTTGTATGCGGCCAGCGCGACATGGCAGCCGATTAACGAAGGATAATCCTCCTTGCCGCCAAAGCCGCCGCCGGTCGTCGCCTGAACGATGCGTACCTTGTCTTCGGGAAGGCCGAATGCCTGTACCACCGCGCCATGAACATAGTACGGGCACTGGATGGAGCCATAGACGGTGACGACATCGCCGTCGTAGAAACCAATGGCCCCGTTTGTCTCGATATACGCCTGCTCCTGATAACCGGACGTGTATGTTTCGGTGAATATTTCAGCCGCTTCCCTGAACGCGGCCTCCACATCACCCTGGTGATAGCTGTATTCATTGATCACTTCCGTTGCCTGATCGATGGTGAGCGCCGCGTCCAGTTCCTCATACTCCACCTGGATCTGCTTGATATATGAGGCTACTTTGTTTTCATCAGGTCCGGCGATTAAAAGAATGGGCTGACCGATATAGGTGACGGTATCCGCCGCAAAGATCGGCTGCTCACTGGTGACGACCTTGAGCAGGTTGATGCCGGGGATGTCGCGGTGATCGACGACGGTGTATCCGTCTTCCATGGAAGGAAGGGTGATGCCCAATATACGCGCACGCGGCTTGGTTGAACGCAGGATGCCGGCAGCCAGCGCGTCTTCCACCTGCATATCCGCTATATAGACAGCTTTTCCGCACATTTTTTCGTTATGATCCACTTTGACAACGGACTTCGCAATGCTCTGGCACCCTGTATACTCACAGTAATTTTTCGCGTTTTGCATGTCTGCACTCCTTGTGTTTGCGATGCCGGTAATTTGATATCTACGACTTGCTCATGTATGTTAATAATGCTTGCCTGCAAACCCACTGCCGAAAACAGCCAAAAATGACATAGACGATATGATTCTTTTGCAGAATAGGCATTCTATTAGTATATATATTAAAATGAGGGTATCATGGCTTACAAAAAAAATCAAGGATGAAAACTATTATTTAGGTATTGTGGTATAATGTTATAAGACACGTTGACCAATAACGGGCAAGTGGTAAAATGAGAAACAGGAATTGTGAATGGACCTAAGATTCCATATCCTTAATTAGCGACAATTTAGGATATTATCCTTAGGATATTATCCGGAGTGTAATAGCCAAAGGGGGCAACAGCATGTCAAACCAGAGTGTTCTCATTTTAAAAGGGAATATCATCCATGCAATAAGCGACAGTGAATGGCGCCTTGTGAGCAACGGCTATATTGTCTGCGAGGACGGAAAAATAACCGATGTCTTTGAGTATCTGCCGGAGCGGTACAATGGTGCCAAAGTTGAGGACTACGGTGATAATATTATTATTCCGGGTCTGGTCGATCTGCATCTTCACGCGCCGCAGTTTGCATCCCGGGGCATGGGCATGGATCTTGAGCTGCTGCCTTGGCTGAAAAAATATGCCTTTACGGAAGAGATGAAATACGCGGACGGAGAATATGCTGAGAAGGCCTACCGGGCTTTCTGTGACGCTTTGAAGCACAGCCCCACCACACGGGCGTCTGTTTATGCCACCCTGCATGTGCCCGCGACGGAGATGCTGATGCAGATGCTGGAGGAGACAGGCTTGGTCACATATATCGGCAAGGTCAACATGGATCGAAACAGCCCTGAACGCCTGGTGGAATCGACGCCGGACTCCATTGCCAACACGGCCGCATGGATCGAAAACGCCCTGTCTAGATATACAAATACCAGGCCGATCCTCACGCCGCGTTTCGTGCCGTCGTGTTCGGCAGAGCTGATGGCGGCATTGGGCGATATGTCGCAGCGTTATCAGGTGCCTGTGCAGTCCCACCTGTCGGAGAACAGGAGCGAGGTGGAGTGGGTCAAGGCGCTGCACCCTGAGCATGAAACCTATGGGGACGTCTACAACCAGTTCGGCCTATTCGGGCAGGTCCCCACGATCATGGCGCATTGCATTCATCTCACTGAACGGGAATTTGATTTGATGAAAAGCAACGGCGTATACGTGGCTCATTGCCCGCAATCCAACACAAACCTGTCCAGCGGCATTGCGCCGGTGAGGGAGATGCTGAACCGGGGCATACACGTCGGACTTGGGACGGATATCGCAGGAGGGTTTTCCATTTCAGTTTTTCGCAGCATCGTAGAAGCGATCCAGGCCTCAAAGCTGTATGCGGTGCTGATCGACCCTGACAAAGAGCGACTGAAGCTGTCGGAAGCGTTTTACTTGGCAACCAAAGGCGGCGGCAGCTTCTGGGGCAAGGTGGGCAGCTTCGAGCCGGGCTACGAGCTGGATGCCGTTGTCATAGACGACAGCGATATCAACGGTATGACGGAACTGACACTGGAACAGCGATTGGAGCGGATCATACACCTGTCATCAGACGGTCAGATCAAGGCAAAGTATGTGAACGGGAAAGCGTTATAGGAAGGGATTCGTCAGCGGCCCAGTATATGATATCTCTTCCGGAAGTCAACGCAGGCTATATGTGAACTTGTAGTGTGATTTTATCATGCCACAACCTTCATAGAGGCGGTGCGACCGGCTTTTTTTCTGTTGCAGCATACTTCCAGCATGGCACAACCGGAATTCCGTGCCGTCGTTTCCAGAACATCAAAAGCTTGTGGCCTATCCCGTGCCTTTGGTGTTCGGGCTTTACAACGATCTCCTGGATTTCAGCGATGTTTGAGCAATGATGAAGCAGCGGCTGTATATGCAGGCTGGCGAAGGCGATAACCACGTTAACCTGAATACAGACAAAATAGAAAATTGAAGTGTTTTCCAGATTGCGCAGATATATTTCGCTGAACCAGCCAAATGGCAACGTCTCGTTTTCCAAATCGCATATGAGGCTGTAAACAGCCTGTGTATCGCATACGCTTGCTTTTCTGATCTTGAATGCCATTGAGGACCTCCTGTAAAGAATAAGATATGAAAATTTTATCACGAATAGCAGAACGTTCAAGTTATTGCATGCCCATGGAGTATTACCTGCATACGGGGTGCTTTTACTTTATCACTCAATTTAGACATCCATATTTCAGAACCGGCCAATGAGTGTATCAGATAGCCAATATATTCTGGTATTTATTAGCCTTCTGCAAAGTCCATATAGGGGTTTGACCGATTTGTTGGGACACTATCTACTTTGTCTCATAGAATAAAATAGAGACAATATAAGTTGTTTCATGTAATCAGTTTAATTTCGCTATAAGGCCAGAATACTTGAATAGGTTAATCATTATCTGTTAATTGGTTTTATACCGGATAGGAAGAGGTTCTAAAATGAGCAACATCGCTTTGCAGATAGAACGGTTGGCTTCCGGGAGCGTAGGAGCGGCAAGCAATGTTATCTTTGATACAACGGTTTATTCATCCGGCGATATAAGCTATAATTCCGCAACGGGTGTCATAACGCTGAATCAAACAGGGCGGTACGTTTTTGATTGGTGGATCGCCACACAATCATCGGCGTCGAATATAGGAGCTGTATTTGCTCTATCTTCATCTCAAGGAGACTTTTTGGAAGGTAATTCTCCCATTAAAACCGGGGAGGTCGTCGGCGTAGGGATAATCGACGTGGCCGCAGTTCCTGAGACAGTCTCTTTGGTCAATGCGAGTGCGGCTCTTTTTTATTACGCAACAGCAGTTCCTGTAAAAGTAACGCTTGTCGTGACAAGGAATGATATGCTGGAAACCGGACCAACAGGTGACACGGGACCAACAGGCGACACAGGCTCAACTGGTGATACCGGGCCGACAGGTGACACCGGGCCGGCAGGTGATACCGGGCCGACAGGTGACACAGGCTCAACTGGTGATACCGGGCCGACAGGCGACACGGGTCCGACGGGTGATACGGGATCAACGGGCGATACGGGCCCGACAGGTGATACCGGACCCACGGGCGATACGGGCCCGACAGGTGAAACAGGACCGACAGGCGACACGGGACCAACGGGCGACACGGGACCAACGGGCGATACAGGACCGACAGGCGACACAGGCGTTGCAGGCACGATGGCGGACAGCACGGGATGCTTTGCCATCAGACAGTTGGCTAATCTGTTGGAGCAGATAGCGGTCCTATATCCCGCCACTACCATGACCTTGTTTGTGGATCAACTGGCGACATTGTCGGGGGTAGCTATTGGGGTATATACTGCCCCTGGCGCCGATGGTCCGGGGTTGCTGATCATACAGAGCGGCTCGGATTACGGATATGTATCGTTAAGCAGAATCGCCGCGATATATCTTGGTACAGGTTCGGTGTATGACCCAAATATCACCTATTTGACTCCGCCCGATCCCTACTCTCCGGGCTGCGATACGGACTATATCCTTGCCGTACAGTCATCCATGTTGATAGGAGATCAGATTTCCTTCGGTGCTGCGACAAATACCACTGGAAGCGGTGAAGTGTATATCAATGAGCCGGGGATAATGGTGCTCAGCGACGGCTTGGGGAATACCCCTGTGTTTATATTCACTCCGCAGATAAGATATATGGTCAAAGATTCATTGCCGTCGGCCAGGATATCGGGGAAAACGGAAAAGGTTAAGGTCATGATCCAAAACAGTTGAGATTGATTAATCACAACGACCGGCTCAGCCGGTAGTTGGTCGGCGACTCGGGAATCCAGTTAAGATCATTGGCGACAGGTCAAAATTCTTCGACTGACTTGTACCGTGCCGTTTTGGGAAGTATAATACGATATGGGAACGGAGAGGACTAGAACAAGACCAATTCAAATAAGTTGATAAGGTGGGCGTATTTGCGATTGTAAATACGTCTTTCTTTTGAAAGGCGGTGGTGATATGGATAATCAAAAGCAAATATCCAATAGGTTAATCAACGAAAAATCTCCCTATCTCCAGCAGCATGCTCACAATCCCGTGCACTGGTACCCGTGGAAAAATGAAGCGTTTGAGAAGGCCAAAATCGAGGACAAGCCGATATTTCTGTCCATCGGATATTCCACATGCCATTGGTGCCACGTAATGGAACGGGAGAGCTTCGAGAACGAGACTATCGCGAAACTGCTGAACGCCGGGTTTGTGTCCGTGAAGGTGGACCGGGAGGAGCGCCCCGACATCGACGAGGTGTACATGAGCGTCTGCCAGGCGATGACGGGCAGCGGCGGCTGGCCGCTCACCATCATCATGACGCCGGACAAGAAGCCTTTCTTCGCGGGCACCTATCTGCCGCCCAAGGCGATGGGCGGGCGCACCGGGCTCGACAGCCTGCTTGCGCAGGTGATGCGCCTGTGGCGTGAGGCGCGCGACACGCTGGAGCAGCACAGCGAAAAAGTGGCGGGATTTTTCTCGGAAGCGGAACGTGCTGCGGGTGATGGCGACGCGGAGCGGGCCTTGAAAGATGCGTCGGAGGCGCTGCGCGCGATGTATGAGCCCGCATACGGCGGGTTTTCGACTGCGCCCAAGTTCCCGATGCCGCATTACCTGCTTTTCCTGATGCACGAATGGAAGGCGTTCGGACGCCGGGATGCGCTCGATATGGCGGTGCACACGCTGAAACAGATGGCGCGCGGCGGTATATACGACCATGTGGGTGGCGGCTTTTCACGCTATTCGACGGACGGACGCTGGCTGGTGCCGCATTTTGAGAAGATGCTGTATGACAACGCCTTACTGCTGCGCGCGTATGCCGATATGTTTGCCATCACGGGCGACGCCGTCTATAAACGGGTCGCGTCGCACACGGCGCAATACCTGGTGCGCGACATGCAGTCGCCTGACGGCGGGTATTATTCCGCCGAGGACGCCGACTCGGAGGGGGAAGAGGGCAAATTTTACGTATGGAGCGAGGAAGAGCTAAAGGACCTGCTGGAGGCGGACGAACGGGATCGCCTGCGCCAGCGTTGGGGACTTATGGCTTCCGGTAATTTTGAAGGCAGCACGATATTAAACCGCTTCGGTTCACAGGACGAGCCGGACGAAGCGGATGCGGCGCTTTTGAACAAACTGTTCGAGATACGCAAAAAGCGCGTGCCGCCGTTCAAAGATATGAAGGTCTCGGCGTCATGGAACGGCCTTGCGATCGGAGGCATGGCGCGGGCAGGCATGGTGCTGGGAGACGGTAATCTGGTGAGCAGCGCGGAAGCGGCGGCGCAGTTTGTGCTATCGCGCATGGCCGGCGAAACCGGACTTGCCTGTGGAACGTACCTGGACGGACCGGGCGGGCCTGCGTTCTTGGCCGATTGGGCCAACATGACAAACGGGCTGCTGGCGCTGTTTGCCGCAACAAGAAAACCGGAGTGGCTGAAGAAGGCGAAATGGCTGGCGCGCGGGTTACTGCGTCTGTTCGCGGACGAGCAAGGCTTTTCCATGACTCCAAAAGGCGCCGAAACTCTGCTGATTGCCCCGCGCGATACCTACGACGGCGCGATGCCATCCGGCAGCGCTTGCGCGGTCATGGCGCTGCAAAGGCTGTACAGGCTGACGGGAGAGGATGAATGGCGTGAAGCGCTGCGGAACGCGGCGGATGCCTTGCTGCCGATAGCGCTGAGTTCTCCGCCGTCCCATATACACCTGCTGACCGCATTGCTGGACGAGAGTGTTCCATACCGTCAGGTCATCATCGCAGCGCCCCCGGACAGCGCGGATGCGGCTGACGCATACAGAATGATCAGTAAGCGTTTCGATCCTTTCACCATGGGCATATGGTACGACGGCAGCCCGGAGATGTCGTCCGTCTTGCCGGCACTGGCAGGATATAAAACAGAAAAGCCGTTTGCGGCCTATGTATGTGAAAACTTCGTTTGCAAAGCGCCGGTTTTTTCAAAAAAGGAGCTGTTTTCAGGCCTTGGAATTGAACAAGGTTGATATTCTTACCAAATTGTAATCCTAATATGCATTGACGCATCCATTCTCTCCGTTTTATAATTCAATAGATACTATTTGAAACATAGGAGAACGGCGTGAAACAAGGACACGAGCAAACGGCAACAGAACAACCAAAGAGCATGCCGCATATGACGGCGCTGAAATGGCTGCTGAGAGTGGTGCAGGGGGCGCTCATCGGTGCGGGCGCGATACTGCCCGGCATCAGCGGCGGCGTGCTTTGCGTCGTGTTTGGTATCTACCGGCCTATGATGGCGCTTCTGGCGCACCCTGTACGCGCGTTCAAAAAGTACGCATGGCTGCTGCTGCCTGTGCTGGTTGGTTGTGCTGTGGGATACTGGGGCATGGCAAAGATCGTGGACCTGATGTTCAACAACCCCGCTTTTTCCACATCCGCCATATGGCTCTTTGTTGGACTGATTGTCGGCATGCTGCCTCAGATATACAGTGACGCAGGAAAAGAAAAACGGACAACCAATTCCTGGATTGCATTGTTTATCAGCTTTGCCTCGATTCTCGCGTTGCTGGTATACCTTCAGTACGGAGTCAGCATCACCATCAAGCCGAATATATGGTGGTATCTGGTCTGCGGCGCGCTCTGGGGCACCAGCCTGGTGGTTCCCGGCCTGAGTTCGTCATCGCTGCTGCTGTTTTTGGGACTGTATCAATCCATGTCGGCAGGGATCTCCGCTTTTTCAATGGAAGTTATATTGCCGATGGCCGTCGGCATCGCATTGGTTGTCCTTCTGTCGGCCAGGCCGATTAACTATATGTTCCGCAAGCACCATTCAGTTGCGTCCCACGCCGTGATGGGCTTTGTGATGGCCTCGGCCATCGCTATCATATTGCCGATTTCAGGCAGTACCGGTGCGACAGGAGAGAAAATTGGTATCGCATATACCGGTGATATCGGTACCATCCTTATTTGGATCATCTGCTTCGCAGTCGGCTTTGCCATCGCATGGCTGATGGACAGGGCGGGGAAGAAGATCATGGCGCGTCAGCAGGTAGAAACTCAGGAATAACCCGAATATTCGCGAATACCGGCAAGCTGTTCCAAAATAAACACCAGCGTTTGTTTTGGGTTGCATTGACATTTGGCTTTTCCGCGCATAGAATTCAATAAGCAATAATCCACGTGAAAGCGAGATACATATATGGCAGATTGCGAAAACTGCCCGTCCAAGGGCACATGCAAATCTCAGGAAAGCTGTGCGATCAAGAACAACCCGTACAGCCATGTCAAGCACGTGATTGGCGTGATCAGCGGCAAGGGCGGCGTGGGCAAATCCACGGTATCCGTGCTGCTCGCGCGGGCGCTGAAAAACATGGGGCACAGCGTGGGCATATTGGACGCCGACATCACGGGCCCCAGCATACCGAGGCTGCTGGGCATTCGGGACGCCCACCTGCTGCAGAACGAGATGGGCATCATCCCGGCGGAGGCGGAAGGCATCAGCGTGATGTCGCTGAACCTGCTGCTGTCCGACGAGAGACAGCCGGTGATCTGGCGCGGGCCCATCATCTCCGGCACCGTGAAGCAGTTCTGGGAGGAAGTGTACTGGGGAGACCTTGACTATCTGATCATCGACATGCCGCCCGGCACCGGAGATGTGGCGCTGACCGTGATGCAGTCCATCCCGCTGTCCGGCATGGTGATCGTGACGGTGCCGCAGGACATGGTTTCGATGATCGTCGCCAAGGCCGCCAATATGGTGCGGCAGCTGAACATACCGCTGTTTGGCGCGGTGCAGAATATGAGCCATTTAAGCTGCCCGCACTGCGGCGAGGTGATCCGGCTGTATGGCGAGACGCATGAGGACTTCTACGACGCGCTTGATATCAAGCTGCTTGGTGAGTTGCCCATGAAGCCAGGGATTGGGGCTCTGACGGAAACCGGACTGTCACAGGACGAGGACATAACCGCGACGATGAAGGGCGTGGCGGAACATGTTGTCCGTTCAGTGGAGAAAGAATAATACTACTCATGATACAAGAAAGGAACGAAGTCGTTCCTCATCTTAATGTGAAGCGACAGATTCAAACGGTTTGACAAGGCGAGGGGTTATCCTGTAAAATACAATTTATATCACATGACCAGCAAAATCCGTGTATTTTAACAAGGAGACCTCTGGCCTATGAAACATTTAAAGACGACCTTAAGCATCATCCACATTATCATACTCGTAACAGTACTGATCATTCTGGCAGCATGCGGTAACAGTACGCCACCCCTAAGCCCATCAGACAGCGAAACAGGCGCTGTAAACTTGGAACTGACGGTGGAGGAACTGGCGCAGTATAACGGGAAGGACGGCAACCCGGCCTACATTGCGGTGGACGGCGTGATCTATGATGTCACAGACGTGCCGCAGTGGAAGGACGGCGAACACAATGGCTTTTCCGCTGGCAATGACCTGACAGAGGAGATTAAGACCATTTCTCCGCACGGCGTATCCAAGCTGAAGGGCCTGCCCGTGGTGGGCACGCTCAAGCCTTGACGGAGGATCCATCATGTACGGTGTCATCGGATGGTTTAATGTGGCTGCCGTGGTGGTTATGACTGCGCCGTACTGGCTGCGCATAATTAACAAATATGGCTTCAAGAATACCAACAAAGCCCTTGCCCGATTCATTAAAACGCTCCGCAAGCTCCATAAACCATTGGGGCTTGTGCTGGTGGTGCTGGTCATCATCCACGGGATACTGGCGCTGGGCGCGGTTCGGCTGCATACGGGAACGCTTGCGGGCGTCATGCTGATCGTGACAGCTGCGCTGGGCGGTTCGTTTTACCTGTTTAAAAAGAAACCGCTGCTTATCGCACATCGAACGGCGGCCTCGCTCATGGTGTTGCTTATCTTGCTCCATCTGATTTTCCCGTCCGCGTTATGGTACCTTTTTGGGATATAATTCATTTACCATAACAAAAAACCTTCGGATTTTGCAATGTGGGAAGGCCTTGTACTTATCCCAATTTACTCATGCTTACACCTGTTGGTCGTCCAGAGTAAAGTGGTATTTTCGGACGTTGTCGGGTCCGACGACCACCTGCATGTGCGCGTCGCGCTCGGCGCACAGCATGGTGTCCTCGGCGGATTCGCCCTGATAGGCGGTGATACTGCCGCTTACGCGATATTGCAGGCCTTCGCCCGGCTTTATCTCCAGCAGAAAGCGCACCATCGCCCGGTTGGCCGCTTGGCTGCCCGTCTGGATCATCAGCACGGCGAGCCGGTGCTCGGAGAACCGCGCCGCGGAGTCGATGGAGCGCATCGTGTTTTTCAGCTTGGCAGCCGCGTCCGAGAGGCACATGTAAAGATAATCGGATGCGGACACGCCCGCAACCCCGTCGATCGGCTGTATGTCCAGCACGGCCAGTGTAAAAACGTCTCGGAACCGACGCGCCCGGGCAATTTCCTGCTCCATGCAGGTCATCAGCCCGTTGCGGCTGTAAAAACCGGTGAGCTTATCGTATTTTAAAAGCGTATCAGTGTATAAGCGGCCGGCATCCACCTCGGGCGCCTGCGCGGCCAGATATTTGAGCTTGTATATGATGGGCTTGAGCGGCATATACCCAAGGCGAACACGCCAGACACCCTGTTCAAACACAACATATTTCGTGTAGGTTTCCTCGTTGACGCGGCCGGTCCGGTTGTCCCGATCCGTCAATATCACGGAGTAGACATCCACACGGTCATATTCGTCGTTTCCCACCACGCTGTGGGGATAGGTGCGGAAGAATTTGATCACGTAAGCGCCCATCTGATAGAGCGCTTTGACGGCTTCCTTCCACTCGCAGAAATCGGAAAGAGGAACCATGCTGCGGTCCTTTACGGAGAGCTTGCGGTAGGCCATGCCCCAGTCCTCCTGCAGCAGACATCGGAAATAGTCGTCCAGCACCTGGCGTGATTCGTTTTCGCGCTGTTCACCCGTGTCCTTGTCCACAGCAGTTTTTTGGTGCATCAACCACGTGCGGTGGTAGGTGCGGCGCAGTGACGGGTCCGAAACGGTGGCATAGGCCTGATTGATGAGCTGCATCTTGTTCTGCGACTGCGGGTCCTTGCTGACGTCCGGATGGTACATCTGCGCCAGTCGGTGATATGCGCTTTTGATGATTTCGGGCTCCGCACTGGGATGCACCTGAAGGATCATATAATAATCCAAGAATTCCTTGTCCGGTTCGTTCATGATCAGCCTTTCTTATACAATTCCGCGGTGTTGTGTTGTGGTACACGTCTGAATATTTATCGTTATTTACATGACAAACATTTATAGTGCCGGAATGTGAAAAAGGCGGGTCAGGGAATGCCTGGATACATGCTTTTATTGATCGCCTGAAAGTGGTATCATAAGGAAGAATACTTCAAAGGAATGCGGAATGGATCAGAAGGTACTGAGAAAACTGGAATTTGATAAAATACGCGAGAGGCTGGCCGAGAGGGCGCTGTCCGACCCCGGCAGAGCCGCCGCGCTTAACTTAATGCCCAAAACAAACACGGCGGCGGTGAAACGCCTGCAGACCGAGACGCTGGAGGCGGAAAGTGTGATGATGCGCGCCGCGTCCTCGCCGATGAGCGGCTTTTCTGATATAACGGGAGAATTGGCGCGGCTTAAAGCGGGCGCTGACCTGGGTTGCGGTGAACTGCTGCGCATACTTGGCATCATGAAGGCGGCAAAGCGGGCGCGCGGCGGATTGAAGGAGAGCGGCGCCGCGCTGCTCTGGGGCTACGCGCAGCGTCTGCAGTACGACGACAGGCTCATGTCGGAGATGGACGGCGCGATATTCGGCGAAAACCTGCTGGCGGACAGCGCGTCGCCGGAACTTGCACGCATACGCCGCAGCATATTGCGGGAGAACGAGGGCATCCGCGAAAAGCTGAGCGCCATCATCCGCTCGCCGCATTACAAGGATTATCTGCAGGACGCCATCGTAACGATGCGCGGCGGACGGTACGTGGTGCCGGTGAAGCAGGAGCACAAGCGGCATATTCGCGGACTGGTGCACGATCAGTCGTCCAGCGGACAGACGGTGTTCATCGAACCCATGGAGGTGGTGGAAGCGAACAACCGTCTGCGCGAGCTGGAACTGGCCGAGGAGGCGGAGGTGGAGCGCATATTGCGCGAGCTCTCCGGCCGGTGCCGGGATATGCAGGCCGAGCTGCACGACGATCTGGAAGCGCTGACCGCGCTGGATCTGATATTTGCCAAGGCGTCGCTGGCGTCCGCGATGAAGGCGACTCCGCCGAGCATCTCCGACGAACGCATATTGGTGATCAAAAACGGCCGTCACCCGCTGATAGACCACACAAAGGTGGTGGCCGTGTCGCTGGCGATCGATGGCGACTATACCGGCCTGATCATCACCGGGCCGAATACCGGCGGCAAAACGGTGACGCTCAAGCTCGCCGGACTGCTGGTGCTGATGGCGCAGAGCGGGCTGTTCGTACCCGCGTCCGGCGGTACGGTGCTTCCTGTGTTTGCGGCGGTCTACGCGGATATCGGCGACGAGCAGAGCATTGAACAGAGCCTCAGCACGTTCTCGTCCCACATGTCGAACATCACGCGTATCGTAAAAGCGGCGGATGAAAAGTCTTTGGTGCTGTTGGACGAGCTGGGCGCGGGCACGGACCCGGCGGAAGGCGCCGCGCTGGCGATGGCGATACTGGAAACATTGGAGGAGCGGCGCAGCACTGTGCTGGCGACGACGCATTACAGCGAGATCAAAGCATTCGCCATGGCCAGCCATGTGTATCAAAATGCGTGCATGGCGTTTTCACTCAGGACCTTGAGCCCGACATACGAGCTGATCATGGGCGTGCCGGGCGTGTCCAACGCGTTTGAGATCTCCAGGAAGCTGGGGCTGGACGAGGGCGTTATCAACCGCGCGCGGGAGCACATGTCCGAGGAGACGGTCAAGTTCGAACAGCTCATCGGCGAGGCGCAGCGGCGCCATGAACTGGCCGAAAGAAAAGCGCAACAGGCGGAGAACGACCGCCGGACCGCCCAGTCCATACGCGACAAAAGCGATATCGAACTGAAAAAGGCGCAGGATAAGGCACAGAAGCTGATGGACCGTGCCAACGAAAAAGCGCTGGAAATACTGAAAGAAGCGCGGGACGAGGCCGAGCGCGTGATTGCGGAGCTTAAAGCGGCGCACGGGCGCCAGGAAGAGATCAACGCCGCGAGGCGCACGTTGGGTGACAAGATAGACAAGGCGTCTTCCGGGCTGCGCATAAAGCCCGGCCCCAAGAGCGATACCCGGCCGGAGGATCTCAGCGTGGGCGATACGGTGAAGCTGCTCTCACACGGCATCACCGCCACGGTGCTCAAAGCGCCGAAGGACGGCAGCGTATACGTGCAGGCGGGCGCCGTCAAGCTGATGATGCCGTTGAGCGATGTGGAGCCGGCGGACGAGGAGAAGAAGACTAAGCGGCTGGGCACTGTCAAACGGACGGCAGTCTCGCCCGGCCTGTCTCTGGATGTGCGCGGACGTACTCTGGACGAAGCGGTGATGGAGACGGATAACTATCTGGACGCCGCGTTTTTGGCGGGGCTCACGGAAGTGATGGTGATTCACGGCAAGGGCACGGGCGTGTTGCGTGCCGGGCTCCGGGACTATTTTCGTTCTCATTCCCACGTGAAAACCTTCCGGCCCGGGCAGTACGGAGAGGGAGAAGACGGCGTGACGATGATCACGCTGAAATAAGGAGGTCAGCATATGGATATTGCCAGCGCCTGTCTGGCGGGCGTTAAATGCCGCTACGACGGCGAAGCGCGGCCGGATGAGAAGATCGCGGAGATGAACCGACAGGGCCTGCTGAAGCTGGTATGCCCGGAATGTCTGGCAGGGCTGCGCTCGCCGCGCTGCCCGTCTGAGATAACCGGCGGAGACGGCAATGATGTATTGGAAGGGCGTGCGAAGGTGGTCGCGCAGGATGGCGGCGATCGGACGGAAGCGTTTATTAAAGGCGCTGAGGCCACCTTGCAGCTGGCAAAGGGCTTTGGCGCGCAGCGCGCGTATCTCAAGGCCAAAAGCCCGTCGTGCGGCTGCGGGCGTATATACGACGGCACATTCACCGCGACGCTGTGCAGCGGGGACGGCGTAACGGCGGCGCTGCTGAAAAAGAACGGTATCGACGTCATCGAAGTATGAATGATTTATGAATATTCGGTGAATACATACGTATGTATATTTGTCTGATGGCATAGTGTGGGCTATAATACTGATATACAGAAACACCCATATTACGAATGATGAGGTGAGGACATGTCCAAAGACATACTGATCGTTGACGATGACAAAAATATCTGTGAGGTTATCAAGCTGTATCTCCAGAAGGAAGGATACAAGGTGACGCTCGCCTACGATGGACAGGCCGGCATCGAGGCTTTTGAGCGCAACGCGCCCGCGCTGGTGGTGCTGGATATCATGATGCCGCGCAAGGATGGCTGGGAAGTGCTGAAGCAGATTCGCAAATCCAGCGCTGTGCCGGTCATCATGCTGACGGCCAAAGGAGAGACGTTTGACAAGGTTCTGGGTCTCGAACTGGGCGCGGACGACTACATCGTCAAGCCGTTTGATCCCAAGGAATTTATTGCACGCGTCAAGGCGGTGATGCGTCGTTCCAATATGCAGGAGGAAGAAAATCGCCAGATCATCTATGACGATCTGGTGATCGACATATCCAATTACACCGTGACCTATAAGGGCGAGATCGTCGAGATGCCGCCCAAGGAAATTGAGTTGCTGTTCTTTCTCGCGTCTCATCCCAACAAGGTTTATACGCGTGAGCAGCTTTTGCAGCAGGTATGGGACTTTGAGTTCTTTGGTGATTCGCGCACAGTGGATGTTCACATCAAAAGGCTGCGTAAGAAACTGTTTGATCAGGGCGCAAACTGGGAGATAAAAACCGTTTGGGGCGTGGGGTATAAGTTTGAGGTCAGATAGCCGATGATGGGTAAGTCGCTTTTTGCCCGGATGCTTTTCGTTTATATACTGGTCATTGTGATGGCGTTCACACTGGTTGGGGGCATATTCTTTGAAATGCTCAAGAATCAGTTTCTGGACAAGCAGATGGACCTGATGATCGCCAGCGCACAGGAGATCAACGGCTGGGCAACGGATAATTATGACGGCCAGTTAAGCGACAAGGATTTCCGGCAGCGGCTTTACGACAAGGCGCTCAAAGACGAAACCGTTATCTGGCTGGTCAGCAGCGCGCTGGGCCGTGTGTATATGATCGCGGATCCGGAAGGCAAGAGCGACATGGATGAAGGCTTTACCTATGAAAGCACACTCGAGATTCTGGACTATACGCAGAAAGGGTATGCCTTTAAGCAGGCTGCCGACACGAGCCGCTCGTTCAAAGGCGCGGTCATGACGGTGGCCATCGCATTGGCCGTGGACAATACGCCGGTCGGCGCGATCATTGTGCATAAGGAAATGGAGGATGTCAGCGTGGGTATCAACGCGATATTCCGGCAGGTCTTCATTCCGCTGATCATATCCGTTGCGTTTGCGGCGGCGCTGGTTTTTGTGCTGTCCCGGCATATCGTTCGTCCGATACGGAACATTTCCTTCGGCGCGATGGAATTGGCGCGCGGCAACTACGACTGGCGCGTGAAGCCGGCCACGCGGGACGAGATCGGTGAACTGGCGGTCGCGTTTAACAGAATGGCCGAGGAACTCAAGCTTCAGGATGCTCTGCGCAACACGTTTATCGCCAACGTCTCTCATGAGCTGCGTTCGCCGCTGACCTCGGTACAGGGCTTTATTCAGGGCATGCTGGACGGCGCGATTGAGGATAAGGATCGCGATAAGTACCTTGAGATCGTGCTGGGCGAGACAAAACGCATGAGCACATTGATCAACGATCTGTTGAACCTCGCGAAAATCGAGTCCGGCAAGTTTCCTATTGAATACAGTGAATTTGACATCAACGAACTGGTGCGGCGCTGCCTGCTGATGTTTGAACAGCGCATCGAGGAAAAGAAAATCAATGTGAGCGTTGATTTGTGCGAAGAAAAGTTGAACGTGTGGGCGGATGAGGACCGGATATCCCAGGTGATCACCAACCTCATTGACAACGCCGTCAAGTTCACCGGCGAAGGCGGAGAAATCAAAGTGTGGACATTCTGCTCCGATACAAAGATCCATGTGAACATCGCCGATACCGGCGTGGGCATCCCGCAGGAAGACCAGCCGCTTGTGTTCGAACGCTTCTTCAAGGTGGACAAATCTCACAGCCAGGGAACACCGGGTACAGGAATTGGATTGTCTATTGTTAAACGGATCATTGCACAGCATGGAGAGACCATTGGGCTGCAATCCGAAGTGGGGAAAGGGACGACCTTCACCTTTACGCTGACGCGTTCCATCCACACACCGGAGCATAAATTGCGTATAAAGTAACGCAAAATTCAAACGGTGTTTCCATTTTGTTCAAATAGTATGTATATAATATCACTTAAAAGCAATAATCATCTCGGGAGGATTAATATTTATGGATAACGACTATAAGAGCGATACGCCGGAAAACGGCGGTTCACCCGAAAACGATCAGTCCATTAACGGACAAACACCAAACGGGTATTCCGGCGGTTTTTATCAGGATTATTACAATCAGCAGTGGCCGCCTCAACCGCCGGGCGGCTGGAATGTCTACAATAACGCTCCCGCTCCCGAGCCTCCGGAACCCAAGAAAAAATCCGGCTGGCGGGCGTTAGCCGTGGTGCTGATGGTGGTTTGCCTGCTTGCGGGCGTTGCGGCCGGTACGTTTTTCTTGGCGCCGCTGCTCTCGCAATGGCAGGCCGTTGCGATGAATGACACGAACGATCTGCCCAAGGACAACACGCTGGAGCCCATCGAATCACAGGCTCCTCAGGCCACCAAGCCTGCGGAATCCAACGGCGAGACGCCTGAGATCGGCGGCGTTGCGCCAGATATTGACGCTGCGGCCAATCCCATCGTGGAGATAGCCAAAGAGGTCAGCCCGGCTGTGGTGGGCGTAACGGTCAGCGTGGACCAGCAGGTGTTGGGGCAACAGGAGAGTTCTCCAATTGAGAGTGGTTATGGAACCGGCATCATCATCCGTGAAGACGGTTACATCGTCACCAACAACCATGTGGTGGCCGGCAGCAATTCCATTAAGGTGACGCTGTATGACGGAAAGGAATATCCGGCTAAGGTTCTCGGCACAGATGCGACAACAGATCTTGCGGTGCTGAAAATAGACGCGACAGGGCTCAAGGCCGCGGCGCTCGGCGACTCGGACGGCTTGCAGGTGGGCGAGACGGTGGTGGCCATCGGGAACCCGCTGGGCAGCGACCTGGCGGGCAGCGTGACATCGGGCATTGTCAGCGCTTTGGGGCGTGAAATATCGACCAACGGCTACAGCCAGAAGTATATACAGACAGACGCGGCGATCAATCCCGGCAACAGCGGCGGCGCATTGGTCAACATCAAGGGAGAGGTCATCGGAATCAATACGCTGAAAAGCTATCTGGCCGGATACGATAATTACGGCGTTCCGATCGGTACCGAGGGCATCGGTTTCGCAATCCCCATCAACACGGCAAAACCCATTGTGGAGCAATTGATGACGACCGGCAGCGTGGTGCGGCCCGGTATCGGCATCTCCTGCCTGGTGGATGAGACAAATGCTTATAACCCCACCGGTTCTCCCTCGGGTGTAACGGTGGTTGAAGTGGTTGAAGGCGGTCCCGCGGATGTGGCTGGTCTGCAGCAAGGGGATATCATCACGGCTATAGAGGGAAATGCCACCGAAACAGTGGATGCTTTGATGGGCGAGATACACGCTCACGCGATTGGCGATAAAATTGAACTGAGGGTTTGGCGCAACGGTCAGGAGTATAAAGCAACCGTGACAGTGGGTGACCTCAATAAAATGAATTAACACATGTAAAGCGTACGATGACAAAGCCCCGTTCACGGTAATGAGCGGGGCTTGCTGTTTATACAGCAGAGTGAATCATTTAAAGATCATCTGCGTCCTGTACTGGTTTGCCTTTGTCCTTGGAGCGGCCTGTATAACTGCCGAAGGGGTCGGCAGGGCTGTAATCATAAGATCCGGAAAGATCGAATTTCTTTCTTTTTTGTTTCATATAAACACCTCCTGGATTATGTTGCCCATATATACTTCATAATATCAAAGATGGCTTAGTAATCATCCGACAAAATTGTTTGATCTCCAATCAATCAAAAATCAGAGGTTTTTCTGATAAATCTCGCCGTTTGATAAAAAAATAACGTATGTTATGATACTAAATATTTTACTTAAAATATGGGCAACATGAACAGGGGCAACCATGGATATGATTGATTTTGCAACATACGGACTGATTGGGGCTGATATTGCCCGGTCATATGCACCCCGTATTTACAACGCGATTTTTGAAGAATTAGGAATTTGCGCTGTTTACATGCCGTATTCCGTCGCGAAGGAAAGGCTGCTCTCGGCGCTTCCTGTGATTCGGTCTGATTTTTCAGGACTGAACGTGACGGCTCCGTTCCGCCATGATATCATGACCCAGCTGGACACGATTGACGAATCGGCCCGCCGTGCGGGCACGGCCAATACGATCCGCGTTGAAAATGGCAAGCTGATAGGGCATAATACCGAGATGGTCGGATTTGAACGCAGCCTGATTGGCTTTGCGGGGAATATGTATGACAAGGATGCCCTGCTTGTAGGGGCGGGTGATGTCGCACGCTCTGTGGCCAATGTGCTGCTGGAAAAAGGCGCTTTCCTGACAATCATATCACGCAATATTTCTCACGCGCATGATCTGAAGGACAAGCTGCAGAAGACCTATAACAAAAACCGGGTGCGCGTGGTCCGTTCTCTGACGCCGGCGGATCAGTTCGATTCGATATTCTCCACATCCTGTATCGATCTGGAAAGCCCGGAGTCTCAGATAACGATCCATCCGCATACTTATCAGAGCTTTCGTTACGCGTACGATACATCCTATAAGTCCACCCAGTTTCTGAAAAAGGCGGCGAATTTCGGAGCGAAAACAAAGAACGGTTTTGATATGTTGTTTTTCCAGGCGATTCGCTCGCTTGAGATATGGCTGGGGAAACAGATGGATTTATCGGTCATTATGCGCATACATGAAAGCGTCAGACAAAGCCTGGAGGAAAACTTGCAAGCAGCAGAGGTATAATGGAGCGCTTCGGCGCTTTTTCTTTGCTTGTTAGTCGCCTGTTTGAACGGTCAGCTTTTCGCCATCGGTTAAAAACAGTATGTCGCCTGAAATATCTGTGCGATATATCTCAGCGTCTGCAGCCTGAAGCATCTCCAGAGTGGTTTGATGCGGATGACCATATTGATTATCTTTGCCGCAGCTTATGACAGCGTAATCCGGTGTCACAGCATCAAGAAAAGCCTCGGTTGTACCGGTTGAGGAGCCGTGGTGCGCCACCTTCAAGACATCGGCATCAACATAATAGCGTGAATCCAGCATGGCACCTTCCGCCCATTCCTCCATATCGCCGGTAAACAGAAACTCGGTATCATAGTAATCGAGAAAAATAACAACGCTTTCATTGTTGGCATCCTTGTCGGTCTCGGTCTCAGGGGATACCACGGTGCAGATGGCGTTCCCGAATTGAAATTCGAGACCGGCATAGGCTTCGTCAATTGGGATATCACGTGCGTCGATCGCCTCCATAAGCCTGGTGTAGGTTTGAGACTGTGAGGTCATATCGGGCATCAGCACACGGTTGACTTCGTAGCGCTCCACAATGCCTCGCATACCGCCGATATGATCGGCATGGGGGTGCGTGGCGACAAGTATATCGATGTCCTTGATGCCGCATTCGTCCAATTCTTCAAATATGGCAGCTGCATCCGATGACTCGCCTGCATCGATCAGCATGGTTTCGCCTGTATCCAATGTGACCAATATGCTGTCCGCCTGGCCGACATCAATGAACAACACGGAAAGGAGCGCCCGGCCAATTCCAGCGGCAGTCTGTTGAACGGGGCGCTCCATGACATATTGTACGGCAATGATTGAAGCGGCAAAGATAATCAATATGGTTACAAATAAAAATATGGACTGCTGCTTTTTGGATCGGCGACGATTCATTTACAACTCCTCTTTGCTCCGCTTATAGTAAAACCAGGATTTCTTTGCATCATACATTAATAGTAAAGGCTTCTTCGCTTGGGTGTCAATAGAATCGAACCGGGCTTAATATCACGGTTATAGGGGGCGCTGGGTTATCTGTATAAGATAGGGTAACACTGTTTTTGACTATCCGGAAAATTGGGCGAAAAAGTGAAGAAAATCTGTATAAAAGACGTTGACAATATAGGAATGGTTTGATAATATATTTGAGCGCTCGCTTGACAGGGAGCGGGAACGGAACCTTGAGAAGACAGAAAAGAGCTTAAAACCGGGTAAAAGAGGGCCTTGGAAAAGGGGCTTG
>JAEYZN010000020.1 GCA_023428025.1 Bacillota bacterium
GCCCCGCACCCCGCCAAAGGGATTTTTCCCTTTGGAAACCCAATGGGAAATGCTGTGCATTTCCTGGGCTTTTATTAAGTGTCATTTTGAGAACCTGTGGTTTAAAAAATGTCCAGTGGGTACGAAATCCCTCCCTCAGTCGCCTGATGGCGACAGGGGTCCCCGAAAAGACGAAGGCTTTTTGGGGCGGGGCTGCTCCCTCGTCTGAGGGAGCTAAAGCGGTGATGAAAAGGCGGCACGGAAAGTTAAATAGAATACGGTTTGTTGCGACGTGCGGCGCGTACAGGAGTCCGCGCCCTACGAATATTTGAAGAATTTTGGGTGAAAATTGGGGTAACGCGCAGGCGACCGCAGGGCGCTCTTACGGGTAAACAACGTTTCGGCATATAAATGCGGCACTTTTCTGGATGCTATAATACAAAAAGGATGAGAAATGCGCAACATTTCTCTCGCGCACCCGCTTAAGGGATAAGTCCCTTAAGCGGGTGCGCGAGGGCAGCGCCCTCGTCATAGATGTTATTTGATTTGTGATTTCTGCACATGTTTAAGAAACGCAAAGTGATATTATAATAAAGGTATATATGGAACAGCGTGTGGCGCAAAAACTGCATGAATTCGGCGTGAAAGCCGGAAATCGCGTGGGCGTGGCGGTGAGCGGCGGCGTGGATTCGATGGCGCTGCTTCATTGCCTGTGCAATTTGCGCGCTCAACGGAACATAATAATAGTAGCTTTTCATATGGAACACGGCATCCGCGGGCAGGCGTCGGAGGACGACATGCGGTTTGTAATGGGCGAATGCGCGCGGCGCGGCGTGGAATGCGTCGTGCGGCGGGTGGATATACCGGCGATGGCGCATGAGAAGAAGCTGTCGGTGGAGACGGCCGCAAGGCAGGCCCGTTACGCGTTTCTGGACGCGCAGGACGCGGACTGGATCGCGACGGCGCACCAGATGGACGACGTGGCCGAAACGGTGCTGATGAACCTGATGCGCGGCAGCGGGCTTGCAGGATTGTGCGGCATTCCGGAGAAGCGCGGGCGCTATATCCGGCCGCTGCTGGGCGTGTCGCGCGCACAGATTGAGCAATACGCGGCGTGCAACGGTGTCGGATATGTGCGGGACGCGACGAACGACGAGACGGACTACACGCGCAACTATATCCGCGGCGAGATATTGCCGCGTCTGGCGCGGGTGAACGCGCAGGCAACGGCGCACATCGCGCGGACCGCAGGGCGGCTGGCGGAGGACGAAGAAGCGCTGCGGCAGGCAGCGCTGGACGCGGACTGCATCGAGGAGCGGGAGGATGAAGTGTATGTCCGGCTGGACAGGCTGGCGGCGTTGCCCGAGGCAATCAAAAAACGCGTGATCCGGCTGGCGTTTGAGCGGCGGTTCGGCCTGCAGGACGTGGAGAGCAAGCACGTGCATGATATGCTCAAGCTGGCCGCGGAGGGGGAGCCGGCGAAGCGGCTGGATGTGGGAAAAGGGCTGATCGCGGCCGTTGTTTACGGCAAATTGATGATTGGCAGAAACAAGGAAAGGGCGTATAATGATGATTCAGTGACGTTTTTGGGGCCGGGGCGCTATGAGATGGGAGATACCGCCTTTGTATGCAGCGAATGCGGCAGCCCGGCGTTTGGGAAGGGCGCTGAATATTTTGACGCGGACGCGCTGAGCGGCGCGATGTTCCGCCACCGGCGCGAGGGAGACCATATCACGCCGCTGGGCATGAGCGGCACGAAGAGATTGTCCGACTATCTGTCCGACAGGAAGGTGCCGCTGCACAGGCGGGACGCGCTGGTGGTGCTGGCGGCGGGAAGCGATGTGCTGTGGGCCGTGGGCGCGGGCGTTTCGGAAAAATCCAAAATAAAGCCGGGCAGCCGGATAATAAAGATAGAGTATGGGGAGACAAAAGACAATGCACAATGACATTCTGCGGGTCCTGTATTCCGAAGAGCAGCTGGCGCAGCGCGTGAAGGATATGGCCGCACAGATCCGGCAGGATTTTTCCGGACAGGACCTGCTGACGGTGGGCGTGCTGCGCGGCGCGGTGATGTTCTACGCCGACCTGGTGCGCGAGCTGGACATTCCGATCCACATGAACTTTATGGCGCTTTCCAGCTACGGCGCGTCGTCCGTGTCGTCCGGCGCGGTGCGCATCCAGTATGACCTGGAGGAGGATATCACGGGCCGCAATGTGCTGGTGGTGGAGGACATCGTGGATTCCGGCCTCACGCTGCAGTATCTGACGAAGACCCTGCGCTCCCGCAACCCCAAAATGCTGAGGACCTGCTGCCTGTTTGACAAGCCCTCGCGCCGAACGGTGGACTTCCATGCGGACTATGTGGGCTTTGAGGTGCCGGATGTGTTCATCGTGGGATATGGACTGGACTACGCGGAAAAATACCGGAACCTGAAGTACATCGGGGAACTGAAACCGGATGTTTATCGCAAATGATAATTGTTAATACATCGTTCATATATGTTCAATTGAAAAGCACGGGCGAATATGATAGAATGTCAGACAAAGTAAAAGAGGGTAAAGGAGGACAGCGTTTTGAAAAAATCAGCACGTGGGCCGCTGATATATATAATTGGCTTCGCTCTTGTGTTGCTGCTGATACAGTTACTGACTGTCACGCCGCAGGCGGATACGCGCGAGCTTAAATATGACGAGTTTTTGAACCACGTTAAAGATAAAGAGATTTCCCGGGTGCAGCTTTCGGGCAGCAGCCTTTATGCGTTAAAAACGGGGACCGAGATCAATGAGGAGAGTTTCCCGGCCAAATACGACTATTATGTCTACATACAGTCTGTGGATCTTCTGACGGAAGATCTGAAGGCGGTGACGGGGGCGTCGGATTCATCCGAATATGGTTTTTCTTTCACCATTGTCTCGCCGCCGCAGCCGTCGTTCCTCGAGACATTGCTGCCGTATCTGATCCCGATCGGGCTCATCCTGGTGGTGTTCTACTTCATCATGCGCCAGCAGCAGGGCAACGGCAACAAGGCGTTGTCGTTCGGAAAGTCCCGCGCGCGCATGCAGGTGAACGACAAGAACCGCAAGACGTTCGCCGATGTGGCGGGTGCGGATGAGGAAAAGGCGGAACTCGCCGAGATCGTGGATTTCTTAAAGAACCCGAAGCGGTTCATCGAGCTGGGAGCGCGCATCCCCAAGGGCGTGCTGCTGGTGGGCCCGCCGGGCGGCGGCAAGACGCTGCTGGCCAAGGCGGTGGCGGGAGAAGCGGGCGTGCCGTTCTTCTCGATCAGCGGCTCCGATTTTGTGGAGATGTTCGTGGGCGTGGGCGCGTCCCGCGTGCGCGATATGTTTGAGAATGCGAAGAAGAACTCGCCGTGCATCCTGTTCATCGATGAGATCGACGCGGTGGGACGCCAGAGAGGCAGCGGCCTGGGCGGCGGCCACGACGAGCGCGAGCAGACATTGAACCAGCTGCTGGTGGAGATGGACGGCTTCCAGACCAACGAGGGCATCATCATACTGGCGGCGACCAACCGCAAGGACATACTGGACCCGGCGCTGCTGCGGCCCGGCCGTTTTGACAGGCAGATCGTTGTCAGCTATCCGGACATCAAAGGGCGCGAGGAGATTCTGCGCGTGCACGCCAAGGGCAAGCCGCTGGACGACTCGGTGGACCTCAAGGTGCTGGCGAAGCGGACGCCCGGATTCATCGGCGCGGACCTTGAGAACGTGCTGAACGAGGCGGCGATACTGACGGCCAGAGGCAAGAAGCAGAAGATCGGCATGCCGGAGGTGGAGGAAGCGATCACCCGCGTGATCGCCGGACCCGAAAAGAAATCCCGCGTGATCACCGAGAAGGACAAACGGTGCACGGCGTACCATGAGGTGGGCCACGCGATCTGTGCGAAGGCGCAGCCTGAGTGCGATCCGGTGCATGAGGTGTCCATCATACCGCGCGGCATGGCGGCGGGTTACACCATGACGCTGCCGGAGGACGACAGGCAGCATATATTCAGGAGCAAGCTGCAGGCGGACCTCACGATGACGCTGGGCGGACGGGCGGCTGAGCTGCTGGTGCTGGGAGACGTCTCCACCGGCGCGGTGAGCGACCTTCAGCATGCGACGGATGTGGCGCGCAACATGGTCGTCAAGTTTGGCATGAGCGACGAGATCGGCCCGCTGTTCCTCGGCAGCAATCAGGAGCTGTTCCTGGGCAAGGAGATCGGCCATACCAAGACGTATTCGGAAGAGCTGGCCTATAAGGTGGACGTGGAGGTCAAGCGGCTGCTGGACAGCGCGTATCAGAAGGCGCAGGATATACTGAAGAAAAACATGGATCTGCTGCACAAGGTGACGGCGGTGCTCATCGAACGCGAGAAGATCGACGGTGATGAGTTTGACAAGCTGTGGAACGGTGAGGATTTACCCCCGGTCTTCAATGGCGGCGGCGAAGCCATTCCGGCGCAGGCGCCCGCATAAATAAGGGATTAAAGAGAACCGCGCAAGCGGTTCTCTTTTTTTGTACCAATTGGCCGGCAAGAAAGCCAAAAGCCTCTGCGTTTTTAAAGCAAAGGCTTTTGGCAAATTATATTATTGGTGGTGGTGGTGCGAATTGAAGCGGGTTTTCTCAACCCTTGAGCACATTATACAACAAGAGATCAAGCTTGTCAAACATTTGTAATAACTTTGTAACGAAAAAAAATTAAATGTAAACAATGCTTCATCAAAGGATAAAAAAGCCACCGGGAATGAAAACGGCTGTTACAGGGACAAGATACTGTGGTATAATGATTGTGAAATGAATATCAATGTGACGTCCCCTAAGGTATTAAAGGACCTGATGGAGGAATACGGAATTGCGCCGCTGAAAAAACTGGGACAGAACTTTTTGGTGGACGGGAATATTGCGGATAAAATTGCCGAAGCGGCGGTGCCGGAGGGCGCGTGCGCGCTGGAGATCGGGCCGGGCTTTGGCGCGCTGACCACAAGGCTTCTGCGGCGCGCCCAAAACGTGGCGGCGTATGAAATTGACGCGGGGCTCGCGCGGGCGCTGACGGCGCTGTTTGCAGGCGAGCCGCGTCTTCACCTATTACACAAGGACTTTCTGAAAGCGGACTTAGGCGCCGAGCTGGGGGACTTATTCTCCGGCCGGGATGTTTATGTGGCCGCAAACCTGCCCTATTACATCACGTCGGCGTGCATAATGGCGTTGCTGCCGGCAAAACTAAACATCAAGATGATCACGGTGATGGTGCAAAAAGAGGTGGCTGACCGCATCTGCGCGGCGCCGGGCAGCAAGGATTACGGCGCGCTGACCGCCGTGATTGGGTACTATGCTGTCCCGAAGCGCTTGTTCAATGTATCTCCCGGCTGCTTTTACCCGAAGCCGGATGTGGATTCGGCGGTGGCGCAGATGGAGATCGTGCCGCGGGAGGGCGACGACGACGCCTATCTGCACACGGTGAAAGGGCTTTTCGCGATGCGGCGTAAAACGGTGAAGAGCAATTTGAGGCAGTCGTTCGGCCTTTCAGCCGAACATGCCAACGCCGTGCTGGAAAAGGCCAGGATCGACGAAAACGCAAGAGCGGAAATGTTAAGCGTCAACGATTTTCTAAGGCTTAGCAGGGAGTTAAAAAATAATTATTAAATTATTCGATTATACAGAGGAAAAAAGGCTTTGATGTAGAATAGTCTAAAATGGGTTGAAATTTGGTTTGCTTGTATTGCAAGTTGGAAAAAACAATCCGTCATGAGTCCGTGATAATGTCTCGGCTATTTTTAACCGGGGATCAGTAAAACTATTCATCAACATTTCAAAGGAGGATGTTATGGCAACCAAGGAACGGTACAAATGGAGTGAGATCAGGAAGGGCAATATTTCCACGATCAAAACGACGATTGAAACGGCTTTTTACGGCAACAACGTGTATCCGGTGCAGTCGCTGAAGGAAGCCTACAAATTGGCGGCGGATGCTCCCGGAACGATCGTGACCGGCGTTCCCGTATATGAGCCCGAGAAGATAGGCCTTGCTGCGGATACCAAAGTTCTGATGTTCAACGACGGCAATGTGGGAGGCCGCGCCGCTGCGGCCAGAAGAATAATGGGTGAACCCGGTATCAGTGAAAGCGAGTATACTGCCAAGATACGCGAAGCCATCTATCAAATGCGCGACCGCACGCTGTATCATGCGCAGGCGTACATCGGTCTTGATAAGGGTTTCATGGTGAAGGCGCACCTGCTCATCCCCGAAGGCGAAGAGAACATCATGTACTCCTGGCTGCTGAACTTCCAGTATCTCAACGAATACTACTACAACATGTACAAGGATTCCAGCGTGCTTGAGAACGAGCCGGACATCTACATCCTGTCCGATCCGCAGTGGTCTCACCCGGATCATCCGATGGGCCTCGCGTTCTTCGACCCGAAGAGCAACTGCGCCGCGATCCTTGGCATGCGTTATTTCGGCGAGCACAAGAAGGGCACGCTGACGCTGGCCTGGGGTCTTGCGAACCGCCACGGTTTTGCTTCGTGCCACGCGGGACAGAAGCGTTACAATCTTAAAGACGGCCGCAAGTTTGTGGTGGGCGTGTTTGGCCTGTCCGGCAGCGGCAAATCGACGATCACCCATTCCCAGCATGGCGGCAAGTACGACATCACCGTGCTGCATGACGACGCGTTCATCATCTCCACCGAGGACAAAAGCTCGATCGCTTTGGAGCCCGCGTACTTTGACAAGACGCAGGACTACCCGACCGACGACCCGAACAACAAGTATCTGCTGACGATACAGAATAACGGCGCGACGCTGGACGAGGACGGCAATATCGTGCTGGTGCTGGAAGACATCCGCAACGGCAACGGCCGCGCGATGAAATCCCGTCTGTGGAGCCCCAACCGTGTGGATGTGTTCCATGAGCCCGTCGACGCCATCATCTGGCTGATGAAGGACCCGACGCTGCCGCCGGTCGTGAAGATCGACAATCCGGTGCTGGCTGCCGCCATGGGCGCGACGCTGGCCACCAAGCGCACGAGCGCGGAGCGCCTTGCGCCGGGCGTGGACCCGGACGCGCTGGTTGTGGAGCCGTACGCCAACCCGTTCAGAACCTATCCGCTGGTCAACGACTATGAGAAGTTCAAAGAGCTGTTCGACAAGCTGGGCGTGGCCTGCTACATATTCAACACCGGCCATTTCGGCGAAAAGAAGGTGACGGTTCAGGCGACGCTGGGCAGCCTGGAAGCTGTGATTGAAGGGACGGCGAAGTTTGAGGAGATCGGCCTTGAGGGCCTCAGCATCCTGCCGGTGGAAGGCTATGAAATGGACTTCAAGGATGCGGCTTACAAGGCGCAGTTCATCGCCCGCATCAAGGACAGGATCAACTTCTTCGAGAACAACAAGACGGCCAAGGGCGGATTCGATGCGCTGCCGGATGAAGCGGCGGACTCGATGAAGAAGATCGTGGCTCAGGCAGAGAAGCTATAAGCTTTTTGCATAGAAAGATACACAGCATGAGGAGCGGGGCGACCCGCTCTTTATGTTTGTCGCTAGGCTCCTGGCAAAAAGACGAAGACTTTTTGGGGTGGAGCATAGCGACTTGCCCACAAAATGTAATTAACAGACAACCCTGCGAAAAAAGGTTTTGCTATGATAAAGAACCCGCGCCTGGGTTTAATACAAGAAAAAGCCGTACGGCTTTTCTTTGCGGGATTCCAAAGGGATGAATCCCTTTGGCGGGGGTGCGGGGGCAGAGCCTCCGCGGTTGTATACGCTAAGTGGTTTGCTGTTTTTTGAGCGCCTGCCGGACGAGGCGGATGCCGTCGTCGGCCAGCATCACGACCAGCGCGATGAGCAGCATGGCCCAGAAGCCGCCGGAGATGCCGGCGATAGCGAAGGCGATCACCAGCGTCAGCAGGTTGGCGAAGACGCTTGCGAGGCCCAGCGTGATGATATTGAACGGCAGCGCGATGAGCACCAGCAGCGGCCGCAGCAGCGTGTTGGCGGCGGCCAGCGCCAGCGCCGTCCAGAAGAGCGAGAGCACAGGCGCGGGCAACAGGCCGAGCCCTGAGGCGCCCAGCAGCACCAGAAAATAGAGCGCGACTTTGGCAACGAATCTAACGATAAACTCCATAGCTCATTACCTCGCTAACACATGGACGCGGACACGCGCATCGGGCGTCTTGATATCGACATCGGCAAGGTCCAGCGGGCCAAAATCCCGTATCTGGGCGTGTATGTCTTCGAGCATTCCGATAAACCGGCGGACGCGGCTGCTCCTGAACAGGCATAGGATATCCGACAGATCTTCGATGATTTCGGCGAAACAACGCAGCGTAAAAATCACGACGATGGGAAAGAACCCGATGCGCACAAAGATCAGCGCAAAATGGTTTTTCGCAATGTTAGTCGACATAGATGCGCACCCTGGCCCCCTTCTCGTCGTCTCCGGCATGCACGTTGACGAGTTCTTCGGTGAGCAGGCCGTCCTCAAACATGCCGATGAGTTCGGCGATGTCGATGGCTTCCAGATCGATGCCCTGGTTCGCCAGCTGGGCTTTGGCGTCTTTGGGAATCAGCGAGATGAGGCCCGCGGCCTTTTTGGCGAGTGTGAGCGGAACGTTGACGTTGACCTTGGCCTGCTCTTTTTTCTCCGGATCAGTGACGTCAACGCGGACGCGCAGCATCGTGTTTTTCGCTTTGGCTTTGGACGCTTCGGGTTTGCTGTCGATTTGCATGGCGGCCAGCAGCTTTTCGCCCTCTTCGGGGGTGATCTTTCCTTCCCTGATCATTTCCAGCACTTTCAATACTTCCTCATTCATTTTAAACACCTCTTGCTTCAGATTATAAATTCAGACCTTTTAACATTTCGGCTGCTTCATCCGCGGTGAGCTCGCCCCGGCTCAGCCGGTCTATGATGCCGAGCCGCTGCTCTTTGATTTCGTCGGACGAGGGGGTGGTGGATAAACCCAGATGGGCGATGACAGCCTCCAGGCGGCTTTTGACGGTGGGGTAGGATATGCTGAGCTCCCTCTCGACCTCCTTGATGCTGCCGCGGCATTTTAAGAAGGTGAGCACGAAGCGGGCTTCTTCGCCGTCCAGGCGGCAGAAGTCGCAGCCGGTGAAGTGGCCGTTCAGCTCGCTTTCGCATTTGGTGCACGTGCACCGGGTGATCTCATAGTCGCCGCCGCATACGGGGCATGTTGTGGGCGCTTTTCTTTTCATGGTTAACTCCGTTTTGACTTTATGATATAGATATACACTGAACGATTAAAAATGTCAATAATTAAATTAAAATAATTAATAATAGTATTAAAATAATTAATATAATAAGATGGAATAATTAAAATAATCAAAAGCAAACATGTCTTATGTGTTTGCGATGGAATGGGAATAAAAAGCGGCCCTGCTGTTCGCAGAGCCGCCTGGATTGATAATAATTGATCAGACCTTGAAGAGCATGTCGGCATACACCGGCACAGGCCATACGTCCGCGGGGATGACAGGCTCGGTTGAGTCGATGGCGCTGCGCAGCGCTTCCATGGCGGAGACGACGCTCTCGCGCATATAGAGCGCCGTGTCAAAGGCGTCGTCTTCGGGAATGCTGTTCACTGCGGCCTTTAGCTTCTCCAGCGCCGCATCCATGCCGTCGGCGAGCACATTCACGCGCGCGAGGTGGGACCCTGCGGTCTTGCTGCCGGCCTTGTCGGCGATCTCGGCGAGCTTGAGAGCATAACCCAGCACCGCAGGCAGCAGCTGCCGGTCGGTCATGTCGATGAGCGTCAGGGCCTCCACGTTGATGGTCTTCGTATAGTTATCCAGCAAAATTTCGTAGCGCGATTCGATTTCCTTCTCGTTGAGCACGCCCATCTTTTCGAACACGAGCTTGTTCTTCTCGGCCTTGATCTCCTTGATCGCGAGCACGGTGTTGCCAATATTCGGCAGACCGCGTTTGGCGGCTTCGGAGACCCATTCTTCCGAGTAGTTGTTGCCGTTGAATATGATGCGCTCGTGCTTGCTGAGGATGTCCTTGATGATATCCATCGCGGCCGCCGGCACGTCGCTCGCTTTTTCCAGCTTGTCGGCGATTTCGCTGAGCGACTGGGCCACGATGGTGTTGATCGTAAAGCAGGCCTCCCCGATGTTGCTGGATGAGCCGCACATACGGAACTCGAACTTGTTGCCGGTGAACGCGAACGGCGAGGTGCGGTTGCGGTCTGTGGCGTCCTCGGTGATCACGGGCAGCGAGGAAATGCCCAGGTTGGTTTTCACGCGGCCGTTGTCCACATATGTGTTGCCGCTGATGATCGACTCGATGATGGCCTGCAGCTCTTTACCGACGAACATGGAGATGATGGCCGGGGGCGCTTCGTTGGCGCCCAGACGGTGATCGTTTCCGGCGCTCGCGACGGAAAGGCGGAGGATCTCGGCGTACTCGTCCACGGCTTTGATCACCGCAGACAGGAAGATCAGAAACTGCTCGTTCTCGATCGGCTTCATGCCGGGCTCGAGGAGGTTGATGCCGTCGTTGGTGGCCATGGACCAGTTGATATGTTTGCCGCTGCCGTTGACGCCCGCGAACGGCTTCTCATGCAGCAGTGCGGTGAGGCCATGCTTCTTGGCGATACGCTTCATCATTTCCATGACGAGCAGATTGTGATCCGCCGCCATGCTGGCCGGGTCGAAGATAATGGCGAGCTCGTGCTGTGCCGGAGCCACTTCGTTATGCTTGGTCTTGGCGGTGATACCCAGCTTCCAGAGTTCGGTATCGAGGTCGCTCATAAATTCGGTGATCTTGATGCGGAGGCGTCCGAAATACTGGTCTTCCAGCTCCTGGCCTTTGGGCGGCTTGGCGCCGAACAGCGTACGTCCGGTCAGCATCAGGTCGAGACGCTTGTTGTAAAGCTCGCGGTTGATGATGAAATATTCCTGCTCGGGACCGACGGTGGAGACGACCTGGCGGGACGTGGTGTTTCCGAGCGCCTTCAAAACGCGCAGGGCCTGTGTGCTGAGCGCTTCGACGCTTCTGAGCAGCGGCGCTTTCTTGTCGAGTATCTCGCCGGTGTAGGAGAAGAACGCGGTCGGGATATACAGCGTGCCTTCCTTGACGAAAGCATGGGAAGTGCAGTCCCATGCCGTATAGCCTCTGGCCGCGGCGGTTTCGCGCAGGCCGCCCGAGGGGAAGGAAGAAGCGTCGGGCTCGCCCTTGATGAGTTCTTTCCCGGAGAACTCCATGATCACTTTGCCGTCGCCGCATGGAGAGATGAACGCGTCGTGCTTCTCGGCCGTGATACCCGTCATCGGCTGGAACCAGTGGGTGAAGTGCGTTGCGCCTTTTTCGATGGCCCATGCCTTCATCGCCGAAGCGACTTCGTCGGCAATGGAGGAATCCAGCGGCGCGCCCGATTCAATGGTCTGCTTTAAGATCTTGACAGTACCCTTGGACAGCCTGGACTTCATGACCGATTCGCTGAATACATATTCGCCAAAAAATAATTCTGGTGAAACTGAGCTAGACATAATATGCCTCCTTACAAAAAAATAAAGCGATCCCGTAAAATGTCCGGAAACGCTATTGTCTCACAAATATACGTATAGATATACGCATCATTATTTAATTAATCAGAATAATAACATTATATTATATTATAGTCAACTAAAATGATTGCCTGATAACAGCGTCGAATTTGACACTTTTATTCATCCCGTGACGCTGGATTGGCTGGCCTGATCGTCAATAAAGTTTTGAACAGCCAGAAGGATCGGCATAGTCTGAATGTCGGGCGGCAGCGGGATAACAGGGCTTAAGAGCCGGGAATCTGTCGCAAGTCAGGAGGCCGGGGGCAGCTTCTCACAATAATATTGTAAGGGATTAAAAACATGATTTAAAACGATACCAGATGGTCATAATGGAGACAAGCTATGGCGCTTTTGAAATAAGGATCGGATAAGCTTAAGGCGGTGCGGGGAAATTGGTTGCACTATAAAGTGATAAAAAATTCATTTGGATTTTTTATAATATCGTGTTGACAATATAGGAATGGTTTGATAATATATTTGAGCGCTCGCTTGACAGGGAGCGGGAACGGAACCTTGAGAAGACAGAAAAGAGCTTAAAACCGGGTAAAAGAGGGCCTTGGAAAAGGGGCTTG
>JAEYZN010000018.1 GCA_023428025.1 Bacillota bacterium
AGGGCATATGCCATGGGACGAGATGGGCCGGGCGCTGCGCGACATCGGCTATCAGGGCTACGCCATCATGGAACCGTTCGTCAAAATGGGCGGCGGCGTGGGCAGCGATATCAAGGTCTGGCGGGATTTATCCGATGACGCGAGCGAAGAGCAGCTGGACGCGGACATCGCGGAATCGGTGAAGTTTGTGCGCGGGAAATTCAACTGACGTTTTACCTCGTTTTTGTGGCTGGGCGGGATGAAGTGTGGTCCCGCTCTTTTTTTATGTGGATTTCAACATCGGCATTATACTTATGAAAAATTGTTAAAACAATTAATAAGAAATAATGGCATATAAATAAAAAATATTTGAAAATATGTATATTGACAAAAATGAGACTGTATACTAGGATATAATTGTTAAAATAAATAACAAACGCTGACCGATGGGAGAAGCCGGACGGTGCAGACGCGCAACTCATCCTACAACAAAATGTTCAACCGGCGCATCATCGTGCGTTCGTTGTTTCAAAAGAAGCTGTCCCGCGCGGAGTTTGCCCGTTTGACAGGGCTTTCCCGGGCGGCCATCACGATGCTGGCGGACGAGCTGATCGGCGAGGGCGTGATCCGTGAATGCGGCATCGATGAAAACAGCGTCGTGGGGCGCAATCCGTCGCTGCTGGAGATCGTTCCGGACTGCTATCGCATACTGAGCGTGGACATCGCGCGGGACGGATGCAGCGTGGGCGTGGTCAGCTTTGGCGGCGAGGTGCTGGCGGCGCAGCGGGTTCCCGTCGCGGCGGAGGCGTCGCCGCAGGAGATCGTTGAACAGATATGCGCTATACTCAAGCATCTGACGGATACGGTGGGCGAAGCGCCCATACTGGGCTTTGGGATCACGACGCCGGGACCGGTGGACACGACGCACGGCCGCGTTGACGATATCCCTGACTTTGCATTATGGAGCCGCTTCAGCATCGTCGACGAGTTCAAAAAGCATGTGGACTATGACATCACGTTTGAGCGGGACGCCAATGCCGTGTCGCTGGCGGAGCTGTATTTTGGATACGGCAGGCAGTGCGACGATTTCATGGTGGTGCTGTCGTACACCGGCGTGGGGCTGGGGGTGGTCAAGAACCGCCGCCTTTACAGTGGCAAATTCGGGCTGACGCCGGAGTTGGGCCATGTCACGGTGGACATGAACGGCGGCACGTGCATCTGCGGCAACAGGGGCTGCCTTCACGACTATTACGGCGTGAACATCATTCTGAGGCAGGTCCGGCGGGACTTTCCGCAGGTGACGGGCTGGCCGGAGATCGTGGACCGGGCATACGATGGAGAGCAGTACTTCATCAACGTGGTCGACCGTTCGGCGCGCGTTTTGTCCATCGGGGTGATCGATGCGGTCAATCTGTTCGCCATTGACACCGTGATCGTCTCCGGGTTCAATACCTACCGGCCCGACATGTTTCTGGAGGCGCTGCAGGGTTACGTCCGGACCTCTCACATTGCGCGCAACTTCTACGACGTGAATGTATACGGCACGCAGATGCAAAAGTATGAGAACCTGGTCGGCGCCGCCGCGGGTGTGATCGAAAAGAACCTAAACATCCATTAGGTCAATTATAAAATGAGTTCTGCCGATGATTTTTCCTTTAACCCTCCCCAGGTTAAAGGCCTTTTTTTAGTTGGGAAATTTTTTCTTAAAGAAGGAATTACGGTAAGTTCGTCGAATAAGTATATCAGTTAATTAAACCGTTTAATAAAGTGTTGAACTAAATTCAAACAAAGTTTCATAATAATAAACCAAAGCCTCAAAGGAAAAATCGATTGAAAACACAGGTGGCAAAGAAAAATCTCAATAATATTAAAATGCGCGCGTCCAATTTTGCGCTTGTGATCGATGCCGTGAGGGAACACGGGCAGATATCCCGCGCGGACCTCGCGCCCATCGTGGGGCTGACGTCCGCGACGATCACCAATCTGGTCAACCTCGGGCTGGAAGACGGCTATCTGGTCGAGGTGGGCAGCGGCAGCTCGCAGGGCGGCAGGCGGCCGAAGCTGATCGAGTTGAACAATGAAGCGGGCTATATCATCGGCACCGAGATCAACGCCAAGGAAGTCATCTGCGTGCTGACGGATTTCAAGGAAGATATCATCGACAAGCATTACTTTGCCATAGACCCCGGCGTGGAGGCGGAGGCGCTGATCGATAAAATCGTGGATATCGTGGACAGAATGCTGGAGGAAAACGATCTGGCAAGCGAGGACGTTTTCGGCGCCGGGTTTGCGACGATCGGCCCGTGCGACCATGTGAGCGGCGTCATCGTGCAGACGCCCAACTTTCCGAAATGGCGCAACGTCAGGGTCGCCGACCTGTTTCAGGAGAAGACGGGCATCAAGGTCTATCTGGAAAAAGAGACGGCGGCATTCGCGCTCAACGAAGCCTGGCAGGACAAATCCAAGCGGTTCAAAAGAATCTTCTGCGTGAATGTGTTTGCGCTGGGCATCGGCGGCGGCATGGCGCTGGACCGGGCCATATTCCACGGGCACAGGAGCGGCGGCCTGGAGATCGGCCATATGACGGTTCATCCGGACGGGCCCGAATGCGTCTGCGGAAAAAGAGGCTGCCTGGAACGCATGGCGGACGGCCGTGCGGCCATAGACTATTACAGGGAGTTTGCGGCCCAGGGGCTGCCCACGCAGATCGAGGACCCTGAAAATGCACGTCTCAGCGACATCATAGCCGGGGCGGAGGCGGGGGACGAAGCCTGTGCGGCGTCGATCAAACAGTGCGCGAAGTATCTGGGCAACGCGATATCCAGCCTGATCTCCATCCTCGCGCCCGACGTCATCTACATCGGCGGCGAGTTTATTGACCAAAGTCATCTGCTGTTTGACGAGACGGTGAAGGAAGCGAGCGACCGCACCTATCCGTTCATCGACGCGGACATCGAGATCAGGCGGTCCACCTCCGGCAAGGACAGCGGCGCGCTGGGCGCCGTGGCCATGGTGTTGAAAAACATTTTCCTGACCTGAAAGGCAGGAAGCCCCCCATAAATCCGTCACTGGACAGTAAGGAGCAAACAAAAATGAAAAGAAGTCAGATCAACGGGGCGATCAAGTGGGCGCTGGCGCTGTTCGAAAAAAACAATATCTTTCTGCCCGAGTTTGGTTACTGGAAAATGGACGAGTGGAAGGCCAACAAAGACAGGCTGGAAACCATCAAAAAAGTGATGCTGGGCTGGGACATCACGGACTATGGCCTGAGTGATTATGACCGTCTGGGCGGCGTGCTGTTCACAGTGCGTAACGGGGATCAGAAGGACCCCTCCGTCGGCGTGCCCTACGCGGAGAAGTATATATTGCTGAAGGACAGCCAGCGGCTGCCGCTGCATTTTCATTTCACCAAGACGGAAGACATCATCAACCGGGCGGGCGGCGTGCTGGCCATGAAGCTGTATAACGCATTGCCCAACTATGAAATCGACTATGAGAAGCCGGTGTCGGTGTACTGCGACGGCATCAGGAAATCGGCCGCGCCGGGCGAGCTCATCACCATCCGCCCCGGCAGCAGCATATCGCTCACCCCGTTCATGTACCATCAGTTCTGGGCGCTGGAGGGCGAGGGCGACCTCATCTGCGGCGAGGTGTCGTCCGTGAACGACGACAACGTGGACAATTACTTCTATGAGAAGCTGCCGCGCTTTGGAGACGCGGAGGAGGACGAGGCCGCATTGCTGCCGCTGTGCAACGAATACGGCAAGTGGCTGTAGGATTTTTGTTTACTCTTTCACTAAACATAGATTGACTTCAAAGAAGATAGTTTAATTCGCTCTGGGTATTGGGGAACAGACTTTTATTTCATGCATCCATTTTCAGCAGAACATCTCATTGCAGGCATCCGAAGGTATTCATAATTTGTGATGTTTATTCAGGCTTGGTTTTTGTTTTATGCATGACGCATAAAAATCAATATATTGGAAGGAATGTATTCGGCATGGCAGAACCAATTTTAAAAGCGACTGGAGTATACAAGCACTTCGGAAGTGTGGTCGCGCTGAGTTCAATTAATTTTGAACTGAATGCCGGGGAAGTCATGGGCCTTGTGGGGGACAATGGCGCAGGCAAAAGCACCTTTATCAAGGTGCTCTCCGGAGTCTACAAGCGTGACGGCGGCGACATCATATTCAAGGGCAGGCATATCGATTTCAAGTCGCCGAAGGAAGCGATCGATGCGGGCATCGAAACGGTGTATCAGGACCTGGCGCTTGCGCCGCAGCTGCCGATCTATTCAAACATGTTCCTGGGCCGTGAGATCATGAAGAAGGGCCTTTGGGGCAAGCTGGGCGTGGTGGACAAGAACGCGATGAGGAAAGAGGTTGAGGAAAGGCTCGCGAAGATGAAATCGCGGCTGAACCATGTGGACCAGCTTGTGGGCACGCTTTCGGGCGGGCAGCGGCAGGCGGTGGCGATTACCAGGGCGATCGGCTGGGGCAAAGAAGTGGTGATCATGGACGAACCGACGGCGGCGCTGGGCGTGAAGGAGTCCCACCAGGTGCTGGATCTGATCAAGGATATCAAGGCGCACGGCGTCGCGGTTATCTTTATCAGCCACACCATCCCGCACGTCATGGAAGTGACGGACAAGATCCATGTTCTGCGGCTCGGCGAGTCGGTGGTGCATCTTGACACCAAGGACACCACGTACGAAGAAGTCGTCCAGTACATCACTGGCTCCAAATCCTGAAAGGGGGTACACATGGCATGACCAATGAGATCAAACAACAGACAAAACTGGGGAAATTGCTGAGCGACCTGTGGATCGTGTTCGTCTTTCTCGCGATCTATCTGATATTTGTCATTCTGGAACCGCTGTGCTTCACACTGCCGTTTTGGTCGTCCACATTCAACTATATGTCCGAGGTGCTCATTCTCGGCGTGGGCGTTATGTTCGTCGTCATCACCGGCGGTATCGACCTGTCCATCGGGCCGGTGGAAGGCTGCGTCAACGTGCTGGCCGCACTGGCCATCAAGGCGCTGGTGCCGCTGGTGGGCCCGGTGCTCGCCATCATCATCGGCGTGCTGGTGGCGCTGGCCACGGGCGCGCTGATCGGCACCATCAACGCGCTGGTCATCACCAAGCTCAAGCTGGCGCCGTTCATCGCCACGCTGGGCATGAGCGTGATACTGACGGGCCTTGGCTATGTGTTCTGCAACGGCCTCGAGGTGGTGGGCCTGCCCAACGAGATATCGACGGTGGGCACATACCAGCTGTTCGGTTTCCTCGGCACCACCACGCTGGTCGCCTTCGCGGTGTGCATCATATTCGGCCTGATACTCAAAAACACCCGCTTCGGCGTTCACACCTACGCCTTCGGCAGCAACTCGGAGAGCACGAAGCGCGTGGGCATCAACACCACCAAGCATCTGATCCGCGTGTATATGCTCTGCTCAACGCTGGCGGCGCTGGCGGGTATGACGCTGATGTTCCGGTTCAAGACCGGCTCTCCGCTGGCGGGGCAGAACGTGACGCTGTACGCCATCGCCGCGTGCGTCATCGGCGGCACGTCCGTCATGGGCGGCACGGGCAGGATGACAGGCACGCTGATCGGCTCCCTCATCATCTCGATACTGGTCACCGGCCTTGTTATGCTGGGCGTGCAGACCTACTGGCAGCAGGTGGCGACGGGCCTCATCATCATATTCGCGGTGTATTCCGACCAGCTGCGCCGGCAGCGCGATGTGACTGTTTGATATGAACTATGAATTGGTTGGATCAACCAATAAAATAATTGACTTATGGAGGAACCAAAAAAATGAAGAAAACATTGGTATTCGTGCTGGCAATCGTGATGCTGGCCGGTATGGTTCTGGCTGGTTGCGCACAGACCCCGGCGCCCGTTGAGGAATCCGCGGCGCCCACCGAAGCGCCCGCCGCCGAGTCGGTAGAGCCCTCCGAAGAAGCCCCCGTCGAAGCGCCTGCGGAATCCAAGCACATCGTGTTCATTCAGGGTGTGGCTGGCGACGAATTCTACATCACCATGGGCAAGGGCATTCAGGCCGCCTGTGATGAAGCGGGTTACACGATGGAGATTCTGGGCGCGGCGAAATGGGACTACACCCTCCAGACGCCTATCGTGGAATCTTTGGTGGCCAAAGCGAGCCAAATCGACATGGTCATCATGGCGCCGGTGCATTCCGACTCCCTGATCGCGCCGATGAAGAAGCTGGCCGACGCGGGCGTGCCGATCATCACAGTGGACACCAACATCAACGATGACACCATCGCGCTGTGTAACATCACCTCCGACAACCACCAGGGCGGCGAAGTCGCGGCGGACATGCTGGCCGAGATGATCGGCGGCAAGGGCGAAGTGGCTGTCATGAACACCAACGTGGGCGTGACCACGACGGAAGCCAGAGCGAAGGGCTTCAAGGATCAGATCGCGGCGAAGTATCCGGACATCAAGATCGTTTCGGACGAGTACTGTGAAGACGAAGCTGAAAAAGCGGCCTCCATCATTCAGGCGGCTGTGCTGAAGAACCCCAACATCGCGGGTGTGTTCGGCGTCAACCTGTACTCCGCTCTGGGCAGCGCTCAGGGGCTTGAGTCCGCCGGCGTCGATATTCCGGTGTTCAGCTACGACGCGGGCCCGGCGCAGATCGAGTATCTGGCCGAGGGCGTGATCAACGCGACGGTTTGCCAGAAGCCTTATGAAATCGGCTCGAAGGCTGTGGAAGTGGCCAAACAGTTCTTCGGCGGCCAGACCACGTTCGAAAATGTCATGATCGACAACGTTGTGGCAACGACGGAGAACATGAACGATCCTGAAATCAGCAAGTGGTTTTACGTCGCTGACTAAGACGGACCAGAAGCAAAAACTCAATAGGAGTCGTTCCTATTGAGTTTTTTGCACCAGCATGGAACGCGGTCCGGCACAGCCGGTGTGCGGCGGTCTGCCTTGAGCGGAGGCAGGCCGCCGGACCGACTGCATGATGGCGGACGGCATGTTTCAGGATAATGAAATTATTTTCAGATGGTATGGGACATACACATTCTCAAAAGGTATTGCCCATCGGGTAAAATCGGTGATATCATCCTATAGGTGCCTGCTATCAGTATGCGTCTATAGGAAAATTTCGGCGGCTGCCAGCGGCGGCTGTAAAGCCTGACGGGTGACCAATATCGGAATCAAGGTCAACAGCAAAAAGCCCGAAGAAATAAATATAGATGAGAGCAGATATGAAATACTACCTGATAATGGACATCGGCGGCACAAAGACATCCACAGCGCTCTTCACGCAGGACGGGACGCTGGCGGACGACTACGTCTATACACGCGCTTCCAAAACCTTCAGCGGGGAAGACGCCGTTTATTATAACTCCAAGGGCGCTCTCGACCACATCGTGGAGAAGTTTGATGTGGACATGGACGACGTGCTCGGCATCGGCGTGGGGTGTCCGGGGCCGCTGGATACCAAGCGCGGCATCATCATCAACGCGCCGTTGATGCGTTGGTACGATTTCCCCTTGAGAGACAGGCTGTACAACGATTTTCACAAGACCATCGCCATCGACAACGACTGCAACCTGGGCGCGCTGGCGGAACAGCGCCGCGGCCTGGCGAAGGGTTTGCAGAATGTGATCTATATCACGGTGAGCACGGGCGTGGGCTCGGGCATCGTGCTGAACGGCCAGATCTATCACGGCAAGTCGGACAGCGCGGGCGAGCTTGGGCATATGTCCATCGAAGAGGAAGGCAAGCTGTGCCCGTGCGGGAACAAGGGCTGCCTCGAGCTGTATTGCTCCGGCACGGCCATCAGGGAGATACTGGCGGAGGATGTGCGAAGAGGAATAAAAGCGCTGGTTTTCGAGCTGGCGGGCGGAGACGAAAGCAAGCTGGACGGCCGTCTTCTGGCGGAGGCGGCGGAGCGGGGAGACCGCTATTCCATTGATCTGTATAACAGGATCGGCAGAACGCTGGGTTTTGCCATCACGAACGTGTTCAATCTGTTTGATCCCCACATGGTGGTGATCGGCGGCGGGGTATCCAAGAGCCACACGCATTTTCACGACGCGCTGCTCGGCACCGTCAAGCGCCGCTCCATCATCCATGTGGAAGACAGCCAGATCGCCTATTCGGAAATGTGCGACCGTGTGGTGCTGTACGGCGCATTTCATTTGATTAAAGAATTGGTAGAAAAAGGAGAAAATCAATGCCATTAGTGACACTCAAGCAGATTCTTAAAGGGACAAGGGAAAACGGCTATGCCGTGGGCGCGTTCAATTTCAACAGCTACGAAGACGCGCAGGGCATCATCAACGGCGCGGTGGCCAAAAAGGCGCCGGTCATCATGATGGCCAGCATGGGCGCGGTGAAATACATCGGGCTGAAAACCACAGCCTACATGGTCAAGGGCATGGCGGAATCGGTGGACATCCCCGTGTGCCTGCATCTGGACCACGCGACGGATCACGACATGATCAAGGCGTGCATCAACGCGGGCTTCACGTCCGTCATGATCGACGCGTCGATGAAGAGCTTTGAGGAGAATATCAGCGACACCGCGGCCATCGTGGAATATGCCGCCAAATACGGCTGCTCCGTGGAAGCCGAGCTGGGCAAGGTGGGCGGCAAGGAAGAGAACGTGGTGGTGGACGAGCGCGAGGCGTCGTTTACCAACCCGGCGGATGTGCCGCGCTTTGTGAAGGAAACGGGGCTGGACGCGCTGGCGATTGCCATCGGCACGGTGCACGGCTTCTACAAGAGCGAGCCCAAGCTGGACTTCGACCGGCTGGCCGCCATCGCGAAGATCACGGACGCGCCGCTGGTGCTGCACGGCGGAACGGGCGTGCCGGTGGACGACTTCAGGAGAGCCGTGAAGCTGGGCATGAGCAAGATCAACGTGGGCACCGAGCTTAAGGCCGCGTACGCGTCCTCGCTGCGCCAGGTGCTGGCGGAGAGGCCCAACGAGATCGATCCGCGCAAGTTCATGGGCGCCATCAAGGACAAGTGCAGCGAAGTGGTGCAGGGCAAGATCGAAGTTTTCGGCTCGGCCAACAGGGGATAAGCAGGGGAAACACGGATGAAGATTGGCGTCATCACAAGCGGGGGCGACTCGCCGGGCATGAACCCCTGCATCGCGGGCATTGTCAAGCACGCGCTGGCTTTGGGGCATGAGGTGTGCGCGTTTGAGTACGGCTTCGTCGGCGTGCGGGAAAATCGGGTGCGCCCACTGGGGCTGGAGGATGTGCATGGGATATACAAGCTGGGCGGAACGGTCATCAAAACCGGCCGCCTGCCCGAGCTGAAGGAGCCAGACGTTCAGCGGGAGCTGATAAAGGTGCTGCACGGAAACGGCATAAACGCGCTGATCGTGCTGGGCGGAGACGGTTCGTTCAAGGGGGCGGAGGTGCTGCACGCGTGCGATGCGTCCATCAGCTACATCGGCATTCCCTGCACCATCGACAACAACATCTACCGGAGCGATTACACGCTGGGCTTCGACACCGCGCTCAACAAGCAGATGGCGTACATCGACGACATCATGGACACGGCGCTGTCGCTGCCGGGCCGGGTGTTTTTCGTGGAAACGCTGGGCGCGTGGGACGGCTACCTCGCGATGAGCTCGTCGCTGATGGGCATGGCGGACTACAGCGTGCTGGTGGAGCGGGACGTGACCGACGACCAGATCGCGGACATCGTGCGGGCGGAGCTGGCCCGGAAGCGGTTTTCGCTGATCACCTTTGCGGAAGGCACGTACAGGATGTTTGACACCGCGGAGTATGTGCGCAAAAAGCTGGGCTGCTCCATCAAGTGCAACCTGCTGGGGTATCAGCAGCGGGGAGGGGTGCCCACCGCAACGGAGCGGCTGCACGCGGCGGCGTTTGCGAAGTACGCCGTTCAGGCGGTGCATGAAGGCATCACCAACAAATACATCGCCTGGCAGGGCGGCAAATATGTGTACGTCGATCTGAAAGAAGCGGTGAACAAAAAGACATTTGACTGGTATGAGCTGTAAGGCCGGATGAGGATATCCGGATATCAGGACGGACAAAATTTCAAGCATAAAGGAGTCGGATATGGCTGAAGTATGGACAATGGGTGAAATGCTGGTGGAGATCATGCGGCCAAGGGCGGACATGGACCTGGACAAAACGGGCGAGTTTTTGGGCCCGTACCCGAGCGGCGCTCCGGCGATATTCATCGATACGGTGGCGCGCCTTGGGCACACGTCCGGCATTTTTGGCGGCGTGGGCCGGGACGATTTTGGCAAGAACCTGCTCGACAGGCTTAGGAAAGACGGCGTTGACGTGCGCTTTGTCAACGAGTCGGACGAGAACTCGACCGCAGTCGCCTTTGTCACGTATTTCGCGGACGGCTCCCGCCGGTTCATCTATCACATCGGCAACACGCCCGCCGTGCAGCCGAAGCCTTTTACGATGAGCGAGGTGGGGGCGGCGAAGTATTTCCATATCATGGGCTGCTCGCTGATGGCCAGCGACAGCTTCAAGGACAAGATATTGGAGACCGCAAGGCTGTTCCTGGACAACGGCGCGAAGCTGTCGCTCGACCCGAACATCCGGCTGGAGCTGCTCGGCAGCCGCACTGTCGACGAGGTGCTGGGCGGGTTGCTGTCCCGTTGCTCCGTGGTGATGCCCGGCGTGGAGGAACTCAAGATGCTGACGGGCAAGGACACGGTGGAGGACGGCATCAAGGCGCTGTTTGCGTATGAGGCCATGGAAGTGGTGGCGCTCAAGAAGGGGAGCAAGGGCTGCACGCTCTACGGCCGCAATGAAAAGGTGGACGTGGATGCGTACAAGATCGTTCAGGTGGACCCCACGGGCGCGGGCGACTGCTTCGACGGCGCGCTGCTTTGCGGCTTGCTCGAAGGAAAGTCTCTGCGCGACGCGGGCAGAATGGCATCGGCGGCGGGCGCGCTGGGCGCGATGAAACAGGGACCGATGGAGGGCGATATCAGCCCCGAGACGATCGCCGCCATGATGAAAAACGACTGACGGAAGGAAACGGTTATGGCAAAGCTGTTCGGAAATGACCTTACTAAAAGCGCCCTGATGAAAAGAGTCGGGGATATCTCGCAGGTGGCGGGAGCGCGCACCTATACGCTGCGCGAAGGCCGCGGTGACGGCGTGAAGGCCGTGGACGTGCGCACGCAGGCGCTCAATTTCACAGTGCTGATGGACAGGGGCATGGACATCGCCTGGGCGGATTACAAGGGCATTCCGCTCGCGTATATTTCCAGCACCGGCGTATGCGCACCCGCCCTGTTTGAGGAGTCGGGCACGGGCTTTTTGCGCAATTTTACGGCGGGCCTGCTGACGACCTGCGGCCTCACCAGCTTTGGCGCGCCGTGCAGGGACGCGGGCGAGGAGCTGGGGCTTCACGGACGCGTCAGCAACATACCCGCGGAGAACGAGTCCGTATACGCGGAGTGGGAAGGCGACGACTACGTGATGCGGATACGCGGCAAGGTGAGGCAGAGCCGCGTTTTCGGCGAGAACATCACCCTGACGCGGGAGATCGAGACGCGGCTGTTGAGCGACAGCCTGATTATCCGCGATACCGTGGAAAACTGCGGCTTTTCCGTGCAGCCGCTCATGCTGCTGTATCATTTCAACTTCGGTTATCCGATCGTAGATAAGGACACGGTGCTGGTGCGGTCCAAAGCGAAGAGGGTCAAAGCGCGGGATGAAGAGGCGAAAAAGGGAATCGAAGCCTTCAATGTGTTCAGCGACCCGGTTCCGGATTATAAGGAGCAGGTTTTCTATCACGACATGGAGCCGGACGAAAACGGGCTTGTGACGGCGTGCCTGTTCAACAAGAATCTCGGCGAAGCGGGCCTTGGCGCTTACGTGCGGTTCAACAAGAACGAGCTTCCCTGGTTATGCGAATGGAAGCAGATGGGGGAGGGCGAATATGTGGTGGGCCTGGAGCCCAGCACGGGCTATCCCGAAGGCCGCGCTCAGGCCCGGAAAGACGGCCAGATCATATTCCTGAAGCCGGGGGAAAAGAAAGACATACAGATCGAAATCGGTGTTGTCGATGACGTTGATCGGCTGAAATGATAACAATTCCTCCTCCTTTGCTGCTTATCGTTTTTGAGGCCTGTACGCCGGGCCGGTTTTGATGGAGCAGCAGAAAACAAAGGCGCGCAGTTGAAAAACGGCGCGTTTTTGTTTTGTATAAGCCAATTTCATCCACTGCCGTAATCCCCGTTCTTTCCTGGATGACAAAAGCGACTGATTTACAAGCGGGCCCGCGGCATGGTATTGTGATACAGTTAAGAAGACGCTGGCGGCCTAAAAGCCGCAGCCTGAGCCCAATAACCGAAGGAGCCTTGGAATTGATCCTGTATTCTGCCGCCGGAATCTCAAAAAGCTACAGCGAAAAACCGCTGCTGAACGATGTGTCCCTCTATATCAACGAAGGGGACCGAATCGGCATCGTCGGGATAAACGGTACGGGCAAGTCGACACTTTTGAAGATCATCGCCGGGGTGGAAACGCCGGATGCGGGCGCGGTGTCAAAAGCCGCGGGCCTGAGAGTGGGCTATCTGCCCCAAAACCCTGTGTTCAAAGAGAATGTGACGGTGCTGGAGCAGGCGTTTGAAGGCGTATCGGAAGAGGTCAGAGAGCTGCAGGAGCACGAAGCGAAGGCCATACTGACAAAGCTGGGTATCACCGACTTTGACAGAAGGGTCGAGCTGCTGTCCGGCGGAGAGAAAAAACGCGTCAGCATCGCGAGCGCGTTGATCCGCCCCAGCGACCTGCTCATTCTGGATGAGCCGACCAACCATATCGACAATGAGACGGTGGGCTGGCTGGAAAAGTATCTGTCAAAATACACGGGCGCGCTGCTGATGGTGACGCACGACCGGTATTTTCTTGACCGTATCACCAACAGGATCGTCGAGCTCGACCGCGGCGCGCTTTACAGCTACGACGCGAACTACTCGAAGTTTCTGGAACTGAAGGCGCAGCGCGAAGAGATGGCCGCCGGGTCTGAGCGCAAGCGCAGAAGCTTTTTAAAGCGTGAGCTCGAATGGATCAGCGCGGGGCAAGGGGGCGCGGAACCAAGAGCAAAGCACGCATCGAGCGCTATGAAACCGTGAAGGGTATGGAAGGCCCGGCTGCTGCCAGAAAGCTGGAGATGAGCTCCGTCACCACGCGCCTTGGCAACAAGACGGTGCACCTGAACCGCATTTCAAAGAGCTTTGACGGCCGGACGGTGATCAGGGACTTTGAATACATTCTGCTGCGCGACGACCGCATCGGCGTCATCGGCAAGAACGGATGCGGGAAATCCACGCTGCTCAAGATGATATGCAAGGAGCTGGCACCGGACAGCGGCACGGTCGAGAACGGCGATACGGTGAAGATCGGCTACTTTTCTCAGGAAAACGAGCACATGAACACGTCGGCGCGCGTGCTGGATTACATCCGGGATATTGCCGAGAATATCGAGACGGTGGACGGCGTGCTGACCGCCGCGCAGATGCTGGAAAGGTTTCTGTTTCCGCCGGACCAGCTTTGGACGCCCATCGACCGCCTGTCCGGCGGCGAGAAGCGGCGGCTGTATCTTCTCAGCGTCCTCATGCAGGCCCCCAATATTCTGCTGCTGGACGAACCGACAAACGATCTGGATATCATGACGCTGATGATACTGGAGGATTATCTGGCGGGCTTTAACGGCGCTGTGGTTGCGGTATCGCACGACCGGTACTTTCTCGACAAGGTGGCGGACAAGGTCTTCGCGTTTGAGGAAGACGGCGTTTTGAAGCAATACCTCGGCGGCTATTCAAGCTATATGCGGCAAAAAGAAAGCGCCGGGGTTCAGGAGCCGAAGCCGCCGTCCAAAACAGCTGAGCCTCCCCGCGCGGCGGCGAGAGACAGCGCGCCCAAAAAGGCGCGGTTCAGCTACAAGGAGCAGCAGGAGTACGCCGTCATCGACGATGTGATCGCTGAACTGGAGCAACAGCTTGAAGCGGTCAAAGCGGAGAAGGAGACGGAAGCCAGCAACTATGTCCGTCTGGAGGAGCTGCTCATAAAAGAAGGCGAGCTGGAGGCGCAGCTGCACGAAAAGATGGAACGGTGGCTGTATCTCAACGAAATCGCGGCGCGCATTCAGGCGCAGAAATAAGGAAAGCGGCAGATGAAGATATTGGTGGACGCCGACGCGTGTCCCGTCAAAGAGATCATCGTGAATATGGCGAAGCGCAAAGACCTCCCGGTGTTGATGATCATGGATACGAGCCATGAATACAATGACGGCTACAGCACGACCGTCACGGTCGACAAGGCCAGGGACAGCGCGGACATGGCGCTGGTCAACATGGTGGACAGCGGGGACGTGGTCGTGACGCAGGACTACGGGCTGGCCGCGATGGCGCTGAGCAAATCCGCGAAGGTATTGAACCAGAACGGGCTGGTTTACACGAACGGGAATATCGACCAGCTGCTGATGGACAGGCATATGGGGCAGAAGATACGCCGGGGCGGCGGCAGAACAAAAGGCCCGCGCAAACGGACCCGTGACGACGACGCCCGTTTCATCCGGTCGTTTGAAAGCATGCTCGGGCAGCATATAAGCGATTAAAGCATTTTGTATAATGGCGCCGGGCGGGAGTTGGGCGCTTTTTATGTGGCTGCGAATCATCCATGATCAGCCAATAGGAATGCGTTTTGTGGTATGATAAAATAAACGGGCTCGGCAGAAAGGGATGAAGCGTTCTGTGAGACCCGTTATCGACGGGCTTATGAACGGGTATAGCGCGGGTGTCTATTTACATAGGACGAAACCAAACGTATAATTCAAACAATAAAGGTTATCGTTATTGACAACATATTAGAGGATGGGACCATGGCATATAAGGACTTGCAGGACTTTATCGATACATTGGAGAGCAAGAAGCTCCTGAAAAGAATAACGGCACAGGTGGACAGCCATCTGGAGATCACGGAGATCGCCGACAGGGTGGTGAAGCGCGGCGGCCCCGCGCTGCTGTTTGAAAACGTGAAGGGATCGCATTACCCGGTGCTCATCAATGCGTTCGGCAGCTACGAGCGGCTCAACCTCGCGCTGGAGGTCGGCCATATCAACGAGCTGGCGGGCGTCATCAGCGATTTTATGGACATGTCCAGCTATCTCGGGCTGATGAACAAGATCAAGGCGCTGCCCAAGCTGACACGGCTGACCTCCGTTTTCCCGCGCAAGGTGACGCACGCGGCGTGCCAGGAGGTTGTGGAAGAACCCGACCTTGACAAGCTGCCCATACTGCAGTGCTGGCCGGAGGACGGCGGCCGGTTTCTGACGCTGCCGCTCGTGATCACCAAGGACCCGGAAAACGGTATGCAGAACATGGGCATGTACCGGCTTCAGGTGTATGACAAAAACACCACCGGCATGCACTGGCACCTGCACAAGGATGGCCGGGAGATCTATGAGAAGTATAAGAAGCTGGGCCGGCGGATGCCGGTGTCCGTGGCGCTCGGCGGCGACCCCGCCACCATCTATTCGGCCACCGCGCCGCTCCCTAAGGAGATCAATGAGCTGATGTTCGCCGGTTTTATCCGTAAATCCGCGCCGGAGATCGTCAAGTGCAAAACCAACGATATCTACGTGCCCGCCAACGCCGAGTTCGTGCTGGAGGGTTACGTGGATTTGGACGAGCTGCGTGAGGAAGGGCCGTTCGGCGACCATACCGGGTATTATTCGCTGAAGGACATGTATCCCGTATTCCACATCACGTGCCTGACGAGGAAGAAGAACCCTGTTTATAACGCCACCATCGTGGGCAAGCCGCCGATGGAGGACTGCTACCTCGGCAAGGCCACGGAGCGTATATTCCTGCCGCTGCTGAAAATACAGTGTCCTGAAATTATCGACATGAATTTTCCGCTGGAGGGCGTGTTCCACAACTGCGTGATCGTCTCCATCAAAAAGCGCTTCCCCGGCCACGCCAAGAAGGTGATGCACAGCCTGTGGGGCATCGGGCAGATGATGTATACCAAGATGATCATCGTGGTGGACGAGACCATAAACCCGCACGATATATCGACGGTGGCGTGGAAGGTGTTCAACAACATCGACGCCGCCCGCGATGTGGTGATCGTGGAAGGGCCGCTGGACGCGCTGGACCACGCGTCGCCGATGGCGCATTACGGCCACAAGATGGGCATCGACGCCACGAAGAAGTGGGCATCCGAGGGGCACCAGCGTGAATGGCCGGGCGATATTGAAATGGACGCGGACACCAAGGCGAAGGTGGATTTAAGATGGGCTGAATATGGTATTGAAAAAGATTAAGGCCTATGGCGGGCTGGTGATGTTTTCACACACGCTCTTCTCCATACCGTTCGGCATCATCGCGATGCTGATGGCGGCGGACGGCTTTCCGTCCCTGTGGCTGACGGTGTGGATATTCGTGGCGCTGATCAGCGCGCGGACGTCGGCCAACGCGCTCAACCGCCTGGTCGATAAGGATATCGACGCGAAAAACCCGAGGACAGCCGGACGGCACATGCCGCAGGGCGTGATAAAGACAGGCGAAGTGGTGATTCTGGTCGCCGTATGCCTTGTTATCCTGATCGTATCGGCGTTCATGATCAGCCCGATATGCGTGGGGCTGCTGCCCATACCGCTCTTTTTGTTCCTCATCTACTCGTTCACCAAGCGGTTCACATGGTGGTGCCACATCATTCTCGGCGCCGCCTGCGCCTGCGCGCCGCTGGGCGCCTGGGTGGCGGTGACCGGCGGGATCAGCGTAACGCCGCTGGTGCTGGGCGCGGCGGTGTTGCTGTGGGTGGCGGGCTTCGATATCATCTACGGCGCGCAGGACGTGGAGTTCGACCGCGAGAACGAGCTTCATTCGATCCCGGCGGCGTTCGGCGTGCGGAACGCGCTCATCATCTCGGCTGTTTTCCATTTGGCGGCGGCGGCGCTGCTGGTGGTTACGGGCATCCTCGCCGGACTGGGGCTGATATACTACCTCGGCGTGGGGATGATCACCGCGCTGCTGGTCTACGAGCACGTGATCGTATCGCCGGCCAACCTGAAGAACGTCACCATCGCGTCGTACAGCATCAATCAGATCGTCAGCACGATATTCCTGCTGCTTTCGGGCGCAGACATACTGATCAAGTCATTCTAGGAGGCATAAGCTGTGTCAAGATATATCGTCGGGATCACGGGCGCGAGCGGCAGCGTCTATGCGGTCAGGCTGCTGGAAGAGCTGCTGCGCGGCGGGCACGAGGTCCATCTGGTGGTGTCGCAGACGGGGCAGAAGGTGTGTGAATACGAGATGGGCATGACGATAACCCCCGATTTCGCGGAGGCATACCCCGAAGGCAGGCTCGTGATACACCCCCATGAAGATCTCTTTGCGTCGATATCCAGCGGGTCGTATCACGTAGACGGTATGGTGGTGGTGCCCTGCTCGATGACCACGCTGGGGGAGATCGCGTCCGGTTCCTCGCGAAATCTGCTGGGGCGTGCGGCGGACGTCTGCATCAAGGAGCGGCGGAAGCTGGTGCTGGTGCCGCGCGAGCTGCCGTTCAGCACCATCCATCTGCGCAACATGCTGACCTTGAGCGAAATGGGCGTGGTGATATTGCCCGCCAGTCCGGGGTTTTACCATCGACCGCAGTCGGTGAAGGATATCGTCGATTTTATTGTCAGCCGGATACTGGATACGCTGGGCATCGAAAATAGTTTATACCAAAAGTGGAGGCAGGAAGAATGAAGAAGAAACTGATCAGCGCCGCGCTGGCGCTGTTATTCGTGGCGTCGGCGGGCGCGGGCTGCGCCGCCAGGCCCTCGCAGACGCTGAGCATCGGCGTGCTGCCCGATGTGGATTCCATCCCCATCATCATCGCGCAGGAAAAGGGCCTTTTCGAAAAGGAAGGCGTGGACGTGCATATCGAGCATTTCAAGAGCGCGCCGGACAGGGAGAGCGCGCTGCAGGCGGGCGGCATCGACGGCGCGGTGTCGGATATGCTGTCGGCGGCGTTTTTAACGGACGGCGGGTTCGAGGTGGCGATGACCTCATTGACCAACGGCAGCTACAAGCTGCTGGCCGGTCCGGCTATGGGTGAATCGACCGATTTGTCGGGCAGGTCCATCGCGATATCCACCAACACCATCATCGAATACGCCACGGACAAGATGCTCTCGGAGATCGGCCTTAAACCCGAAGACGTGGAAAAGACGGCGATCCCGCAGATACCCGTGCGGCTGGAGATGTTGAAGAGCGGACAGATCGACGCAGCCACGCTGCCCGAGCCGCTGGCCTCCGTGGCCGTCAAGGCGGGCGCGACGGTGCTGAACAGCACGGATAATCTCGGCATCAACCCCGGCGTGCTGCTGTTTACGAAGGAGACAATCCAGTCCAAGAACGCCGAGATCGCGGCGTTTTACCGAGCTTACAACAGCGCGGTGGCATACCTGCAGGATACGCCGGTTTCGGACTATGCGGATATACTGATCGACGTCGCCGGTTTTCCGGAGGACGTGAAGGAGAGTCTGACGCTGCCCGCCTACACCCCGGCGGCGCGGCCGTCCACGGATGATTTTGACGGCGTGATGGCCTGGCTGGCGGAAAAGGGACTGATACAAAACACCTACCAATATGACGATCTGGTCGATAAAAGCTTTGTGAAATAACATGATCGATATCAAGGGTCTTTCGGTGACATACAAAACGGACAGGGGCGATTTTCCTGCGGTGAGCGGATTTGACCTGCACCTGGACAGGGGCGATATCTGCGCGCTGATCGGTCCGTCCGGCTGCGGCAAATCGACGGTGCTTTACGTGCTGTCCGGCATCCTCACGCAGCACGGCGGGCAGGCGCATATCGGCGGTCAGCCTGTCGACCCGAAGACGCAACGGATCGGCCTTGTCCCGCAGAACTTTGGGCTGCTGGACTGGGCGGACGTGTATCACAACGCGACGCTGGGGCTGCGGGTCAAGGGGCCGGAGATCGCGGCGTCAGAACCTGTCATCGCGCACTTGTTCGACAGGCTGGGGCTGGAGGCGCTGAGATCGAAATACCCGCGGCAGCTCTCCGGCGGGCAGCAGCAGCGCGTCGCCATCGCCCGTTCCTTTATCATGCAGCCGGATGTTCTTTTGATGGACGAGCCCTTCTCCGCGCTGGACGCCATGACGCGCGAGGACATTCAGGATCTTTTCCTGAGCGTCTGGAAGGAGCACGCCACGTCCACGCTTTTTGTGACCCACAGCATTGAGGAAGCCGTGTACCTCGGCCGGAAGATCGCCGTGATGTCGTCCGCGCCGGGGCGCATCTTAAGGGAGGTCGACAACCCGCTGTTCGGCAAAAGCGATCTCAGGCAGTCCAAAGAATTCTATTCGTTTGTGATGGAGCTGCGCGAAATGGTCAAAGAGGATTGGGCGGTATGAAAAGAAAAGGCGCGTGGGGCATGGTGAAGGTGGTCGGCGGCATCCTGATCGTGTGGCAGCTGCTCGCCATGGTTTTGCGCATCGCGTTTATCCCGACGCCCGTCGCGGTGCTCGCCAACATTTACGATATCTTTTTTTCGAAAATCGCGCTGCATATGCTGCTGAGCCTCGTGCGCATAGCCGCGGGCCTCGCCGCGTCCATACTGGTCGGCGTGCCGCTGGGCTTATGCATGGGCTACTTTGCGGCGTGGAACAAGCGCCTGTCGCCGCTCGTCTATTTCACCTACCCCATCCCCAAGATCGCGCTGCTGCCGCTGGTGATGCTTGTTTTCGGGCTCGGCGAGTTTTCAAAGATATTCATGATCATGCTGATCGTGGTGTTTCAGGTGATCGTCTCCATGCGGGACGCCGTGAGAAGCATCCCGAAAGAGACGTTTTATTCGATGATCTCGCTGGGGGCGCGGCGATCGGCTATTTTCAAGCTCGTGGTGTTTCCCGCCTCGCTGCCCGCGCTGCTCTCTTCGGTGCGGGTCAGCCTGGGCACGGCGCTGTCGGTGCTGTTTTTTACGGAGACCTTTGGCACGCAATACGGCCTCGGGTATTTTATCATGGATTCATGGATGCGGGTCAATTACGTGGACATGTTCTCCGGCATATTGATCCTGGGCGTTTTGGGGCTGCTGCTGTTCGGCACTGTCGATCTGCTGGAGCGCGCCGTGTGCCGATGGAAGGGCGCTGCATAGATGCTGTTATGAATTATCGGGATGATGGGGATGAAAAAGCGCACTCATCAGGATGTGAAGTGCGCCTTTGCATTTCATATAAGAAAATCTTATTGTCTGGTGCGCCTTAATTGCGAAACTGCACCGTCTGGTTTTCCATGCTGTCGATGATGGCGAGGCTGTGCAGGTTGTAGCCCGCTTCGCGGAGCTTGTCCCCGCCGCCCTGAAAGCCTTTTTCGATGACCACGCCGATGCCAGCCACCGTGGCGCCCGCCTGCTCGCTGATGTCCAGCAGGCCCTTCTGCGCTTTTCCGGTCGCGAGAATGTCGTCAATGATCAGGATATTGTCTTCGGAGGTTAAAAAGCGTTTTTCCAGAATCACGGTATAATCCCTGCCGCGTGTGTAGCTGGTCACCGTCGTCCTGTATACGTCGCCGTCAATATTTTTGCTTTCCGACTTCTTCGCAAAGACGATCGGGACGTTGAAATATTGAGCCGTGAGACAGGCCACAGCGATTCCACTGGCTTCAATCGTGATGACCTTGGTGATGTTTTTGCCGTCGAACAGCCGTTTGAATTCCTTGCCGATCTCGTTGAGCAGGTTGATATCGATCTGATGATTCAAAAAGCCATCCACTTTGATGATATGGCCATCCTTGATTTTACCGTCTTTCCGGATTCGTTCCTTCAAAAGCTCCATTATATAACCCCATCAAAATTTATTTTCATTATTATACCCGCAGTGATGAATCTTTGGAATAATAAACGCGAAAAAAGTTCGGATTTCGCGCATGAAATATATTGGTATCACATATACACATGGGATCATATGGATGAGATGCAGGGAATTGGCTTAACGTAAGAAAAATATTCCTTTATTATTCAATGCAGGTGTTTATTTCATTAAGGAATGTGAGTTTAAAAAAAGGATTTTAGGAAATTGGGTAGAATATAAATATAGCGTACTCAAAAATGATAGCGGTAACAAGTCTAAAATTCTATGCATCAGTGATTCTATATTTGATCAGTTTTACGTTGGAATTTATTTATTTAATAGAAATGTGAGCGCTAACAATATGCCAACGATCGATGATGTCGCGCAAAAAGCCAATGTTTCACGTATGACGGTTTCGAGGGTGATCAACAATTCGAACCTGGTCAAGGAAGAAACAAGGAAAATTGTTCTTGACGCTATTAAAGAATTAAATTACCGCCCCAACCATCTTGCGCAGAGCCTGGTGACCAGGCGGACCCACACGATCGCGCATGCCATGGCGAGCATCTCCAACCCGTTCCATCCCAACGTGGTGCAGGGTGTGGAGGATGCGTGCTATGAAAAGGGATACAGCGTCATCATCTGCAACGCGAACGCGAAGGCCAAGGAGCAGGAATATATCGACGTACTGAAGGACAAGTGCGTGGACGGCGTCATCTTCCACCATCTCAACATCACGGAGGAACAGATCGTTGAGATGGAGACGAACGGCATCAAATGCGTGCTGATCGACAATGAGGAGAGGCTGGAGAGCGCCCACAATGTGGTGACGGACAATGTGAAGGGGGCCTATATGGCCACCCGGCATCTGATCAGCCTGGGGCACAGGCATATCGGGATCATACACAGCAACATGAGCTATGACGACAGCATCCCGGATATGATCTATGAAGACACCTACCAGTTCAACATCTGGAAGCAGCGCATGAAGGGCTTTCTGATGGCGATGGAAGAGGCCGGGCTGGCGGTGAGCCCGAAGAACCTGATCTGCATCGCGGGCGGCGGTGACAAGGGAATCAAGTCCGGCAACAGCGCGATGAAGAATCTGATCGGCGGCCGGGAAGGCGCCGCGCAGTTTTTGAAGCGGGAAGACCGGCCCACGGCGATCTACGCGCAGAACGACCTGATGGCCATCGGCGCCATCAACGCGACGATGGAGAGCGGCCTGAGCGTGCCGAACGACATATCCATCATCGGCCATGACGGATTGGAGATGAGCGACGTGCTGTATCCGCGCCTGTCCACCATCGTGCAGCCGCGCTACAAGATGGGCTATCTCGCGGCGCAGATGCTGATCGACACCATCGAGGGCCGGTGTGAAAAAAAGGATATTTTTCTGGGGCCGGAGCTGGTTGTCCGTGAATCAACGAAGGCTCTATAAGGAATAGTAAATTAAGGAAAGTGAATGAAATTGCGCTGTATTTTCTCTGATGCGGTGCTTATGGATAATACGCAGCAGACCAACAAAATCCATTATACAGGGAGCGGGACATGCAAGAAACAATATTGAAGCTTGAAAATATTTCGAAGAACTTTGGCGGCGTGCGCGCGCTGCAGGGAGTGAATTTCGAGCTGAAAAAGGGAGAAATACACGCTCTGATGGGTGAGAACGGCGCGGGCAAATCCACGCTGATCAAGGTGATCACCGGCGTCCATCATCCGGACGGCGGCGACATCTATCTGGATGGCGAAAAAATCGTTCTGCATAACCCCAAAGAAGCGACTGACAAAGGCATCGCGGCGATCTACCAGCACGTCACGGCGTTCCCGCATCTGTCGGTGACCGAGAACATCTTCATGGGCCGGGAGATCGTCAACAAGAACCGCATGTATAACTGGAAAGAGATGAACAAGCACGCGCAGGAGCTGCTCAATTCTCTGGGAAGCGACATAGACGCCAAGGAACTGATGGGCGACCTGAGCGTGGCCAAGCAGCAGCTGGTGGAGATTTCCAAGGCGCTGTCGGCCAATGCGCGCATCCTCATCATGGACGAACCGACCGCGGCGCTGACCAAGCACGAGTGCGAAGAGCTTTACCGCATCGCGGAGAAGCTTCGCGACGATGGCGTGTCCATCATCTTTATTTCGCATAAGTTTGAAGACATGTACCGCCTGGCCAGCCGTGTCACGGTGTTTCGCGATTCGCAGTATGTGGGCACCTGGGGCGTGAAAGACATCACGAATACGGACCTGATCCAGGCGATGGTGGGCCGCGAGCTGACGCAGATGTATCCGCCCAAGACCGCGGTCATCAAAGAGGAAGTGTTCAGGGCGGAAGGCCTGTCCAAGACGGGTTATTTCCGCGACGTGAGCTTCAGCGCGAAAAAGGGCGAGATCGTCGCGCTGACCGGCCTGGTGGGCGCGGGCAGAACCGAGGTTTGCCAGGGCATCATCGGCGCGATGAAGCTGGACAGCGGAACGATCTATGTGGAGGGAAAAGCCGTGAAAAACAGGGACCCGCTGACGGCGCAGAAAAACGGTGTGGGCTATCTGCCTGAGGACAGGCACCTGCACGGTCTGATACTCGACATGGACATCGTGAAGAACGTGACGCTGGTGAGCTTAAAACAGTTTTCCAAGCTGGGCTGGCTGGATGGTAAGAGGGAAGAGGAGGCCGTCGTCAACCTGTCCGCGATGATGGAATTGAAAGCGGGCAGCCTTTACGACAACCCGTCGTCGCTCTCGGGCGGCAACCAGCAAAAGGTCGTGTTCGAAAAGCTGCTGGTGAACGACCTCAAGGTGATGATACTCGACGAGCCCACAAAGGGCGTGGATGTGGGCGCCAAGTATGCGATTTACGAAGTGATGAACGACCTCGCCGCAAAGGGTTACGCAATCATCATGGTGTCGTCCGAAATGCCTGAAGTGCTGGGCATGGCGGACCGCGTGGTGGTGCTGCGCAGCGGCAGGGTCTCAGCTGAGTTCAACAACGAAGGCCTGTCTCAGGAACAGATACTGATGGCAGCATTGCCGGACTATACCATATAAAGCCGATACGGGAGAATGATTATGACACAAAACACGCAAAACGCAAACGCAGGGAGCGGCAAGCCCAATGTGTTCCTGGCTTTGCTGAAAAGGATCATAAAGGACAGGTCTTTCGGTCTGGTCATTGCTTGCGTCATCCTGCTGCTGCTGGCCTGGATGATCACGCCGCAGCTGCTGACGATGGGCTCCATCAACGGCATGCTGAGAAACAACGCGATATTCGGCATCATGTCCATCGGAATGCTGATGGTTCTGGTGACGCGTGGTATTGATTTGTCCATCGCGGCCACCATGGTGCTGAGCGGCCAGATTATCGCCATGATCAATGCGGACCAGCCCGAGGTGCCCATTATACTGCTGATACTCATATCCATTGCGATCGGCATCATCATCGGCATGTACAACGGCCTGCTGATCAGCAAGCTCAAGCTGCTGCCCATCATCGTGACGCTGAGCACGCTGTATGTGGTGAGAGGTCTGACATTTATCCTGAGCAATTCGAGATGGATCGTGCCGAAGGATTTTTCCGGCCCCTATAAGGCATTTGCTTCCGGCAACTTCCTTGGCATCAATCATCTTGTGCTGCTGGCGGCCGCATTGTTCATCATATTCTTTTTCATACTGTCCTATCTGCGGTTTGGCAGACGGGTGTACGCCGTGGGCTCCAGCCCCGAGTCATCGCTGGTCACCGGTATCAACAACGACCGGATCATATTCGCGGTTTACACGATCATGGGTGCGATCTCCGGCTTTGCAGGCTTCCTGTATACGGCAAACTACGCGATTGCGCAGAGCACCATGGCCATGGGAATGGAGATGGACGTGATCGCGATCTGCATACTGGGCGGCGTCAGCATCAACGGCGGCACCGGCCGAATCTCGGGGATCATCATTGCGACACTGCTTTTTGCGATCATCAGCTCATTTCTCAGCATGCTTTCGGGCCTGAGCATTTGGACGGACGCGATCAAGGGCGCTATCATTGTCGGCGCGGTCATACTGAATATCTACACGACGAGATCCGCGAACAGACGGGCACTCAAACAAAGAAACGTATAAGGAGACGGGCACGTGACTGATCAAGAATTATCCAACAAACAGCATAGATTCAGCGTTGAGAAACGGGGGAACATAAAAAGCCTCGGAGGATTCCTTGTCAGATGGGAAATGATCCTGCTGTACATTTTCCTCCTGTTGAATGTACTTTTGCTGCTGTCCAACCAGAAGGTGTATCTGAACAGCTACGCTTCCATCATCCACGCGGGCATGGACCTGTCGTTCATGATCTTCCCGATGATATTCATCCTGCTGCTGGGCGATATCGACGTGTCCATCGGCTCGATACTATGTATATCCGCGATGGTTTTGGGAATCGTTTATGAAGCGACAGCGAATGCTTTCCTGTCGATACTGATGTGCCTTGTTACCGGCGCGGCATGCGGACTGATCAACGGCGCGCTTATCACAGGCTTCAAAGAGATCTCGGCCGTTATTGTCACGATTGCCGGCATGCTGTTTTACCGCGGCGTCGCGAAGATCGTGCTGGACGTGCGCTCGCTGACGGCGTTTCCGGACTGGTTCGGGTCGCTGGGATATGGAAACTTTCTCGGCCTGCCGATCTCGCTGTGGATATTCGCGGTGTTCGCCATCGTTTTCGCCCTGCTGCTCCATAAAACGTCGTTCGGCAGAAAGCTTTACGCGATCGGCACCAACAAGGACGGCGCGTTCTTCGCCGGCATCAACGTGAAGAAGACCAAGATGATCGTCTTTGTGCTGATGGGCCTGATGTCGGCCGTGTCGGCCATCTTCTACCTGGGACGCTCGCCGTCCGTCGTCGCCAACATCGGCGAGGGCTACGAGCTGCGCGTCATCGCCATTTGCGTGCTGGGCGGCGTGTCCACCAGCGGCGGCAAGGGCAGGGTGTTTGGCCCCATCATCGGCGTGTTCATCATGAGCTTTTTGGATAAGCTGCTGGGTTTCAACGGTGTGCAGCCCGCGGCGCGCATCATGGCTGTGGGTATCCTGTTGGTGCTGGCGCTGCTGGCGGAGAAGATCAAGCCGGAAAACAAAAGACTGCTCAAGAGCAAGGCCTGATTGAAAAGGTGATTTAATCTTTATCAGCTCATAACAGCTGGTAATTAAAAAAAATAAAACGGAGGAAAAAATGAAAAAGATTTTGGTTTTGTTACTGGCTTTGGCCATGGTGTTTTCAATGGTTGCATGTAATGCCGGTACAAATGAGCCTGGGGCAACGACTTCTGAGCCCGCTGCCGGGACGGAAGGGACAACATCTGAAGAGCCCGCATCCGAAGCGCCGGCGCCCGCTGGCGAAGGCGGCACCCATGTGTTCATGTTCAAGAGCACAGGCAACCTCTTCGGCGACCTGATGTATCAGGGCTTTGAAGAAGCTGTCACCTCTCTGGGCGGCACAGCTGAATACCGCTCGCCTGCCGAAACCACGGCTGCCGCACAGGTGGCGCTGGTGGAAGAGCTGATCGCGGAAGGCGTTTCCAGCATCACGATCTCCGCCAACGACGGCGAAGCCTTCAACGCGATTGCGGAGATGGCCAAAGCGGCTGGCGTGAAGCTGCTGAGCGCTGACTCGGCCATTTCGTCCAAGATCAGAGTGGGCCACACCATCCCTGTCACCATCGATGGCATTGGCACCCACCTTGTTTACGCGGCGATCATGATCATGGCGCAGGAGCCGTACGTTGCCGATATGGACATGAAGGCGAAGGCGGAAGAGATTCTGGCTGCCAACAAATTTGCCGACAAGCCGATCAAGATCGGCGTTCTGTCTGCGACGACCACCTCTCCGGTGCAGAACCAGTGGATCGCTTCCATGGAAGCTGAGCTGGTGAGACTGAACGAAGCATACCCGGGCAACATCGCGGATGCCAACGCCGGTTCCGCCGATTCCATGCTGGACATCAAGTATGGCAACGACGACCCGCAGGACAGCACGACCCAGGCCAACGCGTTCATCTCTGAGGACGCTGTGGACATCATCGTGTCGCCCACGACGGTCGGTATGTTCGCGGCTGGCCAGCAGCTGACGGATACGCCTGACTCCAAGATCAAGCTGACGGGCCTTGGCCTGCCGAGCGAGATGGCGAACTTTATGCCCACGGATGCGGCTGGCGAATTCAGCGCGGTCTGCCCGTACATGATGCTGTGGAACGTTATCGATCTGGGCGCTGTGGCCGGTGCGGCTGCTGTGGCTTCGGTTGACGGCACGTTCGATGGTTCCGTCGGTTCCTCGTTCGATTACGACGGCAATACCTACACGGCGATTCAGGACCCGGACAGCGATGGCTCCGTCATCGTGGTGGGCAACCCGTACGTGTTCTTCCAGGGCAACATGGCTGAATGGAAAGACGTTCTGTAAGAAAATCACATTCGTGACTTGATAATGATGGGCCTCCGGTGAGCTGCATCGGAGGCCCAAAATTCAAGGGAGAGAGGCAGATGGGTATGAGCAACAAATACGCCTGGACATGGAAAGTGAAACCGGAGGTGCTGGACAAATACGTCGAGATGCATCTTAATCCGTGGCCGGAGATTATGGAAGAGCACAGCAAGGCGGGTATCCGCAACTACTCGATATTTCAAAACGGCAACCAGTTCTTTTACTGCTTTGAATGCGACGACGTGAAAGCGGCGTTCGATTATATTGACAAGAGCGAAGCGTGCCAGCGATGGAACGCCATAACGTCCAGGATGGTGGAAGGCTCTTTCGATTTTGCGGAGGCGGAACCCATAAGCTTTTTAAAGGAAGTCTTTTATCTGAAATGAGTGTTCCCGGTATGATGGGGATGGTATTAAAAAGAAGATTAAGCTGTTTGGGCTTTACATATAGCAATCAAAGAGACACTGACGGCGCTGCATACCGCTTTTGCCATGCGGCTTGATAGGTGTAACTCCAAGACGAAGAATCATAGGTCGCGCTGAAAGCGCGGCAAAGTAACCGGAGAGAATGGTTTAAAGTAATAAGGAGAAATGTGATGAGAGATCAGGAATTGATTCAAAGCAACTATTCGAAAGCCAAGGACGTGTATAAGGCCCTGGGCGTGGATACGGACAAGGCGATCGCGGACTTAAAGCAGGTGCCGCTGTCCATCCATTGCTGGCAGGGCGATGATGTGACCGGCCTTGAATCCGGCGGGGCGCTGACGGGCGGCATCATGGCGACGGGTAATTATCCTGGCAAGGCGCGTACGGGCGACGAGCTGCGGGCCGACATCACCAAAGCGTTTTCGCTGATACCCGGCAAAAAGAAGCTGAACCTGCACGCGATGTACGCGGAGTTCGACAGTGAGAGGGCGGACCGCGACAAGATCAACGTATCGCATTTTTCCAAGTGGCTGGCGTGGGCCAAGGAGGCGGGTATCGGCCTCGACTTCAACCCGACGATTTTCTCGCACGACATGTTCCGGGACAACATGTCGATGACGCATCCGGACGAGAAGATCCGTCGCTTCTGGATCGAACACGGCAAGCGCACGCGCGAGATCGGCGCGGAGTTTGGCAAGCAGCTGGGCATGCCCTGCGTCAACAACGTGTGGGTCGCGGACGGCATGAAGGACACCCCGGCGGACAGGATGGGTTCCCGCAAACGCCTGATAGACGCGTTGGACGAGGTGTTTGAAACCAAGTACGACAAGGCATATCTGGTGGGCGCGGTGGAGAGCAAGCTGTTCGGCATCGGCTCCGAGAGCTTTGTGCCCGGCTCGTTCGAGTTCTATATGGGCTATGCCGTGAAGAACAACCTGGCCCTGTGCCTGGATTCCGGCCACTATCACCCAACGGAGACCATCGCGGACAAGATCAGCTCGGCGCTGCTGTATCTGGATAACATCCTGCTGCACACCTCGCGCGGCATCCGCTGGGACAGCGACCACGTGACCGCGCTGTCCGACGACACCAAACTGATCGCGCGGGAATGCGTGCAGGCGGGCCTCGGCCGCATCTTCTGCGCGCTGGATTTCTTCGACGCGAGCATCAACCGCATCGCGGCGTGGGTGATTGGGTCGAGGGCATGGCAGAAGGCGCTGCTGCTCGGCATGCTGGAGCTTCCGGCCATCAAGGCGGCGGAGCAGAAGTTTGACTATACGACACGGCTGGCGCTGATCGAAGAGGAAAAACAGCTGCCCTGGGGCGCTGTTTGGGATCGGTTCTGCGTGGAGTGCGGCGTGCCGGCGGGCTTTGACTGGCTGGACGATGTGCGCCAGTATGAATCAGATGTTCTTTTAAAGAGGTAAAATAAATGTACAGCGAAGGCAAGGCACAGTTGGTGAGCATATCGTCGTACGCGGGCGCGCGCAAGGATTACGTGCAGGGCGGCGGCGGCAACACCAGCACAAAGTTTGACGACAGACTGATGGCGATCAAGGCGAGCGGGTATACGCTGGGCGAGATAACCGAGGAAAAAGGCTATGTCACCGTGGATTACCGAAAGATCCTTGACTATTACAACACGGTGGATGCCGCTCAGGACAAGGATTTCGAGAAGGAGAGCCTGGAGGCAGCCTTGGGCAGCGTCGAGCTGCTGCCGGGCATGGAGAACAAGCGGCCGTCGGTGGAGGTGGGCTTTCACGCCTTCCTCAAAAAGTGTGTGATCCACACGCATGCGGTGTACGCGAACATCCTGTGCTGCTGCGAAGAGGGCCGCGAAGTGGCCGACAGCGTGCTGGCCGGAACGGGGCTTAACTATGTTTTCATACCGTACATCGACCCCGGCTTCCGGCTGACATTCGCGGTGAAAAGCGCGGCGGATGCGTTTGAAAAGCAGCATGGTATGGCGCCCGACGTGATCTTCCTGGAGAACCACGGCGTGATCGTCCACGGGGACACTGACGCGGAAGCCATCGCGGCGCACGAAAAGGTGGCGGGCCGCATCAGGGAGCACTTTGGGGCGGAGGCGTTTCCGGCTCCCGCCGTCAGACAGGCGGAGCAGGGGTATGTGAGCGACACGGAATACCTGAAAGGGTTTATTAAGAGGTTCGGCGCGGACGAAGAATATTTCAACGGGCTGAAGCTGTATCCGGACCAGCTAGTGTATCTGGGCGGCAAGATGGGCAATGCGATACGGATTCGCGGCGGCGAGGTGATCTATGCCACAGCGGAAAAGGAAGCCGTGACCATGGAGGAAACGCTGCTTGGCGTGGTGTATGTGATCGACATGATTAAAAAAGCGGGCCTGCACTTAAGACAAATGGATGAAAAGGGCGTTCGTTTCATCAGCAATTGGGAGAGTGAAAAATACAGGGCTCAGCAGATTAAATAGCAGGAGGCTGCATGGGGAATTATCTTGCTGTTGACCTGGGAGCCAGCAACGGACGTGTGATGCTGGGGCGGTTTGATGGGCAAAAGCTTAAGCTGGAAGAGATCAACCGCTTTGAAACCCACTATACGCGCATTCAGGACGCCTACTACTGGGATGTGGTGCGTCTGTACAAGCACATTGTGGACGGGATCCGGCTATATGCCAGGAAGTACGACGAACCGCTTTTGGGCATAGGCATCGATACCTGGGGAGTCGATTTTGCGCTGCTGGACAAACAGGGCAGGCTGATCGGCAATCCCAGAGCGTACCGGGACCCGCGCACACAGAGGGGAAAACACAGCTTTTACGAAAAATACGGCGAGCAGATACTGTTTGAACTGACGGGTATCGCAAACCTTGACTTCAACACCGTGTTTCAGCTGTTCGACATGGCAAACACCGGTGACCCGCAGCTGAAAATAGCGGATAAGCTGCTGCTGATGCCGGACCTGTTCGGCTACATGCTTTGCGGCGAAATGTCCAACGAGTATACGCACGCGTCCACCACGCAGATGCTGGACAAGGATACCGGCAGCTGGTCCAAAAAGATCGCGGATATGGTGGGCATTCCGGTCGGGATGTTTGCACCTATTGCGATGAGCGGAACGGTGAAAGGCTACCTGCATGACTTCATCCGCGAGGATGCGGGACTTAAAAACGCGCCGCCCGTCTTCAATGTGGGCGGGCACGACACCGCGTCGGCTGTGGCATCCATCCCCATCAAGGATGAGAACTTTGCGTTCATATCCTCGGGCACATGGTCTCTCATCGGGATATTCTCGGACCATGTGATCATAAACGAAGAAATGTTTGAGAACCAGTTTTCCAACGAGGGCACCGTGGACGGGCGCTACCGTCCGCTGCGCAACATCATGGGGCTGTGGATCATACAGAACTGCAAGCGCGAATGGGACCGCCAAAGCCCGATGAGCTGGGACGAGGTGGTGGCGCAGGTGGCACAGACGCAGCCGTTCCAGTCGTTCATCGACGTGGACGCGCCGGATTTCTTTGACGGAGACGGCATGACGCGCAAAATACAGAACTTCTGCGGGGCTACGGGGCAGCGCGTGCCACAGACGATCGGGGAAATCGCGCGGACGGTGTATGAAAGCCTGGCCATGAGCTACAGGGACGCATTCGCCGGGCTGGAGAAAATAAAGGGCCGGCGCGTCAACGTGATGCACATCGTGGGCGGCGGCGCCAAGAACGCCCTGCTCAACCAGTTTGCCGCCAACGCGCTCAATCGCGAGGTGGTGGCGGGGCCGTACGAAGCCACGGCAATCGGAAACCTGATCGTGCAGATCAAGGCGGCGGGCGAGGTGGAAAGCGGCGCGGCGTTGAGCCGTGTGATACGCGACTCGTTCGAGGTGGAGATATTCATGCCCAAAGACACCAAGCTTTGGGCAGAGCAGTATCAGAGATATGTGGACATCAAAAACAGGGAGAGACAATGACAATGCAACGGTTAAAGGGTAAAAAAGCGGTGATCACCGGCGCGGCGCAGGGCCTGGGGCAGGCGCTGGCGCAGCGGCTGTCGGCCGAGGGCGCGCAGGTGGTGGTGGGCGATATGAATCTGGACGGCGCGAAGAAAACGGCCGTCATGCTGGAGAACGGCGCGGCGTTTGCCGTGGACGTCACCAGCTACGAGTCGTGCGACAAATTCATCAAGGACGCCGTAGCCGTGCTGGGCGGCGGCATCGACATCCTCGTTTCCAACGCGGCGATACTGATCTCCGGCGCGATCGAGGAATTCGACTCGGACAAGTGGAAAAAGGTGATCGACGTCAACCTGTGCGGCTTTTTCAACACGGCCAAAGCGGCTGTGCCGTACATGAAGGAAAAAGGCGGCAGCATCATCCAGATCAACTCCAAGTCGGGCAAGAAGGGCTCGTTCAGGAACAGCGCTTACGCGGCCTCCAAGTTCGGCGGCATCGGCCTGGTGCAGAGCCTGGCGCTGGAACTCGCGCCATTTAATCTGCGCGTGAACGCGATATGCCCGGGCAACCTGCTGGATTCGCCGCTGTGGGTGAACAGCCTGTTCAAGCAGTACGCGAAGAACCAGGGGATATCTGAGGAGGCCGTGCGTCAGAAGTACATCGACCAGGTGCCGCTGAAGCGCGGCTGCACGTATGACGACGTGGCAAACCTGCTGACGTTCCTCGCGAGCGACGAAGCGTCTTACATGACCGGCCAGGCTGTGAACGTCACAGGCGGCCAGCAGATGGACTGATGGCGATGACAAAAGAGGAATTGATCGCCCGGCTGAACGCTGGGACGAAGGAAGAGCGGCTGAAAGCCGCGAAGGCGCTGAAAGCGCTGATAGACAGGGGCGAGATCGCCGCGCCGGAGAGGCTGGGCTTCACCAATAACCACGTGCACACCACGTATTCGTTCTCGCCGTATTCACCGGCCAAGGCGGTGTGGATGGCGTACATGAGCGGCCTGTCCACCGTGGGCATCGTGGACCATGACGCGATAAACGGTGCGGACGAGTTCATACGGGCGGGCGAGATACTGGGCATCCCGACGACCATCGGGTTTGAGATACGCACGGACTGGTCGAACACCCGCCTCAAGGGCAAACGGATCAACAACCCGGACCAGCTGACCAGCGCGTACATCTGCGCCCACGGCCTGCCGCACACGCAGATCGCCAAGGCGGACGCGTTTTTGAGCCGCATACGGGCGGCCAGAGAGCAGCGCAGCCGGGCGATGACGGCGAAAATCAACGGCATCATAAAGCCGTTCGGCATTGAGATCGACTATGATGCTGAGGTCGTGCCCATATCCTTCGCGGCGGACGGCGGCGAGGTGACGGAACGGCACATCCTGTTTGCGCTGGCGAACAGGCTGACCCAGAAGATTGGCAAGGGGCAGCCGTTGATCGACGTGCTGGAAGGACCGCTGGAAATGGCGCTCAGCGTTTCGCAGAAGGCGCTGCTGGCCGACACGGACTGCGGTGTGTACGCCTACGACCTGCTCAATCTGCTGAAAGGCAGCTTTGTGGCGCGCATGTATATCGACTCTCAGCCGGATGAGACGCCGGACGTGTTCGAGGTGGTGGCGTTCCTCAAGGAGTGCGGCGCGATCGCGTCCTACTGCTATCTGGGCGACGTGGCCGCGTCTCCCACGGGCGACAAAAAGGCGCAGACCTTCGAGGACGCCTATCTGGATGATCTGTTCGAGGAATGCAGGCGCATCGGGTTCAACGCCATCGCCTACATGCCGTCCAGAAACACCGTGGCCCAGCTGGACCGCGTGATGGCCAAGTGCGACGAGTACGGCTTCATGCAGATCAGCGGCGAGGACATCAACCAGCCGCGCCAGTCGTTTATCTGTAGGCAGCTGGCCGACCCGCGCTATGCGCACCTGACGGACACGACATGGGCGCTGGTGGGGCATGAGGTGGCGGCCACGAAGGATTTGAGTAACGGAATGTTCTCGGATGGAGCCGCGCTGGACATGAAGCAGGTGGCGGAACGCATCGGGAAGTACAAAAAGATCGGCCAGGAGTATTATTCAGCCACCTGATGGAAACAAAATATATACACAGAGATGAAAGGCGCCGGATTGTTGTTCGGCGCTTGTTTTATATGTTTTGCGCTTAATAATCCTCGATGAGCACCTGCATCACGCCGCCGCACACCATGCCCTCCTCCTCGGCGATCTCGGCCGTGAGGTCCACCGTGTGCAGGCGGTACTGACCGGTGCCGATGAGCTGGTGGGCGATGTTGATCACCTCGGATTCGCTGCAGCCGCCGCCGATGCTGCCGATGATGCGGCGGTCGGCATACACCAGCATTTTGGCGCCGGGGCCGCGGGGCACGGAGCCCTTGGCCGCGATGACTGTGACGACCGCCTTGGGGATGTCTTTTTCGTCGGCCAGCGTGCGCAGCACCTGCATGTCGATGTCCGAACGGCTGACGGACCGGAGGCCCTCTCCCTGACGCAGCCGCTTGCAGGCGATGACTTCCGCCATGATCGAAATGGCGATCTCGGCAGGCGTGACGGCGCCGATGGAAAGCCCGATGGGCGTGTGTGTGCGGTTCAGCCTGTCGGCGTCATAGCCTTGCTCGGCAAGGGCGTCCTTCAGCGCGTGCACACGCCTGCGCGAGCCGATCATGCCGACATAGAAGGGTTCCGCGCTTTTTTGCAGCTGCTCCAGACACGCCATATCGTGCCGGTGCCCCCGCGTGATGATCACGACATAGTCGCTGGCCGTCACCTGGAGGCGGTCAAACACCTTTTCAAAGCTTTCGCATATCACCCGCGCCGCGCCGGGGAACCGCCGGACATTGGCAAAGCTGGGGCGGTCGTCCGCGACGGTGACGGAAAACCCTGTCTTGGAGGCAAACGCCACGAGCGGCAGCGCAATATGGCCGCCGCCCAGCACGATCAGGCGCTCTTCGGGGAAAAAGGGCTCCCAGAGCGTATGATTTCCGCCGCCTGTTCGAAAAATGGGTGAGCCGTGTTCCAGCGCAGCTTTGGAAGCGGCCTCATCTGCGCCGAACAGCCGCTTGGCGATATCCCAGCTGTTGCCGGACGGGGCCTGAAAGCGTTCTTCCAGCACGATGGGCTGGCGGTTGTATAATGCCTGCAGTATCTGCGAATAGACGGACTGGTTCATGGATAAGAACTCCTTGGGGCAAAGCGGCTTTGGTACAATGCCTGTAGCTTATTATAACACGAAAGCGGTCGCCTTTACACCTTCGGACGAAACGGAACGTGCGCAGACCGTGGTGAATAAACGGAACGGCTGGCTTTATCGGCGCTGACGCATGGGGACCAGCTGTTCATTTTCATACCGAAATATATTTTAAATTATCATTCTGTATTGACATACATGCATGATAAGGGCATAATGTACATATTAATTAATCCAATGGACTAATTAAATGGAGGTGTAAAATGAACAGGACCGGATAATGACTGCGGGAAGAAAAGAATGTTGGCTGAAAGCCGGTATGCGGTTCTTGGGCAATGGCATGCCGTGAACGATTTTGCAGGTGATCGCACCGGGGCTGGTGAAAGCCTGGGCAAGGCGACGCCGGGAAATGGACTGATCATATGGCATATTCAAAAGCTTCGGGCTGATTAAAGGCCGGGCCCGCTGCCCGAAGGCTGTCCATCTGTGAAGCGACTTAAGAGACAAAGAAGTTTATGAGCAGGCAAGAATTTTGGAATATGAATTGTCGTCTATTTCTGTTGCCAAATTTACGGTTGATGAATTCAACGGAAAGAAATTTGAGGAAATATTATGACAGCAAAAAAGTATGAACCCTTTGAACAGGTGAAAAACACGATCAAGGATACGGCGGAATTGATGGGGCTGAAGGAAAGCGATTACATATCGCTGATGTATCCTGAGAGAGAGCTGACGGTCTCGTTGCCCATTAAAATGGACGATGGGACGCTGCGTGTCTTCAGGGGATATCGCGTGCAGCATTCGAGCCTGAAAGGGCCCTGCAAGGGCGGGGTGCGATATCATGAAGACGTTAATATCGAAGAAGTCAAGGCGCTGTCGGCGTGGATGACCTTCAAGTGCGCCGTGGTCAATATTCCTTATGGCGGCGGCAAAGGCGGCGTTGAAGTGGACCCGAGAAAGCTCTCGGACGCAGAACTGGAAAGGCTCACGCGGCGTTATACCGCCGCAATACTCCCGCTGATAGGCCCGGAGAAGGACATCCCCGCGCCGGACGTCAACACCAACCCCAAGGTGATGGGATGGATCATGGACACTTACAGCACGTTTGCCGGGTATACGGTGCCTGGGGTTGTGACCGGCAAACCGATCGACATCGGTGGTTCGCTGGGCAGAAGCGGCTCGACGGGCCGGGGCGTTATGTTCATGACGAGAGAGATCATGCACCGGCTGGGCAAACCGCTCATTGGGGCGAAGGTCGCGATACAGGGCTTTGGAAACGTGGGCTCCATGGCGGCCAAGCTGCTGCGGGACGAAGGGGCGAAGATTGTGGCGGCCAGCGATGTATCCTGCGGGCTGTACTGCGCGGCCGGGCTGAACGTGGATGAACTGGTTTCGTTTGTGGCCGACGGGGGACGTTCAAGGCTGCTCGACAGCTACGCCGACCCGAAAGCGAAGAAGATCACCAATGCGGAGCTGCTGGAGCTGGACGTGGACATTCTGGTGCCGGCCGCGACGGAGAATCAGATTACCGAAGAGAATGCGGCAAGAATACGCGCGCGGGTTATCGTGGAAGGCGCCAACGGCCCGACGGCGATAGAGGCGGATCAGATATTGCAGCAGAAAGGTGTCACGGTGGTGCCGGATATCCTGGCGAACGCGGGCGGCGTCATCGTGTCGTATTTCGAATGGGTGCAGAACATCCAGTCTTTGATGTGGGAGGAGGAAGAGATAAACCGGGCGCAGGAGAAGATCATGATACGCGCGTTTAACTCCGTATGGGATTGCGCGGCAAAGGCGAATGTGCCGCTGAGGAAGGGCGCGTATATTGTGGCGATAGACCGGCTGGTCAAAGCGAAGCAGATTCGCGGTCAGCTGGTATAATCCTTATTCGGGCGGCAGGCGGCCATCGGGCATGACGAGGTTGTCTGCCGCCGGCGCTTTTTTGGGCGCTTGTTTGATGCCCGAAAATTCCTGTGATCAGGGTGAACATGCCGAAGGGCTTGCGGAAGCCGGGGTGTGCCTGCCTGTTATATGAGCATGCACCCTTGACAAAGAGAATGATAGAATGCATAATGGATACATTAATTAATCCACTGGATAATATAAATGCGGCGGTACCTGCCGCCTGAATGCTGGGAGGGCCGGCTTGAAATCGGGTTTTTTATCGCTTAAAATCACGCCGCCTGCGGGTGTCCCGCTGGCGGGCAACGCCCGGGAGGATTCGCGCGCCCGCGGCACGCACGACGAACTTTATGCCAATTATGCTTATTTGGAGACGGCAGCCAAAAGGCATTTGTTTATCAGCCTGGACCTGATCGGCATCAAGAAAAGCGATGCCGATCTCATCAAAAAACGCATATCGCAGCTGTGCGGTCTGGCGGCGGAGGACATCACGATCGCGGCGACGCATACGCACAGCGGCCCCAACACCGTGGAGATATTCAAGACATATCTGACGCCCGCGGACATGCGGGTGTGCGCCGATTATTGCGTATGGCTGGTGGAAGCTGTGTCGGGCGCGGCGCTGGCTGCTGTGGATGCAGCGGCCGACTCGCTGGTCGGGCTGGGGCATAGCAAGGTGGAGGGCTATTCCTTCAACCGGCGCATTATGACGGACGACGGAGCCCTGCGCATGATCTTTGAGCCGTATGACCGGGGGCGGATCGACCGTCTGGCCGGGCCCAACGGCGACACGGAAATGCATGTGTTCGTGTTTACAGACCGCAATGAACGGATCCGCGGGCTTATCGTGCAGTACACCAGCCATCCGGCTGTGGTCTGTGGTGAGGACTGGCTGTATACGCGCGACTATATCCACGCGCTGACGGAGGAGCTGAAAAACCGCTATAGCCGGGATGTTGTCGTGCTCTACATGAACGGCGCGCAGGGAAACCAGGTGGCGGCCGACCCATACCGGCCCTTTGTAACGGGCTTCGCCGAGGCGGAGCGGGTGGGGAAAGGGCTGGCGCTTGGCGCGGCCCGCATCATCGATGAAGTGCTGACCGGCGGCGCGCTTTTCAAGTCGCTGCCGTTTGCCTCGGTGACGGACTCTGTTACGCTGCCGATACGCACGATCTCCCGGGAAGAGATATCGCGGGCCAAAAAGATGCTGAGCCTGTCCGAAGGAAGTGTTCAACTGCACGGCCTTGACCCGCGCGTGGAGGCGGAGAGCATACTGGAGATGGCTGAAATCAGGGAGAAAGAGTATACGACGGTGATCCAGGCGATACGCCTTGGAAACGCGCTGATCCTGACGTTCCCGGGCGAGGTTTTTTTGGAGCACGCGCACAGCGCTCTTGAGGGCGCGCCCTTTGAGGACGCCATGATATTCGGTCTGGCGAACGATTACGTTGGCTACATCCCCACACGCGAGGCGTTTGAAGAGGGCGGGTATGAGATCAAGACATCGTATGTGTCCAGCCGGTTTGCCCCCTGCGCGGGCGAGGCGCTGGTGGAAGCGTGCCAGAGACTGATCGGCAAGCTCGTCGGCCATGCGGAAGCTGTTTAACGGTCTTAAAGCTCATGCGGCTATTTAATATTCTAAGGAGGAAAGCAAGATGGATATGGTCAGCACGTTGAAGGGTTCTCACTTCGAAGAGATTCTGCCCAAAGGCTGGGACATCGCCCGTATCGGTGAATGCTGCTCGAACGACCCGGCAACCGTTACGGAACGACAAAGCTTTTGGCACGAGGGTTTCCGGCCCGTTTCCTGCGGCAATCTGGAGGAGTTCGGCGCGTATATGGGGCATGAGATCGCACTGGAAATCAAGAAGGCCAGGGATGCCGGACAGGAACTGATAATGGTATTGCCCGTCGGCCCCATGGGCATGTACAAATGGGCCGTCTATTTCCTGAAGGAATGGAACGTGGACTGCAAGCATGTGCACGGCTTCAATATGGACGAGTGGAGCGACGAGCAGGGCAATACGCTGCCCGCCAGCGATCCGGCGGCGTTTCAGAATGCGATGATCGGCGCGTTTTACGGGCCTCTGGGCGCGCTGACCGTGCCGGAGAAGCAGCGCAATTTCGCCACGAAGGAGAATTTGCCGCTCTATGCGGACAAGATAGCCGCCCTGAAAACCAAGGGCGCGAAGCAGGTGCTGGTATTCGGCATCGGGCGCATGTGTCACATTGCGTTCTGGGAACCGCATTTCGCGGCGGAGTACAAGTCGCAGGAGGAGTGGATGGCGGCCACCCACCGGATAGGCGCGCGGCTGCATCCGCTGACGATCGAACAGAATGCGATCACCAGCTTCCGCAGCAACTGGGCGCTCATACCCTGTTTTGCGAACACGATCGGCCCCGGCATCATATTCTCGTCGGATTACATCATCGGCGGCGCGGACGGCACGCTGAGCCGCGGAATGCAGTGGCAGGGCATGAGCCTTTGGATAACGCTGCGGCATGGCCCCACGACAGCCATCACGTCCAGCTTCATTCCCACGCTGCCGGGCAAGCTGTTCTTTGTGGAGGAGCTGGCGGGTCCGCTGTGCGCGGATACCAACTGACGACAATCCCGAAGCGGCGGCGGTTCCGGTCATAATATCTTCGGGGCTGCCGCTGCCTCGCCCTCCCCGGTATATTGGGGTTTTATCATCTTCGGCATACGGAGCGAAAATTTGAAGACCTGTTTATTTTTGATATCCCTGGACTCTCTTTTCAAGTCGGGTAAAATGTCGCTGTTTGACGCGGTGGATTTTGCGGCGGACTGCGGGTTTGGCGCGGTTGAGCCCTATCCGGTGCTGGAGCTGGAAAAGCCGGATGCCGCCTTTGCAGAGAAATTGAAGCGGTACTGTGATGCCAAAGGATTGGCAATTCCCTGCTTCTCCATGGGCGTTCGTCTGGAAACGCCGGAGTATGCGGACAGCGTGTCCAGGCTGAAGCGGTATGCGGAAATGGCCGGGCGTCTGGATTCGGGCTTTCTCCATCACACGTTGGCGCCGACGCTGCAGCGCGATGCCATCGCCATGCCGGACGCGGAGGCAATATTGCCGCAGATAGCCGGGGCTTGCCGCGACGTGGCGGCATACGCCAAAGGGCTCGGGGTGGAATGCCTGTATGAAGAACAGGGATATGTGTTCAACGGCATTTCCGATTTCGGTAAGCTGCTTTCCGCGATTCGCGGCGGTAGCATCGTATTGGATACGGGCAATATTCTGTTTGCTGACGAGCCCATAGCGCCGTTTGCCGGCAGATATGCAAACCGTGCGGCGCATGTGCATGTGAAGGACTATATCGTCAAATCGGGGAACGGGCAATACCCGGGGCGCGACTGGTATTTGAGCCGCGGCGGAAACTATATACGCGGAACCGTGATCGGCCACGGCGTTGCCGATTTTGTGCAGACCTTCAGAGTGCTGATGCTCGCGGGTTACGACGGCTATTATTCGCTGGAATTCGACGGGCCTGAAGACCCGCTTTACGCTGCGGCGGCGGGCCTTGAAAACATGCGGTATTATTTTGACCAGGCGAAACAACAGATGGATATATTTAAAGCGAAGGACCTCGTGTGAGGTCCTTCGCTTTTTGTATGACATATGTGTGGAGGCGCTTTTGTTACGCGGGCTCCGCTTCCTGGAATATCTGATCCATGGACATGGTGACGGCGGCGCAACGCATGGATTCATAGTCGCTGACGGAGCCGTCGATGCTGATGCGGCCGAGAGAGCTGCTCAGCTTGAAGTGGTTCTGCATGGTGGTTCTCACCAGATCGATAAAGCCGCTCCCCAGCGTCAGGATGGAACCGCTGATATGGATGCTCTGGACATCGAACAGATTGATAACGCTGACGAGTCCGCAGCAGAGCGTGAAACAATACTCCTGCATTGTCTCCATGACGACCGGGTCTTTGGCGAGAAAGGCGGCGGCCACCTGGGCCATGGCCTGCGCGTTCTGCTCGGCGCCGAAGAAATCCGAATAGGACAGGGACAGGGGCGCCCTTTCGTTGAGCTTGCGGAACAGGGCCACGGTGGAGCACATGGTTTCCAGGCAGCCGTGGTTGGAGCATTTGCACAAGGGGCCGTTGCGTTCCACGATGATGTGCCCGATTTCCAGCTCGAACAGGCTGTTGCACTCTTTTCGGACGTCGCCCAGAATCACGGCGGCGCTGATGCCTTCGTCGATATTCACGGACAGGAGGCGGGTCTCCGGCACATAGTCGTCCGACAAAAACTCCCGGTAGGCGATGGCGCTGGTGACGTTGCTCACGCGGACGTTGGCCTTGGGGAAGCGCTCTCTGAGAGAGGCGACGAGGTTCTTGTCGATGAGGTCCTCAAGCGGCAGCACGGCGGAGGACACGAACGTCCCGGTCTCATGGTTGAACAGACCGGGGAACAGCACATGGATGCCGAGCAGCCTGTAAAGCGGTATCCGTCTGTTTTTGAGCATGGTGCGTATCTCTTCGGTAACGCGGTCGGACGTGACGCTCGCGCCGCGCACGCGGATGTGCTCGTGCTTGTGCAGACAGATGTCGTAAAGGCAGCAGATGAAGCCGTGGCTCAGTATCTCCACGGTGACAACGTAGCCGCCGGAAGCATTGACGTGCAGCATGATCGGCTTGCGCCCGCGCATGGTCGCGTTGTCCGGCCCCACCTCGCACACCCATTTGCTCTGGATGATCTCGTCCACAAGCATGGAGACGGTGGTGGGGGAAAGGCCGGTCATGGTGGCCAGCTGCGCACGGGATATCGGCATGTTTTTGCGGATGAGCCCAAAGAGCAGGGCGATGTTCGAGGCTTTCATTTTTTGTTGGGAAGATGCATTTTTAACCGGATTTTTAGCCATCGTTTTAATCATATTAAGACCTCTAATTAATTCATTGAATTAAATATTTAATAAAATTATAAAAATAATTGCGGAAAAAGTCAATGATAATCGTAAAAAACAATGATAAATTAAATAAATAATTTGTAGAAAATATAAAAGTACATTTTAGGTATTGATAACTCACATTAATTGGTGTAATATGAGTTCAATTCAAAGTCGAATGTTTACAAGCAATACCTCTGCACAATTAAAGAATTGGAATGCGTCTGTATTATTGTTGAGCTTGTCTTTAGTGCGGATGGTTTTGGCTAAGGTCAAAGGAGTATAATCTATGAGTCAATCGTCTGAAAAAGCAATTGCAAGACCTGTGTTTCTGGAGCAGTTATCCAAGTTCTCCAAGGACTATATGTCCATTGTCGGCATCATTTTGATGAGCATCGTTTTCACCATCACATCACAATGGTTCATGACATGGGACAACTGGAAAAACATACTGCTCCAGAGTTCAACCGTTTCCATCTGCGCGCTTGGTCAGGCCATCGTGCTGCTGACCGGCAACTTTGACCTGTCCCTGGGCAGGGTGGTTGGCTTTGTAAGCTGCCTGGGTGCTGTGTTCATGACGAACGCCGCGTTTGGACCCATGAATCCATGGCTGGTGCTCCTGGTCATGATGGCGGTGGGCCTGGTGCTGGGCGCGCTGAACGGATGGCTGACGGCCTATGTGGGGCTGCCCGCCTTTATCGCCACGCTGGGCACGCAGAACATATGCTATGGACTGGCGAAGCTCATCACCAACGCCACACCGATCGCCAACTTTCCGGATGAGATCGCTTTCTTCGGCCGCGGGTATCTGGGGCCGGTTCCCTACTGTGTGATCATCATGATCGGCCTTTACATACTGGCGCAGTTCGTATCCACCAAGACAAGGCTGGGCCGCAATATTTACGCGGTGGGCGGCGGGCGCGAAGCCGCGTTTTTCGCGGGCATCAACGTCAAGAAGTACACCTTCATATCGTTCGTGATGGCGGGCGGGCTGGCGGCTTTCGCCAGCATCGTGCTGATGAGCCGGCTGGATTCGGTCGCCATCACCAACGGCCAGAACTACGAATTTGACGCGGTGATCGGCTCCATCATCGGCGGAATAAGCCTGACGGGCGGCAAAGGAAAGCTGATCGGCTGCATGTTCGGCTCCATCTTCCTGATCACGCTGTTCAACGGCATGGCGCAGCTGAAGGTCGATCCGTTCATGCAGGACGTGCTCAAAGGCGTTGTGCTTGTCGCCGCGATCACCATGGACGTTTTGCGCAACAGGAAAAGCTCATAACCTGTCCCTCGGCTGCAGGAACGGACCAATGAGGAAAGGCTGAAAAAAGGCATGGAAAAAGACTATATATTAAGTTTGGAAAACCTGAGCAAAAGCTTTCCGGGCGTCAAGGCGCTGGATGACGTCTCTTTCAAGATAGAGCGCGGCACGATCCATGCGCTGGTGGGCGAAAACGGCGCGGGCAAAAGCACGCTGATCAAGACGCTGGCCGGTATCTACCACGTGGACGAAGGCAGGGCTTTGCTGAACGGCAAGGAGATATCGTTCAAAACCCCGCACGATGCGCACAGGGCCGGAATCGGCGTCGTTCATCAGGAGATAAAGCTGGCGGAGCCGCTGAGCGTGGCCGAGAACATGTTCATCGGCAACCTGATCTACAAGAACGGCCTGGTGGACTGGAAGGAAATGCGCAGGCGCGCGGCCCAGATCATCACCGACCTCGGGATCGACATTGACGTAAACGCAACGGTGGAATCCCTTTCGGTGGCCAAAAAGCAGATCGTGGAGATATGCAAGGCCATCAATCTGGATGTGAAGCTGCTGATCATGGATGAGCCGTCCGCCACGCTGACCGACCGCGAGTTGGAGATCATGTTCGGCATCGTCCGCAGGCTGAAAAAAGAGGGCATCACCGTTATCTATATCTCGCACCGGCTCGACGAGGTGTTCTCTCTGGCCGACAACGTGACCGTGCTTCGGGACGGGAAGCATGTGGATACGCTCCCCATTGGGGATGTGAACAAAGAAAAGCTCATCGCGATGATGGTGGGCCGTGAACTGGGGCAGGAGTATCCCAAGGATTTCATCGAGACGGGCGAGGTCATTCTGGAAGTCAGGAACCTGGTGCGCAAGGGCGTGCTGCACGATATCAGCTTCACCGTGAAGCGCGGCGAGGTGCTGGGCATATCCGGCCTGGTGGGCTCCGGGCGCACCGAGCTGGCGAGGGCCATTCTGGGGATCGACAAGATCGACTCCGGCGGGGTTTGGGTGCGCGGAAAGAAGGTCAGATACAAATCGTTCAATCAGGCCATTAACGACGGGCTGGGCCTGATACCCGAGGACCGGAAGCTGCAGGGGCTGATACAGATATTCTCCGTCAAAAACAACATCTGCATGGTGAACATGAAGAAGATAATCCGCGGCGGCGTGCTCCGCAAAGGGCTGGAAAACAGGTGTGCGGAGGAATATGCCAAAAAGCTTCATGTTATCGCGCCGTCGATGGACACGCAGGTGCAATATCTGTCCGGCGGCAACCAGCAGAAGGTGGTTATCGCCAAGTGGATGATGCAGAACAGCGAAATCCTGTTTCTGGACGAACCCACCCGCGGCATAGACGTGGGTGCGAAGGCGGAGATATACCGTCTGATCAACGGCCTGGTGAAGGAAGGCAAAACCATCATCATGATATCCTCCGAGATGCCCGAGATACTGGGCATGTGTGATCGTGTCCTGGTCATACACGAAGGGCGGCTCACGGGAGACCTCATGCGGTGCGAAGCCAGCCAGGAGAGAATCATGGAGAAGTGCGTCTAGCAAGGCCAAATAACAACCGGTTTATCAACATAACGGGAAACTGTTAGTGATGAAATAATAAAGGAGGAGAATGAAATGAAAAAAGTATTGGTGCTGGTACTGGCACTTGGCATGGCCCTCAGCCTCGTGGCCTGCGCTCAGCCGGGCACACCCGCAGAGAGCCCCGCTGCGGGACCGGCGGAAGAATCTGCTGCGGTGGAATCTCCTGATGCGTCGGAACCGGCGGCTGAAACGCAAGCCACGGGAGACCTGCCGCTGGCTGGTAAGGTGATCGGCAACACCATCGTGTACAAAGGCGACGTGTGGTGCTCGCTGCTGGCGCAGGAATTTGAACAGCAGGCCGCCGCTCTGGGCGCTGAGATCACCGTGGAAGACGGCGACATCAACGCCGAGACCCAGAACAAGCAGATCGAGAACATGATTGCCCGGAATGTGGACGTTATCTTTGCGGATCCGGCGACGCTGGATGGCTGCACGCCTGCTTTCGAGAAAGCCCATGAAGCCGGTATCCCGATCCTCACCTACGATTCGGAGCCGAGCTATGAGAACATTATCTCCCACACCGGCTGGGACAACTACGAAACGGGCCGCATGGTTGGCGAATACGTGGTGGACTACGTGAACGAGAACATGAACGGCGAAGCCAAGATCGTGCTTCTCGGGAACTACGCTTCCGAGCACTGCCTGCACCGTGAAGAAGAATTCGAAAAAGTGATAGCGGCCACAAACGGCAAGATCCAGATCATCTCCAAGCAGGACTGCGAAGGCAACCGTGAAAAGGCGGCCAACGCGATCACCAACATCGTGGAGCCCTTCGACATCGTGGTGTCGGTGGTGGACAACGGCGCATGGGGCGCGGTGTCGGCGCTGGAAGCCCGCGGCGCGACCGACGTGAAGGTGTTCTGCATGGGCGCATATGGCGACGAACCGTTCCAGGCGCTGCGCGACGGCCACCCCATCTACGAAGCCTGCCTGATCGTTGACCCGTCTGAAATCGCGCGGCTCACGCTTGACAACTATGTGAAATACGTTCAGGGCAATACCGACGAGATCGAGAAGATCACCAACATTCCGCTCTACATTTGCAACACGGAGAATATTGCGGATTTCTACTCCTTCCCGAATGGCTGATGTGACCGTATGACCGAAGGGGCGCCCCTTTGGCGCCCCTTAAATTTTCAAAAGTAAATTCAATTATATTGAAGCGAAAGAATATAAATACAAATCGACAAAGAAGTGATGATTTAGAAAGCTGGAGGTCAATGATGACTACTGAAAATAAAGAGATTGCAATGAACGCGGCCGGCGTGGCTGAACTGGGGTTCCCGATGTGGCCGCAGTTCAATCCCAAAACGGCGGATGACGTCAAAGCGATTATCGAATCCGGGCTGGTGAATTACTGGACCGGTAAAAAAGGCATGGAGTTTGAGGAGATGTTCAGAGCCTGGGCGGGCGCCAAGATGGCGATCTCCTGCACAAACGGCACCGCCGCGCTGCATATCGGTATTGCGAGCCTCGGGATCGGCCCCGGAGACGAAGTGCTTGTACCGTCGTACTCCTTCATCGCGTCCTCGTTTGCCATCATTCAGGCGGGCGCGATACCCGTGTTCTGCGATGTAACGGAAGATCATACGATAGACCCGGACGACATTGAACGCAAGATCACGAAGAGGACCAAGGGCATTGTCTGCGTGCATCTTTACGGCGTGGTCTGCGACATGAAGCGGATACTGGAAATCGCCAAAGCGCACGGCCTGTACGTGATTGAAGACGTGGCGCAGTGCATCGGCGGCAAATATCAGGATAAAATGTGCGGCACCATCGGCGACGTGGGCTGCTTCAGCTTCTGCCAGTCCAAGCATTTCACCACGGGCGGCGAGGGCGGCATGGTGCTCACCAACAACGAGGATGTGGGCTGGGAGGCGCGTTCGTTCAGGGACCACGGCTATGATGTGAAAAAACGCATGAACATGCTGGCGCTGGAAGAGAAGCTTCCCTATATCCACACCCGCGTGGGGTTCAACTACCGCATGACGGAGATCCAAAGCCAGATCGGCATCAACGAGATGGAGCGCTTCGACATATGGAACCTGGGCAGGCGTTTGGAATATGCGAAGATGTACGACGCGGCGTTCGCGGGCCTGAAAGGCATCGCGAGGCTGCCGCTTAACACCGGGGAAAGAAAGAATTCGTACTGGTGGTATCCGGTGACGCTCGACCTGGACGCGCTGACGATCGACGCGCCGGTATTCGTCAAAAAGCTGGTCGCCATGAAGATACCCTGCTATGGCATACAGTGGCCGGAGGCCTACGAAGAAAAGGCTTATAAGGAGCTGAACGGCTTTGGCACGGTGAAATTCCCGTTCAACTCCAAGGAGTATACGCGCGAGAATATAAGCTACGAAAACGACGTTTGCCCGGTGGCGAAATCCCTGCGGGCGCGGACGGTGAACCTGTTCCTGCATCCGACGTGGGAGCGGGCGCACATTGAGCGGGTGATCGCCGCTGTCAAGCAGGTGCTGGCAGAGTACTCGAAGTAGGTGGAGGCCGATATGAAAAAACTGCGTTGGGGCGTCATTGGCGCGGGCGGCATTGCGGACCGCCGGACCATTCCGGGCATGCTGCTGAGCGACAATGCTGAGCTGGTGGCCGTGATGGAAGTGGATAGGACTTTTGCCGAAAAGCTGCGCGATAAGCATCACGCCAGGCGCGCTTACAACAGCGAGCTGGAATTGCTGAAGGACCCGGAGGTGGATGCGGTCTATATCGCGACGCCGGTGGTGCTCCACGCAAAGCAGGCGATGATGGCGGCCGACCATGGCAAGCATATATTGATCGAGAAGCCGCTGGCCATGACGAGCGAAGAAGGCCGGCGGGTGCTGGATTACTGCGAAGCCAGGGGCGTGAAAATAGCGGCGGGCCTGATGATGCGCTTCGGCAGCTATGTGATGGAGATGAAGAAGGCCATCGCGGCAGGCAAAATCGGCGATGTGGTATCCGGCTTCGCCCAGTTCACCTGCTGGTATCCTGAGATGGAAAACGCGTGGCGGCAGACAAAGGCGAACGCGGGCGGCGGCGCGCTGATGGACATGGGCGTGCACTGCATCGACCTGATCCAGTACGTGACGGACAGCGAGGCGGCGCAGGTGGCGGCGTTCCACGATACGCTGACATTCGGATACGAGGTGGAGGATTCCTCGTCGGTGATGCTGCGCCTGAAAAACGGCGCGGTGTGCACGGTGCAGTCCAACTTCAACATTCCCGATGAAGCGGCCAAATGGCGCCTGGAGTTCTTCGGCACCAAGGGCAGGCTGATGGGCGACACGGTGATCGGCCAGGTGGACGGGGGCAGCGTCAACGCGCTGTTCATGGACGCGGTCGGCGGGTATGACGCGGCTCAGGACGTGAAAGAGTCTGCGCTGGCCGACATCAACGTGGAGTTCGGAAACATGTATCAACGCGAGATCCAGAGCTTCAGCCGTTCCATACTGGAAGGGCTGCCGCTGGCGGTGCCGGCCGGCCAGGCTGTGCAGGTGCAGCGCATCATTGAGGCGGCGTACCGCAGCAATGATGAAAAGCGGATCATCGATTTATAGAAGGCGGTGCTGATGATGAAAAAAAGCATTAACTTTTGGTCGTTTGCGGCGGGGACGACCGTCCCCGAAGCGATCAGACTGGCCAAAGACGCAGGGTTCAACGGCATTGAGCTGGCGCTGGCGGGCACCGGCCTGATGGGGCTGGACGTTCCCGGAGCCGCGGCGGAAGCGAAACGCATCGCAGAGGGCGAGGGCATGAAGCTGCCGACGCTCGCCTGCGGGCTTTGCTGGGACTATCTGCTGACCAGTACGCTGCCTGCGGTGCGCGACCAGGCCAAGGATATGATCAAAAGGCAGGTCGATACGGCGGCGGTGCTGGGGGCGGAGGCCATACTGGTGCTTGCGGGCGCGGTCGGGGTGGATTTTCTGCCGGGCGGCGGCAGCGACCTGATGCCCTACGACGAGGCGTATGACGCGTCGCTGGAGGCGTTTCGGGAGCTGGCGCCATACGCCGGGCAGGCGAAGGTGAGCCTCGCCATCGAGAACGTGTGGAACAAGTTCCTGCTGTCTCCGCTGGAGCTGAGGGATTTCATCGACAAAGTGGGCTCGCCCTATGTGGGGAGCTACTTCGACGTAGGCAATGTGATACTGACGGGTTATCCGGAGCAGTGGATCAGGATACTGGGCAAGCGCATCAAGGCGGTGCATCTCAAGGATTACCGGCGTGATCCCGGCGGGTTCAACTGCTTCTGCGATCTGCTGTCCGGCGACGTCAATTACCCCGAGGTGATGAAGGCATTCGGCGAGGCCGGCTATGACGGATGGTTCGCGCCCGAAATGATTCCCAATTACAAGCATTATTCGAGCCAGACCATATACAACGCGTCCGCTTCCTGCGACAGGATTCTGGGAAGGAAATAGGAGGATCAGCATTATGGCACGTATCGGAATTATCGGGGCCGGGTTTATGGGCAACGCCCATTCCACGGCTGTCAGCCATTCTAAAAAGCACGTTCTGGCGGGCATTGCGGACATCGACACGGAGAAAGGCGGCAAGCTCGCGGCGGAAAAAAACTGCCTGTTCTTTCCGACGGCCGAGGAGATGATCGCGCGGGACGATATCGACATCGTCCACGTCTGCCTGCCGACCAACCTGCACTGCGAATACATCGTAAAGGCGGCAAACGCGGGCAAGCACGTGCTCTGCGAAAAGCCGTTCTCGCTGCACGCGGAGGAGATCGACCGGGCCATTGAGGCGGCGCATCAGAACGGCGTGAAGCTGATGATCGCGCAGGTCGTCCGGTTCTGGCCGGAAAACACGGTCATCAAGGAATATATAGGCAGCGGCAGGCTGGGCGATGTCAAGATGGTCAGCGCGCACCGGCTGGGGCAGATACCCAGCTGGGCGTCGTGGTACCGTGATCCGGCGATCGGCGGCGGCGGTCTGTTCGACCTGCACACGCACGATATCGACAACATGATCGACGTCTTCGGCAAATGCACGGCGGTTTATTCGGTCGGCCAACAGTATGAGGGCTGCTGGAACTACATGTCCACCTCGCTGACGTTTGAAAGCGGCATGAAGACCATTGTGGAATCGTCGCTGAACATGCCGGGGGATTACCCGTTCTCCACGTTCTTCCGCGCGATCGGCAGCAGGGCGTGCATCGAGCAGTGCATGAAGGCGGGAGCCAATCTCGACGATATGTCTGGCAGCGTGCGTTACCTGAAGCTGTATGAGGACGGCAAGCCGTGTGCGGATGTGCCGTATCCCGAATACGACGCGTATCAGTGCGAGATCGAGCATTTCGCGGACTGCGTCGACAACGGCACGGACCCGCGCATATCCCCGGAGGAATCGCGGAACGTGATGAAGGTGATGCGGGCCATTGGCGAATCGCTTAAAACCGGAAAGGTGGTCCCGACGCTCTGGTAAAGCGCCAAGGTGCAGGCAATGAAGCAGTATCAGATCAACAGGGCGCGCATCCGCGACGGAAAAATCGACTGGGAACAGGCGGCGCTTGCGCGCATCAATGAAAGCCAGTGGCTTGACGAAGCGCCCATACGGGCGTTCGCACGCGTTTGCTACGATGAGACGGGGTTGTATGCGCAGCTTAGCGCAAACGAAGAGCACCGGCTGGCCCGGTTCACCGGAACAACGGACATGGTGTGCATGGACAGCTGTCTGGAGCTTTTCATGTGCCCGATGAGCGGCGACGTACGGTATTTCAACTTTGAGTTCAACCCGAACGGCGCGTTGTACCTGGGGTTCGGGCAAAACCGTTACGACAGCGTACGCCAGCTGGTGCAGGATGCAGACAAAACATTTAGGGTTCAGCCCTATCAAGAACAGTATCTATGGGGGATAGAGTTCTATATACCGGTGACTTTTATCAGGTTGTATTTTCCGGAATTCGCCTTGGAAAGCGGTCGTATCATTTATGGGAACTTCTATAAGTGCGGGGAAGAAACGGTACAGCCTCATTATTTCTCTTGGAACAGAATTCACGGTGACGTCCCTGACTTCCATAAGCCTCAATGCTTTGGTAAGTGGATACTTCAATAGGAGGCATTTATGAGAAAGACGCTTTTCAACGGCCGGGTGATCACGCCGGACGGCATTGTTCGGGGCGGGGTCGAGGTGGATGGCGAGAGAATAGCCCGCGTGTTTGAAGGAGACGGCTATGACCCTGCGGGCGAGCTCATCGACTGCAGGGGAAACTACATCGCGCCGGGCTTTATCGATATCCATACCCACTCCACGATAGAAGGGGACGTGATGGACGCCACGGTGGAATCCCTGCACAGGATGACGGCCCAGCACGGGCGGCACGGCACCACATCGCTGGTCGCCACCACGCTGTCCAGCACACACGAAAGAATCGCCAAAGCGCTGGATAACATCAACGAAGTGATGAAGCGGCCGCCTGTGGGCGCGCGGGTGCTGGGGGCGCATCTGGAGGGCAACTACTTTGCGCCGCAAATGGCGGGCGCGCAGAATCCGGAATACCTGTATCCGCCGGAAAAGGACGATTACATGGATTTTATCCGGCGCGGATGCGTGAAACGCGTCGCCGCGGCGCCGGAGCTGCCGGGCGCGCTGGAGATGGCGCGAAAGCTGGCGCCCACGGGCATACAGTTCTCCATCGGCCACTCCAACGGCAGGCCCTGGGATGTGAAAAACGCGATCGAGGCGGGTTACACCACCGTCACGCACATATTCAACGCGCAGTCGTCGATATCCAACGTGTTCTGCTATCCGGAGGCGGGCGTCTGCGAGGCGTCGCTGCTGTATGACGAGATATCCGCTGAATGCATCTGCGACGGCCAGCATCTGTCTCCCACGCTGCTGCAGCTGGTTTACAAGATTAAAGGGCCGGACAGGATGATCGGCATCACGGACTCGGTGTATTCGGGCGCGGCGGACGGCGAGTATATGTTTGGCGGGCTTGAGGTGGTGGTCAGGGACAACATCTGCATCCTCAAGTCGGGCGTGGCGTTCGCGGGCAGCGTCGCCACCATGGACCTTTGTCTGCGCACCCTGTACAAGAAAGCGGGCATCCCGATCGGGGACGCGGTGAAGATATGCGCTGCCACGCCCGCAAAAATCATCGGCGAGCAGCAACATATCGGCGTTATTGCCGCGGGGTACGATGCGGATATCAATGTGTTCGACGACGATATCAACATACTGTACACGACGGTGTTGGGAAAAACAGTCAATAATAAATTGGCGTAGCAAATAGAAGAACACGCGACAGCCCGGAAGGGTGAAAGGGGCTTGCCAATCGTCCGGGGTGTAGGGATTTCCGGGCGCGGCAGGTGATTGGGCAGCAGATATTGAGGCATCTTCTTTTGAGAGGTGCGGTCTGCTGCTGATTTTTTGTAACGAAACGTCAAGGGCGTGGAGGGAGAGAATGATATGAGAAAAGGGATAGCGATTGCGGGAAACCTGATCGTCGATTACTGCAAAGAGGTGGATTCATACCCGAAGCCGGGCATGCTGAGCAACATACTGAACGTGGAAAAGAGCGTGGGCGGATGCTTGGCGAACACCATCATCGATATCGCCAAAATGGACGAGACGATGGACTTGTATGCTCTGGGCATGGTGGGCGGCGACGACAACGGCCGGTATC
>JAEYZN010000042.1 GCA_023428025.1 Bacillota bacterium
TGGTAAGCGTTTGAGTTGAGGGCTAAAAGGTGAAGAGGCTTAGGTTGCGAAACGCTGTCCCGTACCCAGTTGGAAGGACCGCCTCCAGGCCTCAATTATCTGAGAAAACATTGTAAGGAGTATAGATATGAAAAAGGTTGTCATTATCGGCGCGGGCATTGCGGGGCTTACCTGCGGTATATACGCGCAGCGAAGCGGGCTGGAGACACAAATTCTGGAGATGCACACTATTGCGGGCGGTGAATGCACAGGCTGGGATCGCGGTGAATACCATTTTGACGGCTGTATACACTGGCTCATGGGCTCAAATCCAGATACCGAACTGTATAAGATTTGGCGGGATACCGGGGCACTGGACGACAGTGTGAAGATCGTGAACCATGAGTCGTTTGTGCGGTATGAGGAAGGCGGGCGTGCGGTGGAGCTGTACACAAATGCAGATCGTTTGGAACAGCATCTGTTGGAGCTTTCCCCGCAGGACAAGGGGGAGATCAAGAAACTGTGTAAGGCGATACGGTCACTGGGCGGCGTCGGCATGCCGATGGATAAGCCAATGGACATGATGACAGCGGGCGACGGCTTGAGATTCGCGTCAAAGCTGATAGGCAAGATGGGTATGATGTCGCGCTACAACAAAATGAAAATTAAGGAACTGGCAGCACTGTTCAAGGAGCCGCTGATCGGGCGGGCGATACTGGCGTCGATACCCGGAGACTATACAGCCACAGCGCTGGTGATGACACTGGCGGGCATGCACGCGGGGGACTGCGGCTTTCCGGTGGGCGGTTCTCGGGCGTTTGCCAAGCGCATGGAGCAAAAATACCTGTCGCTGGGCGGTAAAATCACGTACAAGGCGAAGGCGGATAAGGTGCTGGTGGAGGATGGGCGAGCCGTGGGCGTGCTGCTGGCAGACGGCAGTGAAATACGGGCAGACTACGTGGTGTCATGCGCGGATGGACATTACACGCTGTACCATATGCTGGACGATAAATACACGCCCGAACTATACCACAAGCTGTTCGCTGCTCCCAAGGCATATCCCACCGCCACTTGCGCATTGGTGTTCATGGGCGTGGACGCAGAGGTGGGCGGTCATATGCGCGGTGTCAATATACATCGGGATCAGCCGGTAAAGATTGCGGGCATGGAAAGTGACTTCGTGTCGCTGATGGGCTTTGGCTTTGATGGCACGATGGCACCCAAGGGAAAATCGGTGATGGCATGCTTTTATAACGCCGACTATGACTACTGGCATGCGCTCAAGGAAGACAAGGATGCATACAAGGCAGCGAAGCAAGCGCTGGCAGATGATGCGGTGGCGGCGTTGGTACGCCGTTATCCTGAGGCAGAAGGGAAGATTGAGAAGATGGATGTCGTGACGCCGAAAACCTATGCGCGTTACTGCAACGCATGGCGCGGCTCGTGGATGACGTGGGGCAACGGCAGCAAGGACATCCCACGCTATTTCCCCGGCCTGCTGGACGGCCTCGAGGGCTTCATCATGGCGGGCATGTGGACGCTGCCGCCGGGCGGGCTGCCGGGCGCGGCCACGTCGGGCCGGTTCGCGGCGCACCGCATCTGCATCAAAGAAGGCCTCCCGTTCAACGCGAAATAAGCGATATAGATTATCGCAAATAAGATCAGATGAAGTGTAGAATCGGCGCTTCAGTGGCCAAAAAGGCGGTTTTTCGTTAATGAAAGCCGCCTTTGCTCGTATAACACTATGAGCATGTATTCATCGTACATAAACCCATCGCTACGGAAAGCCTTTTGTTATGGTTGGTTGATGCGGTGGAGAGGTTGCGCCCATAACCTTATATCTGTTTTTTTACCTGTCCGGTTTAACATGTTTTTATGGATTTCCGCGTCGTTGATCGGAAAAAGAAACAAAAAAAGGCATGACATGTTTATAAATCTTCTATGCCTGCCGGTGAATGTGCTTTTTACTATCAGTCGTATTTTGTTTCCATCGCTTTTTGATTTCGTTTCTCAACGCACCGTAAGCGATGTAATTCCAGCTGATTTTGATCTTTGTATCATCTCCGGATACCAGCAGGTATTGCCACATACCATTTTCGCTGTCGAAAACACGGGTGCTGACCTTCCGGATATCCCGCCAGTCGATCGCCTTTCTGATCCCGCAGAAATTCTTGTATACGAGCCTTTCTGGCTCCAGATATACCCGTGAAAACAGTCCATCCAGAATAAGATACAGACCCGTTGTCCCCGTTCCGACCACGAACCCGGTTTTCACCAACAAATTGACAATGGTTTCCTCTGCCGGTATTAAGGTCAACAGTCCGAGAAGCACGATAAAGACGCCCACATTGACGACAAAGATATTCTGTCTGAAGACCGCGACGCCCCCGGCAGCCTTGAAATCCTCCGATTCCAATACAGCCTTTACGCCAGCCCGTCTGCTGACATGAAACACCGTTACGTCTCCTGCATTTTGATGCTTTTTGGATGCCGCACCGCCAACTGGCGTCGCATCGATTATAACTTCTTTCACCTGACCATCCTCTATCCTGCCTGCCCCATCTCAGTAGCCGGCGCTCCTGTCGATGACGCTTCATCCATGGCGTTGATGGTAAGAAAGCTCATCACGCTTTGGTTTCCGTCGGAACCGTCCTGTGTGGTTTTACGTATCTCTCCTTATGTTGTCGTCGTTTGAACAGTTCCGAGGAAGCTTTTCAACATGCAAGCACTTTTATTATTATACCATTTTCTCTTTATCTACGCAAAAATACCGAGCATTTTGCAACGCCCGATATTGACGCAAGCCGGTAACTTTTTTTGACACGCTGGAAACGTCGTGTAAAACCGGCGCTTATTTTGTTTACGTCCGGAAAACTGAAAAGAGTGTATACATTTGCTAATTTTTGAAAAACTATGGATGAAAACATCTAACAAAGGAGTTTATCCATGGATTCTTCAATGCAGAATAAAGCGGCGGAAGACGCGAAAAGAGCGCAGCTCGCCCAATACCAGACAGGAAACGAAAACGCCAGACTGACGACCGACCAGGGGGTGTATGTCGCGAACACGGCGGATTCTCTCAAGGCAGGCACGCGCGGGCCCACGCTGCTGGAGGATTTCCACTTCCGGGAGAAGGTCACGCACTTCGATCACGAGCGTATCCCCGAAAGGGCGGTGCACGCGCGCGGCTTTGGCGTGCACGGCTTCTTCCGCGTCTACAAGCCGATGGGCGAGTATACCATGGCTTCATTTTTGCAGGACCCCTCGGCGACGACGCCGGTGTTCGTCCGTTTCTCCACCGTGGTGGGTTCGCGCGGGTCCGCCGATACCGTGCGCGACGTGCGCGGCTTCGCGGTGAAGTTTTACACGGAGCACGGCAATTACGATATGGTGGGCAACAACATCCCGATTTTCTTCATCCAGGACGCCATCAAGTTCCCCGATCTGGTGCATGCGATAAAGCCGGAGCCGAACAACGAGATACCGCAGGCGGCGTCGGCGCACGACACTTTCTGGGATTTTGTCGTCAGCAACCCCGAGACGGCGCACATGATCATGTGGCTGATGTCCGACAGGGCGATACCGCGCAGCTTCCGCATGATGGAGGGCTTCGCCGTCAACACCTACCGGCTGGTGAACGCTCAAGGGGTGGGGCGGTTCGTGAAGTTCCACTGGAAACCGCTGCTGGGCGTGCACTCGCTGGTGTGGGACGAGGCGCAGAAGATTTCCGGCAAGGACCCGGACTTCCACCGCCGAGACATCTGGAACGCCGTGGAAGGCGGCGATTACCCGGAGTATGAGCTGGGCATACAGATTATCGAGGAGAAGGACGAGTTCGGCTTCGACTTCGACATCCTCGACCCGACGAAGATATGGCCGGAGGAGCTGGTGCCGGTGCAGATCATCGGCAAGCTGACGCTGAACCGCAACGTGAGCAACTTCTTCGCCGAGACGGAGCAGGTCGCCTTCTGCCCCGGCAACGTGGTGCCGGGCATCGACTTCTCCAACGACCCGCTGCTGCAGGGGCGGCTGTTCTCCTACGTGGACACGCAGCTGATCCGGCTGGGCGGGCCGAATTTCCATGAGATACCCATCAATCAGCCGATCGCGCATGTGCACAACAACCATCGCGACGGTTACCATCGTATGCGCATCGACACCGGCGTGGTTGCCTATTCGGCGAACACGCTGCAGGGGGATGCGCCGATGCCGGTGCCGGGGGATCAGGGCGGCTACATCCACTACGCCGAAAAGGTGGAAGGAAAAAAGATTCGCGACCGCAGCGAGAGCTTCATCAACCACTTTGGGCAGGCCACGCTGTTCTGGAACAGCATGTCGGCCGCGGAGAAGCGCCACATCGTAGAGGCGTTCCAGTTCGAGGTGGGCAAGGTGAAGAACAAGGATGTCCGCCAGAAGGTGGTGGACATGTTCAACATGGTGGACGGCAACCTCGCGAACCAGATCGCGACAGGCATCGGCGCACAGCCGCCATCCACGACGCCCGCATCAAACGACGGCAGCGCCGTGTCGCCCGCGCTCAGCCAGGAGAACAAGGTGAAGTCCGCCCGCACCCGCATCGTGGCGGTGCTGCTGGAGGACGGCTTCAACTATAACGAGGCGGCGGGCTTGATGGACCTGCTGAAAAACGCCGGCGTGAAAGCCGAGACGGTGTGCAGCAAGCAGGGCATGGTGACCGCGGAGGACAACCGCCAGCTGGAAGCGGTGCAGAGCTACCGGACGGCGTCCCCGGTGCTGTACGACGCGGTGTTCATCCCCGGCGGCAAGAAACAGAAGGCCGCGCTGGAGGCGCTGCTGGAGGTGAAGCAGTTCCTCACGGACATGTTCGTGCACTGCAAGGCCATTGGCGCGGTCAGCGAGGGCGTGGAGCTGCTGGGCATGGTCAAGCCCGTCAACGCGGTGGCGCAGCCCGCCGGGTTTGCGGACCCGCTCGCAAACCAGCAGGGCGTGGTGACCATGCACGGCACGGTGGACATGAACGCATTCTCCATGGAGTTCATCAATGCGATCGCGGCGCACCGGCACTGGACGCGGTACGGCATGGCCTGAACCGGTACCAAAGGCCTCTTCTTAGGGGCGTTATCACGAAGAACCGGCAATGACGAGTTGGGGCAACAGGAGCACTTCCGGGATCAGACCGGAAGTGCTTCTCTATTGATGCTGCATTTTAACAAAAGATCAATAGTATTTATTTTCTCAATATTTTCTGCATTGTTTTCCCTTTAGCTAACTCATCAATTAATTTATCTAAATATCGGATTTGTCGCATTAATTCATCTTCTATTTCTTCCACCCGATATCCACAAATGACTCCTCTGATGAGTGAAGCATTCGGATTCATATGGGGTGCTTGTTTAAAGAACGTTTCCAGATCCACTTCATTAATTATTTGTTTTTGTAATAAATGCTCATCGTAACCGGTAAGCCAAAAAATGATTTTATTAACTTCTTCCTTTGTTCTTCCTTTTTTCTCGGCTTTTTGTATATAGAGCGGATAGATACTCGAAAAAGGTATTGTAAAAACTCGCGGTTTCTCCATTTTGAAATTCTCCTTTGCTTTTATAAAAAACAATTGCACATTATATGATATCTGCAGTTAAAACTGCTGACAAAATCCTGTTATCAGCCCCTTGACAAAAAATTCGCGTTACAAAAATGAAATTGGACCTTACGGATCATTATTTTTGTCAAGCCCAATTTTCATCGATACTCCAACTCATTAGTGATGATTTCCGGTATCGTAACACCATTTCGCTATTTCGGCAATAAGGGGGAGTGGTAACGGCTTGCTGTACGGAAACTGCACCGCGCCTTTGCTTGCCTTGTATTCCTTGAGCCTTTCAGAGAAATGCGCTATAGCCTTATCCCCGGGGTACAGCCCAATGTGCTTTTTGAATGCCGCAAAATGGATTATATTTTGTTTATGCCAGTAAGTTGGCATACGCCACGAAATACGCTCTTGCGCATATGGGAGTGCCGCGCGGAGCGTATCCCGTAGTTGATTCAAGAAAGGCCAAACATCCTCCGGTTGTACAGCAATATAGGCGTCAATCGTTTTTGGCGGCCCGGCGCAGTCATGCTCTTGATTCGTTTTCCTGAACTCCCGTCCGCATTCGGGGCATTGCCACATGATGCATTCACCTCGCTCTCTCCATAAGGATTTATTGTTAGCTCGCTCAATAAATTGGAAATTGTCAGTCTCATGTTATGTATATTCCTTGATACCGTACGTCGTTGAAAGGAATATAATCTACGTACTTAAAATTTATAAGTGATAACTCTCATAGCTAATAGTCCTAGTAATACAATGCATATTGTTCCAATCAAGGCTAATATATTGAGAACTTTGTTTGTTTTCTCTTTTAATATTTTAGAAAACACAATATAAAATCCTATTCCTACAGCACCTCCCATTGTATTGCTAATTAAATCTGTTATATCAGCGCCTCCGATTGCGAATAGGAATTGTACGAGTTCAAATAATAGACTGACACCTGCTATTGAGATGATTTTTTTCCAAAACGGCCAATTAAGCTTTATCATGCTCAAATATAACCCAAAGGGTATAAACACCATCATATTCAGAATTATCTCATTATAATCCAGTTGATTATTTTTAATAACAGAACCGGCAAAAGGGATCAAATTCAATCCTCTAAAATGTGGTAAATCATAAAAAGAGAATTGCATTTTAAATAAAACAATCCAGATTAAAACTAAAAAATATACTATAAATAATCCGAATGTTAGTTTTGCTTGATTGTTTTTGTTTTTTTCCATGCCTGCTCCTCATAACAAAGTATCTATATAAATAATCCGCAGTTCAAAACGACCCGACAAATTCCTGCTTGTCTGCGTGTTAGGAAAACCATTTTAAATATATCATAAAAAAGCAAGAGATCCAATTAAACGGATTCCAGCCAGATGGTGCTGACCAGGAATGTTGCCTTTTCATGCGAATCATCGTTCCGCCTGGCCGCCGTCATTTCGGGGAAGATTTTATCCCCATCCAATCGAAGGTTTCACTGGAATGCCATTCTTCGCGCCCGGCTCCGGCGCTGTTCGACAGATTATCGCACCCCGCCTGTGGATAATAGACCATGGCCTTCGGGGCCATAACTTTTTGTGAGGGGACATCATCCATGAACTATGCGCTGATCAACGCTTTTTTGAAGATGCTCGAAAGCTACCGGAACCGGCTCTCGCCGCAGCAGTACAAAACGCTGCGGGGCCAGGCCGCGGGCGGAGACGTGACGGGCGCGCGGCGCGGGCTGGAACGCCTGATCCGCGGCTGATTATTTTTTGTGTACTATTCCGGCGATACCCGCATATACATGTCTGGGAAAAACAATCAGGGGACAAAGAAGTGAAGAGATTAACCGCAATTTTCAGTGATCAGCCGGGCAAATGGGGGCTCAAGGGCGAGCCGCAGCTCTGGGAGGATTTCAAGGCGCATTTTGCGCAGGCCGCCGCACCGTCTACAGAGGAGAAGTTTCGCGAGGAACTGTACGCCGCTTTCGAGAAGCTGACCGGCAGGCCGGTGCAGCATCACTCATTCATCTACGTCAGCCGGTACAACCGGGGCGGCATCGGCAGCGGCCTCGTGGACCCGTGGAACTGGCGCGCCGTGGTGATCCCCGCGCTCACACGGCGTTACAGCGAATACAACGACATCCGCTGACACGCGACGCAGCGTGGAAAAACCTCGTTTTACAAACGAAGGCTATTTCGCGCTGCCCGAACGCGGCGAATACGCCGCCCACACGACGGCGGGGGATATTTTCTTGGGATCGGCGGCGTCCAGCCTCACCGGTATGCGTCCGCCGGGCGACGCCAGATGCAGCGCGTCCGCGTCCACCAGCCATGTGACGGACGCCTGATACGGCGCGCCTCCGGGCGGCGAAACCTTGAGCGTCAGCGCCACGACGGTTTGTTTTGCGCCTGCGCTGCCTGTGACACGGGAATCCAGCACCAGCGCGTCCGTCCATACGGGCCGCGCTTCCGAGGTGCTTTCCGTGCGCGCCCGTCTTTCCTGACGGCTGCGTTTTGCCGCGCGCGCCAGGTCAAGGCGCATCGTGATAAGCGTGGCGAAAACCCCGATCACGATGACAACGGCAATGACGATCACGATGGTGGTGCCCATAAGTCCCTCCTCCAGAACGTGCTGCGCTCATATTAACACGGCTTGTGCGGAGCGGCAAGGGCGGGCTGCCTGCCGCGGTCACGTGAATCAATCATGGACAGATAAGATTGTATGAATATGGATTTGCGTATATAATGTGTGACAGAACATAAATGGTGGCGGAGGATTCATGAACGGCACGGTGCGTCCGGACGAGCCGAATGCCGCTCCAAACAGCAAGAGAGGAAGACAAGGGCAGATGATCTATCAAAACGACGAGTTGGCCGCGGCCTACGGGAATGTGGCGCGGAAGCGAAAGCTGAGCGCCATGCACGCGCAGCTAAAGCGGGACAAAGCGCAGCTGGAGCGGCATCTGGAAGCGCTCAAAGCCGCGCTGGACAAGGAAGAACTGGATGTAAGCAGGCTGGAGAACGGCGGCATCGCCGCGCTGTTCTATTCGATACTGGGCTCGCGTGACGAGCATATCCGCAAAGAGCGGGACGAAGCGCTCGCCGCGCGCCTCAAATACGAGCAGGCAAGCAAGGAATTGGCGGATATCAATGGCCGCATCACGGCGCTGACGGCGGAGCTTAAGGCGCTGGACGGGAGCGAGGCGCGCTACGCGGCGCTTTTCGAGCAGAAGAAGGCGCACCTGCTGAACGCGCTGGGGGAAGACAGGCGGCGCATCATGGCGCTGACCGAGGATATCGCGCATACGAATACCAACCTGAAGGAGATACGCGAGGCGATGGAAGCGGGGGACGGCGCTCTTGGTTATCTGGACAGCGCGCTGAAAAGCCTGCGCAAGGCGGAGAGCTGGGGTACCTATGACATGCTGGGCGGCGGCATGATATCCGGCATGGTGAAGCATGACCATATCGACAGGGCGGCGGACAGCGTGTCCTGCGCGCAGCTGGCGCTGAACAACTTCAGGACCGAACTCGCGGATATCAACGTGCGCAGCGATATCAGCGTGCGCATCGGCGACTTTGCGCGCTTCGCGGACTGCTTTTTCGACGGGCTGATCGCCGACTGGTATGTGCAGAACGCCATCGGGAAATCCATGGACAGCGTGGCGGCGGCGCGCAGCGACGCGGCAAACGCGCGCTTCCCCCTGGACAGCCTCTACAAAGCCGATCAAGGCCGGTTGCAGCAGCTGCAGGCGGAGCTGGAATCGTTGGTGCTGCGGGCATAACAGCGCGGCGCGGCATGACGCAGGCCATCTTTCCATAAGCTTTTTCAATATCCATATTAACGCTATAGGAAAGATCATATAATAATCATACAAATCAAAATATCCTTCAAGAAAAGCGGATGCGGTTATTCTATACTGCTGTCAACAAACAGTATCGGAAGGAGATCGTTATGCCAGAGTATAAAACCGCCGCGTATCAGGATCTGAGCGATTTCGTATACGCGCAGGCAAAATTTCCGGTCGCGCTGGAGAACGGCATGGTCATCGGCGGGGGGACGCTTTACCCGGAGGTCAACTTCACGCTGCCGACGATGAGCATTGAAGCGGGGACGATGGCGGAGGTCATCCGAAACTATAAAGAGATCATCACGGGCATCTGCGAGCGCGCCAAAGACCTGCGCAGCCAGGGCTTTGTGGCGGAGATCGAGACGTTGCCGCCCATGACGTTCGAGCCCAAATGGGGCATCGAGGTGTGCAGAACAATGGTGGATATCGCGAAGGATTTCGCCGGCAAGCACGGCGTGAAGAGCGCGGTGCGCATCACGCCCAACGATATCCGCGAGGGCAGCGACCTCACACACATGTGGCGCGGGCGCCATTGGGACAACATGCTGGAAACGTTCGAAGGCTGCGCGAAAGCCGGGGCGGATTTTCTCGCGATTGAATCCGTCGGCGGCAAGGAGGTGCACGACGAGGCCATCATGTACTGCGATATCGCCAAGTCGGTGTTCGCGCTTTCGGTGCTGGGCTGCACGGATATGAACAGGCTCTGGTCGCAGATCGTCTCCATCGCGGATAAAACGGGCGTGGTGCCCGCGGGCGATACGGCGTGCGGTTTCGCCAACACCGCCATGGTGCTGGCCGACAGAAACTACGTCCCCAAGGTGTTCTCAGCGGCGGTGCGCGTGATGGCGGCGGTGCGCAGCTTGGTCGCCGTGGAACGCGGCGCGAAGGGCCCGCACAAGGACTGCGGCTATGAAGGCGTATACGTGAAGGCCATCACCGGCATACCCATCGCGATGGAAGGGCGCACCAGCGCGTGCGCGCACCTGAGCCCCGTGGGCAACGTGGCGGCGTGCCTCGCGGACCTGTGGAGCAACGAATCCATCCAGAACATCAAGCTGCTGGGCGGCATGGCGCCCACCGTGAGTTTCGAGCAGCTGGAATACGACTGCCGCCTGATGAACACGGCCTCCAAGCGCGGCAGGGAAACGGCGCTGCTGATGAGAGACATGCTCGCGGATTCCGACAGCGCGCTGGACCCGCAGGCGTATGTGCTCCGCCCCGACGTGGTGCTCGAGATCTCCCAAGAGATCGTGAAGGAGGACGGCTATTACAGCCGCACAAAGAAGGCGGCCGAGCTGGCGCTGGATAAGATCAGGGCGGCGCATGGCAAGGGCGAGCTGGCGCTGGAGGACAAGGAACTGATGTGGCTCGACAGGCTGGCGGAAGACGTGGCGGCGCTGCCCGCGGATGTGCAGACGCTGACAGACGAGATGGTGCCGCAGTGCGAGAAGCTGGAGCCGGCGAAATACGACATGTAAAGAGAGCGAAAAGAAACAGATCAACGTCCTGAAAAGAGCGGGGCCTGCAAACAATGTGCGGGCTCTTTTCTATTTTCGCCAGGGTGGAAGGATGGCGCTTTCGGCCGATTTTGTTGTATAATATAGAATGAAAGCTGACAAGCGAGGTGGACATCATGGATGTGGATTTGAAATTTGACGGCGGCACGGCGGCGGCGCGCATGAAAAAGCTGGGTGAAAAGCTGGCGCTGCTGGAGCGCGACCGGGAGCTGCTGGAAGTCAAAATCGCCGCACACAAAAACACGTTGGAAGAGCGCAGCTTTGACGTGGGCAAGCTGGACACCGTGAGCCTGACAGCCGTGTTTCAGAAATTCAAGGGCAGCCAAGCGGAGCTGGTGAGAGACAGGGCGGAGCTTTTCGCGGTGTGGCTGAAATACCGGCAGGCGCATAAAGACCTCGCGGGCACCGAAGAGATGATCGCCATGATGTCGGACGAGCGCGCGAAGCTGTCAAACGGACAGCAGACGGGGGACAAACCGGCAGAGGGCGAGGAGCGCATCGCGCAGGCCCGGTGCCGCCTGAAGGAAATCGAGAAAGCGGCGGTAGCCGGGCGCGAGGTGAGCGCCTGTCTGGACATCGCCGAGGAGGACCTGCTCAAAGCGCAGGAGCTGGGAGAAGCCAGCGGCGGTATGCTGAGCAGCGCCGTGCTGTTCGACTATATCCATGGCGCGCGGGAGCAGGCCAGCCGGGCGCAGGGGCTGATGAACCGCTTTCGCTATCTGCTGCCGGACGCGCAGGCGGAGGCTGGCGAGCTGGCCCGGTTTGCGGACAGCTTTTTCGACAGCCTGATGACGGACTTTGTGACGCGCGGGCAGGTGCACGACTCGCAGGAGATCGTGCGGGGCGCGCAGAACCTTGTGGAGTCCCTGCTGATGCGGCTGGGCAGCATGGCGGCAGCGGAGAGGGAAGAAATTCGCGTATTGCAGAAGGAAAAGTGAAGCCGAGCTATTATTGAGCCAAAGCTGTTTTCGTCACCGTAACGGCGCGCCGGAAATATGTGCTGAAACGGTTTGCCGGCAACAAGCGGCGATTGGTAAAATCAGCCGATACATGCGCCGCTGCCAAACGGGGCAAATTAATGGCGGAGGTGATGACTTGAAAAGAAAAAACGACAAAAGTCTGCTGGAAACCGTGAAGCAGGCCCGGGCGGACAAAAAGTCTGACTTAGCGGAGGGACAGCTCTCGAAACGGGAAAACAGCCCCGAACAGAACGGGGAAGATTTCTGAAAACATACGAATCGAGTGAAGAGCCGGGGAATATCCGGCTTTTCGTCTGTTGAGCAATGGCGGCGCGGCTGGCCGGACGGCAAAAAAAGAAGAGCGGCAAGGCCCTTCTCTTTTTTCATGGTAGACTTAGAACCGCGAGCGGGTCTGAGCCTGGCTCTGGGCTTCGGGCATATTGCTTTCCGCATACTGCAGCATCTTTCTGACCATGTTGCCGCCGATACGGCCGGCGTCGCGCGCCGAGAGATCGCCATTATCACCGGGTTTCAGATTTACGCCGATCTCGCTGGCGACAGATTGTTTCATTCCGCTAAGTTTCCAGTTGCTTCTCGCCACGTTATTCACCTCCTTATGCTGTTATTTTCCCGATTTTTACGCAAATAATGCATGGAATTTTCAAATTTGGACGCCGCGTAAACAATCGTCCAAAGCTGAGAAATCTTGTTAGGATTTTGTTGACAAATACCAAGAATCATTTTAATATTACCGTAACGGATATATGCAAACTGGATATAGATAACGCGGATATAAACAAGGAGGATTTAAGTATGCGTGTTGAAGGCGCTCATGGCGGGCGGCATATGCAGCGCATGGTGGAGGTATGCCTGCTGGTGCTGCTGTGCGGGCCGGATGGTGAGCGCAGCCACGGTTATGCGCTGGGCGAGCGCCTGCGCGATTTCGGCTTTGACGACAGCGAGATCAGCGTGGCCACGCTTTACCGCACGCTGCGCGGCATGGAGGAGGCCGGTTGGGTGACCTCCGAATGGGCGGCGGGCGGGCCGGGGCCACAGCGGCGCGAATATGCCGTGACGGACGCGGGACACGCGGCGCTGGACGAATGGGCGGCGGTGCTGCAGAAACGACGGGAGCGCATCACGCGTGTGCTGGACGCGTATGCCCGATTGGGGCGGGAGCCTGTCTCGGCGGACGGCATAGAGGACGGCATGCAGCACAGAAACGCCGGGCAGGGCCCGCGCCACAGCAGGCGGCAGGCCGTGCAGGAAACGGTCAGCTCACCGGCGCAGGCGGAAGCACCGGTACAGCAGGAGCCGGAAAAGGCCCGGCGGAGAGAGACGGAAAAGCTGCAGGAGTATTGGGACTGAGGTTTATGGGAAGGCCGGAGGTATTCGGCATAAGGGGGGCTGTAAGCGCACGGCAGGCGCTCTTTCTGCCTTCGCACGCCCCGGCAGTTTGCAGATAATAAATGCAACAGAAATGGCGGGCCCCGTTTTTTTGTTCCTGATATGCTGTGAACGGAGGTGAGGGGACATGGATATGCTGGCCCGGTTCAACGAAGCCATGCGGTATATCGAGAACAACCTGACGGAGAAGATCGATTTTGGACGACTGGCCCGCGCAGCGGGATGCTCCGAATATCATTTCCGGCGCGTGTTTTCCTTTCTGGCCGGAATGCCGCTGGGCGAGTATATCCGTCGCAGAAGGCTGGCGGTGGCTGCCGAACGCATCCGGCTGGGAGAAGAGCGCATCATCGACCTGGCTGTTATGTTCGGGTACGAGTCCGCCGACGCCTTCGGCAAAGCGTTTGCCGCCATGCATGGCATAACGCCGTCGCAGGCCAGAACGGGCCAAATGCCCGTGATGGCGTTTCCCCCCATGACCTTCCAGATGACAATAAGAGGGGGAACAGAAATGAACTACCGCATCACAGAAAAAGGGCCGTTCCGGATCGTCGGGTTTAAAAAGCGCATCCGGATGCAGTTTGAGGGTGTGAACCCGCAGATGGATTCCCTGGTGAAAAAGCTGACGCCCGGGGCCATCGGCCGGCTCAAGGGGCTCGGCGATATGGAGCCCTGCGGCATGCTCAGCGTATCGGCCAATTTCTCGGAACGCACCGAAGAGGGCAGCGCGCTGGACCAGTACATCGGCGTCGCCACCACACAGCTGCCGCCGGAGGGGTACGACGTTCTTGAGGTTGCCGCGTCGGCCTGGGCCGTGTTCACGGTAAAAGGCGCTTTTCCCGAGGCCATGCAGAGCACCTGGGCCAAGATATACGCGGAATGGCTGCCGTCTTCCGGCTGCCAGCTGACTGACGGCCCGGAGATGCTGTGGCATGAAAGACCTGACAGCTCGAAACCCGAATTGACCAGCGAGATATGGGTGCCGGTTAAGACAGGGAAACCGTGAGAATCCATACGAATCACACCGTAAACAAAAGCCAGGCTGTTCAAGGCCCGGCTTTTTGTATGTGCATGACGCAGCCTGAATCATAAGATATCACCGCTCATCTTCCCATTTCTCCACGATAAAGCTGTCGTCTTCCAGAGATACAAAGTAAAGCGCGTCGAACCCTTCGGATATCCGCGGCAGCTCAAGCCTGTTTGAAGTGGCCGCGATGGCGGCCGCCGGAACCTTCGCTTTGCCCGAACGGCGTTCGTTGCGCGCCATGCATTCGGCTGCCCGGCTTTGGAAGAACAGGCCGATCACGCGGTAGCCCGCCTGACGGGCAGGCCGGATGTAGCGCGCGCGGTCCTGAACCGTCGGATTGGTGTTATCCACGACAAACGACCTGCCGCTGCGGATGCATTCATCCAGCAGCAGGCGTTCTTTGCGGCGGGTACGCAGCCGGTCCAGACTGATATGCGTATGCGTCGAGGCATAGTTCTGATGGTAATAGGCGCTTTTTCCGCTGGCCTGAAGGCCCATGAATATGACGGCGGTTTTCGTATCCTGTGGTATTGGCATGATTTCCTCGCGATGGCTTTATGATCACATATGGTGACGATACGCGGTTAACGCCCGTCCCGCACGCGGCGCGCCATCAGCCGCACCGGTCCGCTGGGGTCGCCGCAGGCGACGGCGGAGGCGTATTCAGGCCGGTAATCGTTATGCATGGCGTTCACGCGTTCACCTTCCATTTCCAGCCCTCGTCGGCTTGAGGTACCAGAAGCGCGGCTGCAGCACGTCGCGGTAATAATCGTCGCTCATCCCCAGTATTTTCTCCAGGGACAGCTGCCCGGCCAGCGCGTCCAGCCCCGGATACTCGTGCAGGGGGTCCCACGCGCGCCGGTTGAACGGACAGGCATCCTGGCAGTCGTCGCAGCCATACACCCATTGCTTCATCTTGGGGCCGATGTCCGCGGCGAGGAAATCCCCCTCGGGATAGACCTTGGTGGTGAGGCAGCAGATGCAGCCGGAGCGGCGCGTCATGTACGGCGCGGCCAGCGAATGAGTAGAGCAGGCGCGCACGCACGGGCCACAGTTGTTCTCCGGGCACGGCGGGTATTGCGCCGCGTCCTTCAGCTCCAGCGGCCGGTCGATCAGCCATGCCTCCAGATACACCCAGGAACCGGCTGCGTATAGAAGAAGTTGTTTTTGCGGATGATGCCCAGTCCGGCCTTGTAAGCGGCCCAGCGCAGGGGAATGACGCCGTCGGTGCGCTTGGTGAGCATGCGCAGCCCGATGTCATGGAGATATGCCTCAAACTTAAGGCTGGTCTGATGGTCCGGCGAGGCGGGGTTCACGCGGCCGTCGGCGAGGAAGAACTTCGAGATACGCCCGTCCAGCTGCGGCGGCATTTTATACTTGCCGTAGCGGCGCACGCAGACCACGGCGGCTTTCGCCCAGGGGTGCTGCTGCTGCGGGCAGGCCAGGGCGTAATACTTTTGGCCGTACTCCGCCTGGTCGGGGAAAAAGCGGAAGCGCTCGTCCAGCCGGTCGGCAAAGTCCGCCAGCTCCTCAACGCGGATGATGCCGCAGTTCTCATAACCCAGCGCCAGCGCGCACTGTTTGATGGCGACGGCAAGATTGTCTCCTGTCATGTGCAGGCCTCCTTATTCTGCGGGCAAATTTTCTATGGATGACAGCGCCGCCCGGAAGGCGCTGAGATTTTCTTCGCCGATCCGTTCTTTCATCATCCGCTGGGCGTCCTGCCAAAGCGGATGGGCGGCGGCCAGTGCGGCGGCTCCTTTGGATGCGACGCGCAGCTCACAGTCCCGCGCACCCGGCTGTGATATGTCTTCCACATACGCCATGCGGCGGAGCGGCCGCAGATTTCTCGCCAGCGTGCTTCGGTCCAGCCGCATTTGAAGGGCAAGGATGGTTATGCTGCTGCCGCCCAGACGGGTGAGGCTGCTGATGGTGAGTCCGGACGGCGCCATCGTCTGATCGTAATACCGGGTCATGGCGCCCGCCGCGCGCCTCAAATGGGCGCACAGGCACCGGTCTTGTATATCGGGGTACATGGTTGTGAGATTCGTTCCTAAGTGAAAAGCTTAGGCGCTAATAGGCGCTAAAGAGTATCATTTGAAAAGGTCACTTTCCCCACTAAGGGACAAGACCTTTGAAAAATTCCTCATAACCGACTTTGAAAACCCTCTGTAAGAGAACCAAATCAGTTGCAAAAATGTTCTTTCTACCCTGCTCAATGTGTCCGTAATGGCTGACCGACATGGACCGCCCTAAAAGCTGAAGCTCGCGCACAACATCAGGTTGAGACATCCCAAGAGAAACACGTATCTTTTGGATATTATCGCCAAGGGAAACATCTTGTAGAATCTTCTGCACTGTTACACCCCCTTGAAGCTATACTAGGTAGTAGTTTTAACCTTGATTATACCGAAATCAAATGGTATAATGCCTACCGGATGGTAGGGTTGCCTAAAAGTAACGGAGGTGTGCGAAATGGAAGCCGAAATGAGGAAAAAAGAAGCTATCAAGGTACACAAATGGATAGCTGAATACCCAAGGTTGATACGAAGAGTACTGAATGTTGAAGACAGTACCACTCCAGAAGAATGTATAGAGATTATAGAAGGGCTTGAGGAACAATCGTTAGAGTACCTCGTGCCAGTTCTCCTCTATTCAGTGGATTTCAATGAGGTAATGAACAAGGTGATTGCAAGAGTGAATGCTGAAAGCGTAGCCAAAACATGGGAGGCTACAGGTACAAAAGAAATGATGGCAGATATAAAGAACAAGATCAGAGAGGAAATCAAGCTAAAAGAAGTGAGGGATAATGAAATCCTTAAGAAGAAATTATGTAGTCACAAGAAAAACTGATACAACAGGCAGATTGGTTTAGATGAAAATAATTGAATAACGATGGAACGCCGTCTGAGGTGAAAGTCTTATGTACGGTGTGGAGTCGGGGAAAAGCCTGAGATAATATCAGGGGCTTACCTATGACTATCATTATCCTTTTCGTGTATATACAAGCCGATAGGAATGGAAATGTCAAGCGGGCATCGGCATATTTCGGAAGATTATCGCGCTTCGTGCAACGGCGTTTCACTTTCCGCCTATGTATGATACAATGTGTGACATCACATGGGATATGGCTATGAGGGTAAATGGGATGAACAAACAGAAGGCCGGCAATATCGCGGCGATCGCCGCTTATCTGATATGGGGCGCGCTGCCGCTTTACTGGGCGCTGCTGGACAGCGTGCCGCCGCTGGTGGTGCTGGCGTTCCGCGTGCTGTTTTCACTGGCGCTGCTGTCGCCCATACTGTTCTTCGCGCGGTGGCGCGGCGAGGTGAAGCGGGTGCTCGCGGACAGGCGCAGCACGATGAAAGCGATCGCCGCGGGCCTGCTGATATTCGCCAACTGGGGCCTGTTCATCTGGGGGCTGGAGCAGGGGCTGCACGTTCAGGTCAGCTTCGGATACTACTTCTCGCCGCTGCTGCAGGTGGCGCTGGGCGCGCTGTTCCTGAAGGAGCGGATGCAGCCGGCCACCATCGCGGCGTTTGTGTTGGCGCTGGCGGCTGTGGCTTACCTGATGATATCGGAGGGGGTGTTCCCCTGGTATTCGATGCTGCTGGCCGCTTCTTTCTCCGTCTACGGGCTGGTGAAGAAGAAGGTGGACACCGACTCGTACACCGGGCTGTTTCTGGAGACGATGTTCTCCGCGCCGCTGGCCGTCGCGATACTCGTGATATTCGCCGGGCAGGGCGGCATCGCGTTCGGGCAGGACTGGGGAATATCGCTGCTGCTCGTCGGCGCGGGACCCGTCACCGCTATCCCGCTCATGCTCTATTCCGCGGCGGCGCGGCGCATCCCGCTGACGTCGCTCGGCTTTTTCCAGTACTTCTCGCCCACGCTCACGCTGGTGCTGGGCGTCACCGTCTTTGGCAAGGCAATCACTCAGGCCGAGACGGTCGGCTTCATCGTGGTGTGGGCCGCGCTTGTCGTCTACAGCGTGGGCGCGGTCTGGCGCTTGCGCAAGAGCCGCATCACGGAGAGGACGTCGCTGAATCAACCGCTCAGTTGAGCCGGTACGTCACGTTGACGAGCGCGCTGATCTCCAGCTCGCCGGACGATATCCCGCCGTCCGTGTAGCTGCCCGAAGAGGACGACGGCGCGGCGACAAAGTTGGTGTAGGGCGAGGAGTAGAAGTAGCTGTTATCCTCCGTCCCTTCCTCGATAGACGCAACAGACAATACTGTCCGGCCTTCTTTCGCGGCCAGCCTTTCGGCCTTCTGCCGGGCGCGCGCCATCGCGAGGTCCAGCGCGTCCGTATACGCCTCCTGCCGCTTCACGATATCGAACCGCACATCCCAGAACTGGTTTGCGCCCGCGTCGTACGCGGCTTTGATGATATCGCTCGTCTTTTCGATATCGCTGATCTGCACCTGCATCATGTTGCTCACGTTGAACGTCTTCCTCGTATCGTAATGGTAGACCTGATAGCTCACCGTCTGCAGGTCCGAATCTTTCAGCCCCGCCGCTTTCACCGCATCGATGATCTTCTCCATCTGCGCCTTGTTCTCGTCCTGCGCGACGGCCGGGTCCGCGTTTTCGTTGCGGTAGCCAAACGTGATGGTGGCCTGATCCGGACTGATGGCGACCTTGCCCTGCCCGTATACCGTCACCGTGTCGGCGGCGTCCGAACCGGACTCCCCGGCATAGGCAGGAACAGCGGCGGGTGCACCGGCTGGCGCGGCTTTGGGTATCAGGCTGACAACGAGCAGTATGGCGATTAGTACGGTCAGCACGCTCAATGCGATGATAATGCCCTTGTTTTGCATATTGGTTCCTCCTTAGCATGATAGACTATAGAGATAGTCTATGAATCCAAACTATCATGATAGTCCAGAATTGTCAAGAGCAGAATGCACTAAAGAGAGGGCTTCCCCGCGTTCAGGACAGCGGGGAAAGGGGGAGGAAAACCCCATGAACGGCCCTTGCATATAATACAGGGATTCATACGCAAGGAGCCTTAAGGTCATGGAACAGTTCAGCAATGTCGTCAGCCTGGAATACCGCGTCGGCAAGGCGTTTGAGGGGCGCTATTTCATGGGCCATACGCCCACGCTCACACTGCAGCCGCGCGTGAACGGCTGGGTTGCGCTCTACAACCCGCGGGGGTCGGGCGTCAATGTATTCGTCAATACGTTCACCGTGTCCAACTTCTCTGCCGTGCCGTTTCGGGCGCAGCTATGGCTGAACGCGCTGCCGGACAACGGCGAGGTGTCTCCGTACTCCAGCGCGACCAACGCCGCGTTCCAACCCGCCATCTGGCCGGAGGCGGCCATCGTGTTCGGACAGGAAGCCGGGCCGCTGCAGGGCGGGCAGAGCCTGTTCACCCGTGTGGCGGGCGCGCAGAGCACCACGGTGGGCAACTACTACGGCAAGATCATACTGCCGCCAAACGGGTCGCTGCTGCTGCAGCTGCAGGCGTCCATGTCGCAGAGCATTCAGGCCGAGGCGGCTTTCGGCTGGTGGGAGGATTTGATCTAGGCCTGTTAACACAAACGCTCAACGAGCATCTTCCAATGTCTCTTAGTGCCATGCTATGTTGCTTTTTCTTGTCATAGGGGCCACTATGCCTGCGAAAAAGCGCCTTGCCTGACGCAAAGATCCGCCGAAATCTGCCCGCTTCGGATTATGTTAACAGACCCTGGGCAAAGCCGGGGGATACATAGAAAGCGCCGCTGATAAAGCCCAACGACTGCACCCAATTGCCGCTTGCACCTCGAAGTCGAGCTGCTACGTCGTCAAACGCCTTGTATTTGGGACTTTTCAGCAGCCTTCGTTTTTCTGAAAGTATTTTTGTGATAAAAAGGTTTGTTGTCAAGCTTTGCGCCGCCGGAAAAACCGGCGGCGCTCGTTTGACTGCTGATCATTATCATCCGCCCAGCCCGAAGACTATCGGCCTATATTCGCGGCGCACTTTTTGTACAGCTCAGCGGCGTGCTCCCAGTTGGCCACCTGGAACCAGTCGTCGATGTAAGCCGCGCGTTCGTTATAGTGCTTCAGGTAATACGCGTGCTCCCACACGTCGATGGTCGCGACGGGGCACAGGCCTTTGGCGATGGGCGGGTCCTGATTGGGCAGCTTGACGATGCTGAGCTTGCCGTTCCTGTCCGCCACCAGCCACGCGTAGCCCGAGCCGAACACCGCCAGCGCCGCGTCCTTGAACGCCTTGAAGAACGCATCGGCAGACCCAAAGTCCCGCACGATGGCGTTGTACAATGGCCCGGCCTGATTGCGGGTGTCCGAATTCGACAGGCCGTTGAAATAGTGGATGTGGTTGTATACGCCGCCGCCGTTGTTTCTGACGGGCGTCTGGAGGGCGGCGGGCAGGCTGCCGATATTGGTCAGCAGCTGTTCCAGCGACCAGTTGTGATAAGCGGGGTAGTTGGACAACGCCTTGTTGAGGTTGTCAACGTACGTCTGCAAATGCCTGTCGTGATGCAGGTGCATCGTCAGGGTGTCTATGTACGGCTCCAGCGCGTCGTAGGCATAGGGCAGCGGCGGGTTCTCAAAGGGGTAATGCTCATTCATTTCAATCATCTCCTGACAAAAGATATCATTTCAGTATATTCCTGCGGCGGCGGCGGGGTGCTATCCGTTCAGGAACAGAGAAAATACAATCGTATTCAAGCGGGAGCGGAATAATAGCCCTTGCCAGCGCGCCTAATCCGGATTATGATAGACACGTCAATCATGAATCTTTGCCTGTTTCTATATCAAACAGGGGAAGATTTTTTTATGGAGTCCCCGAAGAGACGAAGGCTCTTTGGGGTGTGGATACGGGGGCAATTGTGCGGCAAAGAAAGTTCTATACGGAGCTGGCTTATGTGTTCGGGATCATCGCTCTGGCGCTGGGCACGGCGTTGATGGAAAAGGCGGACTTCGGGTTGTCCATGGTGGTGGCCCCGGCTTATCTGGTCTATCTGAAGTTGTCTGAAGTTTGGAGCTTTGTGACGTTCGGGATGGCCGAATACGCGCTGCAGGCCTGTCTGCTGGCGGCGATGGCGCTGATACTGCGCAAATTCCGAATCTCTTACCTGTTTTCCTTTGTTACGGCGGTGATCTACGGGTTCACGCTGGACGGGTGCATGGCGCTGGCGGCGCATATCGGCGGCGGCAGCGTGGCGTGGCGGATCGGCTTCTACGCGGTGGGGCTGCTGCTGTGCGCGGCGGGCGTGGCGCTAATCTTCCGCACGTATATCGCGCCGGAGGTTTACGAGCTGTTCGTAAAAAAGATGTCGGCCAGGCTGAACCGCAGCATCAGCCACTTCAAGATCGCGTATGACTGCGTGAGCTGCCTGGTTGCCATCATCCTGTCGTTCTGTTTCTTCGGCTGGTGGCATTTCGAGGGCGTGAAGCTGGGCACCGTGGTGTGCGCGCTGGTCAACGGCTGGCTGATCGGCTGGATCGGCCGGTGGATGGACAACCGTTTCGAATACGCCGACGCGCTGCCGCTGCGGCGCTGGTTCGAGTGACTTGGTTTTTTGGAAGGGCTAAAGGTCGTGGGGCTCGGCCCCACCCCCCGCTGGAGGCGCGGCCTCCAGACCTCTTCATACAGGAATTTGATGAGAGGTATTATAAGAATTAAGAAAAGGAGCAGCCTGTTTTTGCTCCCTTCCTTGTCATGTTAACCCTATAGAGAATCTTTCCGCTGCTTTCGCGTTAAGCCGCTATTCCCCGTAATACGCCTTTTTGTATATCTCCATCAGCTCGGTGACCAGCGGATAGCGTGGGTTGGCCGTGGTGCACTGGTCCTCGAACGCCCGCCCGGCCAGCTCCGGCAGCTTCCCCATAAAGTCCGCTTCCTTTACGCCGCACTCCGCAATGGTCTTCGGCATGCCGAGGTCAGCCATCAGCTTGCGCACCTCGGCGATCAGCGCCTGCACCTGCTCTTCCTTGGTGGCGCCGCCGAAGCCGAGATACCGCGCGATCTGCGCGTAGCGCTCGTCCGCCACGAACTTGCCGTATTTGGGGAAGATGGCAAACTTGGTCGGCTCCTGAGCGTTGTACGCGATCACGTGCGGCAGGATCACGGCATTGGCGCGCCCGTGCGGGATGTGGTATTCGCCGCCCAGCTTGTGCGCCAGCGAGTGGTTGATGCCGAGGAACGCGTTGGTGAACGCCATGCCCGCGATGCACGACGCATTGTGCATCTTCTCGCGCGCCAGCTCGTCGGCCGGGTCGTTGTAGGACCGGCGCAGGTACTTGAACACCAGCTCGATCGCCTTGATGGCGAGGCCGTTGGTGTAGTCCGAAGCCAGCACCGAGACATACGCCTCGATCGCGTGGGTCAGCACGTCAAGGCCGGTGTCCGCCACGATGGACTTGGGCATCGTCGCGGTGAACTGCGGGTCGATGATCGCCACGTCGGGCGTCAGCTCGTAGTCGGCCAGCGGGTACTTGACGTTGTTGTGCTTGTCGGTGATGACCGAGAAGCTCGTCACCTCGCTGCCGGTGCCGGACGTGGTGGGGATGGCCACCAGCTGCGCCTTCTTGCCGAGGTTCGGGTAATGGAACGCGCGCTTGCGGATGTCCATGAACTTGAGGCGCAGGCCTTCAAAGTCGGTGTCCGGGTGCTCGTAGAACAACCACATGCCCTTGGCCGCGTCGATGGCGGACCCGCCGCCGACGGCGATGATCACATCCGGATTGAACCGGTTCATCTCGGCCACGCCGCGCATGATGGTGTCCACGGACGGGTCGGGCTCTACGTCGGCGAATATCTCGCTGTGGCAATACTGCTCCCGCTTGCGCAGGTAGTAGAGCGCTTTGTCCACGTAGCCCAGTTTCACCATCACCGGGTCCGTCACGATGAACGCACGGCTGATGTTCGGCATGGACTCCAGATACTGTATCGAGCCCCGCTCAAAGTAGATCTTCGGCGGTATTTTGAACCACTGCATATTCACCCTCCGCTGTGCGATGCGCTTTTTGTTGATCAGGTTGACGGACGAGATGTTGCTCGTTGTCGAGTTGCGGCCAAAGCTGCCGCAGCCCAGCGTGAGGGAGGGGGTGTTGGTGTTGTAGATGTCGCCGATGGCGCCCTGGGACGACGGCGTGTTCACGATCACGCGGCCCACCTTCATCGCCTGCCCGTACGCCACGCACAGGTCTTCGTCATTTGAGTGGATGACGGCGCTGTGGCCAAGGCCGCCCAGCTCCAGCATCTTCGCGGCGTACTCGAAGCCTTGGCTTTCGTCCTTCGCGACGAAGTAGGCCAGCACGGGGGAGAGCTTCTCCAGCGACAGCGGGTATTCCACGCCTGGTCTCTCCAGCTTCACGAGGAGTATCTTCGTATTCTCCGGCACGCTGAGGCCCGCCCGCTCGGCGATCCAGTACGCCGTCTTGCCGACGACGTCCGGGTTCACCGCCTGCTTCGCCGTATTGATGACGTAGTTCGCCAGCTTGTCGGCGTCTTCGCCCTCAAGGAACACGCAGCCGTGGCGTTTCATCACGCGCTCGAACGCGGGCGCGATTTCCTCATGCACGATGGCGGCCTGTTCGGATGCGCAGATCATGCCGTTGTCAAACGTCTTGGATATGATGAGATCGGTGCAGGCCCGCTCGATATCCACGTCCTTGTGGATGTAGCACGGCACATTGCCGGGGCCTACGCCCAGCGCCGGTTTGCCCGCGCTGTACGCGCTCTTCACCATGCCGGAGCCGCCCGTCGCGAGGATGAGCGACACGTTCGGATGGTTCATCAGCTTATTTGTGGCCTCCACGCTCGGCGCTTCGATCCACTGCACGCAGTGCTTCGGCCCGCCGTGCGCAATCGCCGCGTCCCGCAGCACCCTTGCGGCCTCCACGGAGCACTCTTGAGCCGCCGGGTGGAACGCGAATATGATGGGGTTGCGCGTCTTCGCCGCGATCAGCGCCTTGAACATCGTCGTGGAGGTCGGGTTGGTGACGGGCGTCACGCCCGCGATGATGCCCACCGGCTCGGCCACCTCCACGTAGCCCTCCAGCTCGCTTTCGTCCACCACGCCCACCGTCTTCTGATCCTTGATGCTGTGCCAGATATATTCCGTCGCGAAGATGTTCTTGATCACCTTGTCTTCGAGCACGCCGCGGCCCGTTTCCTCCACCGCCAGCTTCGCCAAACGCATGTGGTCGTCCAGCCCCGCCAGCGTCATCGCGTGGACCATCGCGTCCACCTGCGCCTGATCCATCCTCATATAGGCTTCAAGCGCCTCGCCCGCACTGGCCACCAAACGGTCGATCATCGCGGGGACGTCAACATTTTCAGCCGGTTTTCCCGCCATATTGGTCGGGATGTCCGCTCTTTTAGTCTTCTCAGCCATTTTCCTTTCTCCAATCTTCCAAACCACCCCACCGACGCATACGTCGGCGGGGGCCCCGGAAATTATTTAAATCCATTTGGATTTATTTTTTCCATAATACCACCATATCACGCGCAAGCCTGCGCCATTTTTCCGGCGATATTGTGAACTATTTCACAATATTAATATACGACTTTGTGAAATAGTTGTCAATCATTTTGCGGAAAGTTTGTGATAAATTTCACTAAATTCTTTATAAGGCGTAAATAAGGATGGCGGTCCGTAAGCGAATAGATCAGAACAGCCCCGTTCAAAACGGCTGAAAACGGCAAAACGCGCATATGCGGAACGGTTTTGATTAGTGAGTGGAAATGGATTCGTTGGCAAGGTGACATCTGAACAGACGAAAGCCTGACGCCATTTGCGGCAGGCAAGCATGCTCTTTACCATGAAAGGCACGCAGGGGTGATCATGTTCACCAGCTCGCTGCCTGACGGGATAACCTTTTCTCAGGGCGTTTCGTATCCAGCCGCATCCCCGAAGAAGATGATGAGGCCATACGTTTTCGGCTGGACAAGGCTGCGGATCATCGGGGCAGCGGTGGCAGGGCTGAACATCGGTCTGCTCACGATGGCGCTGCAAGGGATTTTTGGACAAGCTGAGTGTTCCTTTTTGGTTGGCATGGAACTATAGATGCAGGTCAAAGCACCTCGGGATAAGCGCTATACGCTCCCTCAAATCAAGCCCATATACCGCTAATTTGGTCAAAACGATGCTGCTCACGTCTCTTTATCCATTTGCGCTTGAATGGCAGGGCTGATATCGGTCGGTAGTTCCAATACTCTTCCGCCATCGATGGCGTTCAATACCAGCATATAATCTTCTTGTAGATTCTCTCCTATCTCTTGCGTATAATGAACAAACCAGGCCGGGACATACATCACTTCTTCGGGGTGATCTTTCACATCAACGATCGTCATGTTCATTTTTATGTTTGTGACCTTTGTCGGGAAGCTGTGATAGGAATTGATAAAGGTCATCATATCGCGTATTCTTTGTTTCATGTCTTCAAATGGCATGAGGCTGACGTTGTCAGCCATTTTGTCCTCAATTTCTAATGGCTCCCTCCAGACAAACGACTGGATTATACCCGTCTCTTCCACATAGATCTGAATTTCTTCCGGATTCAAAGGCGCCTTATAGTCGAATTCCTCTGCAATATAAAATGACACACCATTATTTGTTATCGCTGGAATTCCGTCGATATTGCGTGCAAACTTGATGAAATATCCTTTGGATATCGGTTCTTCACTGTATTCGGCAAAATTGCCGCCTGACAGGCATGCGTAACGCTGTGCTTTCTCCCAGCTGTCGGCAACCATATAATCGACGCCAATTTCATACAGCATACTTTGAGCCGCTGCTATGGCGGCCTCCCCCGATATGGCGGCCTCTCCGATCCTGCCTTTGTCGTTCAATAAAGACACTCGCTCTGTTTCAATGTACCCGTTCATATATACAAATGTATCCGGACTGACGCTTATGCCGGCATACTCTCCGTCATCCGCCAAAAAGCTTCCGGCTGGCGACTGGTCCACGTTCCAATCCGTGATTTTTTCGGCCTCAACGGTCTCCGGTGCGGCCGCTATCATTTTCTCGAATTCCGCAACCATTTCCTCATCATTGTATTTTTTTGCCAGAATGAGTTGTTTCTCCAATTCGGCCTTTGTAGGTTCCGTCTCTTTTATGACGTCTCTGCCCTTTGCGAAGCAGTCCACCAGGGACTGTATACGCGTATCATTAAACGTTGCCGGCTTCACTTTGTAGACGGGAACAGCCGTCACATTTGGGATGCTGATGGATGCGTTGATTTCGATTTTTGTATCGCTGCCCTTCATATCCAGCATCTCCTGCCAGATTGCGGGGACACTGTAGGCTGTAATAGACGAAGCGGCGTTTTCGATCTTATCCTCTAAACCGCCGCCGTAGACCACCGCTGTCTTTTCTGGTGTAGGCTGGCATCCACATGTCAGCAGCACAATGATTGACAAGAGGAGCACAGTTATTCTGGGCAAGACGCATTTTATAAAATTCCACATAAGGTATTCCTTCTTTTTTTATTTCGGCCCATAAATATTGAGGTAAACCTTAACTATCCGTTGAAAGTCCATGCAAAAACGACCTTGTCTATTCAGGCAAATGCTATAGTCATTTGTGACCTTTTTATATGGATACTTTATATAATAATAGAATTTTATTGTAAATTCAATATTTGCAGTAACCACGGTCAGGAAAGAAGGATGTCCTGTGCGCTCCTTGATACGTTGAAGAAATCTGTAGCTATCGTGTGTGCCCGTTATACGCCTTGTGCATATCTCCATTAGCCCCGTGACCAACGGATAACGCGATGACCCATACCCCCAACCATATAAGGCCTGCTCTCGCAGTCGTTTTCCTTTGCCCCTTTCGCCGCTGTGAACACCGTCACAAGGCTTTCGCGCTTCACATATCATAAACAGAAGAACCCTGTCGGGTCATAACATATATCGAAGCAGGTGAACGATCATGAACCAAATGGACAATGGCATTACACATATGAGCCTGCATCCTCTCGCGGCGAGGCGGCTGTCCGACACCACCAAAACGCGGCCGATGATGGAGAGCATCACGCCGCGCTGGTTTCTGGACTTTCTGCCCTGGGTGCCGGTGCAGGCCGGAATCTATCGGGTGAACCGCGTCAAGAGATTGCTGGAGCAGGATGAACCGGCCAACGAATACGGAGAGAAGCTGATCGAGTCCAAGCATTTACCCATCTGTGAGGACCGGATAACCGAAACTTATCCCGATTACGAATTACATCCCGATGAATACATGCTGAGCATGGTGCAGACGATACTGCGCCTCAACACCAACGTGACGGACATATTCAATTGCCCCATCAACCAGAAAGACGAGCAGGTGCGCCTGGTCATCGAGGCCATGCGCGAGCGTCAGGAATGGGAGATGATCAATAACCCGGAGTTCGGGCTGGTGAACGCGGTGTCGCCCGACATGCGCGTCAGCACGCGCAAGGGCGCGCCCACGCCGGACGACCTGGATGAGCTGCTGTCTCTGGTGTGGAAGAAGCCCGCGTTCTTTCTGGCGCACCCGCGGGCCATCGCGGCGTTCGGGCGGGAATGCACGCGGCGGGGCGTGCCGCCGGTGGCGGTGCATATCATGGGGTCGCCGTTCATCACGTGGCGCGGCGTGCCGCTGGTGCCCTGCGATAAGCTGATGGTGGGCTGCCAGGCGAACGCGCGTCATTGCGGCGGGCGCACAAGCATACTGCTGGTGCGCGTCGGGGAGGCACAGCAGGGCGTTATCGGCCTGCATCAGCCGGGCGTGCCGGACGAAACTGAGATCCCCAGCCTGTCGATGCGGCTGGGCTGCGTTGATAATAGGGGCATCGCCTCGTACATTTTTAGCCTGTATTTCTCCGTCGCGGTGCTTTCGGGCGATGCGCTGGGTATGCTCGAGAATGTCGAGGTGGGCAGCTATTATGACTATAAATGAGTATCACGAATACCCGGAAGACACGCCCCTGCGCGACGTATTGAGCCGCGTGTACTGGGGCCGCGTCACGGAAGCGCCGTGCGGCATCCCCATAGCGGCACAGGCCGCGCCCACCAGAGCGCCGGGTTACTATTTCGAGCAGCGCGAAGAGCCCGCCAACGTGCGCGGGGATTTTCCCATACTCAAGCGGCGCGTGAACGGGCATCCGCTGGTGTGGCTGGACAACGCCGCCACCACGCAAAAGCCGCAGTGTGTCATCGACGCGCTGGAGGACTATTACGGCACATACAACTCCAATGTGCACCGGGGAGCGCACACGCTGGCGCGGGAGGCCACCGCGGCTTTCGAGGAGGCCCGGGATAAGACAGGGGCGCTGATCGGCGCGCCGGAGCGCGAAGAGGTCATATTCGTGCGCGGCGCGACCGAGGCGATCAACCTGGTGGCGACAAGCTGGGGCGGGGCGCATGTCCGCGAGGGCGACGAAATCATACTGACGGAGCTGGAGCACCACTCCAACATCGTGCCGTGGCAGCTGCTGGCGCAGCGTACCGGCGCGGTGCTCCGCGTCGCGCCCATCATGGACAGCGGCGACGTGGACCTGGCCGCGTATGAGAGGCTGTTCACGCCCCGCACCCGGCTTGCGGCGTTCAGCCACGTGTCCAACGTGCTGGGCACCGTAAACCCCGCGCGGCTGATGTGCGAGATCGCGCACAGGTACGGGGCTCTGGCGCTGGTGGACGGGGCCCAGTCCGCCGCGCACCTGCCGGTGAACGTGAAGGACATGGACACGGACTTCTTTGTGCTGTCCGGGCACAAGATGTACGGACCGACGGGCATCGGCGTGCTGTACGGCAAGCGGGAGCTGCTGGAGCAGATGCCGCCGTATCAGGGCGGTGGCGGCATGATCGACAGCGTGACGTTCGAGAACACGCGCTACCGGCAGACGCCGGAGAAGTTCGAGGCGGGCACCGGCAACATCGCGGATGCGGTGGCGATGGGGGCGGCGGCGGAGTACCTGCGCCGTATCGGGCTGGAACGCATCCGTGTGCACGAGGACACGCTGACGCAGCGCGCGATGGCGGGCCTGGCACGCATCAAAGGCGTGCGGCTCATCGGCGCACCAAAGGAAAAGGCCGGCGTCGTGACGTTCCTGGTGGACGGCGTGAAGCCGGAACATATTGCGCAGCGGCTGGACGCGCAGGGCATCGCGATCAGAGCGGGGCACCACTGCGCCCAGCCCGCGCTGCATCACTACGGTCTCAGCAGCGCGGCGCGCGCGTCTCTGGGCGTGTACAACACGCAGGACGACGTGGACGCGCTGGTGCATGCCGTGGCCGGAATGGCCGGCAAATAAAGCCGGCCGGCCAATGAGTACCTGAAGTGACGATGGCTTTTTGAGGTACCAAAAGAGGGGGCAAAGGGTCTGGGGCAAAAGGAGCGTTTCGGCGGAGGCGTTCCTTTTATCTTCCACGAATCGTTAAGCGGCCGACCAGGCCCGGATTTTCGTTTTAAAAATTCCGGTTAAGAAAAAAGGTATGAAAACCGATAAAAATAGATGAGGCTGGTATCAGGTTAAGCCGGTTATTCGCACGGATGCGGGACAGGTGTCATGGAGGATACAATATGCGGATCAGAAGCAGCGTGATAGTGCTTTTCGTCCAACGTATGAACAGTATCCAGAACACCCGCATGGCGAAGGCCGCCAGGCGGGTGACTTCAGGTTCCCGTATAAACTCCGCGGCTGACGATCCGGCCGGGTTTTCCATATCCGAAAAACTGCGCGCGCGCATCCGCGGCATGTCGGTGTCGGTCAGAAACAGCGAAAACGCTGTCTCGCTGGTGCAGCCGGCTGTGGCTGTGCAGGCCTCGGGCGCCAACGACGACACCACGGACAGAAAGGCTCTTGACGCCAAATACCGGCAGGTGGTGGAGGAGCTGGGCGACATCGCGACCAAAACACGCTACAACGGCAGGGTGCTGCTGGACGGATCCTTGGATGACGGCCAGGCCGGCGCTTTTTTCTATTCGGAGGATTACTTGGCCGGCGGCAGCGGAGAGACAACAGGATACGCGAATATGGGCGGCCTTCGCTGCCCATGAGGAGGATGAGACGGCCGAAACAGCGGCCGGCGCTTATTATCAGCCGCAAGAGACGTAACCAGGCGTGCGGGCGCACGCAGAAATATAACGAACGCCCTGCCGGACGAGGGAAACCGAAGCCGGTTATTCGCACGGATGCGGAAAGGGTATCACGGAGGATACGTTATGAGAATAGCAAACAATTCCACCGCGCTGTTTATACACCACCAATACAACCTGCACAATAACCAGATCGCCAAGTCGGCCATGAGGCTGTCGTCGGGATACCGGATCAATTCCGCCGCGGACGACCCCGCCGGGCTGGCCATCTCCGAAAAGATGCGTGCGCAGATACGCGGACTGAATATGGCGGCGCGCAACTGCGAGGACGCCATCTCGCTGGTGCAGACGGCGGAGGGCGCATTGGCCGAAACACACGCCATACTGCAGCGCATGCGCGAGCTGGCCATCCAGGCCGCGTCGGACACCAACGACGACTATACGGACCGCGCCGCGCTGGACGCGGAATACCAGCAGCTGCTCGAAGAGCTGGCAGATATCGCGTCCCAGACGCGCTTCAACGGGCGGCCGTTGCTGGACGGTTCGGTGGACGCCGAAACCGGCAAATCGGTGGGCTTCCTGTGGGGCATAACGTCCGCCGACCCGGCGGACGTCGCGGCGATAAGCGCAGGACTTCAGATCAGCACCACCGGCATGAAGTTGAACGTATCCGCCAGCGTGACGTTTGCCGCGGCTGAGGATGAGACCGCGCCGGGGGCGGAAGACGCTCAGTCCGCCAGACTGACCATTACGGACGGTGTGAACACGTACTACGTATACGCCGGGGCGCAGGGCGGCGCGGACGGCGCCGAATTCACGGCGGGAACATATGACATCGTGGACGCATCGGGCAGGGTGAAGGGCAAGGCGGTGATGAACGCCGCGGCTGCCAGCGCGATTGGCAACGCCAACGCGACGGATGGCATGCAGATCATTTCCATGCCGGAAGCGCACGGCGGCCTCATCATTCAGGCGGGCGCCAACAGCGGAGACACGCTGATGATCTCCATCCGCAGCATGTCGCCGGGGCGCCTCGGCCTAACGGGCTCGGGCGTGTCCACACGGGAGGCGGCCTCCGCCGCGACGGACCTGTTGGACAGAGCGATTCAGGCGGTGTCCACCGAGCGTGGGCGGCTGGGCGGCCTGCAGAACCGGCTGGAGCACAAGATCAACAACCTGAACACGCAGGCGGAGAACCTCACGGCGGCGGAGAGCCGTATTCGGGATGTGGATATGGCGAAGGAGATGATGGCGTACACCAAGGCGCGCATACAGGCGCAGGTGGCCACGGCGATGCTGGCCCAGGCCAACAGCGCGCCGGAGAATGTGCTGACGCTGCTCCGGAGTTTATGATGACGACTGATGGACGATACAAGTTTGGAGGTACACCGTGTTAAAACGAGGAAAATCAACATTGGTCGGACTGATAGTGAGCCTGGCGATGGTTATTGGCGGGGTCATCGCTACGGGAGAGCCTGAATCATTCTGGAATCTGCCGTCATTGTTTATTATCATGGGAGGCACCTTGGGGGCTGTTATTATCGCCTTTCCTCCAAAAAGGCTCAAAACATTCGGGCCGGTTATGAAGAAAGCTTTCGTGAAGGAAAAGTTTGATTTAAAGCAGGATATAATGACTCTGGTTAGGCTGGCGGAGATATCAAGAAGGGAAGGGCTGCTGGTTCTTGAAGATGTCGTGGACCAATATGTGGATGATGAATTCCTGAGAAAGGGAATTCTGCACATCATTGACGGCGCGGATGAGGAGCATCTCAGATATCTGCTGGAGGGCTCCACACACTTCATGAAGCAAAGACATCAAAAGGGCGTCGCCATGCTGGACAAGATAGCGTCCACCGCACCCGCGCTGGGCCTTCTGGGAACCTATGTCGGGCTGATCCCCATGCTGAACAACCTGGACGACCCGACAAAGCTGGGGCCCATGATGGCGCTGGAGTTGGTATCGTCGTTCTACGGCGCTTTTATTGCCTATGTGATATTCGCGCCGCTGGCCAAGAGATTGAAATTTATGAGCAAAGAAGAAGAAACAAGACGGGAACTATTGATTGAAGGCCTGGTTTCCATCCTGCAGGGCAAAAATCCCAAGATGATCAAAGAAGAGCTTGCCGCCTTTGCGAATCTGGATATGAACACGATACAGGAAAAAGAACTGTCCGATACATTCAAAGCAAGAGAGATGATAAGCAGCTATGAAGGCCAAAAGTAGATTCGCAAAGGCTGACGCCGAATATGATGAGCAGGAAGCGAATTGGCAGGACAGCTACAGCGACCTGATGACAGACCTTCTTGCCATATTTGTTATACTGTTTTCGTTTGCCATGATGTCCCAGGCAAGTGTGGCGAATGCCGCCGCCAATAGACAGAGCGCCATGGAAGCGGTTGTGGAAAGCACGATGCCGTCCGAACAGGAAAGCCTGGTGTTTCTTGAGGAGGATGAAAATATCGTTACTGAGGAAAAAGGATTTGACAGCCTTTACGAATCGTTGAAGGCGTACATAAAAGAGGAAGGGCTCTCCGGCCAGCTCAGCGTCACCAAGCTTGGCGACACCCAGATACTCCTGCGCGTCGCGGATTCGGTCTTCTTTGATTCGGGACAGGCCGACATCAATGCGGATGCCGAGCCGCTGATCCGTAAGATCTCGGATATATTCACGGAGTATGAGAATTCGATCAGGATGGTGCGGATAGAGGGGCATACCGATGACCGTCCCATCAACACCAGACAGTTCGGAAGCAACTGGGAACTGTCGACAAGCCGTGCGGTAAATGTGCTGAGGCGCATTTTGGAGATATCCCGGAATGAGCCGGAGCTGTTCTCCGCAGTCGGTTACAGTGAGTTCTATCCGATTGCTGATAATGATACGATGGAGGGCAGGGCCAAGAACAGGCGCGTGGACTTCTTCATTGAAGCCCAGTGAGCCGGCCGGGGCGCGGGGATACCATTGCGGTAACACTTAAAACGCCTTGTACAGGACTCTTCACCGGACGTTGATTTGTGTTTAATGAATCAAGAAGAAGGCGCGGGACGCCTTCTTTTTATTTTTGTCGTTATGCAGGAGGGCATCTACATGAGCCAGAAAGTCTTCCCGGCTGAGACGGGCGGACGGGTCGTACAACGCGGCCCCGATGCTGAAGCTCAAGCTGTAGGGCTTGCCGCCGGTGCGGTTGAAATCCCCGGTGCGCTGGTGGATGCGCTTCACCGCTTTTTTCAGAGCGTCGGGGCTGGCCGTGTCCAGCACGATCAAAAATTCATCGCCCGCATAGCGCGCCAGAAAGTCGCCGGAGCGGATGCAGGTTTTCAGTATCGCTGCGGCGTCGCGCAGCGCCGTGTCTCCCGCCGCGTGGCCGTGGGTATCGTTGATCTTCCTGAAGCCGTCGATATCCAGCATGATGCAGGCGAAACCGGTACCGTGGCATTTCTGCGCGGCGTATATACGGTCGTTCAGGTAATTGTCCAGTTGCCGCCGGCCGAACACGCCCGTCAGGGGGTCCAGGTTGTGCTGGTGGCTCTGCACGCTGGCATGGATGATGAATATCGACACGGTGAAGCTGCTCCACAGCACGGTGATGCCGTAGAAAAAGGTCTGGAACACCGCGCCCACGACAGGCGGCAGCGCGAATAGCAGCATGGGCACAACCAGCCGGGGCAATGTCCTGCGGCGGTAAACGATACAAGTGACGATTGAAAAGACGATGGGCAGAAACGATACGGCGATCAAAACAGGGAACAACGGCCCGCGCTGGTATGTGCTGCCGCCGCCGATGGCAAACATCAGTCCGGTGAACGGCGTGGAGAGCGTCAGCAGCGCGCTTACGCCAACAGGGATGGAGAGCGCCCGCGCCGCCCGCTTCAGCCGGCGCACATCGTGCAACAACTGGTAATGCGAATACAGCGCCCACAGCAGCGGAGGCAGGGGGGTGAGCAGGCAGATGAGCATCCCGCCCGTCAGATGGACGATATACGCGAACTGTCCGGGCCTGTCTTCCGCGATCCGGCACAGTATCTCCAGCGCAAGCAGCAGTGATGTGGAGAGGATCAACCAGCGGAAAAGGCGGTTATGGATCATGCGCTTTTCGCTGGCGCGCAGGCTGGCGATAACCATGCCCGCGCATACCACAAGCGCCACAAGATTCAGGTCTATCCGGGTAAACACATCCATACGCGCCATGCCTCCATTGAACCTGGGGTTGCCGCCCGCTCCCGTGCGGGCCGGGGATTTCGTGAGAATTCCGGATGCGCCCGGCGGCCAGACGCCGGCACAAGCCAGACGACTGGCACCCAATCTGCCTTTGCGCCCCGAAGCCGCGCGGCTATGCCGCCGTTACCGAGGCTCAAAGGCCTTGCGGTTGGGGCTTCAGCCTTCATTTTCGTCAATTGATCTCACGTTACGATCATATGGTCGGTCATCAGGCTATCCGCAGAATGTGCCCGGCGGTGTTTTTTATCCCGGTACATCTGCGCATCCACCCGCGCGATCAGCGCCTCCCGCGTGATGCCCATGCCGCAGCGGCAGATATCAAAGCCCACGCTGAATTCCAGCCGGTATGGCGCCAGGGCGTCCCGGTTGAACTGGGCGGCCTTGTCCAGTATGCGCCGGATGGTCCGGCGCACCGCCTGCTCGTCGTTTGTTTCCAGGAGTATCACAAACTCATCACCGGCAAAACGCGCCACAAAGTCGCTGCTGCGCACGCAGGATTTCAGTATCACCGCCGCATTCTTCAGAGCCTCGTCGCCCGACACATGCCCGAAGCTGTCGTTGATGGACTTGAAGTTGTCGATATCCAGCATGATGCAGGCGAAATCCGTCCGCCTGCGGCCGGTTTGCAGCAGGTCGCCCAGACGGTTGTCCAGCTGCCGCCTGTTATACACGCCTGTCAGATGATCCAGATAGAACTGCCTGTTGTGTATGCCGGTGTGCACGATGAATACCGACAGCGTGATGGCGCTCCAGATCACCGAGATGCCGTAAAACAGCGTCTGAAACACGGTGGCGATCACGGGCGGCAACGCAAACAGCAGCATCGGCACCAGCATGGACCGCGGCATCCTTTTGCGGAAGACGATATACGAAATGGCGGTGTACAACAGGGGCAGGAACGATATCGTGGCTGAGATGGCGACGAACGGTTCGCGGTGATAAAAATTGGCGTCGTCTATCCGGAAGAACAGCCCGGTGAACGGCGTCGCGACGGCTAGAATGGCGTTGATACAGATGGGAATGGTCATCAGCCGCATCTCCAGCCTCAGCCGGTTGACATCGTGAAAGAGCTGATAACTGGCATAGAACGCCCAAACGGTGGCGGGGAAGGGAGCGAAAATAAAGCCCGCCGTGTTGGAGAAGACGTTGAGCACCCGCGCCACCGCGCCGGGCATCCCGTCTACAATCCAGCTGAGCGACTCCAGAAACAAAAGCGTCATCGTGATCACGATGAGCAGGCGAAACAGACGGTTTTGTATCATGGTTTTTTCGCTCAACCGCAGATTCATGATATACATACCGACACAAAACATGAAGGAGAACAAATTCAGGTCAATCGTTAAGAATGCATCCATCCAACGCCTTCCGCTCCCGCTGTATTCAGCCTGAACACACCGCATAAGCCGCCGCTTCAGGAACAGGACAATACTTAATTTATTATATCGGCAGAATTTGAAGATAACTGAAGAAAAGCTTTATATGCGGCGGCGGGCCTTGGTCTTGGTGAGGTATGAGCCCCGCTTGATGCGCGCGATGGCCAGGCGGCATTTCTCCTTGGCGGCCACCGCCTTTTTCCTGTTCTTTTCCCGATACATCATCGCGTCCATCGCGGCGATGAATGCGTCCCGCGAGACGCCCGCACCGTGCCGGTAGATGTTGTAGCCCACGCTGAAGCCCAGCGTGTACGGGCGCGTGTTGTTGCGGTTGAACTGGGCCACGTTTTCCTGAATGCGGGCGATCGTCTTTTTCAGCAGGCTCTCTTCGGTGATATTGAGCACGATCACAAACTCGTCTCCGGCGTAGCGGGCGACGAAATCGCTGGCACGCACGCTGGATTTCAATATCTGCGCGGCTTCCTTTAAGGCCTGGTCTCCGGCGATATGGCCGCAGCCGTCGTTGATGTCCTTGAAATCGTCGACGTCCAGCAGGATGCAGGAGAACGCGCCGTTTTTGCGCGCGGCCTGCATGCAGTCGAAAATATGGCTGTCCAGCTGGCGGCGGTTATACAGCCCCGTCAGGTGGTCCAGATGGAACTGCCTGTTCTGCGTGCTGGTGTGAACGGAGAATATCGCGATGGCCATACTCACACAATAGATGGTCCTGTCCGCATAGACGAGCTGGAGCGCCGCGCCCGCCATGGGGATGGCGGAACAGAGCAGCATGGGGATCAGCGCCCCGACTTCGGTGCGTTTGCGCTGCGCGATATAAATCACGATGGTGTAAACAAGCGGCAGCATCATGATGGCAAGGATAACGGGAAACAGCGGGCCGTGTATGTAAGTGTTGCTGCCGCTGATACCAAATACCAAGCCGTTCAGGACGCTGAAGAAGCTCAGCAGCACGCCCGGTACGAACGGGATCAGCAGCAGCCCGCTCTCCGTCTTGAGGCGGCGAACATCGTGATGAAGCTGAAAGCTGGCGTAAAGCGCCCACAGCATGGACGGAACGGGCAGCAGCGAATACGCGGATACCCCGATGATGGCGAGCAGGATGGGCACGGCGGGTGCGGACAGGCCGCTTAAGGCCGCGTATGTGCCTTCGAGCAGCAGCAGCACCATCGTGGACAAGGTGAGCGCCCTGAACAAGCGGTTTTGCAGATGGTGCCGTTCGCCCATCCGGTGATTGACGACAAACATGCAAACGCAAATGATAAACGAAAATATATCGATGTCAGCCTTTAAAAATGTTTCCATTCAGTCGGTCCTTTAAGGCATATTTTTCATATGCCGGTGCTGTTATATGGTTATTATCGGAGTAAGCGTTTGCAAACTTGATTATTTTTACCAGAAAATAATCCGATGATCATATCGCAAAAATGAATAATGCTGTCAGTGCCGGCATGCAGGAGACCATGCAAGAGGATAGGTTGAGCCGTTTCCGACACCGGTGGGCCGGTTCAGGCAGACCGGCGCTGAAAGCGGCACGGACGCACATCCCGCGGCCCTACCGGAAAAGGCCAAACGGCCGGCTCCCGGCATGCCGCGGACCGACCTGACGGACGGAGATTTCGGTAAATATTGATGCCGCGATATTGGGGATGCTCCACCGAGCCCGGCTGAAATGCATATGAAATAAATGGAGCAGCCCTTTGCCCCGACGCGGTGGAGGGTCAGTTGTGGAGTGGGGGCATGCGCAAGCCGGCGGAGCGCAGATGCTGAAAAATTAAAAATATGTTAATCATATATTTTTCCACTCAAGTTACTTGCGTACTATTCCGAATAAACTGCTGGTATGACCAAACCGCTGCGTATACACAACGCAGCCGTATTTTACCTTAAAGGCATGAAAGGGCGCGCGCTGACATCGCGGGGCAACGAAGCCCGGAAACATCAGACAGAGGCATATCTCGGGAGAGGCATCAAAATGAAAAAACACAGAGGAATGAAAATCTCGGCCAAGCTCATTATTACTTTTTTGATCATCGCGCTGATAGCAGGGGGCCTCGGCGCATACGGGGTCGTCTCGCTGTCCCGTGTCAACACGGACAGCAACACGACGTTTTCCAATTACGGCAATGCCCAGGGGTATCTGGGCAACATATTCGGACATTTTCAGATGCAGCGCGCGCTGCTGCGCGATATGACGCTGGAACGCAGTGTATCGGCGTCGGCGGAGATCAAGAAAGCGCTGGACGCTTCCGACGCCGTGATGATGCAGAACCTTGACCTGTTCGAAGCCACCTGCCTGACCGACGAAGAAAAAGCGGCTTACGCGGTGCTTTCGGAGAGCATTGCGGCGTTCAGGGGCGTGAGAGACGAGCTGGCGCAGTCCTGCATCGACGGCGATTTCGACAGCGCATACGAATGGATCAAAGCGGACAGCGCGGCGAAAGCATCCGTCAGCACGGAGAACGCGGGAACCGCCGACGCGGTATCCGAAGCGACAACGGGCGGCGACTGGGAGGAAACGGACAGCACCGCCGCCGCCACGGTAAACACGGACGGCGTGGACGCCGTGGCTTCCGCGACGGTGAGTTCCAACGCGAAGACCGCCGTGGAGAACGCGATGACCGCCAGCATCGCGCGGGCCAAAGTGCTGCTGGATGAGCAGAGCGACCGCGTTGTGGTCACGGAAGCGATCATGGTGGCGTTGTCCGTGGTGGCGGTGCTGCTGGCGCTGGTACTGGGCTTTGTGATATCCCGCAGCATATCGAGGCCGCTGGGAGAGGCGGCAAAGCAGCTGGGCAGAATCGCGGAAGGCGAAGACATCGATGAAATCGATACCAAACGTTTCAGCGGGGAGCTGAACCTCGTGGCCCGGAGCATCAACGCGGTGCGCGCATCGCTCCACCTGATGCTGGAAGATTCCAATATGCTCACGCAGGCGGCTGTGGAAGGCCGGCTGGACGCGCGCGCCGACCTCTCGCGACACAGGGGCGGCTACAGGGACGTCATTCAGGGCGTCAACAACACGCTGGATGCGGCGATCGCGCCGGTGCAGGAGGCCTCCACCGTTTTGGAGGAGATGGCGAAAGGCAACCTGAACGTGGTCATGGAGGGCGACTATCAAGGCGACCACGCCGCGATCAAGGATGCGCTGAACGATACCATCGGCGCGCTCAACGGCTACATCAGCGAGATATCCGCGGTGCTGGGCGAGATAGCGCAGGGCAATCTGGACGTGGGCATCACGGCGGAATACCGCGGCGCGTTTGTGGCGCTGAAGGAATCCATTAACCATATCGCCGAGTCGCTGAGCGAAGTGCTGGGCGAGATCAATATGGCGGCGGACCAGGTGGCGGCGGGCACGCGGCAGGTGGCGGACGGCAGCCAGGAGATATCGCACGGGGCGGCGGAGCAGTCCAGCGCCATCGAGCAGCTGACGGCGACGGTGTCCGAGATCGCCGGACAGACCCGGAAGAACGCCATGGGCGCTGGCAAGGCCAACGAGCTGACCAGGTCGGCCGCGGCGGACGCGGACCGCGGCAACGCGAGCATGAAAGCGATGCAGCAGGCCATGGACGAGATCAACGAGGCGTCGAAAAATATATCGAAGATCATCAAGGTGATCGACGACATCGCGTTCCAGACCAACATACTCGCTTTGAACGCGGCGGTGGAGGCCGCGCGGGCGGGCGTGCACGGCAAGGGCTTCGCGGTGGTGGCGGAGGAAGTAAGAAACCTCGCGGCACGAAGCGCCGGCGCGGCCAGAGAGACCACGGAGCTGATCGAAGGGTCCATTCACAAGACGGCGGCGGGCACGAAGATCGCGGACGAGACGGCGGCGGCGCTCTATTCCATCGTGGAGAGCGTGGAGACGGCGGCGGCACTGGTGAACGAGATCGCGGGCGCGTCGGGCGAACAGGCGGGCGCCATCGCTCAGGTGGACAAGGGTATCGAGCAGATGTCGCTGGTGGTGCAGACCAACTCGTCCTCATCCGAGGAGACGGCGGCGGCGGCACAGGAGCTGTCCAGCCAGGCCGAGATGCTTAAAAGCATGGTCAGCCGTTTCCGGCTTAAGGATGTGGGAAACACGCCTATATCGGCTGAAACCGTGCAGCCGGAAAAAGTGAACGAGCGGCCCGCCGGTTCCCAAACCATCAGCCTGAAGGACGAGGACTTTGGAAAATATTAATATTAAAAATTTTTGAGAAAACGCTAAAGAATAATAGTTATTATTACGAATAAGGAGGTAGTGGGCAATAAAACTATGCCGGATCGGCGGGCAAAGACGCTCGACGGCTATAGCCCCGTGGCAATATAAGTAAACTTAAGGGAGGGGCGTTTATGGGAGATGTGACAGGGAAGAAACAAAAGACGGTAAAAATGAGGTCGCTGAAGGGGAAGATGCTGCTCTACCTGCTGGTGACGCTGGCCGTGATATTCGCCGCTGTGGGCGGCGTGATCATCGCCGATGTCAGCGGTGTGGTGGTGACGCTGAATCAGGATCTGACGCGGCAGGTGGTGCTGGCGCGCGCGGACGAGATCGGCAAGTATATGCAGGGGCTGGAGTATGATATCAAAACCTGGTCGGAACGCAGCGTGGTGATGACGGGCGACATCGACGCGATACGCAGCGATCTGGAAGCCAAGCAGGAGGGTCTGAGATCCGACTTCGAGATGCTGCTGTATTCGGATCTGAAGGGGAATTTCTATACGTCGCTGGGCGGGACGGGAACCATTGCCGACCGGGAATATTTTCTGGAGATCGTCAGCGGCGGCAAGGATTCCTCGGTGAGCAATCCCGTGGAGTCCCGCGCGACAGGCAAGACGATATTCGTGGTGGCGCAGGCGGTGAAAAACGAAGCGGGCGAGAAGACCGGCGTGATCGCCGCGACCGTGCTGCTGGATACGTTCAACGAAGTGGTGGCGGATATCAAGATCGGCGAGGCGGGCTTCCCGTGGATCGCGGATAATACGGGCCTGGTCATCGCGCACCCGAGCGACGAGATCAAGCTGAAGCTGAACACGCTGGAATCCGCCGGGAACGGTTTCAGCGGACTGGACAGCATCGGGAAAAGCATGGCGGCGGGCAACGGCGGGCTGAGCCAATACAGCAACGCCGGGCAGCCATACTACGCCATATACGCGCCCATCCCCAATACACCCAACTGGAGCATGGCGTATTCCATATCCGAGACGGAGATGATGGGGCCGGTGAACAGCCTGATCATCACCATCGCGGTGATCGTCGGCATCAGCCTGTTGATCGTGGCGGCGCTCACGTTCCTGATATCCGGGCGGATCGTGAAGCCGGTCAAGGCGGCGACGGCGCTGGCCAAGGCGATGGCTGAGGGTGATCTGGACCATCCGGTGAATGTGCGGACCAACGACGAGGTGGGCCTGCTGGCCGGGATACTGGATCACGAGGTGCGCGGCGCGTTCAAGACCATTGAAAAAGCGCGGGCCGTGGCGGACAAACAGGCGCGGTATCAGGCGACCGAGGTGGACAAGCTGCTGGCGACGCTGCAGCGCCTGTCGCGCGGGGAGCTGGAGTGCGACATCGTGGTGGCCAACGCGGACGAAGATACCGAGAACCTGCACGCGCTGTTCAGCGAGATCGCGGAGAACCTGTGCGGCGCGCTGGCTGAGATCAGGGGCTATATCGGCGAGATATCCCATGTGCTGGGCGAGATGGCCGGCGGCAACATGGCCGTGGGCATCGAGACGGAATACAAGGGCGAGTTCGTGGCGTTGAAAGGCTCCATCAACCACATCGCGGCTTCGCTGAGCGAGGTGCTGGGCGAGATCGGCCTTGCGGCGGACCAGGTGGCGGCGGGCACCAGGCAGGTGTCGGACGGCAGCCAGGAGATATCGCAGGGGGCCACGGAGCAGGCCAGCGCCATCGAAGAGCTGACCGCGTCGGTGTCGGAAATCGCCGAACAGACGCGCCAGAACGCCATCAGCGCGAACAAGGCCAACGAGTTGACCACGACGGCGGTATCCGAAGCGGCGAAGGGCAACGAGCGGATGAAGGCGATGCAGCAGGCGATGAGCGAGATCAACGAGGCGTCCAGCAGCATATCGAAGATCATCAAGGTGATCGACGATATCGCGTTCCAGACCAACATTCTCGCTTTGAACGCGGCGGTGGAAGCCGCGCGGGCGGGCGTGCACGGCAAGGGCTTCGCGGTGGTGGCGGAAGAGGTGCGCAACCTCGCGGCCAGAAGCGCCAGCGCGGCGAAGGATACGACGGAGCTGATCGAAGGCTCCATCATCAAGACGGCGGCGGGCACGAAGATCGCGGACGAGACGGCGGCGGCGCTGAGCATCATTGTGGACGGCGTGGAGACGGCGGCGGCGCTGGTGAGCGAGATCGCGAACGCGTCGGGCGAGCAGGCGAGCGCCATCACACAGGTGGATCGCGGCATCGAGCAGATGTCGGTGGTGGTGCAGACCAACTCGGCTACGTCCGAAGAGACGGCGGCGGCGGCGGAAGAGCTGTCCAGCCAGGCCGAAATGCTCAAAGCGATGGTGGGCCGGTTCACCATTCACGACGGCGCGGCGGCAGCCCTGCCCGCAGACAAACGGACGCCCGCGCAGGAGGACCAGGCGCCGTGCGCACCCCGGATCGATTTATCCGAGAACGATTTTGGCAAGTACTGAAGCCAGAACACATGAATACAGCCCGATAAAAACGGGCCGCGCAGCCCTCTGTCGCCGCAATGGCAGAGGGCTTTTTCATTTCGATGGAATTTTATCACGAAGCGGTTCATTTTGAATTGAGAGAAGGTTCTTCGAAGGGCGAAGAGCCTTGCCTGTCTTTGCATGGAAAGCCTCAAAGCATAATGGATATATAAAGAAAATTAAAACATGAACAGGAAAAATAACAGGTCTTGAGATTGGGTTTGCCGAAATAAGATATGGCTTGTCAGAGGTTTATTATGATGGTCTATTGCAAACACTTAGAAAGGGGACGAATAATGGCAACAAAGGACGAGATCAAGGATTCCGCGTATTATTGCTTTGCACATTACGGGTACGAAGGCACGACGATGCAGGACATCGCCAAGGCGGTGGGGTTAAAAAAGCAGTCTCTGTATTCGCACTTTGAAAGCAAGGAAGAACTATATCTGCTGGTGCTGCAGGAGCAGCGTCTGCAGATATTTGCGGAGATGAAGCAGGCCTACGAGCAGGTCAAAAACGAATCTGCGGAGGACCTGCTGAAAGGCTTGTTTGGCAGTATCGTGAGTATGTTCACCGACCGTGAACGGCTGCTGCTGTGGAAAAGGATGTTTATCTATTACGGCAGCGGCACCAACGTTCTGATTTCAGATACCACCGAATGGCATTTTGACAAGAGGCTCAAGGATATGCTCTATAAAGCTCTGAACGAGAGGTATCCCGCTCTGGCCGATTACAGCGCGTTTGAGTCGTTCTTTATATCGTATATGCTGATGATTCAGGGATATCTGGACTGGATGATAACAATGGGCCATGACAGAGCCTCATGGCAGGCTGTCTGGATGAGCTTCTGGAATGGGGTCAAAAACCTTTTTTTATTCTGAGTCGATTTAAAAAATTGAAATAAGCTTTCAATTGTCTCATTTTTATCATTAAGCTTTCCGATTAAATGCCCGATATAATTAAACGAACGAACGTACGGACGTTAATAAGATTTATTTATTGATGCAAGAAAACGGAAAAATGAGAATTTCGAGGGGAGACACGCGCCATGTTGGAGGAAGAACAGTGGATGGGAGAATCCACTGACATGATGCACGGACGGTATCTGACTTTTGCTCTGGGAGATGAGGTTTTCGGAATTGAGATTCGGTTTGTGACTGAGATCATCGGCCTGCAGCCCATCAACCCGATCCCTGAAGCGCCGGGCTACATCAAGGGCATCATCAATCTGCGGGGGAAAATATTCCCGGTGATCGATATGCGCCTGAAGTTCAAAAAACCACCCGAGGCGTATACGGACAGAACATGTATCATTGTGATCGAGACAAAGAGTTTTTCTGTGGGGCTTATTGTGGACAGGGTGGCCGAGGTGCTGACGCTGGCCGACAGCGACATTGTGCCTCCGCCCGGCGTATGGACAGGTGCGAGCACACGGTATCTGAGCGGCGTCGGCAAATTGGGTGGACAGGTCACCCTGCTGCTGGACTGCGAGAAGCTGTTCAGCGACGCCGAAGTGGACAAGATCGGAGAATCAGCAATAAAGGCAGATGCATAGAGCAGCCAAAAGCAGCAGCATAAGCAGGCTGTACTGGCGGGCAGCACGAGAGATCGACAAACAAAATTGTTTTGAAGAAAAGGGAGAATTTGCGAAATGAAGTGGTTCAGGAATATGAAAATATCGGCGAAACTGATTACGGCTTTTTTATTGATCGCCCTGATCGCAGGCGGCGTGGGCGTTTTCGGTATCATTTCTTTGACGAATGTGAACACGAGCAGTGATAATCTTTTTATAAACTACGGCAACTCCCAGGGGTATCTGGGCTATGTGCTGGGCGAGTTCCAGAAACAGCGTTCTTTGTACAGGGATGCTGTGCTTGAGAAGGACATGGCAGCGGCTGCGCAGGTTCAGGAGGCCATCCCGGAAACGGATGAAAACATGCTGCACAACCTTGAACTATTTAAGGGGACATGTATAACAGAGGATGAGAAGCTCATGTATGCGGAAATGTCCGAGAAAATAGAGGCTTTCCGCATCCTCAGGGACCAGCTGATCAGTGCCGGTGTGGCGGGAGATTTCGACGCGGCGTACGAGCAGCTCAAGTCCGACAGCGCCGTCGCGATCATCGCGGAGGCCACGGACGCCGTCGACAGCGCGGTGGCTTCCAATTTGGAGATGGCCAATCAATTGATGCAGGATCAGGAGAACGCGGTAAAAGCCACGATCACCATCATGATTGTCATCGTGGCGGCAGGGGTGCTGATCGCGATGGCGCTGGGCATCATCATATCGCGCGCCATCAGCAAGCCGATCCGGCACATATCCGATGTGGCCGTACAGCTGGCCTCCGGCGACACAAACGTAAAGAGGACGAGCTATGAGAGCAAAGACGAGGTCGGCCAGTTGTATACCGCGTTCCGAGACATGCTGGGGGCGATACAGGCGCTGGTGGCAGACGCGAACATGCTGGCGCAGGCGGCGGTGGAAGGCAAGCTCTCCACCCGCGCCGATGCGGACAAGCATCTGGGCGACTACCGCAGGATCGTGGAGGGCGTGAACGATACGCTGGACGCGGTGATAAAGCCGGTGCAGGAGGCGTCCGCCGTGCTGGAAGAGATGGCGAAAGGCAACCTGAATGTGAGTATGGAGGGCGATTACAAGGGCGACCACGCCATCATCAAGGAATCGCTCAACGGGACTCTGGAGGCCATCAAGCAATATATCGCCGAGATATCCTATGTGCTGGGCGAGATGTCCCAGGGAAACCTGGACGTGGGCATCACAGCGGAATACAGGGGCGACTTCATCGCGCTGAAGGATTCCATCAACGGCATAGCGGCTTCGCTGAATGAGGTGCTGGGCGAGATCGGCCTTGCGGCGGAACAGGTGGCCTCCGGCACCAAACAGGTGTCCGACGGCAGCCAGGAGATATCCCAGGGCGCGACGGAACAGTCCAGCTCCATCGAAGAGCTGACCGTCTCGGTGACGCAGATCGCCGAACAGACGCGGCAGAACGCGATGAGTGCGAACAAGGCGAACGAACTGGCCACATCGGCGGCGTCCGAGGCTTCCCACGGAAACGAGCGGATGCAGGCGATGCAGCAGGCGATGGGCGATATCAGCGATGCTTCGCGCAGCATATCGAAGATCATCAAGGTGATCGACGACATTGCGTTCCAGACCAACATACTCGCTTTGAACGCGGCGGTGGAAGCGGCGCGTGCGGGCGTGCACGGTAAAGGCTTCGCGGTGGTGGCGGAAGAGGTCAGGAACCTCGCGGCACGCAGCGCGGGCGCGGCCAAGGAGACCACGGAACTCATCGAGGGCTCGATCGGCAAAACAGCAGCCGGCACCAAGATCGCAGACGAGACGGCGGAAGCGCTGGTATCCATCGTGCAGGGCGTGGAAAAGGCGGCTCAGCTGGTGGGCGAGATCGCCAGCGCGTCCAATGAGCAGGCCAGCGCCATCACACAGGTGAACCGCGGCATCGAACAGCTTTCCCAGGTGGTGCAGACCAACTCGGCGACGTCTGAGGAAGCGGCAGCGGCGGCAGAGGAGCTATCCAGTCAGGCTGACCTGCTCAAGAGCATGGTGGGCCAGTTCGCGCTGAAGAATGCCGTAAAGAGCTCCAGGGCGCAGATTGCTCCGGCGGCAGCTCCGGCGGCACCACAGAAAGGCCCGTCTCTCAATACACCTAAGATTGATCTTACGGACAACGATTTCGGCAAGTATTGAGCGGTTGACATTTGCCGGGGCAACGGATGCCGGATTGGGGGAGCTGGAAAAAAACATGCCGGGCTGCGAGCCTGTCCAACGAAGCTGTAGGGGAGCAGGGCAGGCTCGCGGCAAGGCATGAAAAGAAACCCGCTTACTGCGATGACAGAACGGTCTCAAGGGCGCAGGGAGAGCGTGGTAGTGCCCACAGGTATAATGAAACGCACCGGCAGATAAGTAAACCCTCCGTATATAACGCGGAGGGTTTATTTTTTGAGAAAAGCCTGTTGCTAAGACTTGGCGGTAAACCGCTTTCTGATAAGGCGGCCGCGCTTGAGCTTCGGCTTCCGGTTGCCGCGCAGTATGCGCACGATGAGCCATACCGTCATGATGAACGACGCTGAAAAGCCCAGCACGCCCAGCAGCGGTATGCCCAGCAGCTTGGGCTCCATGTCGGTGGTGCACAGTATGGATGAGCCGACGACGGCGGCGGCATTCAGAAGACCGACGATCAGCCGGTTCATGATGCGGTCGAACCGCGCCATGGGCACTTCGGAGCCCACGACACTGATGCCGAGCCGGGCCTCGCCCTTGGACGCGATACGCAGCAGATCCGACATCTGGCCGGGCAGCTCCAGCGACCGTTTTCCGAAGGAATACAGCGCCTTGCCGCCGCGCAGTAGTTCGTCCTTGAGGCTGGCAT
>JAEYZN010000015.1 GCA_023428025.1 Bacillota bacterium
GGTGTGGACATTCCGTCCTATCGCGAGGGCATATCGATATTTCTCGATGTGCTGACAGACGCAGACACAGGCATGATCGCCAGTGTGGCTGATGTGGATGCCATCGGTTTCAAGACGGTGATCGGCAAGGGCTACACCGGTGTGCACGATATCGACGACGGCTGCATGCAGGGCCTCATGGATTACATGAACATCGCGCCGGTGCACAACAGCGCGTACCTTGAAGCCATCCGTGCGTTCAAGGCGCTGCTGCCCGATATGCCGATGGTGGGCGTGTTCGAGCCGTTCTTCCACCGCACCATCCCCGAGGAAGCGTACGTCTACGGCATCCCGCACGAATGGGCGCAGGCCCACGGCATCCGGCGTTACGGTTACCACGGCGCGTCGCACCGCTTCGTGTCCGAGACGGCCAGAAAATACGGCAACCCCAGACATGTGATATCGTGCCATCTGGGCGGCAGCGGTTCCATCTGCGCCATCAGGGACGGCCAGTCTCAGAACAACAGCTTCGGGTTCTCACTGCAGACGGGCGTGCAGCACAGCACCCGTACCGGCGACCTCGATCCGTTCATCCCCATCTATCTGCTCAGGTCCGGCATGACGCTGGACGAGGTGTGGGACGGCCTGGTGAAGCGGGGCGGCCTGCTCGGCATCTCCGGTGTTTCGGGCGATTTGCGCGACATTCAGGAAGCGGCGGATGCGGGCAACAAGCAGGCGCAGCTCGCCATCGACGTGTATTGCCACGGCATCCGCAGCTACATCGGCAGCTACTACGCGCAGCTGGGCGGGCTGGACTTGCTGGCCTTCACCGGCGGCATCGGCGAGAACTCCGCGCTGGTGCGCCGCCTGGTATGCGGGCCGCTCGCCCACATGGGCGTACTGCTGGACAACGACAAAAACGATGCCTGCCGCGGCGATGAGACGGTGATCTCCGCTCCGGATTCGCGCGTGACCGTCGCGGTCATCCCCGCCAACGAGGAGTTGGTGCTCGCCCGCGAGGTGCGTGTGCATATGGCGGCACAGGCACGATAATGGTATTTGCAGTTCCATTTACTACAGATTACAAAGAACTATACAAGCTGACAGTGCTGCCAACAACAATACAGGGAGTCTGACATTTACAGTCAAGCTCCCTGTTTCATGTATGGAACTGTTGAAAGTGAAACCCACTTTTTAGTTTTTTCGTCACATCCACTCTCCGTACCGACGCACATACAGTTTCTTAATAAGCTGTACGCACAGGAGATAGCCTGCTAGAATAACGGCCAGCCATGGGATAAATGTAAGCGGCAGGCGCAGCATATCAAGTCCTATCGCAAAGTCCGTAAAGCCGGTGATGAGCGCAACCGCTGCGACGATAAACGTGGACAGGAAGAGCGGCACGGATGGCCTGCTTTGCAGGAACGGGATTTTCGCCGTACGGATCATATGAATGACCAGCACCTGCGATACCGTGCCGAATACGAACCATCCGCATTGAAATAAGGGCGACAGCTCCACCGTATTTGCGCCGATAGCCCACCACATGACGGCGAAGCATAGAATATCAAAGATGGAACTAACAGGCCCCAAAAGCGCCATAAAGGATTTTATGGACCCTGTTTCCCATTTACGGGGCTTTTTGATGTATTCTTTGTCCACGCTGTCGAATGGCATGCCCATTTGAGAGAAATCGCACAGCAGGTTTTGTGTCAATATCTGTACCGGCAGCATCGGTAAAAATGGAAGGAAGATGCTGGCCGCAATCACCGAAATCATGTTGCCCAAATTACCGCTTGCCGCCATTTTGATGTATTTGATGATGTTCCCGAAGGTATGACGGCCTTCGATGACGCCTTCTTCCAGTACCATCAGATCCTTTTCCAGCAGAATGATGTCGGCGGTTTCCTTGGCGATGTCCACCGCGCTGTCCACGGAAATTCCCACATCCGCCTGCCGCAGCGGCGGCGCGTCGTTGATGCCGTCACCCATATAGCCCACCGTATGCCCTGCGGTCTGGAACGCTTTGACCACCCGCTCCTTCTGGGACGGTGACAGCTTCGCAAACAAATCGCACGTTCTGACTGCATCCAGCAATGCGGCATCGTCCATTCTCTCTATGTCGCGGCCCGTAAAAAGGCGGGAAGTGTTCACGCCCACCTTGCCGCAGACTTTCACGGCCACGCCTTCGCTGTCTCCGGTGAGGACAACCGTCCGTACCCCATGCTCACAAAGCACGGCGATGGCGGCTTTGGCGCTCTCCTTGGGTGGATCGAGGAAACCCACAAAGCCGATCAAGACCATCCCCTTCTCGTCGGCCACGCTGAATGTCGCGCTGCCGGGAACCTCATTTTTTTGCGCCACGGCAATCATCCGCAGGCCGTCCGCATTGTGCTTTTGATATGTTGCCAATGCGATGCGCCGGGCTTGTTCATCCATCGGCACAACGCGACCGTTCATCTCCACAAAAGACGAAATGGCGATGATCTCCTCCACCGCGCCCTTTGTGATGAGCTGGCGTTTCCCACTTTTATCCGACAGAACCACACTCATCCGGCGGCGCGAAAAATCAAAGGGGATTTCATCCACGCGGCTGTAAGCGTCCAGAGTGTTTCTCAGCCCATTCTGCTCGGCCCGGTTGATGATGGCAATATCAATCAGATTTTTGAGACCGGTCTGAAAGTAGCTGTTGAGATAAGCATGGCGCAGAATGCGGGCGTCGTCCTCGCCGTGCAGATTCATGTATTTCTCCAGCACGATCTTGTCCTCGGTCAGCGTCCCCGTTTTGTCGGTACAAAGCACATCCATTTCGCCAAAGGTCTGTATCGCGCCGAGGGTGCGGACAATGACCTTGTGCCTGGACATGGAGACCGCGCCTTTTGCGAGCGTTGAGGTCATGATCACAGGCAGCATTTCCGGCGTCAGTCCCACCGCGATGCTGATGGCGAAAAGCAGGGCGCTTGGCCAATCGCCCTTTGCCAGCCCGTTGATCAGAAAGACGATGGGAACCATCACGAGCATCATCCGCACCAGAAGCCTGCTGACCGAATCCACACCGCGTTCAAAGCTGGTTTTCGCTCTGTCACCGGATAGGGATTTCGCCATCGAGCCAAAATACGTGTTGTTGCCGGTCGCCAGCACCACAGCCGTGGCGCTGCCGCTGACAACGTTGGAGCCCATGAAGCCGATGTTTTGCAGATCCGTTAATGCATCATCCGGCTTGTTCCGTATATCGTTGAATTTCTCCACGGGATTGGATTCTCCGGTCAGGGCCGCCTGCGCGACAAACGTATCTTTGGTCGTCAAAAAACGCACATCCGCCGGGAGCATATCGCCTGCCGAAAGCCGCACGATATCGCCGGGAACAACCTCATCCATTGAAATTTCAGTCAGTTCTCCATCCCGCCAGACATCCGCTTTGTTGGAGATCATTTTAGACAGCTTTTCGGCGGCGGCATTGGACCGCTGGCTCTGCACAAAAGCAACCAGGCTGGAGAGCAGTACCAGAGACAAAATGATAATAACGGTGAGATAGTCGGGTTTCGATGACACAACGACATCTGTAAAATACGTGATGCCGGCAACGAGAAACAAAATGATGTTGAAGGGATTAATCACTGCTTCCCGGAGCCTGTGCAGCACCGTATCTTTGTTTCCTACGGTGATGACGTTCTTTCCGAAATCATCCTGCCTGTTTTTGACTTCATCATTTGTGAGTCCCGCTTGCGTGGCGGACAGGCGTGCAAACAGATTCCCCGCCGTCAGTAAAGCATAGGAGCGGAGTTTGGCCTCGGTATCCTGTTTGTTTTTTTGAACCCGCCTGAGAAGGTTCTTCCTGTTCATGAAATTCACTGGAATCATTCCTTTCTTATTTAGGATTTCCCAGCGAAAACATAAAAGCAATAAAAAAGCCGTCCCAGCAGACGGCGATTCACAGGCAATTTAACCCATCAGCATAAATGCACAATGGACAACAACCTATGATAAGCGCCGGCTGATTGGTCTATGTTTCCACATTGGGATGTGAAGCCGTTTAGCAGACCTCGGGGTATGCTGTCCATTGTCTCACTTCCTTTTTAGAAAAACTTAAGCAAATACTTCCTATTTATAAAGTATACCGGATAGAGGTAAGAAAAGTCAATGAAAAGGAAACGCATTAAAAAAGTTGCCTTAAAGAAGTTGAGCATCAATGCCAAAGTACCCTTCAGTGGCCATATCCTCAATCTTTTTTTCGGCTGGTCATCATGCTGAGCCATTCGATAAAACAGCCGGAAGCCCGAGGCAGCGCCCATAACGGGTAACGCGCTTGAAAAGCATGTTACCGCTTCGCCCGATGCATTGGTCAATCCCCGGTTTTATTCTAAAAGCCCTTTTCAGTTCTGTTCAGTTTCCGCCTCTTCCTGAGGTTTTTTCAGTATCCGCCGCACCATGTCCGTGTACCTCTCGCACAATTCAGCGGCGAACTCCTCGGTATCGCCCTCGGTGCGGATGATGATCGTGGGCCGTGTCGCGTGCGGGCAGATATAGCCGTAGCCGCCCGCCACATCGAGGCGCAGGCCTTCGCTGGCTGTCGCCCCGCCCTGGGCATACACCCCGCCGATCACGCGCCCGATGTCCTCCCAGTCGCACCCCACCGCCTTCACTTTGATGTGCGCCGGTTCGATCATCGCGCCGATCTCATTGGCGGACAGTCCGGTCCGCGCCAGATGCTCCGCAAACCGGCACAGCGTATAAACGCCGTCGAACAGCACCCGCCGTGAATCGGGCGGCAGTGACTGCGCCGCCGCTTCCTCGGATGTGAACGAGTACGTAAAACCCAGCACATCCGCCATCGTCACCACGCCGCGCATCACGCCGGACGGCAAGCTGATCTCGCTGCCCGAAAGGCCGTTCATCACCAGATAGTACGCCAAGGTGCGGCATTCGTCCGGCCCGAGTATGCGCCCGTCCGGCAGGTACACCGCGCCGATCTGGCCGTTTTTCGCCATGCGCACGCCGAACGCCGCTTCCTCACCCTGCACCGCCTTGTCGATAGCCGATCCGTCGCACCGGCTCACGCGCACGCCGCACGCTTCCAGCGCTTTTGCAATAAACGCGTCCGCGTCCCGTCCGCCCGCCACCACCACATGCAGGCCTGCCGCCTTTACCGCGCTCCAGTCCGTCTTTTGCGTGATGGCGCTGATATAAAAGCTGTCCGCCAGGTCCACCCAGGTCTGCTTGCCGGTCTCTGTGCAGGATAGCCGCTCGCCCTGCGAGAAGTACTTGTCCTCGATCTTTTTGCGCGCCTGCTTGGACAGCATGAACAGCGACGGCTCGAACAGGTCCACATACAGCTTCTGCTTGTGGGCGTGCAGCATCACGCACAGCCCGGCATCCAGCGTCTGCGCCATCATTGCGCACACCGGGCGCAGCACGCCCGCCATTGCCAGCACATCCGCGCCGCTCATCGTGAGCATGCCCGCCGCCTGCTTCAAAGCCGCGCAGCACAGCGGCGAGCCGTCGGTACACACCGCCACGCGCTTGCCCGACATGTACTCCGCCACCGCGCCGAATATCTTCGCCAGCCGCAGCGGCGTCAGGTCCACACCGATGTCGCCCACAAAGCCGCCGCGCCCGATGAAGCCGGTGCGCTCACCGTGTCCCCACACGATGTTTTCGCCCACCACCGCACCCGCGGAGACTTGCTTCTCCGGCCAGATGCGCACGCGCGGGGATACCCGGCTCTCGCCGGACAGCGCACAGCGCTCGCCCACCACCGCGCCTTCATACACGCTGCAGCGCTCGCCCACAGAGCTATTTGCCGCCACCACGCAGCCGGACAGCTTGGCATACCGCCCGATGCGCGCGCCTGTATGCAGCACGCAGCGCTTCAGGTTGGCATAAGCGCCCACGCGCGCACCCGCGCCCACGCAGGCATACCGCCCGATCTTCGCGCCGTCGCCGATGACCGCGCCCGCGCCGATGAAACCGGGCGACTGGATCAAGGCCGAGTTGCTGATGGATGCGCCGTCGCCCACCCAGATACCGCCCGCGTTGCGGCCCAGAATATCCGCTTTTACCGCGCCCTTCAAAATATCCTCATGCGCGCGTATATAGCTTTCGATGTTGCCGACATCGCACCAGTAGCCCTCAGCCACGTAGCCGTATATCGGCATGCCTTTGCTCATCATCGTTGGGAACACGTTTTTCGCAAAGTCGAACTGCGTCCTGTCCGGAATCAGGTCCAGCACCTCGGGCTCCAGCACATAGATGCCGGTGTTCACGGTGTCGGAAAACACGTCCTCCCAGCCCGGTTTCTCCACAAACCGCTCCACGCCGCCGTCGTCCGCCGTGATCACCACACCGTATTCCAGCGGGCTGCCCATGCGCTTCAAGACGATGGTCGCGAGCGCGCCGCCCTGCCTGTGCGCCTGCACCGCCGCCGTCAGGTCGATATCCGTCAGCGCGTCGCCGCTGACGATCAAAAAAGTGCCGTCGATGAACGGCGCGGCGTTTTTCACGCTGCCCGCCGTACCGAGCGGCACATCTTCGATGTAATACTCCATATGGACGTTCTGCGGCTTGTTCTCCTCGAACCAGTCGGTGACGACGGACGGCAGATAGCCGAGCGTCAGCGCCATCTCCGAAATTCCATGGCGCAAAAGATGCTCAGTGGTATACACGAGCATCGGTTTGTCGAGCAGAGTCACCATGGGCTTGGGAACGGCGCACGTGAGCGGACGAAGGCGCGTGCCCTCTCCGCCGGCCATTACGATTGCTTTCATAAATCATGCTCTCCCGCGAAAAAAAGGATAGCATTATTATGCGCATCGCGCCGCACGGCTATTCTGTATTTGGATTTTAAAGAGAGGCTTTGTTTCTAAACGAGCACCCCAAAATCAGAAGCTTTTTGGGGCCCCCGCGCCGTCAAACCGATTGATTCGAATTATTGAGCTATTTTCTTTTAACAGCCTTAAGAAAATTATCCAATATGTTTTCCGCAAGTTCTCTATCCTTTTTTGACAGGCTTGCAAGTTTGCTTTCAAGTTGCGTTTGACTCACTTTGCTTTCTTCTCCAAACAAGATAAAGTCGGAGGATAAATTCAAAGCTTGCGCCACCTTATAAAGGGAATTGGTGGTCATATTCTTTCTGCCCGTTTCAATATCCGCAAGGAACTGAACGGATAATTCCGATTGTTCCGCCAATTGTCCCTTGTTAATCCCAAAGCTTCACGGCGGTTTCTGATTCTCCTGCCTATTTGAAGGCTTAATTTCTCTGTCATGCAATCACCTCCATCATGATTATAGGTGTTGCTATGAAAGCCATACATCAACTACTGTAGTTTAAAAATATTCTATAGTAATACAATAGTTATATCTATAGAGCCTACCGGAAATACTCACTTTGCTGATAGAGGCATTATGCGAAACATCTATGAATATAGGCTTTGGCAGGAAAAGAAAAAGCTGAATCAGATGATCGACGAAGCATTTAGAAATGGTGCCCTGATATTACAGGACAAGGTCTTGGAAGAGCAGAGCCGTAGGGTCGACAGACTGGTGGTTATGGTGCAACAAAAAAAGCAAAGGAAGACTAAGCTTCTTTTGTATAATCACATGGGTATATGTTTCTGACCGCGCCCTGCACTGCCTGATGCGGCGGCGATAGCTTTGGCTCCCCGAGAGGGGCTACCCTTTAGGATACGGGGCAGCTGTCGCCGCAGGCGGCTCCTTCATATTTCCCGTCGCAGCGCGCAGCAATGCGGCACACTGAAATTCCCAGGCACCAACCTCCTGTATGGCCTGTAATTTAGTGTCTGGGGGAAGCGGATCATCCAAGAATGGTTTTTAAGGGGCAGCCCGCTGTCCGACTGCCCCTCATTACGGCTCTACAGTATGTATTTTTGCAGGTCGGTATCCTTGATCTGGCCTTGCAGGTGTTCCTTCACGTACGCCGCGTCGATAATGACGTCGATCACCGGGTGGTTGCCGCCCGCGTTGTACGAGATGTCCTCCAGCAGCGTCTCAATCACGGTGTGCAGCCGCCGCGCGCCGATGTTCTCGGACGTCTCATTGACCATCTTGGCGTATCTGGCGATGGCCTCGATCGCGTCCTCCTGAAACACAAGGCGCACGTTGTCCGCCTGCAGCAGCGCCTGATACTGCTTGATCAGCGCGTTCTTGGGCTGGACGAGTATCTGCTTCAAGTCGTCGGCTGTCAGCGGCTTTAATTCCACCTTGATGGGGAAACGCCCCTGCAGCTCGGGGATCAGGTCGGATATCTTGGCGACATGGAACGCGCCCGCCGCGATGAACAGCATGTAGTCCGTCTTCACCGGGCCGTACTTCGTCACCACGGTGCTGCCCTCCACGATGGGCAGTATGTCGCGCTGAACGCCCTCGCGCGAAATGTCCGGGCCCGCGCCCATGTTCTTGCCTGCGATTTTGTCGATCTCGTCGAGGAAGATGATGCCGTCCTGCTCGGCGCGCTCCACCGCCGTGTTGGTCACCTCATCCATGTCGATCAGCTTGTCGGCCTCTTCCTGCGTGAATATCTTCTTCGCCTCGGCCACCGTCACGCGGCGTTTCTTGGTCTTCTTGGGCAGCAGCCCGCCGAACATGTCCCCGAGGTTGATGTCGCTGCCAATTCCCGCGATCTCGATGCCGAGCGAGGCATTGTCCTCCACCTCCACCTCGATCATCATGTCGTCCAGCCTCCCCGCGCGCAGCAGCGCAAGCGTCTCCTCGCGTTTTGTCATGCGGCGCTGCCGCTCCTCCGCCGTCTCGGCCGGGGCGCTCTGCCCCTGGCCCAGCAGCGCCTGAAACGGGTTGGACTGCGGCTTCTTGGGCAGCGGCTCCAGCACGTCCGCCAGCCGTTCCTCCGCCGCCCGCTCCGCCTTTTCCATCACGGTCTCCCGGCGGGACGCTTTCACCATGCGGATGGACGCCTCCACCAGATCGCGGATCATCGACTCGACGTCCCGGCCCACGTAGCCCACTTCAGTGAACTTGGTGGCTTCCACCTTCACAAACGGCGCGTTCATCAGCTTGGCGAGCCTGCGCGCGATCTCCGTTTTGCCCACGCCCGTGGGGCCCACCATGATGATGTTCTTGGGCGTGATCTCGTCCTGCATCTCCTGGTCGAGCAGCCTGCGGCGGTAACGGTTGCGCAGCGCGATGGCCACCGCTTTCTTGGCCTGATCCTGACCGATGATGTATTTATCCAGCTCTTCGACGATCTGTTTTGGCGTCAGGTGAGACATGCTTATACCTCCTCCACCGTGATGCGGTCGTTCGTGAACACGCAGATCTGCCCCGCGATGGTGATGGCCTTGGTGGCGATCTCCCTGGCCGACAGCTCCGTGTTCTCCTTCAGCGCCTTGGCCGCGGCCATGGCGTACATGCCGCCCGAGCCGATGGCCGCGATATCGTCGTCCGGCAATATCACCTCGCCGCTGCCCGACACCACCAGCAGTTCATCCTTGTCCGCCGCGATCAGCATGGCCTCCAGCTTGCGCAGTATCTTGTCGCTGCGCCACTCCTGCGCCAGTTCCACCGCCGCGCGCTGCAGGCTGCCGCTGTACTGCTCCAGCTTGGCCTCGAACCGCTCGCACAGCGTGAACGCGTCCGCCACCGAGCCCGCGAACCCCACCACGACCTTGTCGTTGTACAGCCGCCGCACCTTCTTGGCGTTGTGTTTCATGATCGTATTCTGCCCAAACGTCACCTGTCCGTCTCCCGCGACGGCGCATTGTCCGTTCCGCCGCACCGCGACGATTGTTGTGGCTTCCATCATATTGCTTCTCCTTTGCCAAGGGTCAGGGCCGTAGTATGGACCCGCCTCTGCCCGCGCTTCTTACACCATGTTTCGTTCTCGTCGCCTTGCGTAACTATGCCAAGCGACAGTTCAACGCCTCGCCTGACGAAAAGAATCGTCAGACAGAGGACGAAGAGTTCGTATTGCGCCCTGATCCTTCAGCCACGACGCGCCGGACCTCGTCCAGCGCCCGCTCCGAGATCAGCCGCTTCTTATCCCGTCCTTTTGCTCTTGCCTCTATTGTATTGATCAAACCGTATGTAATATTCATCGGCTGAAAATCTGATCCCGCATATTCGGACACATAGGCCGCCAGCGCCCCGATCGCCGTATCGCGAGAGAACAATGGCCGCGGCTGCTGCAAAACATCACACGCGGCGCAGACTCCCGCCAGCAATCCGGAAGCTGCGCTCTCCACATACCCCTCCACGCCGGTGATCTGCCCCGCCAGATACAGGCCGGGGCGCGTCTTGCACTCGTAAAACCGGTTCAGTACCTTGGGGCCGTACACAAACGCGTTCTTGTGCATCACGCCGTACCGCGCAAACGCCGCGTTCTCCAGGCCGGGGATCATGCCGAACACGCGCCGCTGCTCGCCGAACTTCAGATGCGTCTGAAACCCGACGAGGTTATACATCCGGCCTTCGTTGTCCTCCCGCCGCAGCTGCACCACGGCGTACGGTTTGGTCCCGTCCGGCATGGTCAGCCCCACTGGCTTCATCGGCCCGTACCGCAGCGTCTCCACGCCGCGCCGCGCCATCGTCTCCACCGGCATGCAGCCCTCGAACACCTTATCGTCCTCAAAGCCGTGCAGCTGAGTTGTTTCGGCCTGGGTCAGCGCCTCCCAGAACGCGTGATACTGCGCCATGTCCATCGGGCAGTTCAGGTAATCGTCCCCATTGCCCTTGCCGTAACGGGACGCGAAATACACCTTGTCCATATCGATGGAGTCCGCAACCACGATGGGCGCCGCCGCGTCGAAGAACGACAAAAAGCCGTCCGCCAGCTCCCCGATGGACTGCGCCAACTGGCGGTCCACCAGCGGCCCCGGCGCCGCCACGATGATTCCCTCGTCCGGCAGCGATTCCACTTCGCCGCGAACGACCTCTATATTCTGATGATTGTTCAGTGCTTCTGTGATATAAGACGAAAACGCGGCCCGATCCACCGCCAGCGCGCCGCCCGCGGGCACACGCGTGGCATCCGCCGCCCGCATGACCAGCGAATTAAGCTCACGCATCTCCTGCTTGAGCAGGCCCACCGCGCTCTCCAGCCCGTCGGCCCGCAGAGAGTTGGAACACACCAGTTCGGCAAAGCCGTCCGATTTGTGCGCGGGAGATTTTCTATCCGGTTTCTGTTCGAAAAGCCGCACAGGCACGCCGCGGCTTACAAGCTGCCAGGCCGCCTCGCTGCCCGCCAGCCCCGCGCCGATCACGGTGACTCTATTCTTCACTGCCGTCTGTTTTGCGTTTCTGGTTTTTCGCGCAATCGGGATTGGAGCATTTCTTGAAGCTGCTGCCGCCCGACAGCCGCCTCAGCACCATCATGGACCCGCACGCTTCGCACTTCTCGGCGATCGGCATATCCCACGACACGAAGTCGCACTCAGGATAGCCCTCGCAGCCGTAGAACGTCTTTCTGGTCTTGGCGGAGCGCTTCTCCACGATGCGCTTGCCGCACTTGGGGCACGGCGTGTCGATGTATTTCACCACCGGTTTGGTGTTGCGGCATTCGGGATAACCGGGGCAGGCCAGGAACGGCCCGAAACGCCCGTCCTTGTACACCATCATGCGGCCGCATTTCTCGCACACCACGTCGGATTCCTTCACCGGCAGCTCCACGCGCTCGATGCTCTTGTCCGCTTCCTCTATCGTCTGCTCAAACGGCGTGTAGAAATCGCGCAGCAGCTTCTTCCACTGCTGGCCGCCGTTCTCGATGTTGTCCAGCTTGTTCTCGAGGTCCGCCGTGAACTCCACGTCCACGATATCGGAGAACTTCTGCTTCATCAGGTTGTTGACGATGACGCCCAGCTCCGTGGGCTTGAGCGCCCGGCCTTCCTTCTCGATGTAGCGCCGCTCCTGTATCGTCGATATGATGGGCGCGTAGGTACTGGGGCGGCCAATGCCCTTTTCCTCCAGCGCGCGCACCAGCGTCGCCTCGGTGTAGCGGCTGGGCGGCTGCGTGAAGTTCTGCTTGGGAGTGAGGGTTTTCAAAGGGCATACCTCGCCTTCCTGCAGCGGCGGCAGTATGTTGTCCTTGTTGTCGTCTTCCTCGCTGTTGAAGCTGGCCGTATAGCCCTTGAATATCATGTGGGAACCGTTCGCCCGGAACGTGCAGTCGCCCGCTTCAAGGTTCACCGCCATCGTTTCGGAGACGGACGGCGTCATCTGGCTGGCGATAAAACGGGTGTATATCAACTTGTACAGCCGATACTGATCTTTGGACAGCGTGTTTTTCAGGGAATCCGGCGTCAGTTCCATATGCGACGGGCGGATCGCCTCGTGAGCGTCCTGCGCCTTCTGGGACTTCTTGTAGTAGTTGGGCTTCTCCGGCAGATAATCCTGCCCGTAGTGCGCCGCGATATGCTCCCGTACGGCGGTCAGCGCTTCGTCGGACACGCGCGTCGAGTCGGTACGGATATACGTGACCAGACCGACCGGGCCGCCCTGGCCGATCTCCACGCCCTCGTACAGCTGCTGGGCCACCAGCATCGTGCGCTTGGCGGTGAACCCCAGCGCGCTGGCGGCGGCCTGCTGCAGATAGCTCGTGGTAAACGGCGGCGGCGCGTTCTTTTTCTTTATGCCTTTTTTGATGGAGGAGACGACATATTCCCTGCCGTCCACCGCCTTCAATATCTCGTCCGTTTGTTCCTTGTTCGTAAGCTCCAGCTTTTCGCCGCCACGGCCATAGAACCTCGCCTCAAACTCCTGCAAGCCTGCGGCGTTGGTCAGCAGCGCGGTGATCGTCCAGTATTCCTCCGGCACGATCGATGCGGCGGAGAACAACATCGTATCCTACCACGCCTCGCGTCACTACGAGGTGGCCAGGGTCTAC
>JAEYZN010000043.1 GCA_023428025.1 Bacillota bacterium
ACTGGAAGGCATCGAAGGCATCAGCGTGCAGTACCTCACCCACCGGGATGTGGTGCGGCACGAGCTGGTGCAGAGCATCATCAAGGCGTATGAGAGGTATGAGAAGACACAAAGGAGGTAACGCATGAACCAGGACACGGCAGCAAAAAAGGCACCGAAGAGGCGGCTGCTTATTTCCGCAGTTATCGGCGTGATCGTGCTGCTGGTCGTGTTTGCGCTGATTGCGGTGTCCATCACACCTGTGAAATACGAGATCGCGGTGGGCGAGGTGGCACCGGCCACCATCACGGCCAGCCGGGATATCATCGACGAGATATCCACCGAAGCCGCAAAAGCGGAGGCGCGGGCGGCTGTCTCGGATATATACACGCGCGATGCGGTGATCACTGCGCGCGTGGACGAGAACATATTGAGCTATTATACGGCGGCCATGGAACAGGCTCAATTGATGCAGGACGCGTACGTCCTCCAGCAGGTAAGAAACGGCGGGTACGGCATCACACAGGAAACCTACAAGAGTATTTTTGAACCCGCTGAGGCCGACTGGGCTGGCTTTCTCACGGCGGATATGAAGCAACAGGTTCGGGAAGCGCTGGGCGACGCAACCATGCCGGATTCCGCCATATATGCGCTGGCGTCGATGGACAGTGCGCAGATCAGGGGTATGTCCGAAGAGGTATCGGCAACGGTGGAGGATGTGCTGGCACACGGCATACCGGAGGACAATATTCCCGCTGAGAAAAACGCTATCGAAAGTGTGCTGAGGCAGCGATATCCGGACGCCGCCACGATCTATCTGGCCTATTATCCGGTGGAGAAGCACCTCGAAGCCAATATGATCTTTGACGAAGAAGCCACCAATCAGGCGAGGGAAGCTGTGGCTGAGCTGGTGCAGCCGGTGATATACAAGCAGAACCAGACCGTTGTGGTGGCGGGCGAAGTGGTGACCGAAGCCCAGATGGCGGTGCTGACGGCGCTGGGTGTTGTGGGCAGCCAGGGCGTGGACTATGCGCTGTATGCGGGCATGCTGCTGCTGCTCACGCTGATATTCGGCGTGTACGGATTCTATCTGTACCAGTTTGAATTCAAGGTCATAACCGATACGCGCAAGCTGCTGGTGCTGGCATCCATCGTGGTGGTGATCGCCATTATTTCAGTGCCGCTGGCCCGGCTGGACGCGCGCATCATGCCCGTGTTTTTCGGCACGATACTGGCCTGCATGCTGGTGTCCCAGAAAAGCGCGCTGGCGCTCAACATGTTTCTGGCGGTGATCGCGGGCATCATATGCTCGTGGAATACCGGCATATTGAGCGAAACGATGATCCGTACCATGCTGGTGACGATCATCGGCGGCAGCGTGGCGGTGTTTGCGCTGAACAAGCCGGGGCACCGCAGCGCGATGATATTCTCGGGGCTGCTCGCGGGCGCGGCGGGCGTGGCGGTGGTCACGCTCATCGGCGTGGTGGGCACGGCCAACGTGAAGCTGGAGTCACTGCTAAGGGACAGTTCCTTTGCGCTGGGCAGCGGGCTGCTGGCGGGCGTGCTGGCCATTGGCACTTTGCCGATCTGGGAGGCAGTGTTCCGCGTCTCCACACCGGCCAAACTGCTGGAGCTTTCCAACCCGAACCATCCGTTGCTCAAACGCCTGTCCATAGAAGCACCGGGCACGTATCACCACAGCATACTGACGGCGAACCTGGCCGAGGCCGGGGCGGACGCGGTGGGCGCGAATTCGCTGCTGTGCCGCGTGGGAGCGTATTACCACGACGTGGGCAAGCTGAAGAACCCGCGCTATTTTATGGAGAACCAGCGGGGCGAGAACCCGCATAACATGATGGATCCGCGCGAGAGCGCGAAGATCATCACCGGGCACGTGAACTACGGCCTGGAGCTGGCGCAGAGATTCAAGCTGCCGCGCGACGTGCAGAAGATCATTACACAGCACCATGGCGACGGTGTGGTGCCGTATTTCCTGCACAAGGCGGTGGAGGCGGGCATGGAGCCGGACGAGAACGCTTTCCGTTACCGCGGCAGCAAGCCGAACACCAAGGAAGCGGCCATCGTGATGCTGGCGGACTGTGTGGAAGCCGCTGTGCGCAGCTTGGGAGACCCTGACCGCGATCAGGTGAAGGAGATGATCGATAAGCTGATCCACGCCCGGTTCACCGACGGGCAGATGGACGACAGCCCCTTGAACCGGCGCGACATGAGCACGCTGGGCAAAGCATTTTTGAGCGTATACGACGGCGCGCTGCATGAGCGTGTCAAATATCCGGGACAGGAGTAGGCATGAAGCTGGATATTTCCTGGCAGGGCATAGAGCCCGACAGGCAGATACGAAAGGCCGCGATCAAGGCCGCGAAGGCCGCGGCCAAGTGCGAAAGGCTGAAAGGTGGCGTATCGCTGCTGTTGACGGACGACGAGACGGTACAGCAGTTGAACAGCCGCTACCGCGGCATAGACAGCACGACGGATGTGCTGTCATTTCCGTCCGGTGAGGCGGGGTTTCTCGGCGACATCGCGATATCGGTGCCGCGCGCGAAGCAGCAGGCGGAGCAATACGGGCACACGGTCGCGCGGGAGATCGCTTTTCTGACGGTGCACGCGATGCTGCACCTGTTCGGATACGACCATATCGAACCGGCGGAAGAGGAAAAGATGCGCGAACGCCAGCGCGAAATATTGAAATTTGCGGGGTATGAAGTCCATGGAGCATAAAGAGCTGCTGAACAAAGCCAGGGACGCCAAAGAAGGAGCCTACGTGCCGTATTCGCACTTCCGGGTGGGCGCGGCGCTGCTGGGCAAAAGCGGACGCATATATACCGGGGCCAACGTGGAAAATGCGTCGTACAGCGTGACGTGCTGCGCGGAGCGTGTGGCGCTTTTCAAGGCGGTGACGGAGGGCGAACGGGAGTTTGACGCGATCGCCGTCACGTCAGACTCGGGTGATCTGACATATCCGTGCGGCGTATGCCGCCAGGCGCTGATGGAGTTTGGGCCGGATATGGACGTGATCGCGTCCAACAGCGGCCTTGAGAATGAAACGACAAAGCTGAAGGCGCTGCTGCCCAGCGCGTTTACAGGCAAGGAGATGGAAAAACTGAAGTGACACATCATTCGGCATTTATCGCGGTGGTGGGCCGGCCCAATGCCGGCAAATCCACGCTCGTCAACCGCATCGTGGGAGAAAAAGTGGCCATCGTGTCCAAGAAACCGCAGACCACGCGCAACCGTATCGTGGGTGTGCTCACGGGACGCGACTATCAGATGGTGTTCATCGACACGCCCGGCGTGCATGACCCCAAGAACAGGCTGGGAGAATTTATGGTGAAGACAGCGTTCGACGCCACGCGCGATGTGGATGCGGTGCTGTTTCTGGTGGATGCGGTGCGCGGCGTGAACGATGCGGATATCGGCATACTGGAGCGGCTGATCAAGGGCGGCCTGCCGGTGGTGGCGGCCGTGAACAAGACGGACAAGGCGGGCAAGGAGAGGAGCCTGGAGACGGTTTCAGCTTTGCAGGAGGCGGGGCAGGAAGAAGTGCTGCAGATATCCGCCAAGACGGGCGACGGCGTGGACGAGCTGATTGCGGCGCTCAAGCAGTATTTACAGCCGGGTCCGCGCTATTATCCCGACGACGAATACACCGACCAGCCGGAGCGCGTGATCGCCGCGGAGATGATCCGCGAGAAGGCGCTGCTGCTGCTGGACGAGGAGGTGCCGCACGGCATTGGCGTTCAGGTGGAGCGCGTGAGCTACCGCGAGGACAAGGATATCACGGATGTGTCAGCCGTCATCATATGTGAGCGCAACAGCCATAAGGGCATCGTGATCGGCAAGGGAGGGCGGATGCTCAAGCGCATCGGCACCGAAGCCAGAAAGGACCTTGAGATGCTGTTTGGCACCAAGGTGTATCTGGAGCTGTTTGTGAAGGTGGAGGAGAACTGGCGCGACAGCGTGCGCATGATGCGCGAGCTGGGCTACGAATAGGCATGGGCGCGCCCCGGCAGACGCTGGCCGTGGTGATCCGGACGGCGGATTATAAAGAAAACGACCGCATGGTGACGCTGCTGACCAAGGAATTCGGCAAGATGTCGGCATCGGCCCGCGGTTCCAGAAAGCCCACCTCCAAGCTGTTTGCGTCGTCGTCGCTGTTCTGCTGCGGTGAATACGTATTCTATGAGAAGGACGGGCGCTACGGCATCAAAAGCTGTGCGGTGCGCCGTACCTTTTTTAACATGCAGAACGATTTTGACGCCTATGCTGCGGCATGCTTTATCGCGGACGCGGTGGACAAGGTGGCGCAGGAGGACGACGTGTCGCCCGGGCTGTTTACGCTGACGGTGAACGCGCTGTACGCGTTGGACACCGGCCTGTCGCCCGGTACGGTGCTGAGCTATTTTGTGCAGCGGCTGCTCTACATCGAAGGCGTATATCCAAATCTCAAAAGCTGTGTGCTGTGCGGCAGGCGGGAGGACCTCACACGGTTTTCCGCCGAGCATGGGGGAGCGGTGTGCGCGGTGTGTGCGCGGACGCACGGCGGCACCGGGCTGGAGGGCGATGTGATGGATGCGCTCCGCCAGATGGCGCGGACGGGGCCGGGGGACATCGGGAGCATCAACCTTTCGGAAGGGCTGCAGGACCGGATGAAGAAGGCGCTGGTGCATTATCTGGAGCATGTGCTGCAAAAACCGCTGAAGACCACGGCCTTTGTGCTGGGCAAGGGCGGTGGGGAGAAGGCAGTGTGACTAAAAGGATAGGACCATTGGAGATGGAATATATTAAGGTAGAATGATATATGAATTGATGATTAGCCCGTAGCGATATATTCAAGCCAGAATGAGATTCGTAAAATTGAGATATTCAGAACTGGCCCTGTTGGTTACGCATCAAGCAATGCCGAGCATTTGACCCAAGTTGCCGGAAACCCCTTTGCCGACGTTACAGGAAATTGCAACTGACAGGCAGTTTGTTCCCAGTATCATTACCAGAGAAGAGTTTAAACGGGAATGGGAAAAGGCTGTTTCGCGTGGTTGATAACTTAAACGGTTTTCAGGGATACAATGATCAACTGAAAGCTTAAAGATGTATTCGCATGGCAACAACCTTTCTAAAGAGTGCATTTCTTTGGCTTGACATGAGGACACGAGTATGCTACAATTTCGACTTGCCGGTTGTTAAGAAGAGCGCCTTTTTGGCGACATGGCGAATGAGCGCCTGTAGCTCAGCAGGATAGAGCAACGGCCTTCTAAGCCGTGTGTCCAGGGTTCGAGTCCCCGCAGGCGCGCCAATGTATCCCAAATAAGTGTCAGAAAAGACCGGGCCTTTTGCGGGTTACTGGACAATGCCCCGGCAGCAGGTAATGGGGCGGTTCATGGTGGGTATAGCGCAGTAGGTTAGAGCGCCAGGTTGTGGCCCTGGAGGCCGTGGGTTCGAATCCCACTACTCACCCCAATGTTTTCCGGGGTCCCCGCAAAGACAAGGACTTTGTGGGGTGGGTATGTTGGGGTGTAGCCAAGCGGTAAGGCACGGGACTTTGACTCCCGCATTCGTAGGTTCAAATCCTGCCACCCCAGCCAATTTCATATGTGACCCACTAGCTCAGGTGGTAGAGCACTTGACTTTTAATCAAGGTGTCCGGAGTTCGAATCTCCGGTGGGTCACCAAGGCAAAAAAGCCCTTGAAAATAGGCATTTTCAAGGGCTTCGCTTATGTCTGAAAATCGAGATTTTTACCCCCAAAAAGGGCCGATAACTGCATTTTTACTGCATCAGAACTCACTGAGCCACACTGCCACCAGATCCCCAGAGGTCACCCCTCATTGCTGGACAACCGCTGCCACTCGTACTCCGCCGTCTTTGCGTTCAGATACTCAGTGTCTTGCATATATGGTTGGCGCTGAGGCTGGCTGCCAGACTCGTGCCAGATGTAAAAATTATCTATACATGATAGGTTTTATACTCTTATCAACCACGAAACAAAACTTTATCAATGCAACCTAAAAAGAATTTCTCTTGAACACAAACTCATCTCTTCTATAATTAGATATAAACATATATGTTTAATATTATTCTCTAAAGGTGGTTTAAATGAAACAAATACTAAGCTTTCTTATGGCCGCAGTGCTCGTTTTCTCTTTGATCGGATGCGTTGACACGACTGAATCAGCGAATGCCGACGCTTCTCAGCCAGTGGCAGAAACCGCAAACGCCGGCGCAGATGAAACCAGTAGCCCGGCAGTACAAAGCGATACGCCAAGTGAACCGATTGTGATCCATGTTGGCGATCTTACCTTGTACGAGATCGTCAAAGACGCGGAGGAAAAAGGATTTTTTAAAGAAGAATTTGAAGCCGATAACATCACAGTGGAAATCAGCAATTTCCAGTCCGGGCCTCCGGAACTTGAGGCGCTTGCAGCCAAAGACCTGGACTTTGCATTAATGGGCGACCAGCCGGCTGTACAGGGTGTAGCCAGTGAAATCGGCATCCAGGTCGTCTCCGGTTTGCTCGACGGAACGCAGGGTAATTTCCTTGTTACCCCCAGCGGCTCCGGTATAACAAGCCCCGCAGACCTGAAGGACAAAAAAGTCGGCGTGCCCGTGGGGACAACCGCGCACCAGCTGTTGCTCAAGATACTCGAGAAAAACGGCTTGGCGGTCTCGGACATTGAATTGATAAACCTGAAAGCGGCTGATATTTTCACGTCCTTGCAGACCAATAATATCGATGCCGCCGTTACTTTTGACGCAAGCACAGCACAGGCCGTGGCCAACGGCGAGTTGATAAAAATCGCAGACGGTACAGGTTATAAGCAAATCATCAATGTGATTGTCGCCCGGACCGAATTTCTCGAACAATATCCCGAGATCGCCGCACGGTTTTTAAAAGTACTCAAGAAGACAGCGGAATGGCGTGACGAGAACTTTGAAGAGTCTTTGAGCATTCTCGCCACCCGCTCAAGCATAGACAAAGAAAGCATCAGGGCTCTCCTTTCGTCCTTGCCCCCGCTGCTGGCGCTGTCGGACAGCCACAAGCAGGCGATACTGGAAACCGCGCAATATTTAAAGGATAACGAGATCATTACAGAAGACCTCACTGCGGCGGATATTTTCAATGATAGCTACGCCAAAGAAGCAGGAATCCTTTAAAGGGGAAGGAGCATGAGCGAAATACAAGCGAATTGGCGCGAGCGGGAATTAAGCCTTGATGAGGTGATATCCAAATATCCTGACGTTTCCCCGTTTGTGATCCTTAAAATAGATGTCCAGCGCAGAGGCGTGGATTTTTCGCAGCGTGCGATCGATGCTGTAGATACCGAACAGGATGCCGTGCTTTGGCGCGGCATCTACAGCGCCGAGAAAAAGGACCTTACTCCGAATGGGCTTCTCCTGCGCGACGGCACAACGATTATCGCAAACAGGGTGAGGGAAGAGGAACGGACATTATATGGGGGAACCGTCCCCTATCTTGTTGATGTTGTGGATGGAAAGACTGTACTGACGGATGACGGCCGTGTTCTTGAGGAAGTCGAATACTGGAGAAAACCAGATTATTTCGATAAAGCGACCAGTAACGGTACGCCTATGTGGCAGCTGCTGGTCATACGGCCTCAGCGGGTGGACATCAACATCTATCAGAATTGTGATTTTTGGAAGCTCGGCGGATTGGGGTGCAGGTTTTGCACCATTGCGTCAACTTTCAATGAGACCAAATCCGTAAAGACCGAATTTCTGGACAGCCGCGAAATTGCCGAGGCTGTCGCCGAGGCGCTGAAGCAGCAAGGGCGTTACCGCATGATTCAATTTTGCGCAGGCAGCATACTGGGGGGTGACGAACTCCTGGACGATGAAGTTGACCGGTACATTGACCTTCTGCAGCATCTTGAAGGAATTTTTGGCCCCAAGAAGATATTGACACAGTTAATCGGCACGGCTTACAACGAACGGCAGCTGCGCCGTTTGTATGATGAGACCATTTTGACAAGCTATACGGCGGATATAGAGGTTCTGGACGAAGATATTTTTAACTGGATATGCCCCGGAAAAGCCAAATATATCGGCTATAACGGGTGGAAAGAACGCTTATACCGGGCGGCTGACATTTTTGGGCCCAACGCGGTGAACACCGGTATTGTATCCGGTGTTGAACTGGCAACGCCAAACGGATTCAAAACGGAGGACGAAGCTCTGGAAAAAGGACTGAAAGAAGCTGAAGTTTTGGCCCGGCACGATGTCGGGATTGCGCAGACGGTTTTCCGGCCGACAAAAGGCTCCTACTTTCAAAGACAGAAGCCCGCATCTCTCGATTACCTGACGGCCTTTGCCAAGGGGCTGGACGCCATTCAGCGCAAATACCGAATGGAAGTCTATTATGACGACTACCGTACCTGCGGTAATCATCCCAACACCGACTTGGCCCGCATATAAGGAGCAATAGCATGAGTATACAATTGAGTGAGACGATAACGGCGCTGTTGAATGATCCTGCCGGCATCAAGGCGCTGGCAACGAATGACCAACACGGAACGCCGCATGTTGTATACAAAGGTTCCCTGTCTGTCAACAGTGAGGGCAAAATCCAATACCTTGAACTCAATGAGCTGTCGCAGACAAACAAAAACCTGACCTATAGCATCTGGTTCAACCGATTCATCTCTATCAACGTACTTGCCCCGGATCGCACAAGTTATCAGATCAAAGGAAAACCGGTCAAGGCCGTCATCAGCGGTCCGGTTTTTGAGGCAAATTATATCGCTGTCCGGGAGCGCCTTGGAGAGGACGCCGATCTTTCGACGGTGTGGATCATCGATCCCGAAGAAGTACGGGAGGAGACCCCTTCCGTACGCCGCAAGGAAGAGCGTGAGAGCCATCCGCTTATCGGGCATTTGGATCGATTTGTCCGGCAGACGGGGAGCGATACGGTATGAGCAGAAGGCCCGGTAATGAAAAACGCAATTTTTTTGTTGAGTATATACTGCCGGTACTCTTTCCCGTGCTGCTGCTTGGCCTGTGGGAGTGGGTCAGCGTCAGCCGTATTGTCAGCCCGGCTATTTTACCGCCCCCGTCGCGGATATTCACTACGTTTTGCTCCCTGCTGGCGAAGGGAGATGTTGCACGGCATATGTCGGCAAGCCTCTACCGCGTGCTTTCGGGCTTTGTGCTGGGAAGTTTGGCGGGGCTTGTGCTGGGTATTCTCGTCGGCCTGTCACATAAAATTGATAAGGCGACGGGCCTCATTATTAACGTGCTGCGCCCAATACCGGTCATTGCCCTGATTCCGCTTTTTATTATCTGGATGGGGATAGACGAAGAATCCAAAATCGCTGTGATCACCGTCGGCGCGTTCTGGGCCGTTCTGATGAACACGACGTACGGAATTAAAGGCGCGGATAAAAAGCTGATCGAACTGGCCTATGTTCTGAAGAAAAACCGTCTGGAAACGCTCTTTATGATCATCCTCCCATCCGCGCTTCCATCAATTTTTTCCGGCATTCGGCTGGGTATCGGCAACGCGTGGGCCTGCGTGGTGGCGGCAGAGATGATAGCGGCTTCTTCGGGCGTTGGCTTTCTTGTTATGTTTGCGCGGGAGGTTTCGCAATCCGACGTGATGATGGTAGGCATTTTATTGATCGGCATCTTTGGCCTGCTGATTGACTCGGTGCTCGTCATGATACAAAAACGCTTTTTGCGCTGGGGTGCCCTCGGTACAGACAAGAAAAACGGGTGATTCATATGAGCCATATATTGAAAATAGAAAATATATCAAAAGATTATGTGATCGATAAAAAAACGATCCAAGTTTTGTCCGGCATCAATCTTGATGTCGAGACCGGCGAATTCATCAGCATTGTCGGCGCGAGCGGGTGCGGCAAAAGCACGCTGCTTAAGCTAGTCATCGGCCTGGAAACAGCGACAAGCGGCCAGGTTTGGCTGGACGGTAATGCTGTCACGGAACCATCGGAAGAATGCGGCATCGTTTTTCAGGAGGCAAGGCTCTTGCCCTGGTCGACGGTAACGCAAAATATTGGTTTTGGCATTCCAAAGCATATCGGGGCGGCTGAACGAAAAGAACGAATCGATTCGCATATCGAGCTTGTGGGCCTTCGTGAATTTCTGAAAGCAAGACCAAACCAGTTGTCCGGCGGCATGCAGCAGCGGGTCAGCATCGCCAGAGCGCTTGTGGGCGAACCCAAGCTTCTTTTGCTCGATGAGCCGTTTGGTTCATTGGATGCACTTACGCGTATTAATATGCAGCAGGAGATTTTGCGTATTTGGGAAGCGGAAAAAGAACGATGCTGCTGGTGACGCATGACATCGATGAAGCCGTTTTCTTAGGTGACCGGATCGTTGTGATGTCCCCGCGCCCCGGTAAAATCAAAAAGGTTATAGCTGTAGATTTACCCCGTCCCCGCAATCGAACAAGTGAAGCTTTTGCGCTCATCCGAAAGAAGGTCTACAGAGAGTTTTTTGAAGAAGCGGAAGTATTGGCGGAATATAACATATAATTCTCCCGTTTGCGCATAAAAGCCCTTAACAGATGTTTGAGGGCTTTTATGCGTAAATGAGATACGATGCCCCGCTCCGGACTTAGCAAAACATTCCCTAACCATGACCTGATGAATTGGTCATACCCTTTGCATATTATAGGTTTGTTATCAATCCGAAGAGCGCTGAAGTACGCTTTTTATTTGTCCTGAGGCAGTCTTGGGTGTATGATACAGCTAATACGTATATATGGAAGGACCATTTGGACTGAACGCATATGCATGTAGCAGGGCCGATTTGTTCTATCAGCACAAGCCAATAAACTCAAATTTGACCTTGACAAAAAACTGATCTGGGCGCATTATAAATCCATACAATACATAGACGAAAACTATGATAACGGGCCGCATCATCGTACGCTAAGGAGTCTGCATGAATATCAACACGCATCGGCTGACAACTGAATTCATTGAACTTGTGTCGATAGACAGCCCCTCATTCGGAGAACAGCGAGTGGGCAATTATATACGGCAGAATCTAAAGGCGCTGGGTTTTGAGGTCAGAGAGGATAACGCCGGAGCAGGGCATGATAACGGCTGCGGCAATATATACGGGTATCTCGCAGGCAACAACGGAGAAAAAGAGCCGCTGCTGTTCTGCGCGCACATGGATACGGTGGAGCCCGCGAATGGAAAACACGCGGTATTGGATGACGGTGGCGTCATTAAGAGTGCGGGAGACACCGTGCTGGGTGCGGACGACTTTGCGGGCATTGTGGCTATATTGGAGGCGCTGCGTGTGATACGGGAAAACGGCATTGCGCACCGCCCTATTGAGGTGCTGTTTACGGTGGCGGAAGAGGTGTACTGCGGCGGTATCGCGCAGCTCGATTTTTCCTGGATAAAGTCCAGACAGGCCTACGTGCTGGATCTGGCAGGCCCGGTGGGGACGGCAGCCAACAAAGCGCCGAGCATACTGTTTTTTACGGCAACGGTGGCCGGAAAATCGGCGCATGCCGGATTCGAGCCGCAAAACGGCATTCATGCGATTGCGGCGGCGGCCAAAGCGGTAAGCGCGCTGCGCCTTGGGCAGGTGGATGGGGAAACGACGCTGAATGTCGGCGTGATCGAGGGCGGACGCGCGACCAATATCGTGCCGGACCGGTGCGTGGTGCGCGGCGAGGCGCGCAGCTTTACCCACAGCAAGGCTGAAGCGCAGCTGGAGGAAGTGCGGCATCAGTTTGAAGCGGCAGCCGCGGAGATCGGCGCGACGGTTGAGTTCGAGGTGTTCTTTGGCTGCGAGGCATATGAGACGCCGCTGGATCATCCGGTGGCGAAGCGGTTCGAAAAGGCGTGCGGCGCGGTGGGGCTGAGCCCTGCTTTTCAGCCGACACTGGGCGGCAGCGACAACAACTATCTCGCGCAGCACGGGATCGTCGGGCTGGTGGCGGCGCCCGGCATGCACCTGTGCCATACCTGCGAGGAATACACCACGGCGGATGATCTGGTGCGCAGCGCCAGGCTGGCATTGGCGCTGATGGCCGCAAGCGACGGTGAGGTGAGCACATGAAAAATCCGCTGAACTATCAGGCTTCCGAGTTCGACTGCGGACCCACCACGATGCTCAACGCGATCAGCTATCTGTTCAGGCGCGAGGAGATACCGCCGGACGTGGTGAAGCACATCGTGCTGTACAGTCTGGACGCTTACAACTGTAAGGGCGAGTTTGGCAAGAACGGCACGTCCGGCATGGCGATGATGTTCCTGTGCAACTGGCTCAACCAGTTCGGTAAGGCGAAGCAGTTTCCCATAAACGGCGAATTCCTGTCCGGGCCGGAGGTGTTTGTCGGACAGAACAGCCGGATCGTCACCGGCCTGCAACAGGGCGGCGCGGTGGTGGTGCGGCTGCGTTACGGCTGCTGGCACTATGTGCTGCTGACGGACGCGGACGACGATAATATCTATCTGTTCGATCCGTATTACAGAAAAAAACCGTTCCGGCAGCAGGGCGTGGACATGATCACCGGCGCTCCGGCCAAAATGAACCGCCGGGTATCCTACGAGATGATCAACAGCGAAGGGCGGAGTGCGTATGCGCTGGGGCCCAAAGACACGCGGGAAGCCGTAATATTTTTTAATGAAAAGACAAGAAGGACACCGGCACGGACAATAGAATATTTCATATAAGGCGTGGGGTTAGCTTTCAGTTCACGCACTTTATATATCGGGGGTAGGCAATGGACGAAACAATCCTTCATCTGGAGCAGATTCACAAGCGCTTCGCTGAAACGGAAGTTTTAAAGGGTATCGACCTGTCGATTCGCCGGGGGGAATTTATCACGCTGCTGGGGTCTTCCGGCTGCGGCAAAACCACCACGCTGCGCATCATTGCCGGTCTTGAAACGCCGGACAGCGGGCGCGTGCTGCTGGAAGGGCGCAACGTGACGCACGACGAGCCCAACAAGCGCAACGTGAACACTGTGTTCCAGAACTACGCGCTGTTTCCGCATATGACGGTGGAGGGCAATATCGGCTACAGCCTGCGATTAAAGCACGTGGACAAATCCGTGATCAAAAAGACGGTGGACGAAGCGCTGGAGCTGGTGCAGCTGGGCGGCTTCGGCAAACGCATGCCGCACGAGCTGTCCGGCGGGCAGCGCCAGCGTGTGGCCATCGCGCGGGCGCTGGTCAATCAGCCCAAAGTGCTGCTGTTGGACGAACCGCTGGGCGCGCTGGATCTACAGCTGCGACACCAGATGCAGATAGAATTGAAGAGGCTGCAGACGCGGCTTGGTATCACATTCGTATACATCACGCACGACCAGGAGGAAGCGCTGAACATGTCCGACCGTATCGCGGTGATGCGTGAGGGTGTGTTCGAGCAGATCGGGACGCCGGCCGAGGTGTACGACAGGCCGGAGACGAGCTACGTGGCGCGCTTCGTGGGGTCGGCAAACATCATTATAGGGACGGCGTCAGTTGCTGGCAACGGCACGGTGGCCGTCAGGACAGGAGACGGCGCAGGGTTGGCCGCGCTGAGTGGCGAAGCGGTGGCGGAGAACCAGCCGGTTACGCTGGCGGTGCGGCGCGAATACATCAACCTGCTGCCCGAAGGGGTGGGCGAAGAGCCGGGCCTCTCCGCAGTGGTGCGGGACAAGAGCTTTGCGGGCGGTGTGCTGCAGATCATCGCGGCCCTGGCGGACGGCAGCGAGATCGTCGCCAGCCGCTATGGCATCGACTCCGAGTTGAAGCCGGGCGACCGGGTGCGGGCCACATGGGAACCGCAGAACGCGGTGCTGGTGGACCGGGAGGCACAGCCATGAAGGGACAGAAAAAGCCGGTGAACACCCTCGGGAAACGGCGCGGGCTGTCGGTGCTGAGCGTGCTGCCGCTGTACGTGTTCACGCTGCTGTTTGTGGCGGGGCCGCTCGTCTACATGGTGGTGCTGAGCTTTTTGCAGCGCGGCGAGGTGTGGGGTGTGGTGAACCAGTTCACCCTGCAGAACTATGCCGGCATTGCGGAACCCATTTACTTAAAGACGTTCTACGAATCGATCAAGCTGGCGCTGATCAGCACGCTGCTGGTCGTCGCCATCGGCTATCCCTTCGGGTACTTCATGGCGAAGCTCTCCGCCATATGGAAACGGCGCATGATGCTGCTGCTCATGATCCCGTTCTGGATCAGCTCGTTGATCCGGTTGTATGGATGGATCATCATATTCCGCGCCAACGGCGTGCTGGATAAGGCGCTGATGGGCATCGGGCTCACCGACGCGCCGCTCAAGCTGCTGTATACCTATCCCGCCGTGACGGTGGGCATGGTGTACGCGCTGATTCCGTTCATGATCTTTTCCGTGTATTCCAGCGCGGAGAAGCTGGACTGGAGCATGGTGGAGGCCGCGCGGGACCTGGGCGCCAGCCGTTGGCAGGCGTTCCGCACGGTGTCGCTCAAGATGACGCTGCCGGGGCTGCTGTCCGGCGTGGTGCTGACGTTTATCCCGTCGATGGGACTGTTCTTCATCGCGGACATACTGGGAGGCAACAAGGTGGTCCTGGTGGGCAACCTCATACAGGAGCAGCTGATGAAGGCGCACAACTGGCCGTTCGCGGCGGCGCTGTCTGTGGTGCTGATGATACTGACCAGCCTGATGATCGGGCTTTACCGGCGCATCACGAACGTGAAGGACCTGGAGGGGCTGGTATGAAGAAGAACCGAACGCCGATGCCCAACATATACCTTGGTATCGTTATGGCGCTGATGTATCTGCCCATACTGCTGGTCATCCTCTACTCGTTCAACGAGAGCAAGCTGAGCTCCGTATGGGAGGGGTTTTCGCTGAAATGGTATGAGGAGCTGTTTCGGGACAAAGCGCTGCTGGAGGCGATGGCGAACAGCCTCATATTGGCGACGCTGAGCAGCGTGGCGGCGGCGGTGATCGGCACGCTGGGCGCGGTGGGCATGGCGCGCGTCAGGCTGCGCGGCAGCGGCGTTGTGGAATACGTCTCCACGCTGCCCATCATGATCCCCGAGATCATCCTCGGCATCGTGTTTCTGCTGTTCTTCTCGCTGATCGGCCTGCCGTTCGGCATGACGACGCTGGTGGTGGCGCATACCGCGTTCTGCATTCCGTATGTGTTTCTGCTGGTGAAGGCGCGGCTGGCGGGCATGGACAAAAGCCTGGCCGAAGCGGCGCGGGACCTGGGGGCGGGCGGCGCAAGGGCATTTGTGGATATCACGATGCCGCTCATCATGCCGGCCATCGCGTCGGGCATGCTGCTGGCGTTTGCGATGAGCCTGGACGACGTGGTGATCAGCATATTTGTGACGGGCGTGAACACCAATACGCTGCCCATCAAAATATACTCGCAGCTGAAAACGGGCGTGACGCCCAAGATCAACGCGCTGTGCACGCTGATGTTCGGCGTGACGCTGGTGCTGGGCCTGCTTTCAGTGCGTTTGGGTAGGAGCAACAACAAAAAGATTCAAATAAAGGAGGAAGAAATATGAAGAAGTTTCTAATGATCACGCTGGCGCTGGCGCTTATCGCCGGGCTCTTTGCGGGCTGCGGCGCGCCACAGACGGCGGAGCCGCCTGCCGCACCGTCCGGGGAACCGGCAGCGACCGAATCGGCCACGGCCGAAGAGCCGGAGCAGCCGGCAGCCGCGCAGGGCGAGCTGAGCCTGTTCACCTGGGAGGCCATGTTCCCGCAGGAGGTGCTGGACGGCTTCACCGCCGAGACGGGCATCACCATCAACTACAATAACTTTGACTACGACGAAACGATGCTCGCCAAGCTGGAGGCCGCGCAGGGCGGCGACTACGATCTGGTGATCGCGGACGACTACATCATCGAAACGGTGATCGCGGAAGGATTGGCGCAGAAGCTGGACACCTCGAAGATCACCAACATCGGCAACGTTAACCCGGTCTATCAGGGGCAGTTCTACGACGCGAATGACGAGTATACCGTGCCCTATGGCGCCGGCGTGCAGACGATTGTCTATGACCCGTCTCTGGTCAGCCTCGACATCAAGGGCTACGCGGACCTGTTCGACCCGTCGCTCAAGGACAGCGTGGGCACCATCGCGAACTACCGCGTCATCAACGGTCTGGCGTTGAAAGTGCTGGGCGAGAGCTACAACACCGAGGATGTCGCCACCATCGAGGCGGCGGGTGCAAAGCTGCTGGAGCTGGCGCCCAACATCCGCGTGATCAAGGACGACAACCTGCAGGACGACCTGCTCTCCGGCGAGATCTCCGCGGCTGTGATGTACACCTCTCAGGTGACCTCCGCCAAGCTCGCCAACCCGGATCTGAAGGTGGTTTATCCGTCCGAGGGCATCGGCTTTGGCATCATGGCCAACTTCATTCCGTCCAAAGCGCCCAATCCGGAAGCGGCGTACGCGTTCATCGACTACATCCTGCGGCCCGAAATCTCCGCGCAGTGCTTCGAGTGGCTGGGCTATTACAGCACCAACCAGGCGGCGGATGGACTGATCAGTGACGAGTACAAGGATTTCCTCACGCTCCCGGCGGATTTCGCGGGCGGCGGCGAGATGATCCAGACGGTCGGCGCGGAAGCCGAAGAAGCGCACACCAAGGTGTGGACCGCCTTCAAGGCGGCCGCAGGCCAGGAATAACAGACTGAATTTGCGCACCAACAAAGGAGCTGTCCATGCAGGGCGGCTCCTTTCCTGTGATTATGAAGGATATATCAGATATACTGTCCGGTGAAATTGTAATCCAGCAGCGCCGAGAGATTGATATGGCCCTGCGCGAGCAGCGCTTCGACATCCTCCGCGCTTTTAGGCTGGCACAGGTGGTATCCCTGCAGATAGTCGCAGCGGGCGTCCATCAGATAGGCCAGCTGCGCTTTTGTTTCCACGCCTTCGGCGACGATGCTGATGCCGAGCTTGTGCACCAGTGAGATGATGGTTTTGATGATCTCCTTCTCGGTCTTCCCGTGGCGGATGTTTTCAATAAAGGATTTGTCGATTTTCAGCGTGTCCAGCGGCAGCTTCTTCAGATAGCTGATGGACGAATAACCCGCGCCGAAATCGTCCAGCGAGATGCGGACGCCCAGCTGCTTCAGCGCGTCCAGCGTCTTGATGATCACGTCGAACGAATCGATCAGGATGCTCTCCGTGATTTCCAGCTCGAGCTGGGAGGCGCTCATGCCGGTGGCAGCCAGAACGCCGGTCACCGTCTCCAGGAAATTCGGCTGTTTGAGCTGCAGCGAGGAGACGTTGACCGAGATGACGTATGGTGTGCCAAGCGCGCGGTTCCACTCAAGGTTTTGCCGGCAGGCGGCCTTGAGCACCCATTCGCCGATGGGAATGATGAAACCCGTTTCTTCCGCCAGTTTAATGAATTCTTGGGGCTGAACGGGCCCAAGCTCCGGGCTGCTCCAACGGAGCAGCGCCTCGCAGCCCCTTATCACACCTGTCGCCGCATCCACCTGCGGCTGATAGTGAAGCAAAAACTCGCCGTTTTTCAGCGCGTTCCCCAAATGCCCCTCCAGTGTGAGCCGTTTGAACACGTCGTCGCGCATGCGGCGGTCATAGAGCTGCACGTTGTTCTTACCGCTCTCCTTGGCCTTGTACATGGCGGCGTCCGCATTGGCGATCAGCTCTTCGCAATGGGCACCGTGGTCTGGAAAAAGCGCAATGCCGATACTCGAGCTGACATGGATCATATTGCGCCCGGCGCGGTAGGAACGGCTGAACACCGTTTTGATCCGCTCGATAAAGCTGGACAGGCTGTCCTCGTTTTTAATGTCCTGTATGAAGATGACGAATTCGTCGCCGCTGAGCCGCGCGAGCGTTTCCTCCCTGCGCAGCACCCTGGACATCTCGTGGCTGACCGTCTGGATGAACTCGTCGCCTGCGGCATGCCCCAGCGTGTCGTTGACTTTTTTGAAATTGTCGAAGTCGAGAAAGATGACAGCGAGCTTGCTTTGGGCGCGCGTCGCGTGATGGATCGCGATGTTGAGGCGCTCCAGAAACAGCAGCCGGTTGGGCAGGCCGGTGAGCGCGTCGTAATGCGCCAGCCGCCCGATGGCCGCTTCGTTGTGCCGGATATCGGTGATGTCATGGTTGGTGCCGCATATCTCCACGAGCTTCCCGCGGGAATCGAATACAGGAGACAGGTGGATGCTGTACAGATGGACGCCGCTGTCGTGCAGCCCCCATTCGCATTCCACGGCCTCCGCCTCGCCATTGCGCCGAATGATTTCAAAGGCTTTGCGCCACAGATAGATCGTCCGTTCGGAGCGGGTGACAGCGTTGATGCTTTTGCCGAATATGTCCTGGGCTGAAATGCCGGTAGCTGCGGAGAACCGGGCGTTGGCAAATATGAAGCTGCCGTATGGATCGCAACTATAGACGATGTCAGGCGAATGCTCCACGAGCTGCCTGTAACGCGAAGCCATGCCGGAATAGACTTCCGGCTGCGATGCCGCGCTGTTTTTATTGAATAATTGCTGTAGTCGGCATTTGCCCATGCTGCGTTGTCCTGCAATCATATTAGATAAAACATATATGAAAAATATATATTGTCTTTCTGCAATTGTCAACATCAATTCAGCCACAAGATACCAGCATAATTGACAATATGACTGGGCAAAGAATATAATCTGATATAAAACGACTAAATTTGTAGGAATAAAAAGGTCTTGACCAGACGATACAGGGGGCAATATGAACAGACAGCCGCAAGGGCCGATGGGGGATATTATCAGTACAGTGGTCAAAAGCTACCGCGAACATCCGGCTCTGACCCAAACACAGATCGGCTACCTGCCCAGCCGGGACGCGGTGGTACAGGCGATCAAACTGCTCCGGGAGATGCTCTTTCCGGGCTATTTCGGCCGGCAGAACTTCGTTGACGGTACGATCGAGTATCATATCGGCGCGCTGCTGGTGGATGCGCATGAGCTGCTCAGCGAACAGATAGCGCTGGCGCTCACGCGGGAAGCCATGAAGGCGGGCCGCGGGACCGCGGATATCGGAGCGAAGGCGGAGGAGCTGTGCCGCTCGTTCCTGAGCACTTTGCCGAAGATTCGGGATATGTTGGACACGGACGTGCAGGCCGCGTATGATGGAGACCCGGCCGCGCGGGACAAGGATGAGGTGATCTTTTCCTACCCCGGCGTATTTGCTGTGAGCGTGTACCGGCTGGCGCATGAATTATACACGCTGGGTGTGCCGCTGATCCCGCGCATCATGACGGAATACGCCCACAGCGAGACGGGCATCGATATCCACGCGGGCGCGCGCATCGGCGAATACTTCTTTATCGATCACGGCACGGGCGTGGTGATCGGCGAGACCACCGAGATCGGCGATTATGTGAAGATATATCAGGGCGTGACGCTGGGCGCGCTGTCCACACGCGGCGGACAGACGCTGCGGGGCGCGAAGCGGCATCCCACGCTGGAAGACGAGGTGACGGTGTATTCCGGCGCGTCGATACTGGGCGGAGAGACGGTGATCGGCAAGGGCGTGGTCATTGGCAGCAACGCGTTCATCACCAAATCCGTACCGAACGGCACCAAGGTGAGCGTGAAGAATCCGGAACTGGTGTTCAAAGGCCGCATCGCCGAGGAGTTCATACAGGACTTCATCCCCGACTGGGTGATTTAGCGGGCAGTCTCTCAAGTCTCCTGCGGCTCGTCGTAATCGTCCAGAAAATGATGGAGGCCCGTTTTATCCTTGTAGGCGATCACCTTTTCCAAATTCACATTTTGCATGCTGTTAAAAATATTGCGGTCGATCAGCGGGTCCTGTTGGCGCAGATGGGAGATCAGCCGCTTGACCTCCTGCCGCTTGGACATGCCGCCGTTGTCACCCAGCACGCAGTTTTCGGTGAAACGGCAGGCGCACTGGATGAAGCGCAGCCCGTGGTTGCGGCTGAAGCGGACGATGTCGGCCTCCTTCACATGGTACATGGGGCGTATCAGCTCCATGTCCGGATGGCTGGTGCTGTGCAGCTTGGGCATCATCGCGCGAATCTCACCGGCGTACATCATGCTTAAAAGGCTGGTCTCGATCACGTCGTCGTAGTGGTGCCCCAGCGCGATCTTGTTGCAGCCCAGGCTCTCGGCGTGCTTGTAGAGATAGCCGCGCCGCATGCGTGCGCACAGGTAGCAGGGGGATTCGTCCACGTTGGACACGACGTCGAATATCGGCGTCTCGAACAGGCGCACCGGGATGCGCAGGAACTCGGCGTTTTCCAGTATGATCTGCCGGTTGGCGGCGTTGTAGCCGGGGTCCATCACCACGTACTCCGCATGGAAACGGCAGGGGCCGTGCGCCTGCAGCTCCTGCATGCACTTGGCCATCAGCATCGAATCCTTGCCGCCCGAAATGCAGACGGCCACCGAATCGCCCTCCCGGATCAGCTTATACTGGACGACGGCGGTGACGAACGGACGCCAGATATCCCGGCGGTATTTGGTGATGATACTGCGTTCGATCTCCTGATGCTTTTCCATGAAAACTCCTATTTTGCCTGCTGGCGGTATACCGCGTCGAAATGCGCCAGAAACGTATCGATCTCTGTGCCCGTGGTGAGGTGGGACAGGCTGATGCGCAGCGTGGACAGCGCTCTTTTTTTGTCCTTCGTCATCGCGTAGACGGGGCGGGAGGGCGTGCCGGGGGCGCAGCAGGCGGATTTCTCGGACAGGCATACGCCGCGGCTGCTCATTTCGCTCAGGAAACGGCGCGTGTTGACGCCCGGCAGGCTGATATTCAGTATGTGCGGGATGGAATGGGCGGTGCTGTTGATCTTGAGCCCTGCATACTTAACCAGCTCTTCGCGCAGGCGATGATTCAGCGTCTCCACATGCTGCGTTCGCACCGGCATATGCGCCATTGCCAGTTCCAGCGCTTTGGCGGCGGAGGCGACCAGCCCCAGCGCGGGCGTGCCGCTGCGGTAGGGCGTGGCGCTGGCGCCGCCGTGGATCAGCGGCTCCAGGATCACGTCCGGCTTTTTGACGAGCACGCCGCAGCCGGGAAGGCCATAGAACTTGTACGGCGCGAAGGTGAGCAGATCGATGTTGTCCATGGTAAACGGCGTTTTGCCGACGGCCTGCGCCGCGTCCACGTGAAAGAAGCAATGAGGGCGCGGCTCCAGCAACGCGCCGATTTTTTCCACCTGCTGGCGTATGCCCAACTCGCTGTCGGCCAGACACACGGACACGAGTATCGTATCATCCCGCAGCAACGACTCAAGCTGGCGCGGGTCCACCAGACCATCCGGGCCGGGCTCCGCGTAGCTGATTTCAAAGCCCGCGTTCTGCAGGGCCGCCACTGCGCCGTTCACTGAGGAATGCTCCATGTATGTGGTGACGATGTGCCGTCCGTATTTTTTATAGCGCTCCGCGACGCCTTTGATCGCGAGGTTGTTGGCTTCGCTCGCGCCCGACGTGGACACGGTCTCCCGGCCGGCCGCGCCGAGCAACTGCCTGATCTGTTCCGTGCAGGCTTCCAGCCGCGCCAGCGCCTGCGCTCCCGCCGCGTGGGCGGAGTTGGGGTTGGCGGGATATTGGCGTACGGTGTCGCAGAACACCTGCAGCACGTCTTCGCCCGCCGGAGTCAGGGCGGCGTAATCGAGATAGACCATAGTGCTCCTGTATCGTTTGGTTGAGCGGCGCTTGTCCGCATTCTTTATGCATTATATAAAAACGGCGGCCTGTTGTACAGCCACCGAAAGTCTTTGATCGATAAGATGATGAAATATCGTTTTTATTGGGCCTTCTCAAGATCCAGCACCATGATGATCACGCTGGTCCGCTGTCCGTCCAGCATGCCCACGCCGTTCATTGTGCCGGCATACTGAAACCCAAATTTCTCATGGAACCGCACGGAGGGCGTGTTGCCGCTGTCGATCCACGCGGTGATGGCTTTTAGCCCGTCTTGCCGGGCGCGCTCAAGCAGCGCCCGCATGAGCATGGCGCCAATACCTCTGCCGGCCTGCTCGGCAGACAGATAGATGCTGTTCTCGGCGGTGATGGCGTAGCCTGTGTGCGGCCGGAACTGCGACAGCGACGCGTATCCCACGACCTGCCCGGCCTGCTCGGCCACGATCGCGGTATACGGCGGCTGTTGGTGCCCGGTCAGCCATGCGCGCAAGCTATCGGGAGACACTGCCTTGCGGTCCCAGATATAATGCGTGTGCTGCCGGTAATGATTCATGATATCGGCGATGGCGGACAGATCGCCTTCGGCCGCATCTCTGATGATACAATTATCGAGGTCGTCCATGATGCTACCTTTTACAGATTTTCTTGTGGCCGAGGTATAATCCGGTCAATTTCCTACTAAATTTATATGTCATATAATAAGGCGGATGATAAGGGTTGTCAATAACCGACCGTATGCTTGAAAAAATAATAGATATAATTCATTGAAAACACTTGACAAATGGAAATGAGAGGATTAATATAAAATCATATTAAACATATATGAATTATTTTTAAGGTATAAATAAAGGAGGCTATCAAAATGGCAAAGGTGTATCAGAATGTGACGGATCTCATCGGTAAGACGCCGCTGCTCGAGCTGTCGAACTATGAGAAAAAGCACGGGCTAAAGGCCAAGGTGATCGGCAAGCTGGAATACTACAACCCGGCGGGCAGCGTGAAGGACAGAATTGCCAAATCGATGATTGAAGACGCGGAAAAACGCGGCGTTTTGAAGCCGGACAGCGTGATCATCGAGCCGACGAGCGGCAACACCGGTATCGGGCTGGCATCCGTGGCCGCCGCCCGCGGATACCGCATTATACTGACGATGCCCGAGACATTCAGCGTGGAGCGCCGCAACCTGCTTAAGGCCTATGGCGCGGAGCTGGTGCTCACCGAAGGGGCGAAGGGCATGAAGGGCGCCATCGCGAAGGCCGCGGAGCTGGCGAAGGAGATCCCGAACTCGTTTATTCCGGGCCAGTTCGTGAACCCGGCAAACCCGGCTGTCCACAAAGCGACGACAGGCCCCGAGATCTGGGAGGATACCGACGGCAACGTGGACATTTTCGTATCCGGCGCGGGCACGGGCGGCACGGTGACGGGCGCGGGCGAGTACCTGAGAGCCAAGAACCCCGACATCAAGATCGTCGTTGTGGAGCCGGCGGATTCTCCGGTGTTGTCGGAAGGACGTCCGGGACCGCACAAAATACAGGGCATCGGGCCGGGCTTTGTGCCCGAGGTGCTCAACACGAAGATTTACGACGAAATCATCACCGTCAAGAACGAGGATGCCTTTGCCGTTGGGCGGGAGATCGCCAAAACGGAAGGCCTGCTCGTGGGCATATCATCCGGCGCGGCGGCATGGGCAGCCACTCAGCTGGCCCAGCGCCCCGAAAACGCGGGAAAGACCATTGTTGTGATACTGCCGGATACCGGCGAACGTTATCTGTCTACTGCACTTTTTGCAGAATAGGTTTCTCCTCCGTATCTTACACAACAAAAAGCAAGGGGGCTCCTTGCTTTTTGTTATATGCGGGGGGACACGACCATGAAAACCATCCAAAGGAAGGACACGATGAAAGATTACAGTAAACTGGGCTTTGTCACACGGGCCGTGCACGCGGGAAATGATGTGGACGGGGAGACGGGCGCCATCCGGCGGCCCATCACAATGGCCAACAGCTACGCACTGCCTTACGACCCGAGCGACCTCAACTGGAGCAGCGCGGGCAAGGCGGTGTATACGCGCAACGGCGGCGCCAACCAGCATTATCTTCAGGAAAAGCTGGGTGCGCTGGAGGGCGGGGAGGACTGCGTGGTGCTGGCCTCGGGCGTGGCGGCGCTGTCTGGGCTGTTTTTCGCGCTGCTGAAGGCGGGAGACCATGTGGTGTTTTCCGATATCACATACATCGCGGTGTACCGGCTGCTGAATGAGCTGCTGACGGAGAAGTTCGGTATCCAGACAACGATGGTGGATTCCTCGGACCCGGCGCAAGTGGAAGCGGCGATACGCCCCAACACGCGGCTGGTCCACATCGAGACGCCGGGCAACCCGACGCTGAAGGTCAGCGATATCGCCGCCATAGCGGAGATCGCGCACCGGCACGGCGCACTGCTCAGCGTGGACAACACGTTCGCCTCGCCTTACAACCAGCGGCCTTTGGAACTGGGGGCAGACCTCAGCGTGGAAAGCCTCACCAAATACATCAACGGGCATGGCGACGCGATGGGGGGCGCGGTGATCGGCCCGGCTGAAATCATCGACAGGGTACGCACGCAGGCTATGGTGAACGTGGGCGGCGCGATCAGCCCTTTCAACGCCTGGCTGATCATGCGCGGCGCGGTGACGCTGCCGCTGCGCATGCGCCAGCACAACGAAAACGCGATGGCGGTCGCCGGATTCCTGGAAAGCCATCCGTTGGTGCGCTTTGTAGCGTATCCGGGCCTCAAAAGCCATCCCGGCCATGCGGTGGCGGCCAAACAGATGAGCGGGTATTCCGGTGTGATGGCGTTTGGCCTGGATGCGGACCACGACGGGCACAACCGGTTTGTCAGCAAGCTGAAGGTGATCACGTCCGCCGTGTCTTTAGGGCATGACGAAAGCCTGATCGTGTTCATCGGAGAGAACGATGAGCGCCAATACCTTTATCCGCAGGAGTTCCACAGAGGCTTCTTCCGGCTCAGCGTGGGGCTGGAGGACAAGGAGGACCTCATCCGGGATCTCGGGCAGGCGCTGGAAGAAGCGGGGATATAGACCCCGGCCGAAGCTGAAGCGTTGACGTAATTTTTCCAGACACGATGTGTTTATATTTTTAGCTTAAACCCGCTGCAACATCGTTGCAGCGGGTTTTTTGATCTGGGAGAACGCTTCTTATAAAAGAAAATCACAAAATATACATATTTAACTTTATCAAAATATCTTAAATCAGAGCATAAAAGGCTAAAGACCATTTCGTTATCCAGTCATATAATCAAGAAAAACAATTCAACATCAGAAATCAATTTCACAAATATGTTTACTTGGATATCAAGTAAAAAAAATATTATGGAGGAATGCAATGAGAACATCAAAATGGATTGTTGCTGTGCTGTGCTTTGTTCTGGCTTCGGCAATGGTGCTGACGGGATGCGCAGCGCCCGCTGCGACGAATAACCCGGCCCAGTCCGAACAGTCGGCGGCGGCGAATAATGAGGAACCGGCAGCGGCGGCTGATCCAGCGGCGGGCGGCGCCGTGCCTGAATCGGCAAACGGTGAATACTACATGGTTTCGTTCTTTGCCGGCGCCGACTATTTTAAGGGCTGCTTTGCCGGTTTTGAATCGGCTGCGAAAGAAGCCGGCGTAACGGCCACATACATGGGCTCCCAGGGTTCTGACATGAACGCCGAGGTCACGGTGCTGGAGCAGGTGATCGCGAAGAATCCCAAGGGTATCGCCGTGTCCTGCGTGAACCCGGACGGTCTGAAGGATTCCATCGACAAAGCGATCGCCCAGGGCATTCCGGTGGTGACGTTTGACGCGGATTCTCCTGATTCGAAGCGGTATTCGTTCCTCGGCACCGGCAACTACTATGCCGGAACGGTGGCCGCGAAAGCGCTGGGCGAGCAGATCGGCGGAAAAGGCCAGGTGGGTATACTGCAGGTGCCCGGCCTCCTGAACCTCCAGCAGCGCGTGGACGGCTTCAGCGATACGATGGCCTCCCTGTATCCGGACGTCGAGATCGTGCAGATCGTCAACGGCAACCTGGATCAGGCTGAAGGCGCAAAGGTGACCTCGGGCATGCTTCAGGCTTATCCGGACATCGTCGGCATCTTCGGTTCCGACGCGTCGGCGGGCGTGGGCGCGGCGACCGCGGTCAAGGAAGCGGGCAAAGCCGGCGAGATCAAGATCATCGCGTTTGACACGGATACGGGAACACTGGACCTCATCAAGGAAGGCGTGCTGTCCGGCTCGATCGCTCAGGGCACCTACAACATGGGCTGGTGGAGCTTCCAGATGCTGTTCAACGTCAACGGTGGCGCGGGCAACTTCAACCCGGTTGAAGGCTGGAGGGAGTTCAACATGAATCCGCTTCCGCCGAATGTGGACACGGGCGTTTCCGTTGTGACGAAAGAGAACGTCGATTCCTTCTACCTGCCGGCAGAATAACGGCTCTGGGAATATCTCAGACGAGGTTTGCATCCTGCTGCGTTTCGCGGAGCTGTTCCTTCGCGGAACGCAGCAGGAACAAGTATATCGGTAACAGGAGGACCAAGCCTTTGAGTAAAGAGATCGTGCTCTCGGCAGAGGGTATCGTAAAGCAATTCCCCGGCACGCTGGCGCTGAACAACGTCAATCTGGAAGTGCGAAGGGGCGAATGCAACGCGCTGGTGGGAGAGAACGGCGCGGGCAAGTCAACCTTGATGAACATCATCTCCGGCGTCTATAGACCGGACGCCGGGAAAGTGGTTTTCAAAGGCAAAGAAGTGAACTTCAACAATCCCACAGACGCGCAGAAAGCGGGGATCGGCTTTGTTCATCAGGAGTTATGCGTTTGCCCGCATTTGAGCGTCAGCGAAAACATTTTCATGGGCAGGCTGCCCAGAACGCATGCCGGCACCATCGACAAGAAAAAGCTCTATCAAGAGACGAAGACTCTGCTGGACCTGTTTCATGTGGGGTTTTCCCCGGACGCGGTCGTGGGACAGCTGAGCACCGCGGAACAGCAGATCGTGGAGATCGCCAAGGCGTTGTCGCTGGACTGCCAGCTGATCATATTTGACGAGCCGACGTCTTCTCTCACGGAAGCCGAGACGGAAACGCTGTTTGGCATCATCGACGAGATCAAGGAGCGCGGCATCAGCGTGCTTTACATCAGCCACCGGATGCCGGAAATATTCAGGCTGTGCGAAAACTGCACGGTGCTGAAAGACGGCAACTATGTGACCACGGTGGAAACGAAGAGCATCACCAGCGAAGATATCATCCGGCTGATGGTGGGGCGGAATATTGAGAACCTTTATCCGCCAAAGAGCCGCTCTATCGGGGAGACCATTTTTGAAGTGAAAAATTTCTCCAGTCAGGGATTGTTTCAGGATATCAGCTTTGAAATGAAAGCCGGAGAGATATTGGGCTTTTACGGCTTGGTGGGAGCGGGCCGCACGGAGCTGTGGCGAGCCATCCTCGGCATCGATCCGTATCAAACCGGCGAGATTTTTTATAAGGGAGAAAAGATCAGGATATCCAACTACAAGGATGCCATCAAATCAGGGTTTGCCTATTTGACGGAAGACAGGAAGCTGCAGGGGCTGTTTCTGGAGCTGCCCATCAACCAGAATGTATCCGCCGCCAAGATGGACAACATCCTTCGCGGCGTCATTATAGACCGGGGCAAGGAAACGGCGCTGTGCCAGAAATACATCGACGAGCTCAACATCAAAGTGGCGTCTCAGCAGCATAAGGTCGCGAGCCTCTCGGGCGGCAACCAGCAAAAGGTGATGATCGGCAAGTGGCTGGCCACCGGCCCCAAGCTGCTGGTGATGGACGAACCCACGAGAGGCATCGACGTGGGCGCGAAATCCGAGATACACAACATGCTCCGCAGGCTTTCGGACAATGGCATCCATGTGGTCATCATATCGTCGGAACTGCCGGAGATCATCGGGATGTCTGACCGCGTGATTGTGATGCACGAAGGCCGTATCACCGGTGAGGTGGAGTGCGACCGGATGTGCGAAGAGGTCATTATCACATACGCGTCCAACGAGCACGCGTGTAATAAAGAATAGAATGGGTGGACAGTATGAATAAAACGAATAGCAGCAATCGAATAAACAGCGGCCAGAATATATTGAGAAAGCTCATGGGCATCCGGGGGACGACCGTATTTCTGGTGATCCTGGTGATCTCCGCCATACTGGCGTTTGTATCCCCGTACTTTTTGACGGGGTCCAACCTGTCGACCACGGCGCTGGGGCTTTCTTCCGACGGCATCATGGCCATCGGCATGTGCCTGGTGCTGCTCACGGGCGGCATAGACCTATCCGTCGGTTCGGTGATGGCGGCGTCCATGGTGATCACGGGCATATTGTATCTGAACTATGGCATCAGCGTATGGGTCACCGGACTGATTGCGCTGGTGTACGCCGGTCTGTGCGGGCTGATCAACGGTGTGTTCATCGGCAAGATCGGCCTGAACGCAATGATCACGACGCTGGGCATGATGAATATATCCAGAGGCGTGGCGTACGTGCTGTCGCAGGGCTCGCCGGTGTCTTTGCCGGAGCCGGGCGAAGCGTTCACCTTTCTGGGGGCGGGCAACGTGTTCGGTATCCCGATGTTCGTGATTATTCTGGCCATCATCGCGGCGATCGCGGCGCTGATGCTCAACAACCTGGGGTTCATGCGCAAGATATACTATACCGGCTCCAATCAGAAAGCGGCCATGCTGAGCGGCATCAACACCGCCAACGTCAAGATGGGGGTGCATATCACTTCGGCGCTGCTGGCCGGGCTGGCTGGCGTTATCTCCCTTGCGCGGTTTAAGGTGGCCACGCCGAACGCGGGCATATCCAGCGAGATGCGCGTGATTTCCGCCTGCATCATCGGCGGCACCAGCCTGGTGGGCGGCGAAGGCTCGATTCTGGGCGCCGTGCTGGGCATCGTGATGCTCAACATCATCAACAACGGCCTCGTGCTGCTGAGCGTCAGCGTGTATTGGCAGGACCTGATCTCCGGCGCGATACTGCTGCTGGCGGTGACGATCGACTTCTTGAGCCAGCAGCGCAAACAAAAGGCGCATCTGCAGCACGCCAAAGCCTGATACGGACTGTAGTGTCAAACTGAACTGGTTTCATGAGGCAACGGTCCGCGTTCGAAAGCCACAGCGATCGTCTGACACCCATCTCCCATGCGTTCAGCAAACAGCTGGCAGCAACACAGAAATTTTGGATCCGGATCGTTGTCTCACCTTCCATATGACGACAAATATATCAATGAAGAAAGAGGTGTGAACTATGGTGGAAAAAAGGCTTCCCAAGATCGGTTTTCTGGGTATCATGCATGGTCTTTACGATGTGGACCAGCCGGAGCTGCCAAGGGAACAGGAGGAATGGGCAAAAAAAGTGGTGGCGCATTTAAAGGATGTTGCCGTGGTCGACTTTCCCGGAGCAGCGAAGGACAGAGGGATGATCGAGAAATACGTGAAGCAGTTCAACACGCTGGAATATGACGGCATCATGGTTGTCAATCTGCTTTACAGCCCCGGCATGCGCGTTGTGCAGGCCTTCAAGGACAACAGGCTGCCCGTGCTGGTGGCCAACATTCAGCCTTTGCCGTCGGTGACGTCCGACTGGAACTGGAAAAAGTGCACCACAAATCAGGGCATTCACGGCATTCAGGACACCAGCAACATGCTGATGCGCCTGGGCGTGAAACCGGCGATCATCACGGAAGACTGGGAGTCGGACGCTTTCAAAAGCTACTTCGGGGATTGGGCCGCGGCGGCCATGACGGTTGCGTCGCTGAAGCACGCGCGCGTGGCGATGTTCGAGAAGATGCAGGGCATGGGGGACATCATGGGCGACGAGGTCGCGTTCATGAGAAAGTTCGGCATCGAGGTCTACTATGAAGGCATCGGCGAGGTCGTCAGATGCTTCGAAGAGGTTTCAGAGGCGGAGATCGACGAATACGTGGCGATCGACAAAAAGAATTTTGAGATCGCGCCGGGGTTGTCCGAAGAGAGTCACCGCTATGCCGCCAGACTGCAGATCGCCTATGAGAAGTTCTGCGAGAAATTCGGTTACGACGGCTTCTCGGCGAACTTCAACGTGTACCGTGAGGACGGACGCATCCGGCAGCTGCCTATCTTGGGCGGCAGCAACATGCTGGCCAAGGGATATGGATACTCGGCGGAAGGCGATGTGCACATACTTGCCTGCACGCTGATAGGACATTTGATCTCAGAGGACCCGCACTTCACCGAGATGTATTCGCTGGATTTCAAGCGCGACGCGACGATGCTGAGCCACATGGGCGAGGGCAACTGGAAGGTGGCCAGGAAGGACCGGCCCATCCGCCTGATCGACCGGCCGCTGGACATCGGAGACCGGGAGAATCCGCCGACGCCCGTATTCAGCGGCGAGCCGGGCGAGGCCACGATCATATCGCTGGTGGCGATTGAAGGGGAGAAATACCGCCTGGTGGTGTCCCTGGGCGAGGTGCTGGATGAACAGGAGATACCGGGTATGGTGATGAACTATACGTTCTTCCGCCCGTATACCGGTGTGCGCCGCGCCATGGACGGGTGGCTGCGCAATGGCGGCACGCACCATCAGGTGATGTTCAGAGGCGACCAGTGCCGTAAATTTGAGCTGTTGTGCCACATTCTTGGCATTGAATACGTATTGGTTTAGACAAAGATTTAGCATACCGGCGCGGGCCTGGGTTTCCTCCTCCCCGCGCCGGCAAATTTTGCAAATAATTTCATTGCATGAATAGATTGTTTACAAATCCGGAACCATGCAGTAATCTGTATTTGTTCACAAGGAGCGGAAACGCCAATAACCGCTGTCCATGGTTCTGAAGAAATAACAGCATACGGTTTGGGGTGCGATGGGTGTAGTCAATAAATTGGCTCGGGCCTATAATAACGCCGGTATGAGGGTAAAGCTGCTGGTCAGCTTTATTTGCGTTGGAGTGGCTATTATTCTGCTGACAGGGCTGGTGGCCAACAGCGTTTTTGCCAACGCGCTGGAGAAATCGGCCATCGAGACGACGATTCAGGCCATCGATCAGGCGAACGCCACGGTGGACAGCAACATCCACAGCGCCGAGAACATCATACAGATACTCTCAAAGAACAGGCAGGTGCTGAACCTGCTGATGTTTGCGGAAAACGGCAGTGTTGAAGAGGCTTCAACCCGGATATCCATAGGCAGTTACCTCGCGACCATCGTGGATTCCTTTCCATATTTCAAAGGAATTGCGCTGGTCGGGCGGAACGATACCCTGGTCAGCAATGAGATGCAGCGCAACGTGCTGGCGTCGCTGACAAAGGAGGACTGGTATCAGGACTGCATCAACAGCCCAAACAAGCTTTTCATCATGCCCAAGCCCAAAAACAGGGGATTTTCGTATTACAATCCGGTGAGCGCCGACGAGATCGTTTCGCTCTCAATGGGTGTGGTCAACACGTCCACCGACGACGTGCTGGGCGTCATCATCGTGGATATGGACATCAGCCTGCTTCAGGATACGCTGGAGAACATGCGCGTTGGCAAAGACGGGTTTATCATGATCGTGGATAAGGACGGTGAGAACATCTATACGCCGTCCAACGATCTCGCATACCGGCTGAGGCAGGAATGGTTTCTGGGCGACGGCACGCAGATCATCAACAAGACCATAGACAGCGAAGTCCATCAGATGATCTATTCCAAGTCCGACTACACCGGATGGAAGACAGTGGGCGTGTTCTCGATGAACAAGACGCTGGAGCAGGTGACCAGCTTTCAGTATATTCTGCTGGCGGTGATGTTGGGCGTGCTGCTGTTCGAAGGGCTTTTCAGTGTGCTGCTCTCTTCCCGCATCACCAAGCCCATCACCGCGCTTCAGGGCCTCATCTACCGGGCCGAACACGGAGACCTGACGGTGCACTTTGAGTCGAAGTACACCGACGAGGTGGGCCAGCTCGGCAACAGCTTCAATGCGATGATCGAAGAGATACGCCACCTCATCGACACGATATACAACCAGCAGAAGCAAAAGAGAGAAGATGATATCGCTTTTCTGCAGGCACAGATAAAACCTCATTTCCTGTACAACACGTTTGATACCATCCACTGGATGGCGAAAAAATATGGGGCCGGCGACATCATCCAGATGATATCCGCGCTGACAAAGCTGTACAGGATCGGGCTCAGCAAGGGCAGCGATACGATACAGCTGGCCGAAGAGATCGAGCACATCCGCAACTATCTGATCATACAGCGCACGCGCTATTCGGATATTCTGGAGTATGAAATAGACTGTGCTGCGGACGCTGAGCATCTGTTTGTACAGAAACTGACGCTGCAGCCGCTGGTGGAAAACGCGATCTATCATGGTGTCAAGCAGCTCGAAGAGCCCGGCAGGATAGCGGTGCGCGTCTATGAGGAAAACGGCTGCCTGTGGCTTAAGGTATCCGACAACGGACCGGGCATACCGCCGGGTAAACTGGCGCTGCTGAATACACAGATCCAGTCCGACGAAAACCCGCGCATGGGATACGGGCTTTATAATGTCAACAGGCGCATTGTGCTGCGCTATGGGGAAGAATACAGGCTCACGGTCAGCAGTGAGTTGGGACGGGGTACAACAGTCACCATCCGATATCCGCTGGTATATGAAAGGAGCTTGGAAAGCGATGTATAAGGTGTTGATCGCGGATGACGAGAGCATTATCCGCAACGCGCTCGCGGGCGCTTTTGCCTGGGACGAATACGGTATGGAGGTGGTCGCTTTGGCGAGAAACGGACTGGAAGCCTATGAGATGGCGAAGCTGCACCATCCGGACATATGCCTGCTCGATATCCAGATGCCGCAGCTGAACGGCCTGGAGCTGATCGGGAAGATCAATGAGATCGACAGCGCCATACTCAAGATCATCATCAGCGGCCACGACGAATTCGACTATGCCCGCAAAGCGATACAGCTGGGCGTTTACAATTATATATTAAAGCCCATCGACGAAGATGATTTTGCAAAGATGCTGACAGACATCAAAAAGCAGCTGGATGACAAAAACCTCACTAACGAGGCGCTGAAGAAAAGGGAGACCCTGCTTGATGCCGGAAAAGAGGTTCTCCGTGACGAGATGCTGAGCGAATGGCTGCACGGTCAAAGGCCCGTTGTTTCGGATGGCGGCACCGCGGCCGACGTTTTGAAAGAATTGGGCGTCCGGCTGACAGATATGACGGGTCTTGTGTGGGTTCACCTCACGTATCCCGTCAGTATGCTGGACAAGGAAGATGTGAAAGAGGAGCAATTACGCCTGTGCAGGCGGCGGCTGGAGAAGCATTTTAACGGCGACGATACCTTCTGCTTTATCCGTCTGTTTTCCGACCGCTTTGTGCTGCTGATGGATGCGGCGGACTGCGAGCGCTGGAATGGCATCAAGCAGGAGCTGTCGCCGGTGATCCGGGGTGGGAAGGAGCTGAGCATCATGATGCAGACGGCGCGCGTGTCGGCCGCCACCGACGACATATCCCAGGCGTTTCTTGAGCTGAACGAACAATCCGCAAAGGAGCTGCGTTTCCTCCCGATGGTGAAACGGATTAAAAAGCATGTGGACGAAAACTACCAGGACATGCAGCTGCGGCTGTCAACATTTGCGGAAAAAAACCATATCAGCGCCAGCTATTTAAGCAAAATATTCAAAAATGAAACAGGCGTATCGTTTATCGACTACCTGATCCAATACCGCATCATGCGGTCGCTGGAGCTGCTGACCGGCACCAGCCTGAAAATACGGGATATTTCAGAGCGGGTGGGTTACAGCAGCCAGCACTATTACTGCGAAGCGTTCAAAAAAGTGATGGGGATGGCGCCCACGGAATACAGAAGACGCAAGCAATGAAGGGCTGATGGTGACGAATGTGCCGCGCAACGCAAAAATGAAGGCCTGGATGGCTTTGCATAAGAAACGTATCTTCAATATGCTGCTGCTGGTGGTGTTCGGCTGCCTGTTGGGAATGATCATCACCAGCCTTGTCCCGCCCAAAGAGGATGGCGTGAAGTGTTTGATCGGGGTATCGCAGCCCAATATGACGGACAACTTCGAGCTGGAGCTGTATAACGACATCGGCACGCAGTGCCGTCAATACGACAGTGTCCGGTTTGTCAGCTACGACGCCGGGCACAGCCTGGAAAAGCAGAAACAGGACATCGATAACCTGCTGAAGCTGGGGCTGGACGCGTTGATCGTGGTGACGTTTGAGCCGGAAGGACTGGAGGCGCGCATCCAGCATGCCTATGACACCGGCATCCCCGTCATCGTCATCGGGTATGCCCCGCAGGATACAGACTACTCGATGCATATCTATACCGACAACGAAGCCATCGGCCGGATGGCCGGAGAATATGTCCGCAAACTCTCCAACGGACGCGAATGCACCGTGCTGGAGATACAGGGCGAGCCCCACTCGCAGATAACGGTGGACAGAAAAAACGGCTTCTTCGAGGGGATAGCGCCGTATCCCAACATCACGAAAGAATATGTGATGACGGGTTACTGGTCGCAGGAAAAAACGCGCGAACGCATGTATGAGAGCGATTTCTTCTCAAAGGACCCGCCCATCAATGTGATCTTCGCGCAGAACGACATGATGGCGCTGGGCGCTGCGGTGAACCTGAGGCAAACGCGCAAGAGCGCCTATATCATCAGCGTGGGCGGATATGCTGTCAAGAACAGCGATTTGAGCGCGATCAAAGAAGGATTGATCAACGCGACCTTCACATATCCCACGGGCGGGGCGGAAGCTGTGCAGGCGGTGATGAGCCTGCTTGACGGCAGCGAGGTCCCAAAGGAGCTGGCGCTGAAATCCGAGCTGGTGAACGGCAACAACATCGACGTCTTTCTGAAGGCGGAGGAGGCGGATTCGTGAAAAAAGCTTTTGCCGGGCTGGCCGTATGGCTGGTTACCGCGGTTTGGCTGTTGTCGGGATGTGCGGCGGAAATCAGTCTGCCGCAGCCGTCACGCACGGCGGCGCCTGTGGCCACGCAGATCCCCGAAGCCGCCATCAAAAAGGACAACAGGTTCCGCGTCGGGCTGTCTCTTCAGGACGATTCGCCGTTTGTGGTGCGCGTGGGCGACAAGCTCCAGCGGCTGGTGAATGAGCGGGGAGACGACATTGAGCTGGTGGTTTTCAACGGCATGGCCAACCCCAATGCCCAGATCGCCCATGTGGAATCGTTCATCTCCAGCGGGTACGACGCCATCATTCTGGACCCCATCTCCTACGAGAAATGCGCCATGGCCGTCACCATCGCACAAAACGCCGGCGTACCCCTGATCACCACGATCACACATACCTACAACCCGACCGGATACATGAGCTTCGTCGGTTCGGATCATTACGAATCCGGCGTGATCGAAGCGGAAATGGTGGCCGATTATCTGGGCGGGCACGGCAAGGTGGTGGTGCTGGAAGGCGTGATGGGCATCAGCGCCCAGACAGGGCGGTATCAGGGATACGTGGATGTGTTCAAAAAGTATTCGGGCATCCAGATCGTGGCGGTGCAGACGGCGGCCTGGCAGCGCGACGAAGCCTACGCGATCGTGGAAAACTGGATTCGTAACGGGAAGGATTTCTCTGTTGTGCTCTCTGAGAACGACAATATGGCGATGGGCGCCATCGAGGCCATAGAAGAACTGGACAAGAGCGGGGAGATTGCGGTGTTTGGGGTGGATGGCGACATGGATGCGCTGCAGGCCATCAAGGACGGACGGCTGAAAGGGACGGTATTCCACAATGCACAAAAAATCGCGGAGACGCTCTATGACTGCATAATGAAGCTGAAAACGTATGAGACCATCGAGCCGGATTATATCATTCCGTTTGAAGCCACGACGCGTGAAAACGTGGAGAAATATATTTTGGGATATTGATGGCTCATAGAGGGCTTGGATACGTTCATACGCAATTCGCAAAACTCTGCGGGTGTGGTACAATATGGTGGAATAGAGCATGCGGAATGTGTGCCAGGACGTGAAGGAGGCAGAGATGATGATACCGGATAAGACGGAACGCAGGCGGGCGATGCTGCTCGGCAGCTTTGTGGGCGACGCTTTTGTGCTGGGCGCCCATTGGATCTATGATGTCAGCGAGATCGAGGCGCATTTTGGGGATTATCCCGCTCCGCAGGAGCCGCTGCCCGGAACGTGGCACAAGGGCAAGCATCTGGGCGATTATACGCACTATGGCGATCAGGCGCTGCTGCTGAATGAGTATCTGAAAGCGGCCAAGGGTGTCTACTCGGACGACGGCTTTCGGAAGCACTGGCAACAGCATATGAGCGGATACCGTGGCTACATGGACATGGCCAGCAAGGAGTCGCTGGCGGCCTTTGCGAAGGGTGACATGAGGGGATCGCATTCCGACGAGCTGGGCGGCGCTGCGCGCATGGCGCCTGCGCTTTACTGGGTGGACGACCCGGTGCTGGCGGTGGAGACGGTTGTAAGCCAGAGCATGCTGACCCATAACAGCGACGAGTCCTATCTGGCGACAGCGCTGTTTGCGGGAGTGACCGTGCGCGCTCTGGAGCATCCGGATGAGGGCCTCCCTGACATGCTGCGGGCATCCCTGTCCGATATGAATCGGACGGGGCAAAACGCGCTGCTGCTGGAGCGGTATCTGGAAAAGGCCGAAGCCGTCGCGGGGCGTTCGCCGGCGGATATCGCCGCGGCGTTGGGACAGAGCTGCCATGCCCGCCACGCCATACCGGTGATCATGGCGATACTGCTTTCCGAAGATGATTATCGCTCGGCGCTGCAGCTCAACGCCCGTATCGGCGGAGACTCAGCCACACGCGGCATGATCGCGGGCGCGATATTGGGTGCGAAGAACGGCATGGCGGGAGTGCCGGAGGATTGGCTGGCGATGGTGAAGCGGCTGCCGGATCTGGAATAGCATATATATAATGAAGTTTTTGCAGACAGCAATCCTCTTGGCCATGAGGCTGAGGGGATTTTTATTTCAATGCTCTCGCCATAACATGCGGGATAACTGACAGTTTCACATTAAAACATATGTCAGAAAAAATGTTAAACAAGTGCCTAACATATGTTTGACATTTGTCATGGGATGTGTTAACATACGTTTAAGGTCTTAAAGAGCAACCAAATTAAGTTTTAACCCAAAAACAACGAGACACCAAAAATTTACATAACTATGTCTGGCGTTTATTTTTTGTAAAGCTTATCCGCCAGAGTCTATTAACTGATGCCATTTGATGTGTTTATGTGAAAGCGGCTTGATCTGACAGAGACGAGAATTGTCGGAGGAGTTTTATAAGAGATGGAGCGGTGCAGATGACGCGATACGATATGCAGTTGATGGTGCAGGTGGCCAAAATGTACTACTCGGAAGGGCTCAAGCAGGACGACATCGCCTACAAGCTGGGGATATCCAGATCCTCCATTTCGCTGATACTGACTCAGGCCAAAGAGACAGGGCTCGTCGAGATCAATATCAAAGACCCCCGTAAAAATGTTCAGAGCATCGCGGACAGAATGATCATGGAATTCGGGCTGGAAGACTGCCTGGTGATCCCCACCGTGACGGATTCCATTCATATCATCAACAAGGTCATCGTATCGCAGGGGGCGGACTTCGCGGAAGACATACTGGCCTCCAACTCGACAGTCGGTATAGCATGGGGGCTGACATGCTACGAATTCATGCTTTCATTCATGAACAGGCGGCAACTCAGCGGGATAAATGTTATCCCGTTGATCGGCGGGACATCGCGCATATCCTCCGAGTATCAGCTGAACGAGATGGTGCGGATGTTTGCCGAAACGCTGCACGGCACGCCGACCTTCATTTACGCCCCGGCTATTGCGGAATCCATATCGGACAAAGAGCTTTACATGCAAAGCGCGTCGATGAAGGCGGTCATGAAGAAGTGGGATGAGATGGATGCCGCGGTGATCTCCGCCGGCGCTCCGCCCGAGAGCTACAGCCATGATCTGGCCGCGTCGGTGCATCTGCAGCCACTGGACGAAAGCCGGGCGGTGGGCGATATCTGCGCCAGACGGTTCAACCTGGCCGGTGAATTCATCGAGGATGATTACAGCCGGCGGATCATGGGGATCAGCGAGCAGCAGCTGCGGAGGATCAAAAAAGTTATCTGCGTCGCGGCAGGCCGTCATAAGACACTGGCCATCATCGGCGCGCTGCGGACCGGAATCATCAAATACATGGTGCTGGACGAGGAGACGGCGCGCGGCGTGCTCAACCTTTGCGACCGGTTGATCGCCAGCCAGGCCTGAAGCTTTAAGAATATACGGATTAATCAATTGCGCTTGCGGTTGATTAAGAATAAAAAATACAGGAGGAATAAAATGAGAAAGGTAATCGTGGTTTTCTTGAGCCTGCTGCTTGCGGTTGTTATGATGGCAGGATGCCAGCCGTCTGCACCGGCCGAGTCTGAAGCGCCCGCTTCGGAAGCGCCGGCAGCCACGGAAGAAGTGGCAGCACCCACTGACCAGCCCGCGGAAGAGGACAAGACGGCAGAGGGAATGAAGATCGCGTACTTCGTTTCCACGCTGGCCAACGAATTCCACCAGGCGCGCGCTCAGGCGGCGGTTGACTATGCGAAGGAAAAGTATGGCGCGGAAGTCACCATCTTTGACGGCAAATCCGACGCGAACGTGATGACGCAGAACGTTGACATGCTGGCCACGTCCGACTTTAACGGCGCATCCCTGCAGATCTGGGAAGCTGAAGCCGCCACACCCGGCGTGCTGGCCGCTCTGGATCAGGGCATCGCTGTAACGTCGTTCTTCAGCCCGCTGGGCGACACGGGCATCCCGACATACCGCAGCGACGAGGCCGGCGGTTCTTTCCAGATGGGCGCTGATGCGGCCAAGAAGTGGACCGAAGCCAACCCCGATAAGCCGATCGTGACCGTTCAGCTGGGCTGGCCGGACAACAGGGAGGTGAAGACGGGCCGGACCGACCCGTTCGTGCAGGGCATTGAGAGCGTTGTGGGCAAAGGCAACTTCACCGACCTCGGCTGCATCGACTCCAAGGGCAGCGCGGACGCCACCAAGGAAGCGCTCAGCAATATCCTGGTGACGAACCCAGAAGTCAACATCATCTATTCGGAAGCGGGCGACCTGACCCCCGGCGCGATGGCGGCTCTGGTTGACGCCGGCCGCGGCACGATGGACAACGGCAAGCCGACAACGGAGATCGTCTGCAGCGTGGACTGCCCGGTCTCCGAGCTCAAGGACATCTTCAACCCGAACAGCTCGCTGAAGGCTTCTCTGGGTCTGCCCCCGATCGGCACGTCTCAGGCCATCATCGACATGATCGTGAAGATCTACCTCGGAGAGATCGCGCCCACCTCTCAGCCGGCCGAAGAAATCTTTGGGCCTGTGCAGGTGGTGGATGCGTGGAACATGACGCTGGAAGATGCGCTCAAATGGTACAACGAGCAGTTTGGCACCAGCCTGACTGCGGCCGATGTGTCATAACAGCAAGGGAACAGAACAAACATGGCGGGAGGAGGGCCTTCGGGCTTTCCTCCCGGCAATTCCAGGCCCCCGAAAAGACGAAGCTTTTTGGGGCAAATTGAATGGGGAGAGAGTTATGAGCGAGTATGCGTTGGAAATCAAAAACCTGGTCAAAGATTTTCCGGGTGTCAGGGCGGTCAACGACGTAAGCTTCAGCATCAGGAAAAACACCATCCACTGCCTTGTCGGTGAAAACGGCGCCGGGAAATCCACGCTGATCAAGATACTGACGGGCGCTTTTGCCAGGACGTCGGGAACGATCTATCTCAACGGCAATGAATACACAGCCGGCAGCCCCAAGGAAGCGGGCGAAAAAGGCATCAGCACGCTTTTTCAGGAACTGAATGTGGTGGATCAGCTGACCGTGGAGGAAAACCTGACGCTGGGCATTGAAGATACGAAGTTCGGCTTTTTGCGCAAGACAGACAAGATCAAAAAAATACTCGAAGTTTTGAAGCATATCGAGCCAAGCATCAATCCGAAGGAGCGCGTATCCCGGCTGAGCGTAGCGAAAAAGCAGATCATCGAAATCGCCAAGGCGGTGGCTTCGGATGCGGACATCATCATCATGGATGAGCCTACCGCCGCGTTGTCGGAAGGCGAGATCGAGCGGCTTTTCAAGATCGTAAAAAGACTTCGCGAACAAAACGTGACGGTGATTTACATATCACACAGGCTGGACGAGATATTTGAACTGGGCGACTACGTCACGGTCATGCGTGACGGGAAACATATAGAGACGAAGCCGATGGCAGAGGTGAAGGACCGCATGGACCTGATCCGCATGATGATCGGCAAAACGGTGATGGAATCGTATGTGGCCAAGGAAGAGCAGCCGGAAGAGGTGCTGCTGGAGGTAAAGCATATATCCAACCACAAGCTCAAAGACATCTCCTTCGATGTGAAAAAGGGAGAGATCGTCGGATTCTACGGGCTGGTGGGCGCAGGCAAAACGGAGCTTGCGCGCGCGATATTCGGAGCAGACCGCTACTCCGGGCAGATTGGTTTCGCAGGAAAGAAGCTGGGGCAGACGCCGGTGAAAACCATCGAAGCGGGAATCGCGTTCGTGCCCGAAGAACGGCGCACCCAAGGCCTGTTCACGCTGCTGACCATTCGCCGCAACATTCCGGTGATGAACATGAAGAGGATCACCAGCAGCGGCATGATCAGTGCGGCCAAGGAAAAGGCGGCGGCGAAGGAGTCCATCGGCAAACTCAACATCAAAACGGATTCGATGGAAAAGGAAACGGCCAAGCTGTCGGGCGGCAACCAGCAGAAGGTGGTATTCGCCAAGTGCCTGTTCGCGGATGCGCAGCTTTTGCTGCTCGATGAACCGACAAGGGGCATCGATGTGGGAGCGAAGGCGGAGATATACCAGATCATACGCGATCTGGCCAAAGAGGGAAAATCCATACTCTTCTTCTCATCGGAGCTGCCGGAGATCCTCAATTCGTGTGACCGCATATTCCTGCTGTATGAAGGTGAACTGAGATCGGAACTGAAAAACGGGCAGGACATCGACGCGCAGCGGATCATTCATATCTGTACAGGGGGGGTGTGCGAACAGTGAATAAGAAAACGGGCAATGTTCTGAGCAGAGGAAAGATGAGCAACGAATCGTTTATCAACCTCTCCATGCTGGCGGTGCTTCTGGTGATATTTGCGCTGGCCAGCATCTTCATACCAAAATATTTTTCTGTGCCGATTGTTTTAAACCTGCTGGCAAACAACTGGTACATTGTGATTTTGGGTATCGGCGTGACGTTCCTGCTCATCACGGGACACTTTGACATGTCGGTCGGCGGCATTATCGCGATGTCCGGCGTACTGGCGGCTTATTTCTGCCAGACGCAGCAGGCGGGGTTCTCGGAGCTGGCGACGGGCCTTGGCATGGGCTATGGTATCAGCGTGGTACTGGCGCTGCTGCTGTGCCTGGTGATCGGCCTGATCAACGCGTTTTTTATCGCCAGGCTGAAAGTCGCGTCCATCATCGTGACGCTGGGGACAATGTCCATCGCGCGGGGTGTGGCGGAGGTGCTGACGCAGGGGGCGCAGCGCAGTGCGGGTCTGCCGGATATATACGGCGTGATTGGCAACGTGTCGCTGATCGGCCCCATCAAGATCGCGGTCATCATCGCCGTCTTGATGGTGGTGTTGGCGTTGTTTGTGGAGAAGAGGACAACGTTCGGGCGGCGGACTTACCTGATCGGCGCGAACCGGGAAGCGGCGCGGCTGTCGGGCATCAAGGTGGAGCGGCACATCACGCTGCTGTATCTCTTGAGCGCGCTGCTGGCCGGCACGACGGGCATCATATTGGCGTCCGAGAGCCGGGCTGCCATATCGACGCGCGGCGAGGGCTTCGAATTTAACGCGCTGGTGGTGACGCTGTTGGGCGGCACCAATATCAACGGCGGTTTCGGCTCTGTCGCGGGCACGGTGGTGGGCGCGCTGATCATCGGTGTCATCACCTCGGCGGCGACCAGCCTGCTGCTGCGGCCCGAATGGCAGTTCATACTGAAGGGCGTGGTCACATTCCTCGCGATAATGGCGCAGAGGTATGCCCTGGACAAACGCAACGCGTAGTGCGGGGAGGCGGAAACGATGAGTAATGGAAAGGTGAAGGACATGGGGGAAAGAGGCACCGCGCCGGATCGCAAGCACATATCGGGCCAGAACATCATCAAAAGCATCTATGTGTATGTGATATTGCTGGCCGTGGTGGTTATATTGAGCCTGCTGCAGGGCGAACTGTTTCAAAGAGGTAACTTTCTTTTTTGGGGAAATGTAACGAACATTATCCGATATTCGGTACCGATTATCATTATCAGCAGCGCGTTCACGTTTATCATGATATCCGGCAATATCGACCTGTCGGTGGGCAGTATTTTGAGCCTGACCACAGTCTTCTACTCAATCCTGGTGCTGAATGGCTTTGCGTTTTTGCCGGCCCTGCTGCTGACCCTGGGGCTGGGCACGGTTCTGGGATTCATTAACGGATGGCTGGTCATGAAACTGCGCATCACGCCTGTTATCGCGACGCTGATCACGATGAATGTGTATCAGGGGGTGGCGCGATATCTGGTGCCGGAGGGCATTTCGGCGATAAAAAGTGATGAGGTGCTGAAAATGCCGGGCTGGATGGGCGACTTTGCGCGCACGGAGATACTGAAGGATTCGGGGATATCGTGGGCGGTTATCGTCACCGTAATTATTGTTGTGGCGCTGGTGGTGGTGCAACGGCGGACGGTGCTGGGCAAATACATCGCCGCGGTGGGCGGAAACAGGACGGCGGCGGAGTTGTCGGGCATCAATGCTGTCAAGGTGGTCTGGGGCGTGTACATCATGATGGGGGCGCTTTCCGCTTTGGCGGGCGTGGCGCGGGGCAGTTATCTGACGATCGGCGAGCCTTACACGGGTATCGGCATGGAGACGGAAGCGATCATTGCGGTGCTGCTGGGGGGCACGGTGTTCACCGGCGGAGAGGGCTCGGTGGTCAAATCGGTCATCGGCGCGCTCATCATCGTCTGCCTGACGCTGGGTTTGAAATCGGTTATACCGGCATACTGGCAGTCACTCGCGATGGGCGTGGTGCTGGTGCTGGCGGTGGCGCTGAACCATATGCTGTCCAAGGAAAAATTAGCGGCGTAATACATATTAATGAGGATATCAGCGAAAACAAAAGCGCCTTACCGGATGAAAGTAAGGCGCTTGCAGATATCGGCTCAGTATCTGTCCGGATACATTTTGAGCTTTCCGGCTGAGGTGGCTTCATCGATCCAGCCGCTGGTGATCGTGGACCATTCGGAGGACTGCCTTTCGGCCAGAAGGTTGGCTTTGATCGAATCCTTGACCTCGTCGAAAGGAACGGCGCCTTCCAGCAGCTCCTCACAGCGGATGATGTAGCAGCCGGTATACGTATTGAGCAGCGTGTAGTCGCCGGGTTTGGCCAGCTTGGCGACAGCATCGATATAGCCGGGTATCGTGACACCGCTGCTGTAAGGGCCGACGGCGCTGCCCTCGGTACGGGCGGGCTCGGAGTCCATCGTGCTGTCATCGTTATAATCGTCGATCAACGTGGCAAAGTCTTCGCCGGAGTCCATCTTGGACAGCACCTCATCGATCCTGGACTGGATCGTGAGAAGCGCATCGCTGATGATCTGGTTGTATTCCGTCTTGTCTTCCTTGGGGTACGCGGCCAGCGCCTTGGATTTGGTATCCACGTCAAAGCTGATCAGGATATGACGGACCTTCATATAACCGGCCGGGTAATACAGGATGCTGCCGCCAAACTGGAGCTGCATCTCAACGGAATCGGGCGAAATGTCGATATTGTTCTTCTGCATTTTCACGTTGGCGTCGTAGTTGGAACGCACATCATCATCGGTGACGGTGATGTCCTTCAGCAATTCCTCCTGGACTTTGCTGAGAATGAATTCCTTCTCGAGTGACGCGCGGTATGTCTCGGGCTCGTAACCGATCATATTGAGATAGCGCTTCAGCTGCTTCTGATATTCCGTGTCATAGTCGATGGCCGGATCATCCTCCACCGTCGACTTGACGGTAGGCGCGATGATGGAATCCAGCATGGCCATGGTGGCGTCGTAGGACTGGTCGAGAGATGTTTTTTCCTCCTCCGTCAGCTGATTCAGACCCATTTCCCTGGCCTTGTCAAGGGCGATGAGGTTGGTGGACATTTGCTTGAGAAAGGACTCCTTGAAGCTGTTCCACTGGTCATCTCCGGAGCTTTTGATGGATTCGACGCTGGAACCGTTGATCATCAGAAATTGATTCATGGCCAGCGTGACTTCCAATTTGGTGACGTCGGTGTCGTTATACTCGATTATCGTTTTGCTGTTTTCTATCTCCGCAGCCTTCTCCTCGTCGGTATCGGCAAGGCTGCAGCCGCCGGACACCAGCAGCAGGAGTGCGAAAGCCAGCATCGCGATGCGTCTTTTGATCATAAGTGCTTCTCCTTCAGTAATTGGATCACCGTAGTGTTTCGATGCATTATACACCATTTGGTCAATGATTGACAGAGGAAAAATAACTCGGCCGAAAAGGCTGTTTCGAGAGTAGAGTATAGAAAGACTAGCTGAAACAAGTGCCATAGAATATGTTTGACTAATGTAATGACATATGTTAATATAATTTAAAAATACAAGATATAACAAATGGAGGGTGGGTCTATGTACGAAAAAGAAAAACAGGCTGTTATCGACACGGCGCTGAAGATAAAAGAATACGGGCTGATCGCACTGGCAGGAGGAAACGTCAGCATGCGGCTGCCCGATGGCGATATACTGGTGACGCCTTCCGGCACCTACTATGAAACGATGAGGTCGGATGACGTGCTGCGCATGGACGTCGACGGCAACGTCAAGGAGGGCGTGTTAAAACCGTCTGTGGATACCATTGCGCTGCTGTACATCTATAAGCACATGCCGGAGGTCAACGCCATCATCCACACGCATCAGGTTTACGCCACGGCTGTGGGCCTGATTGCCGACAGACTGCCGGCGGTTACCACAACGCTCTCCAATGTGACGCTGGGCGAGGTGATTGTGGCGCCCTACAGCTCCCCGGCCAGCCTGAACATGGGTATCGAGACGGTGGAGAATATCAACGGAAAGCGCGCGGTGATATTGAAGCACCATGGCGTGGTGACGGTGGGCGGCAATCTGAAGGAAGCGATGTACGCCGCCATCTATATGGAAGACACCGCGAAAGCGTTTCTGGCAGCGAAAGCGGCGGGCGTTCCGGCTGTGCTGACGCAGGAACAGTCCGACCATGCTGCCGCGATATTCAAAGATGTCGGACAGAAATAACGGATTTTCAAAGCACCCTTGTGGCCCGGCTGACAGGACGGTGACAAGCGGAAAGGAGATATGACGGGTGACACGGATCAACGACTGTCTGTTGGGATTATATGAAAAGGCTTTGCCCGCCGACATGAGCTGGGATGAGCGCCTCGCGGCGGCGAAGCTCGCCGGATACGATTTTATTGAGATCAGCATTGACGAGACGGATGAACGGATGGCGCGCGCCAAATGGACGCCGCAACAGTACGACGAGCTGATCGCCGCGACCCGACGCCAGCGCATGCCGATACTGACCATGTGTCTCTCCGGCAACCGCCGGTATCCCATCGGTTCGGAGAACGTGCAGACGCGGACCCGGGGCATCCAGTTGATTAAGGATGCGGTCGATTTTTCCATTCAGATCGGCATCCGCATCGTTCAGCTGGCCGGTTACGACGAGTATTACGGCACGCCGAACGCACAAACCCGCGTGTTGTTCGGGGAGGCTCTGGCAGAAGTGACAGCGTATGCCGCCAGCCGCGGCGTCTCTCTCGCTTTTGAAACGATGGAGACAGGCCTGCTGCATTCCATTAATAAGGCGATGCGCTTTGTCGAGATGCAGAAATCCCCGTATCTGCAGGTTTACCCGGATGTGGGCAATCTGACGTCCACGGGGCAGAACATCAGCACGGATTTTGCCTGCGGCGCCGGGCATATCGTGGCCATCCATCTGAAGGACACCATACCCGGAAAGGTGCGTGAGATTCCCTACGGCGAGGGCACGGTCGATTTTGTTGAATTCTTCCGGCTGCTCAAACAGATCCGGTTCAGAGGGCTGCTGGTGGCCGAGATGTGGGCGACGGCGGACCGGCAGGCCTCCATCGATTATGTGAAAACGGCGAGAGATTTTCTACTGGAAAAATACCGCGCTGCGGGACTGTAAGAGAACCTGAAACTCCGAAATTCAATAAAAATTTGTTTTGTGTCGATATGCCTTTGATGATAAAATTGATATACGCTGGCAAAGCAGGCTGACCCCCCATATGCGGTAACAGCGACATCGTCGTGATACACAAAGGCTTTTGGGATACGTTCAGCTGGAGATGATAAGGGTATGGCGCCTGGTTGACATGATGCGCCGGAAAGCTTTGCGAGACGGATATTTGTTTTTTGATGAAAGGATCAAGATGGGAAGCATCAGCAAAAAGAAGCTGGAAGAGATGCTGGAAAAAATGCTGCTCACACGCAGCTTCGAAGAAAAGGTGGCTTATCTTTTCTCGATGGGGATGGTGCACGGCACCACGCATCTCTATGTTGGCGAAGAAGCCACGGCCACGGGCGTGTGCTGCGCGCTGGAACCGCAGGATATCATATCCAGCACGCATCGGGGCCACGGGCAGTGTATTTCTAAAGGCATCGATATAGACCGTATGATGGCGGAGTTTTTAGGCAAGGAAGCGGGCTACTGCAAGGGCAAGGGCGGCTCCATGCACATCGCTGATATCGGCAGCGGCAACCTGGGCGCGAACGGCGTGGTGGGCGGCGGTATTCCGCTGGCCGTGGGCGCGGGGATTACCACCCAGATGAAGGGGATCGACCGCATCGTGGTGTGCTTCTTTGGAGACGGCGCCACCAACCAGGGCACGTTCCATGAGGCGCTGAATCTCGCGTCTGTCTGGAAGCTGCCGATATTGTTTGTCTGCGAGGACAACAAATACGGCATGTCGACGCACAGAAGCCGATCCATGGGCGTCAGTGATATCGCGGTGCGCGCGCAGAGCTATGGCATAAAGGGCAGGACGATAGACGGCAATGATGCGATCGCGGTGTATGAGGAAACCCGCAAGGCGCGCGGATATGTGCGCAAGAACGGCCCGATGCTGCTGGTCTGCGACACCTACCGGTATCTGGGGCATTCCAAGAGCGACGCGAACGTGTACCGCACAAAGGAAGAGATCGAGGCATGGAAGGCCAAGGACCCGATCAAGCGGCTGAAAGCCTACCTGACAGATAAGAAGCTGTTCTCGGCGGAAGAGCTGGAGTCGGTCGAGAAACGCGCCAAGCAAAAGATAGAGGACGCGGTGACGTTTGCGCAGAACTGTCCATACCCCTCCATCGACACGATCATGGACGACGTGTACGCATAAGGGGGGGCAGTATATGAGAGAGTTGACATATGCACAGGCGATAAGGGAAGCGATGACGCTGGAGATGCGGCGCGACGAGAACGTGTTTCTGATGGGCGAGGACGTCGGGCTGTACGGCGGCGCGTTCGGCGTCTCTGCCGGCATGTTCGAGGAGTTCGGCCCGCAGCGCGTGAAGGACACGCCGATATCCGAGGCGGCGATAGCGGGCGCGGCGGCGGGTGCGGCGGTGACGGGCATGCGCCCCATCGCGGAGATCATGTTCAGCGACTTCATCGCGATTTCGATGGACCAGTTGATCAACCAGGCGGCCAAGATGCGCTATATGTTCGGCGGCGCGGCCAGGGTGCCGATGGTGTTGCGCGCTCCGGCGGGATCCGGCACGGGCGCGGCGGCGCAGCACAGCCAGAGCCCGGAGGCGTGGTTCTGCAACGCGCCGGGTCTCAAGGTGGTCATCCCATCCACGCCGGCGGACGCGAAGGGCCTGCTGACCGCGGCGATACGCGACGACAACCCGGTGCTGTTTCTGGAGCAGAAGCTGCTGTACCGCACCAAGGGCGATGTGCCGGAGGGCGATTATGTGGTGCCGCTCAGCAAGGCGGCGGTGCATCGCGAGGGGACGGATGCGACCATCATCACCTACGGGCGCATGCTGCCCATGTGCATGGACGCGGCGGCCCAACTGGAAAAGGAACAGGGGATCAGCGTGGAGGTGGTGGACCCACGGACGCTGGTGCCGCTGGATAAAGAAACGATCATCGCGTCAGCCAAGAAGACGGGCCGCGTGCTGATCGTGCACGAGGCGTGCCAGACGGGCGGCTTCGGCGGCGAGCTGGCGGCGGTGATTGCGGACAGTGAAGCGTTCTACTATCTGGACGCGCCGATCAGGCGTTACGGCGGGCTGGATGTGCCGATACCGTATTGCCCTGAGCTGGAAAAGAATGTGGTGCCCACACGAGACAACGTGATAAAGAAGGTCATCGAGTTGGTACGCGGCTAAAGTAAACGCTGATTAATTCGAAACGCTGCCTAGGGGCTGCTTCCGCACCCTGCTGTGTCGCTGAAATCTTGAAATAGCGCTGCGATGAGTGCGATTTCGCTCCTTGCAGGATACGAAATCCGTTCGCCAATCCATCATTCCTCATTTAATCAGTGTTTAATAGGAGGGGGCAGTCTTAAATGGCATACGCGGTGATCATGCCCAAAGCGGGCATGGCAATGGAGACCGGCAAGGTCATCAAATGGCTCAAAAACGTGGGAGACCGTGTGGAGACGGGGGAGCCTCTGCTGGAGATCGAAACGGACAAGGTCAACATGGAAGTGGAAGCGATGAACGACGGCGTGCTGCTGGCGGTGCTGGCGCATGAAGGCGATGTGGTGCCCGTGGTACAGACGATCGGGTTCATCGGCGAGGCGGGTGAAGCAATACCAGAATATAAAATGGCGACGGTAAAGCCTGTTGAAAAGCCGTTTAAGGAAGAGGCCGGGATGTCTAAGGTAAAGCTGGAAGGCGTGCGTATTCCCGCGACGCCTGCGGCAAAGCGTCTGGCGCAGGAGACGGGCATACCGCTGACCAGCGTGACGCCGTCCGGCAGCCTGGGGCAGATCAAGGCCGAAGATGTGAGAGCGACGCCGCTGGCCAAAGCCATGGCGGCCGATCTCGGCATCGATTTGCAGTCGGTATCCGGCAGCGGTTACGGCAGTAAGGTGACCCGAGCGGACGTCGTTTCACCAACGAGGGCCTCCATTTCATCCGAAGAGGGCGAGCTGCGGCCTCACAGCGCGATGCGCAAAGTGATCGCGCGGCGGATGCTGTCCAGCCATATGAACATTCCGCCGGTGACGCAGAGCTGCGTGGCGGACGTAACGGCGCTGATGGCGCTGCGCGAACAGGTGAATGCGGGCCGCGAAGGCGTGCGCATTACCGTCAACGATTTTATCGTGCTGGCGGTGGCGAAGGCGCTGAGGGAGCAGCCGCACATCAACGCGTCATACACTGAAGCAGGAATGCTGTTCAAAACGCATATCAACATTGGCATGGCGGTAGCGCTGCCCGAAGGGCTCATCGTGCCGGTGATCCGGGACGCGGATAAGCTGACGCTGCACCAGATCGCGGCGGCGGCCAGGGAACTGCAGCTGAAAGCCAGGGAAGGACGGCTGAAGCCGGACGATTATTCCGGCGGCACGTTCACCGTCAGCAATCTGGGGATGATGGGCGTCACGGCGTTTACGCCGATCATCAACGAGCCGGAGAGCGCGATACTGGGCGTATGCGCCACAGAGCAGCGGCTGGAGATGGACGACAGTGGGAAGATCACAAAACGGCTGAAGCTGCCGCTTTGCCTGACCTACGACCATCGGAGCATCGATGGGGCGCAGGCGGCGATATTCTCGAACCGTGTGACGCAGCTGCTGGAAAATCCGCTGGATATGCTGGTGTAGGAGTCATCATGGCGCACGAAATCATCATGCCAAAGGCCGGAATGAAACACGTATCGGAGGAAGATATATACGATGTCGTGGTGGTGGGCGGCGGCCCGGCGGGTTATATCGCCGCGATAAAGGCGGCGCGCCTCGGGCAGCGCACGGCGCTCATCGAGAGGTCTGTGGTGGGCGGCACCTGCCTGAACCGGGGCTGCATACCCACCAAAACGTATCTGAAAACGGCGGAAACCATCGGGCTGATCCGCCATGCGGCGTCCCGCGGTGTGATGATCGGCGATGCAACCCTGACGATGGATATGGAGAAGGCGGTCAAAGAGAAGAACTTCGTCGTCAAAAAGCTGACGGCCGGCGTGGCGTCGCTGCTGAAGAGCAACGGTATGGATGTGGTCAGCGGAGAAGCGTGCATCCATCCGGACAGAACGGTGACGGTGGGCGATAAGACGCTAAGAGCGTAGAATGTGATCTTCGCTGGCGGCTCCAAAGCGGCCCGGCTGAAGCTGCCCGGCATGGACAGCGCGCGCATGCTCACCAGCGACGATATACTCGACCTGACCGCAGTGCCGGAAACGCTCGCGATCATCGGCGGCGGCGTGATCGGCGTGGAGATGGCGTCCGTGTTCTCTGCGTTTGGCAGTAAGGTCACAATCGTGGAGCTGATGGACGCCGTGCGGCCCATGATGGACGCGGACGTGTCCGCATTGGTTCGCAAAACGCTGGAGAAAGAGGGCATCGCGTTGCGCACCGGCGAGAAGCTGGAACGCGCCGTCGAAACGGACGGCGGCATCGTGCTGCATATCGATAAAGGCGAGATCGCGGCGGAATACGCGCTGCTGTCCATTGGGCGCGTGCCCGACCTGTCGGCGGTCGAAGGACTGGATGTGGCGCTGGAGCGCGGCCGCGTGAAGGTGGACGACGCGATGCGCACCAGCATCAGCTGGCTGTACGCGCCGGGCGATATCAACGGACGTTCCATGCTGGCGCACGCCGCGTTCAGGATGGGCGAGGTGGCGGCGGAGAACGCCGCGGGCCATGCGGCCAAGGCAGACCTGCGCTATATTCCGTTGTGCGTCTATACGTCGCCGGAGGTGGGCGCGGTGGGCCTGACGGAGCAGCAGGCCAGAGCCGCGCATGACGTTCAGGTCGGCATGTTTCCGTTCCGCGCCAACGGGCGGGCGCTGGCGTCCGGCGAAGGCGAGGGCTTTGTGAAGGTGATCTCCAGTGCGCGCTACGGCGAGGTGCTGGGCGTGCATATCGTGGGCCCGGCAGCGGCGGAGATGATCAACGAAGCGGCGGCGCTGATGGCGATGGAAGTGACCGCGCATGAGATCGCGGGGATCGTGCACGCGCACCCGACGTTTTCCGAAGCGTTGATGGAAGCCGCGGCGGACAAGGGTTCCACAGGCAAAACTCACTTTTCTATTCTTACAACCGGCTTCGCGCCGAAAAGATAATCAAGAAATAAACACCATCAGGATTAATTCAGTCGACGATATTAACATTTACAAATTCTAAGCTTTAGCGGCAGTCACCATGAACCCGGCAGGTTTTGTTTATCATTCCAATTCGGATAGAGGAGAGGTGCAATGGCAAGATATTACTTGGGGCTGGACAACGGCGGCAGCAAAACAAAGGCGTCGTTGTACACCCCGGACGGCAGGGAGATCGCGGTCTCGGGAACGTCGGCCAATCCCGTGATCCGCAAGGGCGGCTTTGTGGAGCGCGACAGCGATCAGCTGTGGGCATCCAACGCCAAAGTGATACGGGATGTGATCGCGAAGTCCGGCATCGATCCGCACGACATCGCGGGCGTGGCGGTATCGGGGCACGGCAACGGCGTATATATGGTCGGCAAGGACGGCAGACCGACCGCGCCCGGCATCATATCCACCGATACGCGCGCGGCGGGGGTGGTGCGCCGGTGGCTGGCGGACGGCGTGCAGAAACGCATCATCCCGCTGACCAAGCAGATACTGTGGGCGGGGCAGCCGGTGGCGATGCTGGCCTGGTACCGTGAGAACCAGCCCGAGGTATTGAAGAAGACCCGCTGGGCCATGCAGTGTAAGGACTATATCCGTTTTCGGCTGACGGGCGAGGTGTATGGCGAGATTACCGACATGTCTACCATAAATGTAATGGACTTGCAAACACGGGAGTATGATGATAGAATACTAACTGAATTTGGCCTTGAGGATTATAAACATATCTTCCCGCCCCTGAAGCTGTCGACGGACATTTGCGGGCGGATAACCAGGGAAGCAGCGGAACAGACCGGCCTCATTGAAGGGACACTGGTGGCGGGCGGTCTGTTTGATTGTGCTTCATGCTGTTTGGCTGTTGGCCTGACGGACAGCGATAAGATGTCCGTGATAGCGGGGACCTGGAGCATCAACAGCTTCATATCCCGCATCCCTGTGTACTCCGAAGACCTGTTCATGACGTCGCTGTTCTGCATCGACGGGTATTACCTGACGACGGAAGGCAGCATGACGTCGGCCGGGAATCTGGAGTGGTTCATCGGCAGCTTCCTGACGGACGATGACGGCCAGCGCCGTGAGAACGTCTACGAATACTGCAACAGCCTGGTGGCGTCACTTGGGCCGGAAGACAGCAGCGTCATATTTTTGCCGTTCCTTTACGGCACCAATGTGAACCCGGACGCCAAGGCGTGTTTCATGGGCATCGATGGGTCGCAGGGCAAGGCGCATATGGTCCGCGCCGTGTATGAAGGCGTGGTGTTCTCGGCCATGATGCATATTGAACGCCTGCTGAAGTTCACGGATATGCCGCAGAAGGTGCGCATATCGGGCGGCGCGACGGAATCGCCGCTGTGGGTGCAGATGTTCGCGGATGTACTGCAAGTGCCCATCGAGGTGTCGGGCGCGAAGGAGCTGGGCACGCTGGGCGCGGCGATGTGCGTGGCCGTGGCCGCAGGAGACCAGCCGGGTCTGAAAACGGCGACGCAGAATATGTCCCGCGTGAGATGCACCTGTGAGCCCAATCCGGCGAACCGGGATATCTACAGAAAAAAATACGAGATCTATAAGGATCTCCTTGTATGTCTGGACCCTGTCTGGGCAAAATGGAGGTCGTTGTAATAATAAACGAACGGAGAATTGGGGAAATGAAGGCGCGATACGATATTCAGCTGATGGTCCAGGTTGCCAAGATGTATTACATTGAAGGGCTTACCCAAGAGAAGATTGCGCAGCAGCTTGGCATTTCCCGTTCCTCCATATCCATGGTGCTGTCGGAAGCAAGGGAATTCGGTATCGTGGAGATCAGCATCAAAGACCCGAAGAACAACGTCAACGATGTGGCGGACGAGCTGATGAACCGTTTTGGGCTGAAAGGCTGCCTGGTGGTGCCCACGGCGATCGACTCCATCCACCTCATCACCAAGGTGATCGCGTCCCAGGGCGCCGACTACGCCGAAGATATTTTGAAAAGCCATTCGACGGTGGGCATCGCGTGGGGCTCCACCTGTTATGAGTTCATGCTCTCGTTTGTCAACCGGAACAAATTGAACGATGTCAACGTGGTGCCGCTGATCGGCGGTACGTCGCGCATATCATCGGAGTATCAGCTGAACGAGATGGTACGCATGTTTGCCGAGAAGCTGCAGGGTACGCCGTCGTTCATCTATGCCCCGGCGATCGCCGAATCCATCGCGGACAGGGATCTTTACATGCAGAGCACGTCCATGAAATCCATCATGGAGAGATGGAACAGCATGGACGCCGCCATCGTGTCGGCGGGCGCGCCGCCGGACTGGTATTCCACCCGCATGATCGTGGAGCCGCTGCAGATGAAGGCCATGTACGAGGCCAACCGCTCGATGGTGATCGGCGACATCTGCGCGCGCCGGTTCAACCTGATGGGCGAGTTCATCAAGAACGATTACAGCGACCGCGTGATGGGCATCGACGAGGACAACCTGCGCCGGATCGAAAACGTGCTCTGTATCGCGGCCGGCAAGCAGAAGGTGCTGTCCATCATCGGCGCGTTGCGCACCGGCGTGATCAACCACCTGGTGACAGACGAGTCCACGGGGCGCAGCATCATCGAACTGCTCAATATCTGACAGGTTTTTCGCTTCCACTCTTTTATCACCGCTTGAAGTATGGTTCATCGTGGCTGTAAGCGCAGCCTTTTTGTGTTGCAGTCCCGAAGGGTATTGCAAATTGATCTTCACTCTTAGCCCAACGCTGTTGTCTGTGAGGAACCGCTGCATACTGTCAGCAGACGGTGGCCGCAAGGAACAGTTTTTCGCAGGCTACCTAAGAGGAAAATAAAGGGGCATAAAGCCCTCAAGATATTGTTGTGCCGTTATATATAATGCCCGCCGGTCTTAAGGCTGCATCTCCAGCACCGACAGGGCGGCGCGCTCGTCGGTGATCAGCACGTCGATGTACCTGCCGCGCAGCGAGCCGATGATGATGTCCGTCTTCTGTTCGCCCGAAGCCACGCCGATGACGACGGGGACGTTTTTCAGATCCTCCAGCGTGACGGCGATCATGCGGTCGTTCAGGGCGGTGTGGCACTGGTTGCCCTGAATGTCGATGTAGCGGCCGCAGATGTCGCCCACGGCGCCCTCGCTGCGCAGGCGCTTGGCGTCCTCATAGGTGATGTGACCGGAGCGGAACTGGGCGCTCAGCTCCGGATTGGTGGAGCCCAGGCCCACAATGGCAACGGCGGCCTCCTGTATCTTCTGAAAGTGTTCGCGGACGTGGGGCTCATCCAGCAGCAGGTCCCGCAAGACCTTGCTCTGCACCATGAACGGCGCCTGAAGCAGATAGCTGTCTCCGCCGAGCGCTTTGGCCAGCAGCAGCGCCATCGAATTGGCGTCGGTATCCTTGGTGCGGTCGCTCATGCCGCCGATCAACTGGATGACGTCGATCTTCTTGGTGGCGTTGGGGCGGATGCTCTTGACCACCTGACTCAAAGTGGTGCCCCAGGCGATGCCCAACAGCGCGCCGCTCTGTATATTGGCTTCGAGGTAGCGTGCGGCGGCGGCGGCGACGTTCTGCTTGCTCTCTTCCAAGCTGTCGCTCCCCGGCACCACGATGGCGTGGATGCCGAATCGCTGCTTTAAGCGGCGGGCCAGCTCCAGGCCGTACGATGATATATCGTCGATGCGTATCTGGACGATGCCTTCCTTGACGGCGGTTTTCAGCATGCGCGACACCGTGGGGCGCGACACGTGCACCGCCTCGGCGATCTCCTGCTGAGACAGCTCGTCGATATAATACATCTTGGCAATGGTGATCAGCAGATCCCGTTTGTCGGATGCCATTTGGTCCATCACGCCAGCCTCCTTTTATCCCTATTCAAAACTATAAACACGCATGCTGCAAAAGTCAAGCGGATATTTTCAAATGTTCAGCATGGTTATCAAAATTTCATTTAATGCGCCAAAAATCCTAATAATGACATTTAAATATGAACAAATGCTCAAAAAATGCAAAACGAATTGACACCGTGTTCTTCCGGGATTATGATAACGTTATCCAAGACATAGACGTGAGGTACAACCATGCTCAAGCTTTCAGCATCTATACTCTCCGCTGATTTTCTCAAGCTGGGCGAGGACATTGCCCGTATGGAGCAGGGGGGATGCGACGTGCTGCATATCGACATCACCGACGGCCACTTTGTGCCCAACCTGACGATGGGCATCTGTGTGGCGGAGGCGGCCTGCCGGACGACGCGCTTGCGCAAGGATGTTCACCTGATGATTGCGTGTCCGCAGGACTTCATCAAAAAGTTCTCGGACGCCGGCGGAGACCTCATCATGTTTCACGCCGAGGCCACCACGCATCCCTTTGAAATGATCAAGTATATCCGCGAGTGCGGCAAGCTGGTGGGCGTCGCGCTGGACCCCGGCACGCCGGTCAGCAGCATCGCGCACTATCTGCACGCGGTGGATGCAGTGCTGGTGGTGGCGGTGTGCGTCGGCTTTGGCGGGCAGGAGTACATCCGTGAGATGGACGCAAAGGTCGGGGAACTGGCGAAGCTGCGCCGCGAGAAAGGCCTGTTCTTCGAGATACAGGTGGATGGCGGCCTGACGCCGGAGAATGCCCGCGCCAAGCACGAGATTGGCGTGGATACGCTGGTGGCGGGTTCGATGTTCTTCCAGAGCCCGGACGTGGGGGCGCTGGTGAAGCAGCTTAAAGGCTGAATTTATCGCAATCAATAATTATCAATATGGAGGAGATCACAATGAGTTTGAATTCGGACAGCCTGAAAGGCAAGGTATGCGTGGTGACGGGAGCGGCCAAGAGCATCGGCTTTGGCGTTGCCGAGAAGTACGCCCAGTCGGGCGCGAAGGTGGCCATGATCGATATCGACCCACTGGTGACGGAATCGGCCAAGGGTCTTGCGGACAAGGGCTACACGGTGAAGAGCTATGTGCTGAACATCACGGACAGGGACGCTGTGCTTAAGACGTTTGAGCAGATCGTGGCGGACCTCGGAGACATCTACGCGCTGGCCAACGTGGCGGGCGTGGTGGACAACAGGCCGTTCGAGGAAGTGGACGAAGCTGTGTTTGAGAAGATGTTCAAGGTCAATGTGTACGGCTCGGGCTACTGCATCCAGGGGGCGCTGCCCAGCATGAAGAAGAACAAGGACGGCAAGATCATCAACTTCTCGTCCAAGTCCGGCAAGACCGGTTCGGCGCTGATGGTGCCCTACAGCGCGGCCAAGGGCGCGGTGATCGTGATGACGCAGGCGCTGGCCTTCGAGTTCGCGAAGTATAACATCAAGATCAACGCCATCTGCCCCGGCATCACGGATGCGACGGGCGTGTGGTCCAGCGTCAGCGTCGGCTACATCGAGAACCTCAAGATGGAGAGAGACGCTGTGGTGAAGCAGTTTACATCCAAGGTGCCGCTGGGGCGTCTGACGGATATCGAAGACCTCGTGGAATTTGTGTTCTTCCTCACCGCGTCGGGCGAATACTGCACCGGCCAGGCGTTCAATGTGACCGGCGGCCGCGAAATGCACTAAAGCCCGCTGGCAAAGCCCAACTACTGCGTTATTTCTGCACTTGTTTGTCAGCGTAGGGTTGCTACGCTTCCGGCACAATGCTCGAAATGCCTTGTATTTGGGACTTTTCAGCGGCCTTTAATAAATAAGGAGAAACATATGGATATCGATAAGATCATAGCGGAAGTGACGAGCCAGGTGTTGAGCAAGGCGCAGGTTGGCGCTGCAGCGGCGCCGGCGGCAGCACCCCAGGGGAGCGGCTACAATGCCGGCTACGCGAAATACATGGACCATACGGTTCTAAAGCCGGAGACTCAGCGGACTACGGTCGCCAAGTTCTGCGACGAGGCCATCCAATACCAGTTCGCCAGCGTGTGCATCAACCCGACGCATGTGAAGTTTGTGGCCGAGCGCCTCAAAGGCACCGGCGTCAAGACGTGCTGCGTGATCGGCTTCCCTCTGGGAGCCAACACCACGTTCGTCAAGGGCGTGGAGGCCATGGAAGCCGTGAAGAACGGCGCGGACGAAGTGGATATGGTCATCAACATCGGCGCGCTGAAGGACCGCGATTACCAGCTGGTGTATGAAGATATCAAGGCTGTGGTGGACGCGGCACACCCACGGGCGCAGGTCAAGGTCATCATCGAGACCAGCGCGCTGACGGACGATGAGAAGGTGCGCGCATGCGAACTGGCCAAACAGGCGGGCGCGGACTTCGTGAAAACGTCCACCGGCTTTGGCTCGGGCGGCGCGACGGTGGAAGATGTGCGGCTGATGAAGCGCACGGTGGGCGATTCGATGCTGGTCAAGGCGTCCACGGGCATCAACGACCGCGCGGTCTGCGACAAGATGATCGCGGCGGGCGCGGTGCGCATGGGAACCAGCAAGGGCATCCTGATCGTGAAGGGCGAGGGCGGCAACAGCCCGTGCGTGAACTGCGGCAACTGCACCAAGCAGTGCCCGTCCGGCAATGTGAAGATCACCAAGACGGAATATTAATTGGAGGAATAGAAGAGCATGGAAAAGCAGGCATTGGGCATGGTCGAGACCCGTGGTCTCGTGGGCGCGATCGAAGCGGCGGACGCGATGGTGAAAGCGGCGAACGTATCGCTGATCGGCAAAGAGATGATCGGCAGCGGTCTGGTGACGGTGATGGTGCGCGGTGATGTCGGCGCGGTGAAGGCGTCTGTAGACGCGGGCGCGGCGGCGGCCAAGCGTGTGGGCGAGCTGGTGAGCGTCCATGTGATCCCGCGTCCGCATGACGACGTGGAAACCATACTGCCCAGGAAGTAAGCGGAGGGGCTGACAGATGGATTTGAATCTCAAAGGCAAGACGGCGATCGTCACCGGCGGCAACACCGGCATCGGTTCGGGTATCTGCGAGGTGCTGGCAAGCGAGGGTATGAACGTGATCGTCAACTATATCATCGGCGCGCCGGAAGCACTGGCGTTTGCCCGTAAGCTCAGCGGGCAGTTCGGCACCAACTGCATCGCCGCGTATGGAGACATCACCAATACGGATGATATTGATGCGATATTCGAACAGGCTGAGAAGGAATTCGGCCACGTGGATGTGCTGGTGAACAACGCGGGCATCTGGCCGACGACGCCCATTGAGAAGATGCCGGACGCGGAGTGGAAAAAGGTCATCGACGTCAATCTGAACGGGACATATCTGTTCTCCAGGCGCGCCTGCCTGCACTTTTTGAAGCATGGCGTGGAAGGACACATCGTCAACATGTCGTCCAAGTCCGGCTTTGCCGTGACATCTCCGGATCACGCGCACTACGCGACGGCTAAGGGCGCGCTGACGCTGATGGTCAAGGCGATGGCGCGCGAGTTCACGCCCAAAGGCATCACGATCAACGGCGTGGCGCCCGGCATGGTGCGCACCCCGTTCAACGAGGATAAGCTTTCGCAGCCGGAATGGCTGAAATATTACCAGGACCGCATCCCGGTGGGGCGCATTTCCACCGCGCATGAGGTGGCGTATTCGGTGGCGTTCCTGGCGTCCGAAAAGGCCCGGTTCATCACCGGCGCGATCGTGGACGTGACGGGCGGTATGCTGATCTGAACAGCAGCCGATACAAAGAAGCAGCGGCACAAAGGATGGGCGCGGGAGATTCCCGGACGAAAGCATGTCATCAAACGGCGGCGATAACCGCCATAATGTGAAGGAGGAAGCCGATGAAACAAATTGGTATTCGCAGGCTGACGGCGGAGGCGTTCGCGCGCTACGGCAGCTTTGCGAGTATACTGGAGCCCGCGGGTGATAAGCTGGGCGCGCCGCCGGTGGAGTTTTACCGCGACATGGTGCAGCAGAGCCTGGGCAGCGCGACGCGCGTGTCGTATTCCGCCTGCGTGGTGGAAAACAGGAAGCCGCACATCATCGACTGCATCGAGCATCACGACAGCTGCCACGAGACCATCCTTTGCCTGGACGGCGATTATCTGATGCACGTGGCCCCGGCCTGCCCCAAGGACGAAGTTCCCTACGACCGGATCGAGGTGTTTCTGCTGCCGAAGGGCACGGTGGTGAACGTGAAGGCGGGCGTGTGGCACGCGGCAGGGTTCCCGTACCAGTGCGACAAGGTGCACATCCTGTGCGCGCTGCCGGAACGCACCTACGCGGCGGACTGCTATGTGGTCAATATTCCGCCGGAGCATCAGGTGGAAGTGGTCGAAGAGTTTATCGACTGAGAAGACAAAGCAAAGGAGCCGGATTTCTGAATCCCGGCTCCTCAGGCCGCTGACAAAGCCCAACTGCTGCGTTGTTTCTCCGCTTGCTCCTCGAGGTAGCGCTGCTACATCGTCGTCGCAATGCTCAAAACGCCTTACATTTGGAACTTTTCAGCGGCCTTCATTTTGATATAATCTGTCCTGTTTAATGTTAATTTGGTTTGTCATCAGGCTGAAGAGCCCAGGAGCCAAAATCCGGCTCCTTTTATATTTCGTAAATATAACCTGACTATTCTTTGACCATGTCCCGCGTGACGAGGGGGATGTTGGCCAGCGTGTCCGCCGGGGTCATGGACAGCACGCCCCGGTCCTGCGCGGCCGCTTCGCCCGCTTTTCCGCAGATATACGCGCCGTATACCGCCGCCGCGAAACCGCTCATGCCGCTGATGTGCCCGCCGCACATCAGGCCGCCAATCACGCCGGTCAGCACGTCTCCGCTGCCGCCCCGCGCCATGCCGGGCGTGCCCGCGGTGACGAACACCGTCTTATCGCCGTTGGTGACCAGCGTCGTCGCGCCCTTGAGCAGCAGCGTGATGCCGTATTTCTTGGCAAATATCTGAGAACACGTCAGCGGATCATTCTTGATCTCGTCCACGGTCATGTTGCACAGGCGCGAAAACTCAACCAGATGCGGCGTCAGCACGATGTCGCCCCGTTTGGATGTCAGCCAGCTCTTGTTCTGGGCGATCAGCGTCAGCGCGTCCGCGTCGAACACCTTGCGGATATCGTATTTGGTGATCATCTGCTCCACCGCGGCGGCCGCGCCGCTGCCGGTGGATAAACCGGGCCCCGCCGCCAATGCTGTTTTGCCTTCAAGCAGGCGGTCCAGCGCGGGCAGGCATTTCTCCGAGAGATGGCCGGAATCCTCGGCCAGCGCGAACGTCATGCTCTCCGGCACGCGTGAGGAGAATATCTGCTGCAGGCCGGAGGGGATACCCGCGGTCACCAGCCCCGCGCCCGCACGCAGCGCGCCGCACACGCACAGCAGCCCCGCGCCCGAATAGCCCTGGCTGCCCACCACGCAGGCCAGCTTGCCGTAACTGCCCTTGTGCGAATCCGCATTGCGCGGCATCAGCTTGAGGCCTTCCACCGCCGCGCGTATCTGGCCCACGTTGTATTCGCCGGTGGTGCCGATCTCCTTGACGGTCAGCTTGCCGGTGTTCGCCCGGCCGGGAAACAGGAAATGGCCCGGCTTTGCGCACTGGAATGTGATGGTCTCGTGCGCGCGCACCGCGGCGCCCATCACGGCGCCGGTATCCGCGTCGATACCGGAGGGTATATCGCAGGCGACGATATAAGCGCCGCTCTCGTTGACCAGATCGATCACCCGTTTATACAGCCCTGTCACTTCGTGTCGGAGCCCCACGCCGAGCAACGCGTCGATCAGCACATGGTCGGCAAGGTCACTCAGCAGCGCTTCGGCAGTGCTCTCGCTGGCGATCTCGAATATGCGCGCCCCGAAATACGCCGCGTTTTCGGCTGCTTCACCCTGCAGCGCTTCCGCTTTGCCCACCAGGCACACACGCACATCGCAGCCCTTGGCCTCCAGCTGGCGCGCCGCCGCAAACCCGTCTCCGCCGTTGTTGCCCATGCCGCAGAGCGCGAGCACCTTGGTCTTGCCAAAATGGTCCCAAATGGCCGAGGTGATGCCAAACGCGGCATTCTCCATCAGCACGCGCGACGGGATGCGCAGCTGCTCCATCATGTAGGCGTCAAGCGATTGCATCTGCTTTTTTCGTACAATGGGTATCATAGTCGTCTCCTTCCGCTCGCAGGCAGGCTTGCTGGTTGTACTCCGTCAAATAGGCGCGGTGGTGTGAACTGTTGCTATGAAACGGCATTCACGATGGCACGCGCCGCCGCTTCGGCGCCCGCCGCGAGTATCGCAGAAAAGTCGCCGGTGGCTGCGCCGGTACCGAATGCGAATACCGTATCGCCGTCAAACATGGTGTGCGCGGGCCGGACTGTCATCGCGATGCCGTCCTGTCCCATTGAGGCCAGCTTGTTGGCCTGTTCTTTGGTGAGCACCGCGTTGGTGCCCACGATGCCGATCGTGGTGTTGCGGCCTGACATATCGGGCGGGGCGGCGTTCAGCAAGGTCTCCATCACCGAGCCACCGGTCATGCCCGCTTTCTTTTGGCCGCTGTTATGGTCGTATATGTCTCCAAACGCGTTGACCGCGAATGCCGCCGCCACGATAACGCCGCACGGCATCACGACGGACGCCATGCCGAAACCGCCGCGGCCTGCCCGCTGCGGGCCGCCCGCTTTGCCGACCGTCGCGCCGGTGCCCGCGCCGTACGGGCCGGACTGAAGCGCGCTGCCCGCGCTTTCACATGCCGCGTAGCCCGCCGCCGCGTCGGGCCGGACCGAGGCACTGCCCACGCCGAGGTCGTACAGCACCGCCGCCGGTACGATGGGGACACGCGCGTATCCGGTGTCGAAGCCCTCGCCGTGTTCCTCCAGCCACCGCATCACGCCGTCCGCTGCCGCGAGGCCGAACGCGCTGCCGCCGCAGAGCAGCAAAGCGTGCGCGTGCTGCACGGTATTGCAGGGGCGCAGCAGATCCGTCTCGCGGGTGCCGGGCGCGCTGCCCCGTACATCCACACCGGCCACGGCGCCGCCGCGCAGCAGCACGACCGTGCAGCCCGTGAGGTGGGTGCTGTCCGTATAGTGCCCGGCCAGCACGCCGGGTATATCTGTCAGGCTTCCGCTATACATAGCCTTTTTCTCCTCTTAATGAAACCTCTCCGGCGACATATCGTCTGACTTCACCGCCGATACTCAGCAGCAGCGCGCCGTCGTCGTCGAAGCCGGTGAGTTCGCCCGTCTCGTTGTCGGATGCGGAGGAGACGGTGATGGCGCCGGCTATCGCGCTCCGGCGGCGAAACTCGTCCATAAACGGCGCAAGGCCGTCGTTTTCAAACTGCTCATAAGCGTCAAAGAAATGATCGATCATCGCCGCGGCCAGCAGCGTGCCGTTGGCGCTGATACCGGTTGCCGTCTCGGCCAGCTCGCCCTCAAACCGCGCGCTGGTGTTGACCCCGATGCCGCAGACCACGTAGTCCACGCCGTCCATGTTGAGCATGCTCTCGGTGAGGATGCCCGCGACCTTTTTGCCGTCCACGATAATGTCGTTGGGCCATTTGATGCGTGCGGACACATCCGCCAGACTCTCTATCGCATGGCACATCGCCACGGCAACGGCCAGTGTCAGACCGGCCACGCGCTCCGGCGCGGTCTTTGGGCGCACGAGAAACGACATGTACACTCCGCTGCGGGGCGATGAGACCCATGTGCGGCCCTTGCGGCCCTTGCCGGCCGTCTGCTCGCCCGCGATGAACACGCCGGTTGGCAGCGCCTGCGCTGCCGATTTCGCGTCGTCGTTGGTGGACGTGGTGGACGGCTTGTAGAACAGCGGTATGTCGCGGCGGATATGGGCGCTCACATATTCGGAGTGAGGTATCCTGGGCGGGCTTTTCAGATAGTAACCCCGCTTGGTGGCGCTGTCGATCACCGCGCCGTCCGCCTCCATCGCGCGGATGTGCTTCCAGAGCGCCGCCCGCGTAATGCCCAAGGCTTCGCTCACCGTTTCACCGGATATGTAGCCGCCGGCCTCTTTGAGCCGCCGGTAGATTTGCTCTCTCACTCATCCGCCTCCGAAAAAAGCGTACTGATAATATCATAGGTGTAACCGTGGCGCGTCAGCGCGGCAAACGCTTTTTGCCGCAGCTTGCGTTTATCGTCGGTGTTTTTGGGCATCAGCGCCTGCAGCTGCCGCCGCGCGTTGCGCAATTCGTCCTCTTCGGTGTAGGCCAGCAGCGCGTGGTCGATCACTGCGCGCTCCAGCTTTTTTTCCTTCAGCCGGTGAGACACCGCGATGCGGCCCCAGCGCCCGGTGGATACGGCGCTTTGCACAAACTCCTTCGCGTAAGCGGCGTCGTCCACATAGCCGTAAGACGCCAGCTTGTCCATCGCGGGCTCGATCGCCGCCTCGGCGATGCCCTTTTCCCGCAGGCGTTCCACCAGCTCGCCCCGCGTGCGCATGCTGTGCGCGATCAGCGCCGCCGCGCTGTCGAACGCGTATTGGATGTTGTCTTTCAGCACCGCGTTATCCAGCTCACTTTGGGTGATGGAGCCCCCTGTTTTCAGCCCGATCCTGACAACCGCTTCGGCGCCCAGCGACGCCATGTATTCACCATCCGCGTAAATGTTGTAGCGGTCCTTCTTCCTTTTCTGCGGTTGAATGGCTGTGATTGTCAGCTTTTCTTCCATAATTTCGATTATAAAGCATAATGCGAAAAACATAAAGTGCATATTTTGTGTATTTGGATACAAAATATAAATGAATGACCACTATCGGTTGCGTAGGAGGCAGAATATGATATTTGGAAGCAGCTCATCCGAAATAGAGGCCAAAAACCTGATGATCGTACAGGATCAGATGAAGCATGAGGCACTGGCAGCCAAAAAGAGCGAGCTGTACGCCGAGTATTTCGCGGACCCGACCTTGAAGAGCTGTGCGCAGCAGCTGGCCAAACATCACAAGGATAATTTCACGAATCTGCTTGGGTATCTGGACACGCACAAGTAAGGAGGGATACATACTTATGACACATCAACAGCCGAATCTGACGGAACAGGATCTGCTCACCGATCTGCTCAACCAGGAAAAACAATTGATGTCGCTGTATGCCACGGGCATACAGGAAGCTTCGTGCCGCAATCTGCGTAAGCTGCTGACCACCCAGTTTACCCAGACCAGCCAGGATCAGTATGAGATTTTTGACCAGATGCGCGAAAAGGGCTATTATCAGACCAAGGATGCCAGCACCCAGGAAGTGCAGCAGGTGAAGAACACTTTCAAAAACGTGCAGTCTGAGCTTTGATGCCAAATATGAGCCCACGATTTAAGCCGTTTATGCAGCGGCTTTTTTCATGAAAACGCAGCAGAATTGATCATCCATATTTACTGAAACAAATTATGTATGACTTAATATAACAATACCGCCCGTATCGTCATATCAATAATAAGGGGATATTGACGACATGCAGAGCATAAAACGGACACATATTTGCGGAAAATGTTATACCGTCATCAAAACCGGCCGGGGAAAGCGAATCGCGCCAGGTGTTTTGTGTGCAAGAGAGAGCGGGAGGCAATCCCGAACGGCTTATATCTTCTTTGACGGCGGCATTGGCACCGCTGAGCCCGAAACGGCATTTCTTTATGTCTTTGTACGGGGCGCGCAGCTGTGCGGATGGCATGAAACAGTGCATGTATATCCTGTACTGCCCTGCGGCGCGCCCGCTCCGGTGGAGGCGCATGCTGCTTTTGAGGTGAATCGCCATTTTTGCGGCTGGAAAGCTGTGGATATCGGCCCGCTGCTGGCCGCCATAAGAGAGGCTTTGCATGACGCGCCGTTCGGCCTAGCGCTGAGCGTGGCGTCGCCATCGCTCGTCACGTTTTCAGCCGAGCCTGCCGCACGGCCGAGGGTGGTGGTGGACGAGACGGAGGGCTGCCGGCCATCTGCGTGCCAGAGAGAAGCGGATACCTGCCTGCCCTGCGAAAGAGCTGCGGATATCTGCGCTCCGGAAACCTGCGGATACGGCCCGTCCGGGCCGGGCATCCGCGTGGAGAGCCAGACCTGGGATGTCGTGTTCGAAGAAGAAGACCATTCGGTGCTGCGGCGCGTGGAACGCATGAAGCAGGGAACTTTTTTTGTCAGCAACACAGGCGAAGAGGAACTGACGGCCACGGTGGAGACCAGCTTTGACGCCGTCCATTGGGCATACGATACGCACAAGACTGTAAAGCCGGGAGAAACACAGGCCATTGTGGCCAAATATTACGGAAAGTACCACAGGATGACCCTATCAGCTGAAGCAGCGGGGAAGGTGCTCGTTGAATTCGTCGGACAATACTATGTGTATTGCTGACGAACGACGGTGACAATACGCATATTCTGTCACACCCATCCACACAGAGACATAACATATACTGTACTTGACCTGCCGTGACGCGATGCAGGGACGGTTGGCCCTGCCAAACGTTGATGAGCGGCATGTCATGACAAGGAGGGCAACAAAACAATGCCAAATAATTTTGTGTTTGATATGATCGCGGAAGATCTGAAAACCCTGGTTTATGGTCTGAACGATTCGACAGCGGTGCCGTTGGCTATAAACGCGGACGGCAGTTTGGATATCGGCGTCGCTTACACGTCTTCCACCGCCACCATCGTGCTGGAGGCGAGCGGCACCGGCGGCGCGCTGACGCTGGACAGTTCAGAGAAAAGCCTGTATTCCTACTATGTGAGAAACGTCGGGGATCAGACCACGGTGGCTGTGAAGCTGCAGGTGGCGCCTGTCACCGACGTTGCTTATTTTGTGGATGATTCGTCCACCTCGGTCACGCTTGCGCCAAACGGCGGAACGGCGGTGCTGGCTCCCAAGTATTATATGCACTGGACGAGGCTCTATCTCGCCAATGAGGACGGGGCAAGCACAGCCACGGTGCAGGTTTATTACGACGCGCGCCAGTAAAACAGTTGAATACGGTATTGAAGGGCGGCCTGTTTGCCGCCCTACATAATTTAAGGGGGGCGGGCCATGTCAGTCAGTTTATGCATGATCGTGAAGAATGAAGAGCGAATGCTGGAGAGATGCTTAAGCAGCGTCCGGCATCTGGCGGATGAGATGGTGATCGTCGATACCGGATCGACGGATAATACCAAAGAGATCGCCGCACAGTTTGGCGCACGGGTTTATGAGTACGAATGGGACGGCTGCTTCGCGAACGCGCGCAATGCCGCGCTGGAGCAGGCGCGTATGGACTGGATCCTGTTGATGGATGCCGACGACGAATTCGAATATGAGGACACTCAAAAGCTGCTGGATCTCATGGAGCACGGGGAAGGCTCGGTCTGCTTCTTCCAGACGCTGAGCTTTATGGGCCGCGTGCCCGACAAAAACAGCCTGGTGGCTAATTTGAACGTACGGCTCATCCGCAACCATATGGGCCTGAAATTCCAGGGCTGCATCCACGAGCAGATCGGTATGGAGCATGGGGGACATAAAGCGGTGATCAGCGATATCCGCGTCTATCATTACGGCTATCTTGACGGTGCGATACAGGAGAAGAAAAAGCGGGAACGCAACATATCGCTGATACAGAAGGAGCTGGATAAAAACCCGGACGACGCCTTCATGCTCTTCAACATGGGCAATGAGTATTTCGCGCTGGAGCGGGTCCAGGAGGCCTTTACCTGCTACAGAAAAAGCTATGAGGACTTCGATCCCAAAAGGGGGTACAGCCCCAAGCTGATTGTGCGTCTGATGACGTGCAACGACCTGCTGGGCAACACGGAGGAGATGCTCCGTCTGGCGGACGAAGGGCTGCGTCTTTATCCCGATTACACCGATCTGGTCTTTCTGCGCGGCACGGCATTGCTGCGGCAGGAAAAGTATCTGGCTGCCATCGCGTCGCTGGAAACATGCCTGAAGATGGGCGAAGCGCCGGAGATGATCCGGTATATGACGGGGATCGGCTCATACAAGACACAGCTGCTGCTGTCGACGGTGTATCACCAGCTGGGAGACGGCAAATCGGCGATGCGGTATGTGCGGCAGGCGCTGCGCAGCCACCCGGGCTACAGGGAAGGGCTCATCCATTACGCCCGTCTGCTGGCCGATTCAGGTGATGAATTGCCGGTGATCAAGCGGCGGCTGGCGCGCATGACGCGCAGCATACCGCAGGCGGAAAGGATGCTGCTGCTGTCCGACGTGTTCTACGCGCTCCGGCGATATGGCGAGGCGCTGGCCTATGCGAAAAAGGCCGCCAAGCTGACAGGCGAGGCGCTGCCCGTTTACGACGCGGGCGTGTGCTGCATGTATCTCGGGCGGTATGCCAAAGCGGCGGCGCATTTGAAACGGGCCGCGAAAGATGCGTCGCTGACGGACAGGGCCGTATATCTGAGCTCGCTTTGCGGCCTGCTCGACGGAAAAACGGGCAGGATCACGCGGTCGGGCGTCTGGTTCGATGTGCTGCGCAGCTTTGCCCAAATGGTGCGCGGCGAAGCCTGCGCGCCGCTTGCGGAGGAAGAGAGCGAATCCAGGGTGTATGTCGCGCCGATATTCAGCCTGCTGGACATCCTGCTCAAAACAGGAAATTTCGACTGGTTTGACAAGGCGCGCGGCCTGCTGAACCTCATCACCGGCGACAACGTGCTGCTGCTGCTGGGCAAGCTGTATTACCGCAACGGCTTTATGAGGCCCGCATACAAGGAACTGGAGCGCTCCGTCAGGCTCACCGGGAAGACGGACGGCGAAGCGCTGGACATGATGAAGCATATCCTCTCAGCCAGGGAAACGGACTAAGCCGGCGGCTGCTGTTCGTGCATGCGGATCAGCAGCTCCTCCAGCCGGGGCATCGTATGGGCGGCGCTGAACTCAAGCGCCGTTTTTCGTGCGGCGGCGCCCAGCCTTCGGCGCAGGTTCTCGTCCGTACACAGGCGGGCGACCCCCAGCGCCAGCGCGGGCACGTCGCCCGGAAGCGCGGTCAGCGCGTTGGTTTCCGGCTTCAGATACATGGCGGGTCCGCCGCAACGGGTGCACACCACGGCCAGGCCGGAGGCCATCGCTTCCAGCGGCGGCAGGCCAAAGCCCTCGTACCACGACGTGAACAGCAGAATATCCGCCTGGCGGAACAGCCCGGGCAGCGTCTGCTGCGGCGGGTTGACGGTATAGCTGACCGGGAAGCTGACGCCCTGCACATCCGGCTGGACCTGGCAGACCCACCGGATGGAAAAGCGCGTCCCCGCCCGCCACGCCAGCTCCAGCGCGCGCAGCGCCGTGTCGAAGCCCTTGAACGTCAGAGAAGGATTGCCGGCCAGCAGGATGACGTTGTCGTCCGGCGGTGTGCCGGGATGAAACGCGTCGGTATCGATGCAGCACGGCAGGACAACGGCTTTGCGGCCATAGCGCTTCTCCAGTACCTCCGCGACAAAGTCCGATACCGCGCCCAGCGTGCACGGCAGAGAGTAGTTCTGTTTCAGCAAATCCATGTAACCCGGCAGCTGCCAGGTGACGCTTTGGTCGCCGAACAGCGTTTCGCTGCCCTGCTCAATATACAATACCGGCTTGTTGCACCGGCACAGCTCGGGCAATTGCTCCACCCATCCCGCCACCACCACATCGGCGGATTGAAGATGCTCTTTAAAATCCTCATCCGGCTTCAGTACCACATCGCCGTCCACATGGGGACGGTTCCAGTCGGGTAACGCTGAGGCTTCGTCTTTGTGGCTCTTGAGGTATACGCTGACCTTGTGCCCGCGACTCTTGAGCCAGCGTATCTGCTCCAGCAATACCTTGACGCCGCCGGTCAGATGAGTATGCGGCATCACAAAGGCGATATCGAGCCGTGTAGCCGGGTGGGATACAGGCGATTGAAGCAGTTCGCAGTCCCTGGCATACAGCTCCCGGGTCCGGCTGAGCAAGTCGGTGTTGGGGTATATCTTGACGAGCAGGCATTTTTCATCGCCCACATCCGCCAGTATGAATTCGGACTGGAACGCGGCGAAGTCAGCTACGGTCCACCGGCTGCGGTGCGTTTCGTACGCGTTGCCGAGGTACGCGCCCTGTTCGGCGGGGCTGACGGGCGTGGATACGATGAGCGCCTTGCCGGTGTGGGCCAGCAATGCGCGCAGCAGCTTCCGGCCCTCGTCTCTTTCAAAGTGCTCCAGCACGTCGATCAGCAGGATCACGTCGTAAGTGCCGAGCGACGGCAGCACGTTCTCCACCGTGTCGTAATACACGTGATCGTAAACGTACGAATGGATGGGATTGCGGTATCCGGCAAAGACCTCGATGCCGTCGATGCGCGTCTGCCAGTCATCCCGGTCGTACCGCTTGCCGGCGACGTCCAGCGTTTCCCGCAGCAGCATGCCGTATTTGCCAAAGCCCGCGCCGACATCCAGTATGGTGCGCGGCTGCTCGATCAGCACGCGGCCAAGGATGCGCGGAATCACATGATACCAGCTGGTGGGCATAACAATACCTCTCTTCTCAAAGCATCTGCATTATCCTATGCGGCGGCGTGCCCGGACGGTGCCGAAAGCATGGATTGACGCGGCGGACGATACGTCTATAATGGAAAGGGAGGAGAAACGAACATGTTCTTCATTGGTATTTTCGGCGTTGAGGACAACGAAAAGGAACTGCGGGAATTCCCGAACATCGTCTGCCCGGACTGCGGACGGTATTCGCGCGCCGTCCTCATCACACGTTATACATATTTTCATATATTTTTTATCCCCACGTTCCGCTGGAACCGGCACTACTATGTGCGCGTGCGCGGCTGCGGCGCGGTGTACGAAGCGGACGCGGCGTATGGCAAGCAGCTGGAGAACGGCGGCGATATCGACTTCTCCCGCCTGCGCAAGGTGAGCGGCGGTTTCGGCGGCTTCGAGGCGTTCTACGCGACATGCGGCCGCTGCGGCCGCGCGTTTGACCCGGGCTTTGCCTACTGCCCGCACTGCGGCGCGAAAAAGGAGTAATGCCCATCAGAGCGGCGCTTTACGCCGGAGGGCTGCGACAACTCAAAAGACGGTATGCCTGCGGGAAACTGCGGGCTTTTTAGCTGTTCGGCAGTCATCCGGCAGGTGTTTAACGCAAAGTATACGGAATACTTTATTATTCGACGCTGTTGTGTTAACATACACAGTAATAAACAAAGGGGAGGGTGACAAATTTGGACCCTAAAGGGGCAAAACCGGACTGGAAAAAGATCAAAAAGATAATTATTGCTTCAGTCGTCGTTGTGGTGCTGATCATATTGGCGGTGACGTGCTGGTATACGGTGGATGATAAGCAGCAGGCTGTGGTCACCACGTTCGGAAAGGTGACGGATATCACGGACGCGGGCATACACTTCAAGCTGCCCTTCGGCATTCAGGAAGTGCGCAAGGTGGATGTCAACGTCTATCAGAAAATTGAGCTGGGCTACCGCACTGACGTGCAGGCCGAAGGCGGATACGCTCTTGTCGAAAACGAAAGCAAGATGATCACCGGCGACTATAATATCGTCAACGTCGAGTTCTTCGTCGAATACAAGATATCGGATCCTGTGAAATACCTGTATTCGTCGTACGAACCCGAGGGGATACTCCGCAATCTGATCCAGAGCCAGGTGAGGAATGTCGTGGGTTCCACCAACGTGGATGCCGTGCTGACCAATGGCAAGGAGCTCATCCAGCAGCAGGTGAAGGAGTTGATCGCCGCGGTGCTCAGCGAATATGACATCGGCCTGATGCTGACGGACGTCAAGATACAGGACAGCGAGCCGCCCACCGACGAGGTGACGGCGGCGTTCAAGCAGGTGGAGACGGCCAAGCAGGGGGCGGAAACCGTGGTCAACCAGGCCATGGCCTATCAGAACGCGGAGATACCCAAGTCTGAAGCGCAAGCGGACCAGGTGCTGCAGAACGCCGAATTCCTGAAACAGCGCCGCATCAACGACGCGACCGAGAAGATCGCCCTGTTTGAGGCGATGTACAGCGAATACATCAACAATCCGGAGATCACGCGGTCCCGGATGTACTACGAGATCATAACGGACATGCTGCCGGGCGTGAAGATATTCATCAACACCTCGGAGAACGGCGTGGAGATGATGCTGCCGCTGGAGAGCTTTCTGGACGGCTCCGCGACAGCACCGCAGCAGGGGGTAGAGTAGCATGAAGAAGAAGTTTATAGGCATACTGGTGGCCGTCATCGCCGTGTTGCTCATCATCGTGGCGCTGTCCAGCGTTTATGTGGTGCCGGAGAATGAATACGCCTGTACGGTCAGATTCTCCAAGATCATCGCGACCACGGATGCGCCGGGACTTTATTTCAAAACGCCGTTTATTGACAGCGTGAGGACGTTCCCCAAGGCGATCATGTATTACGACATACCGCCGTCTGAGGTGCTCACCGCGGACAAGCAGAACATGACGGTGGACAGCTATGTGCTGTGGCGCATCGTGGAGCCGCTGAAGTTCTTCCAGACGCTGGGCAGCGTCAGCGTGGCGGAGGAGCGTCTGGACGCGATGACGTACAACGCGCTAAAAAATATCATGGGCACGCTCGCGCAGAAGGATATCATCAACGAGGACGACGCGTCTCAGCGCAATGACATTTACGCGGGCATCGCGGCGGATGTGGACGCCATCTCGAACAACTACGGGATCGAAGTGGTGGACGTGAAGATCAAGCGGTTTGACCTGCCCGAAGCCAACGAACAGGCGGTGTATTCCCGCATGATCTCCGAGCGCAACCAGATCGCCGAGAAGTACACGGCGGACGGCGAGTATGAAGCGTCCATCATACGCAACGATGTGGACAAGCAGGTCAATATCATCATCTCCAACGCGGACGCGCAGGCCGCCATCATCGTGGCGGAGGGTGAGCAGGAGTATATGCGGATGCTGGCCGAAGCGTACAACACGGACGACAAGCGGTCGTTCTACGAGTATATGCTGGCGCTGGACGCGCTGAAGGCATCTCTCCACGGCACCAACAAGACCGTCATCCTTGGCCAGAATTCTGTGCTGGCAAAGCTGCTGATGGGTTCATAAAAACATGAGACAGAGCCGCTTTTCCCTCGGGTGAAGCGGCTTTTCATTTTCTATAAAAAATCTGAAATAGTATCTTGCAATATACAGTACCGTGTGTTATACTGCATCTTGTTGAAGGGACTATTTTTTTTAAAGCAGTACCTTGCAAAATAAGATACCGAGTGGTATAATGCACCTGTTTGAAGGGAGGGGCGGCGTGAATACACAGTTAAAGAAGGGTGTGCTTGAGCTATGCGTGCTGGAGCTTTTACGGACAGGAGACCGTTACGGCTATGAGCTGGTGGCCAAAATATCAAAAAGCATCGAGATCTCAGAAGGGACGATATACCCGTTGCTGAGGCGGCTGCAGAGCGAGGGGTACATGAGCACTTATCTGAAGGAATCCAGCGAGGGCCCGCCGAGAAAGTATTATCAGCTGACGACCAAGGGTGAGGAGAAGCGGGTAGAGTATTTGAAAGATTGGCGCTCGTTTGTGGATGGCGTCGAGAAGATCGTAGGAGGGCACAGTGAATAAGGAGCAATATTTCAGGCAGCTTTCCGTGGAACTGGGAAAGCTTAAGGGCTCCGAGCGGGATGAGATACTCGGGGACATTGCGGAGTATTTTGATTGCGCCGCGCGCGATGGTGAAAGCGAGGCAGCGATCATCGCGCACCTGGGGGACCCTAAGAAGCTCGGACGTGAATACTGGGCGCAAAGCTGCATCGCCAATGCCAATGTGAAGGCGTCTCCCCGTTCCATGGCGCGGGCGTTTGCGTCATCGGCCGCGCTGGGCACCATCAACTTCCTGTACGTGCTGTGCGTGGTGGTGGTGGGATATATCATCATCTCGGCGTTCTATGTGGCGGCTGTATGCATCGGCCTCTCCGGCGTCGCGGTGATGGTGGCGGGCATCCCGTTCGCCGCTATGATGGGGCCGGCGATCATATTCGTTACGGTGCTCGCGGGTGTGGCGATTGTCTGTCTCGGTATGCTGGCGTTCATCGGAACGCTGCAGCTGGCAAAGCTGTTCAAAAAAGCCAATATGGCATTTTTAAATAAGATTTCAAGAAGCTTGAGGAGGGAAAGCAATGAGTAACACGACCAAAGTTGTTCTGATCGTGGTTTCGGTCCTGGTGGTATGCATCATCGGTGCGGCGGTTACGCTGGGCCTTGTATATTCCGGCACCGGCCATTTCAGCCTGGGCGGGCTGTTCAAAAGCTCCACGATCGACGTGGACGAGAGCGCGGATTTTAACCTGGACGGCGTGACGCGGCTCAACATCCAGAATGTGTCCGGCCGGATATTTGTGAAGCCGGGTGAGCCGGGGGTGACGCTGACGGGCCGCGTCATGACCAACTCGGAGCAGGAGAAGTTCCTGTCCGTAAAAACCGAGGGCGACACGCTGACGATAAAATCGGATATCGACACGTTTTACCCCAATTTCATCAACGGAGACCTGGTGCTGACGGTATATGTGCCTGAGGACATGGGGATTGACACCGCCGTGTCCAGCACGTCGGCTTCCACGGAGATCAGCGGCATCAGCTTCGGCAGCCTGTCCGTACAAAGCACGAGCGGCACGATAAGCGTTGCAGACTGCGCGGGCGGCACGATGAAGGTCGGCGTCACGTCGGGCGGCGTGAAAGTGGGGCAGCTCGATTTCTCCGATGTGGATGTGAACTGCACCTCGGGCAGCGTGTCTGTGGAGGATGTGACGGGCTCGGTGAGAGCGGGCAGCACGTCGGGCGCGGTGCGCGTCGTCAATGCTGCGGGGACGGTGGAGATCAGCAACACCTCGGGCAGCGCCACATTGATGCAGGCCCATCAGGATATCCAGCCGGTGCGCATCAACACCGTCAGCGGCAGTATCAAGGTGACTTTGAACCCTGGCTCTGCGTTTGATATCGACGTGGAAACGACATCCGGCGGGTTCTCGACGGACTATGAGTTGACTGTGAGCGGCAAGCTGTCGTCCAAGGTGGTGGGCGAGGACATTTCCGGCAAGGTGAACGGCGGCGGTTCCATGGTGCAGATGTCCACGGTTTCCGGCGGCATCAGCCTGAGCAAAGCCGAACTGGCTGAATAACAACAAATCAGAGAAAGGGGCTTCGGCCCCTTTTTGCTATTCCAAGCTTATTTTGGCTGAGCCTTTTGCTGATTGACCCGGCTTATGAGCCCCATCACCGCGAGGAAGTATGAATCGAAGCCGAGGCCGGAAACTTGGCCGATACAGCCCGCTGCCGTCACCGACTTGTGCCGGAAGTCTTCCCGCGCGGCGATATTGGAGAGGTGCACTTCGATGGCGGGGACATCCACCGCTTTCAGAGCGTCCAGCAGCGCGATGCTGTAGTGCGTATACGCGCCGGGATTGATGACGATGCCGCCGTACAGCCCTTGCGCTTGCTGGATTTTGGTGACCAGCTCGCCCTCGATGTTAGACTGGTATTCGTCGATGGTAACATTATGCGAGTGCGCGAAGTCGCTCAGCCCCGCCACGAGCGCCGCGTAGTCCTGGCGTCCGTAGACGTCCGGCTCCCGCTGGCCCAGCAGGTTGATGTTCGGCCCGTTCAGTACAAGTATCTTCATTTCCGGTATTCCTCCAAATTCGTTATGATCCTGTCGGCGCAGACCGAAGCGTCCGCCGCGTTTTCCACGATGATATCCGCGTAGTCCCTATACAATTGATGCCGCTTTTCATACAGCGCAATGAGCGCGCTGCGGCCCGAGGCCAGCAGCGGACGGCCTTCTGTTTCCGTATCCCGCAGCAGTATCTCAAGCGGCCTGTCCACATATACGACGACGCCTGTCTCGCGCAGGGCCTGCATGGCGGCTTCCGTCTGCACGATGCCGCCGCCCGTGGATATCACGGTGCGCATCCGGCCCGCCGCTTCCCGTGCTTCGGCCAGTTCATACTGCCGGAAAACACCCTCGCCCACTGACGCGAATATGCCGGGGATGGGCCCGTGCTTTTCCTCGATCATGGCGTCGGTATCGGCGAAACCCATGCCCAGCCGGTTGGCCAGCAATCGCCCGACGGTGGATTTGCCGCTGCCCGGCATGCCGATGAGCACGATGTTGGAGCGGCGGATGAACGTATGCACGGCGGCGCATTCCTCCATCGTGAACGCCCGGCTTGTCCAGATCTGCTCGGAGGCCAGCGCCTGCGCGCATAGCATCCACAGCCCGTTCGCGCGGGGCAGGCCCAGCTCGACCGCCTTTTTCAGCAGCCGCGTTTCAGCCGGGTTGTAGATGGTGTCTGCCACCGCGCCGCACTTTTCGATGACGGTATCCGGCACCGGGCAGGCGTTTTCGTTGGGGTGCATGCCCACCGGCGTCGCGTTGATCAGCACATCGATACGGTTCATGCGCTCCAGCGCGTCGTAGCCGATGGCGGCGATGTCGCTGTCGGCGCCTTCGGGGCGGCGGCTGACGGTGAACACCTCCGCCGCGCCTTCATCCTTGGCCAGAAAGTACGCGCATCTGGCGGCCCCGCCGCTGCCCAGCACGGCCACGCGCTTTCCGGCGAGGGAGATGCCGTGGCGGTCCAGCAGAGACTTGAGCCCGAAGTAGTCGGTATTATACCCGGTGCGCCGCCCGTTCTCGAAGCGTATCGTGTTCACCGCGCCGATGGCCCGCGCCTCAGGCGAAAGCGCGTGCAGATGCGGCATTACGGCCTTCTTATACGGGATCGTCACGTTGAGGCCCGCGTATCCGGCTGCTTCAAGGGTATCCAGCAGCGTGGGCAGGCCCTCCGGCGGCGTTTCGTGCAGCCGGTAAGACACCTCCGTACCCACCAGACGGCCGTATTTTTTGTGTATCTGCGGCGACAGACTGTGAGACAGCTTTTCACCGATCAGGCCCACCTTGAGCATAAGGCCTCCTTCACTGCGTCATGCGCGGGTAAGACCCCAGCCATGTGAGCTCGGCGGAGCGTTCCCGCACGCTGTCCAGCACTTGGGAGACGTGCGGATCGCCCACGCTGCCCTCGAAGTCCAGATGGAACAGGTACTCGAAGGGCCGGTCCTTGAGCGGACGGGACTCCAGCTTGAGTATGTTGACGCCGCCGTCCGAGAACAGCCGCAATACGTCGTACAGCGAGCCGGGGCGGTGTTCCACCATGAATACGATGCTCGTCTTGTCGCAGCTTAAATCCACCTTGGGCTGGGCCGAGACCACGACAAAACGCGTGCTGTTGCCTTCGCTGTTCTGGATGCCCGCTGCCAGCTCGACAAGGCCGTATATCGCCGCCGCTTCGGGCGACGCGATACAGCCCACAGTCTTGTCGTGCAGCCGCGCCACCTCCTGCGCCGCCTGCGCCGTGCTGAGCGCGGGGAAGGCCGCGATGTGCGGATGCGCCGCGAGGAACCGGCTGCACTGGGCGATGGGCTCCGGGTGTGAATACAGCTTGGCGATGGTATCCAGCGTCGCGCCGGCGGGGGCCAGCAGGCTTTGGGTCACCTTGAGCAGCCGCTCCGCGATGATGAAGAAACCATAGCGCGCCAGCAGATCGATCACCGCGGTGATGCTGCCGGTCTCCGTGTTTTCGACGGGCAGCATGGCGAGAGCGATCTCTCCGGTGCTCAGCGCCTCGAATATCGATTGGAAGGTGGAGAAGCTCTTCAGCTCTGCGGCGGGATAGCCCTGGCTCGCGGCGATGTGCGAGAAGGAGCCGGGGATGCCGAGGTAGCCCACCGGACCGTCCACACGGTCGGCGGATACGGGTGCGCCCAGCTGCGTGCGCTGCCGCTGACGGCTGATGCCCATCAGCGAATGGTAGAACCGGCGGAGCAGGTCCGCATACGCTCCGTCGCCCAGCTTCTCCAGCGCCCGCTGGATGACCACATCCTCACGGGATGCATCGTACACCGGCATGTTGTATCTCTGCTTGACCGCGGCCACGTCGTCCGCCGCGCGCATGCGCGCCTCGAACAGCGGCACCAGCTGCGCGTCTATCTCGTTGATCCGGTCCCGCAGGACCCTGATATCGTCTTCGTATCCCAATGCTACCAGCCCCTTTCCATCATCAGGTCCAGCACGGCGACATATGCCGCCGCCTCGATCGCCACCGCCGCGCGCGGGACGATGCACGCGTCGTGCCGCCCCTTGAGGTGAAGAGTTTCTTCCTCCATCGTCTGAAGGTTCACCGTCTGCTGAGGTTTGGATATGGACGCCGTGGGCTTGACGACCGTCTCGAAGATGAGCGGGCTGCCGTTGGTGATACCGCCCAAGATCCCGCCGTTGTGGTTGGTCGCCGCGGATATCTGCCCGCCTTTAAGCACATAGGAATCGTTGGCCTCGCTGCCGCGCAGACCCGCAAAGCCGAAACCCTCGCCGAACGAGACGCCCTTGACGGCGGGCACCGCCATCAGCAGCGACGCGATCACGCTCTCCGCCGCACCGAACATCGGGCTGCCGAGGCCCGCGGGCAGGCCGCAAACCGCGCACTCCACGCTGCCGCCCACCGAGTCGTTGTCGGCGGCGGCGTCCTTGACGCGCTGCTCCATATCCGCCGCTTTAGCGCCGTCCAGCAGAGGCAGGCGCATGGCGGCGAGGCTGTCGGCCAGCTCACGCGGGATGTTCGTCTTGTCAAAGGCCGCGTCTCCCACGTCCGCGATGCGGCGCACGTGGGTCGCCGCGTATATACCTTTCTTTTCAAGTATCTGCGCCGCGACAGCGCCCGCGAACACCAGCGGCGCGGTGAGACGGCCCGAGAAATGGCCGCCGCCGCGCGGGTCGTTGAAGCCGTCGTAACGCACGTGGCCGGTGTAGTCCGCGTGGCCGGGGCGGTTGGGCCGGTTGTCGTAATCGGACGAGCGCATGTCCGCATTGTGGAACAGCACGCACAGCGGCGTGCCCGTAGCAAAGCCGTAGTAGTAACCGCTGACCAGCTCGAAGTCGTCCGTCTCGTGGCGCTTGGTGGACCACGCCTCGCCGCCCGGGCGGCGGCGGTCCAGAAACGCCCGCAGGCGCGGAAAATCCAGCACGGTGCCGGATGGCACGCCGTGCAGCACGGCGCCGATCTTGGGCCCGTGCGATTCGCCGAATATATCGATGATGAAGTGTCTTCCCCAGACGCTGCTCATGTAATCTCTCCTCCCAATGCTATATAGTCTTCGTAAAACGCGGGATATGATTTATCCACGCATTCCGCGCCGCGAATCTCGACAGGGCCGGATGCGCCTGCCGCCGCGACGGAGAACGCCATCGCGATGCGGTGGTCCCCAAAGCTGTCGATCGCGCCGCCCGAGGGCTGCCCGCCGTGGATGACCAGGCCATCCGGCTCCTCTTCCGCGCGGATGCCCAGCGCGGACAGATTCTGCGCCAGCGCGTGGAGCCGGTCGGACTCCTTGATGCGCAGCCGGGCCGCGCCGGTGATGTGCGTCTGTCCGTCGGCAAACGCGGCGGCGATGGCCAGCGGCGGCACCAGGTCCGGACACTGTGACACGTCGATCACCTCGCCGTGCAGCTTGGCCGGACGGGACACAAGCGTGCCGTCTTCCTCAGCAATATCCGCGCCCATGCGTGTTAGTATGTCCACGATCACGCGGTCGGGCTGGAGCGAATGCGCGGCCAAACCTTCCACGCGGATACCGCCCGATATCGCGCCGCCCACCAGGAAGAAAGCGGCCTGAGAATAATCGCCTTCCACGATAAGGTCCTGCGGCTGGTACTTTTGTTCACCCTTGATAATGAAGTCGTCGCCGTCCACACCGATTTCGACGCCGAAGCGGCGCAGCATGTCCACAGTCAGGTCCACATACCCGCGCGACTCAAACCCGCCGATCACGCTGATGTGTGAATCGCCTTGGAGAAGCGGCAGCGCAAACAGCAGGCCGGTGACGAACTGCGAGCTGACGCGCCCGTCCACACAGAATTCGCCGGAACGAATGGCGCCGGACACGGTAAGCGGCAGATTATATCCCGGAGGCCGGGTGTATGACAGCCCTTGCGTATCAAATATATGCAGGTACGAATCCACGGGGCGAAACGGCAGCCGCCCATGGCCGGTAAATATCTTTTCGCCGTCCAGCGTGCACGCGACGGGGATGAAGAACCGCAGCGTGGAACCGGATTCGGCGCAATCGATGGGGTCGCCGGTCAGCTGCAGATGCCCGCCGTCCACGGTCAGCGTGGAGCCGTCCATCGCCATTTGGACGCCCAGCGCCCGGCATGCGCCGATGGTCGCAAGGATGTCGCTGGAGAGGTCCACATGCCCGATGCGGCTGTGCCCTTCCGCCAGCGCCGCTGAGATGATGGCACGGTGCGCCGCGCTTTTGGAGGGCGGCACGGCGACAGAGCCGGACAATTTTCCTGGTCGTAACGTCAAATCCATAGAAGCTTCCTTTATAATAAGATTCCCCAAAGCAATACTTTTGGGGATAACTACAGGCAGTCCGGCAGGGAAGTGCGCGGGATGCAGTGCAGGAACGATTGCCCCGGTTCGCTGACCATCACGAGGTTCAGCATGTCCGCCATGTTCTTCTTATCGACGAGAATGGCGTCCAGAATCTCCTCCCTGTCAAAGCCCTCGGTACTGTACGGCAGGCCGTTCTTTTTCAGCACATCCTCGATGCGTGAAGCGGTGCCGGGATGCGTGAGGCCTTTGCACTCACCGGCGGCCGCGATGGCCACCATGCCCATCGCCACGGCTTTGCCATGCGTCATCGACAGGCCTTTTTTTGAACTGATCTTCTCGATCGCGTGGCCGATGGTGTGGCCGAAATTCAGCAGCATGCGCTCGCCGGTATCCTTTTCGTCCGCCATCACCACGTTGCGTTTGATGGACACGCAGCGCACGATCAGGTCAACGAGCTGCGGCGAATGCGCCGTCACGACAGTGCCGTTCTCCAGCAGCGCGAACATGTTGGCGTCGCGGATCAATGCGTATTTGATGAGCTCGGCCATGCCGTCCGCAAAGCCGGCCTCGGGCAGCGTGGCGAGCACGTCGGGGTCGATGTAGACCGCCGCCGGCTGATGGAACGCGCCCACGAGGTTCTTGCCCTCCGGCAGGTTGACGCCCGTCTTGCCGCCCACCGAGCTGTCGATCTGCGCGAGCAGCGTGGTCGGTACCTGCACGCACCTGACGCCGCGCAGGTAGCTGGCGGCCACGAAACCGGCGAGGTCGCCCACCACGCCGCCGCCCAGCGCCACGATGACGTCGGCGCGGTTGTACTTGTGCTGCGCGAGCTGGCTCAGCAGCAGCCCGAACGTCGCGATGCTTTTGGACGCCTCGCCCGGCGGCACGGAGAACACCCGGCAGTCGCGGCCCAGTGCGGCAAGATTGGCTTCCAGCGCTGAGCCGTACAGGCCGCGCACCGACTCGTCGGTAATGACGGCGAAACGGCTTTTGGGATATGCCGCCGCCAGTCTCTGGGGCACACTGGACAGCAGCCCGTGCGAGACGGTGATGGCGTATTTAGACGAAGGCGTTTTGACGACGAGTTCTTTCATGAATCCTCCTTGACGGATATATCGCGCAGCAGCGCTTCCAGCGCCGCCGCGTCCCGCGCGCGCACCGCGCCTTCCAGCTGATCCAGCCGGGCACGGAATTTATCGATGCTTCCCAGCAGGTATTCTGCATTGTCCGTCAATAGTCCTGCCCAGAGCGACGCATTGATGTCCGCAACGCGTGTGACTGAGCGGTAGCTGCCGCCGGCGTACGCTTCACGCCCCTGGCCCACGGCGCGCACCGCCAGCGCGGCGATGTGGGGGAGGTGGCTCAGGTCCGCGATCAGCTGATCGTGTGCGTCCGCCGGGATGGAGGGCATGTCCCCGCAGGCCATGGCGTCCTTCAGGAACGCCGCCCAGCCCAGCGCGTTTGCGCCCGTGCGTTCCGTCGGAGTCAGTATCAGCGCCGCGCCGCGAAACAGCGCCGCATCCGAATGAGCATAGCCGGACTTTTCGCTGCCCGCCATCGGGTGCAGGCACAGCAGCTCGTGGCCGTCCGCCAGCGCCGGGATCAGCTCGCGCACCACGCCCGTCTTCAGGCCGGACAGCTCCGCGAACACGCCGCCTGGCTTGAGCTCATCTTTGACCTGTTCGTACAGCGCCTGCACCATCTGCGGCGCAAGGCAGCCGATCACGATGTCGTATTGCTCGCCACCCGCGTGAAAGCCGCTTGTTATAACGCCGTCCGCCTGTGCGGCTGACAGCGTCGCCGGGTCGGTATCCAGGCCGTCGATGTTGTTGCAGCCCGCCTGCCGGAGCGCTCGGACGACGGAGCCGCCGATGAGGCCCAGCCCGGCGACCAACACGCGGGCGCTTGTAAAGTGAGCCTCCATGGCTACACCGCCCGGCCCATCAGGGACGCAGCGCCTTTGAGCTTCTCCACCACGGCGGAGAACTTCTCAGGCAGCAGGGACTGCTTGCCGTCCGACAGCGCCCCGGCGGGGTTTTCGTGCACCTCGATCATGATGCCGTCCGCGCCGGCGCACACCGAGGCCACAGCCAACGGCTCCACCGCCCACCACAGGCCGGTGGCGTGGCTCGGGTCCACGATGACGGGCAGATGGCTCTGGCGCTTGATGACGGGCACGGCGGAGATGTCCAGCGTGTTGCGCGTCGCCGTCTCGAACGTGCGGATGCCGCGCTCGCACAGCACCACGTTGGGGTTGCCGCCCGCCACGATATACTCGGCTGACATCAGCCATTCCTCGATGGTGGCCGAGAGGCCGCGCTTGAGCAATATCGGCTTTTTCGTTTTGCCCAGCTCTTTGAGGAGCGCGAAGTTCTGCATGTTGCGCGCGCCCACCTGGATCACGTCCACCATATCCACGAACATATCGATGTCGCCGATGCTGATGATCTCGGTGACGATGGGCAGGCCCGTTTCCTGCTTGGCTGTCAGCAGGTAATTAAGCCCTTCCTTGCCCAGCCCCTGGAACCGGTACGGGTTGGTGCGCGGCTTGAACGCGCCGCCGCGCAGGAAATTGGCGCCCGCCGCCTTCACCGCGTGCGCGACGGAGACGATCTGTTCCTCGCTCTCCACCGAGCACGGCCCCGCCATCACCGCCAGCTGCTCGCCGCCGATGGTGAAGCCGTCGCCTTCCACCACGGTGTTTTCAGGATGGAACGCGCGGTTGACCTTTTTATAAGGTTCCTGCACGCGCATGACCTTTTTTACCGTTTCGTGCTCCTGTATCGGCTCCATATCCAGCGCCGATGTATCGCCGATGAGACCCAGTATCGAGTAGTTCACGCCGTCCATACGCTGCACCTCGAGACCGAAGTCCGCCTCCAGCGATTGCACCAGGTCGTCGACCTTGCGCGCCTCGGCATGGGGCTTTAAGATAATGATCATTGTTGTTCTCCTCTCTGATTTCAAATTAAAAAGGGAGCCCGGTTTGAGCTCCCTTTGTTTGCATAATCCTATTCGCCGTGTTTTAGTATTAAGCCGCCCATTTCACCGGTGTCCGCCTATTCTGATTTAACGTAAAGTACCCGAAGCCATAATAATAGCCCGGGTTGCTAAACGAAAAATACAGATTTGCAGATAAACGACCGTTCATCGACGCGCTCCTTAATTTCAGCGCCCTCACCGACATACATTGGTGAGGTGTTTTGCTTGACTTATTATATGCGCGCCTCATCGCATCCGTCAAGAAAAAAATCCTTATCGTAGACGATATCGCATTTTTGCTCGATGCGGAGCGCATCAAAATAATGATTCTCCAGCGGTATCCATTCGTTTTCAAAGCGAGAAAGCACGGCCTCGCCGTTGCGCTCCAGTATGCGCCGGCGCTGCTGAGCGCCCCCCGTTTTGAGGAATAGACTGAGGTCATACGACATGTCCAGCGCGGGGTACAGGCTGTAAACGCCCTCCACGATATTCAGCCGTTTGGGCGTCACGTGAACGGGCGCGCTGAGCTCTCCGGTTTGGCAGTTGTAACGGCGGTATTCGAAAGACTCGCCGCTCTTCAGCCCGGTGATCACCTCGCCGCGAAAGCGCTCATAGTCCACGTTACCGCCCGGCTGATCGAGCCGCTCCGCGGTTTTGCGCAGCGGCGGCAGAAAGAAATCGTCCATGTGGAACACGTTGCAGTTGTACACCTCGGCCACGAGCGCCGCCAGCGAGCTTTTGCCCGCGCCGCTATTTCCGTCTATCGCCACGGTGATGGACGCTTTTTGATCCAGCAGCGCGTCGATGCGCCGAAACACTTCAAGGTATCGGCAGTACGCCGCCTTGACGACGCGGTACGCGGGCGCGTAGGCGGTCCGGTAAGCCTCGCTGTGAGACACGGGCGGGCAGCCCTGCGCGCGGTAGTCGCGGATATAGGCTTCCGCTTCGCTCGCGTTAAACAAAAGCATACCGTTTTGGCAGCACGCGAGAAACTCATTCAGCTTCTCGCCGAGCCGTTCCGGCGAACCTTTTACAGTGTTGGCCGTGGCCGCGAACAGGCTGTTCACCGTCTGAGGATCGAGGTCAAGGGCGGGCATAGCGCCAAGATGCAGGCGGCAAAGCCCGCCGCCGATATCCTCGAACGCCGCATTGGAATTTTGCGGCGGCAGATGGCGGCATTCGCAAATCAGGCGCGACAGATTGTCCGCCACGTCCGGGATCATATGCCCACCGGCGAACTCGCTCTGGTAAAGCAGCTTCACTATATCCACCAGCTGCATCTTCGGGTATTTCGTGAGATGGGCGCGCATCAGCTCTTTCATGCGGCTTCGGTCTGGCTCCTCCGTTTATTCTGCCCCAGCTGCAGCGCGATCATGATGGCGGGGATCAGCACGAGCTGCACGATGATGCCCGGGAACACGGTGACGAAAGCGCCGCCCAGCAGCATATCCCAGGTGAACGCCGTACCCGCGATGCCGTACAGCGCAAAGCTGACGATGCTCCAGACGACGCGCCCGCCCAGCATAGCCAGGACCAGCGACAGGTAGATGAATCCGATCTTTTTGGGGAACAGCTTGTAGAACACGCCCGCCAGCAGACCGTAAGCCGCAAGCTCGAACGCCATCGCGACCGCGGTGGGATAAATCGGCGGCATGCCGGTGATCACACCGCTGAGCAGCGGTGTGACGGCGCCCACCGCGAGGCCCCACGGCCCGCCGCAGATGAAGCCGCACAGCAGCACCGGAATGTGCATCGGCAGAAATATGTAGCCCATCGGGATGATGTGGCCCACGAGCAGCGGCAGCAGCAGCCCCAGCGCCAGGAACATGGCCGCAAGCACCATTTTTTTGGTCGGAGAGAAATTCATCAATAATACCTCCAAAAATAAAAATACCATGAAAAGACCGTTTTCCTTCGAGAAAACAAATACCTTCATGGTACCCTGCTCAAAGGCAAACAAGGTTTGCCTTTGAATTGTGCACGTGCAGCCTCAAACTTCATATGCGCCTTTCCCCGGCAAGCCGGTTGAAAGGCATGGAAGTTCCAGAATAGAAGGGGAGATAAAAGACGTTATAATTTTGTCATTACAATGACTACAAGTTGTTCTAAACGTCAGCTATGACCCATGCTATTCCCGCACACAAGAGATGATTGCCCGCTTCATGCCAGCCTCTTTGCGCGTTTTTATTTAATCATACCGTTGAAATTTCGTCAAGGGATGGTATATAAAGAGAGTATGATATGGTATCATTAAGAAGCCAAAAAGGCAAAAGGAGCACAAAAACCGAAAAGGGCCCATAATCGTTTTTCAGAGCACAAAACGCGATGAAACCGGGCTGAATATAAAATTTCGTCTTGCCACGCGCCAGGTGCTTATGTTATAATCCAAAAGTTGATTTAGGGCGGTCCGCTTTCCGTGATGTCCGGCAAAATGCCGGCGGTTCACCAGTGGTGAAGAATACGGTTATGAACGCCTGAAACGGGAGGAGGAATCAGCAAATGAACCAAGTCATCAGAGCCATCGAAAAGGAACACATGCGCAGTGATCTGCCCGAAATAAGCATCGGCGATACCGTCAAGGTTTTCGTGAAGGTTATCGAAGGCACGAGAGAGCGTCTTCAGGGTTTTGAGGGATATGTGATCGCGCGCCGGGGCAGCGGCCTTTCAGAGACCATCACCGTGCGCCGCGTATCGTTCGGTATCGGCATCGAACGGACGTTCCCCATCCATTCGCCCAAGATCGCCAGCATCGAGAAGGTGCGACGCGCCAAAGTACGGCGCGCCAAGCTCTACTACCTGCGCGACCGTGCAGGCAAGGCTGCAAAGCTCAAGGAAAAACGCTAACCCCGAAAGGAGCCGGCATACGGCTTCTTTTTATTTGAAGCACAAAAGAAAGCGAATTTTTTGCTGTAAATTGGGTTTATATAAGGAAGGGAGGCGGCGATGGAGATACACTGGTATCCGGGGCATATGGCCAAAGCCAAGCGGCAGATCGCGGAGAAGCTGAAGCTGATCAGCGTCGCGGTGATCGCCGTGGACGCGCGCGCGCCCCTGAGCACGCTCAGCCCGGACTTAAAAGAGCAGCTGGCGGGCAAGGCCTGTATCGTGCTCCTGAACAAAAGCGACCTCGCGGACCCGGAACAGACGAAGAAATGGACGGCTTATTACAAGCGCCTTTACGGGCACGCATTGTCCTTCACCGCCACGAAGGACAAGCCCGCGGCGGTGATCTCGGCCATCCGTGAGGCGGCGGCGCCCGCTATCGCGCGCTATGCCGCCAAGGGCGCGCGAAAGACGGTGCGCGTGCTGATCGCGGGCATCCCCAACGTGGGCAAATCCGCCATCATCAACCGCCTGATCGGCCAGAAAAGCGCCAAAGAAGGGGACAAGCCGGGCGTGACGCGCGGGCTGCAGTGGGTACGCCTGTCCGACACGATGGAACTGCTGGATTCGCCGGGCCTGCTGTGGCCAAAGATCGAGCCGCCCGAGGCGGCGGAACGCATCGCGGCGCTGGGTTCGCTGCGCAGCGAGGTGCTGGACGAGACGGCGCTGGCGATGAAGCTCATCGGCATGCTGGCGGAGGTCGCGCCCGGTGCGCTGAACGCACGTTACGGCGAGGTGGAAGGGCCGGATGTCCATATCGTTCTGGAAAACATCTGTAAAAAAAGAGGTTTTCTGCTGAAACAGGGCGAAATAGATGTAGAACGCGGCGCGCGTGTGCTGCTGGACGAATTCCGGGGAGGAAAGCTCGGGCGCATTACGCTCGAGCAGTGCGAGGATGAAGCGCAGTGAAGCCGAAGAGTGGGAACGCCTGATATCGATGAGCGCCTTTGAGCAGCCGTTTTGGGACACGGAGCGGCTGGTGGCGGGCGTGGATGAAGCAGGCCGCGGGCCGCTGGCCGGGCCATGCGTGGCCGCGGCGGTGGTGATGCCGCCGGGCTGCCTGATACCCGGTGTGGACGACTCCAAGAAGCTGACGGAGAAAAAACGCGAGATGCTGTACGACGATATCACGCAGCAGGCGCTTTGCTATGCCGTGTGCATCGTGGACAGCCGCGTGATCGACGAGATCAACATACTGAACGCGGCGAAGCGGGCGTTTGCCGCGGCGCTGAATACGCTGGCCGTCAGGCCGGATTATGTGTTCTGCGACCGCATCGGCGGTATCGACGTGCCGTTTGACTATGAGGAGCTGGTGGGCGGAGACGCGCGGTGCTACAGCATCGCGGCGGCGTCCATCATCGCCAAGGTCACCAGGGACCGCCTGATGCGCAGTTACGAGTGCGTATATCCCGGCTACGGGTTTGCGCAGCATAAGGGCTACGGCACGCGCGCCCATGCCGAATCTATACGGGCGCAGGGCCCGTGCGCGATCCACCGCCGGTCGTTCCTGTCCAGCTTTGGCGAATGAGCATGCGCAGCGCGGGAAACCGGGGTGAGGACATCGCGGCGCAATATATTGAGAGCAGCGGCGGGACGATCCTCGCGCGCAACCACTATGTGCGCGGCGGCGAGGTGGACATCATCTTCGAGCAGGACGGCGTGACCGTTTTCTGCGAGGTGAAGCTGCGTTCCACCAATCGGTTCGGCACCGGCGCCGAGGCGGTGACCACAGCCAAGCAGCGGCGCATATGCCGGGCCGCGCTGGATTATGTATATAAAAATAAAAGCATTGATGAACGTTTCAGATTTGATATAATAGAGGTTGCGGGCGGAAAAATCAGCCACATAAAGGATGCATTTGAGTTTATAGAGCCCGCTGGAGTATGATGCGCAGGATCGTAATTGGACTGATTGTGGTGTTATTGCTGGCCGCGCTGCCTGTCGTCGCGCTGGCGGCGGATGAGGCTTTCAAGCCGTCGAACGCGGGCGTGCCCGCCACCATGCTGGCGACCGTGCTCACCGTCATCATGGCGGTGCTGTTTATCATTGTCGCGGTGTTGCTGGGCGTGCGCACGAACGGCGTGAACGACGGGGAAGGGCGCATATGGCCGGTATTTTTGCTGACCGCCGCGCTGGCGGTGATGCTCCGCGTCATCGTCGCGCTGGCTTATGAGGGCTACTCAACGGATATCGCATGCTTTAAGGGCTGGGCAGTGGGCGTGTACGAACACGGCCTGTCCGGCTTTTACTCGTCGGGCATATTCTGCGATTATCCGCCGGGTTACATGTATGTGCTGTATGGGCTGGGCCTGCTGCGCGAGGTGCTGGGCATCGACGCGAACTCGGCTGTGTTTACGCTGATGGTCAAGCTGCCGTCCATCATTGCCGAAGTGGCGCTGGCGCTGTTTGTGAGCCGCGTGGCGGTGAAGCAGGCCGGGCGCACCTTCGCGCTGCTGTGCGGTGCTTTTCTACTGTTCAATCCCGCGATGTTTTTCAACAGCAGCGTATGGGGGCAGATCGACGCGTTCTTCATCCTGTTCGCCGTGCTGTGCATCTACCATCTTCGCAAAGAGAACTTCTGGCTGGGCGCGCTGTTCTTCGGCATCTCCCTGCTGTTAAAGCCGCAGGCCATCATGCTGGCGCCCGTGGTAGGGCTTTGCTATGTGTACGCACTGTTTAAAAAAGGCGAGACGGGCCGGGGCTTCCTGGGACTGCTGGGCGGCGCCGCGATCGTGGCGGCGGTGTTCGCTGCGGGTGTCATCCCGTTCACCGGAAGCCAGCAGCCCGATTGGATTCTGGACAAGTATCTGGGCGTGATCAACGAATACCAGTACGCGACGATCAACGCCTTTAACCTGTATGGCATGGCCGGCGCCAACTGGGTGCCGGCGGACCAGAATTTCCTGTTCATGCCGTATCAATATTGGGGTATCATATTCATCGTATTGATCTGCATCGTGGTGGCCGTGCTTCAGTGGCGTTCACGCAACCAGAGGGCTACATTCGATGTGGCTGCGTTTCTGATCATATCCGTGTATATGCTGGCGCATGCGATGCACGAGCGGTATATGCTGCCCGCCTGCGCCTTTTTGCTGCTGGCGTATGTGTATACGCGGGATATGACGACGCTGACGTTCGGCGTGGCGTTTTCCATCACGGCGCTGTTCGCGCAGCTGTTTACGCTGTATGCCGACTCGGTGCTGGTGGAGCCCCTGCCCATGCTGGTGTTATCAGCCGCCAATATGGGATTGTATATCATCTATGCCGCCGTGACATTCAAAAAGCTCGTCAGCGGCACTGTGCTGATAAAAAGCCCCGCGCTGAACGGATAAACAAGAGGATACGGAATGATTTATAACAGTGAATGGCAAAAGCACGCGCGGAGGCGGCTCTTCGATAAGCATGAACCCACGCGGATGACTCGGCTGGACTGGCTGGTGATGTTGGCCGTCACGCTGATCTACGCGGTGGTGGCATTCATCAATCTCGGCTCTTTCGATATACCGCAGACGTTCTATAAGCTGGACGGCAGCTCAATCGCCGTCGAATTCGAGACCCCGCAGGACATATCAACGATCAAATACTTCACGTCTCTGGGCGAAGGGACGTTTTCCTTCTCATACTCGGACGACGGGGAAGGCTACACCGAAGTGACCCATGAGGTGACGGAGACGGACGCGGACGGCGTCACCACAACCACGACGGAGCCGCTCGTGATCAAGCACGCGACGACAGACATGTTTGAGTGGCAGTTTGTGGACGCGCCGTTCACCGCCCGTTACGTGATGATCAGCGCCGACGAACCGGGGCTGCGCATGCTGGAGGTGGGTTTCTGCGGAGCTGACGGCAAACCGCTGCCCCTCAAGGCGGTCACAAACCTGAACCCCGACGCGCCGCGCGGCAATTCGCCGGAGAACATGTTCGACGAGCAGCAGCACGTGCCGCTGCAGACGTATTATATGAACGAGATGTATTTCGACGAGGTGTACCACGCGCGCACCGCACTCGAAAACATCGAGCATCTGACGCCGTACGAGATCACGCATCCGCCGCTGGGCAAGATCATCCTGTCCATCGGTATTCGTATATTCGGCATGAACCCGTTTGGCTGGCGCTTCATGGGCACGCTGTTCGGCGTGCTGATGCTGCCGCTGATGTACATATTCGCCAAACGGCTGTTCAAGAAACCCCTGTTCGCGTTCATCCCCACCGCGCTGTTCGCTCTGGATTTCATGCATTATTCGCAGACGCGCATCGCGACGATCGACAGCTACAGCGTGTTCTTCATCATGCTGATGTATTACTTTATGTACCTTTACACTGAGACCAACTACAACCGGCAGCCGCTCGGCAAGTCGCTGCTGCCGCTGGCGCTGTGCGGCATAGCATTTGGCCTTGGCGCGGCGACCAAATGGTTGTGCATATACGCGGGGGCGGGCCTCGCCGTTGTGCTCGCGATACAGATTGGCAAGCGTTTCAACGAGTACCGCTATGCCCGGCTGGCTCTCGCCGAAGAGGCGGGAGGAGATGCCGGACCGGTGGAACCGACCCAGCGGGTGCGCAAGCTGTTCTTCATGCATGTGGAGGAAACGGTGGTTTCCAGGACGACTTCCGCGGTAACGGGAGGGGCTGAACCATACGACGCGAAGCGTCCGGCATCGGAAAACGGCGGGGGGATGTCCAAAGAACGACGCGCCTTTTTGGAGGAGCTGTGCCGCAGCTACCTGAGCAAGACGTTTATCACCCTGCTGTGGTGCGTACTGTTCTTCATCATCGTGCCCCTCATCATCTACGTGCTGGCGTATATCCCGTACATGCAGGTGACGGACAACCCGTACGACTTCGAGGATATCCTGCACAACCAGGAATACATGTTCAACTACCACAGCGATCTGAAGCCGGACCATGTTCATCCGTTCGCGTCCCAATGGTGGTCCTGGCCGATCGATATGCGGCCGGTGTTCCTGTTCCAGGGGCAGGGGTATCCCGACGGCTACATGTCGTCCATGTCCACGATGGGCAACCCGATCATCTGGTGGGGCGGTCTGGGCGCTGTGATCACGCTGATCGTGATCCGCCTGCGCAAGGGGCGGCTGGGCCAGCGGACGCTGTTCCTGACCATTGCGGCGCTGTCACAATATCTGCCGTGGGTGCTTATTTCGCGCGAGACATTTATCTATCACTATTTCGCGACGGTGCCGTTCCTGATACTGCTGATGGCGGTGCTGGCCAAATACCTGATTGAGAGGACAAGGCACGGCAAAAAGGCGGTGTTCATCTACCTCGGCGTGTGCCTGGTGATTTTTGCGATGTTCTATCCGGTGACGACGGGCACGGTGGTTTCCAGAACGTATTCGGATATCTTCCTGCGGTGGCTGCCGTCGTGGCCGTTCTATTGAGAGTGAGGCGCTTTGCGTGAAAGAGCTTTATCATAAATATAAAAAGGGTTTCTGGCATTTTGTGAAATTCCAGTGCGTGGGCGTTCTCAACTTCCTTGTGGATTTTGGCGTGCTGACGCTGCTGAACGTGGTGGTCGGCTGGCCGTTGGTGGTCTCCAACATCATCTCTTATACCTGCGGCGTGGTGAACAGCTTTGTCTTCAACCGTTTCTGGACCTTCAAGATGAAGCTCAAATTCTTCACAGCCTATACCGTCGTAACATCATCCCGTACGATCAGGCTGTGGTTTTTGTCTGTCGATTTCATGAAGTTTGTTTTCGTCAACCTCATATCGCTTGGGGTCAACACCCTCGCGGTGTACATACTTGGCGATCTGTATGATCTGCCCAATATATGGGCCAAGCTGGTCGCCACCGCATTCTCCTTTACCGTCAACTTCGCGGGCAACAAGCTGCTCGTCTTTCGCGAGCAGGCGTCCGCTTCACAGCATAAAGAATAAAGCGAGGCCAAAATGCTCTCTAAAATCATCAGCTGCGGCCTGATGGGGCTTTCCGGCTATCCGGTAATCGTGGAGGCGGACATCGCAGCCGGGATGCCGGCTTACGAGACGGTGGGCCTGCCGGGCGCCGCCGTGCGCGAATCCAAGGAGCGCGTGCGCGCCGCGATCCGCAATTCCGGCTTTTCCTACCCGCAGCAGCGCATCACCATCAATCTGGCTCCGGCGGACATGAAAAAAGACGGGCCGATATACGACCTCGCCATTGCGGTGGGGTTGCTGTGCGCCGGCGGACAGGTGAACCCGCCGGATGAAACGAGCGCTTTTTTGGGCGAGCTTTCGCTGGACGGGAACCTCAGGAGCGTGGCGGGGGCGCTGCCGATGGCGATATCCGCGATGGAATCGGGCGTGAAGCGGCTGTATATCTCCGCGATGAACGCGGACGAAGCCGCCTTTGTGGGCGGCATTGAGGTATACCCGGTGGAGACGCTGGCGCAGCTGGCCGCGCACCTGAACGGCGGGCAGCCGATAAAGCCGCTGCCCACGCATGAATACCGGCCGGACGCGGCGGCCCTGTGCGCGCACGACATGGCGCACATCCGCGGGCAGCAGCACGCACGGCGCGCGCTGGAGATTGCGGCGGCAGGCGGGCACAATCTGCTTTTCATCGGGCCTCCCGGCTCCGGCAAGACGATGCTGGCGCGGGCGGTGCCCGGCATACTTCCTGAACTCACCTTTGAAGAAGCCATGGAGATATCCAAAATACAGTCGGTGTGCGGCCTGTCAGACGGAGGCCTCGCCACCGCAAGGCCCTTCCGCAGCCCGCATCACACGATGTCCACCGCGGCGCTGACGGGCGGCGGTTTGCGCGTGCTGCCCGGCGAGATCAGCCTTGCGCACGGCGGCGTGCTGTTCCTGGACGAACTGCCGGAATTCAAACGCCAGGCGCTGGAAGCGCTGCGGCAGCCGCTGGAGGATCGGCACATCAGCATCGCGCGCGCCAACGCCAAGCTGACTTATCCCGCCAACGTGATGCTCATTGCATCCATGAACCCCTGCCCGTGCGGCCACTTCGGCAGCGATAAGCCGTGCCGCTGTTCGCCGCGCGAGATCAAGCAGTACCTTTCACGCATCAGCGGCCCGCTGCTGGACCGCATCGATATGCACATCGGCATGAACAATGTGACATACAGCGAGCTGACGGATGAAACGCCGGGCGAAGCCTCGTGGGATGTGCGGGCGCGTGTGAACGCGGCCAGGCGCATCCAGCAGCAGCGCTACGCGGGCACTGGCATATACGCCAACGCGGCGCTGTCCTCCGAACAGCTGAACACTCACTGTGCGCTGGACGAAGCCTGCGGCAAGATCATGCAGCGGGCGTACCAGACGCTGAACCTAAGCCCGCGCGGCATGGCGCGCGTGAGAAAGGTGGCGCGCACCATCGCCGACCTGGACGGCGCGTCCAGCATCGGCGTCAAGCATCTGGCCGAGGCGCTGCAATACCGCACGCCGGACGAGCGTTACTGGGGATGAGCATGTCATACTTTGAGGAACGAAAATACTGGATATGGCTGGCGTCGCTGCCCGGCATGGGCGCAAAGACATTCTACCGCCTGCTGAAGGAATATGGCATAGCGGCGGATTTTTTTGACGCGGCGGCAAAAGGACAGATACTGGCGGGCACCGCCTTGAAGGAATTGACGGCGGCTGCCATGGCCGCGTGCTCCGGAGAAAGGGTCGCGGAGCTGCTGGCGGAGATGGCATCGAAAAATATTCATGCCATCACGCGGTTGGATGAGGATTATCCCGCGCGCCTGGCTGCGATACCGTGGCCGCCACCCGTGCTGTTTGTGAAGGGAAAACTGCCTGCGCTGGATGACGCGGTCGGCATTGTGGGCACACGAGGCTGCACGCGGCGCGGGTTCGAGCATGTGCGCAAAATCGCGGCGGAGCTGAATCTGCCGGTGGTTTCCGGCATGGCGCGCGGCATCGACACGGCGGCGCATCTGGGCGCGCTGGATGCCGGGGCCGCCACGGTGGCGGTGCTCGGCTGCGGCGCGGATATCATCTATCCGCCCGAGAACGACGCGCTGTATCACCGCATCGCGGAAACAGGGGCGATCGTCTTGGAACTGCCACCCGGCGCGGGGCCCGCGGCGGCCAATTTCCCGGTGCGCAACCGCATCATCGCGGGGCTGTGCCGGGGTCTGCTCGTCGCGGAGTCCGATATGGAAGGGGGCACGGCCATCACGGCGTCACTGGCGTTAAGCTTCGGACGAGACATATTCGCCATGCCGGGGCCGCCGTTTCTGGATTCGTCCGCGCTGCCCAACGAGCTGATCGCCCAGGGGGCTGTTGCGGTGCGAACCGCGGCGGACATCCGCGCTTATTACGGCGACAAAACGCGGGAGACGGTACAGGAAGAGGCGGACCAGCCGCCGATGGATTTTTTCCAGCAGCGCATATACGAGCTGCTGCGTCAGGAGGACATGGGCATCGAGGACATCGCGACGGCGGTGCAGGGCGCGCCCGGCGAGGTGAGCGCCACGCTGACGATGATGGAGCTGTCCGGCCTGTGCCGGCGCGTGCCGGGCGGCAAATACGGCATATAACCAATCATGATTAACTTGTTCCAGCTACAATAAAATACCGATATCGAAATCCTCGTTATGCAGGGCGTGATAGTAATTGCCCCATTTTACCGTGAACTTCAGCACGCAGTAATCGGGGTCGTCCACGCCCTGCGGGTAGTAGACCTCGAAGCCTTCCCGCCACAGCAATTCCCTGTGCGCCTTGTCGTCGCAGACCTCGATATCGCCGACCAGCATGACCCCGCGGTAATCGGGTTCACGGTAAAAATAGATGCACGCGTGAGAGTTATTCCGAAACTGCCGGGTACGGCGCGCCGAGCAGTTGGTGGAAAAATAATGGACGCCCATGCCGTCGCGCCCCAGCGCCAGCATGCCCTTGGTCTGGGGATAGCCGTTTTTGTCCACCGACGAAATCAGGGCCACATTGGCTTTCTCCACAAGCTCATAGATTTCCGCCTTGATGGCTGTATTCATACCGATGACTCCTTCTTATCCAAATTATCAAGGATGCGTTTTAAGTCGTCCTCGAACCGGATGATCCGCTCATCCGAAAAGCCTTCATAGAAAATTTCGCTCATCTGACCGGAAACACGCCGGTAAGCGTCGTTCAGGCTTTTTGCCTTGGGCGTGAGGCATATCATGATCTGCCGCCGGTCCGCCTTGTCAGCGACGCGCGAGATATGCCCATGAAGCTCCAGTCGGTCCAGCATGCTGGTGAGCGTGGATTTAGCCAGCCCCGTTTGGTGCGCGAGCTGGGCGATGGGCAGCGCGTCCTGCTGCCACAGCACATAGAGTATGCGCCCCTGAGCGCCGTTGAACTCCTCAATGCCTGCGTCTGCCAGCAGCTTCTCGAATATCCGCCCCTGCACCTGTTTGATCTGCGAGATCAGGAATCCGCCATTCGTTTCAATCATAGCTACACATCCTTTTATATAGAATAGTACTATATAGAACTAAAAATGTCAACAAGAAGACGATAAATCTGTAAAGCATTTATTCCTCGCAGGCTGGCTCGTCCCGAGCGGGCCGGCCGGAGAGGTATACGCGGAACTTGCAGCGTGCCGCGTCGGCCAGCATGTCGCTGCAGGACAGGGGACGCCCCTGCGAGTAGAGCACGCGCCGGATATGGATGAGCGGCGAGCCGATGGGGATGTTGAGCGTGCGCGCCTGCTCAAGGCTGGCGGCCATTGCCGAGATATCGTCCGTGGCCTTGTCCAGCGGCAGCTGGTAGCGCGTTTCCAGCAGGCGGTAGAGCGAGCCGAGTTCTTTTTTGTGCTTCACAAGGTCCGGCACCAGTTCCGGGTTCAAATAATTGGTGATGATGGAGAAGGGCCGTCCGTTGCCCACGAATATGCGCTGAAGCCGCGTTGCCGGCGCTTCTTCCGGCAGCCAGAGGTTCTTGAGCACCGTAATGTCCGGGATGACCGTATCGATATGGGTGTCCACCGTTTTTACGCTGTAACCGGCCTGCACCAGCACCTCGGTGGTGGAGGTAATGGGATTGGTCGCCTGGGCGGCGTCGGGCAGTGTCACCATGGTGCCGCGGCCCTGCCGCACGGACACCAAGCCCTGCGATGCCAGCATCTGCACGGCGCGGCGCACCGTGATGCGGCTGACGCCGAAGCCTTCCTCCAGCTGGGGTTCGGGCGGCAGAAAATCCCCCGGGGAATAATTCTGCCGGATCGCGGCCTTGAGTGTGTCGTATACTTTCATGTAGGCGGTTTTTTTCTCTGCGTTCATGTCAGGCTCCTGACTCAGTCATCATATTGTTTGAAGGCAGCGAACTTGGGAATGATGTGTGCCGGATGAATATATAAATGACATTACAACGATAAATTGACACTGTCAACGCGGGTCGGCAAGCTTCGACAAAAGTCGATTCTAATGTATATATTTTGATGGACGGATGTCGTGCTACAACCGTACAGTAAGCTTTTTGCCCAGGTCAGGTGCCAGCGTGCCTGATTGCAAAGGGCATGACGTATCGGCTGACGTGGTACAATAGGGAGACGCATTAAATGTAAATTTTCTGGTAAGTTTGATCGATAAAGAATATGAATCCAAAACTGATCATGCCTTTGATTGCATCTGTTTCGTCCCTGAAAAGGCCCGGAACAATCTTGGTGTCAACAAAACGCCTGAAACGTCAGGCACTTTGACTTTGGGGTGATTGGGCTTGATTTTTTCCATCACCTTCTATATAATTTGCACTTGCAGGGCAAAAGATGTGTTCAAAGGGCCTCATGCCGCATAAAATAGCGGTATCCGTGAATGAACGCCGTTGAAAACGACCCAAGAACGGACGTCAAGACGTTATTATACAGGCGCCACACATATTTATGCGTATGGAGAGTAGCATGCAAAAGAGCACCGCAAAAGAAACAAAGAAAAGCGCAGGCGCGGAAAAGGGCAGCGCCGCCGCCAAGAAAAGTACTGCTGCCAAGAAAAGCACTGTCAGAGCCAAAACAGCTGGGAAGCCGTCATCCAAAAGGGCTTACGATCTGGTGATTGTGGAGTCTCCCGCAAAGGCCAAGACGATCAGCCAGTTTCTGGGCAGCGGCTACAAGGTGCAGGCCAGCGGCGGGCACGTGAGAGACCTGCCCAAGAGCACGCTGGGCGTGGATATCGACAACGATTTTGAACCGAAATATATACAGATCCGCGGCAAAAAGGACGTGATCAGCGCGATGAAGACGGGCGCTACCGGCGCGCGTCATGTTTATCTCGCGACAGACCCTGACCGCGAAGGTGAAGCGATATCGTGGCACATCGCGCAGATGCTGGGCGTGGAACCCGGCGAAGTGAGCCGCATCGAGTTCAATGAGATCACCAAAAACGCGGTGACCAGCGCGATCAGCCATCCCCGCCGGCTGAACCTCGATCTGGTGGACGCGCAGCAGGCCCGGCGCGTGCTGGACCGGCTGGTGGGCTACAAGCTGTCGCCGCTGCTGTGGCGCAAGGTGAAAAAGGGCCTTTCCGCCGGGCGCGTGCAGTCGGTCGCGGTGCGCATCATCTGCGACCGGGAGGACGAGATCACGGCGTTCGTGCCGGAGGAATACTGGACGATCACCGCAGCGCTGAAAAACGCCGCGGGTTCGCAGGAGTTTGAAGCGAAGTTCTACGGGCGCAGCGGCGAAAAGCTGGAGCTGCACAACAAGGAACAAGCTGACGAAATATTGAAAGCGGTGGACGGGAAGGACTACGTCGTCACGTCCATCAAGAAGGGCGAGAAGAGGAAGAGCGCCCCGCCGCCGTTTACCACCAGCTATCTGCAGCAAGCTGCCTCCGGTGCGCTCGGTTTCACCGCTAAGCGCACGATGTTGGTGGCGCAGCAGCTGTACGAGGGTGTGGAGATCGGCCAGAATGGGCCTGTAGGTCTGGTGACGTATATCCGTACCGACTCGACGCGCGTGTCCGACGAAGCGCTGGTCGCGGTGCGTGAGCACATCGTGAAGCATTACGGGCCGGACTATCTGCCCGAGAAACCCAACTACTTCAAGAAATCACAGAAGGCGCAGGATGCGCACGAGGCGATACGCCCGTCGCACATGGAGCTGTCGCCCGATTCGCTGAAGAATACGCTGTCCAAGGACCAATACCGGCTTTATAAGCTGATATACACGCGTTTTGTGGCCAGCCAGATGACGCCGTCCGTTTCTGAGACGATGGCGGTGAACATCGACGCGGGTGACTGCACGTTCCGCGCGACCGGCTCGCACATGGTGTTCAAGGGCTATACCGCGAGCTTCTCCGGCGACGACGACGACAATAAGGACAACATACTGCCTTCGCTCAAGGAAGGCGAGGTATGCCCGCTGAAATCACTGACGCCAAAACAGAACTTCACGCAGCCGCCCAGCCGGTATACCGAGGCGACGCTTGTGCGCGCGCTTGAGGAGAAGGGCATCGGCAGGCCGAGCACGTATGCGCCCATCATATCAACGATTCAGGAACGGCGCTACATCGAAAAGGAAGGCCGGTCACTTAAGCCGACCGAACTGGGCATGATCGTGAACAACCTGATGAAGCAGAAGTTTTCGGACATCGTGGACGTGGAGTTCACGGCGGAGCTTGAGAATAAGCTGGACGATATCGAGAACGGCGGACAACAGTGGAAAAATGTGCTGCGCGACTTCTATACGCCGTTTGAGCAGACAATAGAGGAAGCGGACAAGAGCATCGAACGCGTGGAACTGCCGGTGAAGGAATCCGACGTGCCGTGCGAGAAGTGCGGCCGCATGATGGTATACAAGGACGGGCGGTTCGGGCCGTTCCTGGCTTGCCCCGGATATCCCGAATGCCGCAACACCAAGCCGGTGGTCAAGTACATCGATACACCGTGCCCCAAGTGCGGCAAGCGTATCGTGGAAAAGCGTTCCGCCAAGACCCGGAAGACGTTTTATGGCTGCGAGGGCTATCCAGGGTGCGACTTTGTATCGTGGGATATGCCCATCGCCGAGAAGTGCGAGGCGTGCGGCTCCATGATGGTGCTGCGGCGGTTGTCGGGCGGCAGCAGCTTCAAGAAATGCTCCAACCCGGAGTGCGTGAAGAACCATAAGCGCAAGGCGGATGGCAGTGAAGAATAGTGTAACCGTGATCGGCGCCGGGCTGGCGGGCAGCGAGGCGGCCTGGCAGCTGGCGCGCCGTGGCGTGAGGGTACGCCTTTTCGAGCAGAAGCCGGACAAGCGTTCACCCGCACACAAGTTGGAAGGCTTTGCGGAGCTGGTGTGCTCCAATTCGCTGCGGGCCGCCGGTATCGAGAGCGCGGTGGGCCTTTTAAAGCAGGAGATGCGCGAACTGGACTCGCTCGTCATGCAGGCGGCGGAAGCGACAAGCGTTCCCGCAGGCGGTGCGCTGGCGGTGGACCGGGACGCATTTTCACGGTATATTACACAAATACTTGAGCAACATGAGAACATTGAGGTCGTCCGCGGCGAGGTCAATTCGCTCCCGGACGACGGCATTATCATAGCGGCTCCGGGGCCGCTGGTGGAGGGCGCTTTGGCGCAGGCTATCGGCGAAATCGCGGACGGCTTTTTTTCGTTCTTCGACGCGGCTGCGCCCATCGTGACGGCGGAGTCGATTGACATGGGCAAGGCATATTTCGCGTCGCGGTATGG
>JAEYZN010000007.1 GCA_023428025.1 Bacillota bacterium
GCCCACATCCGCATTGGACCCCGAGCTGACAGGTGAGGTACTGCGAACCATTAAGCAGCTGGCGGCAGAGCACATGACGATGATCGTGGTCACGCACGAGATGGGCTTTGCTGGCGAGGTCGCCAAAGAGGTGGTGTTCATGGACGACGGGCTGGTCGTGGAGCGGGGTACCCCGGACCAGGTGCTGCGCAGTCCCAACGAACAGCGCACGCGGGATTTCATGAGCAAGCTGCTGTCGGTATAGGAAGCTTCTTTTGTCCTTTAGAAACTGATTATTCGTCACAAAGAGCCATACCTTCGGTATGGCTCTTGCTATGTTGCCGATTATTCGTATCTCAGCGCGTCGATGGGCTTTAAGGTCGCGGCCTTGTTGGCGGGATAGATGCCGAACACCACGCCGACGAACGCCGAGAACCCCAGCGCCAGCGCCACCGTGCCGATGGACATCGTCATCGTGATATCCATCGCGGTGCCGATGATCTGCAGCCCAAGGTAGGATAACCCCAGGCCGATCACACCGCCCGCAACGGACAGCACCACCGCCTCGATCAAAAACTGCAGCAGTATGTCGCCGCGCTGCGCGCCGATGGCCTTGCGGATGCCGATCTCGCGCGTGCGCTCCGTCACCGACACCAGCATGATGTTCATGATGCCGATGCCGCCCACCACCAGCGATATCGCCGCGATACCGGACAGCAGGATGGTCATCACGCTCATCACGTCGTTCATCACGTCGATGATCACGTTCTGGTTGATGATGGAGTAATCATCGTTATCGCCCAGCTCGCGGATCAGGAAATTGTCCGTCGCGTCCTCCGCCGCGTCCACCGTGTCCGGCGACGAAGCCGAGATATAGAGCGCGTCGAATTCCTTGTCGTTGAACAACCGCTGCGCTGTCGTCAGCGGAATCAGCACCGTGGAGTCCTTGTTGGCCAGCATCGTATCCGACTCCTCAAGCAGCCCCACCACCGTGAAGTTATACCCGTTGATGTCGATCGTGTTGCCGATGCAGTTCTCCGTGCCGAACAGCTCGTCCGCCACGTCGATACCCACCACGGCGTTATAGGTGTGCGCCTCCACGTCAATGTCGCTGATGAACCGTCCCAGCTTGATCACCTGTCCGGTGATGTCCTGGTAGCTGCGCGTGATGCCTTCCACGCTGTAGTCGTCGTCCGTCACGTCCGCGCGGATGTTGACGGTGCGCGTCACCACGCCCGTCACGCCGTATATCGATTCGTCCTCCTCCAGCTTGTTCAAATCGTTCAGCGTCAGGTAGGTGGGTTGCGTGCCACGGAACGACACCTGCAGCAGGTTGGAGCCGAGGCTCTCGATCTGCCCGGTGATTTCGCTGGTCGCGCCCTGCACCACGGATATCAGCAGCGTGACCGCCACCACGCCAATGATGATGCCTAGCATGGTGAGGAATGAGCGCATCTTATTTCCTTTAAGCGCCACAAACGCCATTTTGAAGGCTTGCGAGAACTTCATTTCGCCTCACCTCCGCTCGCGCTGTCCCTGGCGATGCGCCCGTCGTGCATCTGGAGCTGACGGCTCGCCATGTTCGCAATGTCGTTGTCGTGCGTGATCAGCAATATGCCGCGGCCTTCCCTATGCAGCCCTGTGAGCAGCGCCATGATCTCCTTGCCGGAGCGCGAATCCAGGTTGCCCGTCGGCTCGTCCGCGAGTATCAGCGTCGGCTGGGTGGACAGCGCCCGGGCGATCGCCACGCGCTGCTGCTGTCCGCCGGACAGCTCGCTCGGCTTATGGCTCATTCTGTTGCCCAGCCCCACCTTCTCCAGCGACTCCACCACGCGCTTTTTGCGCTCGGCCACCGGCAGCCCCTGGTACACCAGCGGCAGTTCCACATTCTCGTACGCGGTCAGCTTGGGCAGCAGGTTGAACTGCTGGAATATGAAACCGATCTCGCGGTTGCGTATCTCGCCCAGCTGCCTTTCCGTATAATCGTCGATCAGCTGTCCGTTCAGCCGGTACTCGCCCTCGTCCGCCAGGTCCAGACAGCCGATGATGTTCATCAGCGTGGACTTTCCGCTGCCGGACGGGCCGATGACCGCGACGAATTCCCCGTCGCTGATCGTCGCAGACACACCGTCCAGCGCGTGCACTTCCGCCTCGCCCATCTGGTATGTCTTCCTGATATTAAGGAGTTCTATCATTGATATCCTCCTTATTCCGAGGCGTTGCTGCGTCCGGCGTTGCCAAAGTTCATCATCTGCTCCTGCGCGCTTTGCCTCACCTGAGGCACCGCCACGCGGTCGCCCTCGTTCAGGCCTTCCAGTATTTCAATATTCACACCGTCCGTGATGCCTGTCTTCACCTTGTGCGTGGCGGGCGTGGCATTCAGGTTCTCATCGATATCCGATTCCCGCACCACATATTTCTCGCCGCCCACAATCTGTATCGCTTCCGCCGGAATGACCAGCACACCCTCGGCCTTCTGCGAAATAATCTCCACATCGGCGCTCATGCCGATCATCAAACCCTCCGCCTTGGCCAAAGACAGCGTCACCGTATAATCCGTCACGTTGTTCTGCGCCACTCCGATCGGGTTGATCTTGACGATCTGCGCCTCAAACGTCTTCTCCGGCAGCGCGTCGAACGTCACGGAAGCCTTCTCATTCAGCTCAATCCCGGCGATATCCAGCTCGTCGATGTCCACGTCGATCTTCACAGCGTCGCTGCTCTGCACGCGGAACAACGGCGCGCCTTCCTGCACCATCTGGGCTTCGTTCAGATCGAGATCGGATATCACGCCGTCCACACCCGCGCGCACCGTCAGCGCCTCGATATCCGCGTTCACATCGGCGAGATCGTCCGCAAGGTCGGCCCGCAGGTCGATCTGCTCATACAGCTGCGCCGAGAGTATCTCGCCGTCCAGCTCAAACAGCTTGCCGCCGCGGGACACATCGTCGCCCGCGTCTTCGCGTACCCTGTCGATGATGCCGCCGCGTCCCGTGATATAGACGGGATTCTCTATCTCCACCGTGCCTTCACCCAGCGCATTGCCCTCTGTGGTGGCCACTGTCGCCGAGGCGCCCGGCAAAAAGCCGTCGTCCCCGAAGCTGACCACCGCGCTGCCGTTGCCAAGGCTCTTGACCACGCCGGGTACGCTGCTCGAATCCACCGTCACCGTCACCTTATCGCCCAGCTTCAGGCCCTGCGCGTCGATCACCGTCTTCATGCGCTCGTCCGGGCACACCACTGCCAGCGCGCCGTGCTCTTCCATCACGGCATCCACAGCGTCACCTTCTTCAGCGTAAACCGCTTTCACGACGCCCTTCACCGGCGAGTAGATGGTGTCCGTTCCCGTGGTGCTCCGCAGCGTCAGTATCGTCGCGTCCACGTCGTCGATCTGCTGCTCCAGCGAATCGCGCTCAGACTCCAGCGCGTCACTCTCGAACACAGCCACCACATCGTCCGCTGCCACCATGTCGCCGTCTTCAGCCAGCACCTGCGTCACCGTTCCGGTAAAACCGGCATACACCGTGTGGTCCTCCATCGGCGCCACTGTTCCGGCGCCCTTCACCTTGACCTCCACGTCGCCGCGCGCCACGTCAACGATCTGGTACGTGGTCTTCTGCCCGGCCGCGACCCTTTGCTGCCAGCCGGCATATCCCACTACAACCAGCGCCACCACGACGACAGCCACGATAAGTATGATGATTCTTTTCTTTTTACTCTTTTTTTTGGTCATGCGATCCTCCATGCGATATAACACAGAATATAAACTTCTTTATCGGCTATTCTACCAACTTCCCCAATATGTAAACAACACATTCTGAGATGCTTTACAGAATATTCACAACGATGCAAGTATAATATTATCCTGCTAACGCGGAATATCATACTTTCCGCTCTTGCTGTCCAAAAACAGCAAAAACCGAGGTGGAAATACGTCTTCAGCCGTTTAAAGCGATCAAACCGCCTGCCAGCCGCACGGCAGACAGTCATAAGCCAAGTGCCGGAGCGGGCCGACGCCATCACCAGCACACCCCATGATTCACTGGCTTTTTCCAGTCCTGTTCTCCGACACCTTTATCATCCGCCCTCTGTCAGATCAATACCTCCAGCGCGTCAAACACGTGCCGTACCCCCACCACCTCGAGCCCGTCGGGTATTTTCAGCCCGCCGAGGTTGGACTTGGGGATAACCGCCTTCTTGAATCCCATCTTGCGGCACTCGGCCAGCCGCTTTTCCACCTGACCCACGGCGCGCACTTCGCCCGTGAGGCCCACCTCGCCCATCGCCACCGCGTCGCTGATGGCTTTGTCGCGAAAGCTGGAGACGATGCTGGCCGCCATCGCAAGATCGGCCGCGGGCTGCGCCAGCTTGATGCCGCCCGCCACGTTGAGATAGACGTCCTGATTGAACAGCTTTAAGCCCATGCGTTTTTCCAATACGGCCACCATCAGCGCCATGCGGTTGTAGTCCAGGCCCGCCGCCATACGGCGCGGCATCTGGAACGACGTGGGGCTCACCAGCGCCTGAATCTCCAGCAGCACCGGTCTCGTGCCCTCCATCGCCGGATACACGCACGAGCCGGACGCTTCACTTGCGCGCTCGCCCAGCAGCAGCCCGGATGGGTTCTCCACCTCGTGCATGCCGTCATCGCGCATGTCGAACACGCCGATCTCGTTGGTGGAGCCAAAGCGGTTCTTCACGGCGCGCAGGATGCGGAACGTGCCCTGCCGCTCACCCTCGAAGTAAAGCACGGTGTCCACCATATGTTCCACCGCGCGCGGCCCCGCTATCGCGCCTTCCTTGGTCACGTGGCCGATGATAAACACAGCGGCGCCGCTCGTCTTCGCCTCGCGCGTCAGCTGCGCGGCGCACTCCTTGATCTGGGACAGGCTCCCGGCCGCAGGCCCCAGTCTTGACGAATACAGCGTCTGGATGGAGTCCACGACGACAAAATCCGGCGCGGCCTCGCGCATGCGCATGATGCAGCTGTTAAGTTCCGTCTCCGCCAGCAGCCGGATATCTGCATGTACGCCCAGCCGGCCGGCGCGCAGCCTCACCTGCCGCAGCGATTCCTCGCCGGAGATATACAGCACCTTTTTGCCCTCCCGTGCGACCGCGGCGGCCACCTGCAGAAACAGCGTGGACTTGCCAATGCCCGGTTCACCGCCCGCCAGCACCACGGAGCCTTCCACCACGCCCGCGCCCAGCACCCGGTCCAGCTCGGCAAAGCCGGTGGACCACCGCGCGTTGTCCTCCAGCGAGACGTCCTTAAGCAATACCGCCGGTTCGCCGGACAGCGGCGCCGTTCTTTCAGCCGGAGCGGCCACCTCTTCCTCCAGCGTGTTCCACGATTTGCACGCCGGGCACTGCCCCAGCCATTTGGCGCACCTGTAGCCGCACTCGCCGCACACGAACGCTGTTTTCTCCTTTGCCATCATCGGCCTCCCCTCGGCATCCTATTTCTTTCATTATATAGCCTTTGGCCTGCTTCGCAAGTGCGGCGTCCCTCTCATCCGGCTCATAAGAAAAAAGCTCCGGACATATTATCCGAAACTCTTTTGCGCTCATTTTTATAAATCGATATGGCGAATGGTGCCAACGGAGCCGTCCTCACGCAGGAACACCGAGCTGCCCCCCACTTCACCAGACTCATTCGCCGTATCCCTGAACGCGAAAGGCGTTTCCATCTCTTCCAGATAAATCGCGCCGACGCCCACATCCGCCAGCTTCACCAACGTTTTTTCACCTTCCTCAAAAAGCGTCGTCATGGACAGCTGGCTGAACACATCGTCCGCTCCGTTGATCCAACCATGACGATCTATGTCATAGACGCACAGTTGGGTGAATCCGTCGCCTTTTGACAGGCAGGGTTCGCCGCCATGGCTGGCCTCATCACCCCCGCGGCGTTCCAGCGGGAGAAAGTCTCCGTCGCCCATCGCCAGAATATCCCGCTCGTTGACGGCACCGCCGTCCAAATCAAGACCCTTCCTGCCCCGGTTGAGCGCGGGGGAGCCGCTTATCCCTATCATCAGCGGATCGACCATCACAGCGTTCCCCATGTGAATATTGACGTGGTTCTGCTCATAGTAGGAACGAGACATACTGAACTCCAGAGAGAACATGATCGTTTTTTCGTCAGAAGTGATGACGACGCCGCCCGAATTGAAGCTTATACTGTCGTTTTCCGCAAATGTCTCCTGATACTCGTACTTCATGCCCCATTTGTCCCTCTCCTGCAAGAGGCTGCACCCGGCGGCTGGCAACTGCGAAGCCTTGTCCACCGCATCAGACCGCAAAGCCTTGATCTGCAACTTGATACGCTTGCCTGTCATCTGATAAACCAGCGTTTCAATCAGCCGAAGCTTGGCTTCAGTTTTCTGATCCTGGCTACATTTAAAGGATGCCGTCTTCTCATTCATGGGCTGAACAGAGCTCATCCAAAATGTCATTCCTTCCGGAGCGTTTCTGCTGTTCCCCGGCTTGCTCGCACTGTTTTGCTGAGTGGTGTAATTCCGTACCTTCATCTTTGGGCCTCCGTATCCCGGCTTTATGCCGCCTCCGTGCTGCATAATCAGACACGTATCCTTTTCATTATGCTTTATCGGTATTTTTGAGATGTACTTTATGGAATTGCGAAAAAAAGGAGAGCCGCCCGGCCTTTTATCAGCCGGGCGGCTCCCATTATGTCTCCGTATGGTTTATTCGATGTTGATACGGCCCTGTTCGCGCTTCTGCTTTGGAAGCGTGATGTAGAGTATGCCGCTGTCCAGCCTGGCCGAGATGGTCTCTTCATCGATACTCTCCAGCGCAAAGCTTCTCCTGAGGTCGCCAAACACGCGCTCACGCCGCACATACCCTTCGTCGCTCTCCGGCGCGGCGGCCTTCACCGCGATGGTCAGCACGCCGTTCTCGCGAATCAGTTCAATATCTTCCTTCTTCACGCCCGGCATTTCGGTCTCCAGCAGATAGGTTTCATCCGTCTCTCTGATATCTGTTCTCAAAACCGGGCTTCCCAAAACACCCAGCCATTCACTTGCTTTTGGCAGAATTCCCTGCCTTGTATAAGGTATGATCGTCATCATCGTTTCCTCCTCGTCGTTTTGTATGGTTATTATATTCATTTGGTCAAGGTAAGTCAAAGTTTAATTTGCTATGGGAAATATAACAAATCAGTGCCTATAGCGATTAACTTTGGTTACACGCCGCTATCTTCCAAATACGCGGCATTTCTTTCTTTTTGTTCCGGTCGATGCGGTAAATAAAAACCGGATAGACGGGTTTGGGCCCAGCCATCCGGTCATTGTATCAATGTTTTGTGCTGCTACAGAGTTTCCAAAAAGCTGCGTATTCGGCTGAGCGCTTCTTTCAGATTCTCAAGCGACGAGGCGTACGAGCAGCGGATAAAGTTCTCGAGCCCGTCGCCAAATGCGCTGCCGGGCACACAAGCCACCTTCTTGTCAAACAGCAGCCGCCTGCAGAATTCGTCCGAATCCAGCCCGGTCGAGCTGATGTTGGGGAAGATATAAAACGCGCCCAGCGGTTCAAAGCAGGTCAAACCCATCTCGTTGAACCCGGTATACATCAGGCGGCGGCGGCGGTTGTACTCCGCGGTCATCTTCTTCACCTGCGGAAAATCGTTGGCGCATTCGTACTTGAGCGCTTCTATGCCCGCCTCCTGACTCAATGACGACGCGCACAGCATCGAGAACTGATGGACCTTGACCATCGCGTCGATCAGCGGTTTGGGACCCGCGGCATAGCCCAGCCGGAAGCCGGTCATCGCAAAGGCTTTGGAGAACCCGTTGATCAGGATGGTACGCTCCTGCATGCCCGGCAGCGACGCAATGGAGAAATGCGGCTCGCCGTACGTCAGCTCCGAATAAATCTCGTCCGCGATCACCACCAGGTCGTTCTGGAGGATGATATCGGCAATCTTTTCATAGTCTTCCTTGGTCATGATCGCGCCCGTCGGGTTGTTGGGAAACGCGACCACAATCGCCTTGGTCTTCGGCGTGATGATGCCGGAGAGCACCTCGGGCGTTATTTTGAAGCTGTCGCATTCCCGAAGGCGCATCGGTACCGGCACGCCGCCGGCAAAGCTGACGCCCGGCATGTACGCCACGTAAGAGGGCGACGGCACCAGCACCTCGTCCCCCGGGTTCATGATGGCGCGGAAAGCCAGGTCCAGCGCCTCGCTGGCGCCCACCGTCACCACCGCCTGGGGCAGCTCGTATTTCAGATCAAACCGCATATCCAGATAATGCAGTATCGCTTTTCTCAGCTCCGTACTGCCGTGGTTGGACGTATAATGCGTCCGCCCCGATTCCAGCGCGTATATGGCGCTCTCGCGTATGTTCCAGGGCGTATCAAAGTCCGGCTCGCCCACGCCCAGTGAAATGCAGTCCTTCATCTCACTCGCGATATCGAAAAACTTGCGGATGCCCGAAGGCGGCACGTCCTTCACGCGGGCAGACACCTTGTTTTCCATCGTCACGGTGAGACCACCAGCCTCTCATCCTGTTCCTTGGTCATCAGTATGACGCCCTGTTCCTTGTATTTTCTCATGATGAAATGCGTCACCGTGCTGGCCACGCCCTCCAGCACCGCCAGCTTCTCAAACACAAACTGCGAGATCTGCTTCATGCTCTGCGCGTGCACCACCACCGACAGGTCATACGTGCCCGACATCAGATAGACGGACTTGACTTCCGTGAAGCCATATATGCGTTCGGCCAGATCGTCATAGCCCTGGCCCCTTTTTGGCACGACTTTCACCTCGATCAGCGCTTCGGCTTCATCGGATGCCACCTTTTCTCTGTTTACAATGGCCGCATATTTGACAATGACCTTTTCCTGTTCCATCTTCTCAATGGCCTGCCGGACCCTGTCTGCCGATGCGCCCGTCATCCGTGCGATATCATCCACGCTGATCTTCGCGTCGTTTTCCAGCAGATCAAGTATCTCGCCATACAGTGAATTGCCCATTGCTAAACGCCTCCGTCTCAAAAAAGTTGTTTCTGTATTCTACCACTCTGCCGCTATCTGGTCAAACATATAAAGTATGTGTTCGCAGTCATGATGAGCACTGTCAACCTGATCGTTCGGTCATTTTTTCAGCGGGACGAAAATCTTTGTCGGCTTTGTCCAAGTATGCTATAATAATTCCAAAGTATGTTATAGTAATTTTAGGAGAAAAAGAGGGAGGCTTTATATGCAGGATAGCAAAATTTCTGACGCGGTTGTCCACAGGCTGCCGAAATACTATCGATATTTATCCGAACTCGAAGCAGCGGGAATTGAAAGAGTCTCTTCGTCCCGTATGAGTACTGACATGAATCTCAATGCATCCCAAATCAGGCGGGATCTGAACTGTTTCGGCGGGTTCGGGCAGCAGGGTTACGGCTATCAGGTCAACCGGCTGAGACAGGAGATCATGAAAATACTCGGTATCGGGTCGTCTTATAAGGCTGTCATCGTGGGCGCGGGCAATATCGGCCAGGCGTTGCTGAAATACCGTCATTTTGACGAAGAAGGTTATCATATCGCGGCGGTGTTCGACGTGGAACCGTCGCTCATCGGGCGGGAGATGGGCGACCTCATCATTCGCCCCATGAGCGAGCTGCCAAAGTTCCTGAAAGACAACGAAGTGGATATCGGTATCATTGCCGTGCCCAAGCGCCACGCCCAGCAGATGGCGGATGAGCTTGTCAGCATGGGTGTCCGGGGGCTGTGGAATTTCGCTCCGGTCGATGTGGAAGCGCGCAAAGGCATCAGCGTGGAAAATGTGCATTTGAGCGACAGCATCTACATCCTGTCGTATCACATGAGGGAGAACAATGAAAACCATTAGCGTCCGGTCGGCAAGGCGCTGTGAGCTGATCGATATCACACGTGAGGTTTCCCAGCGCGTGGCGGAAAGCAAGGTTCAGAGCGGCCTTGTCTGCGTGTTTATACCGCACACCACGGCGGGCGTCACCATCAACGAGAACGCGGACCCGGATGTGAAGCGCGACCTGCTTTTTGCGCTGGACCGCGCTGTTCCCAACACAGGCTTCATGCATGGCGAGAATAATTCCGACGCCCACACCAAGGCGCTGATGACCGGCTTCAGCATCTCTGTTATTGTGGAAGACGGACGCCTTGTGCTGGGCACATGGCAAAGCATATATTTTTGTGAGTTCGATGGCCCGCGCAGCCGGAAGGCATATGTGAAGATAATAAAAACTGAGAGTTAAGCGAGTATGACGTTTCTGTAAACGGCTGTGACAATACTGTCCGCAAGGTTTACAACATTCGTGAAATCATGTATCTTTTAGCTGTGATTGAATACAGTTTTGGACCGTACAGGGGGACTTGAAAAAATGCGAAGAAGATCCAGTCAGGCAAATCTGATGAAAATCCTGCTTTTGGCGCTCGGCGTTCTCGTCGTGGCGCTGATCGTGGTGCTTATATTGATGCTGGCTACCGGAGGTTCGGGGGACCCGGAGGAAAAACAGCTCAGCCTGAAGGAAAACGGCAAATACCTGCAGGGCGTATCCATCGGCGGGGTGGACGTATCCGGCATGACCTACGCCGAGGCCAGCGCCAACCAGGAGATCATGAGCCGCGCGCAAACCGTATCCGACGGTTTTACCTATTCGTTTACCGTCAACGGCACTCAGCACGACTACGCCGCAGCGGAGCTTGGGCTGGCGTCCAACCGCGAGAAGCTGCTGGAAGACGCGCTGTACTTCGGTCAGGTGGGAGACGGCGCCGCCATCCGGGAGCAGCGCGAGCAAGCGGCCGAAAGCGGCATTGACTTCCCGCTGGCAATCTACGCCGACGAAGCCGTCGTCCTCGAAAAAGTGACCGCGCTGAAATCCCAGCTGGATGTGCTGCCGCAGGATGCGACGCTGGAGATAGCCGACGACGTGATCGGCGAAGACCGGTTCACGTATATCGGTGAGGTGACCGGCATCGACGTGGACGCGGCGCAGCTGGCGCGGCTGATCGCAACCAATATCAACAGCGGCAATTACAGCGTCGTGGAAGCGCCGGTGATCATCACGAATCCCAAGATAAGCGTGGAGACGCTCAAAGCCAATACGCAGCTTATCGGGACATTTACATCATCCTTTGGCGAGAGCAAGTCGCTTTACGATCCGGACCGTGTGACGAATATCGTTCTCATGGCCGGTATTGTCAACGGCACCATCATTGAGCCGGGCGAAATCTGGTCGATCAACGACGCGGCCGGACCGCGTAACGAGAAGACGGCAAAAACGGTGGGCTGGACGTATGCGCCGGGCATCAACGACGGCAAATACCGCATGGAAGTGGGCGGCGGCGTGTGCCAGGTATCAAGCTCCGTCTATAACGCGGCCATACGCGCCGAGCTGGAAGTGGCGGAACGACGGCAGCACAGCTGGCCTTCATCGTATATCGCCAAGGGCTTGGACGCCACCATCAGCACCGGCGGCCCGGATCTTAAGCTGTCAAATCCGTTCGATATGCCCATCTACTTCGCCGCGGCTGTGAATGAAAAGGAAAAGACGGTGACGGTGGAGGTATACGGCCCGCCGAAGAACCATGATTACAAGGTTGAGTTCATCAACAATCTGGTGGCGACGGACAAGGCGCCCGACTCCATTTATCATTACAACACCGCGGCCGATCCCGACGGCAACCCGATCGCCGCTGGCAAGACGGTGGAATGGGTGACGCCGCGCGATGCGCAGACCTGGGAAGTGTACAAGCAGTATCTGGACGCCAACGGCAATGTCGTCAAGTCGGAGCTATTTTCCAAGGATACCTACAAGGCGTTTCAGGGAGTATTCTATGTGAACGGGACCGATCCTGAATCCGCGCCGCCTGCATCGACGGACACCGAAGGCTGATTGGGATTATCGCAGATTTACCGGCGTTTACAATCGCGGCGATATATTGTATGATATTAAGGAGTTGCAATTAATGGTTAAGAGACTTGGAGGAAAGACACGATGACCGACGAAATCCATGAATTAGTGGGTTCCGATAATTTTTCGCCGGTAAACGGAAAGCACAAGAAGGGTCTAAAGATCTTTCTGATCGCATCGGCCGGCGTATTGGTGGCAGGCGTGGCTGTGGCGGCTGTGTTGCTGCTGGGCAATAATGATGTTTCCGAGGACCGTATCGTCCGTGTGATGGAATACGGGACTGTTCTTCAGGGCGTTTCCATCGATGGAGTGGACATATCCGGCCTGGCTCCTGAGGAGGCCTATAAAGCCACGGCTGACCTTGAGAGCAAGGCGCTGGCTGAGGCGGCCATCACGATCGATCTGGATGGGGAAACACTGAACTATGATGCTTCCGCATTCGGCCTTGAGACGGATTATGCAAAAATGATCGAACAGGCCGTCTCCTACGGGCACACCGGCAGCTTCGAGGACCGCTTGGAGGCCGTCGAAACCGCCGGTAATGGCGGCGTCAATTTTGAAATTGACGTTTTGGTAGACAAGGCCAAGGTGGCGGCCGGGCTGACAGCTTTAAGCTCCAAGTTCAATGCGGAGGCAAAAGATGCCAGCTGCACATTCATGCCCAACGGCTATTTTGCGGACGGCACGCCGTATGACCCCGCGACATATGACGAAGCCACGCTGGGCGCACCCCAGCTCGTTCAGGTTGCAGAGGAAGACAAGCCCAATCCGCTGCGTTATCAGTATTGGAAAACCAAAGCGTATGTCGATAACTATACACCCAAGAACGCCTACATCTCCCGTTTTCTGTATTCGCCCGAACAAAAGGGGTTGAAGACGGATATGGACGCGTTGGCCGATATGATCGTGTCCGCGGTGGAAAATGACAATTACGCGGTGATCACGGCGCCCACCGAGGCGACTGAATCGACCGTGACGCTTGCGCAGGTCAAGGCCCAGACGCAGCTGATCTCCTCCTGGACATCCAGCTACATCGGCCACGACAGCGCCAGCCGCGTCCACAACGTATCCAAGCTGGCCGGCATCATCAACGGCGTTACGCTGGAGCCGAATGTTGTCTGGTCGATCAACGAAACAGCGGGCCCCCGCACCACAGCCCGAGGCTGGAAGGAAGCGGCGGGCATCAGCGGCGGCGCTTTCGTGCCGGATCCGGGCGGCGGCGTCTGCCAGATCTCCAGCACGCTTTACAACGCGGCGCTGCGTTCCGGCGTCACCATTGCGGATTCGAAGCGCCATTCCATCATATCCGACTATATCCCGATCGGTCTGGACGCGACGATCAGCACGGGCAGCCCCGACCTGAAGCTTAAAAACCCGAATGCCACGCCGATGTACATCGTTTCATATCTCAACCGTGACGAGAAGAACGTGACCGTGGAGATATATGGCACACCCGTTGTGCATTCGGAATACGGTGATGTGATCCTGCATTTCACATCCAAAAATACAGGGACCGGTGCAAAGCCTGAAACGATTTATCACTACAACGCAACGGCCACGCCGGATGGCGAGGCGATCGCGCCGGGAAAGTCTCGCGAGTATGTGCAGGCCCGTGGATCCACCACCGCTGTGGTGTATATCCACTACCTGAAGCCCGATGGTACGGAGATCAAGTCTGAAGAATTGTACAGAACCTCCTATCGCGCTTACAAGGGTCAGGTATACTGCAACTATCCCGATCCCAGCGTGCCGGTGGCAACGCCTCCGCCGGAGCCCACTGATACGACTCCGGAGCCCACTGATACGACCGCGCCGACGGGCTAATATACGAATTTGGCGGAAATGTGGCTTTATAAAGCCATTTCTGCACAAAAAGCCCTGTTGACGGATGCGTTTTTTGGTGCTATCATGATTTCGATATATACCGTATAAACCGGTATATAAAAATACAAATGGTCGAGCGAAGCCGATGAAAGAATTTCTGACGGTGCGTGGTGTTCGTGAGAGCCTTCAGCCAGTTCTGGAAATATCATCTCGTCTTTAAAGAACCATGGGAAACAAAAAAAGGAGTAAAAATGTTTGAAGACAGGACACTGACGTGTGCGGACTGCGGCTCGGAGTTTACGTTTACCGTTTCTGAGCAGGAATTCTATCGGGAAAAGGGCTTCGAAAACGATCCCAAGAGATGTCAGGCTTGCCGGCAGTCTCGCAAGAGCCAGAAAAGAACAAACGATCGCCCGATGTTTGATGCTGTGTGTGCCGGTTGCGGTGCGAAAACAAAAGTGCCGTTTCAGCCGACTGGTGAGAGACCTGTGTATTGCAGCGACTGCTTCCGTTCCAGAAGAGACCGCTACTAATCACTGGAGCATTCAAACACCGTGTGCAGCCGTACACGGTGTTTTTTTATACGATTTCCAAGTTCCATTATATCTATCTTTTCATATCTCTTAACCTGTATTTGACCTTTTTTATTTGACATGTTTTCGGATGCAGGAGTAAAATATCATTGGTTACCGGTCATACACAGGCAAATCACCGCCTTCCAATCATTTTAAGGTGTTTTGATACGGTCATGGCATTTATCCTATCTTTTTTATTATTCGGAGGATCACATCATGAATAAAAGGGGCAGAACAGCCGCATTTGTCTTGGGGCTCATTGCAGGCATATTCAACATCATTTACGGCGTGATCGTCTTCATAAGCGGAGCGGTCGCTGTCGGTGCTGTTGGCAGTCCGACTTCGTTTTTCGGGCTGGATTATCTGGGTTTATACGGTATGGCGGCAGGCGTCGCCTGGGTTGTTCTTTCATTGTTCTTTGTTTTTTCCCTGATCAACCTGATCGGCGGCTGCGTGGTGCGCGGCAACCGTATCGCTGGCGGCGTGATGATGATCATCACCTCCATCCCATTGCTTATCGTCAGCTTTGTATTCATGGCCATTCCCAATGCCGTGCCTGCCATACTGTTGCTGTATCTGCCGTTCCAGGTCATGTCGTTCATCGCGTCTGTCATCGCTTTTGTGCCGCCAAGCCAGGCCAGCGTGCAGCCGGGCGCATACCAGCGTCCGCCATACGGTCCGCAAGTGCCGTATGGGCAGCCACCTTACGGCCAACAGCCGCCGTATGGGCAGCCGGGCTATAGCCAGCCGCCGTATGACCAGCCCTATCCCCCGCGTCCATATGCCCAGCCGCTGTATACACCACCCCAATATGCCCAGCCGCCGTACCGTCAACCGCAGCAGGCGCCTTATTCGCCGCCGTCAGCCGACATTCGGGCCGCCGAGCCGCCGAGCGGCAATGTTTCTCCCGAAGAATAGATTTCTTGCTTGCAAGCGGCTGTCCGGGGACGGCCGCTTTTAAATTCGCCAATGAATAAGCTTTTTTATGGCGATGTGTCATTATAATACAATTTTAGCGTTTGACGGCAGCTTGTCCACGCAGTACGATGTCATTATCAATCGATAGGAGGCCGTTTATGAAAACAAGAACGTCGCCCGTCGTACTGGGCTTCATCTGGGGCATGTTCAGCATGCTGCTGAGCTTTGCCGTTGTCAGCGTGTTCGCGTCACTGCGGTTGGTATTCGTTGGGTTCCCCCTGCTTGCGTACAATGCGGAAACACAATATATCATCATCGCCGGAGTCTTCTTGCTGAGTGTGCTGGGCGCGATTGGAGCGGGCATCGTCCACCGTCTGCCAAAGCTCGGTGGTGGGTTTATCCTGCTTTCCAGCGTCGGAGTCGCGTTTTTCCTTTTTGGTCCGGTGCTCATGCAGTCGTTCAGCTTTGCTCCGCTCGCTGTGTATAACGTCCATATCACCCCGCTGATGCTGCTTGTCGCGGATTTCGTCATTATCCTGTTCACAGTTATTGGATTGACCGGCGGCATACTGGCTTTCATACCGAAAAAGGACAGGAAGGCGAAACCGGAAATGATACCGCAGCCATTGCCTGTACCCATTGAATCCGCGCCGGCACAGCCTGTTGTGCAGCAGATTCCGGCGGCCCCCGCCCCTCAGTCGGATATTGCGCATGCCGCGCCTCCGCCGACTGATATCGATCTGATGAATCTGGAATGAATCTGGTATCCAACTACACCCCATAATGCTTCGCTTTCGGGGGACTCCTTCATTTAAAAGGCTTGCGCCACACACGCCAGCCTTTATGTTTGAACGGCTGTCTTCCGCTCAGATGAACAAGTTGGTGTCCGACTGCTCCGCCGCGCCGAGGTAAGACGCCACGCCAGCCATCTCGACGCCGTCGAGCAGTTCCTCTTCATGGATGCCCATCACATCCATGGACATCGTACAAGCCACCAGCCGCACGCCGTTGTTTTTGGCCTGCCTGATCAGTTCATCCAGAGACGCCACGTTCTTTTTCTTCATGATGCCCTTCATCATCACAGAGCCCATGCCCAGCATGTTCATTTTGGAGAGTGTCAGCTTGCTTGTGCCGCGCGGCATCATCGCACCGAACATCTTCTCGATGAACGGCTTCTTTACCTTCACCTTTTCACGGCGGCGCAGCACGTTGAGCCCCCAGAATGTGAAGAACATGGTGACCTTGCGGCCCATGGCCGCCGCGCCGTTGGCAATGATGAAGCTGGCCAGCGCCTTATCCAGGTCTCCGCTGAACACGATGATGGATTTATCGTCACCGGACGCGGCCATGCAGCCGCCCGTCGTGGCGGACTCGCCCTCACAGCCCTTCCTGATCCACACGGAGAAACTGTCGTCCAGCTTCTCACCCTTTAAATACGTGTTCTTCGTTCGCGCGCACCAGGAAACCGCGTCCGAGAAAAAGCCGGGGTCGGTGGAGGTGATGTTGATCACGTCGCCCGTTTCGGCACCCATCATCGCCTCATACAGCTTGATCACCGGGCCGGGGCACTGAAGGCCGCACGCGTTGACGGAAATCGTGCTGCTCTCCCTTTTGGCTGCCATCGGAACGCTTCTATCCACAGTTATTTCTCGCTCCCCCTCCTTGTCGGTCTCTTCCGGAGGCGTCGAGTAATTCTTGCTTGCCACGCGGTATGTGGTGTAGCCGCCCGCCAGATTGCGTATATTGGCAAAGCCGTTCTGCATCATGATGCGGCAGGCGATGTAAGCCCGGACGCCCACCGCGCAATACACCACATAAGCCTTGCGCTTATCCAGCGTATCCAGCTTGCTCCGCAGGCTGTCCACAGGTATATTGACGCTGCCGGGGATCGCGCCCATGGCCACCTCTGCGGGTGTGCGGATGTCCAACAGCACCGTATCTTCGGGAATGTCCCTCAGCTCACCGAATGTGATGTTGTCCACCAGCCCGGCGAGAATATTGTCCGCCGAATAACCCGCCATGTTGACCGGGTCCTTCGCGGATGAAAACGGCGGTGCGTAGCATAGCTCCAACTCCTCCAAGTCATAGACCGTCGCACTGAACCTGATCGCCGTTGCCACCACGTCCACGCGTTTCTCGACGCCCTTATACCCCACCGCCTGCACGCCCAGCACCCTGCCGTCATCTCTGGTGAACAGCAATTTTAGGCTTAGCGGCAGACCGCCGGGGTAATAGCCCGCGTGTGAGAGCGGATGGATCATCGTCACCTTGTAATCCTGATTCAGCTTCTTGCCCGCGGCGTTCAGCTGCCGTTCATTAAGACCGGTGGACGCCACCGTCATGTCAAACACCTTGGCAACGCTTGCGCCCTGCGTGCCGTAGTATCTGCGGTTCATGCCACATATATTGTCCGCCGCCATGCGGCCCATCTTGTTGGCCGGGCCCGCCAGCGGGATCATCGCCCGCTCCCGCGTGATAAAGTGCTCCGTCTCCACCACGTCGCCCACTGCGTATATGTTCTCGTCCGACGTTTTCAGATACTCATCCACCACGATGCCGCCACGCGCATTCAGCTTCAGTCCGCTGTGCTTCGCCAGCCCGGAGCCTGGCCTCACGCCGATGGCCAGTATGACGATGTCCGCGGATACGGCGCGTTTATCCGTCACCACTTTCACGCCATTCTCTTTGGCCTCGAAACGCTCCACGCGCTCGCCCAGTGCCAGCTTCACGCCATTGTCCGCGAGATGCTTGTGAAGTATCTGCGCCATCTCGAAATCGATCGTCGGCATCACCTGGTCCATCATCTCCATCAGGGTCACGTCCAGACCGGCGTGTCTCAGGTTCTCAGCCATCTCAAGGCCGATAAACCCGCCGCCCACCACCACCGCAGTCCGCGCTTCGCTGCCTTTGAGCGTCGAGATGATCTTATCCATGTCCGGTATGTTCCACAGCGGCATCACCCGGGAATGAGCCGCGCCGGGAACCGGCGGCACCACCGGCGTGGAACCGGGAGAGAGCACCAGCACGTCATAGCTTTCGGTGTAGTCCTGCCCATCATGGCTCACCAACACCGTTTTTGCCGCTCTGTCGATGGACTTGGCCTCGCTGTCCACCCGAACATCCACGTTGAAGCGGGCGCGGAAGGATTCCGGCGTCTGCAGCAGCAGCTTGTCGCGCTGTTCGATCAAGCCGCCCACATGATAAGGCAGCCCGCAGTTCGCGAAGGAAATATACGGCCCCTTCTCCAGCATCACGATTTCAGCCGATTCGTCCAGCCGTCTTAGTCTGGCCGCACAGCTCGCGCCGCCGGCCACCCCACCCACGATGATAATTTTCTTCGCCATTCTGTTATCTCTCCTTATCCAGTACCAGCGCGTTCATCGAGCAGAACCGCACGCACTTGCCGCATTCAATGCATTTGCCATTATCAACAGCCGGCGTTTTCACCGACACCTGCGATAACGCCCCCACGGGGCAGACCGCTATGGATGGACAACGGTGGTTTGAGGCCCTCCGCTGTGCGATGACTTTTAGACTCACTATAATCCCTCCATATTGAAATATCGATATTTTTCACAAGAATGATAAGTTATTGAGGGGCCAAAAAAACGTGACTTTATCACGTAACTGACACAATAATATGCTTTTTGTCTTATTGAAAATAAAACCGCTGCGTTCCGGCAGCGGCACTTTAGTCTTCTTTTAAGTAGGCATTCACATATTTATCGATGCCGTATTTTTTGATCAGTTTCTTGACCGTGCTGCGCCCGGCCACGCCGTCCGCATCCAACCCCGTATCACTCTGAAACTTGATCAAGGCTTCCTTGGTGCTCTTGCCAAAATACTTATCGGTGCCCACATTATACCCCAGGTCTTTGAGCATGACCTGGATGCGCTTGACCCTGTTTTCCGGCTTGCAGCCATATTGCGCATATTTGTATGTGCGGTTAAACAACGCGGGAGGCACGCCGCCGCCGCTCAAACGTCCGCTGTATTTTTCCCTGTAGAAGCAATGCCCGCCGATCTGCGTGTAATACTCGTGTCCACCCCAGTTCTCACCCGGCGCCTTGTTGGAGTTGAAGTAATAGATATCCTGCGGCACCACCCAATACTCGTCATCCAGCACCGCGCGCGCCGCCGACTTGGATGCCGAGGATGGCGTGACAGACGCATTATATGCGAACTGGCCGCTTGTCACCACCTCGGTGATCGTCCTGCCAAACCGGCCGCACAGCAGGCGGTTCATCACCACATTGCCCACGGCCACCTTTCCTTCTTTCGATTCTCCGCCCGATTCCGACTGTATGACCTGGGCCAGCACATTAAACTCCTCATCCGTATAGTCATAGTGATTGCTGTTGTAACCTATCTCATTATAGTACGGGCCCTCGCTCACCACAAAATAATCGATCAGCTCATCCATGTCGACTTTCGGCGTGGGCTGAGGTGTCGGTTCCGGAGTGGGTTTTGGTGTCGGCTCTGGGGTTGGTTTTGATGTGGGCTCCGGCGTGGGTTCAGATGTGGGCTCCGGCGTGGATTCGGGTGTGGGTTCCGTTGTCGGCATCACATCCGCCCTTGTGGTGGGTATGGGGGGCACGTCCGGCGCCGTTGTGGGAATCGCATCCAGCAAAGAGACCTGTCTCAAGTCTGCCGTCGCGGTTGCCTCGGGCTGAATGGATACTGTAGCGCCGGGAGACTCCGTGGGTGCTGATGCCGGCTGAACAGCCGCTTTTGACGGCACAAACAGCACGACGAGCACGGTGATGATTACCACCAGCCCCGAGCCCGCGTATACGGCGATACGCCGCGTGCGGATACGCTGTTTTGCGGATGCCCGGCCTGCAACGGCGTCCGAACCACCGGCCTCTTTTTCAAACATGGACGCCATAGCGCGCACAATGCGCACCACAACTTTTCTCCACGCGCGGGACCACTTGTTGGCTTTGCCTTTTTTCGTCTGGACTGCCCGGCGCGGCCTGACGGAAACAGATACGTCAGTGTCTTTCACACGGACGTTTTTCTCCGCTTTTACAGCCGTTTTATATTCAGTTTGCTTTTCCGGCCTGTTGGGCATGTCCAAAACTCCCATTCGATGTTGGTTGCAGTATAACTGATTTGTTGCGATTTGTCAATGTCGATGTAATACTTTTGTAACATTTATCTTTCGCCGAATTGATTCTTTCTCATTCCCGGGCAATAAAAAAGAGGCTTTCACAGCCTCTTTTGCTCATTATTGCGCTAGTTTCAGTATTTCGACGATGTCGCTGCTCTTCAGCGGTACAAAGCTGCCCACTACGTCTTCGCTCGTGCGTCTGCAGTTGCTCGAAATGCGCTCATAATGTGCCGGCGTTATGCCGATCTCGGAGAGCGTCACCGGCAGCCCGATGGAACGGAAGAACGCCTTGATGGCATCGATGCCTGCCAGCGCCGTTTTTTCCGGGTCGAAATAATCCATTTCGACGTTCCATACACGGGCGGCAAACTGTGCAAACCGGTTGACATCCTGCTTATACACATACCGCATCCATGCCGGAAATATGATGGCGAGCCCCGCGCCGTGCGCCACGTCGTTGATGCCCGACAGCTCGTGTTCGATCATGTGAGACGCCCAGTCGCCGATGCGGCCCGTGCCCAGCAGATCGTTGTGCGCGATGCTGCCCGCCCACATGATCTCGGCGCGCGCGGCATAATTTTCAGGATCGGCCAGCACGGCTGGCACATTGCCGATGATGGTTTTCAGCGTGGCTTCGCACAGCCGGTCTGTCAGTTCCACGTTCTCGGCGCGTGTGAAATAACGCTCCATGATGTGCGCCATGATATCCGATGCGCCGCAGGCCGTCTGATACGGCGGCAGAGAATACGTCAGCTCCGGATTCATAAACGCGAATTTGGGGCGAAGAATATCGCTGTCACAGGGGCGTTTATCTCCGGTCTCCACGTTGGTGATCACCGAGCTCTGGCTGGACTCGCTGCCCGCCGCCGGAATCGTGAGCACCACGCCAACCGGTAGCGCTTCGGCTGCCTCCACGCCTTTTGTGTAAAGATCCCACACATCTCCGTCGTATTTGACGCCCAACGCGATGCCCTTGGCCGAGTCGATCACGCTGCCGCCGCCCACCGCCAGTATGAAATCCACGCCGTTTTCCCGGCACAGGCGGATGCCTTCATACACCAGCGACAGACGCGGATTGGGCTGCACGCTGCCCAGTTCGACGACATCCACGCCCGCTTCTTTGAGCGACGTCACCACCTGATTGTACAGGCCGGATTTTTTGATATGACCACTGCCATAATGCAGCAACACCTTCGTGCCATATTTCTTTGTTTCCTCACCAACTGTCTGCTGAACATTCTTCCCAAATATCATCTCTGTGGGACACAAAAACCGAAAGTTGATCATTTGAAACTCCTTGTCTTTTTTGTTTTTGAATCCATTTTTGTTTAAGTATAACATCGTGGTCTCCTAAAGAAAAGTGAAATAAAAAGGCGCATTTACCGGCTTTATTCGGCTTAAAAAAGCATTTGCCGATTATCTGGGCCGATTGAGTGATATTGTCAGTTTATTTTTAAACCGATTGCAGAAAATATCACTGACAGGGTTTAACGAATAAATCAGTCAAAAAGAAAGGAGGATAAAATCATGTCATCGCAGAACAGAAAATACGGTCCGGATCATCCCTGGACCCAGTTTAAATTGGAATGCGCCGCGGAAGTTGGCCGTGTTCAGTATTGCAAGGAAAATAATGATGAATATAAGGGCGACCTGCCCAGCCGCGTTAACGGTGAACAGGGCGGCCCGATCGGCGGTCAGATGGTGAAACAGATGATCGCCATGGCAAAACAGCAAAAAGGAATTACCTGATAAACCTTTTACATCATCTGCAAAATTATATGCACCTCCTGCCAGCAGGAGGTGTTTTTTTGACCGTTCAGCTTTCGGATCAGAACTTGGCCTTTTCGGGGGACGTGAGTTCGGTGATGCGTACGCCGTAGTTGTCGTCAATAACCACAACCTCTCCGCGCGCGAATTGCTTGCCGTTAACCAGCACATCCACCATCTCTCCGGCCAGCCTGTCCAGTACAATGACTGATCCTCTTCCCAGCTCAAGTATTTCCTTGACGCTCTTTTTGGTTTTCCCAAGAAGCACCGTCACCTGCAGCGGCACATCGATAATCAGGTCGATGTTGCTTCTGTCAAGATCGGGCATCATCGAAAACTCGGAGGAATCCGGGTCACTGAACGATTGATACTTGACGGTTTTAAGTTCCACTTTCGGTTTCTCACTTCTTTCAGGCCTTGCGGGCGCTGTATTTCTCGTGTTCTGTTCTGCGGCGTACGTTTGCGGCCGCGCAGGGGCAACTGGGACGGCCGGCATTTCCGGCTTTTTCACAATTGGTACCGGCGGTGCCGTCAGCGATTCCGCCAGCCTTTTTCCAAACTCAAACGGGAAAAGCTGCATGATATTGCTGGTCAACAGGTCTTCGATCTCCAGCCTGAAGCTGATGCGAATGAACACCTCGCTGCTATGTCGCAGTATTTCGTCTTCAGCGTCATCACGGCTGATCTCTTTGGTGATGGGCGGAGATATGTTGACATGCGCGTGCAGGATATCCGCCAGCGCTGTGGACGCCGCGCCCACCATCTGGTTCATCACTTCGCTGATGGCGCTCAGATAAAGCTCATGCGCCTGTTCATCGCTGCCCAGCAAAACGGTGGTGATCAATATCGCGTCATCTTTTTTGAGCAGAAATATCGTGTCGCCGTCTAAACCCTTGGTGTATGAAACTTCAGTGGACACCACCGGCCTTTCATACTCATCCAAAAACTCATTGCCGCGTATCACCGTCACAGTCGGCGTTGTGATGGTTACACGCTTATCCAGCAGCGTCGACAGCGTCGTCGCCGAAGTGCCCATGCAGATATTGCCGATCTCACCCAACGCATCCTTCTCATCTGTGGTCAGTCTCTTTATTTCGTTGTCATTGACCATCGTCTGCGTCATCTCCCGTCTCCTCCTTGAGTATGTCGGCCACCTTCACTGCGTAATTTGACCCATGCATGCCTACAAATCCCTTAAATTTTGGTATATGCTCAACTTTTACTGTCACCGGCATATTGATATTATGGTTCACCTGTATCACGTCACCCACTTCGGTATTGAGGATATCCTTGACTGTTGCCTGCGTCTCATTAAATATCACATTCAGCGTCAAAAAAACATTGGAAAGATTTTGCCTGAGATCGCCCTTTTCAGACGCTTTGGCGTTCACGCCATTTGCGGTATACCATGTCTGCATCACCAGCTGCTTCGCAATAGGCTGAAGCGCCACATGCGGCAGGCAGATATTTATGATATCCGTCGTCTCGCCGATGCTGACTTTCATCGTGATGATGGCGATCGGCTCGTTTGCGGACACGATCTGAACGTATTGGGAACTCGTCTCGATCCTTTCAAGATGGACGCTCACCTTGTTGATCTTCTCCCACGCATCGTTCATGATACCCAGCATGCTTTTGATCACCCGTTCCATGATCGACAGCTCTATCTCGGTAAACGACTTGTCCATCGCCTGCTTTTCTCCCGTGCCGCCCAGCAACCTGCTGATAATCTCATAGGCGACGGCAGGTGAGATCAGAAACAGCGACGACCCTTCAAGGGGCGGCATGCTGATGATAGAAGCCACCACCGGCGACGGCATTGAGTTGCTCAACTCAGAAAATGACTGCTCTTCAATGGAAAGCACCTGCGCTTCACATATCGCCCGAAGCATTCCAGAGAGGAACGTGGAGAGGCGGCTGGCATAATTATCGTATATAAAATGCAGCGTCCTTATCTGTTCTTTGGAAAACTTGTTTGCGGTACGAAAGTCGTATAACCGAACCTGCGTATTCTCGGGTTCGGGCTCGTCCACTTCGGTCGCCACATCCCTGCCGGACGTCAATACGTTCAGGAGTTCATCTATTTCATTTTGTGATAGAATATTGGCCAAGTGGGTATACTCCTTATCCGTTTGGAATCTTTACTGAATCACAAAATCATTAAAATATACCTTCTGCAAGTAATCAATACCCATTTTCTCGGATATACTTGCCTTTATCTCTTCTCTTAGTTCATCCTGTATATTTTGGGCGCGCAGTTCTTCCTCATTCTTATTGCGCAGTGTAGACAAGATTATATCACGAATCACATGATTATTCTCCGTCAAATATTCGGTAATCTTCTCAGTATCCGCGGTTGTTAATTCCAGCACCACAGCTGTTTTTAAAAGCCGCACACTGTCTTTTATATTCGTCACAAAACTTTCTCCAGGCGGATAAAACATAGTTTCCGGCTCCGGCGGGGGCTTCAAAAAGAAAAAGTAAACCGCTGCGCCGACAATAACCAAAACCAAGATAACGATGATGATGACTCTCTTCATAAATGCTATTCCTCCATCTTTGCCTGTATCACAAAATCCACCCGGCGGTTGTTTGCTTTGCCTTCTTCCGTCTCATTCGTGTCCACCGGGCGGTATTCGCCGTAGCCGATGGGCACAATCTTAGACGGATCAATGCTTGTGATACTCAGCATATATCTTCGCACGCTTGTGGCCCGCATGGCCGACAAGTCTGTATTGTCCTTGTACTTTGTCGAGCTTATCGGGACACTGTCGGTATGTCCTTCCACCCATATCAACTCAGTAAAGTCATCATATTCGCTGATGATCTCGCTCATTTTCTCCAATATCGTCAACGCATCCGGCCTTATATCCACACTTGCGGAGTTAAACAGCGCCGATTCCGTCATCCGGATCAGAATGGCTTCGTCGCCCTCCTGTTCCACCTTGAGAAGTGATTCGAGCTGATTATCCCTGATGTATCCCTGGATCTTTTCAAACAGTTCAACAAACTTTTTCTTTATTCCCGTCAGCCCGGTATCCGTGGCTGCACCGCTGACCGCAGACAATTCCGGCGTGGGCTCTACAATGGGCTCCCAGGCATCTCCGGCCATCGCTTCTTCGATCACTTCATCCGGGTCAAGCGCTTGCACAGCCACATAGGGAGCGCCTGAAAAAGACAACACAATCTCTCTCCATTTTTCCGCATTGATGGAGGAGAATGAGAACAGCAGAACAAAGAATGTCAGCAGCAGCGTGACCATATCCCCGTATGTATTCATCCACGCCGGCGCGCCCTCTTCTTCGGGCGGCGCTGGCTTTCTTCTCGCCATCTCAGGATATCTCCTTCATTTCAGGATTGACCTGGGACTCAGCTTTCGTTATTTCATGGCGTGAAATAAACGCTGACAATTTATCTTTGATAATTCTCGGGTTTTCACCATCCTGTATGGACAGCAGTCCTTCCATATACAGTTCCTTTTGCAGCGCTTCATTGTCACTTAGAACCTTGAGCTTTTTGGATATAGGCGTAAACACCAGATTGGCCAGCACAATACCATAAAATGTAGTGACCAAGGCAACCGCCATATTGGGTCCAAGCGCTTCGGTATCGCTCAGATTCTTCAGCATCAGTATCAAGCCGATGAGCGTCCCGATCATCCCGTAGGCCGGCGCGTAAGCCGCCATGCTGTTGATGATGTTCTGCCCCTGCGTATGGCGCTCCTGTATGAACGCGATCTCCGTCTCCATGATGCTTTTGACGAGTTCTCCATCCGCACCGTCTACGATCAGCATGATGCCTTTCTGCAGGAAAGGATTCTCCACCTCATCCACTGCGTCTTCCAGCGCCAGCAGACCCTCGCGCCGCGCCACATTGGCGATCTTGATGATCATTTCGATGTCTTCGTACAGATCAATGCGCTTTTCTTTAAAAGCCATGGTATAGACGGTCTTTAAAGATCTGAGCATTTTCCCGGGATAAGATACGACAGTGGATGCGATTGTTCCTCCGACAACGACGAATATGGACGGAAGATCATAAAATGCTCCCAGGTCACCGCTTAAGAGTATTGATATAGCGATACATGCCACGCCGGCTCCAAGACCGATTACCGTTGTTTTATCCAAAGTCATTACCTCTACTTGCCTTCAGCAGCGTCGCCCCAAATCGAGCAATGAATCTTTCTCTTGTACTCCAATATGAGCCTTTGCAGTTCGTTGCACGACTCGGCCACAACAATCTTACGGCCAGACATCATCGAGACCACCGTATTGGGCGTCTCTTCCGCAAATTCGATCAACTCGCAGTTGATGAGAAATTCCTCATTGTTTAAACGATGTACTCTGATCAAGTTGATATAATCCTTTCATCAGCTTTTGATAAAAAGCCGGCGCACCGACACAGTACGCCGGCCACAAGCCATGATATTTCCCGAAAAGACGCCGCTTCAAGGAAGATATTATCTCACCATGTTAACCAGCTCTTCAAGCATTTCATCCGTGGTGGTGATGATTCTCGAGTTGGCCTGGAAACCTCTCTGTGTGGTGATCATATCCGCAAACTGAGCCGTCAGGTCCACGTTGGACATCTCCAGCGAGCCGGGGTTCAAGCCGCCGCTGCCGCCCATTCCCGGCGTGCTGTATACCGGATCGCCCGAGTTGACCGATGTACGATAAGAATTCTCGCCGGTCTTCTCGAGGCCGTTGGGGTTGGAAAACTGCGCCAGAATGATCTGCCCCAGCACGGAACTTTCGCTGGTTGTTTCATCCAGCGCCACCACCTGGCCGTTCGCGCCGATGGAAACATCATAGTAATCCGGGTCCACAAAGATTCTCTGCATCGTCAGGTGTGCGCCGGGATCCGTGGGGTCGCATATGGCATTGGCGGCGTTCCTGTAAACAAGATCGCCGTCCGTATCCACCTCATAACCCATGACATAGTTGCCGTTGGAATCCACCAGATAATTTTCGCGATCCGTATAGAAGTTGCCTGCGCGCGTATATGTGTATGCGGCGCCGTCCTGTATCACGAAGTAGCCGTCGCCGTCGATGGCGAGATCCAGCGGACTTCCCGTATACTGCGAAGACGACTCGGTGTTGAGCACGTCGATGGTCGCCAGCTGTACGCCAAGGCCCACCTGCTGCGGGTTGGTGCCGCCCGTGGTGCCATTGCCTGCCGAAGCCGGCGACACCGTCTGGCTGTAGATATCCTGGAATATCACGCGGCTGGCTTTGAAGCCAACCGTGTTGACGTTGGCAATGTTGTTGCCGATCACATCCATCTTGGTCTGGTGGTTTTTGAGTCCGGTCACGCCGGAGTATAATGCACGCATCATAGTAATTTTACCTCCTCATTTATTCGTTAGATATTTCTGTAATGTTGGATACGGGGATGTTCTTGTCGTTCACCACCGCATAAATCACGCCATCCTTGACCAATATCTTGGACACCACGCCCGTTTCTGTACTTACCGTTCCGTCTTCGGCTTTCACCGATGCCGTCACCGTACGTCCGATCAGGCTGGCGCTTTGCAGTATCTCTTCATCCAGCCCGCCTTCCAAGGCAGAGCTGTCGATCACGCCGACCACGCTGGTGGCCTTGTATGTGTTGCCGCCCACCATCACGTAGTTGATCCCGGCTTCCCTGACAACGCCGTCCACTTTGCCGCGGATCAGATTCTCTCCATCCTGTATGTATACATATTGACCGATCATGCTGTACGCCTGGCTGGTCGAGAAGCTTGTCCCCAATTCCTTGATCTGCTCCAGCATCGTAAACTGGGCCATCTGCGCCAGAAATTCGGTATTGCCTGTCGGCTCAAGGGGATCCTGATTGGCCATCTGGGACACCAGTATCTTCAGAAAATCGTCCTGGCCGAGGCTCTTGTTGGTGTTCCGCGTCTTTTTAAAATCTTCGAGTGTCCGGGTTGCGGACGCCTGATCGGTTGCCGTTACGCTAGACATTGTTTCTCCTTCCGCTCACGCCAGATATTCCACTGAGCTGCCGACGCGCAGCTCCGAGATTGGCGTTATCGTTTCAAAGACATCGCCGCCGGAATACCTGTCTGAACTCCATCCGGCCTGCCCTTCCCTTTTCTGGCCGCCTCCGTTGGACGATTGCCCGAACGACTCCCGCCCTGCTGCCATCGGCTCCTGGTACGATACATCCACATTGGAGAGGACGATTCCTTTTTCCTTGAGAGCATTCTGCAGCGAACTCGTCTGGTCAGAGAACATTCCTTTGACTGTCAGATCGTCCGTTCTCACATGCATGCGGATCTCGCCGCCCTCCATCGTCAGCTTGATGCTGACCTTGCCCAGAAAGTCGGGCTTTAGGTCCACGTCAAACTCGTACCGGCCTTCACGCACGCTGGCGCTGGCCTTGTCCACAATACGGACCACATTGTCTTTGACAAAATCCGGTGTGGCTTTCTGGGCCGTCTCCTGAGCCGCGTCTGCCCGAGGCGTTTTGGCCGTCGCCGCCGATGCTTCCGCACCTGCGCTGGCCGCGGTCGTCTGCGGCATCTCGACCGCCGCTTGTGTGCTCTCGGGCTTCTCCAACGGCGCGGTCTGCGCCGGTTCCGCAGGCGTATCGGACATGGCGGCCTGTTGTCCGTCAGAAGAGGTCTTGGGCTGCACCGGCTGTACAACGCCCTGCTTTTCGGCAGGCGCGTCACCCTGCTGTGCCGGTATGGCCTGCGCCACATTGTCAGTAGACATCTTGCTCTTCAGCAGCTGTGCCGCTTCGTCTCCATCCGGCGGCAATGCCGCCTCCGCAGGCTGCGCCTGATTGTTGGTACTCTCGAGGGAGCCCGAATACTTTCCAGCGTCGGCGTTCGCCTGCTGCGGCGCATCCTGCGCCAGCCCGCCTGGCTGTTCATTGGTAAGCATCCTTGCAAATTGATCGGATATCTGCGCCTGCTGGACATTCGCCGCATCGGAAGCCTGGGCCTCCCTTGCCGTCGTCTGCACTGTCTCCGCCGCAGCGGCGTTCGTATCCGTCTGATAATCCAGCAATCCGAATCCTTCGAGAATGCCAACAATCCCCTGCGGCAGCTGCTGCGCCGCGTTCATCGTGGCCATGCTGAAATCCTGCATCGGCACACTTGTTGCCTGAACCGTCACAGGCGCCGTCATCGCGGTGCAGCTCTCCAGCTTCTTTTTAAAGTCGCTCGAGACCATCTGCGCTGCGTTCCTGCCGCCTTTCAGGCTGCCAACAGTCTGTATGCCTTTTGTGTCCGTTGCTGCGTAGCCGGGCGTCTCCATACCCGCCAGCATATTGCTGCTACCCATTCTCGCTGTCCTCCTTCTCCGCCAATCGCATCTTCCTCCTTATTCTCAAAGATATCTATTTTATCATCGCTGATAAAACCTTGGTTGCCAGCTTCGCCTCCATATTGCTGATTATGGCCGCCGACTTATTGCTGGGTATGACCATCAGCAGCGCCACCATGTCGTCCACCGTGTCCAGCCCGGATATGGCTGTGGCAGCCACCGCCGGTTCCATATTTTCAAATATTTTGGCCGTGGCGGCGATATCGTCTTGTGTCTGCTGCGTCTCCTGCACGCTGGCCTCCGCAGCCGCAACCGCTTCCTCCCGTGCCTCCAGCGCCGTTTCCTGGTCATTCAGCGCCGTCTCTTTGTCTTTAAGGTCCTGCGACTTTTTCTTCAGCGTGGCCGACTGCGCATCCAAGTCTGACGCCAGCTCATCCAGTTCCTTTTGTCTTTGCTCGAGCTCCGCGGCAGCTATGGCGGCGCTTTCTCCCTCCGCCGCCACCTGTTCTGTCTGCAGCGAATCCGCCAGTATTTGCCGCAGGCCGCCCACATTCAGGTATACCAGCGTCACCGCCGCAATGATCACGACGACCAGGAAGATTGCCAGCACCATGCCACCCGAGACCTTTTTCTTTGGCTTGGTTGTGCTGACGGGTTTCGTTGATAACCCCAGCTTTCCTGCCGGCGGCGTCGCCATATTCTTTTTGGCTTCCATTTTCTCTGCCATGCTTTTTCCCTTATGAAGTGGTCACGTTGAACGAGACCAGGTCGTCCACAAATTTGTCGTGCTGCTTTTTTGCGTTATCCATATACTCGGCGTACTGTGTTTCCCGCAGCTTGTCCAGCAGTTTGATATCCTTGCGCGTTTGGACCAGTTTTTGCATCCGCTGCTCCTTTTCTTTCTCCAGACGGCTAATCTCCAGCTGTATCGTGGTCATCGCCGCCTTCAGGCTGTCGAAGAAAGTGCCGTAGTCCTGGACACGGTTGGCCGTCACACCCTTGGACACGGCGGTGCAGTATTCGCCCTTCGTCCTGTCAAAATCGCTGTTCAACTGCTCCAGCTCCTTGTGGCGCTTGGTCAGTTCGGCTTCGATATTCTTCAGTTCCAGCTTCTGCTGCTTCTCTATACTAAGCTGCATGTCATACCAGGACTGCAATGTAAACACAAATTTCTTCATACCGCGCTGCGCCTGTCATAGATTTTGGAGACCAACTCCATGGTATCCTCAAACGTGAACCGCTCGCCCACCTGCTGCTTTAACAGCGCGTTCACATGGTCTATCTGGTCGATCGCTTCGTCTATCTTCCTGTTGGTGCCCGCCTTATAGGCCCCGATGGATATCAGGTCCTGTGCGTCCCTGTAGGTGGACATCAGCGTCCGGATATACGCTGTCTTCGGCAGATGCTCTTTGGGCATCACATCCGGCATCAGACGGCTGACGCTCTGCAGCACGTCGATTGCCGGATAATGGTTGCTGTTCGCCATCTTTCTCGAAAGTACGATATGCCCGTCCAGTATGCCGCGCACCGTGTCCGCGATGGGCTCGTCCATGTCGTCGCCTTCCACCAGCACCGTGTACAGCCCGGTGATAGAGCCTTTGCTGCACATGCCCGCACGCTCCAGCAGCTTGGGCATGATCGCATACACCGAGGGCGTAAACCCTCTGGATACCGGCGGTTCGCCGATCGCCATGCCGATTTCCCTTTGGGCCATGGCGAAACGCGTCAGCGAGTCCATCATCAGCATCACGTTCAAACCCTGGTCGCGGAAGTATTCGGCTATCGCCGTGCCCACCATGGCGGATTTAAGCCTCACCAGCGCCGGCTGGTCGGACGTCGCCACAATCAGCACCGAACGTTTGAGCCCTTCCTCTTGAAGGTCCTTCTCCAGAAAGTCCTTCACCTCGCGGCCTCTCTCGCCGATCAGCACGATCACGTTGATATCCGCCGACGTGTTACGGGCGATCATGCCGAGCAGCGTGCTCTTTCCCACGCCGCTGCCGGCGAATATGCCCACTCTCTGTCCCTTACCCAGCGTCAGCATCGAATCGATGGCCTTGACGCCCAGCGAGAGCTGTTCGGTGATGCGGCGGCGCTCCATCGGGTTGGGCGGGTTGTTCATGATCGGGTAATATCCCTCCGCCTTCACCGGCCCCAGCCCGTCCATCGGGTTGGCCAGCCCGTCCAGCACCCGGCCGCAGAACTCCCGCCCCACCGGTACGCTGAGCGAACGGTTGTCCGATACCACGTAGCTGTTCGGGCCCACGCCCGCCAGCTCTCCGAAGGGCATCAGCAGCACCTTTTTTTCCTTAAAGCCCACCACCTCGGACAGGACGAATTTATCCTTGCTGTCGGTGTATATACGGCAGATGTCGCCCAGCTTGCAGCCAAGGCCCGCCGCTTCCACCGTCAGGCCGTAAACCTGGCTGACACGGCCGCCATACTCAAAAAACTCTTTGTCCCTGAGCGCGTTCCGATAGCGCTCAGCGCTCTCAAAACCGGCCATGTTACTCCACCTGCTCCTCAAGATACTGCCGGGTCTTCTCCAGCTGCATCGCGATCCCGGCGTTTACGACCTCTTCGTCGGACTCAATCACCAGGTCGCCCGTCTCCATATTCGGGTCGCAGACGACTTCGAAATCGCCGCAATCCGTTGCCTCCTGCAGCCATTGCCCGCCATCCTTGAAATACTTGTCAAACTCTCCCCGGCCCACGCGCAGCGTGAAATCGTCTGCGCGCTTGAGTCCCAGAACCGCCTTTTTGGCGATCTCCATATACACTTTATCGTCCTTCTGTAATTGAATGTTAATTATTTTTTCCGCAATGTCCATCGACAGCCCCAGCACACTTTCCTTCAGGTCGTTATAAAGCCCCTCCCGATATGCGGACAATTCCGTGATCAGCTTACGCGCCTTTTCATTCTGGGCCTCCGTCATCCCGGTGATCTTTTGCGCCGCGTCGGCCATTCCCGCGTCGTAGCCTTCCTGCCAGGCCTCTTCTTTGATTTCTTCCGCACGGGCATTCGCCCCCTGGATTGTCTGCTGCGCCTTGGCCTGCGCGTTATACATCAGATCACGCGCTTTGTCGCGAACAGCCTGGGGTATCTGCAAATCCGCTTCCAGTGCGGCCGGTTCGTTCTCCATTACGCCTTTGGAGTTGTCTTTATGCGTCTCCTTATGCGTGATCACGATGTAAGATCGGTTCACATTCATGTTGTCGACAAGCGTCTTATCGATCTTAAACAACGAGCTCATCCTCCATGCCGCGCGATATGATGATTTCGCCGGCGTCGTCAAGCTGCCGGATCACATTGACAATCTTCTGCTGGGCTTCTTCCACATCCCTCACGCGGACCGGCCCCATAAACTCCATGTCTTCCTTGATCATTTCCTGCAAACGGCTGGAAATATTGTCGAATATCACTCTGGACACATCGGCCGAAGAACCCTTGAGCGCCACAGCCAGGTCCCTGTTGTCGATCTCCTTCAGTACGCGCTGTATCGCCTGATTGCCCAGCTTGACGATATCTTCAAACACGAACATGCGCTTTCTGATCTCCTCAACCAGCTCCGCGTCGGACTCCTCCAGCGACTCCAGCAGATGGCGCTCCGTGCCGCGGTCCACACTGTTGAGGATGCTCACCAGGCTGTCGATGCCGCCTGTGGTGGTCTGGTCTCCAAAGCTCATCGTGGACAGCTTTTTCTCCAGCACACGCTCCGTCTCTTTTATATATTCGGGAGAAGTCGACCCCATGTTCGCGATGCGCGCGATAACGCTGGTCTGCTTGTCCAGCGGCAGATTGGAGAGTATCTGGGCCGAATAACGCGGGTCAAGATAAGACAATATCAGCGCAATGGTCTGCGGATGTTCGTTCTGGATAAAGTTCAGCACCTGGGTGCTGTCCGCCTTGCGGATAAAATCGAAAGGTTTAACCCGCAGAGAGGACGACAGTTTCATGATGAGATCGTTGGTCCGCTCCTCGCCAAACGCCTTGGCGAGAATTTCCCTTGCATATTCGATGCCGCCTTCTGAAATATACTTGCGGGCGATGCACATCTGAAAGAATTCATCCATCACCGATTCCTTGGTCTGCGGCTCCACTCGCCGCATGGTGGTGATGGCCAGCGTCAGCTGCTCAATCTCCTCCTCGGAAAGATACTTATAAATCTTGGCCGCCCGCTCTTTGCCCATTGTGATCATCAACACAGCTGCTTTTTCTTTAGTTGAAATCTTCTCTTGCGCCATGATTCTCTCTCCGCCTATTCCTCATTCAGCCAGTTGCGCAACAGGTTTGCCACCGACTCGGGATTCTTATTGATATAGTCTTCCAGTATCGACATCTTGCTGTCTTCGCCTTCCAGATCCTCTATATTCACTTCTACAGGCTCGTCTTGCACCGGGATGGCGCCCGGTATGATCACTTCGTCCGCCAAATACTCAACACTGGCCTCCGGCTCCGTTTTCTTTCGGAACATCCGAATGATCATAAACAGGATGATCAGCACCACCAGCACGGTAGCTACGATGATCATCAGCCGCGTGGTGGCGGCGTTCTGTGCGTTGTTCATGATCTCCTGCTGCAGCTCCATTGCGCTGGACACATCGCTGGCATCCACAGCTTCCTGGAACGGAAGCATCTGCACCGTGACCCGGTCTTCCTGAACGCCGATGGCGGTAGCCACCAGCTGCTTGACTTCCTCGGTGTAATCCTCCGCGCCGTTGCTGTTCAGCACGACAGACACGGACAGATCTTCGATCTTGCCCTTGGCTTCCTCAATTTGCGTCTTGGTCTGGTTCAGCTCATAGTTCGCTTCCTGAGAAACCTGGTAATAGGAAGAGTTCGGGTCGGATTCCAGAGCGGCCAGATATTCCGAAGCCGTTCCGTTGGCGTCGATACCGGCCACATTGCCCGTGCCGCCATCCGTCTTAATCGCCTCCACCAGTTCCTTCACGCTCACCATCAGGCCTTCCGTGCCGCTTGCAGGCGGCTCAAACTCCACGGATTCCGTCACCTTGTTGTCGAAATTGAGCTTGACGTTCACCTCGGCCAGCACATTTTGCTCCCCGAACACCGGCGTCAGCAGGCTTATCACCTGGCTTTGCAGCTGCTGTTGGACGTTGTTTTGCAGCCCCATCTGCGTATCGACATTGGCCGTTTCGGAATCACCGCCCAGCGAATAAAGGTTCATCTGCGAATCGACAATGCGCACATCGTCCGTACTCATGCCGGATATGCTGGTAGACACCAATTCAGCGATGGCTTCCACCTCGCTGCTGTTAAGCTTTTCACCGTTTTTAAGCGACAGCATCACCGACGCTGTCGCAGGCTTTTTATCGTTCGACAGCACATACGAGCTGTCTTCACCAAGGTCAAGGTTGATGACGGCATCGTCCACCTTGCTCATCTTCAATATGGTTTGCCGCAGATTTTCCTGAATCTGAAACTTATAATAGACCTGCTTTTCCATCTCGGTCACGCCGAGGCCGGATGCATTTTGAAAGATATCGAAGTTGCTGCCGCTGCTGGGATACCCCTGGGCCGCCAATTGCATGCGTACGGAATCCGCCTGGTCCTCCGCAACCATTATGGTGTCGTCCCCTTGGGCTTTTGCGTCCACGCCCATTTCCGTCAGGGTAGATAAAACTTCGCCGGCTTCAGATGGCTGCATGCCGCTGTAAAGCACCGTATAGTTTTTTTGATTCAGAACCACAGAGACGGAAATGATGATGATAAGAATGATGACGGCCAGAACGATAATACGCGTTCTTTGGCCTTTGCTCATTTTTTTGAAAGATTCCAGAATCTTCGACGGCAGCTTGGTCAGCGCGTTAGCCATAATACATCCCTACAATATATTATTTCAATTCATATACTTAACTGCATATATGAGAGAGTCCGTCTTATTTATAAACAAATTTTACGCGGTGAATCATTTTTTTGGATTTTCCGTTAAAGTCGTCAAATTAATTGACGATATTTAAGGTGTAAGGCTTAAAAAACTCCGTGAACAAGGCGCCAGTAGCGGAGACTGAAAGAGCCAAAAAAGCACGGATGCTAAATTTAAAAAAAATCATGGAGGATTAAAAGAACTATGCGTATTAACAACAACATTATGGCGTTGAACACTCACCGCCAGTACTCTGTCAACAACAGCAACACGGCGAAATCCACTGAGAAGCTGAGCTCGGGCTACCGCATCAACAGAGCGGGCGACGACGCTGCCGGCCTCGCGATTTCCGAAAAAATGAGAGCGCAGATCCGCGGCCTCGACATGGCTTCCAAGAACAGCGAAGACGCCATCTCCCTGGTGCAGACGGCTGAAGGCGCGCTGACCGAGACCCATTCCATCCTGCAGCGTATGCGCGAGCTGGCCACACAGTCCGCTTCGGACACCAACGACGACTTGGTTGACCGCGCGGCGCTGGATGCCGAGTTCCAGCAGCTGAAATCGGAAATCGACGACATCGCCCAGAAGACGGCGTTCAACGGCAAGAAATTGTTGGACGGCAGCTTCGGTTCCACAGCCGCTGTTCAGTCCGATTCCGAAATCAATGTTGGCCTGTTGGGCGTCGCTTCGATCACCTTCGAAGGATTTGCCGCAGGCGCGGATCAGGAGATTGAGTTTGCTGTTAACGGCACTGACGCCACCGCGTACGACATCACGTTCGACGGCACTCAGGTCACGGTCGCCGGCTCCAACTCTGACGGCGCCAAGACGATCACCGCGGACTTCGGCGGTGGACGCAAAGTGACCATCGAGCTGTCTGCTGCCGCTGCGGAGGGCGATTTCGGTGGGAAGACCTTAGAATTTGACGTAACCGGCAGCTCTGCCCAGATCCAGACGGGCGCCAACCAGGGCGACAATCTGGCCATCAGCATCAACAGCATGACGTCCTCGGCCCTCAGCCTGACCGCAAGCGCGATCGGCAGCCAGGCCGATGCGGCCACGGCCATCACCTCTGTCAACTCGGCGATCAACACCGTTTCCACACAGCGCGCCCAGCTTGGCGCCACGCAGAACAGGCTCGAGCACAAGATCAACAACCTGGATACTTCTTCCGAGAACCTCCAGGCTGCCGAGAGCCGCATCCGCGACCTCGACATGGCGAAAGAGATGACCACCTTCACGAAGAACAACATCCTCGTGCAGGCTGCGACAGCGATGTTGGCACAGGCCAACCAGGCGCCGCAGAACGTTCTCTCCTTACTCCGGTAGAAAACATGGCGGGTTCCGCCCCTACCGGAACTCTCCAGTGTTTTATGCCAAAGCTGCCGGCCAATGGCCGGCAGCTTTTTTATGCGTTCATACACATGGCTCTTTAAGGGCATCGCCATAGAAAAACACCCCCGAACCGGCCGGGGATGTTTTATGATGCTTATTGCGGTGAAGCTGCGTTACTTTAAATCCAGGCCGGATACCTGAACAGGGACGCTGCGGTCGGTCCGTGTTCCGTCGCCGAGCTGCCCAAACGAGTTCTGGCCCCAGGCCCACACGCTGCCGTCGCTGGCAATCGCGATGCTCCCGTTTTCGGCGCTGTTGATGGAGATCACGTTGCTCAGGCTGGCAACCGCTGTGCTCGAGCCGCTGTTGGTATTGGTTCCGTTACCCAGCTGCCCGTAATTGTTCCATCCCCACGCCCATACGTCTCCATCTTCATCCAGCGCCAGGCAATGCATCGATCCTGCGCTGATGCCGGTGATACCGGCAAGCCCGGATATCTGAACGGGAACATTGCTCAATGGAGCCGCCGCGTTGATGAGTCCGCATGCCCATACGGTGCCGTCGTTTTTGAGCAGCAGGCTCTGGTTGTTGGTTGAGTCTATCGCGGCCACGTTGCTCACGCTCACCTGAACAGGCGACAGCTTATCCGCATTCGTTCCGTCTCCCAGCTGGCCGTATGCATTATACCCCCATGTCCATAAAGTGCCGTCGCTTTTCAGGGCAAGGCTGTGCCCGTATCCGCAGGCCACCGCGCCGATATCGCTGAGCGCCGTGATCTGGACAGGGCTGCTCTGGTTGGTCGTGGCGCCGTCTCCCAGCTGGCCATGGTTATTCTCGCCCCATGCCCACACGGAACCGTCCTCTTTCACCGCCAGTACATGGTTCGCGCCCGCGCTCATGGTCCTGACTCCAGTCAGCACCTGAACGGGCGCGCTGGCGTCTGTCGTGGTGCCGTTGCCCAGCTGGCCGTATTTGTTCTCGCCCCAGGCCCACAGGACCCCCGCATCGTCAAGCGCCACGCTGAAATTATTGCCTGAAGCGATTTCGCTGACGCATTCCAGACCGTTGATTGGGGCGGGCGTGTCGTTATTATCCGTTGTTCCATTGCCAAGCTGCCCGAAATCATTCCGGCCCCATGCCCATACGGAACCGTCGCTGTCCAGCGCGATGCTGTGGCTTATCCCGCAATCCACCTGAGGCGATGCGCTGAAAAAGAGGTCCAGGCCTATCACCTGGGTTGGAGAATATTGATGCGCAAATGTCCCGTCCTGGCTGGTCATACGGCCCCACGCCCAAACAGTGCCATCCTCCTTAATCACGATAACATTAAGATCTCCGCTTGCTATGGATATGATCCCCTCAAAACCGGGAACCTGAGCCGGGGTTGTCCGCACATCGCCGGAAACCCCGCCGGTGCCGTCGCCAATTTGTCCATAAATACCAAAGCCCCATGTCCAGACAGTTCCGTCTCCTTTGAGGACAGCGCCGTGATATATTCCGCAAGATATATCAATCACGTCCGTTACATTCACTTGTACAGGCACAATGCTGTCCACGCGGGTTCCGATTCCCAATTCACCGGCGGTATTCATTCCGCATGCCCACAACGTATTATCACTTTTACGCACAAAGCTTTGCTGTTGTATTGCATCAATTTCCACGACGTTGCTGATCTGCATCTGCACGGGCGTTATACTATCGACGGTTGACCCAACGCCGAGTTGCCCCCTTGGATTCTTACCCATCCCCCATACCGTGCCGTCATCTTTGAGCACTAAGCTGTGGTTGTCGCCCAAGGCAATATCCACAATATTGCTCAACCCCAATGCCTGTACCGGGCTTTTTCTGGTGACCGTCGTGCCGTCGCCGAGTTGTCCTGCGCCATTTACCCCCCAGCCCCATACCGTGCCGTCATCTTTGATAGCTAGTGAATAGAAATCCCCTGCACTCATCTTATTTACTCCGCTCAGGACCTGAACAGGAGTGGTTTTGTCAACCGTTGTTCCATCTCCTACTTCTCCATAATCGTTTCTGCCCCATGCCCATACAGTTCCATCATCTTTCAGAGCTAAACAATGAAAAGTTCCTGCTGATATAGATACGACATGGTCCAAAATTTGCGCAGGCATTGGATTGTCTACAGTCGTCCCATTCCCCAGTTGACCATAGCGATTCCTTCCCCAAGTCCAAACCGTTCCGTCATACTTCAGTGCAACCAAAAAGTTATGTCCGCCGGCAACCTGCGGCGTGGCTATCTGCGCGGCGCTCGCCTCCCCCGGTGAAACGGCAAGCATCATGCCGCATATCATCAGGGCGCTTAACAGTAGTGTGAATAGTTTTTTCATGGTATCTCTCCTTTAGTGTAAATTTTGTATGGTATAAACATTACTTCAACTTATTTATATATTAATCCTCCTTTTCCCATTAATTCTATCCTCTTCATGTTAAGCTGCTGTAATCACGCCTTGGTAATTGAAGACAACAATAAAGCCCTCCATTAGCGGAAGGCTTCGGTAACCTGTCAGGACTGTTGTTTTATGGCCGGGCGGTGCTGAACGATATGGCGGGCGTGCTCGCCGCCGCCCGGTTCACATCGATCGTCTGCTCCAGCAATTCCTTGCGGTATATGCGCATCTCCTTGGGCGCCTGAATGCCAATGCGAACCCTGTCCCCCTCGATGGAAAGAATCTCGATCGCAATATCCTGATTCAGAGCGATTCCTTCACCTGATTTCCTGGACAGTACCAGCATCCTTTTCCCCTCCTTGTAAGCTCTTCATGATGGCTTCGTAGACCGGCCAGCGAATCGGGAGGGTCTGCGCGTCAATGATGATCTGCTTGCCGATGCCGCGTTTGGCGTTGATGACGATGGGGGCCGCCAGATTGACCGTCATATTTTCGGCCTGCTCTGGAATCACAACCACATTCATCACCAGAAGATCGGTCTGGCTCTCCACAAAGAGGTCTTCCAGCTCGTTCTCCCGTATATCGATATAATAATCGTCCAGTATCTCGAAAGTCAATATCACAGGCAATGCTATGTACTTGTTCTCTGTCGACTGCAGCCAGTAGATGGGCTTGGTCTGTCCAATCTCAAGAATGATAAAATGGCGCAGTTCTTCAAAGCCGGGTATCCCCAAGGGAAACTCGATGAGCTTGCTGTCTTTTGTATCAAAAGACCCGAAACGGTCGGTATCAATTATCATATGACTCCTCCTGGTTCCCGGCTATTTAAGGAAGTTGACAAGTGACGGCTGGATAATCTGTGACCCGATCTGAAGCGCCGCGGTATAAACGTACTCGGCCATTTTGAAATTCATTAAGGCCTCAGCCTGGTCCACATCCTCAAGCTTGGATTTCATTTCGGTATACATCAGGTTATCCTCTTCATACCGGTTGGCAAGCAGCTCAAGCCGGTTCACGCGCCCGCCGATTTCAGCCGCGAGTGTCAGCGCATGGCTTTGCGCACCCTGTATCTTGCCGACATATTGCCCAAGCTCTGACGCGGGCGCATCGTTCATAAGAGCATTATACAGGTTGTCCAGAACGGAATAAATGCTGTTTTCGCCCGTACCCACGAGTTCAGCGCCGTTTATCGATATGTTCATCTTTATATTGAATCCCATCTCATATTCGATGGAGACACCCTGCTCGGCTATCAGATCAGGATTCGTATCATCCGTCAGATCCAGCCCATTGTACAGCAGCTTGCCGTTGCTGTCCACTTCAAAGGGCGCCTTGTTGGTGTTGTAACCGCCAAAAACGAACTTGCTGCCCGACTGGGCGTTGCCTATGGTCAGGATGTGGTCCCGAAGCTGCCCGATCAGTTCCGCTGTTGCCACCTTATCATCCGGGCCCATATAATCGCTCGACAGATGCAAGGTCGCTTCATAAGCGGATTTTAATATCTCGTTCAACTCCATCACAGAAGATTCCGTCTGTTCCAGCCATGTGATGCCCCTGTCCACATTCTCCAGGTATTGGTCGGTCTTGTAAAGCTTAACGCGATACTGCATCACGGACACAGCACTGATCGGATTATCCGAAAGCTTGTTCAGTATCTTTCCGGAGGATACCTGATTCTGCATGTCCACCATGCTTGTCATATTCTTATTGACGTTCTTTAAATAATTATCCAGAATCATTCCGCTTGTTATCCGCATATACTAACCTCCTGTCACTTACAGGCCGACCCGGCCGGTCCGGTGGATCAACGTCTCCAGCGCGTCGTCAATGGCCGTGAGCACACGGGCCGCTGCCGAATAAGAGTGCTGGTATGAAATGAGCTGAATCATTTCTTCATCCAGCGACACGCCGGAGACAGATGACTTTCTCTCTACCACATTATCGACGATCGCCTGCTGGCTGGCCGCGTTCTTCTTGCTTGTGGAGCTTTCAATACCCACTTCCACCACGGTGCTCTTCAGATAATTCTCAAAGTTGTCCACACCGGGCACGCTGGTGCTGGAAGACAGCGCCACCATCGCGAGGGCGATCTCGTTGTTGCCCTCGTTCGTGTTTGCGGCCGACAGGTCAATGAGCTGGCTGGACGCGGCGATATTGAATACGCTGCTCAGCACCTCGTCCGAGAGCGAGAAAGTTCCCGCGGTAATGGCACTGTAGTCCTCATAGTTATTTCCGTCCTCATCCACCGCTATCGGGACATCAAACATATTGATACCCGTCTGAGACGCCGTTGCGCCGTTTGGCATCGTATAACCGGTGCTGTGTATGGCGTTGAACTGCTTCGCGATGCTCTGCGCCAGCGTGTTCAGGCTTTGCAGGATACGCGGGATCCCCAGATTGTCCACCGACGTGCTGTCGCGCAGATCCTTGAACGACTGCAGCTTGCCGCTGCTATAAGAAAAAACATTGTCTGTTCCGCTAAGATAAATCTGATAATAACCGGGTTCGCCGGACACAGCGCCTGTCAGCTCCGGGCGCGCTTCCAGCAGGGTGGCTGTCTTGTGATGGACCAGATCGACACCCTCACAGCTCACCGTCAGCGTTCCATCAGCCGCTTCCGAGGTGGTGACGTTGATCAGGCTGGACAGCTGGTCGATCATCAGATTGCGCTTATCCCGCAGTTCGTTGGCTTTCTCGCCCGAAAGCTCGTATGCAAAGACCTGCTCGTTATAGGTTGCGATACCCTTCAGCAGATCGTTGACTTCATCCACCGTGAGCTTCATCGATTGGTTGTATGAATTTTGCAGTTCCACCAGCTGGTCGTAGTACTGGTTGAACGTTTCTGTCATTTTCAGTGCGTTTTGCTGCACCGTGGTCCGAATCTCTTCGCTCACCGGGTCCGCCGCCAGGTCGCTCAGGCTGTCAAAAAAATCGGCCATTGCGGAGGAAATACTGCTGTCCTCCGATAGCTCGTTGATCACCGTTTCGATGTATTCCAGCTCGTCGGCGCGCGTCTGCCAATATCCCAGCTTGGAGTTCTGGCTTCGAAACTGCCTGTCCAGATAATCGCTGCGGATCTGGTCTACCAGCGACACCTCAACACCGCCGCCCACGGAGCCCTTGCCTACCTGCGAAAGCCTCGCGTGGATGGACGCCGGTTCGATTGAATTCACAATCAGCCGCTGCCGGGTATATCCTTCGGTGTTGGCGTTGGAGATATTGTGGCCTGTCAGGTTGATGGCCTTTTGGCTCACTGTAAGCGCGGTTCTGGCTATCTCCAGACCGTAAAACAAACCAGACATACTTCTCCTTTCCTAAACCGTTCGGTCTAGCACCAATGTTGCTCTTTCCTGCGATTCACTCACCCTTCCGGAATATGAGTAGGTGTTGAGCGTATTTTGTTGACCCGTCAGAAGATTGACGCAAAAGTCGGAATACTGCAGATGGGTATCCACCAATCCCTTATTTGTCCTGTTAATGCTGTCAATCTCAGATATCACATGCGTCAGGTCGGTCCTCAGTTCTGCGAACCGGGATCCAAGAGCGCCTCCCGGCATATCCGCGATATCCGCGAGGCTGATTGTTTCGCAATCCATCCCGCGTTCCAACGCGATCCTCTTGATCGTGCTTTCCCGTTCCGTCTCCAGCTCTTTTATGGTCTTAACCAGATTCCATTCGTGCGCCACAATACGATCCAGCAGCGCAACGTCATTTTTCATCAGCGCTTCTTTTTTCTGTCTCGCTTTGGAGAGTATATCTTTGTATGCGACCAGCTCCTGCTGCATCACATCCTGCAGGCTCATCAATACTTCGTCCAAGAAAATCACTCCTTTTACGACTACTTGCCCAGAATCTTCTCCGCAACCTTGTAGCCCGGAACAGAATATGTGTTGTTCCTCACCTCAGCCGCAATCTGGTTGATTCGGGCCGTCTCCTCCGGCGTCCTCACAGACAGAGATTCCTTGACCGTCTTTAACGCTGTGGAAAACGTTTTTGCGCCGTCGGTCAGGTCTGTCCTGTCAATGCCTGACGGCGGCGAGTACACCGACAGCTTTTCCCGCACATGTACATACTGGCTCAGCAGCTCTTTCGGGGGAATGGAGTTAATCCTCACGAAAATCACCTCATCTATTATTAATCCTGCCCGTATCTGGCGTGCATCTTCGCCTGCACTTTTACACCCGGGTTTCTCTTTTCTTTGACCATACTGCCGAACGCGTTTGCCAGCCTGTCTCGGCAGACACTGCAATAACGTCCGCTGGATATGGGTTTTCCACAGTCTTCGCATTTCAAAAAATCATCCACACCTTCTATGTTCAAACGGCCTTCCTTCAAAAAGCTTAGAACCATTTTTTCCGAAATGCCGGTGTCTTTTACGATATCCATCAACGTTGCGTTATCATGCTCGTACAAATATTCTTTGACGACCACGAACGCCTTATCCATCTCGTCAACGCAAGCTGGGCAAAAACTTGATCCCAGCGATTGAAAAAGCTTACCGCACTGCTTGCACAATAGCACATTTGGGCTCATTGTGTCACTCCTTCTGCCTCAATCAGGTCCTCATGTTGTTTGTCGCCGATTCCATCTCGTCCCATACGGTCACCACTCTCGATGCCATCCCAAACGCTCTTTGGGCCCTTATCAGCCGTGTCAGTTCCACCGCGAGGTCCACATTGGACGCTTCAAGCCCTCCCATGACCACTTTCGCACCGGATTCGATCGGGGCTCCCGAGGCCACGGTGTCCACATAACCGCCGTTTCCCACCGAAGACAACCCATTGGGGTTGGAAAAGGTGACAACTCTCAATCTGGCTATCTGCGTTCCGTTCACCAGAAACGCACCGTCCGCTTCCACCGTGATATCGTTTTCGCCGGCCGGCAGCTTTATCTTGGCCTGGTTTTCATCCAGCACGTAATCACCGTTGGCGTTTACCAGAAAGTTGCCGTCCGCTTCGGAGTTGACAGCAAACGTGCCGTCACGCGTATACTTCACCGAACCGCCCGTGTCTGACACGCAGAAATACCCGTCGCCGTCGATATACATGTCCAGGTTCTGGCCTGTCATCAGCACCGTCCCCTGATCGTGATCTCTGTTGGCGGCCCCCATCAGCACCCCCGTACCCCTTGAGAGCCCCGTCTGCTGCAGATCGGCAGGATTCATCATCTGTGAATACAGCGCATCCTTAAAATCGACGCGCTGAGATTTGTATCCCGTCGTATTCAGATTGGATACGTTGCCCGCAATGACGTTGATACGGCTCTGCTGCGCCTGCAGTCCCAATTTTGCGGCATGTAATGCTTGCATATGCTCTACCTTACAACCTTCCCACTTCGTTAACCGTTTTGCCGAGCGACTGGTCCAGCATTGTCACCACGCGTTGGTTCACCTGATAGGCCCGGTTCAGTTCCACCATGGTCACCATCTCTTCGGCCATGTCCACGTTGGAGCCTTCCAGGTAACCCTGTTTCACCTTGCATTCCGTCGCGGCCTGCGGCGCGCCTGCCGATGCGTTTGCGAACAGGTTGGACCCGACCTTTTCCAGTCCTGTCAGATCGCCGAATGTCACCAACTGCAGTCTGTTTGCCGTCACCCCGTTGACGATGACATATCCCTGTTCATCGATGGTAAATGCGCCGCTGCCCACGTATATATTTCCGTTTGTTCCCTGAACGTAATTGCCTTCGCTGTTGACGAGGAAACCTTCCGGCGTGACCGCAAACGCACCATCCCGCGTATAACGGACGCCATTCGCCGTATTGACCACAAAGAACCCGTCGCCCTCAAGCGCCACATCCGAAAGTCTTTCCGTCGGCTCCAGGTCTCCCTGATCAAAAGACGTGATGACATCGTCCAGATGAACACCTGTGTTCTGGGGCCCGATCATCGAGTTGCTCATCCGCTCGATCATCAGATCCTTAAAAGATCTGGATATCAGCATGTCTTTTTTATAGCCGGTCGTATCGACATTGATGATATTGTTGGTCACAACATCCATCTTTTGCCGCTGGGTTATCATACCTGTACTGGCGATATATAAGCTTCGAAGCATAGCCCTCCACCTTCATACACTTTCTGATTAATATATCGTAAAATAGAACCCACCACTTTAGGCCTATTTACGTGCCAAATCCTGCGCCAGCGTCACTTCCCGGACGGATATGCCGAGCGTCTTGGCAATCTCTGTGACACTGAGCCCCTGGGCGCTGAGCAGGAGTATCTTCTCGTTGGTTTTCAGCGGCGGATCTGCCGGTCTCTCCTCTTCATCCCTCGCCGGGGCCATCGGCCTGTACGAAGGCCGCGGCGGTGTTTCATGCTTTGGCACTTCCATCACGGTCTCCGGCGGCGTTTCGGCGTCATCCTCATATGCCTCGCCCCACCGGACACCCCGGGCCAGCACCCTTTGCGGTACTGGCTGCGGTGTTGTTGTCTTTGCATCGTTCATCTGCGCCGACAGCCGCTTCGCTTCCTCCAGCAGCTCCTCGGCCTTTTGCAGCGTGGCCTGTGTCTCTTTTTTGGTCTCCTCTGCAAACTCCTCAAAGCTGGACAGCGTGTCCTCTACATTCTGATAAAGCGTAAACAGGCGCTGTTCCTTTTCGTACGAGGACTTGTCGCCCTTGCCCTTGCCGTTTACACGAAACACCTTCGCGAAAAACCATATGCCGCCGCATGCCAGCAGGAAAACATAAGCCGCAAAAGCATAATGCGTGATATCCATCGTCATACCCCTCCATTTATCTGGCGCTTGCCACCGCTTCATATATACCGGCAAACTGCATCTTGCTGCGCATCTTCATCACAACCTTGGAATGGATCTGCGACACGCGTGATTCCGACACGCCCAGCACCTCGGCAATCTCCTTCAACGTCATCTCTTCATAATAATACAACGTGATCACGAGCTTTTCCTTCTCAGGCAGGTTATCGATGATGCGCCCCAGTATCTCCACCATCTCCCGGTTCTCCACTTCCTCTTCCAGCGTGTTTTCATCGCTGTGGATCGAATACTCCCATGCGGTGTCGTTCTGCACCATTTCCTCGAAGTGGATGATGTTGAACATCTGGGATTTGCCCAGCGTGCTCTGCATTTCCTCCTCCGGCATTCCCAGATGACGGGCCACCTCGCCGTCGGTGGGCTCGCGGCAAAGCTTGCTCTCCAGCTCGCTGTATGCGTTGCTGATGGCCTTGATCTTGCGTCGCAGGCTGGAGGGGGCCCAGTCCTGCTTGCGGATATTGTCGATGATTTCTCCTTTGATACGCATAGCCGCATAATACTCAAATTTGACATCACGCGATATGTCATACTTTTCCACTGCGTCCATTAGCCCCAGGATCCCACAGCTTAACATGTCGTCGTAATTGCTGTAGGCTTTATACGTCGGCATCAGGCGCAGCACAATGCTTTTCACCTGAGGAAGGTAGCGCAGCACCAATTCATTCTTCAGTTCCAGTGACTTTTCTCTGGAATACAGGCCCCAAAGCTCCTGTACAGTCAAATGGTTCCCGCTCATGGTATCACTTCCTGATTCTTTTTCTTTCTGGCAGCTATCTGCTGCTGAAGAATATAGCGTCCCAGCTCGGATCTGTGCTGTTTGGCGTTATCCTCAAACAGCAGTACGATACGATAAGGGTCCTTTTTTTCCACAGGCTTCCCACAACGCAACACCTTTGCCTTCAGCGTGATCGAATCCACCGGGGACAGCCTCAGCTCAACGCTTATCTTTGTGCCCTCTTCAATCTTTGTAAAACTGGTCACCAGCGTGCCATGCTCCGAAAGGTCCACCGTTTTGGCTTTGACCGCGGGGCTCTTTCCATCTTCCGTGTCCTCCAGCCGTATCAGGACATCAATCACAATAGGCAACCGGTAACTCTGCCTTCTCTGTGACTTTACCACCTCTGACCGGGGTTCAAACAGGCAGAGCATAATTTCGTCCTGTTTATACCAATCCAGCAGCACCGCTTCAAAAGAGAAAATCCCATTCGAACGATAAAACCGCAGCATATAAGTCTCGTCTGTCTCCAGCATGATCGGCAATCCTTTTACTGTGGGGTGAAACACGGTGAACCAGCCATCCTGATGCAGATCCTGCAGCTTCGTTTTGACAAATCCGTTGTTGATTTTTATCTCCATCAGTTCGCCGATGGCCATGATCTCCTGTGGGTACATTGCTATGACTCCCGATAAGCTCTGTTTCTTGAGAAGAAGTTCTCCAAAAAGCCCGCCAATCCCGGTCTGTTCGTTTCCCTGACCGGTATGTTCAGATACCGCAGCGCCAGCTCGTTGATGTCCGCTGATGCGACGCATCTGGGGAAGCTGACCAGGATCGGCACCTGCATTTTAATGGCGTTGTGCATATTGACGTCACGCGTGATATGCCCCAGCCTGTTGAGGCGTATGTTCAGGTTCTTCTCGGCAATGCGGACAAACCCGTCTGCAACGGCAGCCGCTTCCTTGGCGTTGGCCACCTTGTTGACGACCAGGCTGATGTGCGGCCTGTCGCCCTGGTCGTGTATCATCTTGAGCAGCGCATACGCGTCCACCACAGCCGTTGGCTCCGGCGTGGTGACCAGTATCGTCTCGTGGCTGGCGCGTATCAGCCGCATCGCGTTATCCGAAAGTCCGGCGCCGGTATCGAATATGATGGTGTCCGCCACATCCTCCAGCTCCACAAGGCTCCCCAGAATATCCATCAGCTGGCCCGGCGCCATTTTCATCAGCTCGTACATGCCCGATCCTCCGGAAATGAACTGTACGCCCGCGATGCCTGTCTCGATAACATCCCGCACGCCTTTGCGTCCTTCGATCACATCGAGCAGATCGTGCTGCGTATGCACGCCCAGCATCACGTCGATATTCGAAAACCCAAAGTCTGTATCGATAATGAGCGCCTTTCGGCCTCTCTTGCTGAGCGCGATCCCCAGGTTCAGCGACAGGCTGGATTTGCCGACGCCGCCCTTGCCGCTCGCCACCACCACGATCTTTGTTTGCGTATGATTCAGTTTCATCATCGTCCGAAGATTTTGCGCCTGATCCGTCATACTACGCTCACCTTCTTTCCCACAATGTTGTCCGCCAGCCTTTTTGTGTCTGCTGGGCGGATATCATCCGGCACATTTTGCCCCACCGCCATGTATGCCAGCGGCTTTCCGGCCATCTCCCGTATATAGAGCACGTTGCCCCATGCGCTCACCTCATCCAGCTTGGTTATGATCAGTTTGTAATCGGACAGAAAGGCATAATTCCGTATGATCTCCCGGCTGGCCCTGTGTCCCATTGCCACGCTGAGCACCAGAAAAACCTCATCGGCTTTGGCGGCTTTCATGCACTCCGTGATCTCCTGCCGATAGCCGTCGTCGCCGGTGCTCTTGCCGGCCGTATCCACCAGCACCACATCCCTGTCGGCCAGCGCCGCCAGCGCCTGGCTGAGTTCGGCTGCGCTGTAAGCCGTCTGCAGGGGGATGTTCATGATGTCCGTATAGATGCGCATATGTTCCATCGCGCCTATACGGTAGGTATCCATATTCACAACGCCCACGCGCAGCTTGTGCTCTATGGCCAGCATGCCGGCCAGCTTCACCAGCGTCGTGGTCTTGCCCGCGCCGGTCGGCCCCACGAAGAACAGCACGTTCTGGCGGTAAGCCTTGAGCTTGATGGGCGCGGTCTCTCCCAGCCTGTCCATAATGATCTGCTGGGCCGCCGTTTCCGCTTTCACCTGCCGCCTACTCTGCGCCATCTGCGTCTGCACTGCCAGCTCGCGCGCCATATCCTCGGGGATGTCCCGCTCTATGAGGTTGCGGTACAGGTTCAATATATCCGGCGGCAGCGTCAGCGCCGTATCCTTCGTCATCAGGCTGATGCGCTGCGTGAAATCCTGCACCGCATCCTTAAGGGACGCTATCTGGTCCGACAGCGGGTCCTTTTCCGTCTCAAACTGCACAAGCGCGCTGCTCTGCGCCTGTTTTACAGGCTGCTCTTCCTCTTGCCGGTATATCGGTTCCGGCCCGGGCTGCGGCTCCGGCGCATATTCAGGCTGCGGCCTGCGTACTATTTCCAATATATATTCAGAGTCTGGTCTGCGTACCGGTTCCGGTATGGACTCGGGCTCCGGCGCATATTCAGGCTCCGGCCTGGGTACCGGCTGCAGCACCCGCTCCGTCTCCTGCACGCTTTCCAGCAACGGCTTTAAGTACTCCGGTATCTCCAAAGCGGGGAATATCACGGGTTCCAGCTGGGTCGGCATTGCGGGCTCCGCCGCCTCAGCGCTGTGCCCGGGTTCCAGCCGTGCCGCCGCCGCATATTTCGCCGCCGCCGGATGCACCATGCGCAGCGGCTTCTCCGTCTTTGTCCGAGACGATTCGGCGGACTTTTGCACGGTTTGGGAAGCAGGCTCCAGCTGGCGGCTCACTGTTGGGTCATAAGCCGCGACCACCTCCACCTCCTGCTTGAACAGCCCGCCCAAGCCTTTGCTGCGTATGGGGTTGCTGTCCAGTATCACCGCGTCGGGTCCGAAATCTTCACGTATTTTTTTTATGGCTTCTTTCATGTCAGCCGCCACAAACCTCTTTACAACCAACTAGAAATTCACCGTCCAGTCCGAGTAGATTTCAACATGCTGCTCCAGCTCATTGTATGAGAGCACCACCAGATCGGGAAACACCTGAGCCGACAGATTCTTGACCTGTTTTCTTATCACCGGCGATGTGATCACCATCGGCGAGATGCCAAGGCTCAGGAAGTGGTCCACCGCTTTTTTCATGTTGTTCAAAAACCGCTGCATTTGGGCCGGTTCCATCGCGATATTGCCGCCCTTGTCTGTCTGACGGAGGCTGCCGGACAGCACCTTTTCGGCATCCGGGTTGATGGTGATGACGCGCGCCTTGCCATCCGGTACAAAGTTGCGGGTGATGGCGCGTTTTAACTTCTGCCTCACATATTCGGTGAGCAGATCGGTGTCGTGCGTCAGGTTGCCGTAGTCGCCCAGAATCTCCAGTATAGAAGCCATATCGCGGATGGATACGTTCTCGCGCAGCAGGTTGGCAAGCACCTTCTGCACCTCGCCGACGGAGAACATCTTGGGCACCACTTCGTCCACCAGCGCCGGCTGCTGCTGCCTCAGGTTCTCGATGATCGTCTGCACCTGCTGACGGCCCAGCAGCTCGTCGGCATGGCGCTTGATGATCTCCATCAGGTGCGTGGAGATAACAGACGGTACGTCGATCGTCGTGTAGCCTTTCAGCTCCGCCTTTTCGCGGTCCGCCTCGGCGATCCACAGGGCGGGCAAGCCGAACGTGGGCTCCACCGTCTCAATGCCGTCGATGGGCTCGTCCACATCTTCGGGCTTCAAAGCCAGGTAATGCCCCAGCATCACTTCGCCCTTGGCCACCTCGAAGCCCTTGATCTTGATCACGTATTCGCGGGTACCCAGCTGGATGTTGTCGCGCAGGCGCACGATGGGCACGATGATGCCCAGGTCCAGCGCGCACTGTCTGCGGATCATGACGACGCGGTCCAGCAGATCGCCGCCCTGCGTCGCATCCACCAGCGATATCAGGCCATAGCCGAATTCCATCTCGATCAGGTCCACATGCAGCAGCGAGGTGACGCTCTCGGGCTTGCGCTTCTCCTGCGCGCTGGTCTCCGCGATATCCTTCTGGTCGGCTTCCTCTTTCTTCTTTGCCCGGCTCGACTTGACGTAGCCAATGACGGGCAGCGCGATGGCCAGGATGAGCATGGGGATGGCGGGTAGCCCGGGTATCAGGCTGATCAGCGCCAGCATGGCGCCCAGCACATAAAATATCGACGGATTACCGAACATCTGCTTCGCCAGATCCTGTCCGAAGCTGTCCTTGGTCGCCGCGCGGGTCACGATGATGCCGGTCGCGGTGGACACCAGCAGCGCCGGTATCTGGCTGCACAGGCCGTCGCCCACGGTCGCCAGCGTATAGACCTGAATCACCTGGTCAAACGGCATGACCTTGCCGGAAACGCCCAGCAGACCTACGAGAATGCCGCCCACGATATTGATGACTGTAATGATGATGCCGATGATCGCATCGCCCTTGACGAACTTGGACGCGCCGTCCATCGCGCCGTAGAAATCCGCTTCGCGCTGGATATCCTGCCGGCGTTCACGCGCCTGGTCCTCGTTGATGTTGCCCGCGGAAAGGTCCGCGTCGATCGCCATCTGTTTGCCGGGCATCGCGTCCAACGTGAACCGCGCGGCCACTTCAGATACGCGCTCCGCGCCCTTGGTAATGACGATGAACTGCACCGCCACGATGATGAGGAATATCACAAGGCCCACCACCAGATTGCCGCCCACCACGAAATTGCCGAACGCTTCGATCACGTGGCCGGCTTCGCCGTTGTTGCCGAGTATCAGCCGGGTGGAGGCGATGCTGAGCGCCAACCGGAACAGCGTGACGATCAGCAGCACCGTGGGAAAGGTGGAAAAGTCCAGCGTCCTTTTGGTAAACAGGGTGATCAGCAATATCAGCAGGGAAAGCGTGATGTTGGTGATCAGGAAAATGTCCAGCAGATCAGGCGTCAGCGGTACGATGATCAGCAGTATGACGGCCAGCACCATCACCGCGATCAGGATGTCGGTCTTTTTAATCTTCATGATCTGCGTCCTCCCTTCTTCATCCGGTATACATAGGCCAGCACTTCGGCCACCGCCTTGTAGAGATCCTCGGGCACCTCGTCGCCCACCTCACAGAAGAAGTACAGCGCTCTGGCCAGCTGCACGTTTTCCACGATCTCCACCGAAAACTCTTTTGCGTGCTCCTTTATCTTCTGGGCCAAATAATCCTTGCCCTTGGCCGCTACCACCGGCGCGGTGTGCGAGTCTTCCTTGTAAGACAGCGCCACGGCGAAATGTGTCGGGTTGGTGATGACGACGTCCGCATCCTTCACAGCCTGCATCATGCGCATACGGCTCATCTGCCGCTGCTTCTGCGATATCCTGCTCTTGGTCTGCGGGTTGCCTTCGGTCAGCTTGTATTCGTCCTTGACCTCCTGTTTGGTCATCATCAGGTCCTTGTTATGCTTCCACCACTGATACAGGTAGTCGAACGGAGCGAATACCGCCAGCGCGATCGCCAGCTTGAACGCCACCGCGATGATCATATCCACGAACGACGCGGCGGAGAACGGCACCTCCTCGGCCATCAGCGCCGGAAAACCACCCATCCGGCTCTGAAACTCGGAATACGCCACATACCCCAGAATCGCGGTCTTGATCATGGCCTTCAGCAGGTCGATCAGCGTTCTTTTGGAAAAGATACGCTTAAACCCGGATAACGGGCTGATGCGGTCCAGCTTGGGCGCAAGCGCCTTGGTGGAAAACACGAAGCCCGACTGCAGCACGTTGAACACCACGCCCACCACCAGCGCCGCCGCCATAAACGGCAGCATGATCTGCAGGAACATCCAGGCCACGTCCTTGAATGATGCCTGCACCGACGCGATGGTCAGCACCTCCGGCCCTGCGCTGGAGAAGAAATGCCGCAGCATGTCGCTCATTCCTTCCACCATCTGTCCGCCGAATATGGACAGCACCCCGAACATCACAGCCAGCGACAGCGCCGTGGTCAGCTCAATGCTTTTGACGATCTGACCCTTTTCCCGCGCTTCCCGCTTTCGTTTTGGTGTGGCTTTTTCTGTCTTGTCCCCGCCCTGCGCGCTCATGAAGCCAGTCCCGCCAGCATTTGATCAATGGAGGAGAACATGTGCTGGAAGATCACACTGGTGAAGCTCACATACACCGGGATCACCAGCAGCAGCATCAGAAAGCCCAGCATGATTTTGAGGGGGATGCCCACCACGAACACGTTCATCTGCGGGATCGCCCTCACGATGAATCCCATCACCACTTCGCCCAGCAGGCCCGACGCTATCAGCGGCATCGCCACATTCACGGCCAGCAGGAACGCCAGTGCGAACACTTCCAGCGCCGCCATTCCGATGGCCGGATTGAGCGCCACCTCGCCCACGGGTATATTGTCAAAGGTTGAGCGGACGATGTAGATCAGCTGCAAATGCCCGTTCACTCCAAAAAATGCGATCAGCAGACCCATGTTGAGCAAACTGCCTGATATCGGCACGCTGATGTTGCTCTGCACATCGAACACGCCCACCATGCCGAAGCCCATCTGCATGTCTATCAGCTGTCCCGCCGTCTGCACCACCGAGAAAAACAGCGTGGTCACAAACCCCAGCACCAGCCCGAACAGCAGCTCCTTGACGCACAGCATTACGAATTCGATCACGCCATTGTATTGGACCGCTGCCGTCAGCGGGTTCCCCGCGAATATCACATACGTGACCAGGATGCAGAATGTGATCTTGAGCGTATTGGGCAGATTCCTCCGCCCGAATATGGGCGACGAGATGATAAGCGAACTCACGCGGAGCAGCATCAGTATGAAGTAGTCCAGATTCGCTGTTATCGCGCCCAAAACCCCGTCCATGTCCCCTCGCTACCGAAGCATCGTTGTCGCGTATCCGAACATGCGGGCCGAAAACTCCGTCATGGTGGACAGCATCATACCGCCGAAAGCCAGCAGCGCCAGCAGTATCGCGACGATCTTGGGCACAAACGCAAGCGTCTGCTCGTTGATCTGCGTCGTCGCCTGAAATATCGATATCACCACGCCCACCACCAGCGCCACGATCATGATGGGCGCCGCCACGGTCAGTATTGTTGTCACCGCGTCCTGCATGACGGTGATGATTTCTGCCTGATCCAACCTGCTTTTCCTCCTTCGTTGTTGTCTGCCGGGAACCTGCGGTCAGGGCCCGCTAGCCGAAGCTGGCCAGCAGCGTCTTTACCGTCATCGTCCAGCCGTCCACCAGCACAAACAGCAGCACCTTGAACGGCAGCGATATCACAATGGGCGGCAGCATCATCATGCCCATCGACATAAGGGCGCTGGCCACGATCATATCCAGCACGATGAACGGGATGTAGAGCAGGAAACCGATCTGGAAACCTCTCTTGATCTCGCTCGTGATAAAGGCGGGGATCAGTGTCACGTTGGACACATCCTCGGGGCTCGTGATCTCTTTGTCCTTTTCGGACACCGATATAAAGAAGTTCAGGTCATCCTTATATGTCTGTTTGAGCATGAATTCGCGTACCGGCTCCATGGCCTGCTCAAACGCCTCTTCCTGCGTGATCTCTCCCGCTGTATACGGCTGGTACGCGTTCACGTTGATATCATCGATCACCGGCGACATCACAAAAAACGTAAGGAACAGCGCCAGCCCGATGAGCACCTGGTTGGGCGGCATCTGCTGCAGGCCAAGGCCGTTGCGGATGAGCGACAGCACGATGATGATGCGCGGAAAGCAGGTGAGCATGATGAGTATCGACGGCAGCACCGACAGCACGGTCAGCAGCAGCACGATATCCACCGTCTCGGAACGGTTTCCCAGCAAGCCGCCAAGCGGACTGTCCTCGTCGGAACTGTTGCTGTCCGGCAGAATCGAGCAGCCTGCCAGCACCAGCACCAACAGCAGGCCCAGCGCCACCGCGACAATCAGTTTCTTGTTCACACGGCTGCGCCGCTTTTTCATCGCCGGGGCCGGAGCGGACGCCAGCATGGGTCTTATGGTCATTCGCGTCCTCCGTTCCCGCCGCCGGTCCGGTTTCTTCTCTCTTCCATGGCGCGGTTCATCTGCTCGAGTATGTCTTCCGTGGGCCGCGCGCCGGGCTTTGCCGTCCCGCCCTTTTGTTCCTTATACTGCATGCGCGCCTTGGCGAGATCAGCCTGGGCGTTTTTGGCGTTGCTGAAAAAAGACGATGCTTTGGCAAAAAAGCCTGCTTCGCCCGCGCCTGAAGACGGCTCCGGGATATCGCCCAAAGCCTCCTTATCGAATTCTCCCAATGTATTGATGGATTGGTTGGTGACGCCAATCAGCAGATATTTTCCGCCGACCTCAGTCAGGTACAGGCTCTTGTCCTTGGCGAGCGCCATGCGGTCAAGAACGCTGATGTACTGGCTCTTCATGATGCGCCGTGTCTTTTTAGAAAAGTATTTCGTCATGAAATAAGCGCCGACAAGCACGGCCACCATCACGACAATATAAAAAAGTGTAGACCCCATATTGTCCATAGACAAACCCCCCTACGGTCTACACTTTATATACCCCTAATAAATTGCCTGAAACAGTTTTTGTTTTCCGGCAGATTTACAGCTGCATGCCCATCACGTCATTATAGGCCTGGACGACCTTGTTTCTGATCTGGACCGCGAGGTTCAGCGCCAGTTCCGCCTTTTGCGCCTCGATGACCGGCGTGTGCAGATCGTCCGTCTCGCCCGTCAGCAGCTCGGCGTTCTGCACCTGCACGGCGCTTTCAGCATCCTGCGCATTGCCCATCGCCTCGCTGAGCAAATCGGTGAAATTGCTGCCTGCAGATGCGGTTTTGGTGGAGCCGGTGCTGTTCAGGCTCGATACTAGATTGCTGATTTGACTGATTTCCATGGCTTATTCCCCCTGCTTTCGTTCAGTTAGGGCATAAAATCGCCCTATCGGCCGATCTCCAGCGCCTTCATCGCCATGCCCTTGGTGGCGTTCAGCGCCGTCACATTGGCTTCATACGACCGGGTGGCCGACATCAGATCGATAATTTCCTCGGCCTCGTCCACGTTGGGCAGCGCCACATAGCCGTTTGCGTCGGCATCCGGATGGTCCGGGTCATACTCGTATTCGAAATCCGACTGGTCCTCCACGATCCGGGACACCACCACGCCGCCGCCCTTCGCTTCGTTCAGTATCGACGAAAACGTCAGTGGCTGCTCCTGCAGCACCGACACGCGGCGCCGGTAAGGCCCGCCGTTTTCGGTCCTGGTGGTGTTCGCGTTGGCAATGTTCTCACTGATCACGTCCATGCGCATGCGCTGTGCCGTCAGTGCCGAAGCGCTGACGTCCAAAGAGTTCAGAAAACCCATTTAGCTTCACTTCCCTTCGTTAATAGCCAGGCTGAGCTTACGGAATTCGCTGGTCAGCTGCTGCACCAGCGTGTTGTAATAAATCTGGTTCTTGGCCAGCTCCGCGTTTTCCGTGTCTATATTCACGTTGTTGCCGTCCATGCGGTACGTGGTGTTCGTGTCCCGCGTCACCGTGGCCTGCGGCATCGTGCCTTCAAAATCGATATGACCCTCCCGGGTCTTTTTGGCGGCAAAGCCGTCCTGCGCCAGCGCATTTTTAAAAGCCGACTCGAAAGACACCGATGAGCTTTTGAAGTTTGGCGTATCCACGTTGGCAATGTTGTTGGCGATCACCTCGTTGCGCAGCCACGACGCATCAAGGCCCGCTTTCAGCACATTAACATTTCCGAAAAGTTTGTCGATCAACAGGCAACACTCCCCTTATCTGTTTTCGTATTGTCCATAGTATTTCAGCACCTTGTCCACATAGCCGCGGACACCTGCGGATATTCGTTCATACTGGCCCAAATCATTCGCGTTGGTGATATCGTAAGACGCGATCCGGCCCGGCCCGGTGTTGTATGCCGCCAGCGCCAGCCGGACATCGCCAAAACGCTGCAACTGCTTCGCCAGATAGGAAGCGCCGCCCATCACGTTCTGATACGGATCAAACGGATCGGTAACGCCCAGTTCGCCGGCTGTTCCCGGCATCAGCTGCATCAGCCCCAGCGCACCCGCGCCCGATACCGCGTTGGAACGGAACGAGGATTCCGTCTGGATCACCGCGCGGATCAGGTCCGGATCGAGGCCGGTGCTGCGCGCCGCCTTCTCGATCGCCACATCCACTTCGCTGCCGGTTGCCGCCGCCGTGCTGCCGGTATAACCGGTGTAGGCATCCGCGGCGAATGAGCTGCCGTTCGCAGGCTGGACAGCCGCTTCTGATGTGCCGGAATACAACGCCATCTGCTGCTGCACGTTGCTCAGTATGTCCGCAAAAGCCGATTGGGGGCTGCCGCATTTGGCAGCCTTCTCCTGAATGATACTCTCCAGCCGGCCCAGCTTTGATAAATAGATGCTGTTTGCGTTTGTCATAAACCTCTGTCCGTCTGTCTTTGACCCCTTTACATCAATCAATACAAACCCTCTCTATACGGAGGCCTGTCAGATTGATACACCGAATAAATGGGTTTGAAACAAAAAAATGAACGGATTTCTTATCCGTCCATACAATAGGGCTCCATTACATGAAAAGGTCCACCAGCAGCCCGCGGATATCGTCCACCATCTGCAGTATGCGGATATTGTCCTGCTGGTCTGCGAGAATCTCCCGGGTCAGGTCCTCCAGCTTCTGATTGATGCTGCGGATGACGAAATGCACCTTGTGTCGGCCGCGCTGGTCGAAAGATTCGGCTTTATGCCCTGCAAAGGCGTTGTTTGCCGCTTCGTTCAGCAGTTCGCCGATCAGCCCACGATAGTCCATGACCGCTTTGAGATCCGCCTTCTGCTTGATCCGCTCTCCCTGCTTGCGTATCCGCTCCTGCAGGTCCTGCATATACCGCTCGTACTGCGCCTCTCCCAGCGTTGTCAGCTGGCGCGCGAACGCCAGCGCATGGCCGCTGCCATCGGGCCTTTCCTTTACGGCGGCAACCCTTTGATTATCCGATATGAAATGGTTGATGTCTTCAACCTTCATCATTGCTGCTCCAAGTCTGATATTTTCCGGGCTTTGAGACTATTTGTTGGCATCCACGAAGAAAGCGTCTTCCGGCTCGATCGGCCGGGCGTAATGCCCCACACCTTTCTTTGTCTGGTTCAGATGCCGGATCTGTTCCCGGTACTTTTGCAGCTTATCCTGCGCCAGCGCCGTGTTCTCCTCGTCCTGCCAGAGCGTCTGGCCCACAATGCCGCGAATCTCTTTCTTGAGCGCCACCACCTCAAGGTCGTCATCCGCGTTGAAATCGTGCTCCGCCCGTGTCAGGGCATCAATCTGGGTGATGAGCGTCTGGCGCCCGCCTATCGCCCTGGCAAAAGCATCGATCCTGTCCTGCTGTAGCTCCGTCTTGATCTGCATGGTCATCTCCAGCATTTTGCTGAGAAGCTCTTTTTTCTGGATGAGTATTCTCATCAACTCGGCTTTTTCCTGTGTGTTCATGTTCATTCACTTTCATACTCAAAATGAGTGACCGTTTTGTTTTCTTTCTGCACCTGCACCCAGGTGTCGCGCAGGCTGCTCATGATCTCCACCAAAGTGTCGATTATGGACGCTTCTTTTGAAGAATTGGCCTGTATGATCTGCCGGTGAACATATTCATAGATCGCCATCAGATCCTTCGCGATATCATACTGGAAATCCAGGCCCATGATCAGTTCCATCACGATGTCCTGTGCTTTTTGCAGATTGTTGTTGGCCGCTTCATAGTCCTGCTTGCCGATCGCCATCTGTCCCAGCCGCAAGCGCTTGATGCATCCTGTATAGAGCATTACCACCAGTTCCATGGGCGTGGCCATCATCACATCATGTTTTACATATTGTTGATACGAATTTGCCAATACAGCCATTAAAATCGCACTCCTCGCAAATATATATTTTATACTTAGGAAGTAAACAGTGATGACAACCAGCTGGACTGGCTGTTCATCATGGACAATGCCGATTCCATCGCAGTAAACCGGGCCCACAACGCCTGTTCTTTCGTGGAGAGCTTATCCAGCAGAGAAGCCTCCATATTTTCCGAATCGCTGATCTGTTTTTCAAGACCGGCCAAAGTATCGTTTGTGGCCGAAGATGTATAGGCCAACAGCGCGTCCGAAATGCGTATCATCAACCCGGCTTCCTTGAACGCTTCCTTCTTATCGGTGGAAGTCGCTTTGGCCGTAAACAGATTGGTGACCGCATCCGGGTTGTTCTGCAGCGCGGCCCGCAGCTTGTCCTTGTCCACCGTGATCTTGCCGCCGTCGCCATACGATCCTGTGGTGAGGCCTATATCGGCGGCCGTCATTCCGACGCTCTCCACCGCCGTATAGAAAGCGCTCCTCATTGTGCTGAGCAGCGATGAAATCGCAGAATCGTTTCTCAGCACACCGCTTTTGGCTTTGGCTTCCCACAGTTCGATCTCTTTTGTCTCCAGCTCGCCCCGCTGAGCATCAGTCAGGGGCGCATAAGCACGGTAGGTTTTCTCGCTGACCTTATCCTGCATCGAGGAGATAAGGGCGTTGTATGAGTCGATAAACGAGACGATCTTGTTCAGCGTGCTTTCCACATCCTGTTCGACGCTGAAGTTTATCTCCGTGTCCGACTGTGCCTTGAGAGAGTATGTGATGCCGTCGATGGTAAAGTTGTTGCTGGACCGGACGACATCCACACCGTTGATCTTGAGTTCTGCGTTCTTCCCTGTTTCCGTAACGGGCGAAATACCAAACGCGGAATCCTCCGCGGCAAACGCATTGCCGGTCAGGTTCTCGATCTCAACCTTGCTGGCGCTGCCCGTCGTTTTGGCCGTGAGGGTGAAGCCTTTCGTCAGGCTGCTGTAACTCATGCGCACACCGGCGTCAGACGCGTTGATGGTGCTCATCATGCTGGTGAGCGTGGTGTCCTCGGTAAACGAGAAAGTTTTGCCATTGATGGAAAACGAGATTGCGCCGTCTTCAAACTCGAGCGGATTCTCGAGCTCGAGGTCTGCCAGCTTGGCGCTTGTATTCATCGTTTCCCCTTTAAAGGCATTGTTGGCGCCCTTTACAGTTGCCGCGGTTGCCAGCTGGGTGATGCTGTTGATCGTAACCTGGCCTGCGTTCGCCGATGATCCTGCGCTGACCGACACCGCCGATGTCGATGTCAGCATGGCGACCGAATACGCGTTATATGTGGCTGCCGATAACATGTTGGAGCTTGGGGCCAATGCGCTCATATTCGTTTGCCGGAAGGCTTTAATCGCCGCATTGATCTCCCGAAGCGCATCCGCTTTCCATTCCAGCTTCGTCGTTGTCTGAGCCTGCCTGTCCACCTTTACCTGGGCCGAAGCCAGCATGCTTTTAACGATGGATTCTGTATCAAGTCCGGATGACAGTCCGGACAGCCTTATCGGGTTTACTGCCATGTTTTTGCCTCCTTTATCAGTGAAACATCTGCCTGAGAAACGCATGCCAAGCCTTCTGCAACCGCTCACCGCAGATATTTGTGACCAGCGTTGTCACTGCCCGCATTATATCTTAAATTTGCGGACTGTTATTACCAATTATCATTTACGCCAGCCAACCGCATTATATATCAACGGTTTCTGGCGATTCCAAACCGCCGGCTGTATTTTTCATCCATACTGCTGACGAACACGAGCACCTCGGCCACCACTTTGTACAGCTCTTCGGGAATTTCGTCGCCCATGCTCAGCTTTTGCAGCATGTTGGACAGCTTATCGTCCCGGACAACATGGACGTTGTTCTCCTTTGCGGTCTCCACGATCCGGTCCGCCATGTAGCCGGTGCCCAGCGCCACCACATAGGGCGCGTCTGCCGTTTCGGAATCGTATTTCAACGCCGCCGCCTGCCGGGTTTCCGGCCTGTCCTGATCCTTCATATCTTGATATCCAGACCGCCCGTATTGGCAGCCTGCCCCTGCGTCAGCGCTTCCTCCGCGTTGAGCACCGTCGTTCTCGTGCTCAGTTCCCGTACGCTCACCTGGCTGAGGCGGTATCCCGTCTGTGCGATCAACGGCTCCAGTTCCGCCGCGCCTTCCGCAAACGCGTCGCTCAGCTCCGCCTGCTCCAGCGCGAATTCCAGTGTCACACTGCGCCCGGCGGCTCTTATCATCGCCTCCACACGGCCCATATGCTGTGTGTCGAGGCCCAACAGCACCGCATAGGTTTCAGGCTCCGTTTCCTTCTTCCTGCGCCGCTGCCGGTAGACGAACAATTCCGCCGTGCCTGGTTCGTTGTTCTTCCCCATGAGCGGGATATGGTAACAGTCGAACCGCTTCACTTCCGACATCAGCGTCATTTGCCTGTCCAGGCTTTCCGCTTTATGCGCCAAAGTGTTTCTGTCAATATTATCGGGCGTTTGCATGGAAAGCTTTAGTTCTTTAATCTGCTCCGGCAGCTCTTCCACAGCCCTTTTGAGTTGCGCGGGCAATGTTTCCTTATCCTTCAGGTCCACAAAAAAAGTCAGAAGCTGGCGCAGCAGCGCAGTCGGCTCCTGTTTGTTTTCGGACTGCCCGGCCACTGTCCCCGGCTTCATTATCTCAGTATCAGTCTGTCCCGGTTGCTGCGTCATGCCCTCCGCTGCAGTCTTGGCGGATGTTTGCGTTTCCGCCTGCGTGGCAGCCGCGCCGGGTGTCAGGGCTGCTTCGGGGATATCCTGAGCCGCCGTCCCGGTCAGCCCGGTATTCTGCGGTGCTGCGCCGCCCGCCTGAGGCAACGGGACCTGATTAGGCGTCGGCACTGCCTGAGGTTTCGATTCAGGCGTCATATTATTTAATACGGGTTCTGAAATCACCGCTGTGCCCGCAGCTTCCTGTCCTGTTGATGGCGGTGCTGTTTCTATCACCATGGCCCGGGCAACCGGCTCAAAGGCAGTGGGCCGCGCCGCGGCAGCCGCTGTGTTCTCAGCAACTGTTTTGGCGGATGCCGCCTCACCCTGCATCTGGGTCAGCACCTGGGCGATGCGCTGCTCGCCCCTGGCCAGCCGCGCCAATGTTTCAATGTTTTCGGGCGTATCCGCGATGCCGTTCCGGGCCAGAAATTCCGCAATTTTGGGGTCAAGCCCTGCGTTCTTTTTCATCATGGTCATCGCATTGTGCAGCACCTGCGCGCGCATATTCTGGGCGGCTGCGCCCGCTGAAGCGCCAGCCTCACTGTTTCCCGGCTGTACGTTCTGGCGGGATACCTCCAGCAGGCGAAGCACATAACGCCCGCCGCTCGCTTCGTCCACCACCGTCTCCACATAATCGCCTGCCGCCAGCCCCAGGTCAGCCAGCAGCCTTGCTGTCAGCAGCGCTCCCTGCGCGGTCCTGAGCAGCGCTGTTTCCCCCCTGACTTCCAGCACCTCAGACGTAAAGAAGTCGCCCTGTTTCAACAACTGCTGCTGCATTTTTTCGGGTATATTCTTAACCGGTTGCGCGTATTCGATCTTCATCACATAACTCCCAGCCGCGGCGTCAAGCCTTGTTATTTACATTTGGTGCCACAATCTCTAAAATATTTATCGGTTTTTTATGAAAATGTTAATAGTCTTAAAAAAAATACGATATAAACTTTAGAATCACCGGATAAGTCCGGCGCCGCCATATCCGAACACCTTGTTTGGATTTGAGCGCCTTTTTACGTCACCGGTGACAGCCGGAAGCGATATGAACAAGCTCATCAGGAGGTTGGAAAATGAAAAGAGTGTTGATCGTGGATGATGCGGCATTTATGCGTGTGTCCATCAAGAACATGCTCAGCAAAAACGGCTATGAAGTGGTGGGAGAGGCGGAAAACGGCAAAGTGGCTCTCCAGAGGTATCAGGAGCTTGATCCGGATATCGTCACCATGGACATCACAATGCCTGAAATGGACGGGCTGGAGAGCTTGAAGGCGATCCTCGCCCTCCAGCCCGGCGCGCATGTCGTCATGATTTCGGCCATGGGTCAGGAAAGCATGGTGCGCGAGGCTGTGCTGTCCGGCGCGAAAGGCTTCATCGTCAAGCCGTTCAAGGAGGACATTTTGATATCCGCGCTGTCCAGTCTTCCGTAAGCTTTATCTTTTAATCAGAAGCCCATGATGGTGCTCGATGCAGGGCATGGTTTGGCCTGCACGAAGGAGTATGCTGAAAACCGCATGAAAACCTTCAAGGCTGGGAAGTCAGGAAGTTTTTGTGCTTCGGTTAAACGGATGGCAATAAGGGATACAAAGCCGCTGCTGCACACCGACGATCAGCGGCCATAAGACGGCGCTATGCCGTCTTCTTTATATTTAACCGCGGTGCCCGCCCCCTGCATGATCGAACTGGACGTATACCGCACACATATGATCGCATGCGCCCCCAGCACCTGAGCTTGCCGGGTCATGCGCTGCGTCGCAACCTCGCGGGATTCCTCCATCATCTCGGCGTAGGCTTTCAGCTCTCCGCCCACAATCGTCTTGAAACCGGCCGTCATATCCTTGCCGATATGCTTGCTCTGTACCATGGAGCCGCGCGCCAGCCCCAGCGTTTCAAACGGTCTGCCGGGGTCCTCGATCGTCATGATGATCATCGTTAACCCCTCCTGCGGTTATCATTTTCTGTAAATATTATATCATTTGCGGAAGCCTTCAGGTAACCAAAGAAGGAGCTATAGCGGCACCGGCTCTCCCGCTGACAGATAGTAGACCCACTTCTGCGCCACAGGCCTCTTGGTGATATCCGTGAGCGCCCGCGCATACAGGTCCAGCTGTATCTCATATTTCTTCGCCGCTTCCGGCGCGTCCTGCGGCGTCACGCGGTCCGTCTTGTAGTCCACGATCACCCATTTCCCATCTTCAAGGAAGCACATGTCGATGATGCCCTGCACGATCACCGGCTCATCCGATTCCGACAGGCTGAGTTCCTGCGCACTTAAGTTCAGGCAGAACGGCTGCTCAAACAGGCAGCGGGCGGAATGCCGCGCGCGCGACGCAAGATCGCTATGCAAAAAGCGGGCGACGGCCTGCGCGTCCACATGCTGCGCCATCCCTGCGTCGATCACGCCGTCCGCCGCCAGCCGCCGCACCTCATCCGCCACGCCGTCCGCGTCCCTCCGGCCGAGGCCGATCACCTCCAGCACGCGGTGCGTCAGCGTACCGCGTGCCGCCGCCGTGATGCCGTCCTGCTCGGACGGATGCCACTGCGGGCTCACCACCGGCGCCTCCTCGCGCCGTTTCAGCGCCGATACGCTCACCTTGGAAGGCACGCCGATATCGCCGCTGTGCGCGTATCGTTCGAACACCGGCGCAGGCTCCGAAGCCGCCGCCGCGTCCAGCAAAGCGCTCAATCGCGCCGCGCTGTTCTCCGACGACGCGCACCCTTCGCCGCACGGCAGTATGCGCACCGCATCCTCAAAGCGCTCTCCCCTGTCCGCACACGCCATGCGCACCGCAGGCATCAGCAGGTCGAAATATTTCTGCGCACCCATCTGCCAGCCCTCCGCCTTGTCCTCCAGCCAGCCGTCCTTTAATTCGCTGCCCGCACCCAGCAGCACCAGCCGCTTCACCGCGCGCGTCATGCCCACGTACAGCAGCCGCACCGTTTCGGATATCTTTTCGCGCTTCATGCCGCGCGCCACCGCCATGCTGTGCAGCGTCGGCCTTTTGATGTGCGCCGCCTCGTCGATGTCGCACAGCCCGATGCCCAGAGACCGCCCCACCAGCACCGCGCCTCTGGCGTCCCGCTGGTCGATGGCCTTGTGCAGCCCGCACAGGATCACGACCGGGAACTCGAGCCCTTTGGAGCGGTGGATGGTGGTCAGATACACGCCGTCCGCCGCCTTGGGGTCGGGCTGGGCTTCCCGCCCTGTCTGCAGCCTGTCCGCCATATCCAGCACGTCCGCCAGACAGCGCGGGTTTGCCGCCGCCACGGCGCTGATAAACGCGCCGATCGTCTCGTCGGTGCCTTTGCCGCCGGGCGACGTGAGCGCGTATTCACGGAAGCGCGCCTCCTGCCGCAGGCGCATCAGGAAGTCCGGCAGCTTCATGCACGCCGCCATCCGGCGGAAGCGCTCGATCTGTTCCCAGAACGCTTGCAGCTTGCGTCCGGTTTCATCGTTCCTGCCATACCCACGCGCCGCCTGCGCGAAGGTCGCGCCTGCCGGCGCGGCGATGCGGATACGCGCAAAATCCACCTCTGTCAGCCCGAAGTGCGGATAGCGCAGCGCGCTCAGCAGCGGCACATCGTTCGTCGGGCTGTCGATGACGGACAGCAGATTGACGAACACCATCAGTTCGGAAAACGTCGCGTCGCCGCCCGGCCCGCCCGTGACGGGAATACGCCGCTCACGCAGCGCCTGTGCCAGCCGCTGTCCCGTGCCGGACAGCTCGGGCCGCAGCACCGCGATGTCCCCATAAGCGAAGCCTTCGCCCGCAAAGCCGTGGATCAGGTCAGCCAGCTGCGCAGCCTCCGCCATGAGGCTGTCCAGCGTCTCACCGCCGCTCTCGTCCTCCCGGCCCGCCAGCACGATGTCCACGCGCCCGTCGCCTTTGCACCCCACCGACGCACACGTCGGCGGGGATCCCGATAAGCCCGCCGCCAGACACTGCCCGCCCGTATATGCCACGCCACCCGCGTTTTTCGTCATCATATGCCCCATCACGCCGTTGATGAAGCCGATGACAGCCGGGGTGCTGCGGTAGTTGGTGTTCATCTCAATGAGGCCGGAGCCCTTAAGCTCGCGGCAGCGCCGCAGCAGCAGCTCGGGGTTGGACTCGCGGAACGTGTAGATGCACTGCTTCACGTCGCCCACAAGAAAGTCGTTGTCCCCGCGCTGCAGCGCCGATATGATGGCGTGCTGCGCCTCGTTGATGTCCTGATATTCGTCCACGAACACATGTGCGTATTTATCCTGGTACCGCGCCGCGATGTCCGGCGACTGCAGCACCCTGATCGCAAAGTGCATGGTGTCGTCGTGGTCCAGCAGGTTTTTGGCGCGCTTGGCCTTGGCGTAACGGGCCATGAACGACCGCGCCAAGTCGATGAAGAACCGGCCGTCTTCGGCTGTCCGGGCCAGCTCCGCAGCCGCCTTGGCGGCAAAGCCGCCCTCCCACAGGCGCAGCTCCGCCAGGCATTTGTTTGCGCTGGACGTGAGGGATTTGCTGCCGCGGTTGGGCGCCCCCTTGGCCGCGGCGCTGATCTCTGCCAGCACGGGCAGATACGCCTCGCGGCTCGTCATGCCGTCCACCGTCCGCAACAGCGTTTCTCGCTCCGCCGCGCTTCTTGCGGCTTCAGCGTCAAAGCCGCTTTCGCGCCACAGGGCCGTGCGCTGGTCGAGAAAGATGGCCGCCGCCCGTGCCGCATCCGCAGCCATGCTTTTGTATTCCGCGAACAACTCATCCACAAACCCGGCGCCGTCAAAGTGCGCGCGGGATTGTTCCAGCCACTGCTGCGGGTCCTTCAGGCTGATCGCGCGGTGGTATATCGCCGAGACGACGGACTTTAAGGCCTGCATGTCGCCCCGCCCCGCGTATTTGAGCACGATGCGGCGCTGCGGCGCATCTTCCAGCGCCTGCTCGATCGCGCCGTCCAAAGCGTCCTGTATCAGCCGTGCGGCCTCCGCCCCGTCGGCAATCGCGAACGTGGGCGACACCCCGGCCTGCGCGAAGTTGTCGCGTATCAGCCGCCCGCAGAAGGCGTGCAGCGTGGATATATCCGCGAACGCGCACTTCTCCGCCTGCGCCGCCAGCCGCGCGTCTGCCTTCCCGGCCTCCTGCAGCCGCTGGTAGATGCGGCCGCGCATCTCGCCCGCCGCCAGGTTGGTGAACGTGACGATGAGCATGCGGCTCAGGTCCTCGCCTTCCTCGATCAGCCGGAGCACGCGCTCCGTCAGCACGCTGGTCTTGCCGCTGCCCGCCGCCGCGGACACCACCACGCTGCGCCCTCTCAGGTCGATCGCGCGGCGCTGGTGCTCGTTCCATGTCCTGCCGCTCATTTCCTCGCCTCCTTAACCACCCCACCGACGCATACGTCGGCGGGGGCCCCGGAGACAGCCTCTTCAGAAACCAGCCGCTCCCTGTCGAAGGGCGGCGCCGTCCGCTGTGCGTTGCCCGCGTATCCTGCGTTCATCAGGCAAACGCTCTTGTAGTCGCAGAAATCGCACGCCCCATCCACGGGGCAGATGCCGTTCTCGCCGCCGTAAATGCGCTCCGCCGCCTCGCTGATCATCCTCTGCGCAAAGCCCAGCAGTCCGTTCAGCTCCTGTTCATCGAAAAACCGGCTTCTGGACTGGCCGTGCAGCGCGCCCTTGGAGGTCACCCGCTGGTCCACCGCCACAAAGCTGCCGCCCGGCAGCGTCTCGCTGAACAGGCCCAGCGCCTGCGCGTCGCCGAGCGAGATGCCGCGCATCCGGCCTTTGGTCAGCACCTCGCCCTCGTCCTCGCCATAGCTGTCGCCGATCTTCATGTAATAACCGCCCGCGGGCATGAGGCCCGTCTCCTCCAGCTTGCGCCGGGCCGCCTCGATGTAGACGGGCAGTTGCAGCGCCGTGCCCGCCGCCAGTTCGTCCGGCACAAACGTGGTGGCCGACGACTTGTAGTCCACCACGCGGAAATAGGGCCCTGCCGCATCGATGCGGTCGATCTTGCCGGTGATTTCGATGTCGCCGAAGGCGGTGGGCAGGCCGAATGAAAAGGTCTGCTCGCTGGAGTGGATGCGCGCGTCGCTGCCAAGGAAATGCGTCCGTATGCGCAGCGCCGTATCCGCCAGTTCTTTTTTCAGCTGCGTGTACTGCACGGCAAAGCGCTCGTCCTCCGTCAGCTTGCCGCCGTCGTGCAGGGCCGCCGCCTCCTCCGCGGCCTGGACCATGCGCGTCGCCGTCTCCTCTTCGGACAGCGTCTGGATGACCGCGTTTTCCTTGATCAGCTTCTTCGCGAACAGGTCCAGCGCAAGGTGCATATAGGTGCCGATGTCGATGCGGTCATACGTATAGTCCCGCGGGACCTGCGCGCGCAAGCCGTGGTCCATAAAATGCTTGTATGGGCATTTGTAGTAGCTCTCGATGCGCGTCGCGCTGCACCGGATTCCGCCGTACAGCGTCAGCGCTTCTTCGGTGCTCACGGACGTTGCCGCGTTGTCGCGCAGCAGCATCGCCGCCGCCTGCTCCCGCCAGCCCGGCTGCCGCAAAAAGCGCGCGCACAGCCCGGTCAGACTCTCATTCTGCGTTTTGCCGCGCAGCGCATCCGCGATATCGCCCAGCAGCGCGGGCTCCATGCCATGCAGCGTCGGCACGAACGGCGCGCCGCCGGGCGCCAGCGCCGGAAACAGCCGTTTCAGCCGGTCGATCAGCACCGAAGGCGCGCCCGCCGCCTTGTTCCAGCTCAGCACCAGCCGCTCCTTGGGCTTCGCCAGCGCGGTGTATATCTTCAGCTTTTCCGCCGCAAGGTCGTACACGCCCACGTCCAGCCCGGCGTCCAGCAGCAGCATACGTTCCGCGTTGCTCAGTATGCCCGGTCCGTCGTCACGCGCGGGCCATACGCCGTCCGTCAGGCCGATGGCGAACAGCACCTTGATTCCCGGCAGCCGCGCCACCGAGATATCGAACGCGGCCACCTCGTCCGTCGTGGGCGGTATCACCGCGATGCGCGTGCCCTCAAAGCCCGTCTTAATGAGGCTGCACAGCTCTTCGGGCGAGAGCGGACTGTCGCCCATCACACGCGCCACGCTGTCCAGCACCTCCAGCGTTTTTTCATAGACCTGCCTGAAATAGGCGCACTCGCCGCGCGTCTCGGGCATATCGATATCCGCGCACAACGCGGTGAGCTTGTCCTCCGCGCCGCAGTCGCTGAGGAAGTGCCGCACCGCCTCCGCCTGTTTGGCTGCGCTGCCCGATTTGATCCCCTTCGCCAGCGCGTCCAGCGGGCGCATCACCCGATGCCGGATGGCTTCCGCTTCGTCCGCGCCCTCACCGCGCCAGAACGTTGACTGGAAATGCCAGCCCTTCAGCGCGTATTTCTCCACGTAGCTCTTCAAAATCATGCGCTGCTCCCGGGTTACCGGGGCGTAATCGCTGAACACATAGCGGCTGACCGCGGTCACATCCCCTGCCGCCGCGTTAAGCGCGCTGTCAAGAAAATCAAAAAAAGTGTTGTCCGCCAGCGTCCGGCGTTCGTCGATGAAGAACGGAATGCCGGCCTGCGCGAACACCGATTTGATCAGCGGCAGATAAGCCGCGAGATTGCCCCCGACGACGGCGATATCCGCGAAGCGGCAGCCCTCGGCAACGGCGCCCAGAATCCCTGACGCCACACGTTCGATCTCCTGCTCCGGCGTCTCCGCTTCGATGAGATACAGCCCGTCCGTCGGCCCGTCATACGGCGTGTACGGATAGCGGTACAGGTTGGCTTCCAAAAAACGCAGGGCGTCGTATTTATACCGATCCGGCAGTCCGGGGCTGTTTATCACCGTCACATCCGGTCCGGCAGCCTTCATGGCATCGATGAACTGCCGCGCCAGCTTCTCCTCCGGCTCAAACAGGACGGGATCATTGTCGTCTCCCCGAAACGCGGCCACCGTCTCATCCGCCATCGACGCCGCCTTTGCCAGCAGACGGATGACGGCGGGTACGCCGCTGTCCAGCCCGTCGATGACCACCGTCGCACCGCGCAGAAAAGCGGCTTTATCCGCGCGCGCCGCCGCCAGCGCGCACATATCGGCGCTGTCGTACCGGGCCTCGCATATCTCGTCATACAGCGCCAGCACATCCGCCGTGTCGCGCAGCTTCGCCGCCAGCGCGGCGTCCTTCACGCACGCCGCCGCTTCACGCAGGCTGTCCGGCGTCTGGCTGTGGCTTTTCAGCCTTGTGATCAGCTCGGCCAGGCACACCTCAAAATCGGGCAGCCGTTCGCCGCCAAAGCTGCGGCCCAAACGGCCAAGCGCCCGGTGGCAAGCCATCGCCCGTTCAGCGTGCGTGAGGAAGACGGGCACGCCTGTCTCTTCGAGTATGCGCAGCGCCAGATGCTGGATGCTCAGCACCTCGAGACCCATGATGCCCTTGACCCCGCAGGCCGACATGATGTCCTTTTCCGTCTCGAACGTCAGCTGCCCCGGCACCACCACGATGATCTTTTTCAGCGGGTCTTTGATCAGCTCATTGATGCGCCCCATCAGGTAGCGGCTTTTGCCGCTGCCCGCGCGCCCTTTGACGACCGTGACTCCCATCGCCTACCAGCCCCCTTTGCCCCCATGTTCGCACAGCGCCTGTCCCCAAAATGGGATAAGCTCCAAAGATGTTCCGTAGTTGTCCTGAAATTAAAAAAGCCGCTTGCGCAGCGGCCTTAAGCAGTCAAGATTTGGTTATCCTCTAACCAGGTAGTTCAGAAGGAGGTTCAAATCTTCAGGCTCGGAAACCAACAGTTCGAGTTCATCGATCTTGGCCTCGGAGAACATCTGCGTCAGCATGATGTACTGGCAAAGCGTTGATTTCAGGTTGAGCCTGTCGCCCTCGGAAGTGACCAATTCGATCTTGCCCTTGCAATTCTTGAGCACTTCAAAGAACTTCTGGGGTTCATTGATGTTTTTGATCTTCATAATCTAATTCCTCCTTATCCCATGTATTAACGCAACCTCTTGCGTCATATTGAATATAACATAACTGAGTTTTATAGTCAACATGCCGCCCTTTATTATTCATAATATTTTCTAATAATTAACACATTATTCGCCCGCCACGCCCAGCAACGCCGCCAGCCTTTTGTTCTTCGCGGACAGTGTTTTTTCCGCGGGCTGATACGCGTCTCCGCGCCTTGCGCGCACATACGCCAGCATCACTTTGGACAGGCCGGACGCGAGATTGCGCCTGTCCCGCGCGGCTGCGGACAGCGCCTCCTCCGCCCGCTTGACGCTCTGGGCCGTCCCCATCAGCAGCAGGGCGATGGCATAAGTGTTCACGATGTAACCCGCCTTTGCCCGCGACAGCAGCCTTGCCGCTTTGTCGTATTGCCCCAGGCAAATATACGTCCACGCGAGCTTCTCGCTGATGTGCCAGGTGTTGCGCTTGCGGTCCCGGCTCTGGTCCGCCACGTCCTTGGCTACCTGCAGATATTTCAGTGCCGCCCCGGCGTGAAGCTCCAGCTGGTCCGCATTGCCTTCCGCGAGCGACACAAACGCCATCGCGCTGTGGGCGCAGCCCAGCTTGTACAGCTTCTCCACAGGCGAACGCGTCCACTCCTTGTGCTTTTCGGCCAGCACCGCCTTGTCCAGGCTATTAAGCCGCATATCCGTCTCGGCGTGGAACGCCTTTTCCAGCAGTTCCACCGCGCTCGTGAGGTCCAGCTTGGATATGGGCGCGATGGGACGCATGTCCTCCCGCCCGGCGATGCGCCTTAAAAAATACTCGTGCACCGGCAGATACGCATCGTCCAGATAGTACCCGCCCAGCACGAACAGCGCCTTGGCGTATTCGCGGCGGTCCCGCGCCCTGGCTGCGTCGTCCTCCAGCGCTTCATACAGCGATATCGCCGTGGCCAGATGTTCCTCGCCCACCTCGCGTATCTCGCGCAGCAGCTCCGCCTCGCGCGCGCCGAACGCCCGCTTGCCGAACAGCAGATACGGCGCCTGCTTCTCGATGATCAGCTTGCCCTTGCGGTACTGGTTGCGCACGCTCTGCGGATATATTTCCAGCGCCCGGCTCAACCACTCGTTCGCTTTCTCGATTTCCTGCTCCAGATCCTGGTCCCGCCGCTCGCCCGGCCGCATCAGCTCGTGCACGTTGGAGTAATACCGGTACGCCAGCGCCGTGGTGCAGCGCGCGCTGTCCGGCTCCAGTTCCGCTCCGCGCTTTAAGAACACCTCGCACATCTCCCGGTACTGCCGCGCCAGGTCCAGCTTCTTTGTCTCTCCGGCTTTGATGAGCAGCGTGGTCGCCAGCTTGCTGCACACGCGCCCCAGCCGGTAGAGCACCTCGGCGCTGTTCCACAGCGCGGAATCATCCTTCACCACCTTGAGCGGCGCGCACAGCATCACGGCAGCCCTGTAATCCCCCGCCTCCATCAACTTATCCATCTGCGCGCACAGCTTCGTCCGTTGCTGCAGCGCGTCGAAATCGGCATCCTCCATAAACACAAACAGCGGCGCGTATCCCTCATCCGAGAGCCAGCCACCCTGGCGCGCCCGCCGGTAGATTTCGTCCGATACCGCGCCGGAGCATATCTCCAGCCGGTTCGACGCTTCAAATGTGAGCACGATCTCGCCGTCTTTGACCTGATGGCTTTTCACCGTCAACAGGCCGGCAGGCTGGTCCGCGTTGCCGCGTCCGGCCAGATACACCACAGCCGCCGTCACGCCTTTGAGCCTCTCCGGGTAATCCGCGAACGCCGCCGCCAGCTGCGCAAACGGCTTGCCCTTCAGCGTATACGTTTTCTTCAGGTCCTTCCTGTCAAACACAGCGATCACAGCCAGCATAACGCATCCCCCTGATATATTTACTCTTACACAATTTTACCAACCCGCCGATGGCTCCGCAAGGGTACGGATCGACAAAAATCCACAAAAAATTCATAGATAAAATCCTTTTCCGTTTTGTAAATTCCAACAAGCTGGTATATAATGCATTTGGATTATACGCAAGGGAGCGCCATATGAAATATTCCATCATCATTCCGGCTTTCAATGAACAGGAAGTGCTCTCGCTCTCATACGCACGGCTGAAGGCCGTGATGGATACGCTGGGCGATTACGAGCTGATATTTGTCAACGACGGCTCGAGAGATAACACGCTGGACCAGCTCAAAGACCTCGCCGAGCAGGACAAGCACGTCCGCGTCATCAGCTTCTCGCGCAATTTCGGCCATCAGGAGGCGGTGTCGGCGGGCATGGCGAACGCGTCCGGACGGGCCATCGTCATCATCGACTGCGATCTGCAGGACCCGCCGGAGCTGATCCCGGATATGGTGAAGAAATGGGAGGCCGGGGCGGACATCGTCTACGGCCAGCGCATCAAGCGGCAGGGCGAGACGGCGTTCAAAAAGCTCACGGCTTGGGCGTATTACCGCATACTGCGCGCGCTGGGCGGCCAGTATATCCCCGCCAACACGGGCGACTTTAGGCTGATCGACCGCAAGGTGTGCGACACGCTGACCGCGATGCCGGAGAAGAACCGCTTCCTCCGGGGCATGGCGGCGTGGTCCGGCTTTAGGGCGGAGCCCATCGAATTCGTGCGCGACGAGCGTGCCGCCGGGCAGACCAAGTATTCCGTCAAAAAGATGCTCAAGCTGGCGGGCGACGGCATCACGTCGTTCTCCAACAAGCCGCTGAAAGCTCCGATGGCCATCGGCATCACGCTGACGGTGCTGGCTTCGATCTACCTCGTGCTGGCTGTCGTGCTCGCGGCCACCGGCCTGTGGGATATCGTCCACGTGCTGTTCGCGCTCGTTTTCTGCCTGATCGGCGCGCTGTTCGTCTCGCTCGGCATTTTCGGGCTGTACCTGGGCAGAATATATGACGAGGCCAAAGGACGCCCCATCTACATCATCGATGAAAAAATCAATTTCTGACCGGGAGGAATCATGATAGACACAAGATTGCAAAAACTCTGCCGCACACTGGTGACTTATTCGATGGCGATACGCCCGGGCGAGCGTGTGCTCATCGAGAATTTCGACTGCCCCGAAGAGCTGTCCACACAGCTCATCAAAGAGGTGTATGCCGCGGGCGGCGTGCCGTTCTGCGTTTCGCGCAGCGCGCGCGTCCAGAGAGCGCTGCTGCAGGGCGCCACCAAAGCGCAGATCGAGGACATGACGCGCTACGATGCGGCGGTGATGCAGGAGATGGCGGCCTACGTCGCGTTCCGCGGCGCGCTCAACACCTCCGAGCTTTCCGACGTGGATGAGGAAAACCTCACGCTGTACCGCTCCATCTACTCGCGCCGGGTGCATCACGAGCTGCGCGTGCAGAAGACCAAGTGGGTGGTGCTGCGCTATCCCAACGGCTCCATGGCGCAGCTCGCGGGCATGAGCACCGAGCAGTTCGAGGACTTCTATTTCGACGTGTGCAATCTCGACTATTCCAAGATGGACAGGGCGATGGACGTGATGCAGGAACGCCTGAAATCCGTGGACAGGGTGCGCCTCGTGGGGCCGGGTACGGACTTGGAATTCTCCGTCAAGGGCATCCCCTCCAAGAAGTGTTCCGGCCACATGAACGTGCCGGACGGCGAAATTTACACCGCGCCGGTGAGAGAAAGCGCGAACGGCAAAATCACCTACAACGCGCCCTCCTTCTCGCAGGGCTTCAAGTTCGAGAATGTGTATTTCGAGTTCAGGGATGGCAAGATCATAGACGCCAAGGCCAACAACACCGAGAAGCTGAACAAGATACTGGACACCGACGAGGGCGCGCGGTATCTCGGCGAGTTCTCGTTCGGCGTCAATCCATACATCAAAAACCCGATGTGCGACACGCTGTTCGACGAGAAGATCGCGGGCTCCATCCACCTGACGCCCGGCTCTTGCTACGAGGATGCGGACAACGGCAACCAGAGCGCGGTGCATTGGGACCTGGTGCTGATCCAGCGCCCCGAATACGGCGGCGGCGAGATTTATTTCGACGGCGAGCTGGTTCGCAAGGACGGGCGCTTCCTGGGCGAGCTGGCCGCGCTCAACGAAGAGAATCTGGTATAACCGTTTCCAGACGTTGATCAATATTTGTTTAGGGGGTCGTCATGGATAAAAAGGAAGCTGCTCTGAGTTTGTTTCAGCAGAGCAAGTTCAACTGCGCGCAGAGCGTGTTCGGCGTTTTCACTGACGAGCTGGGTATCGACAGGGATACGGCGCTGAAAACGGCGGCCGGGTTTGGCGGCGGCATGCGCTGCGGCGAGGTATGCGGCGCGGTCACAGGCGCGCTGATGGCGCTGGGGGTCCGCTTCGGCTCCAGCACGCCGAACGATGCGGACGGTAAACAGCTGGGGAACAGCAAAGCCATCGTGTTCACAGCCAGGTTTAAAGAACGGCACGGCACGCTGCTTTGCAAAGACCTGCTGGGCTACAACCCCGGTATCCCTGAGGATATGGAGAAGATACACGAACTGGGCCTGCATGACAGCATCTGCCCCAAGGTTATTGCAGACGCTGTGGAGATCGCTCAGGAAATGATTTCGAGCAAATAAGGTTTCATTACGCACAAAGCAACATGGGGTTCTGGCTTGCCGGGGCTCTTTTTTATAGACGCTGATTTCTGAGTTAAACCATGATCACAACAACAGTCCGGCGTATCTCGGCTTCACCAGCCCGCGCAGCAGCTTCGGGGGGATCGCGAAAACCGGCTCTCCCGTCATGCCGGACGCGATCTCGTATTTGGCAAAAGCGATGTACAGCCGGCCGTCCTTGATATAGAACGAGGTTTTGGAGGATACGCCGGAAAACTCCTCCGGCAGAAACCGTTCGTCATTTTTGATCTGTTCATGGATATACGCCCCGATCACGTCCTTATAGTCATCCGACACGAACAGGTTGCCCAGCGCCAGCCATCGTCCGGCCTTTATGTCGATATTGTAGTAGACCGTATGCGGCAGGCCGGTGCCGCCGTTGTCCAGGTCCGTGGTCACCCGCATCGAGAGCACGCCGCGCGTGCAGTAAGCTTCATAGTCCGCATAAAACACATAGCCCCACGGCTCAAACCCGTCACGCCCCGCCTCACGCCACAGCGCCGCCGCCTCGGCTTCCGAGGCGGCACGCGCCGCATCCACCTGTGCGCGCACCCTGTCGCTGAGCGCTTGCTCCAGCGCCACGTCCCCAAGGTCCGAGACCACCGGCTTTCTGATATCCGTCACCATCGCCTCGGTGCCGCCGTTCACCGTCTCCTCCGTTATGCGAACTTCAGCTTGCGGCCTTGCCCAGAGCAGGCGGCCCGGCAGGCTTCCGCCCGCCGCGAAGCCGCCCAGCACCAGCAGCGCAGCCACAGCCATCCAAAAGCTCCGTCTTCGCATCGCGTCCTCCTCCGCAACATAACACTCCGTCTGTTGGAATATACTCATACGGGGAGGGGATTATCATGACCTCATGGGAAAAAATGCTGCGTATCGTGCTGTCCGTCCTGTTCGTCGCCGTGGCGGCGCTGCTGAGCCGGATGTTTACGGACATCACGTCCGACTGGTATCAAGGGCTGACCCTGCCCGCCCTGCAACCGCCGCCCATCGCCTTTTCCATCGCCTGGGGTGTGATCTATCTGCTTTTTGCCGTGTCACTGTCCCTCGTCAGCGTCAAATCGTATGCGCCGTCAAGCCCGCCCAGCGGCGGCAACCCCGCTCCAAAACGGTTCAGTCCTTTCCGGAACCTCAAAAACAAAAGCACGCTGATGCTTTATATCGGAATCGGCGTGCTGAATGTTTTATGGAGCTATACTTTTTTCGTGCTTGAAAACCCCGCGGGCGCGCTGTTCGTGCTGATCATCACCATCATCACGGCCGCGCTGCTGATTGCGGATGCGTTCAAACTGAACAAAGCCGCGGGATATCTGCTGATCCCTTATCTCATCTGGCTTTGCTTCGCTCTATACCTGAACTACGAGATCGCCTTTCTGAATTAAAGCGCCTGGTTCAGCTCAAGATGCTCGCCATCCGGGCCGCGGAAGAAGATGTAGCGGATGCCGTCAAAAACCATCGGCAGATGGATCGGAGATTCCGTTTCAAACGCGATGCCCTTCTCCGTCAGGCGCGCCATCACCGCTTCGATGTCGTCCACCGCCAGCGCGATGTGGTCCACCGGCCCGTCATTCTTTTCGGGTGTGACGGGGAACTGAACCAGCTCGATGTCGCACGCGCCGCTTTTCACGAAAGCCACTCTGGTCACGCCATCGTCTCCGGGAACCTCTGCCCTGTGATAGCAATCAAAGCACAGCACATCCGTGTAAAACTCGATAGACTTCTCGATATCCTTCACAAACACGCCAATGTGTCCAAGACCGGTGATTTTTCCTGTACAACAATTGCACATATATGATAACCTCCAAAGCTGTTTTTTACATTCTATCACCATCACTGGCCTGTTTCCAGCCCTTCACAGCCTCGAAATTAATTTCATTGTGAACGGCTTGCCCATATGCAGCCTTGAGCCGCATGACCATTGCTGTTATAATAAATGATAAATATACAGTGGCCATACCAGGGGAGGGGACTATGAACAGGGGAAAGCTATTTAAGTATATATCCAATATATCATTTGGCCTTGGCGCTGTGCTGGCGGCATTCGCGATCTATTTCGTCATCAGTTCACGGGTTAACGGCGCTTGCCCGATCGGCAGCCATCTGGGATTCATCATCCCCGCCATTGTCCTGCTGATAACGGCATTCGCGACTTCGTTTTTTGCCGAAAAATCAGCCAAAACCCTCCGGCAAAAAAGCGATTCTTCGGACGATAATATTTAAAACGATCTATTATTAATAAATATTCCGAATAATTTTGGTTTTTGGTGATTTTGTTACATCGGATATTTCTTGGTTTGGGCTATATTGGACGCAAGTGATCCGGATCGGAAACAAAAATCAAAATTGTGAAAGGAGTATTATGAATATGGAAGAGAACACCTGCATCAACCTGCCGCTCATCGGAGACAAAGCCCCTTCATTCAAGGCCAAAACCACTCAGGGAGAAATCAATTTTCCTCAGGACTTTGAAGGTAAATGGGTGATCCTGTTCAGCCACCCGGCCGATTTCACGCCTGTCTGCACCACCGAATTCATGACGTTCGCCACCATGGCGGATGAATTCAAAGCGCTCAATACCGAACTCATCGGCCTCTCTGTTGACAGCCTTTTTGCCCACATCGCATGGCTGAGGACCATCAAGGACAAAATCGAATATAAGGGCATGAAGAATGTCGAAGTCAAATTTCCGTTGATCGAAGACATCAAGATGGATGTTGCCAGAAAATACGGCATGATCCAGCTCGGCTCGTCGGATACGCAGGCTGTGCGCGCCGTGTTCGTCATCGATCCCCAAGCCACCATTCGCTGCATCCTTTACTATCCATCCTCCACTGGCCGCAACTTCGACGAGATCAAGCGCATTATCCTCGCGCTTCAGAAAGCGGATGCCGAAGGCATCGCCACACCGGCCAACTGGCAGCCGGGTGACGACGTGATCATCCCGCCTGCGGGTTCGTGCGGCGTCGCCAAGGAAAGGATGGAATCCACGGCGGATGATATATATTGCCTCGACTGGTTCCTCTGCTTTAAGCGTGAAAAATAGCAGAAACCCATATTTGTGATAAAACGGGGCATCCGCCCTGTTTTTCATTTCAAACACTGTTCAATTTTTCTGTGTTCGCGCATAATTTTACCGTTCTAACAAACAATAACAGCAAAACCAGTCGACAACTTGAAGGAGGACGGCTTATGAAGGCAACAGGTATCGTCAGACGCATCGACGAGCTTGGCAGAATTGTAATACCCAAGGAAATCAGGCGAACGCTTCGCATCAGGGAAGGCGACCCTCTCGAAATATACACGGACCGGGAAGGCGGCATCATATTGAAGAAATATTCTCCCATCGGCGAACTGGCCGCCTTCGCTCAGGATTTCGCGGAAGCCCTGTCGTCCACGCTCGGTATGACCGCAGTCATATCCGACCGGGATACCGTGCTGGCAGCCAGCGGAGACAACAAGCGGGATTACTATGAACGCCCGGTGAGCAGCGCATTGGAGGAGATCATCAACGCACGCACCGTGCAGCGCAAGGACGGCGCCAACACCATCCCGCTGGTCAGTGGTGAAGACGCGGCGCTCACCAGCGCCCAGGTGATCGCCCCCATCTCGATGGAAGGCCAGCCCATCGGCGCGGTGGCCATTGTCTCGCGCGGGGCAGGCGTTATCGGCGAGGCGGAGCAAAAGGCCGCAGAATCCGCCGCGGTGTTTCTCGGGCGTCAGATGGCCCAGTAAAACGAGCGATAATGATTCCATGAATCAACTTGGCTGCACAGCTTTTTGTGCATTCAAGTTGATTTTTTTTATTTCAAAAGGTAGAATCGTAGAGTAACTTAAAATTTGGAGGGTTGTTTGTGAGCAACACACTGGCGGAAAAAATACTGAAAGACCATCTGGTTTCCGGGTCAATGACGACTGGGGAAGAAATCTCCATCAAAATAGACTATACGCTGACACAGGATTCGACGGGCACCATGGCCTATCTGCAGTTTGAGGCGATGGGCGTGCCGCGTGTGAAGACCAAGAAATCGGTCGCGTATATCGACCACAACATGCTGCAGTCCGGCTTCGAAAACGCGGACGACCATAAGTATATTGAAACTGTCGCCAAAAAGCACGGCGTCTATTGCAGCCGTCCGGGCAACGGCATCTGCCATCAGGTCAACCTGGAACGTTTCGGCGTGCCGGGCGCGACGCTGCTTGGGTCTGACAGCCACACCCCCACCGGCGGCGGCATCGGCATGATCGCCATCGGCGCGGGCGGTTTGGATGTGGCCGTCGCGATGGGCGGCGGCGCCTATTACATCCCCATGCCCAAGATACTCGGCGTGGAGCTTATAGGCCAGCTCTCGTTCGGCGTCTCCGCGAAGGATATCATCCTAGAAGTGCTGCGCCGGCTCAGCGTGAAGGGCGGCGTCGGCAAGATCGTGGAATACTTCGGCGAAGGCGTCGCCACGCTGTCGGTGCCCGAGCGCGCCACCATCACCAACATGGGCGCTGAATTGGGCGCAACCACGTCGATATTCCCCAGCGACGACGTGACGCGCGCCTTCCTCAAGGCTCAGGGCCGCGAGACGGACTTTGTGCCGCTGGCCGCTGATCCGGATGCCGTCTACGACGAAACGGTCACCATTGACCTGTCCGTTCTTGAGCCGATGGCAGCGATGCCGCACAGCCC
>JAEYZN010000013.1 GCA_023428025.1 Bacillota bacterium
TAGATGACGAATGGGGCAAGTTGGTAAGCGCTTATTACCCGCTGACGGAAAGCAACGGCACTGTGGCTGGCTTTGTTGGCGTCGATTACGATGCCTCGGGAGCTTATGCTGGACTTCTGCGGTTTAAAACAGCTGCCATCATTATTGCACTCGCAGGTCTGGTGATTAGTACAGTGACAGGCATAGTGCTTGCAAATTATATTACCAAGCCGATCAAAGAAACAACCAAAGCCGCCAATGCTCTCGCATCGGGCGAACTGGACACTCCCGTCAGCGTGCGGTCGAAAGACGAGATCGGCATACTGGCAGCTATCATCGATAAAGAAGTGCGTCAGGCCTTTAAAAACATTGGATATGCACGCGCTGTCTCGGAAAAACAGGCACAATACCAACGCCTGGAAGTCGAGAAGGTGCTTCAGAATATTGATAAGCTGGCGCAAGGGGATCTCAATGTGGACATTGAGGTCAGCTCCGCGGATATCGACACGGAAGAACTTCGCGCGATATTTCTGCAAATTGAGAACAGCATGGAAAATGCGGTAAGCTCAATCAAAGGCTATTTGGAGGAGATGACCGCCGTAATGGGCAGGTTAGCAGAAGGTGACTGGTCTCAAGCAATTCAATCCGAATATAAGGGCGATTTCGCGCCAATCAAGGTCAAGATAAACCATATTATTGAGCGCATCAACAATGCGTTTATGGATATACGTCATGCGGCAGATCGGGTGGAAGCGGGCACGCAGCAGGTGTCGGACGGCAATCAGGAGATTTCGTTGGGCGCTGCCGAACAGGCTGCCGCTATCGAGCAGCTGACAGCGTCGGTTTCTGAAATTGCCAGGCAGACACGGCAAAACGCGATGAGCGCGAATCAAGCAAGCGAGCTGACCATATTGGCTTCAGACGCTGCAACGCGCGGCAACGAGCGTATGACGGCGATGCAGCAGGCGATGGGCGAGATGGGCGATGCATCCCATAGCATATCCAAAATTGTGAAGACAATCGACGATATCGCCTTCCAGACCAATATACTGGCCCTGAATGCGGCGGTCGAGGCGGCGCGTGCCGGCGTACACGGAAAGGGCTTCGCCGTGGTGGCGGAGGAAGTACGCAACCTGGCGGCGCGCAGCGCGGAAGCAGCAAGAGAGACCACAGGGTTGATCGAAGGGTCGATACAGAAAACGCAGGCAGGCGCAAAGATAGCTGACGAGACGGCGGAAGCGCTGAACTCCATCGTGGAGAGCATACAGCAGGCAGCGGAGCGAGTCAGTGAGATTGCGCAGGCGTCAGACCAGCAGACAGCTGCCATTGCGCAGATAGATCGCGGCATCGAGCAGATGGCGGTGGTGGTGCAGACCAACTCGGCGACATCTGAGGAGACGGCTGCTGCGGCGCAGGAGCTGTCCGGTCAGGCGGAGATGCTCAAGGGAATGGTCGGCAGATTCAATGTCCGGGACAACGTGGCGGCACTGTCTATGTATGGGCGGTCTCATATAGCAGGTTCACACGAGTCCGAAGTTCCCGGTATTGACCTCACAGACGATGATTTTGGTAAGTATTAACCTATAGCAGGCTTAAAAGATGCCCTCCGGCAGCAAATGGACTGAACCCTATCGGATCGACACTAATAAAGAGCCCTGTCGCAAGAATTCAAAAGATTAAGCCAACTGGCGTCGTTTTCAAGCGGAGCCAGTTTTAATTTTGAGCTGTATATACGCTCATGGTTATAGTGGTGGTGCAGACCAACTCGGCAACGTCTGAGGAAGCGGCGGCCGCGGCGGAAGAGCTGTCCAGCCAGGCCGACCTGCTGAAGAACATGGTGGGCCAGTTCAACCTCAAGAACGCGACAGGCGTGAAAACGCCTCGGGTTGCCGCCAGGGACGAAACGGGCGTGCCGGCTCTGGACACAACCAAGATCGATCTGGCGGACAACGAATTCGGTAAGTATTGAGCCGCGTTATGACTTTCTGAAAAAGCGGCCAAGGCCTCCTGCTGTTGTGAATGGCAGGAGGCTTATTCTTTGTGTGCGCGGCAAATTATCCTATGTAAAGTTATCATTAAAACTGGGCGCGCCGGCTAAAACCCGTAAGCGGTTGACCCGAATTAATGAGTGAGTCAACAAGTCGATGATATGATGAGCACCCGTTATTTTGATCTGCATCGGTGGCTTATTGCGAAAGGGGAAAAGATGAAAATTGGGGTAAAGCTTGTCGTTGCATTTTTGATCGTGGCGGCGATTGCCGGATCGGTCGGCATTATGGGACTGATGCAAATTGACGAAGTGGGGATGGGATCTGAAACCCTTTACAACAAGAATCTGCTGAACACCGCAAACGTGGCCAGCGCGGCGATCAATTACCAGAAGATGCGCCTGTATGCGCTGGACATGGTCACCAACCCGACCGAGGCGGGCCGCGATACCTCCATGGCCAGCATCCCGCAGTTTTTGTCTGAAGTGGACGAGTATTTAGACCAGTATGCCGCCATCGATGCAGAGGATGAAGAGGCGTTCACAGCGCTCTTTGCTCAGTGGACAGAATTCAAAGGTTATATTGAAAAGGCAATGGGATATGCGCGCAGCAACCAGCATAAAGAGGCGAGCGCGCTGGTCGCGGGGGACGCCAAAAGGGTGGGCATGACCCTGCAGAGAAGCTTTGGCACGCTGCTTGAACTCAACACCGAAAAAGCCAGCCGGCAGGATGCGGTCAACACCCGGACGACTCAGGATTCGAAGCTGTTCATGATCATATTGCTGTCCGCAGGCGTTGCGATCGCGGTGGCGCTGGGCATCATACTGACCCGCAGCATCACGAAGCCCGTAAAGGTGACGGCGGCCCAATTGACGAGAATGGCCAACGGCGAAGACTTGGAGGCCGTCAACGCGAAAAAGTTTGGCGGCGAGTTCCGGCAGATGGTCAGCAACTTGAACGATGTGAGGGATTCGCTGAACCGGCTGCTGGAAGACGCCGGTATGCTGGCGGATGCCGCGAAGGAAGGAGAGCTTTCCGTCCGGGCGGATGCCGGACGCCACAAAGGCAGCTACAGACAGATCGTCGAAGGGTTCAACAACACTTTGGACGCGGTGGTATCGCCCATCAAGGAAGCGGCCGTGGTGTTGACGGAAGTGGCCGACGGCAACCTGAACGTGGGCATCGAAAGCGACTTTGCCGGAGACTACGGCATCATCAAATACGCGCTGAACAGCACCGTCGATGCGCTCAAGGGCTACATCTCAGAGATGTCCGGCGTGCTGGGGGAGCTGTCCCGGGGCAACCTGGACGTAGGCATCACGGCGGAATACAAGGGCGACTTCATCACGCTTAAAACTTCCATCAACGGCATCGTGACCTCGCTGAGCGAGGTGCTGGGCGAGATCGGCCTTGCGGCGGATCAGGTGGCGTCCGGCACGCGGCAGGTGTCGGACGGCAGCCAGCATATATCACAGGGTGCGGCGGAACAGTCCGGCTCCATCGAAGAGCTAACGGCTTCGGCGACGCAGATCGCCGAGCAGACGCGGCAGAACGCCATAAGAGCGAACAAGGCTAATGAGCTGACGACGCTGGCGGCTGCCGACGCGGCAAGGGGCAACGGTCGCATGAAGGCGATGCAGCAGGCCATGAGCGAGATCAGCGACGCTTCGCGCAGCATATCTAAGATCATCAAGGTGATCGACGACATCGCGTTCCAGACCAACATACTCGCGCTGAACGCGGCGGTGGAGGCCGCGCGTGCGGGTGTGCACGGCAGGGGCTTCGCGGTGGTGGCCGGGGAGGTCAGAAACCTCGCGGCGAGGAGCGCGGACGCGGCCAGGGAGACCACGGAGCTGATCGAAGGCTCCATCGGCAAGACAAAGGCGGGCGCGAAGATCGCTGATGAGACGGCGGAAGCGCTTAAATCCATTGTACAGGGGGTGGAGACGGCAGCGGTGCTGGTGGAAGAGATCGCCGGCGCGTCGGGTGAACAGGCCGACGCCATCACGCAGGTGAACCGCGGCATTGAGCAGATGTCGTCCGTTGTGCAGGCAAACTCGGCCACGGCGGAGCAAGCGGCGGCAGCGGCGGAAGAGCTGTCCGGCCAGGCGGATATGCTGAAAGGCATGGTGGGGCGGTTCAGATTGAAAAATGAAACTGAAACCATCCCGGAGAGTGCGGAGGTGGCGAGCCTGCCGCAGGTGACTAAGATCGAGCTGGCAGGGACACCTAAGATCGAACTGTCAGCAGCGCCGGAGGCGACGGCGGTTGAAGCGGCAGACGAGGAGAAGGAAAAGCCGCATAAGCATGAGAAAAAATCCGCGTCCAGGAAAGCCGAAAAGAAGAAAAAAGCCGGGAAAGAAGGCAAGCCTGCCGGAGATGGCAAGCCGGCTGCAAAGCACGAAAAAAAGAAAGCTGACGCTCAGGTGAAAGCGGCAAATACGGTGGAGGAGGCCCTGCCCGGCCGGGGCGACATGGCGACAGATATGACGGAGCCGTTCAGCCCCGCAGACGTGGCAAGAGTGGGTGCGCCGGATATTGACGCCGGGACTGAACAGTCCGCACCGGATATGAATGATGCAACCCCGGATCTGACGGATACCGATTTCGGCAAGTATTGATCAGATCAAGCTATCTTCCTGCTGTTTGACGGGAGGACGACAAAGGAATACGTGAGCAACGGTGCACAGCCTCCTGCCATATTGGCGGGAGACTTTTCAATTGGAATAAAACCCCGCAATGCCGCCGGTTTATATAATGATATACGGCGTTGCAAAATGTTATGAATTGTGATAAAAAGATATTATAATATGCAAAAAGAGGTTTAGCGTGCAGGAAATAAGGCGGGAAAAGATCAAGAGCCTGCTCAAAGAGCAGGGCAGCGTGACCATCGCCGATCTGGTCACGTCTTTGGGCGTGTCGGAAATGACGATCCACCGGGACCTTGACCTGCTCCAACGAGACGGTTTTCTGGTGAAGCTGCGCGGCGGCGCCCGCCTCAACGAAGCCAGCCTGCCGGACAAGGAGAACAGCTACATCTACAGCCGCGTGAAAAACCTCTATGTTGAAGAAAAGCAGGCCATCGCCCGCGAAGCGCTGCGCCTGATATCCGACCGCGAGACCATCGTCTTCGACAACAGCAGCACTGCGTTCCAGCTGGCCAAGCTGCTCAAAAACAAAAATCAGCTGACCGTCGTCGCCACCAACCCCGGCGTGTTTTACGAGCTGATGGACGAGAAGGACATCACGCTGTACAGCACGGGCGGGCTTTTTTCGTCGCAGACCAATAGCTTTGTGGGCTCGGCGGCGGAGGATTTCGTGTCCCGGCTGGACATCACCACCTGTGTGATCGGCGCAAACTCGGTGTCGGTGGAGGGCGGCGTGACAGACCCGTATCCGGCGGAGGCCGCGCTGAAGCGGAAGCTGGTATCGGCGGCCCGGCGCACGCTGCTGCTGGTGGACCACAACAAATTCCATCGCGCCGCCACCGAAAAAGTGGCGGACATGGCGGACATCGGCTGCGTGATCACCGACTGGAACGCGGACCCGAGGCTGGTGGAAAAGCTGTCCGAAAAGACCCGTGTGATCGTGGCCCGGAAACAAAGCGAATAACAGCGGACGACATCAATTCACATGCTGTGGTTCCACAGCTGCAGCGCGATATCCGAGCTGATCGACGATTTTCTGGATTTCGGCACGGACATCCTGAACCCGGTGCAGCCGCTGGCAACGGGCATGGACTCCTTCGAACTCAAAAAGCGCTATGGCAAACGACATCCTCGCACCGGCCAACCCTATCCAGAACGACACGCCGCCGGAGAACGTGGTGTGCCTGTACGAATACGCCAAGGAGTTCGGGAAATATCCCATTCGCTAGCTTGAATCAGGGGTGGAAGCTGTCCGGCCCGCTTTTTTTATTGGGGTGGAATAAAGCCCGTCAGATTATAATTTGGGTTTGTACCGCTTCCTGATGAGGCGGCTGCGCCTGAGGCGGGGCTTTCGGTTTCCGCGCAGTATGCGCGCGATCAGCCAGATGGTCGTGATGAACGACGCGGAGAAGCCCAGCACGCCCAGCAGCGGGATGCCGAGCAGCTTGGGCTCCATGTCGGTGGTGCAGAGGATGCTGGAGCCGATCACGGCGGCGGCGTTCACGATGCCCACGATCATTCGGTTCATGATGCGGTCGAAACGGCTCATGGGCGCTTCGGAGCCGACGATCTCGATGCCGAGGCGCGCCTGCCCCTTGGACGCAATGCGCAGCATGTCCGACATCTGGCCGGGCAAGCCCAGCGTGCGCTTGCCGAACACATACAGCGCCTTGCCGCCGCGCAGCAGTTCATCCTGTATGCCGCCGTCGTGCAGCATGGTGTCGGACACGTGCGAAGCCAGGATGCGCATCAGGCTGGTGTCGGGACTGACGCGGCTGAGCACGCCCTCAATGGTGATGATGCCGCGCCCCAGCATGGATATGCCTGCGGGCATCGCGAGGCCGTTGGATTCCGCCACATGGATGAATTCCATCACGAACTGGCCGACGTCGATGTTGCCCAGCTCCTCCGAGCCGTATCGTGTCATCATCTCTTCGATGTCGGCGTACAGCTTCAGATGGTCCACATCGCCCGTCTGGCGGGCAAGCGCCAGCACCACGGATTTGAGTTCATAGTAGTCGTTCGCGGACGCGGCGTAAATGGCGCTTTTGAACAGCTGGCGGTGGCGGGCGGACAGCCGTCCCGTCATGCCAAGGTCAATCCAGACGATCTTGCCGTCCCGGATGCGGATATTGCCCGGATGTGGGTCCGCATGAAAGAAACCGTCGTCCACCACCTGCTTTAAATAGTTGGCAGCCAGCTGGTCGCAGATCTCCGTGAGGTCGTATCCCGCCGCCTTTAGCGCCTTGGTGTCGTCGATCTGTATGCCGTCGATGAGCTCCATCACCAGCACACGCTGTGTGGTGAGTGCCCACTCCACCTGGGGGAACGCGATGTAGCTGATGTCGGCGTTGTTTTCGGTGAACTCGCGGATATGGCCCGCTTCGATCAGGAAATCCAGCTCCTGCTGGGCGGCGGACCACATCTCGTCGATCACGGTGTCGAAGTCGATCACCTGGCCCGTCTTCTGAACGATACGGATGATGCCTGAAGCCCGGTGCAGCAGGCGCATGTCCTGCGCCATTTTGCCGTATATGCCGGGGCGCTGCACCTTCAGCACCACATTGCGCCCGTCCTTCAGCACCGCACGGTGCACCTGCGCGATGGATGCGGACCCGGCGGATTCGCTGTCGATAGAAGCGAAAAGGGCATGCGGCGGCCTGCCGTATTCGGCTTCCAGCACGGATAGCACGGCGGAAAAATCCATCGGCATCACGTCGGTGCGCAGCCGGGTCAGCTCCTCGCAGTATTCCTCGGGGATCACATCCGGCCGCATGGACAGCAGCTGGCCGAATTTGATAAACGTGGGGCCCAAGTCCTCCAGCACGCGGCGCAGCTTCTCGGGGCTGAGGCCGCGCGTCAGCTCGTGCCTCGCCAGCACCCTCAGTATCTCTTTGAATCGTCCTTTGTTTTCGTCAGCGTTTTTTGCCATGCGCTCCGCCTTTTATTTGCCGCCTTGCCGACGGCAATTTCCGTTTCAGGTATATTATAACACATTCGGCAGCAGATAAATAACGGAAATGGTTAGCTCTGCGAAGCTATTGGAAAAATATTGATATATTATTGTAATCACTTGACGAATGCTATATAATTATTTAACATAACATTTTGGGTAGGGAAATGAGAAAGTTACAAATTATCGATGAGGCGTTCAAGCTGTTTGCCAGGCAGGGCTACGGGTCCACGACAATGCAGCAAATAGGAGACGCAGTAGGCCTTGATAAGTCCTCCCTTTATGTGCACTTCAAAAACAAAAGCGATATCTTTACTGTGATACTGGACAAAGAGCTGCAATCATATAATCATGGCGTGATGGATACCGCGTTGGAAAGCGGAAATTTCAAGGAAGTTTCACACAGTATTCTTATTAACACGCTCAAATATTTTTCAGATAAGGACAAGCTGCTGTTCTGGAAGCACGTGATGCTGATGCCCAACAATGGAACGTTTGTTGAAATTGCCGAGCAGACAACCAACGCGCTTTATCAGTTAAATACCAGTTTTTCAGAGAAGCTTTGGGCCATCATATCCCACACGGACGATCCGCTGCAAAAGCACAGAATGTCGTTATGCCTGTTTATCATGGCGCAAGGCTTGATGGATTGGCTGGTATTGCGGGACAAGGTAGAGCCAAAAGATATCGATGACGCAATGTATATTTGCAGTAATATTTTAAATACCGCCAAACTGTTTAATTAAAGGCTTATTTTTAAAAAATAAGCTATTCAGGCCAAGTGCTATGGTTTCATTAATCCATAGTTTTTTTGTTTTCCTTCTTCCAAATTTGTTTATATCCGCGCAAAATAGAAAAAATGAATTATTTTTTGAAAATATCGTTATATTTTTCCGGTAAATATCGATATATCCAACAGGTAAACAACCGTTTGTATGGCGCGGGTTCATTTAAAATGATTCTGTGTACCAGCGGATAATCTTAGCAGTGACAAATTTTAAGGAGGGCCGACCTGTGGCGTTTGAACCGGACGTGCGGCTGGGTGAAGATGAAAACACCCGGCACGGACGTTTTTTTAACGTTTGCTCCCGACGACGCAGAATTTGGTATCAGGGTCAGCTTGGTGGCGGCCATCGGCAAGGTCAATAAGTGGGGCGGGCTGCCGGACTGTGAACGGCTCTTTTTCCGGAGAAGAAAGCAAAGAGTTCTATGAAGAATACAAAAGGAAAGGAAAACAGTGATGTTCAAAAAAATGGGGATCGGCGTCAGGATGATCGCCGGATTCATGATCGTGGCGCTGATTGCCGGCGCGATTGGGGCTTTTGGGCTGCTCAATATCAACGTCATCAGCCAAAACGACATGCTGCTGTATGAGAAGAACACGATGGGCGTGGCGTACAGCGCGGACGCGGCGCTCAACTACCAGATGGCCCGGTTCAACGCCCTCAAAATGACGGTGTCCGAAGGCGCGGATATCGAGGAATGCCGCAAAAAAATTGACGAGTATATCGCGGCGTCCGAAGACAGCATGATGAAGTATTCGTCCCTGCTGGAAACAACGGAAGGGCAGGCGCTTTACTCCAAGGCGGACTCTCTGTGGATGGACTACAAGACGTATCTGAGAGACGTCAAGACGATGGTTCAGGCCGGGCAGTCGGAGGAGGCGCTCACCCATCTGCTGGAAAAATCGGCGGATACCGCCGCCGCTCTCCAGGCAGCGTTCCAGGCGCTGGTGGATTACAATAAGGAGCAGGCGCGCTTAAAGAGCGACAGCAACACCGGCACCGCGAACCAGAGCGTCATACTGATGATCGCGCTGCTGTCGGCGGGCGTGGTGATCGCGGTGCTGCTGGGCCTGCTGCTGACCCGAAGCATCACGAAGCCGTGCCGGGCCACGGCGGTGCAGCTCAGCAAAATCGCCAACGGTGAGCATTTTGAGCCGCTTGATATCAGCAGGTTCAGCGGCGAGTTCCGCAAGATGGGTAAGAACCTGAATGATGTGCATACGGCGCTGTATCAGCTGCTGGGAGACTCCTTCATGCTTTCTGAGGCTGCCGTAAAGGGCGCATTGTCCACACGGGCGGATGTGTCGAAGCACAAAGGCGGATACGGCGAGATCATACAGAGCATCAACAACACGCTGGACGCCGTGATAGCGCCCATCAACGAGGCGGCGCAGGTATTGTCCCGCGTGGCTGAGGGCGACCTCGGCGCGTCCGTTACCGGCGATTTCGCGGGCGACTACGCCATCATCAAGCACGCGCTGAACGGCACCGCCGAGACGCTGAAAGGCTACATATCCGAGATTTCTTCGGTGCTGGGCGAGATGTCCCAGGGTAATCTGGACGTGGGCATCACGGCGGAGTACCGGGGCGACTTCATCGCCTTGAAGGAATCGCTCAACACCATCGTCGGCTCGCTGAACGGTGTGATGGGAGAGATCAGCATTGCGGCGGAACAGGTGGCGTCCGGCACACGGCAGGTATCGGACGGCAGCCAGGAGATATCGCAGGGCGCGACGGAACAGTCCAGCTCCATTGAGGAACTCACGGCATCCGTGACGCAGATCGCAGCGCAGACGCGGCAGAACGCGATCAGCGCGGGTGAAGCCAACACGCTGTCGGAAGAGGCCCGGGCGGATGCGGCCATCGGCAACGAGCAGATGCGGGCGATGCAGCAGGCGATGGGGGAAATCAACGAAGCCTCGCGCAGCATATCCAAGATCATCAAGGTGATCGACGACATCGCGTTCCAGACCAACATACTCGCGCTGAACGCGGCGGTGGAGGCCGCACGGGCGGGCGTGCACGGCAAGGGTTTCGCGGTGGTGGCGGAGGAGGTGAGAAACCTCGCGGCCAGAAGCGCCAGCGCGGCGAAGGAGACCACGGAGCTGATCGAAGGCTCCATCAACAAGACGACGGCGGGCACGAAGATCGCGGACGAGACGGCGTCTTCGCTGAGCAAGATTGTGGAAGGCATCCGGAAGGCGGGACAGCTGGTGGGCGAGATCGCGAGCGCGTCGGGCGAACAGGCAAACGCCATCGCGCAGGTCAACCGCGGCATCGAGCAGCTCTCCGGGGTGGTGCAGACCAACTCGGCCACGGCGGAAGAAGCCGCGGCGGCGGCGGAAGAGCTGTCCGGCCAGTCTGAAATGCTCAAGAACATGGTGGGCCAGTTCAAGCTGAAGGATAGAGCGTCCGCCGTCGCTGCCAAGGCGGTCAAACCGGAGCAGCCGGAGCAGCCCGCGCTCACAGAACCCGGCGGAATTCTGCTGGAGGACGGGGATTTCGGAAAATACTGATATATTGAACAGGTGACGGCAGCCGGCGGTGCAGTATTTTGCGCCGTCGGTTCAATTTTTTGCATGGCAGCTTGCGGAAACGCTAAAGATTTGAAAGTATTGGAACGATAAAATAATATGATTATAGGCCTTGTGACGATCAGACGATGAAAAATTGCATTTCAAGCTCGAGATGTCGGCCTTATTTCCGTTCAAAACCAATGCGAAGCTTTGCTGGTTTGCGGTTCTATCCATTGAAGTTGTTTTTGCGCACGACAGGTTGCGCTGCTATAAACTCATGAAGGGGTGTGTGTTTTTTGAAGAAGCAGGCGGAAAATAAGTCCGGCAAAAAAACAGTTCTCAGAAGCATATCCGTTAAAATTTTAGGCGTTGTGCTCACAGCGATTATACTGGTTGCCGTGGCGTGCGTGGCGGTGCTGACGGTACAGAACAACAAATATTCGGATGATATCATCAGAGGGCAAGTGCACAGAGCTTTTGATTACTTAAACACCCGAATGGATGAATTGAAAAGGAATTGCGACACCGCGACACTCAGCGTGGCGAACAACGGCTTCCTGAAGGCGGGCGTCACCATGCAGGACAGCGGACGCATTGCGAACGCGCTGACAGGCGTCAGCAGCTCCGGGCTGAGCTTTGTGATCATCCTTGATATGGATGGGAAAGTGCTTTTTTCGTCCAACGACAAAGGGGGCGCAGCCGGAACGGGCTACGTGGACGCTGCGCTTGCGGGCGGCGCGGGAGCCTATGCGGACGACGCCAACAACCTGTATCTGCTGTCTGCAAGGCCGCTCAATTATGAGGACGGCAGGCAGGTGGGCAACGTGGTGGGCGGCATCTACTATGACCAGCAGGAGATGCTCGACGAATTGAAGGAGATGATGGGCGTGGATTTCTCCGTCTTCTCCGGAGACGTGAGAACATCGACCACCATCATGAACAACGGCGAGCGGGCGCTGGGCGCCAAGCTGACAGCCAACCTCGCCCAGACGGTGCTGAAGGACAAGCAGCGGGTTGAAGAACGGACGGTTCTCTTCGGACAACCTTACATGTCGCTGTATGCGCCCCTGCAGGACAATTCCGGTAACGCGATCGGCGTGCTTTTCGCAGGGCTGCAGACGGCTGAAATAGAACAGAGCCGCAACATGTCGATGATGATCTCGATCGGGGCGGCCGGGATACTCATCGTGGCGGCGGTGGTGGCGATGCTCATATTCGTCCGGCGGAGCATCAGGAAGCCGCTGGCTGTTATCACCAAAGGCGCGCTGCAACTGGCGGCCGGCAACACGGACCTTGACATGAATATACGGCGCGGCGACGAGATCGGCACGCTGGCCGGGGCGTTCACCAGCGCGGCGGATTCGCTGAAGGCCATGCTGGCGGACGCGAATATGCTGGCGCAGGCCGCGGTGGACGGCGAGCTGTCCACACGCGCTGACGTGGAGAAGCATCAGGGCGACTTCCGCAAGATCGTTGAGGGCGTGAACCACACGCTGGACGCGGTGACAGAACCGGTGGTCGAGTCGGCGGCGGTGCTGGCCGAGATGGCCAAAGGCAACCTCGGCGTTTCGGTGACGGGCGAATACCGGGGCGACCACGCGCTGATCAAGGAAGCGCTGAACGGCACCATCAGCACACTGAAAGGCTATATCAGCGAGATATCGTCGGTGCTGGGCGAGATGGCCAAGGGCAACCTCGACGTCAGCATCCAGTCGGAATACAGGGGCGATTTCATCGCGCTGAAAGGTTCCATCAACGCCATCATCGAGTCGCTGAACGGCGTGCTGGGAGACATCAGCATGGCGGCGGACCAGGTGGCGTCGGGCACGCGGCAGGTGTCGGACGGCAGCCAGGATATCTCGCAGGGCGCGACGGAGCAGTCCAGCGCCATCGAGGAGCTGACGGCGTCCATCGGCCAGATCGCCGAGCAGACGCGGCTGAACGCGGTGAGCGCGGGCGAAGCCAATACGCTCACCGAAACGGCGCAGTCCGGCGCGGTGCAGGGCAACGAGCAGATGAAGGCGATGCAGCAGGCGATGAGCGAGATCAACGAAGCGTCCCGCAGCATATCGAAGATCATCAAGGTGATCGACGACATCGCGTTCCAGACCAACATCCTCGCGCTGAACGCGGCGGTGGAGGCCGCGCGGGCGGGCGTACACGGCAAGGGCTTCGCGGTGGTGGCGGAAGAGGTGAGAAACCTCGCGGCCCGGAGCGCCAAGGCAGCCAAGGAGACCACGGAGCTGATCGAAAGCTCCATCCGCAAGACGGACGCGGGCACGAAGATCGCGGACGGAACGGCGGCGGCGCTGGGCGAGATCGTGGAAGGCATCCGCAAGGCGGGGCAGTTGGTGAGCGAGATCGCGACGGCTTCCAATGAACAGGCCACGGCCATCACGCAGGTGAACCGCGGCATCGAGCAGCTTTCGGCGGTGGTGCAGAACAACTCGGCGACGTCCGAGGAAGCGGCGGCCGCAGCGGAAGAGCTGTCCGGCCAGGCGGCGCTGCTCAAGGACATGGTGGGGCAGTTCAGCCTGAAGGCCAGAGAAAGCGGCGCGGCGCCTGAGATATCTGAGGTGTCCGAGACACCTGAGACACCCGCACTGCCGGCGAGGCCTGAAAGGCCGAAGCAGAAACCGGATATCGATATCGGTCTCACCGACAGCGACTTCGGCAAGTATTGACCGGCATTCCAAAGACAAAACGAAACTCCTGCGAACATTTAACATTTCGCGGGAGTTTTTTATATAATGCCGCGGTCGAAAAGTACGATGTTCTCTATTGGAGTTTATGACTACCGGTTCGACCGGCATGGAAGGGGGACGGCCAGAAAACACAAAGGCGTGAAACCATATACAACAGGCAGCGTATAAATACACACTGAGAACAAGGAATGACATAAGTATTGTTTGTGGCAATGCCACGAGGGGAGTTTCTATGAAAACGGTCAAAGCAAGGGTCCTCCTTCTTGTGATGGGGATGGTGGTTCTTTTGTGCGGGGTGCTGGGAGCGGCGAGCGTGGTGCTGAACCGCCTGACAGCCGAGGATGTTTTAAGACAGAGCATGCAGGAGGTGGCCTTACAGGCGGCGGTTCGGATTGAAAAGGAGCTGTCGATCACGAAGCAGGTGGCGGTGGACACCGGGTGCCTGCCCGATTTGGGGAATCCCGGCATAGCGGCTCAGAAAAAGCAGGAGATCATTCAGCATAAAGTCGACACTTACGGTTATGTCGGGGGCAACGTGCTGGGCCCGGACGGCATCAGCCTGTTGGACGGCACGGACTTCTCCGACCGCGATTATTTCAAAACCGCCATGCAGGGACAGGCCTGTATCTCCGGTCCGCTGGTCAGCAAGCTGACAGGCGAGTACAGCGTGATGATTGCCGCGCCGGTATGGAAGGACGGCAAAGAGGGGTCCCAGGTGGTGGGCGTGGTGTATTTTAAGCCCAATCTCATGATGCTTTCGGACATTGTGTCCGCTATCAGCGTGGGCGAGGCCGGCAAGGCGTATATCATCAACAAGGACGGACTGGTGATCGCGCATAGCGACGCATCCAGGGTGTTTGAATACAATGCGACGGAGGCCGCCAAAAAAGACCCGTCGCTGTCGGATATCGCCGCGATTGAGCAGGATATGACGGCAGGCGGCACAGGCTATGGCACCTACGTCAAAGACGGACTGAGGTGGGCGCAAAGCTACGCGCCGGTTCCGGAAACGGACGGTTGGAGCGTCGGCGTTTACGTTGAAGAAGACGACTTCATGGATAATGTGGCGTATGCCATACTGCTGACGATGTGCATTTGCGCGGGCGCGCTGGGCCTGGGCGTGGCGGCAGGGCTGATATTCGTCAAGAAGGCGCTGAAGCCGGTGCGGGAGACGGCCCGTTTCGCGAAAGCGCTGGCGGCGGGACAGCTGGATGAGAGCATCTCGATCAGGACCAGGGACGAGATCGGCCAATTGCAGATGACGCTGGACAATGAGGTGCGCGGGGCCTTCAAAGCCATCGAACGGGCAAGGCGGCTTTCCGAAAAGCAGGGGGCGTACCAATCGGCAGAGGTGGAAAAGCTGCTGGTGAATCTGCAGCGGCTGGCGCGCGGCGAGCTGTATTGCGATATCGCCGTGGCGGATGCCGACACCGATACGGCGGCGCTCCATGCGCTTTTCAGCGAGATCGCCACCAACCTGTGCGGCGGCCTGAACGCCATCAAGCAATACATCGCCGAGATATCCCAGGTGCTGGGCGAGATGTCCAAAGGCAACCTGGATGTGGGCATCACGGCGGAGTACCGGGGCGACTTCATCGCGCTTAAAAGTTCCATCAACGGCATCGTGGGCTCGCTGAACGAGGTGCTGGGCGAGATCGGCCTCGCGGCGGACCAGGTGGCGGCGGGCACGCGCCAGGTGTCCGACGGCAGCCAGGAGATATCGCAGGGAGCCACGGAGCAATCCAGCTCCATCGAAGAGCTGACCGCTTCGGTGACGCAGATCGCCGAGCAGACGCGGCAGAACGCGATGAGCGCGGGCAAGGCGAACGAGCTGACAAGAGCGGCGGCGGCGGATGCGGAAAAGGGCAATGAGCGTATGCAGGCGATGCAGCAGGCAATGGGCGAGATCAGCGACGCTTCGCGCAGCATATCCAAGATCATCAAGGTGATCGACGACATCGCGTTCCAGACCAACATTCTCGCGTTGAACGCGGCGGTGGAAGCCGCGCGGGCGGGCGTGCACGGCAAGGGCTTCGCGGTGGTGGCGGAAGAGGTGAGAAACCTCGCGGCCAGAAGTGCCGGCGCGGCAAAGGAGACCACGGAGCTGATCGAAGGCTCCATCGGGAAGACGATGGCGGGTACGAAGATCGCGGACGAGACGGCGGAAGCGCTGGCCTCCATCGTGCAGGGCGTGGAAGCGGCGGCGCAGCTGGTGGCTGAGATCGCGTCGGCGTCGGGCGAACAGGCGACGGCTATCGCGCAGGTGAACCGCGGCATCGAGCAGATGTCGGCGGTGGTGCAGACCAACTCGGCGACGTCCGAGGAAGCGGCGGCCGCGGCGGAAGAGCTGTCCGGCCAGGCCGCGCTGCTCAAGGACATGGTGGGCCGGTTCAGCCTGAAACAAAGACAAAGCGGCACAGCGCCAGAGACGCCCGCGCTGCCCGCAGGGCCGGAGGCACCGGAGCTGAAAACGGACATCAGCATCGATCTCACGGACGGCGACTTCGGCAAATATTGATCAAAACACCCCGGAAACGCACCCCCACCGGCGCATACGCCGGCGGGGGCCCCGGAAATCAGAGACGGCAGCTTTCCCCACGGAGAGCTGCCGTTTTGTTCATGAGGCATGGATAAAGTTGCACAAAATTTCCCTGCCAATGACCAAAATTTCTTGTCAACTTTTCACATTGGAAACCGATATAATAACCATAACCCTGACCAACTGTTTGGCGCGGATTGTTTTCGGTTTGGAATTTTCAAACGAGACAGCTGCGCGTTCAATATCATATCATTGATCCATTTTCAATCAAACAGAAGGAGGACAAGGCAATGGCACTGGACCCCGGCGCTTTTTTAGAGGAAAACGAAGATACTCAAAGCGACCGCTTTTTGACGTTTGCCCTGGGTGATGAGGAATTCGGCATCGAGATCAGGTATGTCACCGAGATCATCGGCATGCAGCCGATTTCCACCCTTCCCGAGATACCCGAACATGTCAAAGGCATCGTGAACTTAAGAGGCAAGATCATACCCGTGATCGACATGCGATTAAGGTTCAAAAAACCCCCTATCGACTACAACGACCGCACCTGCATCATCATCATAGACACGGAAGCATTTGCCGTCGGGCTGATTGTGGACAGCGTGGCCGAGGTGATGGTGATCGGAGAAGACCAGATCGTTCCGCCGCCCAATTACCGCACGGGCATCCACAACAGCTATTTGAAAGGCATCGGAAAGATCGACGGACGCGTGAAGCTGCTGCTGGACTGCGAGATGCTGTTTTTGGATGACGAACAGAGGCTCATCGCGAGCATCGGATAAGGAGCTTTTTGAATGAAGTGGTTTGTCAATATGAAGATTGCATCTAAGCTCATTATCAGCTTCCTCCTGATTGCCGTGCTGTCTGCCGGAATGGCCGTCTTTGCGATACTCAATCTGGATCAGATCAACAGATCCGGCATGCAGATGTATGAGAGCATGACGGTGCCGATACAGAAGCTGGCCAAGATCAGCGTGGCGTTCCAGCGCGAGCGCGTGAGCCTTCGGGACGCGATCATGCTGGAGGAACCGGCGCTGATGGAGCTGGCGCTCACCAAGCTGGAAGAGCGGCGCATGGAGATCAGCGGCGTGGTTACCGAGCTGGACAGCACCGCGATGTCGGCGGATATCAAATCGCTGTACGACCGGTTCAAGGCCGCGAACGATACCTATGATCCGCTGTCGAAGGAAGTGATCCGCGTGGTCCGTTCGGGCGACCGCGCCACGGCCATCGGCATGATCAGCGACAGCAGCGAGGCGGGTATCGCGGCGGAGAATGTGCAGAAGGCCATCAACGCGCTGATCACCGCCAAGTCGGACGAAGCGCTGAATACCGCGAACGCCAACAACAGCCAGGCGGGCGGCGTCATGCTGGTGATGGTCATCGTGGCGGGCGCGGTGCTCGTGCTGTCAGTGGGCGTGGGCTTGGTGATATCGCGCATCGTATCCAGGCCGGTCGCGGCGGCGGCGGCATGCGCCAAGGCTATCGCCTCGGGCGATCTGGACGCGCCGCTCAAGGTCAGGTCCAAAGACGAGACGGGCCAGCTGGCGGCCACGATAGACGGCGAGGTACGCCAGGCCTTCAAGGATGTGGAGGCGGCGCGCGCGGTTGCGGACAAGCAGTCCCGTTACCAGAGCGCCGAGGTGGACAAGCTGCTGGTGAACCTGCAGCGGCTGGCCCGGGGCGAGCTGTACTGCGACATCGTGGTGGAGGAGCCGGATCCCGACACCGCGGAGATGCACGCGCTGTTCAGCGAGATCGCCACCAACCTGGGCGGCGGCCTGAACGCGATAAAAGGGTATATCAGCGAGATATCAGCGGTGCTGGGCGAGATGGCGAAGGGCAATCTCGGCATCGGCATCGAGTCGGAATACAAGGGCGATTTCATCGAGCTTAAAGATTCCATCAACGCCATCATCGATTCTCTGAACGCAGTGCTGGGCGAGATCAGCACGGCGGCGGACGAGGTGGCTTCCGGCACGCGGCAGGTGTCGGACGGCAGCCAGGATATCTCGCAGGGCGCGACTGAACAGTCCAGCGCCATCGAGGAGCTGACGGCCACCATCGGCCAGATCGCGGAGCAGACGCGTCAGAACGCGGTGGGCGCGGGCCAGGCCAATAGGCTCACCGAAGAGGCGCAGACGGGCGCGGTGCAGGGCAACGAGCAGATGAAGGCGATGCAGCAGGCGATGAATGAGATCAGCGAGTCGTCCCGCAGCATTAGCAAGATCATCAAGGTGATCGACGACATCGCATTCCAGACCAACATACTCGCGCTGAACGCGGCGGTGGAAGCCGCGCGGGCGGGCGTGCACGGGCGCGGCTTCGCGGTGGTGGCGCAAGAGGTGCGCAACCTCGCGGGACGCAGCGCCAGCGCGGCCAAGGAGACCACCGACATGATCGAAGGGTCTATCCGCAAGACGGTGGCCGGCACGAAGATCGCGGGCGAAACGTCCGCGGCGCTGAACGAGATGGTGGAAGGCATCCGCAAGGCGGGGCAGTTGGTGAGCGAGATCGCGGCGGCGTCCGGCGAACAGGCGAGCGCCATCGCGCAGGTGAACCGCGGCATCGAGCAGCTGTCCGGCGTGGTGCAGAACAACTCGGCCACGGCGGAGCAGGCGGCGGCGGCCAGCGAGGAGCTTTCCGGCCAGGCCGAGCTTTTGAAGAATATGGTGGGCCAGTTCATCCTGAAGAGCGCGTCCGGAAACACCGCCGAAAAGACGCTGGGGCTTGAAGTGGCAAAGCCTGCGGAAGTCATCTCGGAATCGGCGGAGACGGCGGCTGTTGTGGAAGAAAAACCGTCGAGGCGCGCGAAGAAGGCCGACAAGAAAGAGGCAGCGAAGAAGGAAGAGAAGAAGGGCAGCAAGGCATCCGCAAAGCGCAGCAAAAAGAAGACAGAAGCGGTGGCGGAAGCGCCTGCGGAAAAGCCCGCAAGGCCGTCACGAAAGCCGCGGACCAAAAAGGCGAAGCACGACGCCGGGATAGCGGAAGAAGCCGTTTTGCCGGTGACGGAAGACGTGTTTGGGCCGCAGCAGGACAGCACGCCGGTGGCGGAGGAGCTGTCCGTGCAGCCGCCGGTATCGGAGGAGACGTTGACGCAGCCACTGGTATCGGAGGAAACGCCTGTCCCTCCGGTAACGGAAGAGGCGTCTATACAGTTCCCGGTAGCGGAAGAAGCGCCTGAACAGCCATCGGTGTCGGAAGCAGAGACATCCGTCCAACCAACGGAGAAGGAAGCGGAGCGTGTTCAGACGACGGAACCCACGGAATAGGCGTCCCGGAGCGGATTGGGCACGGAAGGAACATGATGGAAAATATAACGGCATGATCGGCCCATGATCCTGCCGTGACTCAGGGATCCCCGGCCACAGGCCGGGGCCTTTTTTGCTGCCCGTTTAAAAAGAGGGGCAAATCTGGAAAAATATCAGCAGGGGCTATTGAATGAAACCGCACGGGTATGGTAAACTCAATCCGAAAACGGGTATCATTTTCAAATTGAGAGGCATAGAGTGCGATGGGATATGATACGAAGCAGGGGAAGCTGATACTGGACTGCCTGAAGGCGCACCGGTCGTCCCATGTCACGGTGGACAGCATCATGGCCTGTCTGAAGGAGCAGGGCGCATCCGTGGGGCAGACCACGGTGTACCGAAACCTCGACAAGCTGGTGCGGCAGGGCGTGGTGGTGCGGTATGCGGGGGCGGAAGGCCAGGGCGCGTGCTACCAGTATGTGGACTGCCATGAGGGCGGCCCGGCGCACTACCATCTGGTCTGCGCGGACTGCGGACAGATGATCCATCTGCAGTGCGGGCATCTGGACGAGCTGACCACGCATCTGCTGGAGCATCACCAATTCTGCATCGACAGGTTCAGGACGGTGATATACGGCCTGTGCAACAAATGCGCGTCCGGCAAAAGGTGACCGATGCATAGAACCATATATCTGGGTGGTCTGAATAAGAACCTGATGCGCGGACTGGCGCTGCTGCTGGTGGTCGCGCTGGCGTTGTGCTGTGGCTACATCGTGGCGGAGGCCGGGCACGACTGTATCGGGCACGACTGCCCGCTGTGTCCTCATGTGCGTGCGTGCATGGATGTGCTGCAAGGCCTGCTCGCCGTGTGCGCCGCGGGTGCCGTCGCGGGGGCGGTGCTGACGGTTGCCGTTCACGGCATGGCGCTGGCCAGTGTGGCCATAACCGCAGAGACGCCGGTGTCAACGAAGGTGCGGCTGGACAACTGACATATGGAGCCGGAATACAACAAAAGATTCGATGTGCTTAAGGAGGCAAACAAACATGAAGAAGTTTTTGATATATGTGCTGGCCGCAATGCTGGCCGCGGCAGGGCTCGCGGCCTGCGCGCCCGCGAATACGGAAAACACGTCGCCAAGCGCTGTTGACGGCGGCAGACTGAGCGTGGTGACCACGATATTCCCGCCGTACGATTTTGCGCGCGCGGTGGCGGGCGGGCTCGCGGACGTGACCATGCTGATCGACCCCGGCGCGGAGGTGCACTCGTTCGACCCGACCACTGAGGACATCATGAAGATACAGAACAGCGACGTATTCATCTATACCGGCGGCGAGAACGACGCCTGGGTGGACACCGTGCTGGAATCCATGGATACGGACGGCAAGCTCATCGTCCGCATGATGGACGCCGTGACGCCGCTTGTGGAAGAGACGGTGGAAGGCATGCAGGAGGAAGAAGAGGAAGAGGAAGAGAGCGCCGGACTGGAGGTCCTGGAATACGACGAGCATATCTGGACGTCGCCCCGGAACGCCATACTGATCGTGGACGCGATAGCGGACGCGCTGGGCGGCGCGGACAGCGCCAACGCGGAGGCGTATAAAAAGAACGCGGCGGATTACACCGCGAAGATCCAGACGGTGGACGACCGGATAAGGCAGATCGTGGACGACGCGCCGAGCAAATTGATCCTGGTGGCGGACAGGTTCCCGTTCCGCTATCTGGCGGAAGAGTTCGGCCTCGACTATTACGCGGCGTTCAGCGGGTGCAGCGCCGAGAGCGACGTGAGCGCGGCCACGCTGGCCTACCTGATCGACAGGGTCAAGCAGAACAACATCCCATACGTGTACCATATCGAGTTCAGCAACAAGCAGGTGGCAACGGCGGTGTGCGAGCAGACGGGAGCGGACATGCTGCTGCTGCATTCCTGCCACAACGTGACGAAGGACGACTTCGCCGCAGGCGCGACCTATGTGACGCTGATGGAGCAGAACGCGGATAATCTGGAAAAAGGACTGGAGTGAATATGGCGCTGATTTCCTGCGAAAACCTCACTATGAAATATGACGGCCACACGGCGGTGGAGGGCGTCAGCTTCGCGCTGGAGCCGGGGGATTACCTCAGCATCGTGGGCGAAAACGGCAGCGGCAAGAGCACGCTGATCAAAGGGCTGCTCGGGCTGATGAAGCCAGCGTCGGGGACGGTGCGCTTTACCGGCCTCCGGCAGCGCGAGATCGGCTATATGCCGCAGCAGACCGCAGTGCAGAAGGACTTCCCCGCCAGCGTAGGCGAGGTGGTGCTGTCCGGCTGTCTCAACCGCCAGGGCTTTCTGCCGTTCTACACCGGCGAAGACCGGCGGCGTGTGCGGGAGAACATGGAGAGGCTGGAAATCAGCGGCCTTGAGAAGACCTGTTACCGGGAGCTGTCCGGCGGGCAGCAGCAGCGGGTGCTGCTGGCGCGCGCGCTGTGCGCCACCGAGAAGCTGCTGCTGCTGGACGAACCCGTGGCCGGGCTGGACCCGGTGATCACGTCGGAGCTGTACGCGCTGATCGACAGCCTGAACCGGGAGCGGGGCATCACCGTGATCATGGTGACGCACGACGTGCGCAGCGCCGTACAGTGCGGCAACAAGATACTGCATATGGACACACAGGCCGCTTTCTTCGGCAGCCGGGAGGATTACATGGAGACGGACATCTGCCGCCGGATGATGGGGGTGCACGCGCATGCCTGATCTGGGAAGCCTTTTCTCGTATACGTTTATTGTGCGCGCGCTGATTGTGGGCACGCTGGTGGCGCTGTGCGCCGCGCTGCTGGGCGTCAGCCTCGTCCTCAAGCGCTACTCGATGATCGGCGACGGTCTGTCTCACGTGGGGTTCGGCGCGCTGTCGGTGTCCCTCGCGATGAACCTCGCCCCGCTGGAGGTATCGCTGCCGGTGGTGGCCGTCGCGGCGTTCCTGTTGCTGCGGCTCAGCGAGCGCAGCCTGATAAAGGGGGACGCGGCCATCGCGCTGGTGTCCAGCAGCGCCATCGCCATCGGCATCATCGTGGTGTCCATGACGACGGGTATGAACGTGGACGTATACAACTACATGTTCGGCAGCATCCTCGCCATGAGCGAGAGCGACGTCATATTGAGCATCGGCGTGTCCGCCGTGGTGCTGACGCTGTACGTATTGTTCTACAACAAGATATTCGCGGTGACGTTCGACGAGAATTTCGCCAGGGCCACGGGCATCCGCGCGGGCCGGTACAACATGCTGATCGCGCTGCTGACCGCCCTCATCATCGTGGTGGGCATGCGCATGATGGGCGCGATGCTGATATCCAGCCTCGTCATCTTCCCGGCGCTGACCGCGATGCGCATGTTCCGCACGTTCAGGAGCGTGGTGGTGTGCGCGGCAATCACATCGGTGGCGTGCTTCGCCGCGGGCATATTCATATCGTTCGTCTGGCCGGTGCCGGTGGGCGCGGGCATTGTGGTGGTCAATCTTGTCATCTTCTGCGTGTTCACGATCATAAAATTGTTTATCAAAAGGGCGTAAAGCTTTCAGAGGAACAATGATGGACCGGCGTTCGTCTTACGGACGAGGAAACGGAGGCGCGGATATGAAAAGATATGTATGGTTGGCGGCGGCGCTGCTGCCGGCGGTTCTCATGGCGGCGGGCTGTGGCGCAGAGACGGTGTATGGAGCGGGCGACACGTCCATCAGCGCAAAGGCGGGGGAAACGTTCACCATCGAACTGGAGGAGAACCCCACCACCGGTTATCAGTGGAGCGTGACGGTGAGCGACGAGACCGTCGTGGCGCTGGACAAGGACGAGTATGTGCCGGACGATACGACCGGCGACATCGCGGGCTCCGGCGGGACGCGTGTGCTCACGTTCAAGGCCGTAAAGGCGGGCGACGCGACCATCGACATGGTGAATGAGCGCAACTGGGAGCCCGGCCCGGACGGCGAGAAGCTGCAATTTACTGTCAACGTCAGTTGACGGCACTCAGGAAACCCCCGGCCCTTTTGTTTGCAGAGCAAGCCTTGAGGCGGTGCCGGCACATGGGTTTGCCGGGGAAATGTATAGATTATAAACAAGAAAATAACCCCCGGGCATAACGCGCCGGGGGTTTTTGACAGGCGATGGCTTTTTGGTTGTGATCAAGAGATTAGCTTGTGGCCTGATGTACGGCCTGCCACTGATGGCAGACCGTTTCCGGCTACGGCGTATTACGGCCTCGCCGGAGGGTTATAGGCGAACCTGAGGTGCTGTCAGCACCAGCCGCCGCGCCAGCCGCGCCAGCCGCCACAGCAGCCGCCGCCCCAGCCGCGGTTCCAGCCGCCGCCGCACCAGCCACGGTTCCAGCCCCATCCACAACACATAAGCTTCACCCCCTTGCTTACATATATATTCAATGACTCTCAATGCGGTGCCGCCGTTTTTTAGCGATGTGTTCTCACGATGAATGCCGATATAAAGCGCGGCGCAAACTAACGATGCATCGGGAGGTGATCTGCATGAAGCAAAGAAAGCCGAGAAATAAAGCCCCGCGCGAGATGGTGGAGGCGCAAAAAGCCGCGCTCAGCAAGGTGGGTGTGGATAACGTAGCCGTGGAGAGCGGCAACGTGCCGAACCCGCACGACGGCTGAACAGGCGCACGCACTGAAAAACACCGCGGCGTTGCGGTGTTTTTTCGTGCTGCGGAAAGATCAGCGGTTTTACAGATCGGTTTTCTCGCCCTGTTGCTGCTTCTTCCTGCGCCGGTAGCGGAGAATGATCAGCAGCACGATGAGGGCCACGGCGATCAGCACGGCGATGACGGCTCCGGTGCTGATGAACGAAGCGGAGGGCGCGGGCGCGGGTGTGGGAGAAGGCGCGGCCGCGCTTTGCGCGGGTGTGGGCGGCGCGCCCGGTTGGGCTTCGTTCACCGTGAAGGTGCGGTTTTCGCGTGTCTCGCTATCGTGATACTGGTATCCGACCAGCAGCGAATAGTCTCCAGGGATGGGCGGATCGTCCGTCTCGTCCAGATAGATGCGGAACCAGGCGCGCGGCGCCAGCTTGACCGGAGAGAGTTCCTGAGGCGCAGTGGTGTTGCCCAAACCATCGGACACCTCATAAGTCAACCTTTTGAGAACCACCATCGTCGCCAGTTTGTTTTCAACGGTGAAGAAGGGCTGGTTTTGAGCGCCGTCGAACGCCACGTCGCTTATGGTGAGAGGCGCGTTGGGCGCCGCGGCCAGCTGGCCGGTCACGATGCGCACCGGAATGGCCTGTGCGTTTTTGATGTTGACCGACTCGTCCGCCGCGGCGTTGCCGCCGTCTTCCGTTTCGCCAACGCTCAGCGTATAAAAGCACACCGCGCCGATGAATTCGCTGTCCGGGATATCCGGCACTGTCACACTGAGGCTGACCGGGCTGCTCTCGCCGGACCGGAGGGTGAACGGCTCGGCGGAGACCTCTATATTCTGTGCCATTATGTAGCCTGTATCGGCATAGCCGTAATTATCCGTATCCTGCCCGACATAGACCAGCTCGCCGGTGGGCGACGTATAAGCGTTTGCGCTTTCCGCGTACAGCAGGATGTCGCTGTCCGAATCGTTGACGGCGGTGACGGTGAGGGTCTGCGCTTCACCCGGCTCGGCCAGGATAAAAAAATACCCGGCGTCCGGATCGAGCTGGCCGGATGTGTACTGGGGATAGACGGAGAATACGCTGCCGCCAGCCGCCAGCGCCATTGGTGATGCGGCCATCAGCGCCATCGCACCGAGAAAAAAGAGCATCCACTTCGATTTCATGATTTCCACCTTGCCTTTGCGAACAAAAATACCGTACATTTAGGATATGTGAGGCACGGCCTGTCTAACCGCGCAATCTGAAAACAGGGCGTCAATATGAGGACAAGCAACGGCGGTGCGCGAATTTTGCTCCATGTGGCAGAGTGGGTAAAAAACAGCGTTTTGAGCCGAAAATATTAACATGGTGCAGTATTTTTCCTGAAAACCATATGCTATAATGACACAAAACAGCTGAAATTATGCAGGAGGGCAAGTCCATGTATTGTTCCCGTTGCGGATTCCAGAATGAGCCGGGGAATGCTTTTTGCAGCAAGTGCGGCACTCCCCTGGAACAGCTGGCGCCGCCGCAGGCTCCCCCCCAGGAAGCTGTGCCGCCGCAAGATTACGTTCCGCCCCAGGGGTACGCGCCGCCTCCGGGCTATATGCCACAAGGCGCTGCGCCGCCGGACGCGAGATATGCGCCGCTGCCACCGAAGAAGAAACGCACCGGGTTGGTCATCGGGCTGATCGCCGGAGGGGTCGCGCTGGTCGGCGCGCTGGCGGCGGTATACTTTCTGGTGCTTGCCGCACCCAAACTGGACGGCACCTGGGTGTGCGAGGACCGGGGCTGGGTGCTGCAGATAAAAGGGCAGTCTCTGACGGAATACAGCCCGTCCGGCACGGATACCGCGCGCTATAGCTTCGAGAACGGCAAGGGCGAAGCGGCGCTGCGGGACGGCGGCGTGAGCTTCACGGTGACGGGCGACAGGATGAGCCTGACGGATGAGGTGACGGGCGACAGATACCTGTTCACGCGGGATGATTCGGACACGGACATAGAGGAAGTGGTGATTTCCGGCTTTGCCGGGCTGTGGAGCAGCGAAGAGCTGGGCGAGGTGCTGGAATTCGCTGGCGGGGGCAGGCTGAACGTCTACTCGGGCGCGGGCGACTTTACGGGCAGCTACGACTACGATATCAGGAAAGGCGAAGGCTCATTCACGGTAGAGGGGACCGACGTCACCTTCAGTGCCGGATGGGATACGCTGAGCGTGGGCACGATCGGCCCTTATGCGCGCGCGGAGAAAGGACTGGACGTGACCGCGTTCGTGGGCCGGTTCGCCAATCCGCTGCCGGCCACGTGGTATGAGACGACGGGCGCCTACGGCGAGATCACGTTCGGCGACGACGGGACGTTCACACTGACATTGTATGGCGAGACGTTCACCGGCACCTACACCTATGACACACAGGCGGCGGCGGGCATCGTCACCATCGACGAGACGGGCGATCCGGCGGACTTCACCTACACGGACGGCACGCTGACGCTGGACGGCATGACGTACACGCAGGATTACGTGGCGCAGCCCACGGGCGACGACGTGCTGACAGCGATAGCGGGCATCTGGTACGACACCGCGACACCGGGCGAAACCGTCACGTTTTACACGGACAGGACGGTGGACGTCGGCTCGCCCGAAGGGACGCACAGCGGCACGTTCACGTTCAACCCGCTGGATCTGAGCGGCGTGATCACCGTGAGCGACGACACGCAGACGGTGGAATTCAACTTCTACCTGTCCGGCGAAACGCTGTATGTGGACGAATACACGTATTCCCGCGAGGAGCCCGTGGTCACGGAAACAGGGTCCATTCTCGGCACCTGGTATGACACGGAGGGCTTGCTGGGGACGCTGTATTTCGACAAGGACGGAATGGTCATCATGGAGTCGTACGGTGTTTTTGTTTACGGCTCATACGCGTTCGACGCGGCTTCCGGCGTTGGCTCGATGAGTCTGGAGGTCGAGGGCAGCACGTACACATTGAACGTATATATGTTTGGCGGTTCGCTGTATACCGACGACGGGGTGTATACGAAGGACTTCGTGGCGCAGGCGGCGTAGAACAGCGCGGGCTGATTCGAGATATTGGCATGATGATGGGGGCGTGAACAAGCGCACCTTTTTACCGTCTTTGGAAACTTTTGGTGCACCGTCGGTTTCTAATACGGCGGGGCTGGACGCAAGTTTCCTTGTTTGTTTTTTTCCTGAAATTGTTCATAAACCTTTCATTTTATGGTCATGTTTATGTCAGAATCGCGGCGTATCTTGAAGGTAACGGAAGAAAAACGCGAAGGAGATACGAACATGAACGAGTATAACGGATACAATGGCTATAACGGCTATAACGGCTATAACGGATACAACAATACATACGGCGGTTATGGCGGGCAGTACGCCCCGCCGCCGGAGCCGCCGAAGCGGCAGAAAAAGAAGGGCGGCGCGGTGAGCGTCGTGGTCGGCTCGATATCGGGCGCGGTGATCGGCGGTCTGGTGGTGGGCCTTGTGTTGGGCGGCAGCCTGACGGGCGCGGCGTCGCAGCAGGCGTACATCGACCAGGCGGTGGCATCGGCGCTGAAGGCGCAGAGCACCACGCAGCTGGGCGCGGCGGATTCCGCCGGCGCGGACCAGACGGTGTACAACGAGGTATCGCTGGTGACCACGGAATATTCGCAGGCCATCCAGCAGGTGGTGGAGAACACGTCGGCCAGTGTGGTGGGCATCGCGACGGGCGTCGGCACCGGCACCGGCGTGATCGTGAGCAGCGACGGGCTGATACTCACCAACGAGCACGTGATCGCACAAGAGGACGCGTCCATCATGTTCCAGCCGTTCGGACAGCAGCGGCCCGCGGATACCACCATCACGGTGACGCTGCTGGACGGCAAGGAATATGAGGCGCAGGTGCTGTTCTCCGACGAGACCATGGACCTCGCGATCATCAAGATTGATGCGACGGACCTTCCCGCCGCGACGCTGGGCGATTCGGACAGCGTGAAGGTGGGCGAGCTCAGCGTCGCCATCGGCAACCCGCTGGGCCTGGAGCAGACGGTGACCAGCGGCATCATATCCGCGCTGGGCCGGAGCGTGCCCATCACCAACACGCAGATCGCGGAGAACCTGATCCAGACGGACGCGGCCATCAACTCGGGCAACAGCGGCGGCGCGCTGCTGAACGCGGACGGACAGGTGATCGGCATCAACAGCTACAAGCTGTCGGGCGGCGAGGGCATCGGCTTCGCGATCCCCATCAACGCGGCCAAGCCGATACTGGAGCAGATCATCCAAAACGGCGAGTTCAGGCAGGCGCAGATCGGACTGTCGATGATCGACAAGGAGCTGCTGAACTATTACAACTACAACAGCAGCATCACGCTGGACAAGGGGCTGTATGTGTATGAGGTGAACGCCGATTCGGACGCATATGCCAAGGGCCTCCGGCAGGGAGATGTGATCACGGCGGTGGACGGCAAAGAGGTGAACACAATCCTCGAGTTCAAGGAGCAGCTCTACAAGCACCTGCCCGGCGACAGCGTGACGCTGACGGTGCTGCGGGACGGCAGCGAAACGCAGATGACGGTGGCGCTGTCGGAAGCGTCGGCGTCGGCATAAGGGCGTATACATTGCAACAAAGACCGGGGAGGCATTCTCCCCGGCTTTTTGCTTGTTGGGAATCCGAACGGCCTGTGATACAATCGATAAAGACCGATAGACAGGGGGAGTGATGATGGGCAACCGGAAAACAGACGAAGAGTATCTGAGAAGAGCCATGGAGGTATCCCGCAACGCCAGAGCCCACGGCAACACGCCGTTTGGAGCCATACTGGTGAATGCGCAGGGCGATATCGTGATGGAACAGGAAAACATCGAGATCACCGAAAGGATCGCCACCGGGCACGCGGAATGCACGCTGGCGGCCCGCGCATCCCATGAGTTCGACCGGGAATTCCTGAAAAGCTGCACGCTGTACACCATTGCCGAACCCTGCGCCATGTGCGCCGGTGCCATATATTGGGCAGGGATAGGCGCGGTGGCGTATGTGATGAGCGAACGCCGTTTGCTGGCGCTGACCGGCAGCCATGAGCAGAACCCGACGTTTGACCTGCCCTGCCGCGAGGTGTTCAGCCGGGGCCAGAAGGATATTCAGGTCATCGGGCCGTTTCCGGAGCTGGAGAGCGAAGCGGCTCAAATCCACGCTGGGTATTGGGAGTAGAACGCCGCAGCTGCATAACCGCTAGCCGGCCAACGCGGGTTTGGGACAGCGCTCCAGCACCATGGCGCGGAGCTTCGCATAATCTTTGTAACGGGTGTCGATGCTGATGCGCACGCCCGCGCCATCCAGCCTGATGACCTCCCGGCGGTACAAATCCAATTTTACGCTGGCCGATTCGATCTGCTCCCAGCCCAGCGCCTTTTTGCTGTAGAGGCTGCGGTATGACAGACCCGCGCTATCCAGCGCCAGATGGGTGATAAACACGTCCAGTGTGCGGACAATGCCCAGCAATATCACAGCCGTGAAGAGCCACATCATATAGGCGGGAGCGGGCAACAGGCCTGTAAAGCCGCTGACCAATCTGACCAGAGCAAGCAGGGCGAAGCCAAGCGGCGTGAGGGAAGCCGTGCTGCGAAGGTGAAACACGGTCTTGGGCTGGTCGGTCGCTGTCATTGTCTTGCCCTCCCGGGGAGTCAAACCCTGAGTTGATATTATTATATACAAGGATATGGCCCGTCACACAAAAAAAGTCGGCGCGGGCGGCCTGCCGCCATTGAATACCGGCGCGCCAGCGGCTATAATACGGCAAGAATCACCTTTTCATGTCAATATTTTCGATAATACAAAATAAGAGCATTTCAACGGGGAGGCGCTCACATGGACGACAATCTGCTTCAGATTTCCAGCCGGATCAGGGAGCTCAGGGAGATCCTCGACATCAGCACGCGGAAGATGGCGGCGGCGATTGGCATCGGCCACGACACGTATCTGCAGTACGAACAGGCAGAGCTGGATATCCCGATCAGCGTGCTGTACGCCATTGCGGCGCAGCTGAACGTGGACCTGACCGTGCTGCTGACGGGGGAGGCCCCGCGCATGAACACGCACTGCATCGTCCGCAAGGGCCACGGCGTGGACGTCGAGCGTTATCCCGGCTACCGCTTTTCCAGCATCGCATACAACTTTATCGGACGGGAGATGGAGCCGCTGCTGGTGACCATCGAGCCGGAGGACACGCCGCCCGCGCTGGTGATGCACGGCGGGCAGGAGTTCAATTACGTGCTGGAGGGAACACTGCGCATCACGCTCGGCAAGAACAAATATGAGCTGACCGCGGGAGACGCCATCTATTTCGATCCGCGGCTGCCGCACGCGCAGAGCGCCGTGGGTGGCACAGCCCGGTTCTTGACCGTGATCAACGAGAAATAGGGGGCAGCATGAGCGAGTTGCTGAAGCGGTTTTGCCCGCGCACCGAATTTGATTCGTACGAAGACCTGAAACGAAATTACCGCTGCGTTGCGCCCGGGCGGTTCAACTTTGCCCACGACGTGGTGGACGAGTGGGCGCGCATCGAGCCGGACAAGACGGCGCTGGTGTGGACCAACGATGACGGAGACATGAAGCGCTTCTCGTTCGCGGACATGAAGCGGCTGTCCGACAAGGCCGCGAACCTCATCGCGTCTTACGGCATCGGCAAGGGCGACGTGGTGATGCTGATATTGAAGCAGCGGCCCGAGGCGTGGGTGTGCCTCACGGCGCTGATGAAGCTGGGGGCCGTGTGCATACCGGCGAGCTATCAGCTGACGCCCAAGGACATCGTGTACCGCTGCAACATCGCGGACGTGAAGATGCTGGTCTGCGTGGACGAGGACGCGGTGATGGCGCACGTGGCCGAAGCGCTGCCCGAATGCCCCACGGTCAAGACGCGGTTTTCCGTCGGCAGCAGCACGCCGGAGGGCTTCATCGACTTCCGCGCGGCGCTGGACAAGGCGGACGGCGCCTTTGAGCGGCGGGAGGACTTAAAGAACACCGACATGATGCTGGTGTACTTTTCGTCCGGCACCACCGGCATGCCCAAGATGGTGTGGCACGACTTCGAGTTTCCGCTGGGGCACATCGTGACGGCGAAGTACTGGCAGTGCGTGCGGGAAAACAGAATCCACATGACGCAGACGGATTCCGGCTGGGCCAAGTTCGCCTGGGGCAAGATATACGGTCAGTGGATATGCGGCGCGGCCATCGGCGCTTACGATACCGAGAGATTCGTGCCGCACAAGCTGCTGGCGGCGCTGATGCGCATCCGTCCCACGACGTTCTGCGCGCCCGCGACGATCTACCGCTACCTCATCAAGGAAGACCTGTCGGGCTGCGACTTCTCGTTCATCGAGCATGCGAGCCTCGCCGGGGAGCCGCTGAACCCCGAGGTGTTCCGCAAGCTGGAGGAGCTGACGGGCATGCGCGTGTACGAGGGCTTCGGGCAGTCGGAGTCGTCGGTGCTGCTGGCGAACTACCCGTGGTTCGAGATACGCCCCGGCTCCATGGGCAAGCCGTCGCCGCTGTACAACATCGACCTCGCGGACGCGGACGGCAACCCGTGCGAGGACGGCGAGGTGGGGTCCATCGTGGTGCGCGATACGGACAAGCGTCATCCGCTGGGGCTGTTCCACGGCTACTGGCGGGACGAGGCGGCGACGAACAGGGCCTGGAGCAACGGCGTGTACAACACCGGCGACATGGCGTGGCGCGACGCGGACGGGTATTACTGGTTCGTGGGCCGCGGCGACGACGTGATCAAGTGCTCCGGCTACCGCATCGGGCCGTTTGAGGTGGAGAGCGTGCTGCTGGAGCACCCCTCAGTGCTGGAATGCGCGGTGACCGCCGCGCCCGACCCGGTGCGCGGGCAGGTGGTGAAGGCGACCATCGTGCTGGCGAAGGGGTATGAGGCGAGCGATGCGCTCAAAAAGGAGCTGCAGGACCATGTGAAGCGCACCACCGCGCCGTACAAATATCCGCGCATCGTGGACTTCGTGGCGGCTCTGCCCAAGACGACCAGCGACAAGATACGCCGCAACGTGATACGGCAGCAGGACGAGGGGAAATAACCTTGGATGGCTGGCGTCATTACTTTTGTGCTTTCTGGTTTCCAGGCTGATATAAAATATGACTGTTTACGGATTTAAATAAAGTGATCATAAGGGGCATACTTTATCTATATGTTAACCGATGAGAAAGAAAAAGTCTATATCTTCTTTGTTTTATAATCTATAATTTGCTTTGTTGCAACAGGATTTAATCAGAAAGGAAGATAAATATGACAAAGAAAAGAATAGAGAATATTCCGTTCGGGCCATACATTACCGTTTTGGCGGGCGCCACTGTCAATGGAAAGCCAAACTATGCCACCATTGGAGCTTACGGTGTCGTCAGCGAAAAACCTGTGCTTTATATTTCATTAAAGAACTCACATTATACCACGGCGGGGGTATTGCAAAACGGATACTTTTCGGTAAACATACCGTCATCCGATGAAGTTGAAAAAACGGATCGCTGTGGAACTGTTTCTGGAAATACAGTGGATAAATCAACTGTTTTTAAATCGTTCTATGATGAAGCGGGTGATGCACCGATGATATGCGAATGCCCGGTCAATTATCTTTGCAGAGTCATTCAAACCATCCCCATATTTGATTTTACAATGTTTCTGGGTGAGATTGTTGCTGTATATGCAAAGGAAGAATGCTTGGAAAACGGGAAACCGGACGCGCTGAAGGTTAAGCCGACCATCATGATGACTTCCGGCTACTTCGACTTGAAAAACAAAGTGGGGGCAATATTTCAGACGTACAATGGCGGCAGATAAGTGCATGATGCAGGGTAATAAACAACAAGGCGCAGGGACAAGCCCCGCGCCTTTTATCATGGTGGGCGTTACCGGTTCATGTAGACCGTGATCTGCTCGGCGACCCGCCGGCCCAGCTCCTCCGAAGCGGTGGACAGATAGGTGAGTATCACGTTGCGCACGCTGGGCGAGACGAGCGCCAGGTCGGCGGCGAGGTTATCCACGAGGTGGTCCTGCTGCGCGGCGCTGAGGAACAGGTAGCGCTGGCCCGCCTGCGAGAAATTGTCCGGGTCGGGCAGCTCGGACCGCACCAGCTGGCCTTCCACATGCAGCCCCGCGCCGCTGGTAATCAGATCATCCGGCGTCCAGTTCTTCTGGTCGTTCACGGGAATGCTGCGAAAATCCTCGCCGAGGCGGTGGCGTTGTGAATCCCAGTAGATGTTGGCGCGCGCCTGCAGCAGCTTGTCGTCCGACAGCTCCGCGCCGTCCAGCAGATTGGTGGGAGAGAACGCCACCTTCTCCACCTGTTCCATGAAGTTATCCGGGTTGCGGTTCAGCGTCATGCGGCCCACGGGGATCATCGGATACTGCTGCTCATCCCAAACCTTGGTGCAGTCCAGCGGGTCGTACGGCAGGCTGGCTTCATCCTGCGGGTCCATCAGCTGCACGCGCAGCTCGTACTGCACGGGGTGGCCCGACGCGATGGCGTCGTACAGGTCCTGACCGGCGATATCCGGGTTGAGCCCCGCAAGCCGGGTAGCCTCCTCGCGGTCTATCGTCTCCTCGCCCGCAAGCGGGGCCCAGTGGTATTTGACGTAGCGGCGCACGCCGTCGGCGTTCTTCCAGACATACGTGTTCACGCTGTGGCCGTTGATATGGCGGAAGCTCTTGACGGTGCCCACGTCCGAATACAGCCAGGTTATAAAATGGATGGCCTCGGGCGCGCGGGCGACGAATTCCCAAAACCGGTTCGGGTCGATCAGGTTGCTGACCGGCGAGGGCGCCAGCGACGTGATCGCTTCCGGGAAACGGATGCCGTCCCGCACGAACAGCACGGGGATGTGGTTGCACAGCAGGTCGAAGACGCCTTCGCGGGCGTAGAACTTGGTGGAGAAGCCCCGCACGTTGCGGGCGGTGTCCGGCGTGCCCTTGGTGCTGACGGCGAACGAGAACCGCACCATCACCGGCACCTGCTGGCCGGGGGATTGCAGGAAGGGGAGCGCGGTGTATTCACTCATGGAATTCGTCGTCTGGAAGCTGCCGAACGCGCCGAAGCCCTTGGTATGGACGGGCCGCTCGGGAATCTTGGCGTGGATGAAGATCTCCAGCGCCTCGTGCAGGATGCTGTCCTGCAAAACCACGGGGCCGCGCGCGCCGACAGTCTGCGCATGCCGCGTGTGAAGCGCCATGTCGTCCGCCCAATTGAAGGACGCCCACTGTTTGACGTTATCCGGCGCATTCTCCTTGGGCGTGCTTTTTTGCTCCATCGCGGCATTCGGCGCGTTGGGTACCGCTGGTCTCCGGTTTTCGTCCGGGGCCGCCGGTGCTTTTCTGTCGCCCGTGGCGCAGGGCATGCGGGTCATCGTCAGGTTGGCATTCTGCTGTGCGGGCGGCGTGCGGTTTGCCGGTTGATTTTCAGCGGGAGAGTTCGGTGCATATGTATGGCCGTATGGACTGGTGTTCACCGCAGCACCCGCTTTGGGCTGGTTGGGCCTCTCGGCGGGCCAGCTGGAGATTATTCTTTTATTGTCTGTGGCGGCGCTCTTCACTGGCGGCTGCGATTCCAGTTGAAACCATCCGTTTTCAGGCTGCATGTTGGTTTGGCTCCTTTCATAGGCAGACGTCTGACAGCTCCTTATCGCAGCGTGGCGTCGCGCAAGGGCCGTCTCAAATCGGAATCCCTACAGTATATTCGTTTGTACAAAATCCAGAGTATGTCCCAAAGGAATTAACAGGACGGTTTATCCGGAAACATGAAAAATGTCCTGCTGCCGATCACGCCGGACGGAGGCCATATTGACACGCCATATCCGCGGGGCTACTATGAAAGCATGGCTTGCTTTTGCACAGGATTCCAACGATAAAGGCGATATATCAGCCGTTTACAGGCAAATCAGCATAAGGAGAAGAACGATGATTTCATTGTCGGTGAAGAGGCGGATCAACGTGCCGCTGGACAAGCTGTGGCCGGTAGCGGCGGACTTTGCGCGCGCGCCCGAGCCGTCCATGCACATCGAGATTGTGGAACGGGGAGACGCGGCGAACGGCGGCGTGGGCTGCATGCGGCATATACGCAGCGGCGCTCGGGTGATCGTCGAGCGGCTTAACGCGGTGGAGCCGATGCGCGGCTACAGCTATGAAATGCTGTCCGGCGTGCCGGTGAAGGACTACATAGGGCGGGTGGACTTGACCGCCGACGGCGGCGCCACCGTTGTCACACGGTCGGCCGCGTTCAGATCGAAGATACCCGGGCTGGGGTGGCTGATCAAGGCGCTCACCGTAAGGAGCTATAACCGTTTCCTTGATGAGTTGGAGAAGCTGGGAGAAGGGGAGCCATTATGAGCAGGACATATGAGTTTGACGCGGTGATCATAAAAGCGCCCGATATGGACGCGGCCTACGCGGAAATACCGTTTGACGTAAAGGCCGAGTTCGGCAGAGGACGCGTTCCGGTCCGGGCGACGTTTGACGGCGTGCCATACGACGGGAGTCTGGTGCGTATGGGCACGCCGTGCCACATCATCGGAATCAGAAAGGACATACGCGCACGGATTGGCAAGCAGCCGGGAGATGTGGTGCGCGTCTCCATAACGGAGCGTTAACGGCTCCCGAAAAGATCGTCGATGAGAGCGCCGATAAAGGCGTCTCTTTTTTGTTTGTCGCCGTAATCCAGCTGGCCGGACGCCTTCAGCACATCCCTGCGAAGGAAGGCCGTCTGCACGGCGGAGACGAAGGTATGAAGCTTGCGGAAAACCTCTTCATCCGGCGCGTCAGGGCAGACCTCACGGACGACCGGCAGATATACGGAGAGGGTCTGCGTCGTGTTATCTCCCGCGGCGGGGCCCTGCATGTCCGTCAGTATGGACGTGCGGGACAGGCCGGGCTGGGCGGCGAGAAACGACGCGGTGCTGCAAGCCAGGTGCTTCAGCTTGCCCAGCGGGGGCATGCCGCTAAGGCCCTGGTACAGCGCGTCAAAACCGTCGATCACGCGGCTGATGATGCGCTGTATGCACACCGCCAGCAGGCGCTCCTTGGTCTGAAAGTGGTAGTTGATCAGCCCGACGCCCACGCCCGCGCCCGCCGCGATATCGCGCATGGTCACGCTTTCGGCGTGGCCGTGTTGCTGGATAAGCGCCGTGGCGGCATCGAGTATGCGTTCTTTTGTCTGTTTATCGTCACCCATGGGAAAACCTCCGTTACGCCTTGATGAGGAACGCGAGCCGGCCGATGACGACCTTGACGATCGCCGCCGCGCCCATCAGGATCAGCGCCATCTTGGGATCGCTGAAGGGCGGGATGCGAAGATTGAACACCTGCACAATGCCGATGAACAAGGCGAACAGGCCGACGAGATACGCTACGATGGTGAGGGGGTGGAAGGGCGCCTGGGTGATGAAGGTGCGTATCATGCCGGTGGCGCACATCACGAAGCCCGCCGCCGCGAACACGATGGCCGCCGTGCGGGCGGAGCGGATGAACCAAAACGGCACGCCCAGCAGGCCGATGATGAGCGAACCGAGCGCGACCGCGGCTGCGATGATGTAGATGGGGAGCGTCTTTTCCATAACAGAACTCCTTTATGATAATAAATTGACAAACGCACTATGCTGAACGACGTTCTGAACAATGTTCAGTAAGAATATAATACAGCCATGGGCCGGTGTCAAGCGTCATTTTTATTTTGTTGAAATTATGTGTATGATGGATGACTGTCCTCCGTGGCGGCGAAACGCCTTGCACGGCGCTGCGGAACAGAGGTCTCTGAAAAGCACCGCTTTTGGAGCCTGCGGCAAGGCCGGGAACATTCAGGAGTAATAAAAAAGGACATTGCGGGCCCGCCACCGCTGTGGGCCCGATGTCCTTTTATCATCTGTGCAGCATATGCTTTTGCGAAAGCCGGTCCGTCCGTTTGGGGCGGGCAGCCGGCGGGCGGCGCTATGGTAAGGGGAACGGAGGCATTTGGCCTCATTTGGTTACGCCGCCAATGGCTTCGGAATAAAGGAGGTATCTGTCTCACCTCAATATATATATATATTCAGTGACACTGAAGTTGTGCATGGCTGTGTGATGAGATTTGGATGCCGGCGGGCGATGGTAAAAGAAGTGCGGCTCGATCAACCCCGTTTTGCAGAGTATTATATTAAGGCCCGCCGTGAGAGCGGGCCTTATCTGTGCCGGTTATTCCCGGATTATGCCGTCCCGGTACGGGCAGCGCGACCACAGCCAGCAGAAGTCGCAGCAGGTCCGCCGTCTCCTGCGCCCTGCGCACGCGTCCTGCCAGATGCCGCCGCATACGTCCCGGCATCCGCCGCGGTCTTCGAAGTCTGCGCTGTTCCGGTCGGAACGTTTGCGCCGCCTGCCGCTGATACTGTCGCCCCGGACGCCGGTGCGGTCATCACATTCGAAGCTGTCCCGCTCCGCACATCTGAACCGACTGCCGCTGTCCACACCGTTAAGGCGGTCCAATATGGCATCGTCGCAGTCATGGAATCTCTCACAGCTCATGAGCTTCACCCCCATATCTCATATATATTCAGTGACATGGTAAAGTGCATTCAGATGATACGAAATATATGGATAAACAGGTATTGGCAGAAATACCGATCGGAGTTATGATAACTATGTTATCATAGATAAACGAGGAGAGGCGCAAATGGGGGCGATAATGACCGCTTCGGCGGAGCTGCCAAACGGCAGGATGCTGTTTCTGGGTGAACCCGGCGGGCATACGGTGACGACCGATTATGTGCCGCCATCAGCGGCGCAAGCCGGGGAATAAGGCTGAAGTGGAGAGGATATCGCGGGCGGAGCTAAATACGTTGGAGGACGATGCGCTGATTGAAGCGTGCATCGGCCCGACGCTAAGGCGCATGATGGGCAAAAGCCTGACCGACAAGGTAAGGCTGACGGGCGGACTGACAAGCGGCCAGCGCGCGCTGCTGATGTTTAAGATGGTACAGGGGCACTGCGGCGGCGGAACGCTGGCGCTGTTCCGGCAACTCTCATACCTGCTCATCCACAAGGGCGTATGGATGGGGATCAAAAAGGGTTTTGACCACTTCGGCGACAGGGCGCTGGGGCAGCTGGCCGACAGGCTGGAAGCCGCGTACCTCGTGATTGCGGCGGACAGCCCGGCGCTGGCCGGCTGGGAGCGGGATACGAGCCCTGCCGTCAGCGCGATGCTGGAGCCGCTGGACCGGGACCTGCGCGAGCAGATGCCCGCGTATATCAAAACCGTCGTCTCCAGCATACGGCGGCGGCCTGACGAATACGTCAGGGTCGTGGACTGACCTGCTGGTGATGCCGCCCGCGGCGGCAGAGCAAACGCAAAAAACACCGTGTCAAACGGTGTTTTTTATCCCTTATGGCTGCATATCATGCGATGGATACAGGCTGTGTATGTATTGTGAAAAGGGTTTATGCGCTTATCAGCGGGGGCGGCCCGACACGTTGACCGTGATGTTGCCGCGGGTCGCGTGCGAGTACGGACATACGGTGTGCGCTTCCTGCGCGATGCTGTCCGCCAGCGCCGCGTCGTCGGTATCCACGACGGCGACGAGCGTGACCTCCAGCTGGAAATTACCGGCGTCGTTGCGGCCGATGCCCACGGTGGCCTGCACATCCGGCGGGGGAAGGTTCAGCTTGCGTACGCGAACCACGTGCTGCAACGCACTGCCGAAGCAGGAGGCGTAGCCAGCCGCGAAAAGCTGCTCGGGGTTGATGCCCTCTTTCTTGTTGCCGCCCATTTCGGCGGGCAAAGCCATTTCGAAATCAATCGGTGTTCCCTCCACACGGACATGACCGTTGCGGCCGCCTGTGGAATATGCTGTTGTCTCATATGCGATGTTCATGGTGGCACCTCCTTTTGATGCTGTTATTATACACCATCTTTTCAAATAAATCAATAATGGTTCCGAATAATAATTTTATTTTTTAGACTTGTCAACGGATATGTTCTCCAAAAAATGAGCCGCCTCAATTGGGCGGCCCGGATTCATGTTTCTAACTGTCCATGTTATCCATATAAAGCCGTTCGGAGCTGGTCGTGAAGCTGTTTCTGCACTATTTGAATAAGGTTGCCGCACGTATCATCGAAGACGGCGATTGTGACTTCGCCCATTTCTGTCGGTTCCATAGTAAACTTCACGCCTTTTTCCATTAACCGCTTGTACTCACTGCGAATATCCGCAACGCCAACATTGTCGCCGGGATGCCCTGCGAATTCGAAGAAGCGCAGAGGATTTACCGGCAATCCCGAAACGGCGTTTGGAAACCCATAAACGCCGCGCGCCGTCGGCGCATAGTATATAGCGTCACCGCCGGTTGTTTGGCCCCGGTATTGCGGGGCGGAACGTGGTGAACAAAGGGGAGGTTATAACCGATGGAGAACAAGCAGAACAGATGGAAAAGCAAGATCCTGTGGGCTGCGATTGCCGCGCAGGTGGTGGCGATACTCGCCTTTACCGGCGTGCTCAAGCTCATCGGCGTCACCGAAGACTGGGTCAACACCGTGGTCGGCGGCGTGCTGCAGCTTCTGGTGCTGCTCGGGGTGATCAACAATCCCACCGATTCGGAAAACTATTAACGGTGACGATGACCGAAAAGCGCTCCTGACAAGGGCGCTTTTTGTGTTGCAGGCAAAGATTTCACGGTATCACGCTCGATTTGCTTTGTGTATATCGATCGCATATTTGCGCCGTATTTTAAGGATAATAACGGTGAGACAATCAAAAAGGGGTTTTGCATGTATCGGGGTTCATCTGCCAGAAAGCAGCGAAAGCAGCGCATTATGGACGAACGGGTCGGCGAAATGAGCGGCTCTCTTGACAGCCTGTCGCTGACGGATTCGCTGGAGGAAAACGTGACGCTGATGGAGCAGCTGTTTGTCGATGTGGACACGGTGCTGGTGCGCCGCATCAACAACCAAAATGACAGCGCGTTGAAATTCGCCCTCGTGTACAGCGAGGGCATGGTGGACAGGGACGCCATCAGCGAGTTTATCGTCCGGCCCTTGTCGATATCCGGGGCGATAAAGCCGGGCGCGGACCTGATCGCCAGCCTTATCGGGCAGGTGCTGGATGCGGACGAGGCTGATGAGACGAGCAGCGTGAAAACCATTGTGGAGGCCATCAGCTACGGCGATACGGTGCTGCTCGCGGAGGGTGCGGCGCAGGCGGTGGTGATGAACACCAAGTGCTTCAAGACGCGGGCCGTGGCCGAGCCGGAAAGCGAGCGGAGCCTGACAGGGCCGCGCGAGGGGTTTAACGAGTGCATGATGATCAATCTGTCGCTGATCCGGCGCAAGGTGCGCACCAACGAGCTGAAGATAAAGCTGCGCGAGTTTGGCCGGCGCACGAAAACCCAGGCCTGCATCTGCTACATGGACGGTCTGGTGAACAAGGCGATTCTAAAGGAACTGGAGCGGCGGCTGGACAGCGTGGATATCGACGGGGTGCTGGACACGCAATATCTGGCCGAGATCATCAGGGACAGCCGGATGTCGCTGTTCCGCACCACGGGTAATACCGAGCGGCCGGACGTGGTCATCGGCAAGCTGCTGGAGGGCCGCATCGCGGTGTTGGTGGATGGCTCGCCGGTGGCTTTAACGGTGCCGTATCTGTTTATCGAGAACTTCCAGAGCGGGGAGGATTACTACTTCAGCTTCTATTTCACGTCCTTCTCGCGGCTGCTGCGCATACTCGGGTTTTTCCTCACCGTATTGGTGCCGGGGTTGTATGTGGCGATTGTGGCGTTTCATCACGAGATACTGCCCACGCAGCTGCTGGTCAACGTCGCGACGGAACGGACGAGCGTGCCGCTGCCCGCCGCGCTGGAGGCATTCCTGATGCTGATCGTGTTTGATCTGCTCCGGGAGACCGGCGCGCGTATGCCGGGCAACATCGGACAGGCGCTCAGCATCGTGGGCGCGCTGGTCATCGGGCAGGCGGCGGTGGAAGCCAAGATGGTGGCCGCGCCGATGATCATTGTAGTGGCGCTGACGGGCATCACCTCGTTGCTGGTGCCCAAGCTGAACGCGCCGATCATCTATATTCGTATGCTGCTGCTGCTGGTCTCCACAATGTTCGGTTTTTACGGGCTGGTGCTGGGCGCCTCGGCGGTGGTCATCCATGTCATCAATATGCGCACGTTCGGCATCCCGGTACTGACGCTGACAGGGAATTTGAATAAACAGGAGACAAGGGACACATGGGTGCGCGACCCCTGGTGGATGCTGAAGCTGCGCCCCCGCATGGCGGCGGACCGCACGCGCATGAAAAACGGCGGTGGACAGAGTTGAGAAAGACGACGATGCTCATCGCGATGGTTTTTATGGCCGCCGCGCTGCTGACCGGCTGCTGGAATTACCGTGGACTCAATGAGATGGCCATCACGGCCGGCGTGGCGGTGGACCGCGACCCAAAGACGGGCCTTTACCATATGAGCCTCGAGATCATCGACCTCTCCGGGCCGGTGAAGGAGCAGGGCATAAAAGCGAAACTCATCGAATCGTACGGCGTGACGCTTTTTGACGCGGTGCGCAACACCAAAAAGAGGACCGTCAACAAGGTTTACTTCGGGCATATGGAGTTGGTGATATTCAGCGACGAAGTGGCGCGCAGCATGGATATGAGCAGCCTCATCGACTTTTTTCTGCGGGACGCGGAATGCCGGGAAACCATGTGTGTGGCCATATCGCAGGAACCCGCCGCAAAAGACCTGCTGAGCATCGAGGGGATAGGACAGCCGGTTGTGGCGTTTGAGATACGCAAGATCATACAGGAGGACAATAAGGTGACGTCTTCCACGCCGGTTATAGAGATGTATGAAATTTACAATACGTTGAACGCGCAGGGCATCGAGCTGGCGCTGCCCGCTTAACACAACACCATCAACGACGGCGAGCCGACGAGCGAGGCCAACGGCACGGCGGTGTTCAAGAACCAGCGGCTGGTGGGATATCTGTCGCCTGAGGAGACCAAGTATTTTTTATTTGCTACGAACAAGGTGGAGGGCGGCGTGATCACCTGTGCGTCCACCGGTGAAGGGCCGGAAGACACCACGCTGGAGATATCCAAGAACAAGGGCACGATGTCGTTCGATTATAAGGACGGGCAGATTTCCGTCACTGTGGAGACGGAGACGGACACCTATCTCAATGAGATTGACCAGCCGATGGATGCGCTGGACCTCGCCAGTATAAAGATGGTGGAGAACAGCGCCTCGCAAAAGGTGATGCGGGGCATCTCGGATGTCATCGAGCATGTCAGGACGGCGTATAACGCGGACATATTCGGGTTCGGCAACATGATATACAAAAACGACCAGAAATTATGGCAGCAGCTGGCGGACAAGTGGGATGAAGTGTTTCCGGCACTGACGGTGAACGTGAAGTGCAAGGTCAACATCGTCAACGCCGCGTCTTTCAAGCAGTCATGAAAGGCGGGCGCGTATGCTGACGGTGATTGTACTGATATTGTTCGGTTTGACGGCGGCGCTGGACTGGCTGCCGGGCATCAAAAACAAGCCGAAGAAGGAAACGGTGGTTTACGGCCTGATGATGGCAGCCGCCCTGGCCGTGCTTTTTTTGTATACCGTGGACGTAAAAGTGCCGGGCCCGTCCGGGGCGATACGCGGCGTGGTGGAGTCGATAATCCCCAAATAAGGCCGCAAGGAGATATGCCGTGCGTAAGGAACTGATATCGAAAAAACAGGGAATAAGCATCATCATGATGTTCATATTTGGAAGCAGCGTGGTGATGGGCGTGAACTCGGAGGCGAGACAGGATTCCTGGCTGTCGCTGATCGTGGCGACGGTGGGCACCATCCCGATCATACTGGTGTATGCGCGCATTATGCGCCTGAACCCTGGCATGGACATATTTGAAATACTCGAATCGCTGCTGGGAAAGGTGGCGGGCAAGGTGGCTGTCGCGCTGATGAGCTGGTACGCGCTGCATCTGACGGCGCTGGTGCTGCGCAACTTTTCTGAATTCATACAGATTACCTCGATGCCCGAAACGCCGCAGCTTCCTATCATGATCGTGATGATGCTGGTGACGGCATACATGGCCAAAAGCGGTATCGAAGCACTGGGGCGCTGGGCGCTGGTGATGATGCCGGTGGCGCTGGCGATGGTGCTGCTGACGGTGCTGCTGTGTGTGAACAAGATGGATTATTCCAATATACAGCCTGTGATGGCGCATTCGTTCGGAGATATTACATCCGCCGCCTTTTCACTGTTTGCTTTTCCGTTTGCCGAAACGGTGCTGGTGCTGGGTGTGGCCGGCGCGGTCAAAAAAACGGACAGTCCGTACAGGCTGTATGTGGGGTCCGTGGTTCTGGGTGCGCTGGTGCTGCTGCTGGTGCTGCTGCGCAATATTGAGATGCTGGGCCCGGCGATGATGGGCGCCGAGTTCTTTCCGTCTTATACGGCGGCGCGCGTTATCGCCGTGGGCGACTTTCTGTCCCGTATTGAGATTGGCATCGCGATGAACTTCATACTGGCGGGCATTGTAAAAATCACGATATGCTTGATGGCCGCCACCAAAGGCGTGGCGCGGTTGTTTGACATCGACGACTACCGCCGGCTCGTGATGCCGGCAGGGCTGCTGGCGGTGGCGCTATGCGCCATCTTGTATGACAATACGATGGAGATGTTCACCTTTCTGCCCATTTACCAGTATTACGCGCTGCCGTTCCAGGTGGGAATCCCGCTTGTCGTGTGGATCGCTGCGGAGATAAAGGCCAGGAAGCAAAAGAAGCAGGCCGCGGTGCCGGTGACGGGCGCATGAACCGAACCCGATTCTGCCGCATTTTAATTCTCATTATCCAATGAGCTTTACCACTAACATAATATAGTGCGGCTGGAGCACAACTGGAAGCCTGAAAAACGCCTTTGCCAGCACGCATATATTTTCATTGACACCATTGCCGGAATCATGGCATAATCGTCGTAATATCGATCTTTTACCCGCAAATAATACAAAAAGGCAGGATAAGTAGCATGGAAGCGACAGGAAAGACCTATAACCGCTGGATTCCGGTTTTGGCCGGCATTGCGATTCAGCTCTGTCTTGGCACGGCATATATCTGGGGCGTGTTTCAGCCCAAGGTGGTGGAATTGGGCTGGGCGCAGACGGACGCGGCGCTCACGTATTCGCTGCTTTTGGGCATACTCACTTTCGGCAGCATGGTCGGCGGCAAGATACAGGATAAGATGTCTCCCAAGCCGGTGCTCATCATCGGCGGCGTGATACTCGCGGCGGGCTTCTTCCTGGCAGGACTGGCCACGCCGGAGACGCCGTGGCTGCTGTGGCTCACGTACGGCGTGGCGGGCGGCTTTGGCATGGGCATGACGTATACCACCACCATCGCGGTTTGCCAGAAATGGTTTCCCGACAAGCGCGGCCTCATCACGGGCATCATCGTCTCGGCGCTGGGCTTCGGCGGGCTGGTGTTTACGCCGGTGGCCAACGCGCTGATCGGCAGCGTGGGCGTGATGGCGACGTTCCAGTGGTTTTCTCTGATATTCCTGGCGGTGACGGTGGTCTGCGGACTGATCATCAAGAACCCGCCGCAGGGCTTCGTCCCCGCGGGGTGGACGCCGCCCGCCAAAAAGGCGAACGCGGCGCACGTGCAGGACCTGTCCCCCGGGCAGGCGCTGAAGACGCCGCAGTATTACATGATCACCATCGCGATGCTGCTGGCCTGCGCCGCCGGGCTCATGGTCATCCCGTTCGCGAAGACGCTGGGCCTCGACCAGGGCCTGGCGCCTGAGGTGGCTGTGGTGGGCGTGATGCTGATCACCGGCTTTAACTCGGCGGGCCGCCTGTTCTGGGGCTGGGTGTCGGACAGGTTGGGCCGTAAAAAGACGCTGATACTGCTGATGATCATCGCGGCGGTGGCGATACCCTTCGCGGCGATCGCACCCGGATATCTGGTGTTCGTGCTGATCGCCGTGGTGGGCTTCTCGTACGGCGGCTTCCTCGGCGTGTTCCCGGCGCTGACGGCGGACTTCTTCGGCATCAAAAACATGGGCGTGAACTATGGCATGGTGCTGATGGGCTTCGGCATCGGCGCGGTGGCTTCGTCTTACGTCGCGGCGTATTTCAAGGAGCTGTCGGGCGGGTTCCTCGTTCCGTTCCTGATCGCTTCGGCTGCGGCGGTGGTGGCCGCGGTGCTTACCGCATTTTTAAAGCCGCCGAAGAAGCATGGCGCGTAAAGAAAACGCATCGCAGAGTGATGAAATCCCATGGCGAAAGCTGTGGGATTTTGAAATAGCTTCATACACAGAGATAATCCGTGTTTGAAGGAGATAGTTGTTTGCAGACACGATTATTTGCAATTAATGCGGTTTTAAGCTGTTTGAAAAAACGGAAACGATCTGTTAAAGTATAAATACACTCCAGGGAATACCAAGGAGAGTGTTGTAGACCAAGCGGACAGCAGCCGCACCTTATGTGCGGAAAGCAAACGCGACCGACAGTAGCGAGGGTGGAATGCAGGAGCGAAAGGCTCGGCAGGACCGACGGCGAAGGAGGCGCAGGCTGAGCAGTCAGGTTAGGGGATCGAAGAGAAGCCGGGATGAAGGCGATGGCTGGAACCACAGGTGGATCGAGAACTTCAGGATCTGATTGAAAAGCTTAAAAGTTTGTGCATGAATGGCCGCAAGGGGCATCACTTGAAACAAGGGTTCGCTGGAGTTTCTTTTTGTGTTGATTCTGGGAAGGGCCGGACAGGCTCTTTTTTTCAGAAAAAATTTACAATTAATGCCTGAATTTATAATCAGGTATATCCAGGAAACGATTGTATTTAAATTGCTGATATGATAGCATAAATGCATATTGAAAAATTGAATAGGCCTGCGCCAAAATTGACACCATTTATTGACACCAACATTCAAAGGCAGGGATCCGTATGTCTGACGTGAGCATTCTCATCATTGAAGACAACAGGGATTTTGCGTATCTTCTTAAGCTGTTGATCGCGGATATTCCCGGCTGCCGCGTGGCGGGAACCGTGGAAGACGGGGCAAACGCGCTGGAGGCCGTCAGGCGCACCAGCCCGGACGTGGTATTGCTGGACATCGCACTGCCGGCAGTGGACGGCCTGGAGATACTCAAAAGCATCAACAATATACCGCGAGCGCCGCTTGTGTTTGTGATGTCCGTCATCAGAAGCCGGCAGATATTAGAGGAAGCCACAGCACTGGGGGCGGCGCATTACTTCATCAAGCCCATCGACATCGACGCGCTGACACGCATCATCCGTCTGGCATTTGGCGACCCATTGCCCGCAGCCGAAAGAGTGACGAGGCTGCTGCACGCACACAGAATTCCCCCGGATATCAGGGGGTTCAGATATCTCAGAGACATCATCACCGATACGATCAATCAAAGCACGCCGGATTTCAGCGCGCTTGTTTGCCGTATCGCCGAAAGGGACGGTGTATCGCCCGAGGCCGTGCGGCGCGCGGTGCGCTACGCCATCGACGTCGCGTGGGACCGTGACAACGGAGACGATCCGCAAAGCCTGTTTTTTGCGATGAAGAGGAACAGGGAGGGCAAGCCGGATATCGGGCGGTTCGTGCGGGACGCGGCGCAGAAGGCGCGGGGGTGAAGGCACCCTATACAGAAATCCATAGACTACGGGAAATGGGCTGGCAAGTGGGTCGGGCTATCCACTCCGAAAAGACGTCAGGCTTTTGTGATGATGAAGCCGTGTCCTGCAGGATGCGTAGGGCGGACAGCAGGAACGGATAATCCGTTCCCTGCAAAATGCGTGCACGGAACTGGCGCGTCTGGGATACCCATTCTGGGCACTTGGCCGCGCCCTACGGGATAAGAAGAAACAGGCGATACGAACAGGAGCCCGCGGCCGCGGGCTTTGAACCGGGATAGTGACAATATGGCGGTAACACGGGCTATTTGGCGGTGTGGTTGTTCGGCGTCTTCTCGACCTCGACGACGTAGGGGAGGTGCCGCCACTGCTCCGAGACGTCCATGCCGTAGCCCATCAGCCAGGCGGCGGAGACGGTGAAGCCCTGGTAGGCGATGGGGATGTCGATGAGCTGCTGCACGGGGTTGACGAACAGCGCACAAACCTTGACGCTGGCAGGGCCGCGCGTCTCGATGTTCTGCACGAGGTAGCCCAGCGTGAGGCCGGTGCGGACGATGTCCTCCACGATGATGATGTGCTTGTTCGTGACGTCGAGGTCAAGGTCCTTGGTGATGCGCACCACGCCCGTCTGGCTGGCGGCGTTGCCGTACATGCCGATGGCGATGCAATCGGTCTGGATGGGGGAAGGGATGGCGCGCGTGAGGTCGGCAAAGAAGTAGAGCGCGCCCTTTAAAACAGCGATGAGAACGAGCTCTTTACCGGCGTAGTCGGCGGCGATTCTGCCGCCCAGTTCGTGGACGCGGGCGGCCAGCTGCTCTTCGGTGAAGGCAGTACGCAGGATGTTCGGCGGCTGTGACATGTCGTCAGTTCTCCGTGTTTAAGTGGAAGCGCTCCACCAGCGAGCTGAAGTCCTTCTTATACACCAGCTTGATGTTGATGCCGGGATACAGCTCTTTTAGGCGCTTCACCTTTTTATTTTTGGCGGTGACGTATTTCTGGTTCATCGTGGTCAGCTCGATGTAGGTATCGAACTTGGGCAGGTAAAAATCCGGGCTGAACGCGGAGATGACATGGCCGCCCGCGTCCCATTCCACCGGAAAGGTTTTGGGCTCGTAGATCCAGTCGATGTGGTACATATCCAGCAGGCGGGCAAAATCCGCCTCGGACTGGTTTTTCATGATGGGCACGTCGGAGACGTTGCATTGGGCGCCGGCCTGCGGGTCCTGCTCGAACTTCTGGCGCAGCTCGTGCTGCTCTTTGAGCGCGACGATGGCGGCAACGCATTCGTCCACGCTCAGCACGGCGGAGTTGAGCATCAGGTGGTAGCGCGAGGCGTCCGACAGCTCCAGCCCGAACAGCGTGGTGTAGTACTTTTGCTGCTTACGGTCCGCCAGGGCCAGGATCTGTTCGGCCTGCTCCTCGGAGACGCGGTATTGCTTCTTGATGCGCGAGACACGCACGGCCTTTGGCGCGTATATGCGCACATGTAAGGCGTCTTTCTGGCCCGCGAAAATGGCCTGCGAGCCGAAGCCGACCAGCACGGCGGGGTGCGTTTTCACATGGTCCTTTACGCGGCGGGCGAGCAGCTCAACAAAAGACTCGCCGGTGTAGGCAGGCGTCAGGTAAAACTTCGCGCTTTCGGTGAGCATGTGGCGCTCGTGCGCGGTGGCCTCGCTCAAAAAAGCGGGAACCGCGGTTTCGCCCGATATGAGCTCGTAACCCAGCTTTTGCGCCAGCGCCGCGGCCACCTCGCCGCCGAAGCTGCCGCGCTGCCGGGAAATCGTGATGACTGCCAAGCGAAAAAAACCTCCTTGCCTCTGATGTTATTATACCACGGATTGTGGTTGTGGATAAAGAGGGAACACTGTATGTTTTTGTCGGAGGCGCTGTTAAAAGACTGGTGTTGATATTTGAAAGGTAAAAAGGTTCGGCCGGAGCGTTTTATTTTCATATTCGTCCAGGTTTATCGCTTAATAAATTCGCCTGGCATTGAACATTGCTGTATAACCGACAGGTCAACTCATGAAGTAATACTGATAGCAGGGGACGCCGCCGTATGAATACTTGTAAGTGGAACCGCCGCTGACGCCCTGTCCCATATCCAGCAGGTCGATCTGTCCGGCGCCCTGTTGGTTCTGGTCAATCAGGTATTTGACCATCGAGCTGATCAGAAGCCCGCCCGGGCTGTACTTCGCGTATTTCGAGGATATGGCAAACCTGACGCCGGATAACAGCCTGCCCCTGCAGATGAGCGCATTGGCAAAGGCCGCGACCTCACCGTTCATATACAGGATGGCGGTAAAGCTGTCCTCGGACCGGCTGATCCACTGCATCAGTTTTTCCTTCAGCAGAAGGACCGCCAGGGCTTGCCCGGCCAGCTTCGACAGGGGGCCGAAATGAAAAGGGCACCTCGTCAGAAAGCGTTCGGCGCAGACGAGCATCGCTTTTCTGTATGCCGTTTCATCGACGGAAGGGCCCCGGAAATAATCCACCGACCATTCGATACGATCCCGCTCCATACGGTTGCAGCGGTTTTTCATGCTCTGGCGGACTGACTTGCGCAGGCTCTGCAGCCAGTCGTCATAGCTTTGGGTAAGGGGAATATAGGCGCACTCATACGGGACGATCCGGTCGGAAGCAAAATAGAGCTTCATGTACTGGCAGGTCAGGGCTTCCCCGGGTATCCTGTCGAACTGAAAAGAGACATCTCCCAGCATATCTTTGATGCCGTCCATCAGGAACCGAAAATCCTCGTAGGTCAGGCCTCGGTGATACACAAAATCCAGATAGTTGGCGGAGGTGAAGTGCCCGCGCATATAACACATATGCCTTTTTTTCTTCTTTTTGAAAAGCAGCGCGGCGACGGCGATGGGTTCGCCGTCTCTGTACAGGATCAGGTTCAGCTCTTTAAGCCCGACCAGCCGGAACAAGTCGGTGCGGTAAGGCTTGCCCCTCCCGGTAAAGGTCAGAAAGCCGTAGGATTGAAACGGGGAGGCGGAACCGCTGTTATTGAACAGCTGGCGCCAGGCCGTTTCTGTTTCGCGCCATGCTTTTTGTACGATTTCCCGCATGATACCTCCGTGGCTGCACAACTCCAGCAAGCCAAAACCGGTCCGAAGAGAATCAAAGAATGATTCCAGCAGAAGAACAACAATTCCAAAATGAACGGGAGCGCATTCTTAATATGATTTCGCTTGCTAATTATTCATTCGGGCTTAAGCGGCATTGGCTTTAACCGAATATAGTGATTATTCAAATTATACTCTATGATTCCTGGATTGTTCAAGATGGACCAGCGGGGCGATAGATGTGTGCCGGCCTGGCGTGGGCAGTATGATGCGGATATCGGAATTGTCTCTCAAAACAAACCGAAATTTAAGCCTGTCGGGCGGCAACGGCGGGTGAGCGGAAGCAACGGCGAGATATCGTTATTTTTTTGACAATATCGTTAAATAAATAACATAATCGTTATTAATTGCACAATGCAGGAAATTCGTTTGGCGCATCGAAATAATAAAATAATAATCCGAAACACAACCAAAGAATGACGAAAAGTCATAGAATGCACCAAGGGGAAGTAACAAAATATCGCTGCTTCTGTTTGGCGTCCCCTGAATACTCGGGGTTTTGGGGTGAACTTCGTGACACCAGATTCTTAAAGGAGGTCAAGACGATGTTAGACATTGTGAGAAGGAATTTTCATGAGGCCGGCATTACCTACAACTACGAGCTGGCGGACGGCACCCGGCTGCACTTTGACAACTGGACGGGCGACGGCTTCCTGTTGGACGATGTGCTCTATGTGCCGGTGGAGAACCCGTATCCCTTCGATAAATACGGTGAGCCGGATTATTACGACGTGATCGGGTTCATGAAACAGCGTCTGAGCTGAAAATGACGGGAGGGGCGTGACTGGCGGCCCTCCCTCCAATAAGGAATATTAAGCGGCTGTTGTTCAAGCATTGACGGCGGCTGTCGTTATAGCGGGCATTGGCGGCGGTGCTGACGAAAGGTTGCCCACGCGGATGCGCGCGGACAGGCAGTGCGTACAGGATACCCATTAAAGACTCAGTTTTTTGGGAATGATGAATCCGCGCCCATGGTGGCTGTAACTCCCTCCCACAGTCACCTGACGGCGACGGTTCCTAAGCGGGTCTTATATAATAAACACAGAGGCGCTTTATGTGCCTTTTGTTATGCGCTGAAAGGAGTGAAGGAGGCAGACATTGGCAGACGGTTGAAAAGGCGGTATAATGGGCATATCAAGAAAAAGGGGGATAGACGCGTGGGTGCTGTGGTGAAGGCGCGGGTGAAATCCGCCGCGGGCAGGAAGATGATGTTCATGGGCGAGTCGGGCGGGCACACGGTGACGCTGGATTACATTCCGCCGTATGGCGACGGAGCGGGCTTCATGCCGATGCAGCTGTATCTGGTGAGCCTGGCGGCATGCCTGGGCAGCACGCTGCGGCATCTGGCGGGCGAGCGCGGCAAGACCATCACCGGCATCGATGTGGATGTGCGCGGCACCCGGCGGGACCGTCCGCCCACGGGCTTCGGCGCGATCGATTTTGCGATACGCGTGGTATCGCCCGATATCGGCGGCGAGGAGCTGAGGGAGCTGGGCGAGCTGGCTGAGAAGAAGTATTGCCCGCTTACCACCATGCTGCGGGACGACGTCGCGGTGACGATGTCGTTTGAGGTCATGCAGGGATGACTGCGCGGATAGGCTTCTTGGCGCAGGCAGGGACTTAAGATCACTACATGGTCTTGGGCCGACATATACATAAACGGGATATAAGGAATGAAAAAGATTCAGAGCAAGCATATCAGAATAGCCCTGGTCGTGGTGATCGCCGGGGCGGTGCTGTACGCCATCATAAGCGTCATCGACAACATCGGCGTGGTGTGGAGCAGCCTGGGCGTGGCGGTGCGGTTCATACTGGGTATGCTGCGGCCCGTCATCATCGGCTTTGTCATCGCGTTCGTGCTGTCGAGGCCGTCCGCGTATATCGCGCGGCAGCTTCAGAAGATGCGGTTCTGGGCGAAGCGCAGGCGGAGCGCCGCGGTGGCGGGCGCGCTGGCCGCGTTCGTGGTGCTGCTGGGCGCGCTGGCGCTGTTCATATGGCTGCTGGCGCCCGGCGTGGCGGAGAGCGTGCGCAGCATCACCCGCAACATCCCCGGCTACGCGCAGTCCGTGTACGCGTGGCTGAAGGACATCAGCACAGACCCGACGGTGGCGCAGCTGCTGCAGTTCGCAGGGCTGAACACGCTGGACTCCGGCTCGCTCAGCGAGGCGCTGTCGCAATACTGGTCGGTGATCGCCGGATACGCGCAGGATGTGGCGGGGGCGCTGCTGGGCTTCCTGCTGAACACGGGGCTGTTTCTGTACAACTTTGTGCTGGGCTTCTTCTTCGCCGTCTACATGCTGGTGTGCCGCGACGAGATCAAGCGGCAGGTCGGGACGTTCTTCGAGCACCTTCTCCCCAAGGCGCACTGGCGGGTGTTGTTTATTGTGCGCGTGTCGGACGACATGTTTTACCGCTTTCTGGTGGGCAAGGGGCTGTGCTCGCTGGCGGTGGGCGTGGTGACGTTCGGCGTGTGCGCGCTGATGGGCTTTCAGTACAGCCCGCTCATCAGCCTGATCATGGCGGTGACCAACATGATCCCCACGTTCGGGCCCATATTCGGCACGGCGGTGGCGATGCTGCTGTCGCTGATGACCGCGCCGGTGTACGCGCTGTACATGCTCATCATCGGAGTGGTGGTGCAGATCGTGGAGGGCAACGTGATCGGGCCGCGGGTGCTGGGCGAATCCATGGGGCTCAACGGCTTCTGGATCATGTTCTCCATCATCGTGATGGGGGCGCTGCTGGGCGTGACGGGCATGCTCATCGCGGCGCCGCTGTTCGCCGTGCTGCGCATACTGATCAAGAACTGGTTATACCGCAAGAGCCATGACACGCAGGAGGGCGAGGCGGAGCTGCTGGCCAGCATGGAGCGGTACCGCCAGTGGACGGCCAAGAAGACGAAGCCGGGCAGGGCCGAGGAAGCGTCCGCAAGCGGCCGGCGCTGAACAAATAAGAGATGGACCATACGGAGGCGTGGCGGGATAATGGAGATACTGCTTTTGGCGGCGGTGCTGCTGGTGCTGCTGGGCGGCGCGGGGGCGCTGCTGGCGGTGATGATCGTCCGGTTTGCGCAGGCGCGCGGGCGCGGCGACACGGACGGCGCGTGGGTGTCGTCTCCCATGGTGCTGGGCATCGCGGGCGGCGTGCTGGCGCTGGGCATCGCGACGATGTTCGAGCTGAACGCGACGGATACGGCGCTGTTTGTGTTCTGCACGCTGGGGATAGCCGGCGGCATCGCGGGCGTTATCGGCGGCGCGTTGGTGCGGCGGAACAGGAAGGCGGCGGGCGTGCTGATGCTGGCGGGCGGGGCGGCGAGCCTGATCACGATATTCGGGCCGATGCTGCTGATCACCGGCGGCGTGCTGGCACTGGTGCCGGGGAAAAGTGTGATGGAACCACCGTTGGCCGAGCGCGACTGAGGAGCGGCGGCATGCGCGGTATGCCGGAGGATGCCGCGGCATCCCGCCGCAAGCGGGTGGTTGCCGCGCTTTGCCGTCCTACGCCGGAAATGCCGATACAGATAAGGATAAAAGATACAGATACGGATATAGTGTGTGTATGCAGTACAGACAGTGTATTAGATCAAGCCGGAACGTCACGGCGCGTATAGGATACCCAAGTCCTACAGATGTGAGCGAAGAAGCGGGGCGGGGATGGAACCGGGGTCCCCGAAAAGACGAAGTTTTTAGGTGGTGGACAGCCCTGCCCCTACGGACGGGAAGACAATTGTGGTCGTCGGGGATCGGGAAGAAGTCAGACTTTTTGGATGATGAATCCGCACCCTACGGGGTGTGAGAAACGGGCGGGATGGAACCCCGTCCCTACGGAAGGTGTATGGAGAGGCGGCGCGTACAGGAGTCCGTGCCTATGGCAGGAAGTGACGGGCTGGGCTCATAGGAGAGTTCAGGAGATACAAAAAGCGGGCGATGAACCCGCTTTTTTGATGCTGGGGAATGGTGTCAGGCCTGAGGCGGCGGCGGGGATACGTTGTCCGGCGCTTTGTCCTTGACGAGCGCGAACACGCCGCCCAGCACGCACAGCACCGTGACCACCCAGCCAAAGCCGGTGAGCAGCGACAGTCCGCCCGCGACGAGCATCAGCACACCCGCTTTGGTGTTGTTCTTGTTCACGTTGATGGCGCCCACCAGCGCGAGCACGCCGATGGCGGCCATGAAGGCGCCGGCCACGATGAGCGCAATGCCGCCGACCTGCGAGAACAGGCCGAACATGCCGGGGATATGCACTCCGGGGCCGCGCAGGAAGCCCGAGAAGAACCCGGCGAAGCCGGGCGCGAAGGCGGCGAGCAACGTTCCGCCGACGATGCAGCCTGCCGCGCCCACCAGCGCGAGCACGCCGCCGACAAGACCTAATATATGGCTGGCTTTTTTCATATCTTTAATCCTCCTTTATTGGTTCGGGTGGCGGGGGCGGCGGCGGGCCCTGAGGGGGCGCGCCTGCCCCGGTGTATGCGTGCGGCCAGGGCGGCGGATATGCGCCGTAGGGCGGATAAGCCGCTGTTGGCTGCGCTCCGGCCGGCTGGGGGTGCGGGTAAGGCCAAGGCGGATACGCTGCTGCCGGTTGCGCTGCTGATGGCCGAGACGGCGGATAAGCGCCATAAGGCGCATATGCTGCTGCCGGTTGCGCTCCTGCTGGCTGGGACGGAGGCCAGGGCGGCGGCGGATAAGCGCCGTAGGGCGGATATACCGGTTGCCCGCCTGTCGGCACAGCGGCGGCCGGATAATAGCCGGGGTATACGCCGGGCGGAACGGGCACCAGCCACACCGGCGGCACAGGCCGCTTTTCCCGGCCCATCGCCTGCACCGCGGCGATGATGAACAGCACCATGGGGACGATGGAGAATATGCAGAGCACTGCGGCGATGATGAACAGCACGCCGGAGAACACGTTCTTTTTGGTGACGTATACGCTGGCGATCGCGCCGAGCAGGCCGCCCAGCACCACGCAGCTGCCGAACACCAGGTTGGTGATATCCGCTTCGTAGATGATGCCGCCCTGGCCCGGCAGTATCTTGTCCGCGGCTGTGGCGGCCAGCGTATCATACTCTTCGTAATCGTCGAAGTATTCGTAATAGTAATCGTCCGTCACGTAGCTGTACGTGGCGGCATCGTATATCATCACACCACCCATCAGTATGGCCAGCACGCTGCCGACGATGCCGAGGACGCGGCTGATCTTGCGCATATCAGCGGCCCTCCTGACCTGTGCCGGAGGGCGGCGCGGCAGGCGGGGGCGGAAAAGCGCCATAGGGCGGGTATTGCGGCGGCGGGTAAGCGCCGGGCTGCGGATAGTACACCGGATAGCCCGGAGGATATGCGCCGGGCGGGACAGGCGCGTACATCACCTGCGGCGGCGCGGGCGGCTTTTCCTCCCGGTACGCGAATACCGCGGCGAGTATGAACAGCACCATGCTGACGGTGGCGGGCACAGCCAGCACCGCGGCGATGATGTTCAGCACACCCGCGGTTTTGTTGTTCTGCTTGACCAGCACGCACGCGATGACGCCGTGTATGGCGGAAGCGATGGCGATACCGCCCAGCACGCCATACACGATGAGAAAGACGCTGAACGATTCGTCGATGCCGTTTTGAAAGCCTGCAAAAAATGCGCCGAGGGCCGACGCGATCACGATAAAGAACGCGCCGAACACGGCGGCGAGGCCGCTGCCGATGATACCAAGGACCCTGCTTGCGTTGCGCATGGCTTTCCCCCCCTTTATGCATACTATTTTATGACAACATTATACATGACAGCACCGTATACCACAATTAAAATGTGGTTAAAACGGCCCTGCTGCCCGGGAGGAAGTTGAAAGATCGTGAAAGATGGGTTGTGCTATGATGCGGGAAGGTATAGGTATGAGGAGGAGCGCATGGCGAAGAGAATGAGCGGCAGCCACATGGCGGAGGGCGCGCCTTATGCGGCGCTGACGGACGGTATGTGGCGGCTGGATGTGGACGCGGTCAAAGCGCGGGCGGACGCCTACCTCGCGGAGGCGGCGGAAGCGGGACGGTACAGTCTGGCGGGGCTGTGCATTGCGCTGGACGTCACGCGGGAGACGCTGGATGACTGGCGGCGCGGCTACGCGAGCCGGGCGGACGCGGAGGCAGGGCTTGCGCCCAACCCGGCGCTGGCGGAATGCGTGGCCAAGGCGATGCTACATCTGCAGCGGTATTGGGAGGAAAGCGGCAAGCCCGCGACGCTGGGTCTGAAGCTGTTGGAATCCACCGGCGCTTTTGGCGCGCGCAGCGCGGGGGCGCAGGCGGGCAACGGCCCGCCGTTTGACCTCGGGCGGTACAGGAAGTTCGCGCGATAAACCACCCCGAAATAACCACCCCAAATAGCCATCCCGAAATAACACGGTAAATGTTGACAACCGTCCCGAAGCGGGGCAAAATAAGGGCAAGGCTTTGCGGCGCGGCGGTATATCACGCCGGTGGGCTGGCTAGAATATAACGGATGTATTTGAGAAGGAGGATGTATATGAGAGCTGAGATCGACAGAGATGGATGCATTTCGTGCGAGCTGTGCGCGGACACGTGCCCGGAGGTGTTCCGCATGGGGGCGGACGGCCTCGCGGAGGCGTATGTGGACGAGGTGCCCGCAGAGGTGGAGGATTCCGCCAAGGACGCAGCGGAGTCGTGCCCGGTGGACGTCATCCATATATACGAATAGGCTGAGCGAAGCATAGCCTGGAAAGCGCCGAAGGAAAGGCGCTTTTTTAATGCGCCGGAAACCTGCCGGACGTGGGCGGGGGTGTCAAAAAGCACATGATTGCCTTGACCGGCTGCCGTGACGGGCTGATGGAAGGTTCGGCCTGATTGAATCGGAAAACTTCTTCCTGTATAATGGTGATCAATCATAGTGAGAGAATATACCAGCTGACGGGGGGAGTTATGAGCGAGCTGATTGGGCAAAACGATAAGCTCCGGCGGGGGTTGACGGCAAACGCATTGAAGCTGATCGCCATTATTGCCATGACCGTGGACCATTCGACATGGACATTCCTGCCGGGCTACCGCACCGATGCCGTTGTCCTGTTATTGCATATCATGGGACGGCTGACGGCGCCCATCATGATGTACTTTGTGGTCGAGGGATACTATCATACCAGGAACGTCAAGAAGTATATACTGAGAATGTTCGGCTTTGCGCTCGTCGCCCATGTCCCTTATGTGCTGATGGTGGGCGGGAGCGTGATCCCTTTTCAGGATTCGGTATTCGACCAGACAAGCGTCATGTGGACACTGGCGTTGGGGCTGCTGGCGTTGGCCGCGGTGAAGAGTGAAAGCCCCAAGCTGAGGCCGTGGCACAAGTGTGTTATCGTGGGGGTGTGTCTGACAGCGGCGTTCTGCGCCAACTGGAGCACCCCGGCGGCCGCGTCGATATTGTTCATGGGCCTATACAGAGGGGATTTCAAGAAACAGATGCTCTGGATGAGCCTGTTTATCGGCATGTATGCCGTCATATACGCGGCGGTTATAGATGTGGTATACGGGATACTTCAGATGGCTGTTGTGCTGTCGTTTCCGCTGCTGCACCGTTACAACGGCCAGCGCGGCGGATGGCGGGGGATGAAATGGTTCTTCTATGCCTATTATCCGGCCCATATGGCCGTTTTGGGCATTGTCAAAATCGTCTTTTTGTCCGCTTAACCACGCGTTTATTGACACAATAAATATGCGAACCGGATCCGGCTGGAACACGCCGGATTTTTTGTACCGCCATATATGGTATGGGGGAATGGGGATAGGGTTTTTGCGCGGTGGATGCGCGAAAGAGGGCGATCGGATGTAGGCGGGATGGAACCCGTCCCCTACGAGGTGCGTGCATATGAGAATGGGATAAGGCGGACGGCCTCGGGTCGTCCCTACGGGATGCGTGTGGTACAGGGGCGGCGCGGCAGCGCGCACGGAAACCGGAACCCGAAAAGACGAAGGTTTTTGGGGGTGGGCCGGGGCAAAGCCCGGCGGACTTGTTGAGAGAGTATTAAAAAGGGGGATTCGGATGGAAAACGGAGAGCGTATTGAGGCGGCGCTGAGGGCGGCGCTGGGGGACCCGACGTTCAAGCAGGCGCTGTTTTTGAGCAGTGAGGCGCGGTATGTGGGATACGGCGGGGCGCGGGGCGGCGGCAAGTCCCACGCGGTGCGGGCCAAGGCCACTTACCTCGCGTTCGAGCATCCGGGCATCCGCATGCTGATCGTGCGGCGGACGTTTCCTGAGCTGCGCGAGAACCACACCAGCCGTCTGCTGGACGCGTATGAGCGGCTGCCCGCTGCCATGAGGCCAAGGTACAGCGACAGTGACAAGGTGTTTCTGTTCCCCGGCGGCGCGCGGCTGAAGCTGGGGTATTGCGACAACGAGGACGACGTGCGGCAGTATCAGGGGCAGGAGTACGACGTGCTGTTCATCGACGAGGCGACGCAGCTGTCCGAGACGCAGTTCAAGTGGCTGAACGCCTGCGTGCGCGGCGCGGGGCCGTTCCCCAAACGGACGTATCTCACGTGCAACCCCGGCGGCGTGGGCCATGCGTGGGTGAAGCGGCTGTTCATCGACAAGGCCTACCGGCCCGGCGAGGACCCGGCGGACTACGCGTTCGTCCGCGCGCGGGTGTGGGACAACGCGCCATTGTTCGCGGGGGACGCGGGGTATATCAAAGCGATGAAGGCGCTGAAGAAGGAGAAGCTGCCCGCGGCGGAGCGCGAGCGCAGGGCGATGGACAGCGCCGACTATGTGAAGCAGCTCAAGAGCCTGTCCGCGGAGCTGAAGCGGGCGTGGCTGGACGGCGACTGGGACGTGTTCTCCGGGCAGTTCTTCGCGGAGTTCCGGCGGGACGTGCACGTGTGCGAGCCGTTTGAGATACCGAAAAGCTGGCGGTGCAGCGCGGCGCTGGACTACGGGCTGGACCGGCTGGCGGTGCTGTGGTTCGCGGTGGGGCCGGACGAAAAGGCGTATTGCTACCGCAGCCTGGAGCGGCAAGACCTGACGGTGGCGATGGCCGCCAAGGCGGTGTTGGGCGCGGGCAGCGAGGAGGTGTGCGAGTATATCGCGCCGCCCGACCTGTGGAGCCGCAGGCAGGACACCGGCATGAGCGCGGCGGAGATATTCGCGGACAACGGGGTGCCGCTGGTAAAGGCGGGCAACCGCCGCGCAGACGGCTGGCTGGCGGTGAAGGAATACCTGCGCGTCGAGGGGGGCGGGCCGAAGCTTAAGATATTCTCCAGCTGTCTGCCGCTGCTGCGGACGCTGCCGCTGCTGCAGCACGACCCGAAGAAGCCGGGCGACGCGGCGACAAAGCCCCATGACGTGACGCACAGCCCGGACGCGCTGCGCTACTGGTGCTCGCGCAGGCAGGACGCGCCGCTGCCGGTGCGCACGGAGGCGGCGGAGGCGTTCAAACCACGGAAGCCGAAGGGGGATGTGGAGGGGTATCTGATGGGGGGGTATCCGGGGATGTGAGTGCGGGGGAGATTTCCTCCCTCAGTCACCCGTGGCGACAGCTCCCCCATCTGAGGGAGCCAATATGAGGAGACATTGCAGCGGATGCAAACACATGGCTTGATCGCCAATTCCATATAGATTGGAAATGGATATTGATCAAAAATATAGGGTGCCGTATGACGCCTTTTGTTATGTTGACGCCATGATTGGGCCTTGACTTAGAGTTAGCTCCAAGGAATATACTGAATGACGGCAGAAAAAAGTCGGGCATACTTAAGAGCGTTTAAGGAAAAGACGGCGGTTGCGCGGCGTGCGGCTATCTGTTTGATTTCGGAAGGAGATATGACATGCAGTACAGGCAGTTTGGTAAAACGGGTATCGAGGTGTCGGCGTTGGGGTTCGGGTGCATGCGCCTGCCCGTGAAGGGCGGCGGCAACACCGGCAAGGATGTTGACTTCGAGGAAGCGGAGCGCATGATACGCCACGCCATCGACAACGGCGTGAACTATGTGGACACGGCGTACCCGTATCACGGGGGCATGAGCGAGGTGGCCGTGGGCCGGGCGCTGAAGGACGGATACCGCCAGAAGGTGAAGCTGGCGGACAAGTCTCCGGTGTTCTTCATCAAGGAAGAGAGGGACTTCGATAAGTTTCTGGACGAACAGCTCAGGCGGCTGGGCGACGAGCATATCGACTTTTACCTGCTGCACTCGCTGTCCGCCGAGACGTGGAAGAACGTGGTGCTGAAATACGATCTGCCGGACAAGGCGGAGCGCGCGAAGAAGGCGGGCAAGATCGGGCATATCGGCTTTTCGTTCCACGACAATTTTGACGCGTTCGAGACGATACTGGACGGTTACGACGGTTTCGAGTTCGGGCAGATACAGCTCAATTATCTGGACGTGGCCCGGCAGGCGGGCATGAAGGGCCTTCGGCGGCTGGAGGAGAAGGGTATCGGCGTGGTCATCATGGAGCCGCTGATGGGCGGCAAGCTGGCGGCGTTGCCGGACAAAGTGGCGGCGGTGTTCGAGCAGAGCGGCAGCCCGCGCACGCCGGTGCAGTGGGCGCTCGACTACCTGTGGGACATGGACGCGGTATCCGTATTGCTGAGCGGCATGAGCACGATGCAGCAGGTGAAGGACAATCTGGCCTATGCGAAAGAGGCAAAGTCGTTGACGGACGCGGAGCGTCAGGTGGTGGCCGAGGCGAAGAGGCGGTATGAGGAGTTGATCGCCGTGCCGTGCACCGGCTGCGGGTATTGCCTGCCGTGCCCGTTCGGCGTGAGCATCCCGCGCAACTTCGGCGCGTACAACGATCTGGCGGCGTACGATGATGCGGCGTTCGGGCAGGCGTCGTTCAAGCATATGCTGACGTGGGAGGGCAGGGAGTCCGCGGCGGACGCGTGCACCGGCTGCCGGTCGTGCGAGGAGAAGTGCCCGCAGCAGATCGAGATCAGCGCGCAGATGCCCAGGGTGGCGGAGGCGTTCAGGGCGCTGCTGTGAGCGGGAGGGGTTTGTCCGTCTGCAGCATGAATTATATTGTATCACAAGGGTAATCGCATCAACTCAAGGCCGTCTTCGGACGGCTTTTTTGTGTCACACTCCCTATATACCACATAGTATATACAGTCCTTTCTTTTAGGCGCAAGACATGAAGCAGGAGGAATGCGTGTGATACCGACAGGGTTTTCCGGGATCAAGGGCGAGGTCGTTTTGCCGGGCGACGCGGCGTACGACGAGGCGAGGCAGGAGTGGAACCGGCGTATTCAGAAGTTCCCGCGGGCCATCGTGTACTGCGAAAACCGGCAGGACGTGTCCCGCAGCATCGAGTGGGCGCGGCGTCGGGGCGCGCCGTTACGGCTGCGCGGCGGCGGGCACCATTACGAGGGCTATTCCACTGGCAACGGCGCGCTGGTGCTGGACGTGAGCCGCATGAACAATGTCACGGTGGAGGGCGATATGGTGCGCGCGGAGGGCGGCGCAAACAACCGGGCGCTATACAACGCGGTGGGGCCGCTGGGGTACGCGTTTCCGAGCGGTACATGCCCCACGGTAAGCGTCTCGGGGCTGGTGCAGGGCGGTGGCTGGGGGCTCTCGTGCCGCCTGTTCGGGCTGACCTGCGACAGCCTTGTGTCCGTGGAACTGGCGGACGCGTCCGGGCGCAATGTGACGGCGAATTCCCATTGCAACCAGGAGCTGTTCTGGGCGCTGCGCGGGGGCGGCGGCGGCAATTTCGGCGTGGTGACAGGGCTTACGTTCAAGCTGCCTTCACTTAAGCCCGAGGTGGTGACGTTCATACAGCTGTATTATCCGGATACCGGCGTCGCGGCGCAGGTGCGGTTCTGGGAGACATGGCAGCGCTGGCTGGCCTCTACGGATGAGCGCGTGACGCTGCAGGCGTCCATCCATCACGCGGCGGATGAAGGCTTTGCGGTATACAGCCGCGGCCTGTTCTACGGCCCGCCCGAGGAAGCGATGGCGGTGGTGGAGCCGCTGGCGTCGCTGCCCGGCTGCGAGGCGTCGTTCGACGGGACAACGTTCTATGACGCCATCCAGACCATAGAGGACAGCTATCCGCCGTCCGAGAAGTTCAAATCCACAGGGCGGTTTATCACGCGCCCGCTGGAGAGCAGTGAGATCAGGCGTTTTGTGGAGAGCCTGCGGGATTATCCGGAGGGCTCGGTGCTCACGTCGTATTCGCTGTATGCGCTGGGCGGTGCGGTGGCCCGAAAGAATCGTTTTGAGACGGCGTTTTTCTTCCGTGACGCGCAGTACATCGCGCTGCTGCAGTCTGTGTGGGAGCAGGACGAATCCGAAAGCGCCAACATTGAGTGGGTGGTGCGCAACTTCCCGGCGCTGGCGCGGGTTTCGTCGGGTTCGTTCGTGAATTTCCCGTACAGCTCTCTCAAGGACTATATGCGGGCGTATTACGCGGGCAACGGAGCGCGCCTTCGGCGGGTGAAGCATCTGTACGACCCGTGCAACGTGTTCTGCTTCCCGCAAAGCATACGGTGAGGGATATCGGCAGGGGCACGCTCATCGTCGCGCTTGCGTAGGGGGCGGGCCTTTGTGCCTGCCCGTATGCGGAGATGAAGGACAGGCAGATGGGGGAGCGCAAGGCGCGTACGGGAGCCCGCGCCCTACGGTACGTGTGTGTAATGGGAATACGTGTGGGCAGGAAGACTGGTCACCCCTCCGGGGCCCATACCGGGCACAGGCAAGCGACCGTTCCCTACGATGCGGGCATATATGGCATGTGGTGTGAATCGCGTACGGGATGCCTGTTCCGGGATAGCCGTGTTCTGCGGAGAATGCGCGGTGAAGCGGGATACTGATTCGCTTACTCAAACAGCCTGGCCGCGCGCTGCTCATCGTAGCCGGTCGTCTTCTTCAGCAGGCCCAGCAGCGTATCGCCGTTCTGGTACAAGCCGTCCATACCCATGTCCGCGGCCAGCTTGCCCTCGTGCATGATCAGCACCCGGTCGATCAGCGGCTCGATCTCGTCCACCTGATGCGTGCTCAGCAGTATCGTCTCGTTGTCGCGCAGGCTGCCCGCCATGATTTTGAGAAAGTCACGCCGGGTGAACACATCCTTGCCGGTGAACGGTTCGTCCATCAGTATATAATCCGCGCCCAGCGAAAAGCCTGCGGCCAGCTCGGCCTTGGCGCGTTCGCCTGTGGACATGCTGCGCACCGGCCTGTCGGCCAGCTCGAAATAGGACAGGAGCTTGTCGTAACGCACCGCGTCGAAGCGGGGATAGAATTCGGCCAGAAATTCGCCCGTCTGACGCGGCGTAAACGCGCCGAACGAGGCGCCCTCGCCGCTGATGTACGCCATGCGGCCGCGGATGCGCTCGCCGCTCTGCCCGTCCAGCGTCACCGTGCCGGAGGTGGGCATCAGCAGGCCGGTCAGGCAGCGGATCAGCGTGGTTTTGCCCACGCCGTTCGCGCCCAGCAGGCCCACGATATGCCCGCGCGGCAGCGAAAAGCTCATGTTGTACAGCGAATACCTTTCGCTTGCGTGGTAGTAATAACTGATGTCATGGGCTTCGAGCATGGCGTTATCCCTCCGTGATATCGTCAAAGTACAGCCATCGGTTGATGGAACCGCCCGCGTACTCCGCGCCGGTGGCGACACTGTATTGCAGCATGTCCTCGAGCGCGTCCGTGACCACCTCGCCCCGGTAGAGCGTCGTGCCCGAAGGGCTCAGCACGCTGATATAAAACCTGTTGGGTACATAATAGCCGTTGGACAACGCGCCCATGCTCTCCGCTTCGCCCAGCACCCAATGCCCGTTGATAAACGCGCCGCGCAGCACCGCGTCACGCCCGAAGACGACAGCCATCAGTTCAGGCTTATCGCCCAGCCGCACGCCGAACAGCGCCGCCGGTTTTCCGGTCAGAACGTCATTATCCACGTTATAGTCGTATTCCTGCAGCGAGTAGCACAGCAGCGTCGCGCCGTCGTCCTTGTTGCGGTACAGTGTGCTGATCACCTGGGATGAAGGGCTCGCATCAAACAGCGCTGTCTCAGACTGAAGCGCGCCGTCCAGGCTGTATACGCGCAGCGTCATCACGCCGTCCACGACCAGCAGCAGGCACAGCCTGTCATCCGCGACATTGAGAGCGATGGTGCGCAGCCGATGCCCGTCCACCGGGAAAGCCGCCACCTGCGTCACGCGGCCCACGGGTTGGGCGTTGTAGTCGAAGTAGACAGGATGTCCTTCCAGCGTGTCCGAAACCTGCAGATAATCGATGCTGTCTCCCCATTCATCCACGCGGTAGATGCCGCTGCTGCCGCCGTGGTAGGGGCGCAGCGCCGGTGTGAAGTAGATCGTACCGTCCGGGGCGGTATCGTACAGCGGCAGGTTGTTGCCGGCTTCGTCCGCATAAGCGCTGTTTTTCACCTCCGTGCTGGTGTAGCTGTATGGCGTTTCCGAGGTCTCGTCGGGCAGTCTGTCGCCGTCAGCTGAGAGCTGGTTCGTGTAGACGGTGGTATACCGCTCCAGATCGAATATGAACGGATGGCTGCCGTCGCTCACCGTCACGGCCGTGGGCACCTGGACCCAGCGCAGCTTCGAATCTCCGGTGCGGTGGAGGGAGACGGATTCGCGCACCGTATCGACGGCCCGCGTCATGCGCGTCACCCAGTTCTCATAACCGCTGCCCGAATCCTCCAGCGATGTGCCTGTCGTCACCTGCGCGCCGGCATTTTCGTGTTCAACGAACGTCTGGGACGTGCTGACAAGAGCCTCGGACGGGGCCGCGAACGGCGGCTGGTACTCATATGAATGGCTGAGGCTGCCGCCGTCCAGCGTGATGTGCTGCGTATGCGCCGCGTCCGACAGGCGCATGTCGATCCTGACGCCGTCCAGATACGCCGGATCGCCCTCGACGGTGTCCAGCCGGTAAGTGCCCGCGTCCGCCGCCAGCCGCACGCCCGCCCACGCGACCGCCAATGCCAGCACGCAGGCCAGCGCGCATAGCGGAACGGCAAATCGTTTCAAAAACCTTTTCATCATCCGCCCTCCTCAATTCAGACCGGCGTCCCTGTTCAGGCGGCGCACGCCGTATATCACAGACCCCGCCGCCAGCAGCGCCAATATGGCCGTGCTGGCCGCGAAGGCCGTCGTATCGATGCCCATCGTCACGCTGCTGAACCGGCACGCCAGCGCCCAGTAAACGCAAATGACGGTCCCCGCCAGAACCAGGCCCTGCACCAGGGCCGCGCGGCGGAAACGGCACACCAGCGTCAAGGCGGGCAGGCATCCCGCGGACAGCATGACCAGCAATGAGCTGATGGCTTCGGGAACGCTTTGCGGCAGCAGGACATGGAACAGGTCGCTGCGGACCACGGCGAGAAACAGCCCGTTGGTGCGCGCGACATCCAGAACTTCGGCGCTGCCGCCCGTTTGCCTGAAAGTCTCCGCGGTGTTCTGGCACAGGGCGGCCACGGGCGCATACGATGCGAGCAGCGCGAGCGTGATGGCCGTCCAGAGCATCAGCACGCACACCACACCGCGCGTGCAATACGCGAGGAACACGTTGCGGCGTGGCGTGGGCAGCATCATCATCGTATAAACGCCGCCGTTTCGGTGATGATCCACATGGATGTTCACCGCTTCCGATTCTATCCACACAGCGAGGGCGACCAGAAAGACGTAGCGGATGCCGGCGCGGGTGATCAGCGATTCGTAAGGCTGCACGAAGGTGATGGCGTTGACGCTTAAGAGCAGCAGTATCGTGGTCAGCGCGAACAGCGCGCCGCTTAGAATGAGGACACGCTTCAGCACCAGCGCGAACAACCGCCGGGTGAGCTTGGTGTAACCGTTCTGTATCATATCACTCATACATCTTCCTCCCAATATCGGCTGATCAGCTCGATCACGCGTTTATAGCTGAGGCCGTTTTGCCGGGCGTTGACCACGAAGTCGCGCACGAACTCCTGGCCCAGCTCGCCGCCAAAGCGCTCGAGCAGCCCGGGCGTCACATGCAGCGCGGATGCGGCGTTGCGCGGCGTCACAACAAAACCCTCTTCCTCCATGATCCGGAAGGCCTTTTGCACGGTGTTTGGATTGATGCCCAGCAGCGCCGCCAGCTCCCGGCGGGAGGGCAGCGCGTCGCCGTCCCTCGCGCCGCCGCAAAGAACGCGCCGTTTGACAAACGAGACCAGCTGCACATAGACCGGCTCGCGGTTGTTGAGCACAAGCTCCGAAAAATCCAGCAAGCTTTCACCTCGACTGTATTATATATATAATACAGATTTGCGTCAACACAGAATTTTGAATAGATCTGAGGAAAGAGATATGCGGAAGGACGGGATATAGGATGCGGCGCGTCCGGGAGCCCGCGCCCTGCGAAGGATGCGTGAGGCGCGGTGGCAGGAGAGGGAACGGTCACATTCCTCCGGGGCATACCCATACTGAGAGCAGGCAAGCGGCCGTTCCCTGCATAGGGGTGTGCGGGGACGAGACGGTCAACGTATCAAAAAAGCGGAACAATCGTCTGCTCCGCTTTCGTCTCGTATAGGAATTTATTTCACCGTCTCATACGGCCAGCTTTGAATGCCGCCGAGGTCGTATATGTTGGTGTAGCCCAGGCCGGCGAGCGTTTCCGCGGCGATGGCGCTGCGCCGTCCGCTGCGGCAGTAGACGATGACGGTGGAATCCTTGTCTTCCGGCAGCGCTTCGGAATCCGCGGTGATGGTGTCATACGGCAGCAGCACCG
>JAEYZN010000029.1 GCA_023428025.1 Bacillota bacterium
GTGTCATACATACCCGTCGTCGTCATAAACATGGCCAGCAGACCCAGCGACGCAATGGACGCAAGGAACGTAAATGTGCCGGAGAATATCGCGAGACCCACGATGATCTCGAGGATCACGATGAACACCTGGAAGAACATCGCCCAGCCGTCCGTCGCCAGCACCCATCCGTTCACGATCCAGTCCACCAGGAAGAACTTGATGCGGAACACCAGCGGGCTGCTCTCGCCGGAGCGTTCAAGGAATATTCCCAAGAACCCGAGGTCGATGTTGATCAGCTTTTCAGCAACAGCCGCGCCTGCCGTTGCCGTGCCCGCCGTTGCGGCCGCCGCTGCGTCAGCAGCGCCTGCCGTTGCTGTGGAGGTTCCATCAGCACCGCCATAGCCCAGAAACGCGGCCAGCTTCGGATCGGTCATCCAGCCCTCAAGTATTTTCTTCAAACCTTCATAGAACCACGCCCAGCCGAGATACAGCCGGAGCGGCACCAGCCACCACGCCTGAACCGTCCTGGTATAGTTGCGCTGCAGGAAGCGCTTGTGCTGCCTGCGCTCCAGTATCTCTTCGCGCAGATATTTCCAGACGCCAGACAGGCCCAGAATGCCGTGCAGGTAGTGCATGTTGACAAGGTATTTCATGAACAGCGATATCCATCTGCCCGGACGCACGCCCATCAGATCGGCCACGGCGAAGTAGTTGCCGATGCAGACCATCACGCCGTGCAGTTTGACCTTGACCGGCTTTAACTCTTTGCCATGCAGGCTGGCCAGTATGTTATGCGCCGCGCCTTCCGCCGTCTGCAGCGCCGTCTCCACCATGGCCGGATACGCTTTGCCCTTCTCGTCCAGCAGCGCGCCCACATCGCCGATCGCGAACACGTTTTCATGCTTCGTCCGGCAGTATTCGTCCACACAAAGGCGTCTTGCGCCGCCCTTGTCCATGTCCATTTTCTCCACATCGAGGGCCGCTCTGACGCCGGCTGCCCATATCAGCGTATGGGTGCCGATGGTGGTGCCGGTGCTGAGGTCGATAGAGTCCGTCGTCACGTTTTTGATGGCGGTGGACAGAGTGATCTCAATGCCCAGTTTTTCGGTCATATAATCGTGAGACTTCTTGCTGTTCTGGTCGCACAGGTTGCTCAGCACGCAGTCCAGCATATCCACCAGCACCAAACGGATTTCCTCGCGCTTGATGTGATGCTCACGGCCAAGCTTTTTCACCCACTGGGCGATCTCGCCGATCATCTCCACACCGGTGAAGCCAGCGCCGCCCACCACAAACGTCAGCAGGCGTTTGCGGCGTTCCGCGTCGGTCTCCGTCTCCGCTTCAAAAAAGCAGCGCTCGATATGCTCCCTTATGGTGATCGCGTCGCTGACGGACCAGAGCGGGAACCCATGTTCCTCTAGGCCGGGAATGCCAAAGTAATTCGGTGTCGAGCCGATCGCCATGACCAGGTAGTCATAAGGATATACATGGTTCGCTGAAGCCACCCTTTTACTCTCGAACTCAAACCGCTCAATGTTATCGATCACAACATTAACGCGCGTATTCCTGAAAATATTGCTGAGCGGCACTTTCACCGCGTCTTCGGATACCCTGTTTCCGGCGACCTCATGAATCTCCGTCAGCAGCGTATGGTAGGGATTCCGGTCGATGATCGTGATATCGAGATCATCCCTTCTCCCTTTCTTGTACAGCTTTAACGCTGCTTCGATGCCGGCGTAACCGGCGCCCACGATGACAACTTTCTTTGGCATACATCTTCCTCCATGTTAAAATACCAAACCATCCAAAACAGCACTGACAATGAAACACAACCCGAAGAGCTGATATATCAGCACAGTGGCTCCGTTGGATTTTAATAAACGTTCAATATTATCATAATTCATCCGGCAATTTTTAACCGCTTTTATCGCTATCGGCAATGTCACGAGCGGCAAAAGCCAGATATATTTATGCGTCGATAATGCGATGCCGATCACGCCGAGATAACTCAGGGCAAAAAGCGCCGTATAAACCCACACAGCATTCTTTTTGCCAAGACGGACGACCCAGTTCTTCTTGGCGTGCGCCTTGTCGACTTCGTAATCCGGAAACTGGTTGATCCACAGCACATTTATGATCAGAAATGCGAGCGGCAGAGACACCAGCAGGGGCAGCCAATCGAACCGGCCCTCTATCAATATATATATACCCATGACGATGGCGGGCCCAAACGCCAGCCCTACCGCAATCTCGCCCAAACCTCTGTAACAGAGCTTGAACGGCGGCAGGCTGTAAAGCACCGCCAGAACAAAACCGGCCAATCCCGCCCAAAACGCCAGAGGCTCCACAAACACGACCAGCGCCAAGCCAATGCCTGCGGCAACTGCAAAGCAGACGATCGCGATGGCCAGGCACTGCGTCAGCGTCAGCCGCCCCTGAACGATCGACTTTTTTCCGCCGGAGAACGGCGTGCGGTGCGCGTCGTCCACCCCCGGGTCCACGCCGGACTGGTAATCCACCACTTCGTTCAGCGCATTCTTGCCGATCTCAACCAAAAAGACGCTGACCATTGCCACCACAAACCAGAGCAAGCTTAGCGGCTTCGTATGCGTCCCCAGCGACCAAGCTATTGCAGCTGCGGTCAGCATCGGCACAGCCGACGCAATCCATATCTTCGGGTCTGCAACCTGCATGAATCCTTTAAACGATAGCGAATAATTTCTGCTCATCACACAAATAACTTACCCAAACAATGTTTTTTATATATTATCAGAACCATTCCGAAATGTAAATGATATAGTTTTCACGATCTTAAGGCATTATTATACAGCATTCCGGCGAAAATCCAAGCATTACCTTCTTAAAACACCATATTCGGTTAGGATATGGAACAAATTATTATTGAAAGCGTTTATGATTAATGGTATAATCGCTAAATCCAAGACAGCCGTACATAAATACGGTGAGATTTGGATAAAATAGTCACAAATTATTTTGGAGGACCTAATGAAAAAGTTTCTATTGTTTATGTTGGTATCATTGATGATACTGTCTGTGGCTCTTGCCGGCTGCGGCAACAAGACACCTGAGCCGTCGGCTACCACAGAAGCTCCAGCCGCTACCGAAGCGCCTGCTGAAACCAGCGCGGCTGTTGAAGAGCCCGCTGCGGACGGCGCTGTGAAAACCGGCCTTGGCTCTGTGATCAGCATCGCGAAGTCTGCAAGCGCCTCGGCAGATGCTGACGCTTTGGCGGAAGCTGATATCGTCTCCGCCGCTGTCACGCTGGATGCGGAAGGCAAGATCGTGAACGTCAAGATCGACATGACGCAGTCCAAGGTCAACTTCGACGCGGCGGGCCAGCTGAAGACAGACGTGGCCGCCGAGGTCAAAACCAAGGTTGAGCTGGGCGACGAGTATGGCATGAAGTCCGCTTCCGGCATCGGCAAAGAGTGGTATGAGCACGCTGCCGCACTGGAAGACTGGATGGTCGGCATGACGATCGATGAAGTTATGGGCATGGAGCTTACCGCAGAAGGCACACCGGCGGATGCTGACCTGACCTCTACCGTCACCGTTCATGTCGGCGATTACCTTAATGCTGTGAAGAAGGCCGTTGAGAATGCGAAGGACTTCGGCGTGGCTGTTACCGGCGCGACCAAGACCGGCCTTGGCAATGTGGTTTCCATCGCGAAATCCGTTGGCGCAACCGCTGAAGCGGCTGGCGCTGCCCAGACGGATAACGTGATGGTCGCCGTCACGCTTGACGAGTCGGGCAAGATCGTTGGCGTGGTGATCGACACCGCTCAGGTAAAGATCGACGTGGATGCGAAGGGCGCTATCACCAGCGACACCGCTGCCGCTCTTAAGTCCAAGGTTGAACTGGGCGATGAGTATGGCATGAAGTCTGCTTCCGGCATCGGCAAAGAGTGGTATGAGCAGGCTGCCGCGCTGGCTCAGTGGATGATCGGCAAGACTGTGGACGAAGTGGCCGGGATGCAGATATCTGCTGAAGGCACACCGGCGGAAGCTGACCTGACCTCCAGCGTAACGGTCCATGTTGGCGATTACATCAAGGCTCTGCAGAAGGCTGCTGCCAACGCCGACTGATTTCTGAGAGAATAAGTACGGAGCAAAATCCCTCCAAAGCGATTTGGAGGGGTTTTTTCTTACACAGGTTATTGCGCGCAACAACGGCTTATAGGCACAGATGTTTACACCGTCCGGGTTTTGCGTTAAAGTTGATGCAAAGCCCAATCGCGCTCTGAGTTTATCAATTAGTTTACGGGGTATGGAGTTTCTGAAAATATGAAGAGAAGAGTACAACTCATCCTGCTTATAATGGTGTTTTTGGCTATGGCGGTGCTGCCGGGCTGCGGTGAGAAACCGCAGTACGAAAAATACCGCAGCGATTTTATGGACACGTTTGATACCGTCGTCACCGTGATGGCTTACGCGCAGTCGGACGAGGAGTTCGACGAACTCCTCTCCCTCACGCACGACGAGTTTCTGAATATGCACAAGCTTTTCGATATCTATCACAATTACGACGGCATGAACAACGTGAAGACCATCAACGACAATGCCGGGATCAAACCGGTCAAAGTGGATTCTCATATTATCGAAGTGATCAAGCTGTCCAAGGAGTGGTACAAAAAATCAGGCGGGACAGTCAATATCGCGTTGGGCGCCGTGCTGTCCATCTGGCACGATTACCGTGAAGCCGGGATAGCCGACCCGGGCAGCGCCCAGCTTCCGCCGATGGCCGACCTTCAGGAGGCAAACGCCCACACGGATATCGACAAGATCGTCGTGGATGAAGCGGCGTCCACCGTCTATCTCAAGGACAAGGACATGAGCCTCGACATGGGCGGGGTCGCCAAAGGTTACGCGACAGAGGTTGTGGCCGACCTGCTCGCCCAGAAGGGCTACGATTCCGTGCTGATCAGCGCGGGCGGCAATATCCGCGCCATCGGCACACCCAAAGACGGCATCCGTAATAAATGGGGCGTGGGCATCAAGGACCCCGACAGCCCGCTGGCCGGTTCCACCGACGAGTCCAATCTGCTGGACGTGGCGTTCGTGACCGATATGTCCGTCGTGTCCAGCGGCGTGTACGAGCGGTTTTATGCCGTTGACGGCAAGCAGTATCACCACCTGATAGACCCTGCCACGCTGATGCCGGCTGATTATTATAAGGCTGTCACTGTGGTGACGAAGGATTCGGGCATAGCCGATCTACTGACAAAGCCTCTTTTCATCAAGCCGCCCGAAGAGGCGCTGGCGTATGCGGAGAATCTGGACGGCGTTGAAGCGATTTGGGTGCTGCCGGACAACGAGCTGATGATGACTTCCGGCATGAAGCCCTTCCTGCGCGACCTTGGCGGCGCTTCATCCGAATCGTAAGCGCTTTCTGGCGCTAAGATTAATACGCTTTCCGACACTCCTTCTGATGGCAGAAGGAGTTTTCTTTTGCTTCAATCCAAAAGTTCCGGTCATAAAAACGGCGGTGGCCTTAAACCGTCTGTTTAAAGTCACCGCCTATTTAAAAAATGTTTGAAGCTTGTTAGGACTCTTCTTCTTTATCGTCGGTATCTGCCGAAGCCGCCGCCGGTTTTTCAGCCGGCTCCTGGCTGTGCGTCAGAAAGTACTCATACAGGTAGTTTGTATCAGTCATTCCCGTCCTCCCTGAACTCTAAAATATCTCCAGGCTGGCAGCCCAGCTCCACGCAGATCGCGTTCAACGTCGAAAAGCGTATGGCCTTCGCCTTCCCTGTTTTCAGTATCGATAGATTGGCCTTCGTTATGCCCACCTTGTCCGAAAGCTCGTTGAGTGAGATTTTCCTTTTGGCCATCATGACATCCAGGTTAACGATAATTGCCAATGCGATCCTCCCGTCTCAAATCGTCAGGTCGTTCTCATCTTTGAGCCGTATGGCTTTGTCAAACACGGCGGCCAGCGTCTGGCAGAACAGACTGGCCAATATGGCCAGGACTGCCACCACAGGCGTCAGCACAGTGAAATCGACAAGCGATTTGACGACAAGCAGCACAAAGGCCGCGGCGCAAACATAAGACGTGTACTTCAGATAAAGCACATTTTTGTAAACAAACGGCGAGCTTTCGATGACCGTTTTGAGCAGCTTCTGCAAAAAAAGAAGGATAAACCAGCAGCACACGCAGCACAGCTCCAGCAGCGCGAACGACAGCCATTTGTTCTGTGAAGCGCCTGTGAAGTAGCTGTTGATGATGCTGTCCTTCATCATTGCAGTCATGATGGGCAAGGCGATGATAAAAATTGTCCCAAGAACCAGCGTGATTTCGAGCATACGCTTTAAAATCAATGGGATGTTCCATAAACTTTTATCCATGTTCACCTCCATCAAGCGAGAGAATAGCATAATAGGTACTTAAAGTCAACGATTAATTATTGGCTTTCAATAACTATATCATACTTGTCCGCTCTTTGGGACAGTTTTTGTGATAATATAAACACCCTAAGGGGGTATTGTTTATGGATACAGGGGGCTACATTCTGGCTGGCGCGGGTATCCTGCTGCAGCTGGCCGTTATCATCGTGCTGATCACCAGAAAAAACAAATCGACGGACGTGGGCGCGTCGATAGAGCGGCTTGAAGCCACACTTTTCAGGCTGCTGGCGGATATGAAAAAGCAGAACACGGACAGCGCCTACCAGCAACGCCGCGAGGTGATCGAGATGTTCGGGGCGCTGGGCGACGGCCTCACGCGCACGCTGAACGACACCGCCCGGTCCAGCGGCGACAGCATGGACAAGCTGCGCAATTCCGTAGAGACTCGTCTCAAGGAAATTTCCGAAACGACGGAAAAACGGCTGGAGCAGATGCGAAAGACGGTGGACGAGCAGCTTTCGGACATGCTGCAAAAGCGGCTGACCGGCTCGTTCAAGCAGGTATCGGACCAGCTTGAGCAGGTTTTCAAAAGCATGGGCGAGGTGCGCAGCCTGGCCGCAGGCGTGGGCGACTTAAAACGCGTGCTGTCCAACGTGAAGGTGCGCGGCACCTGGGGCGAAACGCAGTTGGGCGCGCTCATCTCCGCGATGCTCTCCCCCGTTCAGTATTTGTGCAACGCCGCCGTGAAGGACAACCGCGAACGCGTTGAATTCGCCATCGTGATGCCCGGCGCCGCGGGCGACAGCGTGCTGCTCCCCATCGACTCCAAATTCCCGATGGAGGCATACATTAAAAAAGAGGAGCTGCTGGACGGCGGTGACGCCGAGACAGCCAGGGAGGCGCTCAAGTCTCTTGCCAAAACGCTGGTGAGCGAGGCCAAGCGTATTCACGATAAATACGTTAATCCGCCGGTGACCACCGACTTTGCCATCATGTATCTGCCCACCGAAGGGCTGTATGCCGACGCCATCTCGATGGGTGTCTTCGATGTCTGCCAGAGGGAGTATCACGTAACTGTGGCGGGCCCTTCCACGCTCACAGCGCTGCTGAACAGCCTGCAAATGGGTTTCCGCACGCTGGCTATCGAGCAGCAGTCTGGCGAGGTCCTGCGGCTTCTGGAGGCCATCCGCAAGGCGTTCTCCTCCTTCACCGACGCGATAGAGCGGACGCAGCGCAGCCTTCAGGCCGCGCAGAACAATCTGGACGACGCGTCCCGACGATCCCGAACGATTGAAAAGGAGCTGCAGCGCGTGGACAGCGTGGCGGGGCCGGCGTTGATCGATTCTTAGAATATTTAAATCAATCTCAAATCGCGGTGAATCGTACAATATGCACCAAATATACGTCTGTCACGTAGTATAGACTAAGCCTTTATAAAAAAGGATACCGACAAATACAAGGAGGACGTATATATGGGATTTGATGGTGGATTCGGT
>JAEYZN010000031.1 GCA_023428025.1 Bacillota bacterium
TTGGCAGGCTGCGCACCGACCTGGAGCAGCATCTGGTCAAGGAAGAAGTACTGCTCTTCCCCGGCCTTCAACAGGACGACGCGGAGGCGACCGCGCGGCTGGCGCTGGAGATCATCGCCGAGCACGAGGCGGCAGGCGCGGTGCTCAAGCAGATGCGCGCCGTGGCGCAGGACTACGAGGCCCCGGCAGACGCCTGCGGTACGTACCGCTTTCTGTTGGAGCAGCTAGTGGAGATGGAGAGCGACTTGTTCCAGCACATCCATCTGGAGAACAACATACTGCTGAAGGACATCCGCGCGAAAGGGGATGGAGGCGTTGCCTGACAAGGTGCTGGATTTGAGCAAACCGGTGCACGACCTGTGCGCGGAATACCCGGAAGTGCTCACGATCATGCAGCGGATGGGTTTCGCGGACATCGCTAAGCCCGGCATGCTGGCCACCGCGGGTAGGTTCATGACCATACCGAAGGGCGTGGCCATGAAGAAGCTGGATTTGGGGCAGATTATCCAGCAGTTGAAAAACAACGGCTTTGCCGTAAAAGGGGGCGGAATCCATGAGTAACTTGATCAACAACCGCGAACACAGGCAGCAGGTGCTGAAGGAACTGATCGGCGACCTGCACAACGGCAGCAGCGTGGAGGATGTGAAGGCGCGCTTTCAGGAAACGTTTCAGGACGTGTCGGCCAGCGAGATCTCCGAGGTGGAGCAGGCGCTGATACGCGACGGCATGCCGGTTTCGGAGGTGCAGCGCCTGTGCGACGTGCACGCGGCGGTGTTCAAGGGTTCCATCGAGGAGATTCACCGCCCGCAGGACCCCTCCGAGGAGGTGGGACACCCGGTGTATACGTTCAAGGAGGAGAACCGTGCCATCGAGCAGGTGATCGAACACCTGATCCGCCCGAACCTGCAGGCCTATGCCCAGACCGGCGACGCCGCCGCGCGGCAGGCACTGCAGCGTGGGATCGACCTGCTCATGCAGGTGGACTTGCATTACAAGCGCAAGGAAAACTTGCTCTTCCCCTATCTTGAGCAATACAGCGTGACCGCGCCGCCCAAGGTGATGTGGGGCGTGGACGACGAGATACGCGCACTGGTGAAGCAGGCGGGGCAGCTGATCGCGGCGGGAGACGCGGCGGCATCCACAAAAGCCGAAGAAGCGGTGGATAAATTGGCGGAGATGATCTTCAAGGAAGAGAACATCATGCTGCCGATGCTGCTGGAGGTGCTGACCACAGAGGAGTGGAAGCACATTGCCGACCAGAGCGGCGAGCTCGGCTACTGCCTGATACCCGAGCCGCCGGTGTGGCAGCCGATAGAGGTGAAGGCGCAGGCGCCCGCCGCGGCGGTGCAGGCCGGGGACGTCACGCTGCCGACAGGCTTCCTCTCGGTGCAGGAGATCACGGCGTTGCTGGATACGCTGCCGGTGGACATCACGTTCGTGGGCAAGGACGACACCGTGCGGTATTTCTCTCAAGGAGCGGAGCGCGTGTTCCCGCGGACCAAGGCGATCATCGGGCGCAAGGTGGCGGACTGCCACCCGCCGGCGAGCGTGCATATTGTGGAGGATATCGTGGCGGACTTAAAGAGCGGAAAAAAGGACCACGAGGATTTCTGGATCCGCATGGGCGAGAAGCTCGTGTACATCCGCTACTACGCGGTGCGCGACGCGGCGGGCGAGTATCTGGGGGTGCTGGAAGTGACGCAGGACATCGCGCCCGTCCAGCAGATAACGGGCGAGAAGCGGCTGGTTTCAAAAGAGTGACAAAGCGAAGGGGGCAATGAAAATGAGTAAAAATATACTGAAAAACATCGATATTGAGAAAGCGCTGGATATGGCCGAGCTGGTGGTCTACCAGCCGGGCCAGATCGTCAGCCGGACGCTGGTGCAGAACAAGGCGGTGAGCATCACGCTGTTCGCGTTCGACGGCGGTGAGGAGATCAGCACGCACGAATCCTCCGGCGACGCGCTGGTGTATGTGCTGGACGGCAAGGCGCAGCTCGCTATCGGCGGCCGGGAGCACATCGCGACGGCCGGACAGACCATCGTGATGCCCGCGGGCGTGCCGCACGCGGTGGCCGCGCCGGAGCCGTTCAAGATGCTGCTGGTGGTGGTGTTCCCGGCGGCGTAGAATAAAAAGGGATTATTTTGGAGGCGCTGCCTCCAAACCTTTGCCCAAGGGGCAATTCCCTTGGGAATCCCATAAAAATGCCATTGCGATGGCATTTTTTATTTATCGCTTTCATTTAGTATCGGAGACGGTTTGGTTGTCTTCATTTCAGTAAAAGTGATGGACCAGAAAAGATTATTTCAAAGGCCATCTTCTATTAAAGAAACTCTTTGTATTCGCTTTAATTTTCTTATCAAATTTATTAATTCCGTCGCTTTTTCATGTTTCTCAATTGAATGAGAGATACTGAAGTTAGCCGGATATGGCGGCAACACGACAGCACAAAAGGCGGATCGTATGGACGGGCATGACCGAACGGAAAAAGCATCAGGGCAAAAAGGGCTTGTGCGTAAAAGCAGGCAGAATAGCGGGGAAACGAGCGAATCCGGCAGGATTCCCGTGACCAGGCTTATCATCATGGACGTGCTGGTTGCGGCGCTGCTGCTCAACGCATTCGCGCTTTATTACTTTATACTGCCGCGGGACCTGAGCGGCGGCGTGCAGCAGCTGCCTGAGCAGCGCGGTGCGGGAGAAGCAGAGGCTGTGCAGGAAAGCGCGGCGGGCGCGGAGATATTCAGCAGCATGGATGCGACAGCAGACACACAGGCAGAGCCTGAAAAGGACGCAAGCCGGGCGGAGAAGTTTGCCGGGAAATTCACCGGCGGCGCGGTGGAGCAGACGGAGAATTCGTACAGGAGCGGAAATATCAGTATCGGGATTGAGAAGGTGGAGAGAGACGGCGTCACGTATTATGTGGCGGACATCTATCTTAAGGATATCAAATATTTCAGGACGGCGTTTGCGAAGGGAACCTTCGGCAGCGGCATTCATGCCGCCACCAATGTGATTGCCGAAGAGAACGGCGCGGTGCTGGCGATCAACGGGGATTACAGCGGCAGCAACGCCGGGCCGGTGGTGCGCAACGGCGTGCTGTACCGCGACGAGGTGTATCAGGATGCGCTGGTGATGTACAACGACGGCAGTATGCAGACGTTTTCCGCCGACGAGCTGGACATGGACGGCATAAGCGAAGCGGGGGTGTGGCAGATGTGGACGTTTGGGCCCATGCTGCTGAAGGACGGGCAGCCGATGGAGGCGTTCAACAGCACGCTGAGCCGGAAAAATCCGCGCACGGCTGTCGGGTATTATGAGCCGGGGCATTACTGCTTTGTGGTGGTGGACGGGCGGCAGCCGGGGTATTCGGAGGGGTATACGCTGCAGGAGATGTCGCAGCTGTTCTATGAGCTGGGCTGCAAGGTCGCCTTCAATCTGGACGGGGGGCAGTCCTCCGAGATGGCCTTGATGGGGGAATTTGTGAACCGGCCATACAACGGCGGGCGGGGAAGCAGCGACATCGTATATATCGCCGATGACTGACCGGGCCCGGCCAAACCGTACCCTGTTTTCCGGATGTGTTGACGGGAAAAGGTAAACTTTCTGTATTGGGGCTTTACAAGTCATAAGAAATTACGCATTATATAAAAGGCAGTGTTGTGACATGATGCGTATGAAAATGATCTGAGCAATGCTTACAATCAATACACGTTGACGGGACGGCTGCGAACGCGATGAAAATAAAGAATTATTTCGATAATGGGGATGATACGCCGGGAAAAAAACCGGCTGCGAAACGGAACGGAGCAAACGCTGATAAAGGCGGCTTGAACAAGACGGGCAGTGCGCCGGATAAGAGCCCGGCGGGCCAGCCGGCTCCGAGCGAGAGCGCGCAGCGCAAGGATGCGCCGGCTAAGAAGGTACGGCTGAAAAGCGCTTCGAACGGGGAAGCCCCGGCGCCAGAGGTGCCGATTGCGGATGTTTCGGAAGTGGCGGCGGCGACGCAGACGGTTTCGGGCGAGGGTGCTGCAGACATCAACGCGCCGTCCGAGGGTGACCGGGACGAAAAAGCTCCGGCTCCTGAGGTGCCGATCGTGGACGTTTCGGAAGTGGCGACTCCGGCTGTTCCGGCAAAGAGCACTGTAAATGAGGAACCCGCGCCTGAAGTGGAGCTGAAGGACAGCGAACCCGCGCCTGAAGTGCCGGTCGCGGAAGTGAAGGCCGGTGACGCCTCTGAGCGGGCTGCCGCGGCTGAACCTGATGATGTTCCGGGGCAGGAACCAGTGAGCGAAGAGGCGACGGCGGACAACGCCCAAGCCCAGGATATCCCGAATCAGGAAACGGAGAGTGAAGATGCGCCTGATATGGATAGCCAGAGCGACGCCATTCAGAATGAAGCTTCTCAAGCGGAGGACATTCCGGACGGGATCGATATAGCCGCGGATAACCAGGACGAAGATTTTGACGACGAAATGGCTGATGACGACTGGAGCGGGGAATTTGAAATAAGGGATGTGAAGCGCAGGGGCAACGGCGGTGACGGTGGCAAGAAGATACCCGTCGCCTGGCTGATCGTGATCGACGTGCTGGCGGCGGGGCTGCTGCTGTTCCTGTTCTCGCTGTATTACGTGATTCTGCCGCGGGACATGAGTGGCAACGAGAAGCCGCTGCCGCGCCCGACCGTGAGCGAGACGCCCGAACCGACGCCGGAGCCGACGGTCTCCGAAGAAGCGGCGGACACCGAGACGCCGGAGCCGACCCCGACGTCGGACGGGACCGCGTGGGGGTATAAGTTCCCCGGCGTGTTCACCGACGGCGAGGTGGTGCAGACGGAGAATTCGTACAAGAGCGGCAACATCAGCGTAGACATAGAGAAGGTGCAGCAGGAAGGCGCGACCTACTATGTGGCGGACATCTATATCAAGGATTACGAGTATTTCCGCACCGCGTTCGGCAGAGAGAACACCTTCGGTTACATCGACCCGACGGATGAGATCGCCCGATATGTGGGCGGCGTGATCGCGATCAACGGGGATTTCTGCACGAAAAACGAGGGCGTGGTGGTGCGCGACGGCGTCATGCACCGGGACAAAATGCATGATTCGGACCTGTTGGCATTAAACTATGACGGGACGATGCAGACGTTCTCGCCCGAGGAGTTCGATCTGGCCAAGATAGAGGCCGAGGGCGTGTGGCAGGTGTGGACGTTCGGGCCCATGCTGCTGAAGGACGGCCAGCCGATGACGAGGTTCAACAGCTCTGTGGTCGACAGAAATCCGCGTTCGGCAGTCGGCTACTATGAGCCGGGGCATTACTGCTTCGTGGTGGTGGACGGACGTCAGCCGGGGTATTCGATGGGCATGACGATGGAGGAGCTGTCGCAGCTGTTTTATGATATGGGCTGCACGGTGGCGTACAACATGGACGGCGGCAAATCCGCCGAGATGGCGTTTATGGGCGAGCTGGTGAACCAGCCGTATGACGGCGGGCGCGCCACCAGCGATATCCTCTATATTGCGGACAACAAAGGAGGCAACTGATGTTAAAACGGCTGATACCGCACATTTGCATCATCCTTGCGCTGATGATGCTGACGTTCTATGTGGTGGATATATTCAACCCCGGCATGAACTTTGTGGGCAACGACATCTTCAAGGTGCTGCTGGTGATATTCAGCGTGGCCTCCATCGTATCGGCGGGATTCCTGATCCGGTATAACAGGGAAGGCTTAAAGTAAAGGCACAAGGCCGGTGTTCAGAAGAGCGCCGGTTTTTTGTTTGGCCGGAAAACACAGACGGCACAATCATAAAAAGAGCTACATATATTCGTGCACGGAACAAAAGACTAATTGTGTGTCATCATGGAGCCAAGGCAGGGAAGGAGCGGCATGAAGAAAATACTGCTGATCGCCACCGGCGGGACGATCGCGTCCAGATGGACGCATGAAGGCTTGAGCCCGCAGATGAGCGTGGACGAGATGCTGGACTATGTGCCGGATATACGGAAAAAATGCGCGGTGGGCACGCTGCAGCTTTATAATCTGGACAGCACGCACATCCATCACGCGCACTGGTGCGGCCTGGCGGCGTGCATCCAAAGCCACTACGCGGCATATGACGGATTTGTCATCACGCACGGCACCGACACCATGGCGTATACGGCGGCGGCGCTGTCGTATCTGGTGCAGGACAGCCCGAAGCCCATCGTGATGACCGGCGCGCAAAAGTCGGTGTGCATGGAGGAGACGGATGCCCGGACCAACCTGCGGGATGCCTTCACCTATGCCGGCAGTGATGAGGCCTGCGGCGTGCATCTGGTGTTCGACGGCAAGGTGATATTGGGGACGCGCGCGAGGAAGACGCGGACCAAGAGCTACAACTCGTTCTCCAGCATCGACTTTCCGGAGGTGGCGCGGATAAGGGACGGGCGGATACTGTACTTTATCCCGGAAAAGACGGACGGGATGGCAGCGGCGTTCTGCTGTGAGATGGACCCCGGCGTGTTTGTATTGAAGCTGATCCCGGGCATCCGGGCGGATATCATCTCGTATCTGAAACAGCGCTGCCACGCGCTGGTGATCGAAGCGTTCGGCGTGGGCGGCATACCGGACGGGGAAAGCGGCGAATTTATGAGGACCGTGGAAGACTGGGTGAGCTCGGGCCGGGTGCTGGTGATGTCCACCCAGGTGCCGCACGAGGGCGTCAACCTGGACCTGTACGAGGTGGGGTATGCGGTAAAAAAGAAACTGGACGTGCTGGAAGCGCGCGACATGACACTGGAGGCGGTGGTCACGAAGCTGATGTGGATATTGGCGCAAACGCGGGACAGGGAAGAGATCAGGCGGCTGTTCTATAAGCCCGTTCAGCGGGATATTTTGCTTTCGCCCGACTGACCGGCACAGTCTGCACTGCCGTGCCCGCAGGAAGAGTGGGAGATGGGCGCAGGCAGGGCAGTGCAGAGAGGGTCTATGCAACGATATGCGCTTATCATTCGGTGTGTGACAGGTATGGGCTGGATCAGAATGAAATTGTTAAGAATTAAAATCGACAATCGTGATCAGCTTTTGAGGTCGGTTTGTTCCCCGGCGGTGCAGGCCGGGGAAGACGCGACGCCGGCCTTTCTGTCCGTCCACATATTCTGCGCCAGGCCCACGGTGACAAAAACGCCGCCGATCAGGTTGAACAGGGAAAAGGAGCCGGTCAGCATGATATCCAGCACAAGGCCGGAGAAGACCTGCCCGGCGAAGGACAGCAGCGTGATGTAGAACGAAGAGACCTTGGCGGCGACGGCGTTGAACAGCGTGACAACGCAGACGCCCAGCATACCGCCGGTGTAGATGTAGACGCGGGGAGACAGTGTGAACGAGGACAGCATGGGCTCGCCCGTACCGGCGGCCAGCAGGACCAATATGGACACCGCGAAGCCGACCGCGTAATTGCACAGCGTGCTCTGCAGCATGCCCGTCTGCCGGGCGAGACAGGCGTTGATGGAGCGGGAGACCACGATGGTGACGCCCGTGAGCAGCGACACGACCACGGGGATGATGACGCGCGCATCGAACGGCCACAGCATCCAGCCGATGCCGACGGTGACCAGCACGATGCCGGGCAGCTTTCTGACCGAGATGGGGCGCCGGGGCATACTGAAAAGGCCGAACTGGTCCACCACCAGCGACGACAGGATCTGCCCCAGCAGGCTTAAAGCGAGCAGGGCGGACATGCTGATGTGGCCGTACGCCATGTTGTTGAACACCACCGTGGCCACGCCGACCGCGCCGCCCAGATAGAAGTGGAACGGCAGCTTCTTTGCGGGTCTGGCGCTTTTTCGTTTGATGAGAACCAGCATGGTGATGAAAAGCAGGCCGACGAGGTGAATGACGACTGTCGCGGAATACATACCGTAAGTGACGGTCAGCTGGCCGTTGATGGCCACCATGACCGAGATGAGAATGCCTGTTAAAACGGATAAACCCTGATACATGCCGAAGCGCCTCCTTAAGACCGGAACCATCGTATCATGAAGGATTGACGCGCGAATATGACATATGTCATACTTTGACTTGAGGTGAGCGGCATGTTGAAACAAAAGCTGAAGCCTGACGACATGAAGGTGCTGGATGAATACGGCCTGGCGGACATGAATCTTGACGAGGTGGCCGTGCTTCATTTCAGGAAGAATGAATACATGCTGCGGCAGGGATACGCGAGCGAGTCCATTTTGCTCGTTCTGTCGGGCAAGATGAAGGTTTTCATCATGTCGCCCAACGGCAAGACGCTGCTGTTCTGTTTTTATACGAAAAGAGGCATTTTGGGAGAGGCGGAGTTTGCGACGGGCGCAGAGACTGCCGCGATGAGCGTACAGGCCATCACGGACGTGTACTGCATCGGCATTCCCCGGGACCGCTACCACGATTACCTGACGCGCAACATTGCGTTCATGAACGCCGTGAGCGCCGCTTTGGCGAGCAAGCTGTTCCGCTGCACCCGCAACAGCGCGGTGACCATCCTCTATTCGCTGGAGTCCCGGCTGTGCGCGTACATCGCCATGATGAGCGACAACGGCTGCTTCAATGAGAAGCTGACGGAGATATCCGAAGCGCTGGGCACGAGCTACCGGCACCTGCTGCGCACGCTGGACAGCCTGTGCAGGCAGGGCGTGCTGCGAAAGGCCGGGAAGGGCTACCATGTGGAGGACCGGGAGGCTCTGGAGAGGATCGGCGACGATTATTATCTGGAGTAACGGGGCAAATCAATCCTTGGCGCACAGGCAAAACGGATGGCCCGCAGGGTCCAGCATCGTCGTGAAATGCGCGCCGCCAAACTGCTCGGGCGTTCTGACAGCGCCGAGTTTTTCCGCAAGCCGGACCGCCGCCGGGACGTCCGGCACCTGAAAGTCGAAATGCATCTGCTTTTGCTGTTTGCCGGGCTGCTCCGGCCAGACGGGCGGGACATAGCCGTCTTCCTGAGCAAACAGGAACACGATGCCGCTGCTGTTGCGCACGGCGGGAAAGCCGTACAGCTCACACCTTTCCCAGGCCAGCAGTTCCGCGTAAAAATCGCGCAGCTTTATCCCGTCATCACAATCCACCATGACATTGCCCAGACAGACTTCCCGTTTCATCATTCCCCCTCCTGACAGATTGGATTATACAAGTACGGCTATCAGAATAATACAATTCTGTATGAATAAAGTCAATGAAAGCAGGGGGTACTGAAATCCTGTATAAGCCTGAAGGGAAAGATATAATGGGCAAAAGACCAGATAGAAAAATTCAGCAGCTTTTCACGGCTACTATGCTTTTGCAGAGAGGATCGGCTATACAGTCAGGAATACTAATTCTGATGTTAATGATAGGCTGAGGCCAATATCTCAGCCGACGTATGATATCTTGGAATAAAATAAAAGCGAGGGGCTCCATAGAATGAAAAGAAATTTATTTATTAAAATAAAATTGGCTATTTATCCTCTGGTATTAATTGTTTGCCTATCTGCTTGCGCTCCAACACCTGAGAATCCATTGATCGTAAACAAGGGGGATGACCATTTATCACAGCAACTGCTAGAATCAAATTCATCAGAAAAAATTTATAATATTGAATCAGATATTTGGAAAGAAAACTTTGATATTGGAAAAGATCAAGTCAATATTCCAATGAAAGTTCGTATAGACGCAAAAATATTAATTCCAAGTGTCAAAAAATTTCCTGTCGCCCTGATACAGCTTAAAGACTTTAATAAATCAGATTTAAAACGAGTGGCTGAAGGTTTTTTAGAGGGAAGCATCCGGATTGCTGATAACGGATATTTATCAAAAGAAGAATTGTCGGATATCATTATTAACATTAAAAAAGATATTGCAGATTTAGAACAAGAGCCGGAATCCGAAGAAACAAACAGCGCCATTGAACAATTAAAAGCTTTTCTTCAAGAGTACGAAAAGCAGCTGTCAAATTATAAGGAATTTGATGAAATACCAGAGATAAATTGGGATACCTTATCTGACAGCGTTAACAATATAGCGTTGACTTCAGTTAATAATAATAAAACCTCAGTGCTTATGCAAAACTCTGGTACAAGTACGGAAAGCTTTATGGCTTGCTATAGGGGAAAATATCAGTATTTAACTGAAAAGGGGTATGATTCAATAATGGATTATTATCCTTATGAGGATGCAGAACCAAAAGGCGTAAGCATCAGTATCGATAAAGCCAAGAGTATTGCAGATAATCAATTAAGTAAAATGGGTATTGATAATATGGATTATTATGGATATAGCATCAGGCCAAAACAAAATGTTTATGAACCAACTGAAAGCAATGAACAATGTTTTGTTTTGCATTATACCAGAACCATTCAGGGGGCACCCACCACTTATACAAATTTGTGGGCGCAATACAGTGGGGAATATGATGAATTGTGGAACTATGAGTTCATGTCATTCTATATAGATGATACGGGTATATTGGCGTTCACATGGGATAACCCCAAAGACGTAACTCAAATTATAAATACGAACGTAAAGCTTCTTCCTTTTGAAAATATCAAGCAGATATTCAGAGACCAGATAAGGATTAGAAATAAATGGCTGGATGAACGGGTGGGATATTATGATGAAACAGATTTAAGCATTACAAGAGTTGAACTTGGAATGATGGTCATAAAATCTAAAGATACCCAAAATGAATATCTCGCAGTGCCTGTTTGGGATTTTTTTGGAGCCTATAGCACAGTGAGATCAGACAAAGCCGTTGAGGAGTATAATTTGGACAGCAAGTACGAAGATAACAGGATTTTTAATATGGTGAGTTATTTGACCATAAACGCGGTAGATGGCAGCGTCATCGATAGGAGTAATGGATTCTAGCATCCGTATAATAATGCTTGAGATATCGCGAACCGGTAAAATCGATTCGCGATATCGGTTGCGGCAGAGTGCGTGCAGACCATGCAGGATAAATGATAACCAAAAGCTTTGATAAATTGTTATCATGAGCAAGCCCGGCACTTAATTCGCCGGGCTTGTTTTGTGACGGCATGACGTCCGACTATTGCTCGGGCTCCAGCCTTTTCACGGAATCGCGGATGATCAGCTCGGTGGCCACTTCGATATTGAGATGATAGCTGTCGGCTTTTTCTATCTTGTCGATCAGGCGGGACGCGGCGATGGCGCCGAAATAATGCTTGATCTGGATGGTGGTGATGGGGGGATCAAGCTCGGACATGAGCGCAATATCGTCGAAACCCACGAGGGAGAAGTCGTTGGGGACCGAGAGGCCTTTTTTCTTGATGGCTCTTAAAGCGCCGGCCACGTTGTAGTCCAGATCCGTCAGGAAAACGGTCGGCAGGCTGTCGGCCGGGGTCTCGAGTATCTTCAGGAAATCGGCGCACGCGCCGTCGATCGTGCAGGTGACGTTGAACACATAGCCGGGGTTGTATTCGAGGTTTTTAAACTGCAGCCCCTCGAGATATCCGAAATAACGGTCGTCGAAGTTGTTGATGCGTGTTTTGCTTTTCAGAAATCCGATGCGGCGGTGGCCCAGGCTGTAAACATAATCGACGGCATTGGAGACGGCGTTCCGGTTGGCCAGGGTGACCATGTCGTAATTCTCGACAGGAAATCGGGCGTCGAAGATGACGATAGGCTTATCAAGGGAATCGTATATGCCGAGCTCGCTTTCGGGAAGCTCGGTGGCATACAAAATGACACCGGCAACCTTGTCCCGCGAGAGGGATTCCAGAAGCAGTTCCTTGCTCATGCCGGAATTATAGTATGTGATCTCCAACTGATAGTTGTTGAGCACGGCGACGGACTGGATATCGTCAATGACATCCTGAAAGAAAATGGTGGGGATAAACAGCTGCTTCTGGGCCTTGTGGACGACAAGAACGATGACGCCCTTGACATTGGCGGGGTTGTCGTCCGTGCTGAACTTGCCGCTGGCGTAATACTCCTCCAGTATCGCGAACACCTTGTTTTTGGTTTCCGCGCTGACGCCGGGTTTGTTATTGATGGCGAGAGAGACGGTGGAGGGCGAGATATTGAGCATTTTTGCAATGTCTTTTGATTTTAAAAGCAACTTTTCCTCCGCATTTATACTTCAGGCCAATGGCAGCCCAAGCATCTAAATTAATTTTTATTGAATCAGAGGCATGTCCGGCTGATCCGTCAGCTTGCCGTCTGGAAAGGGTCGGGTGAAAATTTAAAACATGCCCAGAATTCAATAATATTATTTAATTAGTGGCATGTCAATATCGAGAAGACATGGAACGGCAGGCTTCGGGTTTGCCCGGTGGCACATGCCCCGCAAAAACGGCAGGGCATGTGCGGGCAAGTTGGAGATGGCGGCGCCGGAGGAAACGGGATCACTGGATTTTCAACATGACCTTGAGGCACTCGCCGGGATGGGCAATCGTCCATTCGACGGCCTGCTGCACATCGTCCAGATCGAACACCTTGCCGCGCATGACCGCAAGATTCAGGGATTTATCATCAATAAGCTTGGCGGCTTCCGCAAAGTCCGTCGGCGTATACTGGTATGCGCCGAATATGCGGAGTTCACGGTCTTCGACCCGGAACATATCCGTGGCGGGGCGTTTGGTGAACACGGCCAGCAGTACGACAACGCCACGGGTCTCGGTAAATTCGATGCAGTTGGCCAGGCTGTTTTCGTGGCCGGCGCATTCAAACGAGACTTCAACCTTATCGGCACCGGTATGCGCGCGGATAATGGCTTTGAAATCGTCTTTGGCCGGGTTGATCGGTATCATGCCCAGCTTTTCCACCACCTCCAGGCGGTTTTCCATAAGATCGGTCACGAACACCTGGGCGGCGCCCAGGTGCCTGGCATATTGCGCAGTGAGCAGGCCGATGGTGCCTGCGCCGGTGACCAGAACCGTTTTGCCGGCGATGCCCTCGGGCGCCAGTTTAACGCCGTGCACGGCGACCGCCAGCGGCTCCGCCATGGCGGCGTCCATCAGATCGTCGTTGTTTTTGAATGTGATCACATTGCCGGCGGCGGCCACATAATATTGTGCGGTTCCACCATCGTAGAAGCGCTCCTCCGGACAAAGAGCCAGATTTCCCTTCTTATCCAGACACCATTTGCATTTCCCGCAGCTCCTTACGGGCTGGATCGTGGCGGGGACGCCAAGCTCAAAGCCTTCTACGCCGTCGCCGATTTCATCTACGTAACCGGAAAATTCATGCCCCAATACGATGGGAAAGGCATCTTTGAGAGTGGGGTGCTGGTTTTCAAAAATGTGCAGATCGGACCCGCAGAGGCCGTTATATATGACTTTGATGCGGACCTCGCCGGAGCCGGCGTGCGGCTCTGCCACATTTTCGATTCTGTACTGGCGCGTACCTATCAATGTTGCTCTTTTCAATTGATCCTGCCTCCTTGAATATTGATGATTTTGTGACGGGGCGATTCGCCGGTTGGTTGATGCTGACGTTCTTTATAGAAAATAATTAGTATCTATTAAAAATATATAAAAATAAATTATACAAGTCAATAGAAAATTTAAATTAAATTTAAATGATGTATTGACACGTGGGGGTGTATGAATATATACTTAGACCACAAAAACAAAAAATGTGACCAATAATCGAAAAGACAAAACAAAAAAACCATATTAAAATAGTTGTGATTACCCTGAATTAGGAAAAGAACACTTTTTTGAAGCAAACAAGGCCCGATATCAACAGATCAATAAGAAATAATAGCCTGCTGATGGACAGTTATTGAGCGGAGTCGTTTACTAAAAATATAAAAATAATTGAAATATTGCCCTGGTTACTTAAAGCATGATTATAAGCTTGGCGAAACATTCTCTTTTCGCCATGTAATAAAGGAAAATATATCAAGGAGGCAACCATGAAGAAAGTATTATGTACTGTACTCGTTATCGTGCTTGTTGTCGCGATGCTTGCGGCTTGCACGGCCCCCTCGGCCCCTCCGGCTACGGACTCTGAAGCGCCTGCATCAGAGCCTGCTGCTGCTGACGAGAACGCGGAACAACCCCCGGCTGAAGGGAACGATGATTTCTTTGTCGGCCTGGCGTTTGGCGGACTGGACGCGACCCCGACCGTGCTGATGGGCTATCTGACGGAGAAGATGGACGCGCTTGGCTGGAAATATGTCGTCACCAACGGAGACCTCGACATGAACAAGTACCTGGCGGATGTGGAAAGCTTGTGCCAGCAGAAGCCCGACATGATCATGACCCGCCCGGTAAACGACACCGCCAACGCCAGCATCGTGCCGATTTGCGATGCCGCGAAGATTCCCGTTGCATTTATGTCCAGTGCGACGGTCGTGGAAGGCTATGATTACCTGGGGCACGTGAGCGACCCGGAGCTTATCCGCGGGGTGCCGCTTGGCAACTGGATCGCCGACTATGTTGAAAGCAACGCCGGCTTCGTTCCCAGGATCGGCATCATCGTGGGCGCTGCCGCCATCGATTCCAAGGGCGTTTGCGAAAGAACGATCGACGTTGTGGATACGCTGGACGCCAGGGGCGTGGATTATGAAGTGGTGATCTCCGCCGAGGCCGATCCGAACTGGTCTGCCGCGGGCGGCATGAAAGTGGCCGAGGACTGGCTGCAGAAATACCCGATCGGCGAACTCAACACGATTCTGTGCTGGAGCGACGAGATGTGCGTCGGCGTGGTGCAGGCGCTGCAGGCGGCCGGCAAGAACCCCGACGATTATCTGGTGCTGAGCTATGACGGGCTGCCGATCGTTGAGGATTACGTTAAGGAAGGCTGGATTGACGCCACTTCCGCTTTGGGCCTTGAGAAGCAGGCTGACGTGATCATCGAATTCTGCCGCAAGTTTAAGGACGGCGAGCTGACCGACGCCGACTTCCAGACATATGCCCAGTCGATCTACGTGATGGACACCGGCAACATCGACGCTCTGCTGGGCGGCGGGCAGCCGGAATACTGGGATTACTCCAGCGAGCAGTTCTAAAGAAACGGCAACACACTTGAAAGAGTCTTTTCACTCACGACCCCCGGGGGATATAGCCCCCCGGGGATTGATGAGTATTAATGCGTTGGAGGTGAACGGCAACTGTGGAACAGCAAATGCTCTTTGAAATGAAAAACATCACGAAGATGTTCCCCGGCGTTTTGGCTTTATCTGATGTGGATTTGTATTTAAATAAGGGCGAGGTGCTGGCGATCGTGGGCGAGAACGGCGCCGGAAAATCCACTCTTATGAACATCATTCTGGGCAGTTTAAGACCCGAAAAAGGCGAAATGATTTTTAAGGGGAAACCCTTTACACCGAAGAATCCGGCAGAGGCGCTGGCGGCGGGCATTTCCATGATCCATCAGGAACTGACGCTGGTGCCGGAGATGACGGTATCCGAGAACATCTGGCTGGGACAGGAGAAGAAGTTTCAGATCGGCGGGTGGATGAGCATCCCCAGGCGGGACGAGGCCACAAAAAAGCTTTTGAATGATTTGAAGATTGACATCAACCCCCGCAAGAAGGTGAAGGACCTGGCGGTGGCGGAGATGCAGCTGGTGGAGATTGCCCGCGCGGTTTCGCGCGAATCGGACGTCATCATCATGGATGAACCCACCTCTTCGCTGACAAACCGCGAAATCGATATGCTCTACGACATCATCCGGTCGTTGTCACAGAAGGGCATCTCGGTGACATTCATCACGCATAAGCTGGGAGAGGTTTTTGCCATTTGTGACAACGTGATGATTATGCGGGACGGCCATCTCATCGACAGAAAGCCGGTCGGCGACATCACGAGCGACGAGATGATCGCCAAGATGGTGGGCCGGGATATGTCGAACCTTTATCCGAAGGAAGCGGCACAGATCGGCGATGTGGTGCTGGACGTGAGGAACCTGACCCGCAAAGGCTTCTTCAGCGACATCAGCTTCAAGGTGCGCAAGGGCGAAATACTCGGCTTCTGCGGCCTGGTGAAAGCCGGGCGGTCTGAGGTGATGGAATGCCTGTTTGGCATCGAGAGGCCGGATGGCGGCGAGGTGTATCTGAACGGCAGGAAGCTGCGGGTGGCGTCGACGGGCGATGCCATTGCGCATAAGATGGCGATGGTGACGGAAGACCGCCTGCGCCGCGGACTGATCCATATCCATTCGGTCAAAAAGAACATCGCGCTGGCGTATCTGCCCAGGATCACGAAGGGCGGCTTTGTGGATATAAAACAGGAAGAAGAGGACTGCCAGCGGGTCAAAGCGGCGACCGGCATCAAGGCGTCCAACCTGAACCAGCTGGCCGGGCAGCTCTCAGGCGGCAACCAGCAGAAGGTGATCATCGCCAAATGGCTGCTGACGGAGTCTGAGGTGTTCATATTCGACGAGCCGACGCGCGGCATCGACGTCGGGTCCAAGGCGGAGATATACAAGCTGATGTGCAGCCTGGCAAAGGAAGGCAAGGCCATCATCATGGTGTCGTCGGAACTGCCGGAGATCATGGCGATGAGCGACCGGATGATCATCATGGCGCACGGCAGGCAGATGGCGGAGCTGAGCCGGAGCGAGTACGACGAGAACAGGATCATGCATTTTGCGTTCGGGTACGACGATTCCAAAAAGAATGAAGAGGTAAACACAAATGGGACAGAATCTAAGTGTAGCTGAAAATAAGAGAAGATTGGGCAAAGGCAACGGACTGATGCTGCTGCTCGACAACAAAAGCTTGATATTGTTGATATTCATCTGCATTCTGGCACAAATCGTTTCGGGCGGCATCTTCTTCAGGGGCGACAACATCTCGTCGGTATTGCGGCAGACCGCCGTGACCAGCATCATGGCCATGGGATACGTCTTTGTGCTGACCAACGGCATGATCGACCTTTCAACCGGGCACATGCTCAGCCTGTGCGGCATCGTGTACTCGCAGGTGTCTTTTATAGCGCCGGTGGGGGTGGCCATGCTGGCCGCCATAGGCGCCGGTTTGCTGTGCGGGCTGATCAACGGCATCCTGTCCATCAAGCTCAATCTCATCCCCTTCATCCTCACGCTGGGCACCGCGCAAATATGGCGGGGCATCGCTTACCTGCTGTGCGACGGTATTTCGGTGAACATCACAGACGAGACCATCAAATACGTCGGCCAGGGCATACTGTTCGGCTTCCTGCCGATGACGGTCGTCATCGTTGTTTTGCTGACCGTGATCACCGCGATCGTCGTCTATCGCATGAGATACGGCCGGCATGTGATCGCGACCGGCGGCAACCCGGAAGCGGCGCGCGTGTCCGGCGTCAATATCCACTTAACGAAGATCATCGCCTTCATCATCATGGGATTTACGGTATCGCTTGCGGGTATCGTGCTGACAGGCCGCGTCGCCATCGCGATGCCGAACGGCGGCCAGGGCATGGAGATGGATGCGATCTCGGCGGTAATTATCGGCGGCACGTCCCTCTCGGGCGGCAAGGCGAACGTGCTGGGCGTCATATTCGGCGCGCTGATACTCGGCGCGATCAGCAACCTGCTGAACCTTGCGGGCTTAAGTTCGTTCTGGCAGTGGTTTTTCAAGGGCGTCATCATCGTGGTGGCGATACTGCTTGACTCTGTCACTGAGAGGATATTCAAAAAACGTCAGCTTGCGGGCTAAATAAATGAAGGAGTGTGGAGTAATATGACCAGGTATGGCACGATATTCAGCTATTGGTCCAGGGATTGGAAGACGGATTGGACGCAGGTGCTGCATAACGCGGCAAAGTCGGACATCAACTGCATCGAGTTTCATGTGAACCAGACCATGGACTGGCCGGAATCCAAGATCAGGGACTTTGTGTCGCTCGCCAATGATCTCGACATCGAGATACTGATGAACGGCGGCGTGGGCGAGAACGAAGTGACCTACAGCGACGACCCGAAGATCCGGCAGAATGGCATCGATCTGATCACAAGCTACCTGAAGCAGGCCGCAAGGTTTGGCGCGAAGTTTTTCGACGGCGGTTATTCGGAGAGCTGGCCGGTGAACCCGCCTGCCGTCATCAACGCCGACCTCAAGAAGCTGTATATGGACAGGGTGGCGGACAGCATTAAGGAGATGGTGAAGGTGGCGGCGGACCTTGGCATCACGATGGGCATGGAGATCGTGAACCGGTTTGAGGCGTTTCTGGTGAACACCGCCAAAGAGGCGCGGTATATCGCCGAGCGCGTGGACGCGCCCAACTTCAAGGTGACGATGGACACCTATCACCTGAACATCGAAGAGGACAGCATTGATGAAGCGGTGGACACGCTGGGCAAGAAGTATATCGGCCACGTGCATCTGGGTGAATCCAACAGAAGGCTGCCCGGACAGGGGACGCAGGTGGACTGGGATAAGGTGTTCGGCGGGCTGAAGCGTATCGGATACGGTGAGCGGCTGCTGCTGGAGCCGTTCACGATACCGTTCGGCACGGTGGGCAAATCGGTGTTTCTGTGGCGCGACCTGTCGAACGGGGCGGGCGAAGAACAGCTCGTCAGGGAAATAAAGGAGTCCATCGCGTTCGTCAAAGCCAAATGGGAGGGCTGACGCGGGACCAGGCCGGGCAAGACGTGCGTAGCCGCGCCGTTTGCTGCGCATCAACAACATACTTAAAATAGGGAGGAATGAGTATGCCTGAAGTCACAGGATTGGGACACATCGGAATCTTTGTGGATGATGTTGAGGTCTCGAAGAAGTTCTATAAGGATATTTTGGGGCTCGAGTGTATTGAACAGTGCACGTTTGACGCGGATGGCAACACGTTTACCTGCGCGTTCGTCAAGAAGGGCAGCGTCTGCCTGGAGCTGGTCCAGCGGCGGATCGGCGCCAACCCGGGCGACGGCATGACGGACCACGTGGCGTTCGCGGTGGACGACGTTGACGCTTTTCGCAAAGAGCTGGAGAAAAAGGGCATCGAGTTTGAAACGAAGGAGCAGATGTATTGCGCGGATATGTTCCCGAGCGGCACCAAGTGGGTATTCTTCCGCGGGCCGGACAACGAGCATATCGAACTGTGCCAAGTGCTGTAAGGAGGAATCAGGCAATGCGTAATGTGGTTGTGACGGGCGCCGCGTCCGGCGTGGGGCTGGCGGCGACGAAGGCGTTTCTGGCGCTGGGCGACAAAGTCTTCATGACGGACTGGAAGGCGGATCAGCTGGAGGCTGTACGCGCCGAACTGGACAAAGCGTATCCGGGCATGGTGTTGGCCAAGGCGGGCGACGTCGGCCGGTGGGAAGACGTGGCGGCGCTGGCTGGTCTGGTGAAGGGCCATGGCGGCGCGGATGTGCTGGCCAACTGCGCGGGCGTGTTCCGCGTGGGGCAGATCGAAGACGCGCCGGAGGAGGATTACGACTTCCAGTTTGACGTTAACGTGAGGGGAACGTTCCACACGATGAAGGCGTTTGGCCCGCAGATGCTGGCCAAGAAGAAAGGCGCCGTCATCAACGTATCGTCGGTTTCCGGCATGGGCGGCGACTATAACATGTCTCTTTACTGCGCGACAAAGGGCGCGGTGATCGCGATGTCCAGGGCGGTGGCGATGGATTACTCGATGAAGGGCGTCAGGGTCAACATCATATCGCCGTCGGCCGTGAAAACGCCGATGTTTTTGACGGGCGCCACGGAAAAAGTGCTGGAGAGCTTCCGCATGAACATGCCGGCGCGGGCGCTCTGCGAGCCGGAATACTGCGCGAACGTCATCGTTTATCTGGCGTCGGACCAAGCCACGCACCTGTGCGGCGTCAACATCCCGGTGGACGGCGGGCTGTCGGCATGGAACGGGCAGCCCAACCAGGAGAAGACGGACACGGGCTTATAGGCAACAGGTAAAAGCATGGCATGTGGCGGGCGGGTGCAATTGGACTGACAGGACGAAAGGCTGCCGCGCCCGCTCCGGCCTGCTTGAGAATAATGGCAGGGAAATCATCTGCTGTGTATCGGCAATCGTTATCTGGAATATCAACCGGCCATTATCAAGGTGGATAATGGCGCGGCGTGTGAAGCCCGGAAAGAGTGCTTTTCGGGGTGTGGTTTGAGTCGCCATTTTCAGCAATCCGCAAGGATGCGCAAGTGGCCCCTCATAGAGATAGCCATGTCGAGCAATGAGGAGGAAGCAATGATGATTCGGAAACGCAAACCGATAATTGGACTTTTGGGAATTATGCACGGCCTGTACGACGTGGACCAACCGGAGCTGCCACGCGAGCAGGAAGCCTGGATCTCCGATGTGGTGAACCGTCTTGCGGATGTTTGCGAGATCGACTTTCCCGGGGCCGCGAAGGACAGAACGGCGATCGAGCGCATCGTCGGGGCGTTTAATGAAAAGAAGTATGACGGCATCATGGTGGTGAACCTGCTTTACAGCCCCGGCATGCGGGTGGTGCAGGCCTTCAAGGATAACCGGCTGCCGGTGCTCATCGCCAACATACAGCCGCTGCCCACTGTCACGGCGGACTGGGATTGGAAGCGCTGCACGACGAACCAGGGCATCCACGGCATACAGGACACGGCCAATATGATACTGCGCCTGGGCGTCGAGCCTGTGATCGTCACAGAGGATTGGGAGAGCGCCCGATTCCATGATTTTGTGTCCGACTGGGCGGCGGCCGCGATGACAGCCAGGGAGTTGAAACGGCGGCGGGCCTGCGTGATGAGCAAGATGCAGGGCATGGGCGACATACTGGGCGACGAGGTCGCGTACTTCAGGATGCTGGGGATCGAGGTGTATCACGAAGGCATGGGCGGCGTGGTGCGCTGCATGGATAAGGTGACCGAGGCTGAGGTGGGCGCGTATGTGGCGCTGGACAGACAGAACTTCGAGATATCGCCGGAGCTGCCCGAGGCGTCTCACCGCTATGCGGCCAGGCTCCAGCTTGCGTTTGAAAGATTCCTGGATGAAAACGGCTATGACGCGTTTTCGGCGAACTTCAACGCCTACAAGGACGACGGGCGTATCAGCCAGCTGCCGATACTGGGCGCGACCAACATGCTGGCGAAGGGCTACGGCTACGCGGCCGAGGGCGACGTGCACATCATGGCGGTGACGATGATGGGGCATCTCATCGATGAAAACCCGCACTTCACCGAGATGTATTCGCTGGACTTCAAGCGAGACGCCACGTTCCTGTCGCACATGGGCGAGGGCAACTGGAGGGTGGCGCGCAAAGACAGGCCCATCCGGCTGATCGACAGGCCGCTGGACATCGGCGGCCGTGACAATCCGCCCACGCCGATCTACTCGGCGGAACCGGGCCGGGGCACCATCGTGTCGCTGGTTCCCGTGGAGGGCGACTATTTCCGGCTGGTGGTGTCTCCCGGCACCGTTCTTGACACGGAAGAGATGCCGAACATGCGCATGAATTACACGTTCTTCCGCCCGGATACCGGTGTGAAGAGCGCGATGGACAACTGGCTGAGATACGGCGGCACACACCATCAGGTGCTGTTCCTTGGGGATGCGGCGAACAAGTTCAAAATGCTGTGCCATATCATGGGGATCGAATACGCCGAAGTGTAAAGACCATCTGTGAATATATCATGGATAGATTTGAGGTGAAAACATGAAAAGATCCGAAATAAACAGGATTATGCAGGAAGCGCTGGATTTCATGAAGGAGATGAAGTACAACGCGCCGCCGTTTGTCTACTGGACGCCAAAGGACTGGCAAGACAAAAACAGCGAATACGACGAGGTTCGCGACTGCATGCTGGGATGGGACATCACCGATTTCGGCAGCGGCGACTACCACAAGTGCGGGCTGCTGATGATCACCATGCGCAACGGCGTGAAGCAAAGCGATACCTATTTCAAGCCGTATGCCGAAAAGGTTTTGATCGTGGAGGAAGGACAGGTGACACCGTTCCACTACCACTGGTCGAAGATGGAGGATATCATCAACCGCGGGGGCGGGAACCTGATGGTGCAGCTGCACAACCGCGCGGCGGACGACGGGCTGGCGGACACGCCGGTGACGGCCATGGTGGACGGCCGTCGCTTCACCGTGCCCGCAGGAATGATATTGACCATCGGCCCCGGGGAGAGCATCACGCTGCCGCCCGGCCAATATCACAAGTTCTGGGCGGAGGGCGGCAGGCTCTTCATCGTGGAGGTTTCGAGCGTGAATGAGGACAACACGGATAACCGTTTTCTGGACGCGCCCGCCCGCTTCCCCGACATTGAGGAGGATGAAGCGCCGCAGCATCTGATGTTCAACGAGTATCCGCCCGCGAAATAGGCGCCATAACAGTATAGATTCAGATTTTTCCGAATTACCCAGAATGTATTGATTTTAGGCCGTTCCTGCTGCGGAGCGGCCATTTTTCTGCCTGCGCGAGGGCGGTGGTAAATATGGCCGGGCTCAGACGGCCGAACCGGTATACATCATAAATCTGATTTTCTCCATATATAATCTGGTGCAAGCCGGCGTTACGGTCAATGTTCCGGACAAACAAAAACCCCTTCGTAAAGGGGATTGTCGCTGGCGGAGAGCGTGGGATTCGCTCCGCCTGCCTGACGGCAGGCTATCACGCCGGGGCGCGCTGCTTCATCTGCCGCCGGCAGCGCAGAGCGCCCGTTCGAATCCATCCATGCCAAAACAAAAGGATACGGCTGACGGCGCACTGTTTTGACTTGTATCATATCGACGAAACAGATGCAGCCTCGACGCGGATATAAAAATATCGCGAACCGGTAAAAGCGATTCGCGATATGGCTCCGGCCCTGCCGCTGGCGGAGAGAGATGCCGCCGAATACCAGCATTTATAACTGAACAGGCATGGAGAAGAAGTCGTTTGGCCTAATAATTGAGAGGCTCGGTTGTAAGATAAAGAGTTGCCTTGAAGAGTCCATAATTGACCAATATAAACTATTTTATGACATATCTAAGTTGCTGGAGCGTCATTGATAGGCCTTCCTCCGCAACCGCCTTATACGGCAGAAAAGCCGAGTTGATTCTTCATCCTCGCCATCCGCAAAAGCAACCTCAAAAACCGTATTTAAACCAGCCGCTTGAGGTTCATGGCTATAACCGCCACCATTATCCCCGCACAGACGTGTTTGCAATTATTATATCAGATATAATCCGTTTCTTCAGCGTTCATCGCAGTTTTGCCCTTGCGGAGGAATCGATGGCGTCCAGTTGGTTAAGATATTCCTTAACGCGAGCTTAGTAGATACGTAGGAACTTGTTAGCGGCAACCATCATGTAAACATAGTAGCGCTTCCCCTCAGATCGTTTCTTGTCGAGAAATTCATATACCGGTTCGTCGGAACGGGATTTTTGCATGATGCAGAATATGACCTCATACAGTGTTTTCCTTAAAGATGACGAACTACGTTTTGAGATACTGCGGTTTTTTGCCTCAAACGTTCCGGATTGATACGGCCAAGAAGCTTGGTACAATTATTCTTTGGCATGGTGCCACATGACCACAGGATTCAATATAGATATCTTCAGCCTTTCGAGTTATAATAATAATCAGATTTCTCACACCACATATGACAGTCGGAACTATTTATAGCGTGGAGGGAGAGACCTCTGAATCCGTCCTGATATTCTTAAAGCAAAGGCCAAACAGAAGGACGTTTATAGGACTTTAATTAGCCAAGGCTCTTACGCCGACAATGAAGAGATGCGAATCGTATATGTAGGGATGACTCAACCACGGAGATTATTGATGTTGGCGGGGCCGGTGAAAGACGCTGTTGCTTGGCTAGTATTGTTTAACGCCTTAAGCCTGCAATTTGTAGAAGAAGAGCAGCTTCTATGAGTAGGCATCTTGATACATTAAAAAAGATCTGCTATTATAATTAAAATTTATTAGGTTAATTCATCAGATGTAAGTCCATAAAACGGTCAATTAAGGTGATTTGATACAGAAAGATGCTTGCAGAGACTATCTGTCTAAGCTGTGATGACCGGACGGATTTATATATGCCCTGTATGCCGCCGCCGAGAGTATTATCACATTACGGCATAGGTAAGAAGCATTTGCAGAGTCACTTGACGAATTCTGTTATCTGTTTAATCGCGGAGCCATGGGTAGCGTGATATTGACAGACTGCTTCTTGCCGCGACACAGTCAGCGCCATGAGATGCGCTGACTTATCTTAATCGCCATATTATGATAGTGTTTTAACGTTTGTACTCTTTACACCGACAACTTACATTAACCACAGTTCAGGAAGTATATGAAAAAGATGACGTTCAAGAATTGGAGCATAAAAAATAAACTGCTTTTATATTTTATTTTGATTGCAATTGCATCAATTTTAGCTGCGGGAATTATCATCAATGCGTTGTTCTCAAATGCGCTGGAAAATGCTTCATATGAATCAACAAAAGTCGCGATTGGGCAAATAAATAATAGTATTGATTATTCCATTCTGAATTATGAAAATATAATAGATGTTATTGGAAGGAACACACAGGTTATTCGATACATGAGAGGAAACAGCGGACAATCTGCTTCTGAAGAATGGGGGCTGTTAGAAGCCAATATAAAAAGCTTGATTGATGACTTCCAATATAAGTATTATGGTATTGAAGGCATAGCAATCATAGGACATGATGGCTCCTTCATAAGCAACGAATTAAGCCCTGTTCAGCAAGAATTATTGGTTAATGAATCGTGGTATACAGAATCTATCGCCAAAACGGAGAAGTTGAATATTTTTGGTGATATGGGTACCCGTAATATCAAACGCACAGAACAGATAAGTACCAATGATTATTTTACCATTACCAAAGCGATTAAAGACCCTGCAACGAATTGGCCCATGGGTGTAATAGTCGTAGATTTGAATATCAAGCTTCTGGAAAACTTGGTGAAAAGCACACGGATTGGGAAGAATGGATTTGTTTATATTATAGATTCGCAGGATAAAATTATATATTCCCCAAACGAAAAAGTGACATGTCGGGTCAAACAGGAGTGGTTTGGTGATGACAGGACATTTATTAAAATATTAAAGGGGGCACCATATCAGTTTATTTTCACATCTTCTTTTTATACGGAATGGAAGATTGTTGGTGTATTATATCAAAGTGAGACGATTGCGGAGGTATTAAAACTCAGGCTTTATTTACTATATATTCTGATCGGAATATGTTTACTTGCGATTCCTGCATCGATAATGTTATCTTCAAATATCGCAAAACCAATTAAAAAGCTTCAAATGCTGATGAAACAAGCAGAACAGGGTACATTGGATGTCAGGTTTAATGCAAAGAGCCAAGATGAGATTGGCCAGCTTGGAAACAGTTTCAACAAAATGCTGATCGAGATTAAAGAGCTCATGAACGAAATTTATAAGGAGCAGCGAAGCAAGCGAAAAGCTGAATTGCGTATTCTGCAGTCTCAAATCAAGCCGCACTTCTTATACAACACATTGGATACGATTCATTGGATGTGCAAGAAATACGAGGCCAAAGATATTATTGAGATCGTGAATGCGCTGACAAAACTATTCCGCCTTGCGCTCAGTAAAGGTAAGGAAACGATCAGCCTGAAAGAAGAGCTTGAGCATGTTGGGAGCTATCTTATTATACAGAAGGAAAGATATGAAGACCTGATAAGCTATGAGATTATTGAAAACGAGCAAATTGGCAGCTTAATGGTGCAAAAGCTCATATTGCAGCCGCTGGTCGAAAATGCAATCTATCATGGACTAAAGATAAAGAAAGACAAGGGAAGGATCACAGTATCCTCGGAGATAGAGAATGATGTATTATTATTAAAAGTGGAAGATAATGGTATTGGAATTGAAGAAGAAAAACTCAAGGAGCTGAACGAAATGCTGCAAAGCCAGAGGGATCGCCAAGACGGCTACGGCATATTTAATGTCAATGACAGAATTAAACTCACGTATGGCGATAAATATGGGCTGGATCTTTACAGTAAGTATGGCGCTGGTACCATAGCGGTGATAAAGCATCCGATCATTGAGGAGGGGGCAATCCATGTTAAAAGTTTTAATCGCGGATGACGAACCCAAAATACGAAAAGGCCTCAGGGAAGCGTTTCAATGGAGCGACATGGGAATGGAGGTTGTCGCATTAGCTGAAGATGGAGTTGAGGCGCTTAATGCGGCAAAGGAACACCATCCGGATGTCTGCCTGATCGATATTTGCATGCCTGGCCTCAATGGGTTAGAGTTGATAGAAAGACTGAAAAATATTAACCCGTATGGTGTGAATATAATTGTATCTGGACATGAGGAGTTTGAATACGCAAAATCAGCCATAAACCTTGGGGTTTATGATTATGTGTTAAAGCCTGTCATTGAAGAGGATTTAAAGAAAATACTTATTAAAGCGGCGGATATTATTGAAAAGGAACGAATCAAAAGGAAGCGGTATGAATGGGCAGAAAAACAGCTCATGAAAAATATGGCTGTGCTCAAGGACCGTTTTATGCGCGAGTGGCTGGAGGGCTCGTTAAGCAAAGAGGAAATTGAGGAGCAGCTGGTTTTTTTCAATATAAAGCTTTCCGGTGATATCGGATTGCTTGTGTTAAATACTCAAACAAGCAACCAGCATGACAACCTGCTTTCCGAAAAGCAGGCACATGTTTTTTCTTTTGTGTTACAGCATTTGTTGGAAGAACGCCTGAGCAAGTTTCCAAACAAAGTGATTACAAGTGATAGCCAAAACAATATTCTTACAGTGGTTGAAAACGCTGATTTCGACGGGCTTCAAAGAATCTCAAAAAGCATTGAGCAGGAGATCAAAGACAAGCTACAATATGAATGCAGAATATTTTGTTTAAACGCTGGAAATATATATTCCGAACTGTGTTTATACTATGAGGAAGTTTTAAAAGAAATTGATGAGGCAGCCGACCGCCTGCCTATCATTACAAAAATCACAGACTATGTGGAACGGCACTTCAATGAAATGGACTTGGGCTTGAACAGCATTGCCGAGAAATACTCATGGAGCCTTGCGCATTTAAGCCGTGTGTTTAAACGTGAAATGGGTATTACTTTTATGGAATTTTTAATAAAGGTTCGCATGCGTGAGGCGATAAAGCTTCTGACCAAGACGGATATGCGTATCTATGAAATCGCGGAAAAAGTGGGTTATCAGAGTCAACACTATTTTTGCGCGCGGTTTAAGAAGATATTTGGTATTGCTCCCACTGAATACCGAGACAAGGCGGAGTGAATGATGAAGATGGTCAGGTTAAAGAGCATAACTCAGCTAAAATGGCTGGCACTTCTAATCATTCTCGTACTCTGTTCTTCTTGCACTGTACAGAATGAAGGATACCAACACGTTGTCGGGGTTTCGCTCAATCAGATAAATGATATTTGGAACAGCGAGTTTTGCTCTGCTCTGTTATTAAACAGCAAAAGCGACGAAACGATTAACTTTGTGTTTATGGACGCCGCTGGAGACGTGATTCGCCAGAAACAAGATATTGAAAAGCTTATGGATATGGAGGTGGATGCGCTGATTATTGTCCCGGAGAACATAGATTTTCTGGAAGACATATTATATGAGGCGATTGATCATGAGTGCATTGTGGGCATAGTCGGAAAACTGGTACAGGATGAGGAAATATATACGTTCAACGTCTATCCGGACAACCCCCGTATTGGGTTTCTCGCTGGACAGTATATGGCGGATAAACTGGATGGCAGCGGTCATATATTGGAAGTGCTTGGCGAGGAAGATTTGCTGAAAACACAAGAGATTACGGCAGGATTTAGAGAAGCGCTTCAAAACCACGAAGGTATTAAAGTCCCATATGTTCTTGTGGGGAAGGATTCGAGGGATACAGTGAAAGAACGGGTTGTGGAAATTTTTCTGAAGGAACCTTTTACGGATGCTGTTTTTGCGCATTCAGACGCAATGGCATGGGGCGCAAGAATAGCGCTTGATAACCTTGGGCAGACTGCGCTCGTTGTAGGTGTGGGATGGGGAAATAAGGCCGATGCGAAAGCCTTAATTGACAAAGGGGCGATTGATGCGGCCGTTTATATATCCACGGGTGCTAGCGAAACATTCGCGCAGATTCAAAAAGCAATTAACGGACAAGATGTAACCAAAAAGATTAAAATACAACCTGTCGTGATTCACTGAACATGTTTAAATGTTTAAACCGTCAGCGTGTTTATTCTGTGTGCACGTGAATTGTTATGATTACCCTTTTTGCAAAAAAACAAACAATACACGCAAAATAGTATAAAGACTTCCCCGTTGATCATTTCTATAATCTAACTGAAGTGATTGTTAATCACTCCAAAGAATTATGAACATTAAACAAAGTGTTTCTATTTGGGCTTTGGTGTTTTATTGACATATAAAAAATGATACAAGAGGAACAGAAAATGAAGAAGTATTGCATGGTTAATGTCATCAAACAGGAGTATCTGGTTGCTTATATTGAGGCGCATTTAAATCCATGGGAGGAACTGCTCACATGTCTTAAGGAGGCGGGGACACATGAAGAGTGGATATACATGTATAAAAACCTTGCCATTCTTTTTATCGAATGCGAAGACATGGATATGTACGTTGAAAAATTTGCAAAAAGCGAGACGGGAAAGAAATGGCTCAAAAAAATGTCTGAATATCTGGAATTCACAGAATTTGCGGACGATTCAGGTCAGGCAAAAAATTCGCCCGTCAGCTTAAGAAAAGTTTTCGATCTCAATGAGCAGCTTAGGGGCCATATAATGGATTAATAGCCGTTTCACGAAATAAATTTGCTGACGTTGAAAAATATGTTTGCCGGACCCGGCAGAAAGGTGAGAGAAATGATGACAATGAAAAAACCCAGAGCATTAATTGTTCCTTGCAGGTGGATAGAAGGAAACCCCGTCGACGTGATTGACGCTCAGATTAAGTCCGCTTTGGAATTAATCAATAAAGCAGACATCGATTACGATGTGACAGACATGGTGGTGTATGATAAAGACGCGAATTCAATAAGGCAGAAATATAATGCGGCCAATTATGACTTCTCAATTATCATTATACCGACTTGGCTTGAGCCAATGCTCCCCATAAGAGCGATCAAGGATTTCCTGAATAAACCCATTGTCGTGTGGGGGTTCGGGACATTTAATCAATATGGAAAGCGTGTGGATATGGGTTCTATTCCGGGGTCGGGCGTGTTAAAAGGGACGCTTCGGGAAATGGGAGTGGAACATGAATACTTGTATTATCTCCCGGGCAACGAAAAGACCGATCAGATAATGTTGACCAGATTAAGAAAGATTGCAAATGTTGCAAGAGCCATTTCGATGCTGGACAAGGCAAAAATTGCTTCCATCGGCTATCTTTTTGGCGGTATGACGCTTGGAGATATTGATACTACCAAGATGAACACAGTTTTTGGTCCGGAACTTATGGAAAAGGACTTGTATTCATTGATCAGGGAAATGGAATCAATTGACGTTTCCGGCCAGGATTATGCTGACACCAGGAAATTTGTTGAAGGACATTTTAAAGCAAGCATAGGTGACAGAATCGACAAGGCGGTCAGGATGTATATGGTTCTGAAAAACTATGTGGATGATTACAATCTGGCCGCGATTACAGTGAAATGTCATTTTGAGTTAAGTGTTGAATATGGACAGACGGCTTGCATACCTTTATCAGTTTTAGGAAACTCGGTCGTGGCCGCCTGTGAATCCGACATACCCGTATTGCTAACCCAACTGGTCATGACCTATCTTTCCGGGGGGAAGAGTTCAGCATATGTCGACCTTCATGAAATCTCAGAGAAAGGACTGCTGATCGGCGCATGCGGATATGCCCCATCCAGCATGTGCATCGGAAAGAAAATTGCATGCGGATGCTGCAATCCGGGTGATCAGGCTTCGGATAATTCATATAACGGATACATAACGAATATGAGCCACTTGGATAAAGGCAAAGTGACGATCGGTCGCATCCTGAAAGAAAAAGATGGCGGATTTGCACTGCACTATACGACAGGCGATGCGGTTGGTGATATTGGCCAAATGAACCAATACGGACTTCCCCAATTCGCCTTCACCGAGGTTGTTCTGGATTCCGGGGTCGACAGGTTTGCTCAAAGCCTGGGAAGCCATCATTACGCGGTCGTTTATGAGGATCTTCGTGATGAGTTTGACCTGTTCTGCCGATATAAGAATATTAAAAATCTAAAATATTAAGAGCAACTGCCGTGCATAAATACAATCAGATTCCTTAACTTGCATTAAGGAATCTGATTCATAAATCTGTATGAATGGCGAGGAAGACAATGGACGAAAAAAACGTAATAATAGGGTTCCAGTATGCGAAGGCTCTGTATGATGATCTTGGCATCAATGTGGAAGACGCGATGAAAAAAGCGGATACCATACCGGTATCCATGCATTGCTGGCAAGGTGATGATCTGATTGGTTTTGATGGCATAGGTGAATTAACGGGCGGAATTGCTGCGACCGGCAATTTTTTTGGCCGTGCGCGGACGCCTGACGAACTGAGAAAGGATATTGATGAAGCCTTAAAGCTGGCACCTGGAGAGAAGAAGCTCAATCTGCATGCATGTTATGCTGAAAAGCAAAACAAACATGTGAATCGCGATGAGATCACCATAGAGCTTTTCCAAAACTGGGTGGATTGGGCGGCCCAACGGAATCTGGGCTTGGATTTCAACCCCACATTTTTCTCACATCCGATGATGGACGGGGATCTGTCGCTGGCCAGTCCGAAGGAAGACAAAAGGAAATTCTGGGTCGAGCACGGAAAACGCTGCCGTGAAATTGGCCTAGAATTTACGAAAAGACTTGCAAAACCGTGCATAGTAAATTACTGGATGCCGGATGGCTATAAGGATAACCCTGCCGATACAGTCAGGCTGCGCGCTTTGATGACGGATTCACTTGACGAAATATTCGAAAAGGATTTTCAGAGTACGCTGTTAAAGGAATCGCTTGAAAGCAAACTGTTTGGTTTTGGTCTTGAAAGCTATACCGTTGTAAGCCATGAATATGCGCTTGGCTATGCGATCACGAGAAATAAGTTGTATTGCCTTGACGCGGGACATTTCCATCCCACGGAGACAATAAGCTCAAAGCTTAGTGCGCTCGTGCCTTTCGTGAAAGGCATCATGCTACACGTCAGCCGCGGCGTCCGCTGGGACAGCGATCATGTTGTGCTACTGGATGACGAGCTACAAAGAATCATGGACGAAATCGTCCTGAATGCCTATGAAGGCAGAGTCAACATCGGTCTGGATTATTTTGACGCATCAATCAATAGAATCGTCTGCTGGGTCATCGGTATGCGCAATACCAGAAAAGCGATATTAAGCTCATGCCTCGCGCCCATAGAGAAGGCGCGATTAGCCGAAAGGAATGGGGACTATACAGCGAGAATCGCGCTTATGGAGGAAAGAAAGCTTCTGCCCGTGGGAGCGGTTTGGGATTATTACTGCATGACGCGAAATGTGCCGGTAGCAGAAGACTGGCTCAAGGATGTCAAACAGTATGAATGCGATGTACTGTCAAAGAGATAACGGCCTGAATTGTGAATGACGAGGCCATAGGGAAAGGCATTATTTGATGAGGTACTATTTAGGGCTTGACAACGGGGGGACAACGACAAAAGCCGCGCTCTTCAATCAGAAAGGCGAGGAAGTCTGCGTGGCGTCCACAGAAACACGGATGCTCATTCCGCAGCCGGGTTTTATCGAGCGGGACATGGAGGAGATGTGGGGGGCAAATTGTCAGGTCATTAAGCGCGTTATCAAAAGCTCTGGAATCGATCCCAAAAATATCGCCGGCGTAGCAGTATGTGGTCACGGCAAGGGGCTCTATCTGTGGGGCAAAAACGGCAGACCTGCCCGTCCCGGTATTATTTCCACAGACAACAGGGCGTATGAATACCCGCTGCGCTGGAAGGAAAACGGAGTGGAGCCGCTTGCGTTCAAGCTATCCTACCAGCATATTCTCGCCTGCCAGCCGGTATCGTTGTTAGCTTGGTTACTCGACAATGAACCGGAAGTTACAGACAATATAGAGTGGATTTTTGAATGTAAGGATTATATCCGATTTCGCCTGACCGGCGAGGCGTATGGGGAAATCACTGATTATTCAGGAACCAGCCTGATCAATCTGTATACCGGAACGTATGACGACAAGTTAATCGGTCTTTTTGGCCTTGAAAAATTGAGGAAAGCATTGCCGCCGCTGCGTAGATCAATGGATATATGCGGCTATGTAACCGGGGACGCCGCCGCGGAATGCGGCCTTACTGCCGGGACGCCAGTTGCGGGCGGGATGTTTGATATCGACGCGTGTGCCGTGGCGGTCAATGTGCTGTCCGAAAAGAACATTTGTATGATTGCCGGTACGTGGAGTATCAACGAGTATATACGCAGAGAACCGGTGGTAGACGGTTCCATCCTCATGAATTCGCTGTTCTGTCTGCCGGGCTATTATCTGATAGAAGAATGCAGTCCGACGTCGGCAGGAAATAACGAATGGTTTATTAAAACGTTTTTGCAGGAAGCCATTAAGTTGGAACGAATTAACGGTGAGAGAATATATGACCAGATTAACGAAAATGTCGGGAGGATTCCGGCTCAGGAGTTTTGCCCAATCTTTTTTCCCTTTCTGATGGCGAGCAATGTGCACCCGAACGCCAAAGGATGTTTTCTGGGCATAAGCAACTATCATACGCGGACCCACTTTCTACGCGGCATTTACGAGGGAATAGCCTACTCCCACAAGTACCACCTTGAGAAGCTTCTGCGTACGACTCCCGCCGCGCCCGAGAGCATACGTTTAGCCGGCGGTGTAGCCCATTCCAAGGTATGGACGCAGATATTTGCTGATGTGACGGGATTCCCTGTTGAAACCGTCAAGGTGAACGAGACCGGCGCGCTTGGCTGCGCCATCGCCGCGGCGGTAGCGGTAGGAGATTATGCTGATATTATGGAAGCGGCAGATAATATGTGTTCCATCGCACACGCTGTTGAGCCTATAAGCGCTAATATTTCAGCATATCAGGAAAAATATGAACTCTACATGAAATCTATATTTGCCCTTGATGCTGTATGGGATGACTATAGAAACCTATATGAAAGGATGGTGATTTGACTTGCTGGAACAACTGAAAGAGGATGTGCTGGCGGCAAACCTGCTTCTTTCACGATACGGATTGATTGTTTTAACATGGGGAAATGTATCCGCCATTGATCGAAGAGCAGGTTTGGTCGTCATCAAACCAAGCGGTATGGAATATTCTGAAATGAAAGCGGAGGACATGGTCGTTGTAGACTTGGACGGTAATATTGAAGAGGGCGTGCGGCGCCCGTCATCGGATCTCGCAACGCACCTAGAGCTGTACCGCAATTTTAAGAATATTGGGGGAATTGTTCATACGCATTCAAGAATGGCTACGGCTTTTGCCCAAGCCGAACGCAGTATACCCTGCTATGGAACCACGCATGCCGATTATTTTTACGGAGAAATTCCAGTAACACGCAAGCTAACGCCTTTAGAAATAAAAAACGACTATGAGCTTAATACGGGTAAAGTCATCGTTGAATCTTTTAAAACCATTTGCCCGGAGCATATGCCTGCCGTATTAGTCAGCAAGCATGGGCCATTTACATGGGGCAAAAACGCTTTAAATGCGGTGGAAAATGCGCTGGTCCTTGAAGAAGTCGCGGAAATAGCATACCGCTCCATCTCTATAAGCAGTGATATCACACCTGCTCAAAAGGATCTGACAGATAAGCACTTTTTCCGGAAGCATGGAAAAAATGCTTATTATGGCCAGATTAATATCCAATAAAAAATTATATTTAAAAAGGAGAAGGATTATGAATATACCTTTAACCAAAAAACCCCTTCAGCCCCGAGTCGGAATTTATTCAGTCGGTTTAAAAGCCTATTGGCCGCAGTTTGAGGGATTACGCGAACGTCTGATTAGATATGGAAAGTTTATTGAGAATCGTATCTCCGCTGATGCCAGTGTATTCAATTATGGGATGGTGGACTCATCGGATGAAGCGAGAAAAGCAGGGGAATGGTTTAATTCACATAACGTTGACATTGTGTTTTGTCATGCGGCAACTTATTGCTCGAGCGACTGCGTTCTTCCGGTTCATCAGATTTGTAAAGCGCCTTTTGTCGTTTTGAACCTCCAGCCGGCAGCAAGGGTTAATTATGCCAAAACCAGCACTGGCGAATGGCTTGCTCATTGTGGCGCATGCCCGGTTCCTGAGTTTTCGAATGCCTTTAATCGAGCTGGTTTAGGTTTCGAATCAATCAACGGACTGCTGGGACTGGATAAGTCGCCCGAAATATCCGTGACGGACGAAGTTACGAATGAGCGCCCTGAGGCGATAAAAGCGTGGAGGCAGATACGCGAATATGTGAAGGCTGCAGGCGTTAAAAGAATGCTCCAGCACGCGCGGTTTGGCTTTTTGGGCAATACGTTCAACGGAATGCTGGACATGTACAGCGATTTGACAATGCTGCAGGGCCAGCTGGGTATTCATGTGGAAATCATAGAAATGAGTAATCTCTATCACTATTTTAAGACGGTCACAGACGAGGAGATAAAGGAAAAACAAAACCTGATCAACGATTTCTTTATCATTTCGGGCGATTCGGCCGCTGATCCCATTACAAAAAAACCAACCGCAGAACAACTGGAATGGTCAGCGCGGGTAGCAGTGGCTCAGGAAAAAATGGTTAGAGACTACGATTTGGATGCATTAACTTATTATTATCACGGCGCGGATGATGATATATTCGAACAAATACAGGGAGGGTTTATCGTCGGTCATTCACTTTTGACGGCATCCGGCATACCCTGTGCGGGAGAAGGGGATATCAAAACCAATGCCGCAATGAAAATATGCGATTATCTTAATGTGGGCGGTAGTTACAGTGAAATCGTAACAACGGATTATATGGATGGCACCATTCTCCTTGGGCACGATGGCCCGTTCCATATTGCAATATCTAATAAGAAGCCGATTCTCAGGGGCATGAAACTCTATCATGGCAAACGCGGCCTTGGCGTTTCCGTGGAAGCGAAAGTGGCTCCGGGTCCCATCACCACCTTGGGTGTGACTCAGAACCATGGGGGTTCCCTGAAAATGATCATCAGTGAAGGCGAAGCGACTGATGGGGAGATTATGCAGGTTGGGAATACACAGACACCTGTGAGATTTTCTGTTGACCCCGACACATATTTCTATAAGTGGTTCAAAGAAGCGCCCACACATCATTGCGCGATGTCGGTGGGACACAATGCAGAACTGTTCACCAAAGTGGCGACAATGATGAATATACCCTGTTGCGTGCTGTAAACAGGGATATGTCTGGAATAAAGAGAAAGGAGATATATGAAATATAATTCATATAAATAGTAATATGCAGTATTTAAAGGGTAAAGTAGGCCTGATGGCAATTGGCTTAGATGCATATTGGGTACAATTCGGCGATATGAAAAACAAAATATTGGGCTATTATGAAAGCATTGAAAATAAAGTTTCGGAATATGCTGATATTGTTTCAGTGGGTTTGGTTGATAATGCCGAAGCTGCGCGCAAAGCAGCCGCCAGTTTTAGAACAGAGGATGTGGATGTGGTGTTCTGCCACTGCGCGACGTACTGTCCGTCTGACCGGCTGATATTAGCCGTCAAGGATATCGACGTCCCCGTTGTTCTGCTTAATATCCAGTCGGTTAAAGCGCTGGATATGAGCACGATAAAAGAAATTCCGGACTTTCTTTCGGATGGGTGCACATGCGCCTGTCTACCGGAAATGACTGCGGCTCTGGCTCGCTTTTCGAAAAGATTTGATGTGATAACCGGATACCTTACCGGCGATGCAGAAACGAATCAGGCGCTTCAGTCCTGGTGCGTAGCAGCCTCCGTCCGCAGGTGTCTGCGGTACCGGAATATTGGCTTCGTGGGCCATGCGTTTTCGGGAATGCTGGATATTTATGTCGACGAAGTAGAACTGCTTAACACTCTGGGCATTTATACGCACCATATAGAATTCAACGATATCATCGATGAGGCCAAACAGGCGTCAACCACGGATATCGGCTTGTGGGACAAAAAGTTCGCAGATGTTTTTGGAAAGGAAGAACGGGGCGATATCAACGTGCTGTGCCGTTACACGGAAGCGCTTCAAAGAATTACCAATAAACTATCACTGTTTGGAGTGGCCTGTCACTATGCAGGAAATTATCAGGTGGAAGAGGAAATGGTGTCAGCATTGAACCCTGCGTTTTCCATGCTGATGAAAAGCAGAATCGCCTGTACGGTTGAAGGTGATATTCAGGCGGCTGTTGCCATGTTCATTCTGAAAAGAATACTGGGATCTGCAATGCTTGCCGAATTGTATTCGATGGATTTTAACGATCAGACATGCATCATCGGACACAGCGGAGCGGGTGATCCGGATGTTTCCGATGAGACGCCTTTGCTGAAAGAATCAAACGTATTCCACGGCAGAAAGGGGAAGGGCTACCTGACCCAATTCTATCCGAAAGCCGGGCCGGTCACTCTGCTCGCACTTTCACGGGATGACCAGGGTTTCAAACTTGTTGCCGCCGAAGGGATCTGTGAGAAAGGCGCTACCATGTCCATTGGCGACACGAATTGCAGAGTCAGATTTGAGGGCGGTTTGCGGAATTTTGTAAATGAGTGGGCAAGCAAAGGCCCGTCGCATCACAGCGTGCTGGGTATCGGACATGATCTGGATACCATCAAACGGGTGGCGATGGTATTGCGCCTTCCGCTGAGTATCGTTACCGTCGGCAGCCTGGGTACATAAGATTTGAGGCTCTGGAACAAAATAGACAACTGTCGAACACGCATGCGTGGAAACACGTCATGCGTGTTCTTTTATTGCAAAAAAGTAAACATTCTACTCAAAATATAATAAAGACTTTGGGTCGCGCCAAATCTATAATCAAAAAATAAGTGATCAAGAATCACAATTAAAGGAGGAAATCAATGAAGAAACTAATGGAAATTGCCATTGCGGTGTTGCTGGTCTTAGTGGTTGTGATTGGTTGCTCGGCTCCGGCTGAGAAGTCCGCTGCTTCAGAACCGGCAACGGAAAATGTGCAACCGGCCGAAGCTCCTGCCGAACAGCCAAACGAGCAATCTTCCGAAGAACCTGTAGGCAATGATAAGCCGGTTATCGGCATTTCTGTTTCCGGATTTGCGGCTCCGTATTTCAAAGCTTTGATAGCTGCAGCAGAAATGGAAGCCGAAGCGCAGGGGGTTGAATTAAAAGTGCTTGACGCCGAATGGGATTCGCAAAAACAGGCAACTCAGGTTGAGAGCCTTATTGCTGCAGGATGTGACGTCATTGAAATCATTCCGTGCGACTCCACTGCGATTATTCCGACAATGGAAAAAGTCAATGCGGCAGGTATCCCTCTGGTTGTGGTAAACACCCAGCATGACCCGGCATCCGAAGACCTTATTGTCACATTCGTTGGCGCGAGCATGGAAGATGAAGCTGCGATGGCTGCGGAAGCGGTAAAAGAGATTCTTGGCGCTGAAGGCGGCAAGGTTGTGATCGTTGAAGGCGCAGCCGGTTCATTTCCTGCAATCCATAGAACAAGCGGGTTCTTGGCAGCCATTGAAGGCGCAAACATTGAAGTGCTTGCGAACCAGAATGCTGGCTGGGACAGAGCGACGGCTATGGCGGTAATGGAAGACTTCCTGACGGCGTATCCCGATATCGATGCACTGTACGCGCATGACGACAACATGGTCATCGGTTGCATTCAGGCGATCAAAGATGCCGGCAGAGAAGATGAGATTAAGGTCGTCTCGATCAGCGGAACAATTGAAGGCTATGATGCAATCCGTAACGGTGAATTGTACAGCACCGTCTCGCAACCGCCGGATTGGGAAGGCATGATGGCTGTCCAGGTCGCGGTTGGCATTTTGAACGGCGAAGAATACCCCAAATGGGTAAAAACACCGATCGCTCAGGTTACAGCGGAAAACGTTGACAAATTCAAAGGCGTTTGGTAAAGGGTTATGGTTGGGTAAACGCGGAAACGCGTATACCCAACTCTTTTTCAATGTATTGTTAAGGTGAAATTAATAAAGTTAATTATTATTTGAGCGACATATTGCAGGTGGGAAATAGTGATGAAACAAAATATGATACTTGAATTAAAGAATGTAAGCAAGAGTTTTCCCGGGGTTAAAGCGCTGGATGATGTTTCATTTGAACTGATGAAAGGTGAGGTTCATGCTTTATGCGGTGAAAACGGCGCCGGTAAATCCACTCTCATGAAGATCCTGTATGGGGTTTATCATCTGGATTCAGGACAGATATGGATCAAGGGCGAAAAAAAAGATATTGAGTCTCCGCTGGTGGCACAAGCCAACGGCTTAAGCATAATATTTCAGGAGTTCAATCTGGTGGAAACACTGTCAGTTGCTGAGAACATATATCTTGGCCGATTGAGAGTGCAGAAGGGAAAAGTGGGCTGGAAAACGATCCACGCGAATGCAAAGGAGTTACTCTCCCATATTGGATGTGATATTAATACTAGACTGCTAATAAGCGAACTGAGCATTTCGCAGAAGCAAATGGTGGAGATTGCCAAAGCGCTATCATATAACGCCGAGGTAATCGTGATGGACGAACCTTCCGCGACGTTGACGGAAAAGGAAGTTGAAAATCTTTATAAAATCGTCGCGGAGCTCAAAACGAAGGGAATCAGCGTTATCTATATATCTCACAAGCTTGAAGAGGTCTTTGATATCTCCGACAGGGTATCAGTGCTCAGAGACGGAAAGCTGGTCTGCACAGATGAGACAAAGAATCTTGATAAACAGAAAATCATTGGCCACATGGTGGGGCGTTCGTTTGATCAAGAATTCCCATCCAGGGGGAGCTGCTGCGGTGAAGAAGTATTGCGTGCTGAAAATATTGTGCGCAGAGGTGTTCTTAAAAACATCAGTATTAATCTAAACAAGGGGGAAGTACTTGGTTTGGCAGGTTTGGTTGGTGCTGGCCGAACGGAATTGGTGCGTGCAATTTTTGGTGCTGACAAGTTTCGGAGTGGTACCATTATGATACATGGCAGGAAAGTAGCAATACGAAAACCAATTGACGCAATAAAAAACAAAATTGCGCTTGTGACAGAAGATAGAAAGGACCAAGGCTTGATACTTAAATTTCCAATCAAGCTAAACATTACGATTACTGATCTGAAGAGGATAGTTAATTTTGGGCTGATTAACAAAAGAAAAGAAGTTGCTTTTGCAAACGAATATGCGAAGAAACTGTCAGTGAAGACACCAAGCATCAACCATAAATGCATAAATCTATCTGGCGGGAATCAGCAAAAAGTGGTTCTGGCAAAGTGGCTATTTGCAAACGCAGATATATTGATACTGGATGAACCGACGAGAGGTATTGATGTTGGCGCAAAACACGAGATCTATTTGATTATCAATGAATTGGTACGACAAGGAAAATCTGTAATACTAATATCTTCAGAACTTCCAGAGGTACTGGCGATGAGTGACAGGATCGTTGTATTGCATGAGGGCGAAGTAAAAGGAGAGTTTGACAATCGAGAAAGACAAGTGGTTGCCGAGCAGATAATGCTCTGCGCAATTGGGTGATTCGGAATTGTATGAGAGGTAAAGTTATGCAAACTATAGGGAATTTAAAAAGGCTTCCAGCTATTGTCGGCTTCTTATCAAGGATCAAAATGCTTATCGCACTAATGGTGCTCATCATTATATCTTCGTTTATATCCGATGTGTTTATGAGCACTAACAATATTTTCAACATACTGCGTCAGGTATCCATGAACGGGATACTAGCTTGTGGAATGACGTTTGTTATGCTGACGGGTGGTTTCGATCTGTCTGTTGGTTCCATTATTTCTGTATCTGCAGTTGTTGCTATCGGCCTGCAAAGTAGCATGGGTGTTGCAGGAGCAATTATCGTGGCATTGCTTATTGGTATTATTGCGGGAAGCATTAATGGAATTATTCTTTCAAAAATCAATGCAAACTCTGGAGATGCGTTTATGATTACGCTCGGATCGCAACTGGTTTTTGCGGGGATTGCGCTGCTGTATACAGATGCGCGTGTTTTACCTGGCAGTTCTGATCCTTTTTATGAATTTATCGGTCAGGGAAGGGTGTTGGCTGGTATTCCCATGCCGGTTTTCATCTTTTTAGCCATTGCGATCATCGGACAATTTGTCCTGTCTTTTACCGGCTTTGGGAGAAAAGTATATCTGCTGGGCGGCAACTATGAGGCGGCGCGTTTATCTGGAATTAAGGTTGGTTTTTATAAGGCTTCTGTTTATATGATTGTGGGTTTTTGCGCAGCGATTGCCGGAATCATACTCAGTTCACGCACAAGAGGCGGATCACCACTTGCGGGTGTCGGATATGAGATGGACGCAATCGCAGCCGTGGTTGTCGGCGGTATCAGTATGAAAGGCGGAGAAGGCAGCATTCTCAAAACGTTGGTTGGCGTCTTTATCATCGGTGTGCTGAGCAACATTCTTAACTTAATAGGCCTATCATCATTTAACCAGATGATCGTAAAAGGATTTGTCATCGTCGCTGCGGTTTGGTTGGACAGTCGAAAAAAGCCGAGCAAATGAGGTTAAGGAAAATGGAAACCACTTTAAAAAGACTGAGTAAAAAACTGTTCAAAGAAAAGATTCTGGTAGCGGGTATCGGGTTTTTTATCGCGGTAGCAATCGTCAACCCACCTTTTCTGACAATTGAAAACTTATCCAACCTGACAATTCAAATATCATTATATGGAATTGCGGCAATCGGGATGACATTTGCGATTATCGGTGGAGAGTTTGATTTGTCGATCGGATCTATGATATCTTTGTGCGGTGTATTGGTAGCGGTTTTCTATCCGATTTTTGGGCTGGGCCTGTCATTGATCATCGCTGTTATTTCTGGAATTTTGCTAGGAGTTATCAATGGTTTGCTGGTTGCAAAGGCTAATATCAATGCATTTATCGTAACGTTTGGTGGAATGATTACATATAAAGGGCTTGCGCTGACGTTTGCAGATGGCAGGCCGGTAATTTGTCAAAGTGAAGCGTTGAATTATTTTGGAGATATGCGCGCGGGTGGCATCCCGATTATGTTTCTAATTTTCCTTGTGTTGCTGGCTATTAGTGTTTATTTACTAGGGTATACGCGTTTTGGCCGCAATGTTTATGCGGTTGGCGGAAATATTGACGTAGCCGCGGCAACTGGGCTGAATACCTGGATTTACAAATTCGCCATATTTGCGATTAACGGTCTGGCGGCGGCGGTTATCGGCATATTAATGACGGCGCGACTCAACACAGGTTCTCCGGTTATGGGAGATGATATCACACTGACCGTTATCGCAAGCGTTGTTTTGGGTGGAACAAGCCTGTCAGGAGGCAAAGGTAATACATTCCGGACGTTGCTTGGTGTGGTTGTGATGATGATGCTGGCCAATGCGTTTGACCTGCTCGTGATCCAGCCATATATTCAAAAGGTTATCAAAGGGCTTATCATTATCGCTGTTGTGGCTTTCGACAGCTATAATAAGAAAAAGCTGATTGTTTAGAATTTTCCGCAGTAAATGATATTTCTCACAAAACGTAGCGGTGAACTTTAGGGTCTCATCGCTACACACTTATATAATGAATGACTTTTTAAAATGAGGGATCCTTGGCCTGTGGCGTATATGCAAAAAAAATATGGGATAGCAGGTATAAAATGAGACAACTGGCATTTTACTTCTTTTTAATATTGGGGTTGCTGGTTTCTTTGGCAGGATGCGCGCCGCTGGATAATAGAGATGCAACCGAAAAAAAAATTGAAGAGACGACCATATCGAGTGAATCTGTGGTGGAATACGTGGAGATATGCAGCACAATCACTATTGGCGTTGCCTTGCTGGATGAGGAAAATTTATTCATTTCGCAACTCAAAAAGGCAATGAGCCAAACTGCGGATGACGTAGGAGTGGTTCTGATATTCAAGAATGGCAAGAATAATCCGCAAAAGCAGGTGAAGCATGTGGAGGAATTTATTTCGCAGATGGTCGATATTATAATCCTCAACGCAGCCTCTTATTCTGACTGCGCTCCTGCGGTTGATTTAGCCGTACAAAAGGGTATTCCCATCGTGACGGTGAACACCAAAGTGGAAAATCAATATAAGTGTGAGTCTTTTATCGGCTCTGATGCTGTTCAATCGGGGCGTTTACAACTGCAAAGTGTAGCAAATGTTTTTGACGGAAAGTGCAGCTTTTTATACTTAAAAGGTCCGATTGGCCATGAAGCGGAGCTTGGAAGAAAAATCGGGATGAATGAGATTTTATCGCAGTTCCCCGATATGCATTTGATTTATGAACAGTCTGCAAACTGGAGCATGTCGGAAGCGTATATTATTACTAAAAACAGCCTCGCGACGTATGATAAAATTGACGCTGTTGTAGCGCAAAATGATGAAATGGCGCTCGGAGCCCTACAGGCAATCAATGACGCCGGTAAGTCAGGGCAAATCAAAGTGTTCGGTATTGATGCGATACCGGAAGCTCTGCAAGCTATCAAGGAGGGGGAGATGGAATCCACCGTTCTTCAAAACGCAGATATACAGGGGAAAGAGGCCATATTGGCAGCGAAAAGCATAGCGTTGGGTAAAAAAGTTAAAAAAGAAATAATGATTTCCTATAAGCTTATAGATAAAGAAAACATTAATTTTTATTTAAGTGAGTGATCAAGGTGTTGATGAAACGTATTTTGTTTTTTGTTATTACTTGTATGATTTTATTAAGCGGATATGGCTGCAAACAGAGTATTACTGAAAACCAAACTGACCCTTATGTTGCAAGACGCATTCAGTCAGGTAAAAGCATTGGATTTTCGGTGGCGGGTTTTGCAGCGCCATATTTTAGCGTATTGATAGACTATGCAAAGCTTGAAGCCTTAGAAAATGATGTATATCTTTATGTGAAGGATGCGAAGTGGAATACCGTTCAGCAATCAGCGGATATTGATGAGTTTATCGGTCTTGGCGTTGATGCCATTTGTGTGATACCAATTGATTCCAAGCAAATCATACCTTCTTTTGAGAAAGTAAAAAAGGCAGATATACCGCTTATTGATGTTAACGTACAGCACGATCCGCAGGCAGAGGGCTTGATTGACTGCTTTGTCGGTGCCAGCATGACCAAGCAAGCCGCAATGGCGGCTGAGTCGTTAATGGGGCTGATGAAAGAAGATGATACAAACATAATTATGCTGGAAGGGGCGGCAGGGAATTTTGCTACAATTGGAAGAGCAAAGGGATTTGAAGAGATGATTGCCGGAACCAGATTTAAAATAATCGGCCGCGCATACACAGGCTGGGAAAAAGATAAAGCGGAAGAAATAATGAAAGAAATGCTTGAAAAATATGATGATATCGATGCGCTGTATGCGCATGACGATGATATTGCAATAGGAGCAATACAGGCGATAAAGGCTTCCGGACGGGCAGGAGAGTTCCCGATAGTTTCCATATCAGGGAATATTGACGGCTATGAAGCGATTAAACGAGGCGAGATATTAAGCACCGTATCGCAGCCTCCGGATTGGGAAGGAATAATGGCAATACGTGTGGCAATTGATCTGATGGAGGGGAGAGAAGTAAAAAAGTGGATTGAAACCCCTGTTGCGCTGGTTACAAAAGAGAATGTATCGGAGTATAAGGGACTCTGGTAAGCGTTTAATAAGCAAAGAGAAGGTCAAACAGGTGCCTATCAAAAAGTTACACAAGATAGATAAAAAATGATAAAGAGCTGGCAGCTCTTTTTATTTTATATTGAAAAACAGTATCGAATTGGTACAGTTCGATAAAATACATCGGGCATTCCTTAGATACCTACATTTATGACAGGCCGGAATTAGAATAAACTTAAAAAAGGATTGTAAAATAGAAATGATAGCGCGAAATGAACAGCTTGGCCTTTATGAAAAAGCAATTCCATACGAAACAGATTGGAAAACAAAACTGGTCTCGGCAAAAGAAGCGGGCTTTGACTTTTTCGAAATCAGCATTGATGAGTCGAAAGAGCGGATGCTAAGGCTCGACTGGGATATGAGCCAAAGAAAAGAGTTGGTCAATGCAAGCCTTAAAGCCGGACTTCAGATCCGCACAATGTGCTTAAGCGGACACCGCAAGTATCCGCTTGGCAGCGGGAAAAAGGAAATAGAAAATAAATCGCTTGAGATTATGAAAAAAGCCATTGATTTAGCAGCTTTCATTGGCGTGCGTATTATCCAAATAGCAGGATACGATGTTTATTATGATGAGCAGTCTTGCCCTGAGACGAGAGAACGTTTCGCATTGAATTTGGAAAAAAGTGTGGAGATGGCGTCGCGCGTGGGTATTATCTTGGCGCTGGAAACAATGGAAAACGACTTTATGAATACGGTGAAGAAAGCAATGAAGTTTGTGAGCATGATTAATTCTCCGTATTTAAAGATTTATCCCGATTCGGGCAATATTGCGAACGCTGTGCGTGATGTTCGAACTGACATTATGTATGGAGATGGACATATTGTCGCCGCGCACTTGAAAGAAACAAACCCCGGCGTATTTCGCGAAGTGCCGTATGGAATGGACATGTGGATTTTGTTGAAGCGATAAAAGCATATAAAAAGGTTGGAGTCAATATGTTTCTTGCGGAGTTTTGGTGCGTAAATGGAAGTAATTGGAGGAAGATATTAAAGCAATACAATCAGTTTTTGAGGAACAAAATAGAACTAGCAAATAGATCTGAGAATTGAGACTAAAAACGCCTTGATATTCCTGCTTGAACAGATGGTGAACAGCAATGTCTCTGAGGTGATGTTTAAGAAAGCAGGAGGAGCTTGCCGGTCAACGTATCGCGCTGAAAGCCGAACTGAATGAAATCAGGGACGACACCAGATACATCAAGGATATGGTTGTAAGTTCAAGGTCAGAAATTACATTGAATCGCTCGACAGGGAAACGGCGGTTGAACTGATTGACCATATCAAGGTGTTTAAAAAGGAAAAGGCGGCTGAGGGCGGCTATGTTCAAAGAGTCGATATATACTTCGACTTCATCGGCAAATCAATTATTTGGACTTCGATAATTTCAAGGACTATCTGAAAGACAAGATATCCAAAGACCCGGCAACAAGCCAAAAAGCCGGATAATCCTGCTAAAAGAAAAATCACAAGGCATGAATATACCTTGTGATCATGGCGGAGAGAGTGGGATTCGAACCCACGGTTGCTTGCGCAACACCGGTTTTCAAGACCGGCACTTTAAACCAGACTCAGACATCTCTCCAAAGCATTGTCAGTATAGCAAAAGCAAAGCGGATGCGTCAAGCGATGCGGCGGAGAAGTTAACGATATAATATAGTCCTAAAAAAGAAAAAAAAGTACAATACCCGTTTGGCGCAAGTTCATTATAATGGCGGTAAAAGCTGAGGACGCACACTTTTACGAATGCTGTTTTGGTGATACAATAAGTTTAAGTGAAAGTGACTGGCGGTGAAGAATGAGCAGGCTGGATACGGCGCAGGCCCTTGTGCACACTTTCGGCAATGCCGTGGGCATTCACTGCTTTGCCGTGGACATGTCGGGCAAGGGAAGCGCGAACAACGGCCTGTTCTGCCAAATCTGCTGTCAGAAACAGATTGACGAAAACGGACGGGCGGCCTGCGAAAGCCTGATGGAATACGCCATCTACCAGTCGGAACGGTGGGGCGGCAAATATGAGTTTTTGTGCCCTGCCGGGGCGGCCTTCATCGCGGCCCCGGGGTTAAGGCACGGCATGCTGGAATACGGGCTCATCGCCGGACCGTTCCTGATGGTGGAGCCGCACGACTTTCTGGAAGAAGGGTTCCCCGGGCTGTTTGCCGGCAGCACGCGCGACATCGCCGTGGCGGCCAAAACGCTGCCGTATATTGAACCCCGGCGCGTGTCGTCGCTGGCGGATATGCTGTTTATGATCACGGCCTATACCGAACAGCGGGACAGCGAAGACCTGAGGCTGCTGGAGCAGACCAGCGCCCGATATAATGAGATATTTTCAACCATACAGGATATAAAGACGGGCGCGCGTACGCAGGAATACCCGCTGGAGACGGAGAAGAGGCTGCAGCGGTATATCGCCGCGGGTGACAAGGCCGGTGCGCAGCGGGCGCTGAATGAGATTCTGGGCGCGATTTTCTTTGCGGCCGGGGCGGATTTCGCGGTGATCAAGATGCGCGTGACGGAGCTGCTGGTGCTGCTGTCGCGGGCGGCGATAGACGGCGGCGCGGAGCCGGGGCGGATATTCGGCCTCTCGCGGGACTTTCTGACGGAGATTACCGGGTTTCACACGCTGGACGACCTCAGCATCTGGCTTTCCGGCATCCTGTCCAGCTTCACCGGGCTGGTGTTTGCCGTTCCGGAGACCAAGCACACAGACACGATACAAAAAGTGATGGAATATGTGAACGCGAACTATATGAAGCGCATGAGCCTCAATGACATATCCGAGCATGTGTCGTTCAGCGTGTCGTATTTGAGCCGCATATTTAAGGAAGAAAAGGGGATGAGCCTCTCGTCGTACATCAACGAGGTGCGCATCCGCAACGCCAAGTCCATGCTGCTGGGAAGTGACATCCCGCTCTCGTCGCTGGCATACTGCTGCGGGTTTGACGACCAGAGCTATTTTTCCAAGGTGTTCAAGAAACTCACCGGCACGACGCCGGGCAAATACCGCGAAAAGCGGGGGATCATCAATAAAAAGACGGAGGAATAGAGCATGAGCATATTTGAAGAAATGAGCTCCTTTCTGCAGCAGGGCCGGGCGCCCAAGGTTAAGGAGCTGGTGACTCAGGCGCTGGCCGACGGCGAGGACGCAAAAAAGATATTGGAAGAAGGCCTGCTCTCCGGTATGGCGATCATCGGCGGAAAGTTCAAAAACAACGAGGTGTATGTGCCTGAGGTGCTGATTGCCGCCCGGGCGATGAACGCGGGCATGGAGATTTTGAAGCCGTCGCTGGCCAGCAACGATGTGAAGGCCGTGGGCAAGGCGATCTTAGGGACGGTGAAGGGCGACCTGCACGACATCGGCAAGAACCTCGTCAAGATCATGCTGGAGGGCAAGGGCATTGAGGTGATCGACCTGGGCACCGACGTGGCGCCCGAGACGTTCATCCAGGCGGCGATCGACAATGACGCGAAGGTCGTGGCGTGCTCGGCGCTGCTGACGACGACGATGGGCGTGATGAAGGACGTGGTGGACAAAGCCAAGGAGATGGGCGTGCGCGACAAGCTGTCCATCATGGTGGGCGGCGCGCCGGTCACCGAGAACTACAAGGATTCCATCGGCGCGGACTATTACGCGTCGGACGCGGCTTCCGCGTCGGACGTGGCGTATCAGATACTGAGCGCATAAATATCAAAAAGCAATATAGTGTGTAATGGCGGCCGGTTTGAAGTGACCGGCTGTTATTTTTATGGATGATATTGTTGAAGATGCGCATGGTTGACAGGGCTTTGCCTGTATGCGATGATATTTGTATCAATTCAGATTAGACGGAGAGTTAAATATGGCGCTGAGAGAGATACGCAAGATCGGCGACGAGGTGCTGCGCAAAACCTGCAAGCCGGTGACCGAAGTGAACGACAGGATCAGGATGCTGCTGCAGGACATAGAGGATACGCTGAAAAGCGACGACAACGGGGCGGGGCTGGCCGCGCCGCAGATCGGCATATTGCGCCGCTTGATCGTGGTGAACGGCCCGGACGGCTATCTCAAGCTGGTGAATCCGCGTATCGTGGCGGCGGAGGGCGAGCATGAGGTGGAGGAAGGCTGCCTGAGCGTGCCGGGCAGGTGGGGCAAGCTGATGCGCCCCGTGAAGGTGAAGGTGGCGGCGCTCAACGAGAACGGCGAAGAAGTGTCGATCGACGCCGAGGACGACTACGCCAAGCTGATGTGCCACGAGATCGACCATCTGGACGGCATACTGTTCATCGACAAAGTCACGGAGTTTCTGGACGACGGGGACGGAGATGACGACGATGAAGACGGGGACGACGAGGACTGGGACGAAGACGAAGCCGACGAGGACTGAGAAACACCTGATGAAGCTTAAAGGAGGGCGACGCCATGCTGGAATTCAAATACGATACCCAATTGCTTATTGAAGGGGACGGCCTTCAGGAGGATGAGATCAACAGGTACATTTCAGAAAACATTGAAGGCGACAGCCTGCTGGCTGTGGGGGACGACAAGCTGATCAAGATCCATTACCATACCAACACGCCATGGAAGGTGCTGGAATATTGCGATACCCTGGGGGACATCTACGACATCGTTGTGGAGAATATGGAACGCCAGGAGAACGGCCTGCAGGGCTAGCCACCGGCGCCGGATAATCTTTATTCAGTTTACAGAAGCGATATCAGCCGCGAGCGGGCGGTATCGTTTTTTATTCCACACCGAACATCAGCCGCGCCAGTTCCCGGCCCGCCCGCGTTTTGAAGTATTTGTGGTGAAAGGTGACGAAGGCTTCGTGCGTGAAGTCGGCCTCGTCGCGGTTGACCAGAAAGTCCGCCTCGATGATGATCTGGTAGTCGATGCCATTAACGTCCGTGTAGGTATGGTGGTGGGCGATGATGTACTGCACGCGCTCTGAGACGGCTGCGCTCGCGCCGCAGCGCTCCAGTATCGGGCGGGCGATGGCGGGGCCTTCTTTTTCCTGCAGCTTGCCGCCGCACGCGCCGTATTTTTCCTCGCAGTGGCGGATGGCGATGTCGTGCAGCACCGCGGTCAGCTCGACGACTGTCAGCGCTTCGCCGGTCAGGCCTTCTTTCTCTGCAATGGCGCGGGCAAAGCCCAGCACCTTGAGCGCGTGACCCACGCGGCGGGTGTCGCTGCCGTTGACTTTTACCATCTCCAATATCGCCTGGCCTGTCATATTTTCTCTCCTTTGACGTGTATACGTTGATATTGTGACAAGACAAGTATATAATCATTTACAGGGATTTAACAATAATCCCGAACCGAAATTATACTTATATATTATTGGAGCCTGTCATGAATATCTTCTACCCGCTTAAAAAGGCGCTTATTTTGCGTAACCTTGAAAAGCGCAGGCAAGCGCACCCCTTTGCCGCCGAAGAGGCGGAACGCCACTCGATGCCCGCGGACGCGGGCGATGACCAGAACAACAGCCACTATTTCTCCTGCCATGACCTTATGGGCAACAGCCTGCTGATTCGCCATGCCCAGCGGGGCGTGAAACACATCGAGGTGTGGTTTGCTTACCGCGACGCGGCGGGCCGCGCGTATATCAGCGGCAGGCAGCTCTACGCCGCGGGCGAAGCGTCCACCGGCGTGGCCTGTGTGGAGCCGGGCAAAACGTGGACGTTCTCATATGACGGCGAGGCGCAGGACCTGCGCTCCGGCCGGACAGTCCCTGCGGAGCTGGACGCCACGTTCAACGCGATGGGCGGCATATTCGAGTTCGGCCACGACGTGGACGCGCGCGTGATGGCGGCGGCGATCGCGAAAGAGAAATGGAGCCGGGCGTTCTTCGAGGAGCTGCAGAGCAACGACCAGGTGCACTACGAGCAGCCGGGCCGGGCCGCCGGCACGCTGGAGCTGGGCGGGGAGATCATCCCGTTCAATCTTCCGGCGATGCGCGACCACTCCTTCGGCAAGCGCGACTGGAGCTACATGAACAGACACTTCTGGCTGATGGCGCTGATGGAGGACGGGCGGCAGCTGAACGCCAACATGGTGAGCTACCCGGTGCTGAAGCTGATGACCGGCTATTATGCGGACGGCGGCAAAACGGTGTGCGTGGAGAACGCGCGCATCGTGGAAGACGTGGTGAGGCCGCATGAGGTGCCGGAGGCGTTCACGTTTGAGGCACAGCTGACGGACGGGCGGGCCTTAAGCGTGGCGTGCCGCCGCGAGGCGGTGTTCCCGTTCCCGTTTGCGGGCGGGGCGTATACCATCTATGAGGGCGTGGGCGCGTTTGAGCTGGATGGCGCGAAGGGACGCGGCATACTCGAGTTCGGCTGGAACGGCGATCCGTCCCGCTGCGTGTGACGGGAGGGCGGCCATGATATACAGGATCACGGAGATACCCGAGGCGGCGCTCAAAGCCGTGGGCGGCAAGGCGCGCGGACTGCACAGCCTGGCGGCGTGCGGCCTCAATGTGCCGGACGGCTTTGTGGTGACGGACGCCGGAAGCGCGGCGGCGGCGGACGACGCGGCGGCATATTATGAGATGCTGGGGCTGGGGAAAGTGGCGGTGCGGTCGTCCGCGGCGGCGGAAGATGGCATGGATTTTTCCAGCGCCGGGCAATACAGCACGTACCTCAACGTGGCGGGCAAGGCCGCCGTCAGGCAGGCTGTGCGGGACTGCGCGGCCTCATTGCACAGCGAAACGGCACGGCAGTACGCGGCGACGTTCATCGGCGCGAAGAGCGCGCAGATGTGCGTGGTGGTGCAGGCGATGGCGGAAGGCGAGTTCTCCGGCGTGTGCTTCACGCAGCACCCGGACGGGCGCGGCGGCCTGCTGATCGAGGCGGTGGAAGGGCTGGGCGAGGCGCTGGTGTCCGGCCACGCCACGGCGGTGGCCTGCCGCGTGGACGAAGAAACGCTGGCAGCGCCGGACAGCGGCTTTATGAGCGCGGCGCTGGTGCGCGAGATCGCCGCGGGAGCGCTCAGGGCAAAGGATTATTTCGGGTGCGAGCTGGACATCGAATGGGCCGTAAGGGGCAGCGAGGTGTTCTGGCTGCAGGCGCGTCCCATCACGGTGCAGGACGAGCCGGACGCGTTTGAGCTGGACAACACGGGCGTGAAGGATGACGACGTGGTGACGACGTGCAATGTGGGCGAGATGCTGCCCGGCGCGGTGACGCCGCTGTCCATATCGACCAGCGTTTACGGCATCGACTACGGCATGCGCCGGATGATCGCGCATGTGGGCGGGGCGAAGCATTTAGGCGACATACCGCCCGGCAGCTGCGTGACCAACTTCGGGAATCATCTGTTTATCAATATATCCTCGCTGTATGCCATTGCCGACCATGTGGTGGGCGCGACACGGGAGGGCGTGGAGCTGAGCCTGTGCGGCCGGCTGCTGGAGAACGTGCCGCAGCCGCCGGTCCCCAGGGTATCGAAGCTGGCCAGGATGAACAACGCGCGCAAGTATTTCACGATGATACTGCGCACCGGCCGGGCCTGCCGCAAGCTCAAAAACCTGGCGGACAGGGCGGACATTCCCGCCCGCAGGACGGCCAAAGAGCAGCTGGCTGAGATAGACCAGCGGATATGGATGAACAATGAGGCGTTCTGGCTGCACTACATCACCTCGGGGCACTCGGGGTCCATGAGCAGCGCGCTGTTTTTGATACTGATGGCGGACGGGTGCGACGCGGACACGGCCAAGGCGAAGATCGCCGGGGTGCTGGAGGATATCGACGGCATCGAGAGCGTGGACATACTGCGCTCGCTGCGCCGGGCGGCGCGCGCATTGATCGCCGAGAAACCGGACATCGCGGCCCTGAGCGCCAAGGAGCTGGCGGCGTATCTGAAAACGTGCGGGCCGGAAAGCCGGCAGGCGCTGGACGAATTTTTGCAGCGGCACGGCCACCGCGCGATACGCGAGGCGGAGCTGCGCAGCCAATCGTGGCACGCGGACGAGGAGAGCCTGTGCAATTATCTGAAGACGGTGATATCGACCGGCGCGGAGGAGACGGCCAAAACGCGGGCGGTGGAGAAAAATATCGAGGCACTGCTGGCAGAGCAGAAGGGCCTGCTGAGCTGGATGACGCGCAGCATCATCTCTCAGGCGCGCAAGGGCGTGGTGAACCGCGAGTACACCAAGTCCCAAAGCATCCGCGTGGTGGACAAATTCAAGACGGCTTACCGGCAGCTGGCGGCGCTGCTGGTGCAAGACGGCATACTGCCCGACGCGGACCTCGTCTTCTTCCTGACGCATGACGAGCTGAAGCGGCTGGTGGACGGCGGCGATCTGGCGCTGGTGAAGCGGGCGCTGGCGCGGCGCAGGCTGCTGGAGCAGCAGAAGACCTTCCGCTACGACGAGGTGTGCGTGGGACGGCCCCGGCCAAAGCTGACCGTGGTGCGCCCCGCCGAGGGCACGGCGGTGCTGGCGGGCACGTCATTAAGCCGCGGCACGGCGACGGGGCGGGCGCGCGTGGTGCGCAGCGTGGACGAGGCCAACAGCCTGGAGCCCGGCGAGATCATGGTGGCGGCGTTCACCGACATCGGCTGGTCCCCGTATTATTGCATGCTGGGCGCGCTGGTGACCGAGGTGGGCTCGGCGCTGTCGCACGGGGCGGTGGTCGCAAGGGAGTACGCGCTGCCGCTGGTGTCCGGCGTGGCGTTTGCCACCGAGGTGATCCGCACCGGCGACATGATCAGCGTGGACGGCACGGCGGGCACGGTGGCCATCATCGAATAGGCATCAAAAGAAAGACCAGCTATAAAAAATCAAGTAAAATGAAGAAAAGTTTTATTAGGGCCTGTTAACATAATCCGAAGCGGGTGGATTATGTTAACAGGCCCTAGAATTGATTAGCGAAGCAGTAAAGCTCTGTCAATCAGCTTGTTGTACAAATAGGTATCAAAAGGATCAAAATGATCTTTAGTAAAATAACTGGCAGCAAACCATGCAATATCAGTATTCTCAGAAAGCTGAGGGCGGACTTGTTCCTGTTCATCACAGATAAGTAGATACGCCACTGATAAATGTAAATGTGCGTTAACATAACGGCCTCTTCGCCTATGACCGAATACAGGAAGGATGTCAATGGAGGCGATATGCCTTGAGAGCGGATTTATGGAAACAACCCCTGTTTCCTCTGCGGCTTCTTTGATGGCGACATGCAGCAAATCACTATCACCATCTGCATGTCCGCCTGTCCAAGCCCAAACGTTACGGATATTGTGGTGAACCAATAGCACCTTATCTAACTGTTTATTCATCAAAAAGCCTGAACTCGTTATGTGAGCAATAGGGTTCTCTCGAAAGAGTACATTATGATTGTACTGTTGAATGTAAGATAAAATTATGCTCTTATCGGTATCTTCTTGCTCATTAGCTGGTGTGAACAGCCTAATATTGTTTATGTAATCCATGTGACACCTCCTGCTAGATGTTTTTCTTTGGTGACGTTGGCGGGTATGGCCTGTTCTCTCTGGGAATTGTAAAAATGATGTTTTCCTCTTGCTTTAAGGGACTGGTAATACTCCGGCAGAATGGAGCCGCAGAATGTCCCCCGGTTGGCGGCAAACCAAACAGCCCGCCGCAGATAGGGCGAACCGCGCTTGGATATCTTCTGTTTTGTTTCGGTAAACTTGCCGATTGTGCTGCCTTAACATCATCCAGCAGGGCAATTATTCGCCGTTTGCAGTCGCCACAGTTGTCCACAAGCACCATCCGAAACAGGGTTAATTGCCTTATGGCAACAATGTTTTCGTTAGGTATGCAGCGCATCCTACCGGTCGCGGTCAGCTCATTCGTATCTGACCGTAAAGACAGGGGTTCAATTCTTTCGTACGAAGCCACACTTCAAGGAGAACAGACTGCGCGCTCTGCCTGTTACGCTTATTATCCCACATCCATCACAGGATAACAAGTTTTCATACGGCGTTCCTGTCAAAACACGAGGAGGCGCGGCTGACTCCGTTCGCCTCCTCATATAAGGTATTGTAAGCAGGGGGTTATCTGCCTGGCAATACTGGCGAGTCAATCCCGCCATCTTCCTGCAATATAACGCGCAGCCTGTCCCAAAACACGGACAGCGGCGGCGCGTTTTGTTTTTGCCCGCATATAATTATGATAATGAACAGTTTGTTAAAAGCTGTGCGCTGTGATGGATTTTATGCGGGGGCTGTTATATAATGCAGGCTATGTTTGTATAATTCTGGTGCGGGCTTGAAAAGGCGGCGCAGTGGATGTTATAATGACAGCTTGAACAAACAAAGGAGTTTGTATGGATTTCTTACTGGATTTTTTGGCGAAGCCAAGCATTTGGCTTTATCTGTTCGTATTTTTTGGCAAGATACTCGAGGTGGCGGTGGCCACCGTGCGTATTGTGCTGATTAACCGCGGCGAGCGCGTGAAGGGGTCCATCACCGGCTTTTTCGAAGTATCGTTGTGGCTGGTGGTGACGGGCACCGTGCTCGTCGGCTTTCAGGAGGACCTGCTGCGCTGCCTGATATTTGCGGTGGCGTTCGCCCTCGGCAACTATGTGGGGTCGTGGATTGAAAGCAAGCTGGCGTTTGGCCTGTGCTCGATACAGGTGATCGTGAACGAGGAAGGCGAAGCGGAATGTATGGCGAAGCTGCTTCGGGAAAAAGGCTTTGCGGTGACGCTGATGGAGGGCGAGGGCAAGTCCGGCAGGCGCGAGATACTGCTGCTGCACCTGAAGCGCAAGAGCATCCCGGCGGCGGTGGCGCTGATCAAGTCGCAGCTGTGCAACGCGGTGATTACCGTGAACGACATCAGGACGATCAACGGCGGGTATATCAAAAAATGAGACGGTTTGTGTGCGTGTACGCGTCCAGCAGTAAATGGCTGGATGAAACATATGTGAACGCGGCAACGGCGTTGGGCCGGGCGCTGGCGGCGCGGGGCATCGGCCTCGTGTACGGCGCGGGCGCGGAAGGGCTGATGGGCGCGCTGGCGCGCGGCGCGGCGGGAGCCGGGGGTACGGTGGTCGGCGTGGTGCCTGAGAAGATGAATGTGGACGGCGTCATTTACGACGGGTGCACCGAGCTGTTTGTGACGCGCACCATGCGCGAGCGCAAGGCGCTGATGGAGGAGAAGGCGGACGCGTTTGTCGCGCTGCCCGGCGGCTTCGGCACGTTCGAGGAGCTGCTGGAGATCATCACCTTAAAGCAGCTGGGATATCATCGGAAACCCATCGCGATACTCAACACAAACGGGTATTACGACGCCCTCATCGAGCAGTTTGACACGGCGGTGGCGCAGAAGTTCGCCTCTCCCGACGTGCTGACGCTGTTCGGCGTGTTCGGGGATATCGGCAAGGCGCTGGCTTATATTGAGAATGACCAGCCGACGGAGTATATTAAAAACAGGCTGTTCAAGTAAACACGGAGGATGAACATGAAAGCGATCGTAACAGTGACGGGACGGGACAAGACGGGCATCATCGCGGGCGTGTCGGCGGCGCTGTCGGCATGCGGCGTGAACATACTGGACATTAGCCAGACGGTGCTGCAGGATTACTTTGCGATGATCATGCTGGTGGACCTCTCCGGCAGCAAGCTGTCGTTCGCGGACCTTTCCGACAAGCTGACCGAGACGGGCCGGGACATCTGCATGGATATCCGCATCATGCGCGAGGAGATATTCGATGCGATGCACCGTATCTAGACTTCGCTCTGGCAATAATAAAAGCGGGAGGCCACCGGCCCCCCGCAAACAGATGATTTATTTGTGCCTTGGGCCAACCCGAGGCACATTTTTATTTTTGCGACGGGTCGTTCACCGCGCCCAAAAAGGCGATCGCGCCGTCTTCCAGGGAATAGATGGCGAACAGGAACGGCCGGTCCGCGTAGAATGTGGCCGGCGGTTCCACCAGCGCGCTGGTCGCCTCCATCTCCACCACGGTGACGGCGGCGGCTTCCGCGCCCAGCTCGTCGACGCGGATATAGCACTTGTGCAGCACGGCGGAGATAAACAGCTGTTCCTGATCCGTCATGCCGGAGAAATCCGCCTCGCCGGGCGCGAACGCCTTCTGCATGCCCATGGCTTTGAGCGTATCGGCCAGCGGCGCAAAGAAGGAGAACTCGAACTTGGGCAGGCGGATGGATACCGGCTGCTCGGCCATGCCAGCCAGCGCGTCGCTGAAAAGACCGCCGTTCATGGAGGCGAGCAGATCGGGGATGCCCGTGCCCTCCGCGGGAAGGATGAAGGCCATGGCATAATGCCCCTCGTCCGCCTGGCTCTTGAAGCGCAATGAGATCATGGAGAATTGGTCGTCCGAATAGTACGGCACCGACCAGTCGCTGTGCATGAACGGGACGGTGACGCTGCCGCCCGGCGCGGCGAATTCGCGGTCCGAGGTGTCGTTCGCTTCGAAGGGCAACTCCCATTCGCCGAGGTAGTACAGCGCGTTAGCGAGTATCAGGCGCGTCAGCGGGTCCGGCTCTTCCGAAAGTATTTTATCGATCCGGCCATGGGTTTTGTTTTTGGCCCATGCGTTGACGGCGTCCATCGCACCGGGAATGGCGAGCGGCCTGGCGTCCGCCATGTATTCTTCCGTAACGGTCTTGATGTAATCGTCTTTATATTCGTAGTCGTCCAGCAGCCACACGGCGTTGGCGGCCTCCATGCCGCCGGTGTTGGCGCGCCACATCAGTTGGCGGCACGCGTCGGTGATCTGCTCATCCGTCAGATCGTCAAGGCCCAGCGCGGCGGCCATCTCGGCGGCGGTATCGCCTTTGGCGCCCGCGCGCGCCATACACAGCGCCAGCTCGATGCTGACGGGCGACAGCGCGAGGTTGGCATCGGTCTTATACAGATGTGACGCCGTTGAAAAACCGAAGCTGTTGACACCGGACACGAAACGGCTGTCCAGCGGCTCGATGGTTTGTTTCACCAGCTTGCCGTCGTAACCCGCGGCGGCGCTGGCGCAGGCGCTTAAAAGCAGAGCGGCGGACAATATGAGAAGCAGTATTTTCTTCATGGGGTATACCTCCATAGCATTTAGTTTATTGACGGATTGTTGACCGCGCCCAAAAAGGCGATCGCGCCGTCCTCCAGGGAGTAGATGACGAACAGGAACGGACGGTCCGCAAAGAATTTGGCGGGTTCCTCCGTTGGGGCCCCGGCGGCGGGCGCCTCCACCACGGTGACGGCGGCGGCTTCCGCACCCAGCTCATCGATACGCACATAGCACTTGTGCAATACGCTGGATATGAACAGCTGCTCCTGATCCGTCATGCCGGAGAAGTCCGCTTCACCCAGCGTGAACGCCTTCTGCATGCCCATGGCTTTCAGCGTATCGGCCAGCGGCACGAAGAAGGAGAACTCGAACTTGGGCAGGCGAATCCACACCTCCTGCTCGGCCATGCCAGCCAGCGCGTCGCTGAAAAGGCCGCCGTTCATGGAGGCGAGCAGGTCGGGGAGACGGACGCCCTCGGCGGGGAGGATGAAGGCCATGGCGTAATGCCCCTCGTCCGCCTGGCTCTTGAAGCGCAGCGAGATCATGGAGAACTGATCGTCCGAATAGTAGGGTACGGACCAGTCGCTGTGCATGAAGGGGACGGTGACGCTGCCGTCCGGCGCGGCGAACTCGCGGTCCGCGGTGTTGTTGGCTTCGAAGGGCTTTTCCCACTCTCCGAGGTAATATAACGCATTGGTAAGTATCAGCCGCGTCAGAGGATCAGCCTCCTGCTGCATGATCTGATCGATCCGGCCGTGGGTTTTGTCTTTCGCCCATGCGTTGACGGCGTTCATCGCGCCGGGGATGGCAAGCGGCCTGGCGTCCGCCATATACTCTTCCGTGATCGTCCTGATGTAATCGTCGTTGTACTGATAGTCGTCCAGCAGCCAGACGGCGTTGGCGGCCTCCATGCCGCCGGTGTTGGCGCGCCACATCAGCTGGCGGCACGCGTCCGTGATCTGCTCATCCGACAAATCCACAAGACCCAGCGCGGCGGCCATCTCGGCGGCGGTATCGCCCTTGGCGCCCGCGCGCGCCATGCACAGCGCCAGCTCGATGCTGACGGGCGACAGCGCGATATTTGTATCCGTTTTATATAGCTTTGACGCGGCGGCAAAGCCGAAGCTGTTGGCGCCGGAGACGAAACGGCTGTCCAGCGGCTCGATGGTCTGCTTCACCAGCTTGCCGTCGTAGCCCGCGGCGGCGCTGGCGCATGCGCCGAGCAGCAGAACCACAGACAGTGTAAGCAGCAGCAGTTTCTTCAAATCAGTTTCCTCCAATCGTTCATTTGGCCGACGGGTTGTTGACAGCGCCCAGGAAGGCGATCGCGCCGTCCTCCAGAGAGTAGATGGCGAACAGGAAGGGGCGGTCCGCGTAGAATGTTGGCGGCTGCTCTATCAGTGCGCCTCTGAGTGTCATTTCGACCACCGTGGCTGCGGCGGCTTCCGCACCCAACTCATCGATACGCACATAGCACTTGTGCAGCACGCTGGAAATGTATAATGACTCCTGGTCCGTCATGCCGGAGAAATCCGCCTCATCGGGGGTGAACGCTTTCTGCATGCCCATGGCTTTGAGCGTGTCGGCCAGCGGCGCAAAGAAGGAAAACTCGAACTTGGGCAGGCGTATCCACACCTCCTGCTCGGACATGGAGGCCAGCGCATCACGGAAACGGCTGCCGTTCATGGAGGCGAGCAGATCGGGGATGGCGGCGCCCTTCGCGGGGAGGATGAAGGCCATGGCGTAATGCCCCTCGTCCGCGTTGCTCTTGAAGCGCAATGAGATCATGGAGAACCGGCCGTCCGAGTAGTAGGGCACCGTCCAGCTGCTGTGCATGAAGGGAACGGTGACGCTGCCGCCCGGCGCGGCGAATTCGCGGTCCGCAGTGTTGTTGGCGTTGAACGGCAATTCCCATTCGCCAAGATAGTACAGCGCGTTGGTGAGTATCAGACGCGTCAGCGGATCGGGCTCCTGCTGCATGATCTTGTCGATTCGGCCGTGGGTTTTGTCATTGGCCCATGCGTTGACGGCGTCCATCGCGCCGGGGATGGCAAACGGCATGAGGTCTGCCATATACTCTTCCGTAATTGTCCTGATGTAATCGTCGTTGTACTGGTAATCGTCCAGCAGCCAGGCGGCGTTGGCGGCCTCCATGCCGCCGGTGTTGGCGCGCCACATCAGCTGGCGGCACGCGTCCGCGATCTGCTCATCCGTCAGATGACCAAGGCCCAGCACGGCGGCCATCTCGGCGGCGGTATCGCCCTTGGCGCCCGCGCGCGCCATGCACAGCGCCAGCTCGATGCTGACGGGAGAGAGCGCGAGGTTGGCGTCGGCGGCATAGAGCTTGGACGCGGCGGCAAAACCGAAGCTGTTGGCGCCGTTGACGAAGCTGCCGTCCAGCGGCGTTATGGGCTGGGGTTGGAGCCGGGTACGGTAGCTCACGGGCTGCATGGATGTCGCCGGTGAATGGGAAACGGCGGAAGCCGTGGGCCCGGAGGCCTCCGGCGAGGCGCAGCCGGTGAACAAGAGCAATGCGGCCAGCGCGAGCATAATACACTTTTTCAGCACGAGGGATCACTCCTCCACTTAAGTAAACGCTGATTAATTCGAAAAACTGTCTTGGCGGCTATTTCCGCGCCCTGCTGTGTCGCTAATCTTGAAATAGCGCTGCGATGAGTGCGATTTTGCTCCTTGCAGGACCCAAAACTATCTCGCCAATCCATCATTCCTCATTTATTCAGTGTTTACTTATGGTTAACAAAAATATGACGCATCGTTTAAGCCCAAGGTTCCAAATATGATGGAAAAACGGCAATTGATGGATTATAATCTTTACCAATGGAACAAATATATTGGCAAACGGGTCATATTGAGCAGCGTACGCGCATATAAATGCAGGTGAATTCTTTTTTGCGAGGTGTCGTATTTGATGAATAAGGGCAAGAGCGGTATCGCGTTTGGGGGCGGCGGCACCAGGGGCATCGCGCATCTGGGCGTGGTCCGCGTGCTTCAGCAGAACGGCATTGATTTTGATTGCGTGACGGGAAACTCGGCCGGGGCCATCGCCGGGGCGCTGTATGCCGCGGATATCCCGTGGGAGCAGCTTTACGACTTTGTTCTGAGCATACGCGACAGGAACGTGCTGCCCAAACGGCCGGCGCTGCTGACATACATGAGCCCCGAGATCATCGAACGGCTGGCCGATTGCTTTTTGAAGGATATGCGGTTTGAAGATTTGCACCGTCCGTTTTGCGCGGTGGCGGTGGACCTCACGCAGGGCACGCTGGAAACGTTGTGCAGCGGCAGCGTGTCCAAGGCGCTGTCGGCCAGCTGCGCGGTGCCGGGCGTATTCTCGCCGGTGCGCATCGGCGACAGGACGTATATAGACGGCGGCACGCTGCGCAGCATCCCCACGCAGGAGCTGCGGGACATGGGCGCGGAGAAGGTGGTGGGCATCAACCTCAACTCCGACCGCAGCCGCGGCACCAGCAGCATGCGGCGTATCGACGTGTTTCTGACGGCGTATAACCTCAGCATCAACATCAACAGCCAGATATGCGAAAAATGCGCGGACCTGATGCTGAAGCCGAAGCTGGACAGCTTCGCGCGCCACAGCTTGAAAAGCGTGGACGAACTGCTCAAAATCGGCGAGGAAACGGCGGCCGAACACCTGGACGACATCAAAAAGCTGCTGAATACGGATGAGGAAGAAACGGCGGCGGGCGCCTGAAAATTCCGGTTGTAGATTTTGTCACTGTGTAGTAAAATACTGTCGGGTATTATTGTAGCATGGCAGGGTCTTTTTTGTTGTCACAAAAAATGTAGTATGGAAGGATGGTTCATATTATGACAGCCCAAATCATTATTGCCGGCCTCTATGTATTGTTGCTTCTGGGTATCGCTGGTTACTCCTTTTTTTCCAAACGCAAAGCCAAAACAACGGATGATTTCTTTTTAGGCGGCCGCAAGATCGGCGCGTGGATGTCCGCGTTCGCTTACGGCACGACGTATTTTTCCGCGGTCATTTTCATGGGTTACGCGGGCAAGTACGGCTGGAACTTAGGGGTCTCCACAACGTGGATCGGCATTGCCAACGCGGTGGTGGGCACGTTTGTGGTGTGGCGGCTGATGGCGAGGCCCACCAGGCGCATCACGCACAGGCTGAATTCGGCCACGATGCCGGACTTCTTCCTGAAACGGTACAACTCGTCCAGCATGAAGATCACGGCGGCGCTGATCATTTTCGTGTTTCTGGTGCCATATTGCGCGAGCGTCTATCAGGGCCTCGGATACTTCTTTGAGAGCGTGTTCGGGCTGCCCTATGAATATTGCATGATCGTGATGGCGGTGCTGACGGCGATCTATCTGCTGGCCGGCGGGTATATCGCGACGGCGCTGACCGACTTCATACAGGGCCTCATCATGATCGGCGGTGTGGTGCTGATGGTGGTGATGGTGGTGGCGCGCCCCGAGGTGGGCGGCTTGGCCGCAGGCCTTGCGAAGCTTGGCGAGCTGCCCGAGGTGGGGCCTGCGCTGGCATCGCCGTTTGGTTCGACGCAGAACGCCATATTGCTGATATCGCTGATACTGCTGACCAGCCTTGGCACCTGGGGCATGCCGCAGATGGTGCATAAATTCTACGCGATCAAGGACGGCAAAGCCATCAATCGCGGAACGGTCATTTCCACGCTGTTCGCGCTGATCATCGGCGGCGCGGCGTATTTCACCGGCGCGTTTGGCCGCCTGTTCCTGGCGGAAGCGCCCGAGAACCTGGACACGGTGATGCCGCAGGTGCTGAATGCGGCGCTGCCGCCCGCGATGCTGGGCCTGATCCTGGTGCTGCTGCTGGCGGCTTCGATGTCCACGCTGTCGTCGCTGGTGCTGGTGTCGTCGTCCTCCATCTCGATGGACCTGGTGAAGGGCGTCTGGAAGAAGGACATGAAGGACAAGAGCGTGATGGGCCTGATGCGCGTGCTGTGCGCGGTGTTTGTCATTATATCGCTTGTGATCGCGCTGCTGCAGCCCGCCGCCATCGTGACGCTGATGTCGTACTCGTGGGGCGCGCTGTCCGGCTGCTTCCTCGCGCCGTTCCTGTTGGGCGTGCGCTGGAAGGGCATGACCAAGGCGGGCGCCTGGGCGGGCATCCTGACCGGCCTTATCATCGTGGTGCCGCTGATGGTGCTGAACTCGATCGGCGGCATACTGCCCGCGTGGCTGAGCCCGCCGGCCATCGGGTCCATCGCGATGATCGCCTCGCTGGTCGTGACGCCCGTGGCGAGCGTGATGACGAAGAAATTCGATGCGGCGCACATCGAGAAGGTGTTCGGTGAGGACACGGCTGCGGCGGCTTCTGCGGAGGCTGAACAGGCGGCGGAGGCGTAAAAAAGAGAAGAATCCGCAATGACCCAAGAGATGCTCTGATAGGGGTATGGGATAGGGAAGCGCTGTAAAGCCCGTCTTTTACAGCGCTTCCTTGTTTTTCAAAGACAAATTATACGATTCACTTACGTCCATATGGGATGGGATTATTCGTTAGCCCAACCAAATAGTCCAGGCTTGTTTGATACAGCAGCGCTAATTTCATTAAGTGATTAACGGGAATTTGCCTCTTGCCTGTCTCGTAATTGCTGTAAACCCTTTGATCGATACCCAGCGCTTCACCTACCTGGGTCTGGGTCAATTCCCTATCTTCCCGGCAATCTTTCAATCTTAGATATATAAACATTTTGTCACCTCAAAAGAATTATATTTACTATCAAAAAATAGTGTTAAAATTACTACCAAATAATAGTAAAATAATGCGGGGGTGATTAAATGAACATCAGAGAGGAAAGCGCGCGTCAGATCAAAACAATGCAGAAATTTTAGGTTTTTCCGTAAAAAAAGAAAGTGGTCAATCAAAAAAAATGTCGGAGCTATCCGGAATAAGCGAAGCAGTTTTAAAGGGAATTGAGAGTGGGGAGGATTTTGGTATTTTATATCTTTATAAACTGTGCGGTATTTATGATATAGAACCACGTTAAATATTTCTAAATAAAAAATGATGGTAGGGGCATGAAAAAGACTTGCCGATATCAGCCTTTTAATCAATAATAAGCATGAATAAGCATGCTAATCTCTTATTAGGAGATAAAACATATGATAAGCTATGAGCCTTTTTATCAAACACTGTTTCGTAAAAACATAACGGAATATCAACTGATATTCAAATATGGGTTTTCGTCTAATATTTTGCACAGGATGAAGCATGGAAAAGCGATAACGATGAAGACACTCGACACACTGTGCTTTATTCTGGATTGTGAAGTGCCCGATATCATTAAGCATATAAAAGAATAATCGAGCGCCCAATGCGGAGTGGCTGGGCAGCTTTCGGGAAAAGCTCTCCTGAAATAAAAAGCCGGATCGATGGTATCGACCCGGCTTCGTTGCATGTTTGCTTATTTCGCGAGCGACGCCTTGGCCTTGGCGACGATATTGTCCGCCGTGAACCCGAAGGCGGAGAACAGCTGCTTGGCGGGGCCGGATGCGCCGAAGCGGTCCAGCGCGATGATCTCGCCCTTGAAGCCCGCGTATTTGTGCCAGCCGAACGACGCGCCCGCTTCCACGACGACGCGGCGGTCGATGGAATCCGGCAGCACGCTCTGCTTGTAGGCTTCGTCCTGCTCTTCGAACACGTCCATGCACGGCATGGAGACCACGCGTACGCTGATCCCCTCTTCAGAGAGCTTCTTCGCGGCTTCCATGCACTGCTCGACCTCGCTGCCCGTGCCGATGAGGATGACCTTCGGGTCGCTGCCGAAGTCCTTCAGCACGTAAGCGCCCTTGAGCGCCGCGGCGCCGGTCTCGTCGTAAAGCGGCAGCGTCTGGCGGGTGAGCGCGATGACGGAGGGGCCCTTCGCCTTGAGCGCGAAGATGTAGGCCGCGGCCGTTTCCTTGGAATCCGCCGGACGCCACATGTAGGTGCCCGGCGTGGCGCGCAGGCAAGCCAGCTGTTCGATGGGCTGGTGGGTAGGGCCGTCTTCGCCGACGCCGATGGAGTCGTGCGTCATGACATAAATCACCGGCAGGCCCATCAGCGCGGACATGCGGACAGCGTTTTTCAGATAGTCCGTGAAGACGAAGAACGTGGCCACATACGGGATGATGCCACCGTGCAGCGCCTGACCGTTGGCGATGGCCGCCATAGCGAATTCGCGGACACCGTAGTGGATGTTCTGGCCTTCGGGCGTTGCGGCGGAGAAATATTCCCGGCCCTTGAGCACCGTGTTGTTGGAGGGGCCCAGGTCTGCGCTGCCGCCGAACAGGCCGGGCAGCTTGTCGGCCAGCCTGTTGAGCAGGACGCCGGAAGACTGGCGGGTGGCCAGCGGTTTGTCGAACTCGTACAGCGACGGATCGGACAGGACGGACTCGTCCACGGGATTAAAGCACTTGTCCCACAGCACCGCCATGTCCGGATAGGCTTTGCGGTAGGCCGCGAACAGCGCGTTCCACTTCGCTTCCGCCTCGGCGTAGCCCTTCTGACGGGCTTCGGCTTCGGCTTTCACTTCGTCCGGAACAAAGAAGCTCTCGGGGTAATCCCAGCCGATCGTCCTCTTGAGCAGCGCGATATTCTCGTCGCCCAGCGGCGAGCCGTGGCAGGAGGCTTTGCCCTGCACAGCGGGGCAGCCGTAGCCGATATCCGTTTTGATGATGATGATGGACGGCTTGCCCGTTTCGGCCTTCGCCTTCTCGATGGCGTCCGCGATGGCGTCCACATCCTCGTTGCCGTCTTGCACATGCAGCACCTGCCAGCCGTAAGCGTCGAAGCGCTTTGCCACATCTTCGTCGAACGCGAAATCCGTCTCACCCTCGATGGTGATCTTGTTGCGGTCGTACAGCAGGATCAGCTTGCCGAGCTTCAATGTGCCGGCCAGGGAGCAGGCCTCGGACGCGACGCCTTCCATCAGGCAGCCGTCGCCGGAAAGCGCGTAGGTATAATGGTCCACGACCTTGTAGCCGTCTTTGTTGAACATGGCCGCGAGATGCGCCTCGGCCATCGCCATGCCGACCGCGTTCGCGATGCCCTGGCCCAGCGGGCCGGTGGTGGTCTCAATGCCCGGCGCGTGGCCGTATTCGGGATGTCCGGCGGTCCTGGAGCCGTACTGCCGGAAATTTTTCAGGTCGTCGATGGTGACATCGTAACCGAAGGTGTGCAGCAGCGCGTAGAGCAGCATGGAGCCGTGGCCCGCGGAGAGCACGAAACGGTCTCTGTCCGGCCAGCCCGGGCTTTTGGGGTTGTGCTTTAAATACCGGGACCAGAGCGTGTACGCCATGGGCGCCGCGCCCAGCGGCAGACCCGGATGCCCGCTGTTGGCCTTCTGCACACCCTCCGCCGCGAGAAGCCGCACGGTGCTGATGGACAGCCTGTCGATGTTGTTCATATAATTCCTCCTCATATTATAACCGTCCGCTGCCTGTGCCGGAGCTCTAAGCCCGTGCGCGTCGGTTTTTTATCTGTCAGAAACACGCCAACAGCAACATTATAGTGGCTGGGTATGCGATGCACAATAGGAAATCATGGATTTGAGAGTTTGTGCAGGGTAAATGCAACTCATTTTTTCGCCAAAATCGATATCCGCTGCGGCGTATCAGCGGCGGCGGTTGGACAGCATCGCGAAGCGCAGCACGTTGAGCAGCGCGACCAGCGTGGCGGCCACGTAGGTGAGCGCGGCGGCGTTCAGCATCTTCCTGGCGCCGTACAGCTCCTCGTCCGTCAGCATGTTCTGCGCCGACAGCGCGGCCAGCGCGCGTTTGGAGGCGTTGAACTCGACGGGCAGCGTGATCACCTGAAACACGAATATGGCGAGGAAGATGTACACGACGACGGAGATGATGTTGGAATAGCCCAGCATGAAGCCGAAGATCAGCAGCGGCCACAGCAGATAGGACGCGAAGCTGACGACGGGCGCGAGCAGGCTGCGGATTTGCAGCGGGAAATAGCCCGTGCCGTGCTGCAGCGCGTGGCCGGACTCGTGCGCGGCCACCGCGACGGCGGCCACCGAGCTGCCCGCGTAGTTGGCCTGCGACAGGTTCAGCGTTTTTTTCATGGGGTTGTAGTTGTCGGACAGCACGCCCTGCGCCGCACCTATCTGCACATGCTGCAGGCCGTTCGCAAAGAGGATGCGCGACGCCATCTCCCGGCCGGTGATGCCGCTCACCACGGGCAGCTTGGAATAGGTATTGTAAGCGCTGTTTACTTTGGACTGCGCCCAGATGGCCACGATGATGCCGGGGATCATCAGCAGCATCGTCCAGTCCCAATAGAAATAGTTCATCAGACACCTCCCTCATTTGGTTGTAGTTTGTGCGGCGGGCGCTCTTTGATACGCAGCGCGCCGGCCGCGCGGCTGAACGTGGTACCGGCGACGATGCCGGTGATGGCGCCGGACACCGCGCCCACGGCGATCAGCACAAACGCGTAATAGAACAGATTCGATTCGCCCGTCAGCAGCACCGCGACGCCCACCTGCGACATGTTGTGGATGCACGCGCCGATCATCGAGATGCCGACCAGCGAGAGCGGCTTTATCCACCGCTGCGCCGCCGCCATGAACAGGATGCTGAGCAGCGCGCCGGGCACGGAATACAGGAACATGCCGAGGCCGCCCGAGAACAGCGCCGCGAGGAAGGTGCGCAGCACGCCCACCGCCAGCGCCGCGGGCACCGAAAAATACGTCAGTATGAACATCGAGATGATGTTGGCCAGGCCCAGCTTGACGCCGGGAATGGGCAGCGGCACCAGCGCTCCCAGCATGTTCTCGGCGACGGCGAGCACCAGCGATATGGCGAGCAGCGCGGAGAGCGTGGCGATGCGGCGCGCGGAAAGGCTACTCTGCAATGATGTCCACCTCGCTTTCGCTTTTGCCCTCGACGGTGACGGAGACGTGATTGGGCAGACAGGCCATGCTGGACCCCGGCTTTTGCAGCCAGCCGGCGTGGATGCATTCCTTGCCGGGGCAGTCCGACTCAATGTAGGCAATGGCGCCGTCTTTGACCTGCAGCTGCACGTCGCCCACCCAGAAGGTTTGATCGACGCTCAGGTCAACCTGCCGCACCACATTGCCGTCCAGCCGGACCACGGCGGTGCTGCCCGCTTCGCCCACGCCCGACATCAGGACAATGCCTGCGGCGGCGATGGCGATGAGCAGGACAAAGAGTATGATATCCGCTTTTTTAATTATTTGCTTCATTCGTCTATATAAACGCTTTCCCTCAGGCAAAACGCAATGAGCTTTCGGTCGGCAAAAGGCTCTGATTCTGCGCGCCAAAATATTTTTCTGTATTTATTATAAATTGTGAGCCTTATCGGCGCAATATTTGCCCCGTATAAATGGTCTGTATTAAAAGGAAGAATTGTTGAATAAACTGTGAACATTATGGCAGCATGTTGACTTGGAGGAGCGAATCGGCTAATGTAAGTAAGCACTAACTTAAGTTGGAGGAGAGATGGGCACAAGAGAGAAAATCATGGAGGCGGCGCGCGATCTGTTTGAACAGAAAGGCTTTGCGGCGGCCACCACAAAGGAGATCGCGGCGCAGGCGGGCGTTTCCGAGGTGACGCTGTTCCGGCATTTCGAATCCAAGCGGAGCCTGTTCAATGAGACGCTGCACAGCTGCCTGCATCCGTATACGGTGGAGGATTATCTGAAACACAGCGTGACATACGATCTGCGGACGGACCTGAAGCACATCGGCTATGATCTGCTGAACACTTACAAGAAGAACGCCCCGCTGATCCGGATGGTGATGCGCGACAAGTTCCGCGGCACCGAGCCGGAGCGGGACGCGCGCAAGAATGAGCAGCACGCCGAACACAGCCTGCTGACGTATTTCAAGGCGATGAAGGAGGCCGGCCATTTGAACGCCGATCCGAAGATGGCGCTCAAGCTGTATATGACAAATATAATGGGACATTTTTACAGGGGAATGTACGCCATGCATTGTGATGGAAAAGACGATATGTATTTTGACTGGATGCTGGATAAGATCATCAGCATTCTGGAGAAATAGAAAATTTAAACTTTGGAGAAGGACACAACATGAGGAAGCTTTTCAGGTATTTAAAGCCCTACAAATGGCAGGCCCTGATCGTGGTGGTGATGACCGCGGTACAGGCGCTCTCCCAGCTTTATCTGCCCAACCTGATGTCCGACATCGTCAACGAGGGTGTTGTCGCCAAGGATATCGACCTTATACTTCAGACAGGCCTTGTGATGCTGGGCTATACGCTGGTCGTGACGGTGTGCACGGTGCTGGCGCGGCTCTACGCATCCAAAACGGCCGTGGGATTTGCCAGGGACCTGCGGCGGGACATATTCAAGACGGTGGAGGGCTACTCGCTGGGCGAGTTTGACAAGATCGGCACCGCGTCGCTGATCACGCGGTCCACCAACGACGTGACGCAGATCATGAACGTGATGGTGATGATACTCTCGATGCTGCTGGCGGCGCCCATCACGGCGGCGGGCGGCATCATCATGGCGGTGCAGAAAGATGCCGGGCTGTCGTGGCTGATCGTGGTCATCATCGTGCTGATGTCGCTGCTGATACTCGGCATCGCGCTCAAGGTGATGCCGCTGTTCAAATCTTTGCAGAAGAAGATCGACCGGGTGAACCTGGTGCTGCGCGAGAATTTGACGGGTATCCGCGTGATCCGCGCGTTCAACAAGACGGAATACGAACAGGCGCGTTTTGACGAGGCCAATACGGACCTGACGGACACGTCGGTGACGGCGTACCGCTGGATGAGCCTGCTGTTTCCCACCATCATGGTGGTGCTGAACCTGGCGACGGTGGGGGTGCTGTGGTTCGGCGGACAGCTGGTGGACACCGGCGCGACGCAGGTGGGCGACCTGATGGCGTTCCAGCAGTATGTGATGCAGGTGATGTTTGCGCTGATCATGGCGACGATGATGTTTGTGATGCTGCCGCGCGCGTCGGCGTCGGCGGAACGCATCAACGAGATATTTGGACTGGTTCCCAGTATCACGGACAAGACGGATAAGGCCCCCGAGACCGTAAAAAAGGGACACGTGGAGTTCAAGGATGTCAGCTTCTATTACCACGGCGCGCAGGAACCGGCCATCTCCGGCATATCGTTTGCGGCGAAGCCCGGCGAGGTGACGGCGATCATCGGCAGCACGGGCTCCGGCAAGTCCACCCTGGTTAAGCTGATACCCCGGTTTTACGACGCGAGCGAAGGCCAGGTGCTGGTGGACGGCGTGGACGTGAAGGACTATCCGCAAAGCGCGCTGCGCGAGAAGGTGGGGTTTGTGCCGCAGAAGGTGAGCCTGGTCTCCGGCACCATCGCCAGCAACATCCGCTACGGCAAGGAGGACGCGACGGACGAGGAGATAGACCGCGCGGTCCGCATCGCGCAGGCGGCGGAGTTTGTATCCTCTCTGGAGGAAGGCACGGAAGCGCCGGTGGCGCAGGACGGCACGAATTTCTCCGGCGGGCAGAAACAGCGGCTGTCCATCGCGCGGGCGCTGGTGAGAAAGCCTGAGGTATATATATTTGACGACAGCTTTTCGGCGCTGGATTTTAAAACGGACGCGAAGCTGAGGCAGGCGCTGGCCGCCGAGACCACGGACGCGACGGTGCTGATCGTGGCGCAGCGCGTGAGCACCGTGATGGGGGCGGACAACATCATCGTGCTGGATGAGGGCAAGGTGGCCGGACAGGGCCGGCATAAGGAACTGATGGACAGCTGCGAGACGTACAGAGAGATCGTGTCGTCGCAGCTGTCGGTGGAGGAACTGGCATGAGTGAGACAAATAAAGCAGCCGGCAGCAAGGGCATGCCGACGGGCAGAGGGCGCGGACGCGGCCCCGGCGGGCCGGGCGGACCGGGCGCCGGTATGCCGATTGAGAAGGCGAAGGATTTCAGAGGCGGATTAAGACGCCTGATGACGTATCTGACGCTGCACAAGGTGGCGCTGGCCATTGTGGTGATAACGGCGATCGGCAGCGCGGTGTTCTCGATATTCGGGCCCAAGATATTGGGCAACGCGACGACGGAGCTGTTTGCGCCGATGTCGGCCAAGGTGGAGGCGTTCTCCGAGCTGAAGGAGATATTGCCGGAGGACGTGGTGGATCAGATATCGAGCGGCGAGATACCGCAGGATGAGCTGATGTCGGTGATCCAGCAGAACGTGGACATGACGAAGCCTGAGAACCTGGCGGTGCTGCAGGACGCGTATGCGAAATATCAGGCGGCCAGCGAGCAGAAGATCGACTTCGCCAAGATCGGCGGCATCCTGCTCACCGTGATCGTGCTCTATCTGATCAGCGGGCTGTTTACGTTCGTCATGAACTTTGTGATGGCCAAGACGTCGCAGCAGGTGGTGTACGACATGCGGCGCCAGGTGGATGAAAAGCTGGCGCGGCTGCCGCTGAAGTATTTCGACGGGCACACGCACGGCGAGATACTCTCCCGCGTGACCAACGACATCGACACGATATCCACGACGCTCTCGCAGGGGCTGACGCAGGTGATATCGTCGGTGATGATGCTGATCGGTATTATCGTGATGATGCTGACGATATCGTGGGTGATCACGCTGGTGACGCTGGTGATGCTGCCTTTGAGCTTCATCTTCATCCAGATCATCGTGAAAAAGTCCCAGAAGTTCTTCAAGGGGCAGCAGCAGGAGATCGGCCACATCAACGGGCATGTGGAGGAGATGTACGGCGCGCACACCGTGGTGAAGGCGTTCGGCAAAGAAGATGAGAGCGTCGCGAAGTTTGACGAGATCAACGAGCGGCTGTATACGGTGGGCTGGAAGGCGCAGTTTCTGTCCGGCATCATGATGCCGCTGATGAACTTTGTGAGCAACCTGGTGTATGTGTTCGTGTGCGCCATCGGCGGGATCATGGTGATAGGCGGCCAGATCTCCATCGGCGACGTACAGGCGTTCATCCAGTATTCGCGGCAGTTCACGCAGCCCATCATGCAGGTGGCGCAGATCGCCAACGTGCTGCAGTCTACCGTGGCGGCGGCGGAGCGCGTGTTTGAGGTGCTGGACGAGGAGGAGATGCCGGCGGACAGCCATGACAACGTGATCGAGTTCCCCAAGGGCGCGGTCAAGTTCGACCATGTGTCGTTCGGATACAACCCGGGCGTCACCATCATCAAGGACTTGGAACTCGCCGTGAAGCCGGGCGACGTGGTCGCCATCGTGGGGCCGACGGGCGCGGGCAAGACGACGCTGGTGAACCTGCTGATGCGTTTCTACGACGTGGATGAGGGCAGCATATCGGTGGACGGCGTGGACATCCGCACGCTGCCGCGCGAGGACCTGCGCAGACAGTTCGGCATGGTGCTGCAGGATACGTGGCTGTTCGGCGGCACGATATACGACAACATCAAGTACGGCAAGGAGAACGCCACGGACGAGCAGGTTTACCGCGCGGCGAAGATGGCGCACGCGGACCATTTCATCCGCTCGCTGCCGGAGGGCTACGGCACGGTGCTCAACGAGGAGGCGTCCAACATATCGCAGGGACAGCGGCAGCTCATCACCATCGCGCGGGCGCTGCTGGCCGACCCGCCGATACTGATACTGGACGAGGCGACGAGCAGCGTGGACACGCGTACCGAGGCGTACATCCAGAACGCGATGATCGCGCTGATGAAGGGGCGCACCAACTTCGTGATCGCGCACCGGCTGTCCACCATCCGCAGCGCGTCCACGATACTCGTGATGAACGAGGGGCGCATCATCGAACAGGGCAACCACGCGGAGCTGATGGCGCTGAACGGCTTCTATGCCGACCTGTACAACAGCCAGTTCGCGGGCGCGGCGGTGTAAACGGCGTATCTCATAAATTACAGAAAATTCGCAGACAGAGGCGCGGGAACCAGCGCCTCTGTTTTGTTATAAGGGGATTGACCGGAATACGAAAAATATATCCCGGAGCAGCAAAGCCGAAAAACGGCCGGAAAACCACAGGTATTTCAGCAAGACAATATCTTGACAAGCGCGGCGGCTGGGCTTTAATCTTATTGATTGTAAACAATATGTGAAACAAGCGCTTTATTAATATTTTATACCCATCTTTTGTGTATGATGGTAACGAGGTAAGCATGAAGTTCAGCCAGTTTGAAACGCACTGCCACACGGCGGAAACCAGCCCGTGCGGCATACTGACCGCCGCGGAGGTGGTGGACGGCATGAAGGCGGCCGGATATGCCGGAACGTTTATCACCGACCACTTCTACTCCCGGTTCTTTGAGAAGGGCCATTTGGCCGACCGGCCGTGGGAGGAGAAGGCCGAAAAGTACCTGACAGGGTACAGGGCGGCAAAAAAGCGCGGCGACGAGGTGGGCGTGAAGGTGTTTCTGGGGCTGGAGGTGCAGCCGGAGGATTCGCCGTTTGAGTTTCTCGTGTTCGGGCCGGATGAGCGTTTCCTCATGGAGACGGGGCCGTTTTACCGGCTGCCCACGCCCGAGTTTTACACGCTGATGCACGACAACGGATTCCTCGTGTTTCAGGCGCACCCGTACCGCTTCGGCTTATCGCCCGAGAACCCGGCTTATTTTGACGGCATCGAGATCGTCAACGCACAGCCGCGCGGCAACAGCCGGAACAAGCTGGCGCTCAGGTTTGCGATGGAGAACGATATCATGGTGATCGCCGGGGGGGACGTGCATCTGCTGGGCGATATCGGCCGGGCCGGTATCATGCTGCCGGAGACGGTGGACAGCGTGGCGGAGTTTATTGCATATTACCGCGAGGTGAGAACGCCGGAGCTGATCGTCACCTATGGCGCGTGACATGCCGGCGGATCAGAATAAAGGGGTGATGGTATAATGTTTGGAAAGATGTTTGTCGGGCGGAACGGCCCGGACCAGCTTTCCCTGGCTATGATGATACTGGCGCTTATATTGAGCTTTGTGCCATGGACATATATGTTTATCATATCGCTGGCGCTCATGCTGCTGGCAATTTGGCGCATGTTTTCCAAGAACATCGACAAGCGCCGCAGGGAAAATTTCGTGGTGCTCAAGCTGGTTAATAATACAAAAGCGTGGTATTATAGGATTAATGCGCGGCGGCAGCAAAGCAAGCAGTATAAGATATTCAAATGCCCCCAATGCGGGCAGAAGCTGCGCGTGCCGCGGGGCAAGGGGAAGGTATCCATCAAGTGTTCCAAATGCGGGAACAAGCTGCTGAAAACCACTTGACCGCATCAATATAAACAACAAAAGGGGTAAGGATATGGCAACAGTAACAAAGGATATGACCATCGGCCAGCTGCTCTCGCTTGACAGCGGCTGTGCGGTGGTTCTTATGGAAGCCGGTATGCACTGCGTCGGATGCCCGGCGTCGGCAGGGGAGAGCATCGAAGAAGCCGCTGCCGTTCACGGCTTTGATGTGGATGAGCTGGTGGACAAGCTCAACGCCTATTTTCAAGATAAATAAGTGAGGAGAGACATTTATGAAGAAGTATGAATGCACAGTTTGCGGCTACATTTACGACCCGGCTGAGGGAGACCCGGATAACGGCGTGGCGCCCGGCACGGCCTGGGAAAATGTGCCTGAAGATTGGGTGTGCCCGTTGTGCGGCGCTTCCAAGGATATGTTTGAAGAAGCTTAAAAACGGGGGCATGGCATGGAGCCTGTAAAAATCGCCGGCGGCATCTGGTGGGTGGGCGCGCAGAACCCGAAGCTTCGGGTGTTCGACGTGATCATGCGGACCGACTGGGGAACGTCGTACAACAGCTACCTCATCAAGGGGACGGAAAAGACGGCGGTGGTGGACGCGGTGAAGGAAGGCTTTACGGATGAGCAGCTTGAGCGGATATCCGCCGTTTGCGATATCTCGGCCATCGACTATATCATCTGCAACCATACCGAGCCGGACCACTCGGGCGGAGTGAAAAAGCTGCTGGAAAAGGCGCCGGACGCGGTGGTGCTGTGCTCCAAACCAGCCAGCGTATTTTTAAAGAATATCGTGGGCGACAAGTTCGAATGCAAGGTGGTGGAGGACGGCGAGACGGTGGAGCTGGGCGGCAAGACGCTGCGGTTCATCTCCGCGCCGTACCTGCACTGGCCGGATTCCATGTTCACCTATGTGACGGAGGACGCCGTGCTGCTGTCCGGCGACGTATTCGGCTTCCACTTCTCGGCGCAGAACGTGTTCGACGACTTAACGCCGCTCTCGGACGAGATGCTGAAGTCGCAGAAGTATTACTTCGACGTGATCATGGGGCCGTTCAAGAGCTATGTGCTGGACGCTGTGAAGAAGGTGCGCGGGCTGCATGTGGACGTGATCGGGCCGTCGCACGGGCCGGTGCTGCGCAAGGCGCCGTGGGACGCGGTGGACCGCTATGAGCATTGGGCGTCCGACATACTCGCGGTGAATGTGCCGAAGAAGGTGTACGTGGGTTACGTGTCCTGCTACGGCTACACGCGCGCGCTGGCCGAGGCCATCGCGGAGGTGGCGCAGCAGGCCGGGTACGACGTGGAGCTGGAGGATGTGTCTCTGGCGGATGCCGCCGTTTGCGCGGAGAAGATCCACAAGGCGGACGCGGTGGCCATCGGCTCGCCGACGCTCAACCGGGACGCTTTGAAGCCGGTGTGGGACGTGCTGACGTCGCTGTCCACTTACATCGTGAAGGGCAAGCCCGCGGTGGTGTTCGGGTCTTTCGGATGGAGCGGGGAATCCATCAAGTATTTAAGCGAACGGCTGCGGGCGGTGGGCGCGGATGTGCTGGGCACGTGCAGCGCCAAACTGAAGCCGGACGACAAGGAGCTGGCCGAAGCGGAAAAGCTGGGCAAAACGCTCTGCGACGCGCTGGCGCAGTAAACTCAAAAGCAAAGCATTCAAAGAAGCCGAAGAGGGCTTCTTTTTTTGCAAAGAGGGCCGGGGTCCATGGTATAATGGAACCATATAACGGACAAGGAGAAGGCGGATGCATTTTTTTCAGCTGATGATAAGGGTCAGGGACATGCAGAAGTCCATGGCGTTCTACAGGGATTTCGCTGGTCTGAATGTGCTGAAAAGCTTAAAGTCTGACGAGTGGGAGGTGGCCTTTCTGGCGGACAAAGAGGGCGCCACGCAGATCGAACTCATCTATATGCCGCAGGGCGCGAAGGTGGAAGCGAAAGGGCTGACGGTATGCTTCCATGCCGAGGATGTGGATGCGCTGCATATAAAAGCGCAGGAGCAGGGACTCAATCCGTCGGACATCAGGAATCCGGACCCGGAAAACAGATACTTCTATGTTTATGACCCGGACGGCGTTTCCATTGAATTCAAGCAAAAGGTTTAAGCCAGATGCCGCAGCAGCAAAAAGGGAAACCGCCTGGCGGCTTCCCTTTTTGCTGCTTGCTTTGCGCTGTTGTTACAGGCCCGTTATCTTGTCGAAAGGCCAGATGACGAAGAGCGCCTTGCCCAGTATCATGCTGTATGGCAGCGACCCGATGCTGCTGTTGGTGGAATCCATGGAGGCGTTGCGGTTGTCGCCCATCACGAAGACGCAATCTTCCGGCACGATCACGGGCGCCAGGTCGTTGTTCAGATAACCGGCGAAGTATGTGGTGTCCGGCACGTTGTTGATGTAGAGCGTGCCGTCGTGTATCTCGATGGTGTCGCCCTCGGTGCCGATGACGCGCTTGACAAACGTCTCCGTCCGGTTGGGGTAATTGCAGATGATGATGTCCCCATAGGCCGGCTCGCTGAACCAGTACGTCACCTTTTCCATAAACACATATTCGTTGGTCAGCAGCACCGGTTCCATGGAGCTGCCGTCCACGCGAATGAATTCGAAAACAAAAAACCTCAGTGTCAGCGCGATGGCGACCGCCGCGATCAGAGACACCAGCCATCCCCATGTTTCGCGCTTGCGCGTGGCGGCTTTGCGCTGCATACGCGACTCAGACCCCAAATCTTCTTCCAGATCAGCCAAGTTACTTTTCATCAGGCAGTATCCTTTTCAGTCTTTTTATAAACATCTCATGAGGCAGCATCACGATATGGCCACAGCCGAGACACTTGACCTTGACATCCATGCCGACGCGGATGACGCGCCACCTGTTCTCCCCGCACGGATGCGGCTTTTTCATCTGTACGGTGTCGTTCAAATGATATTCCAAGCAAACCTCCGTCAGCCGCTGATGACCACGCGATGCGGGTAAGGAACCTTCACGCCGCTGCGCGAGAACTCGTCCACGATCATCCGGCGCAGCGCGCGCTCCGTTTCCCAGTGGGTGAGCGGCTTCACGCGGATGATCATGCGCAGCACAATGCTGGATTCTTCCAGCTCTATTATACCGAGAACGTGCGGTTCTTCAAGTATATTATCATGCGCCTTCATATATTCCAATCCCAATGATTGCATAATCCCGCTGGCTTTTTCAATATCGGTGTCGTAAGAAACCGGGATGTCGAGCACGGCAAGGTTGTCTCCCCGGGAATAGTTGATCACCTTGGTGATGTTGCCGTTGGGGATGATGGCGGTCTCCCCGGTGAATTTTTTGACGGAGGTGGTGCGCAGCGTGATGGCCTCCACCGTCCCCTTCTCGCCGTCCGCCTCGATATAATCGCCCACGGCGTACTGGTTTTCGAACAGCATGAATATGCCGGAGAAGACGTCCTTCACCAGGCTCTGGGCGCCGAAGGCGATGACGATGCCGCCGATGCCTGCGGCGGCCAGCAGCGAGGCGACCGCGGTGCCGAGGTTGAGAACGCCCAGTATCGCCATGAACGCGAGAAAATAGACCGCATATTTGATGACGGAATCCGTGACCGTCTGTATCGTTTCGGTTTTTTTGCCGAACGCGGTTTCGGGGCGGCGCTGTACGCGCAGATGCAGTATCCTTTTGAATATGCGGCGGAGCACGGCGATGACGATGCGCGCCAGTATGATGATGGCGACGATTTTGACGAGACCGAAAAGAATATCGGCGGCCTGGCCGCCCAGCTCGTCGAAAAATTTCGCGATACTGTCCCACGCATTTTTGAGGAAATTCTCCATCACAGCCTCCTTTGATTCATTATAACACACAGACATCCGTTGCGACAGGTGACGCGCGCCGTGTTGATTGTTGCCGCAGCGCGCCTTTTTCACACGTACGGAAGGAATAAAACGGCAAAAGCGTATCCCTCTTTTCAGTGATATTTACAATTTGTTCATAACGTTGTATTGTTATTGTCATGTGAATATGTGAGAATATTTGTACCAATGACGGGAGGAAAAGTTTTGAAGAAGAAACTGACAGTGATCATATGTCTTTTATTGGCGGGCGCCATGGTTTTAGGCGGCTGCAGCCTGGTGGAGTCCCAGGAGGACGCCTCGGCGACCGCCGCGCCCGATTCATCGACAGCTAATGTGGTGGTGGCCGAGGTGGCCGGCGACCCGATCTATTATGACGATTATTACGCGCAGTTTGCCAGCGTGTGCGCACAGATGGGCATCTCGCCTGACGACGAAACATATGCGGTATATTTCAAGGATTCGGTGATCGAATCCATGGTCAGCGAAAAAGTTCTGAAGAAGATGCTGACGGATAAGGGCTACATGGACCTGTCCGACGCGCAGCTGGCTGAGGCGGAGCAGAATGCTGAAACGGACATCAAGGCGTATCTTGAGAGCAGCTATAAAACGGAAATTGAGGAAAAGCTGGGCGAAGGCTATACCGACGAGCAGTATGCCGCGGAGCTTGAGAGCTACAAGCAGCTGCTGCTGGAAGGCAGCGGGATGACGTGGGAAGAGGTCGTGGAGAGCTATACGCTGAGCATGGCGGAAGAAGCGGCCAAGGCGGATCTGGTGGGCGACCTGGAACCCACCGAGGAAGAGGTGCGCGCCGAGTATGACGAACAGGTGGCGGCCGACAAGGAATCCATGGATGAGGACCCCACCATCTATGAGTCTTCCGCGATGAGCGGTTCCACCGTCTATTACGTTCCGGCAGGGCTGCGCAACGTGAAACAGGTGCTGATCAAGATCGACGACAGCACGAGCGAAGCCATCAGCCTGCTGCGCGACAACGCGCTGGACGCGCAGGCGGACATCCTGCTGGAGAAGGCGCTGGCCGATATCCAGGCCAAAGCGGACGAGGTGCTGGCGAAGCTCCAGTCGGGCGAGATCACGTTTGATCAGGCCATCACCGATTACAACGACGACGAGGGCATGCCGGAAGCGGGATACGCCGTGTCTCAGGGGAGCGACACCTACATGGAGCCGTTTACCACGGGCGCGATGGCGCTGGCGAAGGCCGGCGATGTCTCCGGGCTGGTCGCGACGGACTACGGCTATCACATCCTCCAGTATGCCGGCGATCTGACGCCCGGCGCCGTGGACTATGAGACGCTGAAGGCCGGGATAAAGGAGACGCTGAAGACGACGCTGCAGGATGAGAAGTGGACGTCCATCACCGAGGACTGGAAAACACAGAGCAACGTGGTGTACTACAAGGAAAACTATTGACACATGATGAAAGCGGCGGGGCCTCAATACCAGGGCGCCCCGCTTTTTTTGTGGCGCTGGAAAGATTTATCCGCCGTCATTTTCTGCCGCTTCGCCGGAATGATAAGATTCTTGAATACGGAATGTAAGTATGTTATATTACCGTTATGCCATCTCAGGCAAACAGGAGGTTGGAATGGACACTGAGCAGCTTGTGGGGATACATTTTCCCGAAATACTGATACCCGACAAAAAAATAAACAAGCAGAAGTGGGCTGTGATCGCGTGCGACCAGTTTACCTCGAACGAGGATTATTGGATAAAGACATCGAAGACGGTGGGCGGCGCTCCGTCGTCGCTGCATATCATCGTGCCGGAAGCGCACCTGAATGACAGCGATGTGGAAGAGCGCATACGTCACGCCAAGCAGACGATGGTGGACTATATCGAGGACGGCGTGCTGGTCCGGCTGCCCAAGGGCGTGATGCTGGTGGAGCGCGAAACGCCGTTCGGCACGCGTATCGGGCTGGTGCTGGCGGTGGACCTGGAGCAGTACGACATCGACTACCGACGCAAGCCGCTGATCCGTGCGACGGAGCAGACGGTGACTGAACGGCTGCCCATTCGCATGCGGCTGAGGGAGGGCGCGGTGATCGAGTGCCCGCACGTAATGCTGCTCATCGACGACCCCAAGGACACGGTGATCGGGCCGGTATATGACGCGCGCGGACAGCTGCCCAAGCTGTACGACACGCCGCTGATGATGGGCGGCGGCCATGTGAAGGGCTGGTTCGCGGAGGACCCGGAGGTGCTGGACGGCATAACGGCGGCGCTGAAGAACCTGAAACGCAGCGCGATGGACGGCATGCTGTTTGCCGTGGGCGACGGCAATCACTCGCTGGCGTCCGCGAAAGGGATATGGGAGCGCCGCAAAGCGGAGCTGAGTGAAGAAGCGTTGCAGGACGACCCGCTGCGCTACGCGCTGGTGGAGGTCGTCAACCTGTATGACCACGGCATCACGATGCACCCGATACACCGCGTGCTGTTTGGCGTGGATGTGCCGGTGGCGCTGCGCATGCTGGTGTCCATACTCAACAGCCAGGGGCAAGAAGCCTCGATGATATACACGCGTGGGACGCGTGTTCAGCAAAAGGAGGGCGTGCAGACCATCCGCTTTGAATCCAAGATGTCCAAAGGGATCATTGAGGTGAAAAAGCCGAGGCACGACCTGATCACGCAGACGCTGACGCTGGCGCTGGACGCGCTCTTAAAAGAGCTGCCGCGCGCCCGCATTGACTATATACACGGAGACGAGGAATTCCATACGCTGGCGAAGGGCCATGCCAGCCTCGGGTTCCAGATGGAGCCCATGCGCAAGGAGGAGCTGTTTGATTCGGTCGTGACCTACGGGGTGCTGCCGAGAAAGGCTTTCTCGATGGGCGTGGCTGAGGAAAAGCGCTATTACTTTGAAGGCCGCCTGCTGGTGAACGCAGACGAGGAAGAAGAGCCCGAACAGACGCAGGACGCTGAGGAGCCGGAGATGCCGCAGGCGCCGCCGGAGACGGCGGGCGAAGAGCCGGAGGCCGGGTTTGACGCCGAAGAAGATGACTTTGAGACATTGACGGCGGACGACACGGAGGGCAGCATCAACGCTGATGATATGGAGCAGCCCGAAGCGGAGAGCCGGATGGAAAAGCGCCCGAAGCGGCGGCTGTTTGGGAAGAGAGACCAGCAATGAAGGTATGTAAATTTGGCGGCAGCTCGCTGGCCGACGCCGGACAGATAAAGAAGGTCAGGGATATTATTCTGGCGGACGCCCAGCGGCTTTATGTGGTGCCGTCCGCACCCGGCAAGCGGAACTGTGCCGACACCAAGGTGACGGACATGCTGATCGCGTATTACGGCGCGGTCACGCGCGGCGAGGACGCCACGGCGTTGTTCAATGACATCAAGCAGCGCTATGTGGAGATTCGCGACGGGCTGGGCGTCAGCACCGATATCGAAGGGCTGATGGATAAAATCGCGGCGGATGTGAAGGCCGGTGCGGGCGAGGATTATACCGTGAGCCGCGGCGAATACTTAAACGGCGTGCTGATGGCGGACTATCTGGGCTTCGATTTCATAGATCCGGCCGAGGTGATATTTTTCGGCGCGAACGGCGCGTATGAGTCTGAAAAAACGCGGACGGTGATGCGCGGACGGCTGAGGCAGTCCAGCAAGGCCGTGATCCCCGGCTTCTACGGCTCGCTGCCCGACGGCACCATCAAGACGTTTTCCCGCGGCGGGTCGGACATCACCGGCGCGATCGTGGCCAGGGCGGCCCGTGCCGACGTGTATGAGAACTGGACGGATGTATCCGGCGTGCTGATGGCGGACCCGCGCATCGTCGAGAACCCGCGGGTGATCCGCAGGATCACGTACCGCGAGCTGCGCGAGCTGTCGTACATGGGCGCGACGGTGCTGCACGAGGACGCGATATTCCCCGTGTTCAAGGCCAACATTCCCATCAACATCAAGAACACCAACGACCCGGAAGCGCCGGGCACCATGATCGTTCCCAATGTGGACGACAAGGACACCGAGGTGATTACCGGCATCGCGGGCAAGAAGGGCTTCACCGTCATCTCGGTGGAAAAGGCCAACATGAACGCGGAGCTGGGCTTTGGGCGCAAAGTGCTCTCCGCGCTGGAGATGAACGACATCCGGTTCGAGCACATGCCGTCCGGCATCGACACGCTAAGCGTGGTGCTGTCCAACAGCGAGATGGACGGCAAGCAGCCCAAGCTCACGGACGACGTGTATAACCTGTGCCAGCCCGATTCGCTGGAGGTGTTCAAGGGCCTCGCGCTGATCGCGACGGTGGGCCGCGGCATGATCCGCAACGTGGGCGTGGCCGCCAAGCTGTTTACGTCGCTGGCCAACAGCAGGGTCAATATCCGCATGATCGATCAGGGCTCCAGCGAGATGAACATCATCGTGGGTGTGGATGAGCAAGATTTTGAAACGGCGATAAGGGCGATCTACAACGCATTCTGTGATTAGGCTGATGAGATGATCTGGGATTCGATTCAGGCGGTGGCCGTGATATTCCTGTTGATTGGCGCGGGGATGCTGGCGGCCCGGCGGAAATGGATCACGCCGCAGATTGCGGATGCATTTCCCAGGATACTGGTCAATCTGGCCGTGCCATGCACGGCGGTCTATTATTTTTATACGAACTTCAGCCGCGATCAGCTGCTGACCGCCTGGGTGCCGCTGCTGGTGATGGCCATGGCGTATCCGGCGGCGTATGTCCTGGGCAAGCTGTTCGCGGTGGTTTTCCGGATTCCCAAAACAAGGCGCGGTCTGTTCACCGTCCTTTTTTCTTATTCCAACTCGATCTTTATCGGATTGCCGGTGGCGCACGCGTTGTTCGGCGACCCCGGCCTGCCGTATGCGATGTACTACTATCTGGGCAACACAACGTTTTTCTGGGTGATGGGCTATTTTGGGATCAGGCGTGACGCGGATGTGATCAGCGGCTGCCAAACCCGCGTATCGGCCGGGGAGATACTGAAAAAACTCGCGATCCCGCCGATCATCGCGATCATCGTGATGTTTGGGGTGGTGCTGCTCCGGATTCCGCTGCCTGATTTTGTGGTGAGCGCCGCCGGTTATTTGAGCGATCTCACCACGCCGCTGTCGCTTATCTTCATGGGCAGCGTCATCTATGAGGCGGGGCTGCGGGACCTGGGCTTCGAGAAGAATATCGGGCAGGTGCTTGTCGGACGGTTCGTGCTGATACCCGCGCTCATCTTTTTTCTCAGCCAGCTGGCCATCATGCTGTTTGCCCCCGGCGGAGCCCCGGCGGAGCTGGCGTTGATGCGCAACGTGTTTACCGTGCAGGCGGGCCTGCCGGTGATGACGCAGACGGTGATACTCTCAAGGCTGTATGGCGCGGACGTGAAATTCGCGACCAAAAGCTTTATCTGGACGACGCTGGCGTCCGTCGTCACCATACCGGCATACATGGTGCTGTTTCAGTATATCTGAAAATTTAAACCGTGATCGTGACCTTGGAGAGGCCGCGCGGGGTGTCCGGCGAAAGGCCGCGGGACAGCGACGCGTGGCACGCGAATATCTGGGCGGCGGGCGCGATGCCGAGCGGCGAGAGCGCAGGATGCGCCGCCGCGGGCAGCGGCAGGGCAATGTCCGCAAGGCCGCACAATGCGCCGTCGTCCGAGAACACCGTGAGGTCCGCGCCGTTTTGCTTCAGCCGCGCGAGCATATCGCTCATGCCCTCGGCGAACGGGCCGCTTGAGACGTATGAGAAGCAGGGGATGTCCCGCTCGATCATGGCGATGGGGCCGTGCAGAAAGTCCGACATCGAGTAGGCCTTGGCCTTGATGTAGGCGCATTCCTGCATTTTCAGCGCGGCTTCGAAGGCCATGCAGTAGTCGTATCCGCGCGCGAACGTGAAGCAGCTGTCCATGAAGCGGTAACGCGGGGCGACGGTCCGGATCGCGTCGCTGAGTTCGAGAACCTTTTCCACGGTGCGGGGCGCGCGGCTGAGCGCCCGCATCAGGGTTTCATCCTTGGCGCAATGGGCCACGAGCATGGCCAGCACGAACAGCGTGCACGTGTACGTCTTGGTGGCGGCCACGCTTTTCTCCGGCCCCGCGGCCATATCGATATGGGCGTCTGCACTGAGGGCCAGCCCGGAAGACGCGTTGTTGGTGACGGCGATGGTGAACGCGCCGCTTTTTTTTGCGCTTTCCAGCACGCGGCGCACATCCTCGGCCTCGCCTGACTGCGAGATGCCGATGACGGCGCTGTGGCTGTAGTTCACCTGGCGGCCGAACACCGACACCACGGACGGCGCGGCCAGCCCGGCGGGCAGCCCAAGCAGCGTTTCAAACAGGTATTTGCCGTAGATGGCGGCGTGGTCCGACGTGCCGCGCGCCGCGAAAAAAACGCTCGTTTTTTCGCCGATAGCGGCGGCGATGCGCGCCATTTCCCGATCGTTATTCGCCAGCGCGCGTTCCATGGCGGCGGGGCTTTCGAAGATCTCTTTTTCCATCAATGTGTTCATGGCTTCTCCTTACAGTATCGGCTGTGTTGAAATGCGGATGTTGTATTCGTACATGTCCGCCCGGTATATCGCGCGCTCGTAATACAGCGTGGCGCCGCTGGCGGAGTAATACAGGCTGTTGATCTTGAGCACCGGCGTGTTGCGCGGAATCTGCAGGTATTGCTGATAGCGCGCGCCGGGCAGCAGGGCGGACACCGAGCTGTCGGCGCTGCCGATGCGGTGGCCGAACGTCTCCGTCATCAGCCGGTAGAGCGAGCCCGACAGGTCCTCCCGCTTGAGGCCGGGGCAGATGTGGAACGGGATGAACACCTCTTCCACCGCGACGGGCGTCGCGTCGGCCAGACGGATGCGCAGCGCGCGGTAGACCTCGGCGTCGGGCACCATCAGCCGCTGCGCGATCTCGCCCGGCGGACGGACGCTGGAGAACTCCAGCACGCGCGTGCTGGGCTTAAAGCCGCGCACACGCACCGTCTCCGAGAAGCTGGCGATGTTGCGCTGCTGCATCTTGCGGGCGGACACGAACGTGCCGCGGCCCTGCTCGCGGTAAAGCGCGCCCGCCGCGACCAGCTCGGACAGCGCCTGGCGCACCGTCATGCGGGAGAGGCCCTTGGCCACCGCCAGCTCGCGCTCGGAGGGCAGGCGGTCTCCCGGCACCAAAGCGCCGTTTTCGATGCCTTGCTGAATTTCTTCCTTCAATTTTATATATGTGGGCACAGTGTGCATTCACTCTACCTCCAAATGGTATAGACCAATTCTACCATGAAATCGGGCCTGTGTAAATAATTCGGTGAATGATGGCGCAAAATAATGGCGAAACATGATATTTTTTCGCGTATAAAGAAGGAGTGAAAAGCATGAAGAAGATATTGATGAAGGCCGTGGTGCTGACGCTGGCGCTGTGTCTGCTGACGACGACACTGGCCTTTGCGGACAGCACGTATACGGTCAAGTCAGGCGATACGCTGTCCAAAATCGCCGGCAACAACAGCCTGACTTTGAGCCAGCTGCTCGCCGCAAACCCGTCCATCAAGAACGCATCGCTGATCTACGTGGGTCAGAAGATCACGATCCCTTCGACCAAGATGGTGTCGTATACGGTGAAGGCAGGCGATACGATGTCCGGCATTGCCAAGAGGTTTGAGATCAGCTATGCCGAGCTGGTGAAGGCCAACCCGGACATCAAAAACCCGTCGCTGATCTATGTGGGCCAGAAGATCACGATCCCCGATACGAATTCGCTGGCATCCTACGAGCAGCAGGTGTTTGAGCTGGTGAACAAGGAACGCGTGGCACGCGGACTCGCGACATTCAAGTACAACAACAATCTCGCCTATTGCGCGCGTGTGAAGAGCCAGGACATGATCGACAAGAAGTATTTCTCGCACACGTCCCCGACGTATGGTTCGCCGTTTAAGATGATGGAGAACTTTGGCCTGCGGTTCAGCGCGGCGGGCGAGAACATCGCGTACGGCCAGAAAACGCCGGCCGAAGTGATGAACGCGTGGATGAACTCGGCGGGACACAAGGCCAACATACTGTCCCAGGCGTATACGACCATCGGCGTGGGCGTGGCGAAGGCGGCCAACGGCACGCTGTATTGGACGCAGCAGTTCATGAACCCGTATTGAGCGCTTTGCGCTTTGGAGGCAAAACGAAAGACTTGCCTCCGGCTTTGGTTTGTTCCCCGCGCTGCGCGCCTGAAACTTCGTAAACCGCAGGGCGTGGGCGGTGCGGGCGATGCCCGGCTTGCCCGCGAAATTATATTTAAAAGAGCAGAATCCTGACGCTCCGGTACCGGTTGCTAAAAGCAACTTGGCGCCGGGGCGTCATGCTTTTTACTGGGAAAGCGCCAGATGAAAGGCATGTGTAAAAATGCTCCAAACAGAGCAACAATTCCATAACAGCTTCTCAATAAAGGCTACGCACAAAGGGATGCGACGAGACAGATGGGGCAAATGTTGATCCCTGTTCTTCCTTGCGGCGCAGAGCATGGCGCTGATGGTCAGGCTTGATTTCACACTTTTTTCGTCCAATCGCAGGGGTTGATGATGACAACATCCAAGCCTTTTTTTCGCGCGCAATCCACCGTATATTTGGTTTCGCCCGGTTTGCCATCGAAAACGGCGATCATATGCCCGGCGTTGTCCACCATATAGCGGCTGCGCTCGTACAGACAGCCGGTGGCGTAATGCGGACGCAGCATGACCATGTCGTCGGCTGCCGCCAGAATATGGTCATATCTGTCGCGGTAGGTCCTGGTCCATCGATCGGCCTGGCCCTTATAGGGAATGACCGCCACCAGATAGATCGGTTTGTCGGCATACGCCCGTTTCAGGTCCAGCACGATCTCCGCTCCCCAGATGTCGACGCCCTGCGCCATGCCGGTCAAGAAGGTGGTCACGCCTTTTTGACGCATCTCTTCGATTTCGACCGCCAGCCTGATTCTGAGCCTGACGCAATCCATGCACGCTTCGTCGCAGCCAAAAGGGAGTTTATTTGGCCTGTGTCCTGTAAAACAACAAGTATTCTGCTTCATAACATGCTCCTCAAATTTAGTTTAACCAAATATAATTCATTATATTTGGTATTACTAAATTTGAAAAGACCTAACTGACATATACTTAAGTCCAAGGAAGGGATGTAGCATTGAAAACACGCAAGCTTGGCCTTGGCAACAAGAATATGGTTGGCGCCCGGGTGACCGAAGCGCGGAAAAAGTTCGGCATGAAGCAGGTCGAGTTGTTGGCAAAACTTCAAACCGAGGGCGTGGCCATCAGCATTCCCGCACTTTCATTGCTGGAGGGGCAAAAACGCCCGGTGTCTGATTTTGAGATCAATGCGCTCTCAAATGTTCTTGGCGTGTCGGTTGACTGGCTGTTGGGAAGAGAATAAATTCATTTTCTCTGTTAGGCTGAATTAATAACCCTTTTAGGCAGGATAAGAAACATGACATATTCCGAAATAATGATCATGCGTATTTCCACACTCTGCAAAAAGCGCGGCATTGCATACAACAGGCTGGCAAAGTTGTGTGGACTGAATCAATCCACTATAGACAACATAGTTAGAGGCATTACAAAAGATCCACGAATGACAACCATTCATCATATCGCTAACGGACTTAATATGACCCTCTCGGAATTCTTGTACTTCAAGGAGATGAACGAATTTTCGTTTGACGACTGGATTTAGGGTGGGAGTAGTGGAGTGGAATAAGGCTTGTAAATCGTTAACCTTAATACCGTAAAGGCGGTGATGCAATGCTAAAGAACCTGAGAAAGCTGCGTGAGGATAAAGGAATCAGCCAGCAAAAGCTTGCAGATGAACTTGGATTGAGCCAGCAGTCCATTAACAAATATGAAAACCACAGTATCGAACCTGAAATAGAAACGATGAAAGAGTTGGCTGTGTATTTTGAAACATCCATCGACTATTTGGTCGGCCATACAGATATTCGGCATAAAATTGAACCGGTGGAGAGATTTGACCTGAACGAAGAAGAAGCAAACCTGATCGAAAAATATCGGCAACTTTCTGTGAAATTCAGAGCAAGCATTGTGTCTTTAATGGATGATCTATTATCTAAGGGATAAAATGTTTCGAAAGCGGAGGCTTAATGCCAATGAAATGGGCTGCTCAATAAATGGGCAGCCCATTATCTTTTTTCAAGAAAGGAGCGGTTTCAAGAAAGAGACCGCTTGAGCTCATTTGATTAATCGCGGTGCAGCACGGCCTTGATACGCCGGACGCCCGCAGAGCTGGACTGTTCCTTCTGTATCTCGAAGCGCCCGAGCTCGGCGGTATTGGCCGCGTGGGGGCCGCCGCAGATCTCCCTGGAGAAGCCGGGCACGGTGTACACCTTGACGATGCTGCCGTATTTAGACTCGAACAGGCCGATGGCGCCCTGATCCTTGGCCTGCTCCACGGTCATCTCCTCGCAGGATATATCCACGCCCGCGTCGATGGCTTCGTTGACGAGCCGCTCCACCTCTTTGAGTTCGTGGTCCTCCACCTTGCGCGAGAACGAGAAGTCGAAACGCAGGCGGTCCGCCGTGATGTTGCTGCCCTTTTGCGCCACTTCATCGCCCAGAACCTTTCGCAGCGCCGCATGCATAAGGTGCGTCGCGGTGTGCAGGCGGGCGGTGGCTTCGCCGGTGTCCGCAAGACCGCCCTTGAAGCGCTGCTCCGCGCCCGCGCCGGAGACCTCCTGATGCTTTTTGAACGCTTCCTCGAAGCCCTTGGTATCCACCTCGAGCCCGTTCTCGTGAGCGAGCTCCAGCGTGAACTCGATGGGGAAGCCGAAGGTGTCGTAAAGGTGGAACGCGCTGACGCCGTCGATCACCTTGCCGGTGAGCTTGCTTTGCAGCTTCTCGAACTCGCGCAGGCCCTGGCGGATGGTGCGCGAGAAGCGCTCTTCCTCCAGATTCAGCTCGCTGATGATGCGGCCTTCGTAGCGCCTGAGTTCGGGGTAGGCGTCGCTGTACTGCGCGATGACGACCTTGGCGACGTGCTGGAGCGACTGCTCCGGGATGCCGAGGCGCAGCGCAAAGCGCACGGCGCGGCGGATGAGGCGGCGCAATACGTAGCCCTGGTCCACATTGGAGGGCGTGACGCCCTTCTCGTCGCCCAGGATGAAGGTGGCGCAGCGCACGTGGTCCGCGATGATGCGAAAGGCGCGCGTGGTTTCCGGATCGTCGCCGTAGCTCTTGCCGGACAGCGCCGCGATTTTGGCGAGCACGCCGGTGAATGCGTCGGTGTCGTACACGGATTTCTTGCCCTGCAGGATGCAGACCGTACGGTCCAGCCCCATGCCGGTGTCCACGTTCTTCTGCGCGAGCGGTTCGAACTTGCCGTCCGCCGTCTTGTTGTACTGCATGAACACGTCGTTCCAGATTTCGAGGTATTTGCCGCAGGAGCACGCCGGGCTGCAGTCCGGGCCGCAGGCGGGGATGCCGGTATCGATGAACATCTCGGTGTCCGGGCCGCACGGGCCGGTGATGCCCGCCGGGCCCCACCAGTTGTGCTTTTTGCCGAGGAAGAAGATGTGGCTTTCCTCCACGCCGTGGCTCATCCAGTACCCGGCGGATTCGGTATCCTTCGGGGCGTCCTCGTCGCCAACGAAGCAGGTGAAGTACAGCCTGTCCTTGTCGAGGCCCAGCCACTGGGGCGAGGTCAGGAACTCGAAGCTGTACGCAATGGCGTCTTCCTTGAAATAGTCCCCGAGCGACCAGTTGCCCAGCATTTCGAAGAACGTGCAGTGGGACGCGTCGCCCACCTCGTCGATATCGCCGGTGCGCACGCACTTCTGCACATCGGACAGGCGCGTGCCTTCCGGGTGCTTCGCGCCGAGCAGATAGGGCACCAGCGGGTGCATGCCCGCGGTGGTGAACAGCACGGTGGGGTCGTTCTCAGGGATCAGCGACGCCGAGGGGATGATGGCGTGGCCCTTGGATGCAAAAAAATCAAGATACATCTGGCGCAGCTGTGCGCTCGTTAAAGCTTTCAATGCGTATTTCTCCTTATGTCTGTATGCGAATATCAATTATAGCAATAAAAAAGCCGTAAAACAAGGAGAATTGCAAAAGCGCGGCGCTGTTACACCGCGCTCACCATGGATATCGAGGGATCAACGAGCCCGAATCATTTTAACTGTTACGTTTTTCCAATCATTAGTCGTTGCCAGTTTTCGTATTTGTAATTTTACCGTGCTTTTCTTCGAATTCCCTGATGCAGTTGTTGATCAGGTACATAATCTGTCCGCTGGCGGAACGGTCTTCATACTTCGCGACATGGTGGGATTTAATCAATACTGCTTCATCGATACGAATACTGATATGCTTCGCTTTTTTCATATGGAACATCCCTCGCTTAAATATCACTTAATATGAATTTATTCTAAGTGCATTAAAATCTAAGATTGAGGAGCTATAAGATGTTGACTTGGGACTTTAAGCGCTGCATTTATCAGGATGGCGGGCGGTGCATTTTGCAATCCACAGATATTAACGAATGCGGCATGTATGACAGCGCCATCGTGCTTGACCTGCCGGATGAAATTAATTTAGAGATGAAATTAATTTAGAAAAGAAAAGGCAGCTTGGATAAGTGGAAAAGCGGGCAACAGATGGCCCAAAGTTTACCGGGCTATAAGAGAGAGCAGGTACTGATAGTACGCGTCCATGCCCGTGCCTTCGAATACGGACAGCGCGATGACGGCGGCGTCCGGATTGACGGAGCGGATGTTGGCCGTGGCGCGCCCGATATCGAAGCGGCAGGCGTCGGCCAGCTCGGCCTTGGTGATGACCGTGAGCCGGGCGTCGCGGAACAGCGCCGGGTATTTGAGCGGCTTCTCGTCGCCCTCCGGCGCGGACAGCACGGCGAGCTTCAGCCGTTCGCCCAGGTCGAAAGCGGCGGGGCACACGAGGTTGCCCACGTTTTCGATGATCAGCAGATCCAGCTCAGAAAGCGGCAGGCTCTTGGCGGCGGCGTGGATGCTGGCGGGGGAGAGGTGGCAGCCCCCACCCGTGTTGACCAGGCGCACCGGCATGCCGAAGCCCTGCAGACGCGCGCTGTCGAGGTCGGTCTCCACGTCGCCCTCGATGACGCCGACCCGCTTGCCCCGTTCTTTCATATAGGCCAGCGTGGCCTCCAGCAGCGTGGTCTTGCCGGAGCCGGGCGAGCCGATCATGTTGACGACGGGCAGAGCAAAGCCCGCGAAGGTCTCGCGGTTGATCTGGGCCATCGTTTTTTCCGCCGCGTACAAATCTTTGTTCAGCGTAATCTTCATTTTACGGCCTCGATGGATTTGATGGTGATGTCCGACGATTTCTTTTTGACTGTTAACTTCAAGCGGCTGTTTTCAGCGAACGTGTTCGCTTTGGCGATGTCGAACAGCTGCGCCAGCGTGTGCGTGTTGACGCAGGAAAACTCGCCCACCTCAAGCGACACGGACCGGAGCGTATAGCCGGGCGGCAGCTGCGGTTTGATCTCGCCCAGCATGCGGTAGACAAGAACGCTCTCGTGCATGGGGGGTTACGAGATGTCGCCGGTTAAGGCCAGCTGCCCGATGATGCTGTCCACGTTGCCGACGTCGTACGCCACCGAATAAGCGTTGCAGATGTAGGCGCAGTGGCCGCAGCCCTTGCACTTGTCGGCGTGAAATGTGACGCCGCCGCCGTCAAACGAGATGGCGTTGGCGAAGCACTGGGACGCGCATTTGCCGCAGCCGCTGCATTTTGCCGCGTCGAAGCGGACCTCCACCGACGGGAATTTGACGCAGTTTTCGTAAAAGGAGTTGCTGAGCCCCTCGCTGGCCTTGCCCGCGTTGCGCGCCACGCAATGGCAGGGGCAGCAGAAGCAGACGATCAGGATGCGGTCAAAATCCAGGCTGAACATCATGGCGTCGCGCTCGTAGTGGGATATCAGCGGATAAAGGCCTTTGCTCAGCGCGGCTTTGATGTGCGCTTTGGCTTCGTCCCTGCCGACGATGCGGCCGATACGCGGGTCCAGCGACTCCACCGCGCGGCCCAGCACCAGGCAGCCGATGTCCTGCGGGTAATCCGCACAGCGGCCGCCGACGCGGCACATGCATTGATGGATGACGGCGGCGCCGCCGGCCCTGTCCACCAGCGCGTCCACGACGTCCATCGGCAGCAGCTGCTGGGCGGGGGCGTCCAGCCTTTTCTCGATGGGAATCATCACGAAGTGCATGCGTTCACGCGGCGCGCGGACATATTTGCCCAGCATGGAAAACCAGGACCTGGAGCAGCCGGCGAGCCTGCACACAAACCTGTAGTACCTGTACCTGTTTATGGCTTTGCTCATGGGAACCTCCGGGAGGCAATAAGATATGGATGATAGCGTTGGAAAATATGTATTTATCATAGCAAATATACGCCCTGATTTCAAACATAACAATACGGGACAGGCAGGGATGCAAAAGGCTGAATACGATACGCCTTGTAAGAATGCGGGGAGGGCATGCCGGCGCGCGGCGGGCGCGTCCCCGCCGTTGTTGACAACCGTCCGTATAAGCCTTTAATATGAATGTATTGCGTTATGAAATTGTTGGCAAACTAAACGACGACAAGATTATTATGGAGTTGAAAATGCAATTGAAAGAGCCCCCGTTCAGTATAAAGACCGAGGCTGTCTATGAGGCGTTGTCCACCGGGAAGGAAGGCCTGTCTGCTGAGGAAGCGGCCCGCCGCCTGGCGGCGCACGGCCCCAATGAACTCAAGGAAGGCCACAGGAAGACGCTGCTCAGCATCGTCATCAGCCAGTTCAAGAACCTGATGATACTGGTGCTGCTGGCCGCCGCCATATTGAGCCTGGTGGTGGGCGAGGACCTGGCGGACGCCATCATCATATTCGCCGTGATCATACTGAACGCGGTGATGGGCACGATACAGGAGGCCAAGGCGGAAGCGGCGCTGGAGGCCTTGAAGAAGCTGTCGGCGCCGGCCGCAAAGGTAATCCGCGGCGGGCAGGTGACGACGGTGCCCGCGGCGGAGCTGGCGCCGGGCGACGTGGTGCTGCTGGAAGCGGGCGACCATGTGCCGGCGGATATCCGGCTGGTGGAGACGGCGTCGTTGCGCATCGAGGAGGCCATGCTTACGGGCGAGTCGGTCCCCGCGGAGAAGAACGCCAAGGCGGCGCTTGCTGACCCGACGCCGCTGGCCGAGCGGGAGAACATGGCGTACGCGGGCACCAGCGTGACGTACGGGCGCGGCACAGGGCTGGTGTGCGATACCGGCATGCAGACGGAGATCGGCAAGATCGCCGGGGCTCTGGGCGCGGCGAAGGAGAGCGAGACGCCGCTGCAGCGGCGCATGAACGCGCTGTCGCGCGTGCTGTCCATCGCGGTGCTGGCGGTGGCGGTGGTGATATTCGTCATCGGGCTGCTGACGGGCCGGACGGTCATCGACATGTTCCTGGTGGCCATCAGCCTAGCGGTGGCGGCGATCCCCGAAGGCTTGGCCACGGTGGTGACGCTGCAGCTGACGATGGGCGTGCAGAAGATGTCCAAAAACGGCGCGATCGTGCGCAAGCTGCCCGCTGTGGAGACGCTGGGGTCCACCAGCGTGATCTGCTCCGACAAGACGGGCACGCTGACGCAGAACAAAATGACGGTGCAGCGCGCTTGGTATAACAATGAGGATCATGAAGCGGCGGCGGTGCCGCCCTGCGCCGAGCGCGACATGCTGGACAAAGCCTTCACGCTCTGCAACGACACCAAGGCGATGACGCAGGAGGGCGAAGAGAAGCTGATCGGCGACCCGACGGAGACGGCGCTGTACGCCTTTTCCGTGCCGCGGTTTGAGACGGAGGAGAGAAGCGGCTGGCCGCGCGTGTATGAGATCCCGTTCGATTCGGAGCGCAAGCTGATGAGCACCGTGAACGGCGGCGAAACGCTGACGCTGTTTGTGAAGGGCGCGCCGGACGAGCTAATCGCCCGGTGCACGCGCATGCTGGCGGGCGGGGAGGTAAAGCCGCTGGATGATACCGAAAAGCGGCGTCTGCTGGCCGCGAACGAAGCTTATGCAAGACAGGCGCTGCGCGTGCTGGCCGCGGCGTACAAGCCGCTGAGCAGCGTGCCGCTGAGCGACGCGGGGCTGGAAGAGGACCTGATATTCGTCGGCCTGGCGGGCATGATCGACCCGCCGCGCACCGAGGCCGCCGATGCGGTGGGCACATGCCGCCACGCGGGCATCACGCCGGTGATGATCACCGGGGACCACAAGATAACGGCGGTGGCCATCGCAGGAAAGCTGGGCATGCTGGACGAGGGACACAGGGCCATCACCGGCGCGGAGCTGGAAAAGATGAGCGCGGAGGAGTTGGCCCGCGATATCGACAACATACGCGTATACGCGCGCGTGGCGCCCGAGCACAAGGTGCGCATCGTGCAGGCGTTTCAGGCCAAGGGCCGCGTGGTGGCGATGACGGGCGACGGTGTGAACGACGCCCCGGCGCTGAAGAACGCGGACATCGGCGTGGGCATGGGCATCACCGGCACCGAGGTGTCCAAAAACGCTTCGGACATGGTGCTGACGGACGACAATTTCGCCACCATCGTGCGCGCGGTGGAGGAAGGCCGGCGCATCTACCGCAACATCAAGAAGGCGGTGCAGTTCCTGCTGTCCGCCAACCTGTCTGAGGTGATCACGCTGTTTGTGGGCACGATGCTGGGGCTGACGATACTGCACCCGGTTCAGATACTGTGGGTGAACCTGGTAACGGACACGTTTCCGGCGCTGGCGCTGGGCATGGAGCCCGCGCCGCCCGACATCATGCGCAGAAAGCCGCGCGACGCGAAGCAGAGCTTTTTCGCGGAGGGCATGGCGGCCAACCTGATCGTGTTCGGCGTGATCATGAGCGCGCTGACGATGGGCGCGTACTTTCTGGGGCTGACGCTGTATCATGACGGCACGGTGGCCACCACGATGGCGTTTATGGTGTTGGGTTTGGTGCAGCTGTTCCATGTGTTCAATATCCGTTCCGCCCGGCAGTCGATCTTCAAGAATTTCTTCCGCAATAAGTGGATGCATATATCGTTTATCGTATCTGCGCTGCTGCAGACAGTGGTGGTGTGGTTCACGCCGCTGGACGCGTTTTTCGGCGTGGCGGCGCTGAATGGGACGCAGTGGCTGTATGTGCTGGCCTTATCGGCGGCCATCATACCGGTCAGCGAGTTCGTGAAATGGGTGAAAAGATTATCGTTTATAAAAGGAGCAAATAATGAGGGAGCCTGAGGTCAGACGGAAAGGTGCCGGCCGAGAGGTTGCGCAATGATCGATTATCATATCCATACCAATATTTCGCCGGACTGCAAGGTGCCGATGAAGCGGATGGCGCAGGCGGCGCGCGAAGCGGGCATCGGGGAAGTGGGGTTTGCGCAGCACATAGACCTAGACCTGCCCGGCGAGCCGGATTTCTCCAAGATAGATTTTGACGCGTATACGGCGCAGTTTGAGGAAACGCAGCGTGAATTTCCAGACCTGGTGCTGCGGCGCGGCATCGAGGCCGGGCTGGACCCAAGGACGAAGGAGAAGATGGCGGCGATACTGGACGGGTATCCGTGCGATTTCGTGATCGGCTCACAGCATGTTGTGTTCGGGCTCGATCCCTACTACCAATCCGTCTGGGAGGGGCGCGCACAGCGGGAGCTGTTCGACGAATATATGCGCGTATCGCTGGAGACGGCGGAAAGCTGCGAATTCTACGACGTGTTGGGGCATCTGGGGTATATCTCCAAGTTCTGCCCACACGAGGACAGGCTGCTGCGCTACAGCGATTATCCGGATGCCGTTGACGAGATTTTGAAAACGTTGATCCGCAAGGGAAGAGCGCTTGAGGTGAACACCAACGGGCTCTATATGACGCCGTCCACCATGCCGGAGACGCCGATACTTGAGCGATACCATGAGCTGGGCGGCGAGATGCTGACCGTTGGCTCGGACGCGCACTTTGAGAGCGTGGTGGGACACGCGGTTTCCGAGACGCTAGAGACGCTGAAAAGCATTGGCTTCAGGTATGTCTGCGCCTTTGACAACAGGCGCCCGCGGTTTATCAAAATAGCGTAAAAAGCTTAATTTGTTTATGTTGACATGGCAATGGCGTGTGCTATAATGGGCGCTATAGGTGGCAAAGGTGTCATTCAATGAATAGAAAATTAAAACTGAATCCGGCGCAGATTATCGTGGTTGGCTTTTTCCTCCTCATACTGGTGGGAGCGATTTTATTATCTTTACCGGTCTCCACGATGCCGGGACATAAGGTGTCCTTCCTGGATGCCTTTTTTACTTCCACCTCGGCGGTGTGCGTGACGGGCCTCGTCGTGGTGGATACGGGAACGACGTATACGCTGTTCGGGCAGATCGTGATCATCCTCCTGATCCAGGCGGGCGGCCTGGGCGTGATGACGGTAACGACGATGGTGTTTTTGCTGATCGGCAAGCGCATCACGCTGAGCGAGCGCATGGTGCTCCGGGAGTCGCTCAACGAGTTCGACCTGTCCGGCCTCGTCAAGATGATTCTGAAGGTCATCCGGGTGACGCTGTTCACTGAGCTGGCGGGCGCCGTTCTGCTGGCGATAAGGTTTGTGCCGATGTTCGGCTTAAAGGGCGTGTTTTACAGCCTGTTCCACGCGATCTCGGCGTTCTGCAACGCGGGCTTCGATTTGTTCGGACAGGAATATTCACCGTTCTGCAGCCTCGTCCCGTTTGTGTCCGACCCGCTTGTGGTGCTGACGATCAGCGCGCTCATCATTGTGGGCGGCCTCGGTTTTATGGTGGTGGCGGATATCTTCAGCGTCAGCCGCATGCGCGCCCGGAAAAAGATGAGCCGGTATACCCGGCTGGTGCTGGCGGCCAACGCGGTGATGATCGCGCTGGGGCTGATCGCTTTTTATTCGGCCGAGTTGGGAAACCCGGGTACGCTGGGCGGGCTGGATACCGGCGGCAGGATACTGGGCGGCATATTCCAGACGGTGACGCCGCGCACGGCGGGCTATAATACCATAGACCAGAACGCCATGCTGCCGGTGAGCAAGTTCATGACGATCGTGCTGATGTTTATCGGCGCGTCTCCCGCGGGCACCGGCGGCGGCATCAAGACGACGACCGCCGCGATCGTGACGCTGTTTGCGACGTATGGCATCCTGGGACGCAAGGACATCACGCTGCGCGAGCGGCGCATATCTCCGGGCACCATCCAGCGCGCGACGATCATCACGATCACCAGCTTTGTGTTTGTGCTGGCGGCCTGCTTGGCCTTGATCGGCATTGAAGGGGACCGGGGCGGGATATTTACATCCGAAAACCTCATCTTTGAGGTGGTGAGCGGGTTCGGCACGGTGGGGTTGACCACCGGAATCACGCCGCAGCTGAGCGCTGCCAGCCAGATCGTATTGATTTTGACGATGTTCGTGGGCCGCGTGGGGCTGACGTCTCTGGTCATTTCACTGGCCAGCCGGGCGGGGCAGAACAACAGCTGTATTCGTTATCCGGAAGAAAGGGTTATGGTGGGATAAATGGCAAAGAAGCAATTCATCGTGATCGGCATGGGGCGTTTCGGCCAGAGCGTGGCGAAAGGGCTGGCCAGCCTGGGGCAGGAGGTGCTGGCCGTGGACAACGACGAGACGCTGGTCGGCGAGATCGCCCCGTATGTGACGCATGCCGTGCAGGCGGACGCGTCTGACGAGAAAGCGCTGGCGGCTCTCGGCATCCGCAACTTTGATGTGGCGGTGGTGACGATCGGCGACAACGTTCAGGCGAGCATACTGATCACGATGCTGTGCAAGGAACTGGGGGTCGGCTTTGTGCTGGCCAAGGCGCAAAACGAGCTGCACGGCAAGGTGCTGTACAAAACAGGCGCGGACAAGGTGGTGTTCCCCGAACGCGACATGGGGCAGCGGGTGGCGCGTAATCTGGCCGATTCCAATATCCTCGACTATATCGAGATAGCGGGAGATCTTCGTATCGTGGATGTGGCGGCGCTGCCCTCGTGGGAGAACAAGAGCCTGGCTGATCTCGACTTCAGAAAGAAATACGGTGTGAACGTGATCGCCATCAAGAAGAAGAACAAGGAGATGAACACGGTGCCGCACGGCGTGGATGTGCTCGAAAAAGAGGACATGCTCATCGTGGTGGGCGACAGGGAGAGCATCGCCCGTCTGGAAACGGCAACGCAAAAGTAATGGGCTCATCTCATAGAACTATATTTATTCAACGTATATTTCCGCGTAAAGCCGGCGCTTTCGCGGTTTTATTTTGGAATGACTGACAGGGGTCAAAAATAACAGCGACGCGAATACTTTTCGTACCGCGCCGCTGCTTTTGTGAGTCAAGCTCGCAGCATATCGCCCATGAAAGTTGCCTGTTGGGTGTGCGGAAATCCCGCGTGTAGACTTTGGCTTAAAATACGGTCAAGCCGGTACCGCTTGCCAATAAATCTTCATCCCATCTTGCCATTGCCGATCAATCGCCTTGTCTGCTGTTTCCAAAAGATGTCTTTGCATATTCATGCGTTGCCGACGCCGTGCATATCAGGCGTAAAACATGGACACCGGCTTATCAGCCGCCAAGCTTTACAGGATTATTGTGTGTGCAAAAAGAAAAAATATGAGAAGAATTTATTTCCAAGGCAAAGGAACAATCCGCATAAAATACCTTATTGCAAGTTTTGATGAGGCATAATTCAAGATTTGATCTTAGATTGACGAAAGACGAAAGATTTTATGGATTAATGCAATTTTGATAAAGATAAAATGCAGAAAAGCATGGTTTTCACTATTGATTTTTTAATTCACTGATAGTATAATGATACAGCCAGCAAAGGAATCTGATTTCCTTTATCATTGGAATCGAATAGATTCAGGAAACAAAGGCGTTTCTTACGGCTTGTCTCAAGCGAGCCTAATTGGCGTCTTTTTATTTAATTCGGCGTGATCCCTGGCGTCCCGCGGATCTGCGCCGTGAACCTTAAGGGGGAGAAGGAATGTTAAAAGAGGGGCAAATAAGGATACCGTCCGGCTGCGCCATCAGCGGTATACTTAACCGGAAGGGCGAGTGTTTTTCCGGTGAGACGATCTTAACGTCCATCGAGCTGATGCACGACCGCAGCAACGGCCTGGGCGGCGGCTTCGCGGGATACGGCATTTATCCGCAATACAGCGAGCTGTATGCGCTGCATATATTTTACGACAATCTGACGGCGAAAGCCGCGACCGAGGATTTTATCAACCGGCATTTTGAAGTGGAAAACGCCGGACGCATTCCCACGCGCAAGGTGAAGGGGATCGACAACAGCCCGCTGATCTGGCGGTATTTCGTGAGCGCACGACAATTTAAGCTGCAAGAATCCGAGCTGGACGAGCAAGAGTACATCGCCCGGTGCGTGTTTAGGATTAACGGAGAATTAGAAGGCGCTTATGTTTTTTCCTCAGGAAAGAATATGGGCGCTTTTAAAGGTGTGGGATATCCGGAGGATATCGGCCGGTTCTACATGCTGGAGACGTATGACGCGTATCTGTGGACATCGCACGGGCGGTTCCCGACCAACACGCCCGGCTGGTGGGGCGGCGCGCATCCGTTCACGCTGCTGGACTGGTCCATCGTGCACAACGGCGAAATTTCGTCTTACGACGCCAACCGGCGCTTCGTGGAGATGTACGGCTACAAGTGCACGCTGATGACCGACACCGAGGTCATCACCTATCTGTTCGATCTGCTGATCCGCCGTCACGGCCTGTCCATCAGGCAGGCGGTGGATGTGGTGGCCGCGCCGTTCTGGCGTGAGATCGAGCTGATGGACGAAGAAGACAGAAAGAAATTTGAAGCGATAAGAGCTGTCTACGGCTCCGCGCTGATCAACGGGCCGTTCTCGATCATTCTGGGATTCGAGGGCGGCATGCTGGCACTGAATGACCGCATCAAGCTGCGGCCGTTGGTGGCGGCGGAAAAAGGCGACAACCTGTATGTGGCCAGCGAGGAGGCGGCGATCCGCATCATTTGCCCCTCGCCCGACAGGGTATGGTCGCCACAGGGCGGAGAACCGATCATTGGACTGGTGGAGGGGAATCGATGAGCTTGCAACTGGGCTGGCCGGATTATCTGGTCGAGAGAGACGAAAACAGATGTATACAGTGCGAGGTGTGCGCCAAGCAGTGCGCCAACGAAGTGCACAAGCTGGACCCGGATACGGGAAAGATGGTCGCGGACGAGATGAAGTGCGTGGACTGCCACCGCTGTGTGGCGATGTGCCCCACGCGCGCGCTTAAAATTCGGGTAAACGATCTTGATTTCAAGCCGAACGCCAACTGGACGGCGGGCGCGATCAAGGAGATATACAAGCAGGCGGCGACAGGCTCCGTGCTGCTGACGGGCATGGGCACGCCGAAGCCGTATCCCGTATACTGGGATAAGATGCTGATCAACGCGTCGCAGGTGACCAACCCGTCCATCGACCCGCTGCGCGAACCGATGGAGACCAGCGTGACGCTGGGCCGCAAACCGGAGAAACTGGAGTTCGACAAGGACGGCACGCTGAAGACCAAAATGCCGCCGCAGGTGAAGCTGAACGTACCGGTGATGTTCTCCGCGATGAGCTTCGGTTCCATCTCGCGCAACGCGCACGAGGCGCTGGCAAGGGCGGCGACGGAGTTGGGCATCCTGTATAACACGGGCGAGGGCGGCCTCGCGCAGGAATTCTATCAATACGGTCCCAACACCATCGTGCAGGTGGCGTCCGGGCGGTTTGGCGTGCATCCGGGGTATTTGAACGCGGGCGCGATTCTGGAGATCAAGATCGGCCAGGGCGCAAAGCCCGGCATCGGCGGCCATCTGCCGGGCGAGAAGGTGGGCGAAGCGGTGTCCAGTGCGCGCATGATCCCGCAGGGGAGCGACGCGATTTCGCCGGCGCCGCACCACGATATCTATTCCATCGAGGACCTGCGGCAGCTGATCTACTCGCTGAAAGAGGCGACGAACTATACAAAACCGGTGTCCGTGAAGATCGCGGCGGTGCATAACGCGCCCGCGATCGCGTCCGGCATCGCCCGGGCGGGCGCGGACATCATCACGATAGACGGCTTTCGGGGCGGCACGGGCGCGGCGCCGCAGCGCGTGCGCGACAACGTGGGCATCCCGGTGGAGCTGGCGCTGGCCGCGGTGGACCAGCGGCTGCGCGAGGAGAGCATCCGCAACGACGTGTCCCTGGTGGTGGCGGGCAGCATCCGCAACAGCGCGGACATCGTGAAGGCCATCGCTCTCGGCGCGGACGCGTGCTACATCGCATCTTCGGCGCTGATCGCGATGGGCTGCCACATGTGCCAGAACTGCTATTCCGGCAAGTGCAACTGGGGCATCGCGACGCAGCGTGACGATCTGGTGAAGCGGCTGAATCCGGACATCGCGACACAGCGGCTGGTGAACCTGGTCTCCGCATGGAAGCATGAGATAGAGGAAATGCTGGGCGGCATGGGCATCAACGCCATCGAGAGCCTGCGGGGCAACCGCCTGATGCTGCGCGGCATCGGCCTGACGCAGAAGGAGCTGGACATTCTCGGCATCATGCACGCCGGAGAGTAGCGGCGCTTTGCGCCTTGGCGAAAAACCTGCAGTTTTTCGCCAGTTTACCGGTTTTGTGCAGTTCCTTCGCGCAAAAATGCGCTTGAAACTGCATAAAACCACAAAGTGTGGGCTGCGCGGGCAAAGCCCGTCTTGCCCACAAAATTTATTAAGATCGCTTTTTAAAATGCGGAAAATGCCATTCGGCATTTTCCTGATGGGATTCCAAAGGGAGGCGCCCCTTTGGCAGAGGTGCGGGTCCCCGAAAAGACGAAGGCTTTTTGGGGTGCAGGTTTGGAGGCGGAGCCTCCAAGGTCTTAAAAAGGCTTGGATAGAGGAGTTAGTATGAAGAAGGTTTACGCGGACGAAAAATGGTGTCTCGCATGCGGGCTGTGCAAGGTGTATTGCCGCACGTCGCACTCGATATCAGGCGATATCATCAAGGCGCACAAGATGGAATATCCGCGGCCGGTGGAACGGCTGCATATCGAGACGGGCGACAAGATCAATTTCGCGCTGCAGTGCCGGCATTGCGACGACCCCAAGTGCGTGCAGGGCTGCATCACCGGGGCGATGCAAAAGGACCCGGACACGGGGCTGGTGACCAACGAGACGGAGCGTTGCGTGGGCTGCTGGACGAGCGTGCGGGTGTGTCCGTTCGGCGCGATCGTGCGGGACGAGGGCAAGAAGAAGGTGGCGGCCAAGTGCGACCTGTGCGCGCAGAGCGGCGAGCCGGAATGCGTGAAGCACTGCCCGAACAACGCGCTCAAATATGAAGACAGGGGGGAGGAGTAAGCGAATGGATTATGTGATTATCGGCAACTCGGCCGCGGCGGTGGGCTGCATCGAAGGGCTGCGCAAGTGCGACAAGGAAGGCCGCATCACGGTGATCTCCGACGAGACGCATCACGTTTACTCGCGCCCGTTGATATCGTATTATCTGGCGGGCAAGGTGAAGCCGGAAAACATGGTGTACCGCAAGAAGGATTTTTACGAGAAATATGGCGTGGAGACCAAGTTCGGCAGAAAGGCCAGGGCCATAGACCCCGAAAAAAAGACGGTAACGCTGGACGGCGGCGAGAGCGTGAAATACGATAAGCTGCTGATCGCGACGGGGTCGTCCCCGTTCGTGCCGCCGACGGAAGGGCTGAAGGACCAGAGCAACTTCTTTACGTTTTTGAAATACGACGACGCGCTGGGGATCGAGAAGCGGATATCGCCCAAGGCCCATGTGGTCGTGATCGGCGCGGGGCTGATCGGCCTCAAGGCGGCGGAAGGGCTGGCGCCCGTGTCGGGCAGCGTGCACGTGGTGGAAATGGCGCCGCGCGTGCTGCCGATGATACTGGACGAAGCGGCGGCCGCGCCGATCCAAAAGCGGCTGGAGGAAAACGGCGTCACGTTCCACCTTGGCATGACGGCGGAAAAGGTGGTCGGCGATAAGAAGATCAAGCAGGTGGTGCTCAAAGACGGCACGGAGCTGCCGTGCGACGTGCTGGTGATGGGTGTGGGCGTGCGGCCCAACGTGGCCGAAGCCAGAGCGGCGGGCGTGGCGGTGAACCGCGGCATCGTGGTGGACGATACGATGCGCACCAACGTGCAGGATATCTGGGCGGCGGGCGACGTGACCGAAGGCGTGGACGCGATAACGGGCGAGCGCAAGATCATGGCGCTGTGGCCCAACGCGTATGCGCAGGGGCGTGCGGCCGGGTTCGACATGGCGGGCAAAAAGGACGATTTTACCGGCGTGTTCCCGATGAACGCCGTGGGCTTCTTCGGCCTGTCGGTGATCACCGCGGGCGTGCAGGGCGGCGAGGACACCATTGTGCTGGACAGGTACGACGAGAAGACGGGCGCGTCCAAGCGCTTCTTCGTGCGGGACGACAAGCTGGTGGGCATGATACTCGTGGGCGATGTGGACCGCGCGGGCATATACACGTATCTTCTGAGCGAGCGCATACCGCTCTCCGACCTGGACAAAAAGCTGACGGACGACGGCTTCGGGCTGCTGGCCCTGGGATACGACCGGATGAAACAGAGAATTTCTTCATAAGCAAAGGGGAACCTCAAGATGGAATTGACGGCAGGGAAGCTGTATTACAGCGAACTGAATGAAAAGATAAAGGAGCTGGCCCAGGCGCCGGGCGAGATCACGGTGCGCGAGGTGTACGGCCACCGGTATATTGGCTGCGGCCTCAAAAGCCATACCAAGCTGACTGTGCACGGCACGCTGGGCAACGATTCGGCGTGCTACATGGACGGCTCCACGCTGGAGGTGTTCGGCAACGCGCAGGACGGCATCGCCAACACGATGAACGACGGCAAGCTGATCATCCACGGCAACTGCGGCGATATCATGGGCTACGCGATGCGCGGCGGCGATATCTATATACAGGGCTACGCGGGCTACCGCGCCGGCATCCACATGAAGGAGTACATGGACAAGATACCCAAGGTGGTCATCGGCACCAAGGCGGGCGACTTCCTCGGCGAATACATGGCGGGCGGACGCGTGGTGGTGCTGGGGCTGGGCCTTGAAGAGGGCGAGAAAGCGGCGGGCAAGTTCTTCGGCACCGGCATGCACGGCGGGAAGATGTTCATCCGCGGCGAGGTGACCGAGGCGCTGATGGGCCGCGAGATCGCGCAGGCGGAGCTGGACGACGAAGACAAAGCGTTCCTGCAAAAGACGCTGGACGAATACGCCGCGTATTTCGGCGTGGACGTATCCGGCATCAGCGTGGACGAATTCAGGAAGTACCAGCCGAAAAGCAAGCGCCCGTACGGCAACATGTACGTGGGCAACTAACAACGGGGATTGGCCGTCGCAACAACAGCGGCGGCTTTTTTGTATGCTTCGGCTGCCGTTTTTATGATATAATATCCGGCAGAATAATGATGCAGGGGCGGGAGGACACGAAGCATGGCGAAACTGTATTTCCGGCATGGCGCGATGGGCAGCAGCAAAACGGCGAACCTTTTGATGGTGGACTATAATTACATGGAGCGCAACCAGAAGGCGCTGGTGTTAAAGCCGCGTGTGGACGACCGTTACGGAAAGAGTATCGTCATGTCGCGGATGGGGATCAACAAGGAATGCCTGTTCGTGGAGGATTTCGTACGGATGAGCGACGACGAGATCAAAGCCTACGACTGCATACTGGTGGACGAGGCGCAGTTCGTATCCAAATCGGATGTGGAGTTTTTTACCTATGTGGTGGACGAGCTGAACGTTCCGGTGATCTGCTACGGCCTGCGGACGGACTTTCAGCGCAACCTGTTTGAGGGCAGCATGTGGCTGCTGGCGTGGGCCGACACCATCGAGGAGATCAAGACGATCTGCTGGTGCGGCAAAAAGGCGATATGCAACGCGCGGCTGGACGGCAACGGGCACATCATCCGCGACGGCGCGCAGGTGGTGATGGGCGGCACGGGCAAATATGTGGCGCTGTGCCGCAAGCACCATAAGTCCGGCGAGACGGGCAACCTGCCCGCGCTGCCGGAGGACTGATGCCCGGTTGGGCTGCCGACGGACGGAGCGGAACAGACGCCGGCTGGATTTTGTAAGGCGCGGGCGATGCGTCTCTCTTTCAGTCGCCTTTGGCGCCGGGGGCACCAAAAAGACGAAGGCTTTTGGGTGATGGGTATAGCGCCCCCCTCTGAGGGAGCCAAAATAGCGAGTTGAGGAACGGTTTCTTTTTTTTATTAGCAGAAAGAAGGGAAACCGGGCGGTTGATTTTTGAACGGTGGGCACTGGAGGCAATCTGTCCGCACCGCCGGATTAATATCCCCGCGGCTTGTGCAGCTCGTACTGTGCGCGGTCCAGGTCATCCTTGTGGACGTAGACGTAGTACATGCTGGAAAGCAGAGGGTTGCCGCTGCGGTAACCGCGTGCGCCCGAAGCGCTGTGGTTGACGGAACGGAGAATGTAGCGGATGCCGGCGGCGGACAGCGTATCGCGCACGCGGGCGAGCCCGCCGATGTCGAAACCGGCAAACACTTCCTTTCGGTTCCAGAATGTGATCATGGCAGGCCTCCTATCGTATGGGGGAGATGCGGAGCGCCTCACGCGCCCGGTCCAGATCGTCCTTGTGCACATAGACGTAGTTCAGCGCCGCGAACGCGGAGTTCTCACCGAAAGATCCCATGCGGCTGCGCAGCGTGTGGCCGCCGGAACGCTGGAGGTAGGGGATGCCAGCGGCGGACAGCGCGTCGCGGACACGGGAGAGCTGATCGATGTCGAACCCCATGAACACTTCCCTGCGGTGCCAGAACGGTATCATACGCATCAACCCCTTTTGTGTTTATAAGCTGATTTCGCCCCGAAGGTAGCACACGGCGGTGCCGCCGATCTTGACGCGCGCACCGCCGTCTTCGCAGAGGAGCGTGCCGCCGCGCGCTGAGAGCTGACGGGCCGTCATCTGCTGCTTGCCGAGGCGCTCGCTCCAGAACGGGATCAGCGTGCAGTGGGACGAGCCGGTGACCGGGTCCTCCGGGATGCCCGCGCCCGGTGCGAAGAAGCGCGAGACAAAATCACAATCGGAACCCTGCGCGGTCACGATGATCGCAAACACATTGCCGATCTGCCGGAGCAGCGTAAAATCCGGCCGGAGGTTCCGCACGGCGTCCTCGTCCTCCAGCCGCACCAGCAGGTCGCGCGACATGTGCGCTTCCATCACGGGTGCGCCCAGCGCCTGCTCCAGCAACGCGGGGACGTCGCAGGGGACGGGCGCGCGGCTGGGGAAGTCCATCGTGAACACGTCGCCGTTTTTGGACACGGTGAGCGTGCCGCTCTGGGTATGGAAATCCACGGTGTCCGCCACGGCCTTCACTTCGTTCATCAGCACGAACGCGCCGGCGAGCGTGGCGTGGCCGCACAGGTCGATCTCCACCTCGGGCGTGAACCAGCGCAGGCCGTACGCGCCGTTGTCCTCCCGCACCAGAAAAGCCGTTTCCGCGAGGTTGTTCTCCATCGCGATGCTCTGCATCACGGCGTCGTCCGGCCAGGCGGGGAGCAGGCACACGCCCGCGGGGTTGCCGCCGAACAGCTTGTCTGCGAACACGTCGATGACGAAGTATTTCATTGCTTTGGTCCTCCTCTTCGGGACGGGATTTCTAAGACCGTGGAGGCGCCGCCTCTATAATTGCGGTGAAGATCATTGCGCTTTTCATTATACGTGCCTTGGGGCTATCAGTCAAAAGCAAGAGCCGTTTAGGCCACGATATTCATTCCCAGAACAGCTCGTCCAGCGTTTTGCCCAGTGCCTTGCAGATGGCGATGCACAGCCTGATCGTGGGGTTGTAGTCGCCCATTTCGATCGCGTTGATGGTCTGGCGGGAGATGCCCACAAGGTTGGCCAGTTCCTGTTGAGACATGTCCCGCGCGGCCCGGGCGGATTTCAGCCTGAGGTTCTTCATGGCTCAATCCGTTTCTTTGACCGATTTGGATTTTTGCCGCTGGATCAGGAGCGCGGCTATCATCACGGCGAACATCGCAAAGACCACAAAGTTTATGATGTTGTAGTTGAGCACGCCGCCTGTGAAGAAGGAATTGCTGTCACGCAACAGCCGGATGATGCCGAGAGCCAGTTGAATGAGCATGAGTATACTTAATAACACCAGATAAAACTTTGGTTGCTGGTTCACCGGGAAATAGGCGTCCCTGTTGATACAGATCACGATAAACACGGTGATGGCGAGGCAAATGCCGATAAGCGAGGTGGTGAAGGCGTCGGCCCATACAGCTTCCGAGACCAGATTGGAAAAGCCATTGGCGCAAAGGTATGCCACCAGCACCCAGAACGCCGACCGGTAGGCCCGGCCGTGCAGCCATTGCTGCCGTTCGTCGAATTTAGCCGGGAAAGTACCCTTGCGTCGTCTGATTGCGAAGCAAATGCAAAGCACGAGGATAAAAATGCCCGTAAACAATCCAAAAAACGCCAAGCCGCTCATGTTGAACCTCCTTGATGGTTTGGTTTCATGACAAGTATACTGCAAAAGCGACTAAATGTCAAATATATATGACAAATTATCAATTAAATAAGACTAGCGCTGAATATAAAACCTAAGTCACGTTCAAAGACACAACGAAAAAGAAGCGTGACGGATCGTTCGAAGCGTACGCGCTCCTGTTCGGCGGTTATAAGCAAAGGGATATAGGTCAGGGCTGACTCAGGCAGCCGCTGATACGGCGGGCGGCTTCCTCGATGCGGTCTTTGGTCTGCACCAGCGCGATGCGCACATAGCCTTTGCCCTGGTCGCCGAAAGCGCTGCCGGGCACCACGATGACGCCCGCCTGACGCATCAGCATTTTGGCGAACGCGACATCGTCCGGCCATGCGTCCGGCGTTTTGGCCCAGACGAACATGGTGGCCCTAGGCGGTGTGATCGCCCAGCCGGCCTCGGCGAAAGCGCGGATGAGCTGATCGCGGCGCTTCCCGTACTCGCCCGACGTGTATCTGACGACGGCGTCGTCGCATTCCAGCGCGCGGATGCCCGCCCGCTGCACCGGCAGGAACACGCCGTAGTCGGTGTTGGACTTGACCTGCTTGAGGCCGGAGATATAGCCGGCATTGCCCACGCAGAAGCCGAGGCGCGCGCCCGCGTAGCCGTACGTCTTGGACAGGGAGTTGAACTCCGCGCCGATGTCCTTCGCTCCTCTGTGAGCGAGGAAGCTGCCCACGCGCAGGCCGTCGAACACAAGCTCGCTGTAGGCGTTGTCGTGGATCACGAATATATCGTTCGCCCTGGCGAAATCGACCAGCGCGTCGTAAAAAGACGGCGGCGCGACCGCCGTGGTGGGGTTGTTGGGATAGGACACGATCATCAGCTTCGCGCGCTGGGCAACGTCCGCCGGGATGTCGGCGAAGTCGATGAGAAAACCGTTCTCGGGCCGCTGCGGGACGCGGAACACCTCGGCATGGGCCAGCGCCGCGCCCACGAAAAACGCGGGGTAGCACGGGTCCTGCAATATCACGGTGTCGCCGGGGTCGACGACGGGCAGGCAGCAGTGCGCCAGCCCTTCCTGCGTGCCCAGCACCGAGCAGACTTCGCTGGCCGGGTCCAGCGTGACGCCGTAACGCCGCTGGTACCACGCTGCCGCCGCTTGCGCCAGCTCCGGCAGGTCGCCGATGGCGTAGACGTAGTTGCCGTCCTTCATCGCTTCCTCGGAGATGGTCTGCTTGATGGCGGGGGCGGGCGGGATGTTGGGCGTGCCCACGCCAAGGTCGATGACGTCCACACCGGCCGCGTGAAGCGCCGCCTTTTCTTTGGCGAGTTGGGTGAATATGCCGGAAGAGAGCCGTTGTAACAGTTTTGATGTCTGCATGTCAGTTGCCGACGCGCTGAAAGTGTGCGCGCTTCTCCTTTGTCTGTTTGGGAATGATGAAATCATCAGCTATGATTATATACTTATGGCGCACAAAAATCAAAGCTTTGCAGTTGCCGGATGCGGCGCGGACGGTTAAAATGGACAAACAGGGGAAGATAACATGCAGACATGGACCATGATTGCCGTGATTGCGCTGTCAGCGGTGAATACCGCGGGGTTTGCGGTGTGCGCGGCGGACAAGCGCGCCGCAATCACGCACAGGCGGCGCGTGCGCGAAAGCACGTTGTTTGCGCTGGCGCTGGCGGGCGGCGCGGCGGGCGTATACCTCGCGATGCTCGTTTGCAGGCACAAGACAAGGAAAAAGAAATTCGCGGTGCTCATGCCGCTGATTTTGATCGTGCAGGCGGCGCTTTTTTGCTGGTTATTTTTGCGCGGCGCATGAGTAAGATTGCATGGCAATAACAGGCCGATGCATCATTGTAGTTGACATTGGCGGGTGACTTCAATATAATATATCCGTCTTATCATAGGAAGCAGGCCATTTTATGGCTCAGAATAGGAAAGAGAGAGACAGCGAACCATGAAAATGACGTTACAGCCCAAAAAGAGACAGCGCAAGAAAGTGCACGGCTTCAGGCAGAGAATGAAGACCAAGGCTGGCCGCAATGTTTTGAAGCGCAGAAGAGCAAAGGGCAGAAAAGAGCTTACCGCTTAATAAGCTTGCCGGTGCCGGGCTTCCGGCATTTTTTGCCATATGGATAGGAAAGATCATTGAGGCGCGAATATTCGCTGAGGCGCAACAAAGAATTCAGATATGTGTATCGGAAAGGCAAGTCTGTTTCAGACAGCCGCATGGTGCTCGTATATGTGAAAACAAAAACACCACACTTAAAGGTGGGTTTTTCGGTATCACGAAAGCTGGGCAACAGCGTGCAACGCAACAAGCTGAAACGGCGGATGAAGGAAGCTTTTTTCCTGATGCTGGACGGCGTTTCGCAAAACTGTCTGCTCATATTTACGCCGAGGGAATCCGCAAAGGAGATGACCTACGCAGACATTACGGCATCTGTGAGCAAGCTGCTGAAAAAGGCAGGGCTGATGGAGAAAATATCATGAAGCGCGTGCTGCTTTCGATCATCTGGTTCTACAGAAAAGCCATATCTCCCTATACGCGGCCGTCTTGCCGGTTTACGCCCACGTGTTCTGAATATGCTGTGGAAGCCATAACGAAGCATGGCGCGCTCAAGGGCCTGGGGCTTAGCATTTGGCGCGTGTTGCGGTGCAACCCTTTCGGCAAGGGCGGATACGACCCCGTCCCTTAACAGTCAAAAGATGACGGAGGACAGATAGATTGGGTTTTTTAAGTGACAATTTCATATCCGATTTCTTTGTTATGGTACTCAAGCTGGTATTCAGCTTTATCCATGACTACTCGGGTGCGATCATCGTGTTGACGGTGGCGATCAGACTGCTGATTCTGCCGCTGGACCTGAGGCAGAAGCAAAGCGCGCGCAAGATGGCGATGATCCAGCCCAAGCTGGAATCGCTGAAAAAACGCTACGCCAACAACCCGCAGCAGCTGCAGAAAAAGCAGCAGGAGTTGTATAAGTCTGAGGGCGTAAGGCCGCTGGCGGGCTGTCTGCCGATGCTGATCACGCTGCCGATCTTCTTTGCTTTCTTTGGCGCGATGCGCGTGCTGGAGGCGGAGCAGACGATCTCGTTCATACTGAACGCGCAGCATCTGGGGCAGAGCGCGTATGCGCTGCCGCAGTGGCTGTGGGTGCATAACTTCTGGCAGCCGGATTCCGGCCTGGAACCGATCATGAAAACCGGGGCTCAATTCGCGCAGTTCTTTGCCGCCAACGCCAACGTAACGCCGCAGCAGCTGCACATGATGGCCGGCTCGGGGCTTTTGAACTTTGATATCGTCAACGGCCTGCAGGCCGGGCCTGCGTATGAAACGCTCACGAACAGCATCGTGACGGCCAACGGACTGACAGGCGTGAACAACGGCTGGTTCATATTGCCGATACTCGCGGGCGCGTCGCTGTTCCTGCAGCAGAAGCTAACCACGGCGCAGACGCCGGGCAGCGCCCAGGCACAGCCGGGCGGCAAGTTTATGCTTTGGTTCTTCCCGCTGTTTTCCGTATATATCTGCGCCACGGCCAACGCCGCGTTCTCCGTATACTGGCTGGCCGCCAACATCTATGCGCTGGGGCAGACGCTGATTGTGAACTACATCTACAAGAAACGGGATGAAAAGAGAAAACAGGGCGTCATCGAGGAGGCGACTTAATGGACTTCATAGAGAGCAAGGGCAGAACGGTGGATGAGGCTGTGTTCAGCGGCCTTGTCAAGATGGACCTTTCCATAGACGAAGTGGATATCGAGATTCTGGACGAGGGCGGCGGCTTATTTAAGAGCGCGCGCGTGCGGCTCACCAAGAAACCCGAGGAAAAGATCACGCCATTTGTGCCCGACGCGCCGCTGGATGAGGAATTTCCGCGTCCCCGGCCGTATGGAGAGCGCCGGGACGACCGGCGCGACAGACGGGACGACCGCCGCGGCAGCGACCGGCCTGCAGAAAGGCGGGATGACCGCCGCGACAGGCCCGCAGGCCGCCGGGACGACCGCCGCAGCGATGGCAGACCGGGAGACAGGCGCGATTTCGGAAGGCGTGACGGCCGCCGGGATGAGAAGCGGCGACCCGTCATCGAGTTTGGCATACCGGAAGGCTTTGTGGCGCAGCAGCCGGAAAACAACGCCGAAAAGTTCCTGCTCGGGCTGTTTGAGCGCATGAACATGGGCGTTGTGATCAAGTCCGCAACGGAGGACGGCATGTTGAAGCTGGACCTGTCCGGCAGGGGCATGGGCGTGCTGATCGGGCGGCGCGGCGAGACGCTGGACGCATTGCAGTATCTGACCAGCCTGGTGGTGAACAACGGCAAGGCCGATTACACCAAGATCATGCTGGACACCGAGGATTACCGCAAAAAGCGTGAGGACACGCTGAGACGGCTGGCGGCGCGGCTGGCGGACAAGGTGCAAAGAAGCGGCAGGCGCGTGGTGCTGGAGCCCATGAATCCTTATGAGCGGCGCATACTGCACGCGACGCTGCAGGATTATGACAAGGTGTATACCTACAGCGAGGGCGAGGACCCGTTCCGCAGCGTGGTGGTGGCCGTAAAGGGCAAGGACGACCAGGGGCCGGGCGCGGAGGAAGCCGCCCAGCAGGCGGATGAATGAAATCAGGACGGGGTGGAAACGCCTCGTCTTTTCAATTACGCGAAAACGCGGAGGACATTGGCATGGTCGTGAGAAAAGTATTTTTACTGGCGGCAATGTTGTGTGCAGCGCTTGTGCTGTGCGCCTGCGCCCCTCCTCATGAGAGCATCAGGGAAGAGGATGTGGAGGAGGCATGGGTGTATGATTCGATGGACGCGGCGGCCACCTATCATACGCTGTCGCAGTTCGAAATATCCGAACTGGCGGCGTGGTTCAACGGCTGTACGGATATCCGGCTGAACCGGGATTTTGCCGGGACGGTCACGATCAACGGGATCAGCATCAAAATGAAGGATGATACCGGGATCAGCATCCTGAAATCGGGTGAGAATTTTGAGGTGCAGGTGGGTGGCCCGGGCAGAGAGACGTGTCGTACTGGGCGAAACAGCCGGATATCGGGGCGCTGCTGGACTCGCTGGAACCCGCGCAATGAGGATGCAATGCGGACAATGAAGGGCGCGAGGGCTGTAACCGCCGGGGATTGACGCCCCGGTGTGCGCGTGGTAGGGTATTTTGAAAAAAGTGTTGTTGTTATTGCTGGCAATGGTATTGTCGGCGGCGGCCTTCGGATGCGCGCCAAAACCCGAAGCGGAAGCACCTGTGGAGACGTCCGCCGCGCCTGAAGCGACAGTAACGGAAGCCGTAAGCAGCGGAGAAACGGTGGCGGCCACCATCGTGGTGAAGGATTACGGCACCATCGAGCTGGAGCTTTACCCCGACATTGCGCCGCAGTCGGTGTATAACTTCTGCTATCTCGTGCGGCAGGGCTTTTACGACGGGCTGATCTTCCACCGCGTGATATCCGGCTTCATGATACAGGGCGGGGACCCGGAAGGCACCGGCATGGGCGGCCCCGGATACACCATCAAGGGCGAATTCGCCGCGAACGGCGTGGAGAACGATCTGTCTCACACGCGCGGCGTGGTCTCGATGGCGCGCAGGAGCCAGCCGCTGGACAGCGCGGGCTCTCAGTTCTTCATCATGCATCAGGATTATACGGACCTGGACGGCCTGTATGCCGCGTTCGGCAAGGTGACGAAAGGCATCGAGGTGGTGGACGCCATCGCGGCGGTGGAAACGGACAAGGACGACAAGCCGCTCAAGGATGTGGTCATCGAGTCCGGCACGATCAGCGGACCGGAGCTGCCGGAGCCGGAGAAGCTTGAGGAATAAGCTGCCGGCTCGGCGGGAAAGCATAAGCTCTCCCCCGCTGGCCAGACCTGTTGGCCGCGGGGGAAGGCGGCGGGTTGGGT
>JAEYZN010000010.1 GCA_023428025.1 Bacillota bacterium
CCTCGTTTCAACAAGACCCAAAGCCAGTTTCTCCACTGAAAATCTCCCTTCGTTTCGACAGACATATACATGATTTTTATACATCTGTAACGTATGTAACATTTGATACTTTTAATATTCGACATGCGGCTTTAAAAATCCTTTAATCAAAATAAAATTTTTCAGTGTTTTTTAAATACCGGAACAGCCCTTGGTTCAGTTGCTGTCCATGTAACGCCTGACGCGGAACACAGCGCCGACAAACCCGGCGATACGACGGTACTTTTCGATCTCTTCGCTGCCGATCACATCGACGACGGTCAGTACCAACAAAAGCTGACACCGCCAAAAAGCGATGCCAGCTTTACGCATATATGGATGCCTTGTTGTGGCTTAGTCAGAACGCATGGCGGTGATCAATATCCGCCCGTGCTGCCGTCGTCTTCTGTCTTCATGATTTTGAGCTCGATACCGTCCGGGTATTTACCGGCCTCCTCAATGATCGCGATCGTGGCCGCCATACCGATGCCAAAGCGGTGGGCACCCATCGCGTGCATCGTGATCAGCGTGGCCAGGTCGCGCACGCCGCCCGCCACCTTGATCTTGATGTTGTCCTGCACAGTTTCCTTCATCACCTTCACGTGGTGCAGCGTGGTGGGCGCCGCCGAGAAGCCGGTGCCGGACTTCACGTAGTCCGCGCCGCTGTCCATCACGATCCTGCATGCGTCTTTAATCTGGTTGTCATTCAAGAGCATGGCCTCGATGATGACCTTTAAGGATGTGCCTTCACAGGCGGCACGCACGGCCTTGAGGTCTTCCAGCGCTTCCTTGTACATGCCGGATTTCAGGTAGCCCACGTTCATCACCATGTCGATCTCATCCGCGCCCAGCGACACGAAGTACTCCGCCTGCTTCACCTTGATCAGTGTCGGCTCCTGGCCGGACGGGAACGAGAGCGAGGTGCCGAAGGCGGTGCTCGTGCCCTTCACCTCTTTGCCGAGGTATTCGGAGAAGCACGGCCATACAAACGCGCAGCCGATCTCATACTTCTTGCACGCCGCGATCAGCTTCTGCACATCCTGAAAGGATGTGTCGATTTTGAGCGCGCTGATATCGATCAGCTGTGCCACGTCACGTTGGGAAAGTTTTACCATTGTTGTATCCTCCTGAATCATATATAAACTATTTTGTTTTATTCTTTTGCCGCATCTTCGCGTAGACCTGCGCGTATTTCTTGTCATACGTGCAGCAGCCGATGGGCTGTTCCTCGAACAGCAGCTCCAGGCAGTGGTCGCAAACCGTGCAATACTTGATCTCGTTTTCCTTGCCCTCTCTCAGCTTGCGGGCCACGTGCGGGTCGGCGAAGGTCTGCCGCCCGATACCCACCATATCCATCATGCCGTCCTCGATGCAGCGGACGCCCAGTGTCAGCATGTTGCCGTCCTTGGGGTCTATGGCCTGCATGCCGTTGTTCTTGCCGTTGCGGAACACAGAGAAGCCGGAACCGATGATGACCGTCTCGGGCTTGACGATCTTCTTGTACTCGTTGGCAAAGTACATGTGCAGGTATGCGAAGTATGAATGGCTCTTGCCCGCGTTCGTCAGGCCTTCGGTGAAGCCGGTCGCACCCGCGGATGCGATGAAGTATTGCGCGCCGCGCTCTTCCAGGCCCTTCACGAGATCCAGCGACTCCGCCAGGTCCATCAGCGGCGAATCCGGCGCGGCCGAGCCGCAGCCGCCAGGGAAGCCTTCCCAAGCCGACAGCTTGGAGCCGATCAAGAAGTTCTTGTCGTTCACGGCCTTTTGTATCTTCTCGTACAGGTCGTAGGCAAAGCGGCTTCTGTTTTCCCACGAGCCGCCGTATTTCCACTTGCGGTCGTTGTAGGGGCGCAGTATCTGCGAGCCCAGATACCCGTGGCACAGCTTCATGTCGATGCCGTCCGCACCGACGTCGTGCGCGATCTTGGCCGATAGCACGAACTGGCCGATGATCGCGTCCACTTCCTCTTCCGTCAGCAGCTCGCCGCCCACGCCGTACAGCGGCTTGATGGTAACGCGGCGCGAATACGCGTCGCTCGCCAGTTCACCGGCGTGCGTCAGCTGGAACAGCAGCAGCGTGTTCTTGTTCGCTTCTTTAAGGCCCTTCACAAAGTTCGCCAGCGGCTTTTCGTTGCGCGGCATCACCTCCAGCTGGTTCAGGCGCGCGCGGGATTCGGACGATACCGTGATGGCTTCCAGGTCCACCATACCGCCTTCCCCTTTGAATATGTCCTCGTATCTTTTGAACGTCGTGTCGGTGGGGTTGCCCTCCGCGTCCGCGTCGGAGCATTCCATCGACTGCATCAGGATGCGGTTCCGGCTCATCAGATTTCCTATTTTTAGCGGCTTTAACAGCGTCTCTTTATAGTCCATATGGTTATCCCCTTTCACATTAATATAAGGTTCAACGGCAGCCTGTCATCGGCAGGCCGCCTCCGCCAATTCAGGCACAGTGTTCGTGGCGTGCATCATGGCCACCGTCTCGTCCGCGTCGCAGTGGTCTATCTCTCCGGCGATGCGGCCCTCATGCATCACGATGATCCGGCTGGACATCCCGAGCACCTCGGGCAGTTCGGATGAAACCATGATGATGGATACGCCTTCCTGCGCCAGCTTGTTCATCAGCGTGTATATCTCGTATTTCGCGCCCACGTCGATGCCTCTTGTCGGTTCGTCCAGTATCAGCACCGAGCAGCCCATGCCCAGCCACTTGGCCAGCACCACCTTCTGCTGGTTGCCGCCCGACAGGTTTTTGCACAGCATTTTCTCGTTTGCCACCGCGATCTGGAGTTCGCGGATGTACCGCTTGACCAGCTCGGATTCCCTGCGCTTCCGGACAAACCCGCGGGTCGCCAGGCTCTTGATGCTGACGATGCTGATGTTGTTCTCCACGTCCAGATTCAGGAACAGTCCCTGCTGCTTGCGGTCCTCTGTCGCAAAACCGATGCCCGCCTTCACCGCGCTGCACGGATGCTTGTGCGTCACCTTTCGGCCGCACATGAATACCTCGCCCGAAGCCGCCGCGTCCGCGCCGAACACGGCGCGCATCACCTCGGTTCGGCCCGAGCCGACCAGCCCGAAAAAGCCGAGTATCTCACCCTTGCGCAAATCGAAGCTCACGTCCTTAAAGCCGTCGCCGCTAAGGTTCTTCACCTGCAGCGCCAGCTCGTCACGCACGTGGCACACATGGGGCGGAAAGCTGTTGCTCAGTTCGCGGCCGATCATCCGCTGGATCAGCCACGCCTTATCCACTTCGCAAACACTCCGGCTGTCCACAAACGTGCCGTCCCGCAGCACCGTCACATGGTCGCATATCGCGAATATCTCATCCAGCCGGTGCGAGATATAAATCACCGTCACGCCATCGCTTTTCAGCTTGCGGATGATCTCGAACAGTATCTCCATCTCCTTGTCCGTCAGCGACGCCGTGGGCTCATCCATCACGATAATCCTGGCCTTGAGCGACAGCGCTTTGGCGATCTCCACCATCTGCTGCTGCGCGATGCTGTAAGTCAATACCGGCTGCCTGTAATCCGGCAGGTTGCCCCGGCTCACATAATCCAGCCATTTACGCGCTTCCGCCTCTTCGCCTTTTTTGTCCAGCCAGCCGCGCTTGCTCAGCTCGTGGCCCAGCATCACGTTTTCAATGGCCGTCAGGCGCGGCACCAGGTTCAGCTCCTGATAGATCACCGCGATGCCCTTGTCCAGCGCGTCCTGCGGATTATGCAGCGTCGTCTTTTCACCGCCGAGGCATACGTCGCCCTCGTCCGGGCGGTAGACGCCCGCCAACACCTTCATCAGCGTGGACTTGCCGGCGCCGTTTTCACCCACCAGAGCGTGGACTTCCCCTTTGCGGGCGCGCAGGCTGACCTTGTTCAGCGCCTGCACACCCGGAAAACGCTTGCTGATATTCAGCATCTCCAGCGCATATTGCTCCATTGCATTACCTCACTTTTAAAGACCCCTTATTTCTTCTTTGTGCGCTGGACCAGCACCGCGAATATCACGATCAGGCCCTTGATGGCGATCTGCAGAAAGGGGTCCGCATTGATCAGATTGAGCATGTTGTTCATGATGCCCATGATCAATACACCCGCCAAGGTGCCGACGAGGGAGCCGAAGCCCCCGGCCATCGACGTGCCGCCGATGACCACCGCCGCGATGGCGTCCAGATCAAAACCGGCGCTGCCGTTGGGCTCGCCAACGCGCACACGGGCCGCCAGCATGATGCCGGCGACAGCCGCCGTCAGCGAGCAGAGCATATACGCGGTGATCTTGTGGCGGTTGACCTTGATGCCGGACAGGCGCGCGGCTTCCGCGTTGCTGCCGATGGCGTAGATATAGCGTCCGAACACCGTCTTGCGCAGCAGTATGATCGCGGCCACCATCAGCGCGGCGAAAAGCACCACCGGCCAGGGCAGTATACCGGCGAGAGACTCGCTGCCGAAGGCCTTCCACCCGCCCGTGATCTCGCCCACAGGCGCGCCGTGCGTGTAGATCAAATTGAGGCCGTAAAGCAGCTGGTTCATGCCCAGCGTGATGATGAACGGCTCCACGCCGCGATAGACGATCATGATGCCGTTCAGCAGGCCCACGGCCAGCGCGATGCCGAATATCATCAGCACGATGAGGAACGACAGCTCCGTGTTTTCCGCCTTGGTGATGCGCTGCGAAAAATCCGCCATCAGGCAGGCGGATATCGCCATCACACTGGTGACGGAAAGGTCGATGCCGCCGATGAGCAGCACGATGGTCATGCCGATGCTCACCACGCCGACGATGGACACCTGGCGGAGCACATTGGTCAGGTTCTTGACTGTCAAAAACAAGTCCGGCGCGGCAATGGTCGCCACGATGAGCAGCACGATCAGCCCGGCGTATCCGCGCGCCGGCGG
>JAEYZN010000037.1 GCA_023428025.1 Bacillota bacterium
GATCATCACGTTTCTGAAGGTGGAGAAGTTCAGCGGTGATCTCACCATTCCCGCGGCGTTCGTTTACATTGAGGACCTGCAGTTCCTCGCGGGCAAGACGTTCGGGCAGCTGCTGGAAGCGGAATGCAGCGCCACGGAATATGCGCTGTGTAAAGCGGGCCGCCCCAACCTCACCATCACGCTGCCAGAGGTAACGGCATATACCGTGGGGGCGCTGCTGTATTTCTTCGAGATGGCGACCGCCTATGCGGGCGAGATGCTGGACATCAACGCGTTCGACCAGCCGGGCGTGGAGGAGGGCAAAAAGGCCACGTTCGCGCTGATGGGCAAGGCGGGCTTTGAGTCCAAGAAGGCCGAGCTGGACGCGCGCCCCGCGAAAGACGCGGCACTGGTGATCGAATAGCTATCATATAATTTCATAACAGGAGGATACTATGGGCTTACTATCATGGCTGGTTCTGGGCGGGCTTGCCGGCTGGGTTGCCAGTATTATCATGAAACGCAATGCGTCTATGGGCATTATCGCGAATATCATCGTCGGTATTGTCGGCGCACTGATTGGCGGCTTTATCATGAATTTGCTTGGAGGGCAGGATATCACTGGATTTAATCTGAGCAGCTTTTTAATTGCTCTTCTTGGCTCGGTGGTGCTGCTGGGAATCATTAACCTGATCAGCAGAGGCCGGGCGAGATAAAGAAGCGTATTGTTTTTCCATGTCGTTTATAAAAAGAGCCATCATGTTTGAAGCCGATGGCTCTTTTTGTTTGCATAAAGGAACTTAATAGGGAATGCGTTGATATTCTCACAGAAACATGATATGTTGATTCTGGATAATTCCGGATACAGATAAATATATCGAATCAACCAATATCGGGGGTAATGGAGATGGAAGACCGCAAAAAGAACGGCTATGTGCTTGTGAACATTACCGAGCAGCTCGTCAGGAAAAAGGTGCGCGAGATGATGAAGGATTTTGATATGTGCCAGTGTGAGAAGTGTTTTCTGGATGCCTGCGCGATCATCCTCAACCAGCAGCTGGACTCTCATTATGTGACCACGAAGAAGGGCGAATTGCTGACCCTGCTGGATGCGGCCGGATACCAGTATAAGACCGACCTCACGGTGTATGTGCTGCAGGCGCTTAAGGCTGTGAAAGAGGCGCCCCAGCATTAGCCGAAGGCTGGAAAAAATCAACATCAAGAACAGAGGCGTTCATGATGAAGCTCAAGGTGCTTGTGGGAAACGGAAGGAAAATAGGTCTGCTGCCCCTGCCGTTTCTGGTTGCGGGTGTGGCGTTTAACATTCTGTTCCCCGCCGTGTTCAGCGTGGGCGGGCCGCCGCCGGCCCTGACGGTGATATCCGTCATCATCCTGATTCCCGGCCTGATCAACTGGGCGTGGTCGGTCGCGCTGCTGCTGACCAAGATACCCAAAAAGGAGTTGATCACCACCGGCCCTTACGCCATTGCGAAGCACCCGCTGTATACCGGCGTGGCGCTGCTGGTGCTGCCGTGGGCGGGCTTTCTGCTGAACACGTGGCTGGGCGCGGTGATCGGGCTTATCGTATACATTGGATCACGACTGTATTCGCCGGAAGAGGAGCAGATGCTGGCCAAGATATTCGGCGGGAGATGGAATGAGTACAGCAAAAAAGTGAAAATACCGTGGCTGTGAGACATACATAGACTAAGGCGTTATCTGAAAAATCCATCAAGAGGATGTTTCGATGGGTATTGGAGTTTGATGGGCCATGCCGTGCATCGCAATATGGCTGGTTTGTATCCGATAGGCAAGGAATACGGGCATTGCCGAACCGGGAAGAAAGCAAATCGTATCTGATTATGCATACAGACGGGAGAGATATGAAAAAATACAGGCTTGCCGCAATATTGATGATTGTTCATGGAGGCTTAATGGAAATAGGCGGTTGTATATCCTTAATACCAGTGCTGGCGTTACCCACTGATGTATTAAACCTGAAGCCGTATTTCTCTTTTATTGTTCCATATTTGCAGGAAAACTTATATTTGATGTTGGTGATGGGAGGCATTTATGGCATAGTCCGGGTGATTGGCGCGATAGGGCTGCTCAAAAACAGAATGTGGGGGCTGGTGTTGTCAACGATCAATTGCGTCGTGACAATGGCGCTCATGATTTTTATGCTTCCCGCTGGAATTATGGACGGTATATTGGCTTGTACCGCCCTGATCCTGATTCTGACCCAATACTTTGGAAAGAAGAAGATTGTAGAATAAGCAAGCCGCTTGAACCATGCATAAGACTGACCTTTTAAGCGCGGACAGCGCGATAGCAAGGCCCGTAGAACAATAACAACTTGACAAAGGCACCCCATACGGGTTACAATGCAACACGAACAGAATATGAGCATGTGGGAGCTGCAAGAGCGGCTGAGAGGGAACTGTCTCGTTCCGACCATGAGAACCTGATTCGGATAATGCCGGCGTAGGGAATGACTGAAAAGCACAAAAAGCTATTTGGAGCCGTTCCGCATCAGGAGCGGCTTTTTTGGTTCCATGGGGTGCGCAAAAAGGCAAAGAGGGCATGCTAAGGAAAAGGAGTGAGGAAGAATGCCAGTTGTGAATGTGGAGCTGCAGGTGATACCCGGCGGCGTGGACGACGCTTACGCCGTGGTGGACAGCGTGATCGAGCTGATCGCCAAGAGCGGGCTGAAATATGTGGTGGGGCCGATGGGTACCACGATGGAGGGCGAACTGCCGGCGCTGCTGAAGATCGTGGAGGAGGCGCAGGAGCTGTGTGTAAAGAATGGCGCCAGCCGCGTGCTGTCCGTGGTCAAGATCGACTACAAGCCGGAAGGGTCGACCATCGATGAAAAAATCGCGAAGTACCGCTAACCATCACTCCAATGACGCTACGCATCATCGGGAGCCCCGAAAGTACCCCGGCGGCGCTGCGCGTCATCAGAGATTCGGGAATAAGATATATCCGGCGGCGGCGTTGACTGTTTTCATCATCGTATGGGAACTGCTGGTGCACATCAATAACGTGCCCGAATACCGGCTGCCCGCTCCCAGCGTCATCGCCGCGGAATTTGTGGACAAATTGCCGCTGCTGATGCAGCACGCGGGTGTCACGGTGGCGGAGTCGGTCATCGGTTTTGTGCTGGGCGTGCTGCTGGCGGTGGCGGTGGCTGTCGCGATGAGCATGATACGCCCGGTGCGGCACACGCTGTACCCATTCCTCATCATCTCGCAGACAGTGCCGCTGATTGTCATTGCGCCGCTGCTCGCCATCTGGTTCGGTTTCGGGTGGGTGCCCAAAATCATCATGTCGGTGATCGTGGTGTTCTTTCCGGTGGCCGTGAGCCTGGCGGAAGGGTTGGAGACATACGACGCCGATCTGGTGGAGCTGATGCGTACGATGAAGGCGAGCCGCTGGCAAGTTTACCGCATGGTGCGGCTGCCCGGCGCGATGCCCAGCTTCTTTGCGGGGATGAAGATATCCGCGGCGTACTGCGTGATGGGTGCGGTGATCTCCGAATGGACGGGCGCGACGATGGGACTGGGCATCTACCTGTCCCGCGCGATGAGTTCGTTCGAGACGGCGGCGCTGTTCGCCAACATTGTTCTGATCGTGATTTTGAGCCTGGCGCTGTTTGGCGCGGTGAGCTTCGCCGAGAAAAAGGCGGTGCCATGGGGTAAACACTGATTAATTTGAAATGCTCGCGTTGGCGGCTGGACTTCGCGCCCTGCGGCGTCGCTGAAATCTAGAAATAGCGCTGCTATTCCGTCGATTTCGCTCCTTGCAGGACACAAAGCCATCTCGCCAATCCAACATTCCTCATTTAATCAGTGCTTACTGGAACCGCACCCGGCGGCTGGGCTAGAATAAATTTTGTTTGACATAAGGAGGAGACTGATGAAGAAAATTGTTATGATCGTGCTGGCGGTGGCCATGGTGCTGTCGCTGGCGGCGTGCGGCGCGCCCGCGAAGGAGGAAACGCTGACCAAGGTCACGGTGGTGCTGGACTGGACGCCCAACACAAACCATACTGGCCTTTACGTGGCCGAAGACAAGGGCTATTTCGCGGAGAATGGGCTGGACGTGGAAATTATTCAGCCTGCAGATCCGTCGGCAGTACTGCAGCTGCTGGCCGCGGGTACGGCGCAGTTCGGCATCGGTTTTCAGGAGTCGCTGACCTTTGCGCGGGACAAGGGCGTGCCGGTGGTGTCCATCGGCGCGATACTGCAGCATAACACCTCCGTGTTTGCGGCCCCGTTAGACCGCGGCATAGGCACCGCGAAGGACTTCGAGGGCAAGAACTACGGCGGCTGGGGTATGGACATGGAGCCCGCGACCATCAAATATTTGATGGATGAGGCGGGCGCGGATTTCAGCAAGGTCAACATCACGACCATGGGCGACACGGATGCCGTGACGGCGATGCAGATGAACAGTATCGATTTTGCTTGGATCTACGAGGGATGGGAAGGCATCAGCGCCAAGCTGAAAGGTTTTGATCTCTCTTATGTGCCGCTGGCCAGTGACCCTGTGTTCGACTATTACACACCCATCATGGCCACCAGCGAGGACATGATCAATAGCAACCGCGAAACGGTGGAGAAGTTCATGGACGCGGTGGTAAAGGGTTACACCTATGCGGCGGAAAACGCGAATGAGAGTGCGGACATACTGCTCAAATATGCGCCTGAACTGGATGCCGAGCTAGTGAAAGCCAGCCAGGAATACCTTTCGCCGCTGTACATCGACGACGCGGAGAGCTTCGGCGTGCAGAAAGCCGAGGTGTGGGACCGCTACACGCAGTGGCTGTATGACCAGGGCTTCATCGAAACGCTGGTGGATTCGTCACAGGCGTTCACCAACGACTTTGTAAAATGACAAGCGCGGCCATCGAGCTCAGATCTGTGTCCAAGGTGTTCGACGACGCGCCCAATACCGTGGAGGCGCTGGTGGACGTGAGCCTCACCGTGCGCCCCAACGAGTTCGTGTCCGTCGTCGGGCCTTCGGGCTGTGGCAAGAGCACGCTGCTCAAGATCGTCGCCGGGCTGGCCAGCGATTACGCGGGAACCGCTTATGTGAACGGGCAGGATGTGCGCACCGCGCCTCCGTCCGTTTGCCTGATGCCGCAGAGGGACCTGTTGATGCCGTGGCGCACCGTGCTGGAAAACGTGGCGCTGCCGCTGGAGCTGCGCGGCATCCCCAAAGCGGAAAGAGAGGCGCAGGCCGTAAAGCATTTTGAAGAGTTCGGTCTGGCCGGTTTCGAGCAGGCCTGGCCGGATATGCTGAGCGGCGGCATGCGCCAGCGGGCGGCGCTGCTGCGCACGTTCCTGTGCGAGGGAGACGTGTTTCTGATGGACGAACCGTTCGCGGCGCTGGACGCGCTGACGCGGTATAGGATGCGCGTATGGCTGCTGGATATCTGGAGCCGGTATCAAAAAGCGGTGGTGTTCGTCACGCACGACATCGAAGAGGCGGTGTTCCTCTCCGACCGGGTCTGCGTGCTCACCGAGCGCCCCGCCACGGTGGCTGAAATCATCGGCATTCCGCTGCCCCGTCCGCGCGCGCGGGATATCGTGGAGACGCCGCAATTCATCGCGCTGCGCCACGCGGTGCAGGCCGCGCTGGAGTAAACGCAGCAAGATAACATGGGCTAAGACCGTGGAGGCGCCGCCTCCACACTACTGCTTAAGGGGCACCGCCCCTTAAGAATCCCGTCAGGAAAATGCCTTTTGCGAAAGGCATTTTCCGTAATTTTCTACGCTGTGGTCCCAGACTATCATATGCGGGGGGAACGGCATTTCACTTGAAGCGGCTTTCGGGCCGCTTTACTTTTTATTTCTGTCTCTTAAGTCCTGCTGCGGTCAGGCAAACGCCCGCCAAAATGATGATGGCTGTGACAAAGAATACAGCTGGCATGGGCGGCTGCTGGGCGTAGTCCATGACGTTGGTATACCACTCGCCCTTTAGCACCATGTCGCTGCGCTGCAGGGTGAAAAGCAGAAAGAACTCGACGATCAGCAGCAGCAGACCTGCCAATATGGTCACCCAACCCGCTGTGAAATACCTCTTTTTTACGTTCATTTTCAACACATCCTCCATCCGTGGTCGGGACGCTTTCGTCGTATCGGCATTGTTCCCCAGCAGCTCGTCGGTGGAGACCGCAAAGGCTTTGCTGAGCGCGAGGATGTTGTCAATATCCGGGGATGACTGGTCGGTTTCCCATTTGGACACGGCCTGCCGGGAGACCCCCACGATATCCGCCAGCTGCTCCTGCGACAGCCCGGCTGTTTTGCGCAGCTGCTGTATTCTTTCTCCTGTCGTCATAGACTATTCTCCTTTTATCGATTCATGCGTAATTATAGCGCCATTGCCCTGTCCAAGTCTATCAATGCTGCCCGGCATTATGTCAACCAGCGGTTGCAGTTAGCCCGCACAAAGCAAGGCTACCATTCACCCTGTACGATGCCGTCCTTATGATCGAGGTAAAAATGCGGCGTGTCGAAATAGTTGGCGCCCGAGCTGCCGAAGGTGGTGTCCATGTTGATCCAGGCACCCTCGCCGGAGACGTAAGCCTGGTTCCACGCATGGTCGCCCCATTCGTCGCCGGTATACCCAAGGCCGGTGAGGAACCGGACCTTGACATCCACCGCACGGCACATCGCCACATACAGGCAGGCGAAGTCAAAGCAGACGCCGGTGCGGGTGCTGAACGCGACGACGGCCCCGGAAGGAACTCTGGAGGGGTCCTGAGTGATCATGACGGCTTTTTCGTTGTCGTAAGTGAGGTTTTCGCAGATCCACATGTAGATCAGATAGGCCTTCTGCCGGTCGTCCGTTTCAGCGCCGACGATTTCTCTGGCGGCGGCGTCGATTTCAGCGCTGGACTCCGTCGCCTCGCTCAATGTCATGCCGTTAAAATACCTCACCAGATATTTGCTTGCCAGTTTCTGTCCCTCGGTTTCCGCCACTTGGAACGAATCGCTGAACAGCACCTGTATATTTCTGACGGTGCTGTTGCTCAGCAGCGGCTGAACGACGTTTTGTCGGACAAGCTGATACGGCGCGGACTGGCTGGCGTAAGCTGACATGACGGGGCTGTTGAAATAGCTTGTGTAAAAATTCAGCAGTATGGTGAAAAGCAGCACCAGCCATATGGACTTGGGCAGCTTCCACAGGGCGCTGACGGCCCGTCTGGCGGGGCCGCGTAAGGAACAGATTGCGGACGCGATGATGTTGGACACCGGCGTCAGCGCGAATATATAGAAGGGCAGTGCCAGCAGATGCAGCAGTGCGCCGATGAGCAGCGACAGTATCAGGAAGACGCCGAGGTATACCCAGAAAGCATGAAATTCCAGCATGCTTTGCATGTCTGGAACAAGCTGATAAAGCCAGGCGAGCACCGGCTCGCTGGAGAGTAGCACTCTGGTCAGCCAGGCCGCCAGCAGTATGGATGCCAGCAGGATAACGCTGTTCAGCAGTGAAGCGAAGGAGCTGTGTATTCTGTCGTGGGTCAGCGGCCAGATGATGCCGGCCAGTATCGGGACTGCAAATATACAGATCATGACTAATGTGACGATATTGATACTGTTAAGTATATCCATGGCAGGCCAGTCTCCTTTCCCGCATTATTGCCAAAGTCCGAAGAAATAAACCCGTAACGAGTGCGCCGCTATACGATAGGCTTTTAAAGGCCGCGTCTAAGTCACTATCATTATAACCTTTAAAGCGGATGCGTGGTGTCGAATATAGTTAAAATAAGTGTGAACTCGTTGACGCTGGTGGTATTTACGTCTGAACATTGTCAAAGACTGCCGCCGTGTATTAGAATAGAGTTGACGGGAGGCGAAAGCATGTACCACTTTTTTGGATATATGGCGCGGATGAAGCACATTAAGCGATGGGGGCTGATGCGCAACACGCGCGACGAGAATATACAGGAGCATTCATTGCAGGCCGCGATGATCGCGCACGCGCTGGCGGTCATCAAGAACACGCAGTTCGGCGGCAGCGTGGACGCGGAGCGCGTGATGGCGCTGGCGGTGTACCACGAGGCGGGCGAGGTGATCACGGGCGACCTCGCGACGCCCATCAAGTATTTCAACCCGGAAATCAACAACGCATACAGGCAGATCGAGCGCGTCGCGGAGGACAAGCTGCTGGGGATGCTGCCGGATGGGCTGCGCGAAGCCTACGCGCCGCTGGTGAAGCAGCGGGACGACGACGAGGCGCACGCCATCGTGAAGGCGGCGGACAAGATATGCGCGTATCTCAAGTGCGTGGAGGAGCTGTCCGCGGGCAACAGCGAGTTTGCCAAGGCCAAAAAGGCGCTGAAAAAGACGATAGACGACATGAAGCGGCCCGAAGTGGACTATTTTATGAAGACGTTCGTGCCCAGCTTCGAACTGACGCTGGACGAACTGAACTAGGGAGAGGGACTATGAGCCGGACTGTGCTGGTCACCGGGGCGGCCACGGGCATCGGACGCGAGACAGCGAAGCGATTTGCCGCTGAGGGCTACAACGTCGCGGTGCATTACCATAAAAGCGAGGCTGCCGCGCAGTCGCTGGCGGACGAGCTGAAAGCCCGCCATGCGAGCGTGATACGGGTGCAGGCGGACGTGCGCGACGTTTACGCCGTGAAAGCGATGGCGGAGAAGGTGTGCCGCGCGTTCGGCCGCATCGACGCGCTGGTCAATAACGCCGGAATCGCGCAGCAGAAGCTGTTCACCGACATAACGCAGAGAGATTGGGACGACATGTTTGACGTGAACGTGAAGGGCGTGTTCCACTGCTGCCAGGCCGTGCTGCCCGGCATGATATCGCGCAAAGCGGGCAGCATCGTCAACGTTTCTTCCATCTGGGGCGTGACGGGCGCGTCGTGCGAGGTGCACTACAGCGCCGCCAAGGCCGCGGTGATCGGGCTGACCAAGGCACTCGCAAAGGAGGTCGGGCCGTCGGGCATTCGCGTGAACGTCATCGCGGCCGGCGTCATTGAGACTCAAATGACAGCCGGTCTGGATGCGGAAACAATGGAGGCGCTGAAGGCCGACACGCCGCTGGGCACCATCGGCACGCCGCGCGACGTGGCCGACGCGATATACTACCTTGCGTCGGAACGGGCGGGCTTTGTGACGGGACAGATGCTGGGCGTGAACGGCGGCTTCGTCATATAATCATTGCTGTATCTCTGAGCCGCTGGCAGCGGCGCTGGACTCAGCGTCTCCGGTCGTTTCCGGCTGTTTTTCGCCAACAGCTTTGGCAGCATCCTTATCGCTTTTCTGATTGTTCTTGCTGCCGCGTTTTCCGTCGGCTTTTTTTGTATTGTCCCATGCTGCCAGCAGCTTGTCGAGCAGACCGGACAGCTGCGCCTTTTCGTCCTCAGACAGCGCTGAAAACAGGGCTTGCGGGGACTGCGCCGCCCGAAGCTGCGCAACGGCCCTGCCGGCTTCCGTCAGCGTGACGTCACGGTTGCGCTTGTCCGTATCGTTCTTTTTGCGCCGGATCAGGCCTTTTTTCTCCAGCTTCGCGAGCAACTCGCTCAAAGAGCCGGGCTTGACGCCGATCAATTCCTGAAGCGCGCGCTGGCTGACCTTTTCATGCTCAAGCAGGACGCCCAGTATACGGTGCCGGCTGCCGCTGTCCCGATATTGCCGGAGTATATGCCGGCTGCCCGAACGCAACTGCACGAACAGCGTGTCGTCGATGCCCAGCGGTATCGGCTCCTCCAGCGCGGTGGGTTCGGGCGCGGCCTTTCCGGCCAGCTTGCGGGCATATTTTTCGCCCTTGCGGCAGTGCGGCGCACTCAAGGGACAGTGACGGTCGCACAGCGGACAGCGCGCGGCATCCTGTAATTTTTTATGGCTCATATACGCATCCCCATTTTTTATATTGTTTAGGCACCTTGAAATATATCATCTGTGATGATATATTTCAAGGTGCCTAAACAATTTATTCTGCTTAAAACAGGGATTTGCGGTAGAAATGAAGAAAAAATGATGATACGCTGTATATGCCGCAAAAGCGGTGGGCAACAGCGGCGTACCATACGACAGAGAGGAAGAAACGATGAACAGAAATATTGGCATGATCGGCACGCTGGTGACGCTGGCTTCGGTGCTGGGGTTTGCGGCGTCGATGATGGCGGGGTCCGGCACGGGCAGTTACATCTCCAGCCTGGGCATATCGTGGGGCTTTATGCCCATGATTTGCGCCTTCGCGGCGCTGGCGGGCAAGGAGATGAAAGCCCCGGCATACACCGGGATCGCGTTCGCGGCTGTATACGGCGTGCTCATCGCCATCGTTTATTACGCGCAGATCACCACCGTGAGCATGTCAGCGCTGTCGGAAGAGGCGTATGCGCTGCTGAGCTACGACCAGTTCGGCCTGTTCTTCAACTACGACCTGTTGGGATATGCGTTTATGGCGCTCTCCACGTTCTTTATCTCGTTCACGCTGCAGCCGAAGGATAAAGGGGACACGTGGCTGAAATGGCTGCTGCGCCTCCACGGTATCTTCGCGGTCTCCTGCGTGGTGATGCCGACGCTGGGGCTGTTCAAGCCGGGCATGGCGGGCGGAGACATGATCGGCGTTGTTGTGCTGGAGGTCTGGTGCGCTTATTTCACACCGGTGTGCATACTGGCATACCGCTATTTCAAACGTCGGGCAGCGGCCGAGTCAATTTAGACGAAAAACAATACGCCGCAGGGCTAGCCTGATCCGGAAGGCCCGCGCGGCGTTTTAACCTGAGTGCTTATTGAAGACGGTTGTCGTCGACACGCTTTAAGTCAAGGTCCGTGCCGACCGCTTCTTTGCTTTTTGTACGTAGGAAGCCAAAACTGCCGAGCGCCGCGAAGAACCAGCCGAGGCCGATGCTGCCCCACAGAATGCCCGTATCGAAAAACTCGGGTAGGAACGGCGCCATCATCATCAGTTTGAACAGCTCAAACAAGTCGAAGCTGTAGCCGGACTCCACGGCATATTGCACCCCCTGGCTCACCATCACGCCGACGTATGTGAACACGATGAGCACCAGAATCAATATCCAGGTCATGCCCGGGCCGCGCTTGCCGCGCAGCATCAAATAGCCCCTGTATGCAAAAAACGCCATCGCCAGACCACTGATGCCCGCGATAAAGCCCAGCATGCCGATGAGCACCCACGGGATAATGCCGACGATACCGCCCAGCACCGCGCCGCCAAGGCCAGAGAGATAGCTGCCCGTTTCCTCGCGTTCCCGCTTGATTTGAGAGGTGGCCGCGGCCAGACCCTCGTGGCAGGGCGTGCACATCTGCAGCACAAAGCCGCCCTGATACGTGTAGCCGTCGTCGGTTTCCCTGTGACACACCGCGCATGCGGAGTGATAGCCCTTCTCCGCGAGATAGGCGGTAAATTCGTCCAGAAACAACGCGACATCCTCCGGCTTGATGCGCTTGATCTCGCTGTTGAGCATGATTGTCACGGCCTTGCCGTTGATGTGCGCCGGTTTTGCCCGGTATTTTTTATGGTTTACGCGCAAAAATATGTTCATCTCGCTGATATCGATGCCCTGTTCGCGATCCATGAAAAAATGCACGAAGGCGTTGGCGTACATCCTGTTGTACTGAATATTGACGAAGATACCGTTTTTGCTGCCGTATGCGATGTTCTGATACCGCCTGAGATCGCATAGTTCGACGATTTTTTCCAGATTATCAGCCATTATAAACTCCTTTCCCCATAACAAATATGACAACAGACAAACAAAAAGACAACTGGAAATTAAAAAGAGATTTGGTTATTATTTCTGGCTGGAATCCTTTGATGGAAAATGATTTTTCACTGCCTATTCCTGCATTTCCAGACAGAGCTGTGCAGCGAATGCCTATCGCCCTCGATGCTTTTCAGGGAGATATGGTAGGCTGCCGACATGGAATCAGAAGACAATACAGTATGATAAAATCGGCGATCTCACAACCAGAGACAGCGGAAATATATCTCAATATTGATATTGACTAATTTATAAAAAATACGGCGATATTAGAGCATCAAGCTCAACAGCACACTGTCGGACATCTGTACGGAGCAGCTTTTCTTCCGGTTCGAGTATGTAAGGGCAGTGAGCGGTCTATACGGAAAATCAGTCGTTGTCCGAAATGAGCTTCTCCAGCTTGTTCTTCACGCGCTGCAACGCGTTGTCCACCGACTTCACGCTGCGGCTGAGCTCTTCGGCCACCTCAAAATACGACTTGCCCTCGATATATTTCTTGAGCACCTGCATCTCCAGAGGGGAGAGCAGCTTGCCCATCTTGGACTCGATCGTGGAAAAATCCTCCCGGCCGATGATGATGTCCTCCGGGTTGGACACCTTGGAGCTGGAGATCACGTCGATCAGCATCCGGTCCGACTCCTCGTCGTACGCGGGCTTGTTCAGTGATATATACGAGTTGAGCGGGCGGTGCTTCTGGCGCGTGGCCGTTTTGATGGCGGTGATGATCTGCCGCGTGACGCAAAGCTCGGCAAAGGCGCGGAAGGATGTGAGCTTGGAGGAACGGAAATCACGCACGGCTTTATACAGGCCGATCATGCCCTCCTGAACGATATCCTCTCTGTCCGCACCGATAAGAAAATAGGAACGCGCTTTCGCGCGCACGAAATTTTTGTATTTGTTGAGCAAAAACTCAAGCGCGTCACCGTCGTAGCCGCGCGCCAATTCAGCAACGGCTTCATCGGTTAAGTCCTCGTAGTTTAAATATGGCTCTTTCAATGAAGACTTGTTGTAAGTGCTCAAAGCCTGTCCTCCTGTCAACCGACCGTTGCTAGTACTTAATTATATCTGTTGGCAAGTGGACAGTCAAGCCGCCGTGTGCGCGTAAGTGATACAATATTTTGGAATTTTATCAGGATTCGGTGATAGAGTCCAATGACAGGCGCTTTTTGAGTTCGTCTCCGGTCAATGTGCTGCGGTGCAGCAGGGCGATGTGTTTTTCGCGCGCCTGCCGGATCATGATTCTCAGCTCGTCCGGTGTGATGCGCACCGCGCCCGAGCCGAACACGGACAGCTGCTCGAGATAATCCGCCGTGACGACCTTGAGCATCGAGTCGCTTTGACGGGCGATGCGCTGGATATGCGTGTCTGCCGTAACGCCGTGCGCGGTGTAGACCACGGTCAGCAGACCGTGGCGCATCTCCCGCATGGCCTCGCGCGTGCGGTAACCGTCAAACACAACGGTGATCTCCTCGCCTGTAAATCCGGCATAGTCGTCCAGCACATTGAGCAGTTCGGTACGCGCGTCCTCCAGATTGTCGGTACTGAGTCCCCAGGCGTAGATCACGTTGTAACCGTCGACGATCATGGCATGCCGTCCTGCCGGGCCTTTTCGTACATCAGCACGGCGGCGGCCACCGCGGCGTTGAGAGACCCTGTCTGACCCTTCATCGGGATGCTGGCCGTGAAGTCGCATTTTTCCAGCACCAGACGGGAAAGCCCTTCGCCTTCGGACCCCACGACGATGGCGATCGCGCCTTTCAGATCGATGGTGTGGGCGGGCTGGCCTTCCAGGTCCGCCGCGACTGTCCAGACGTTTTTCTCCTTCAGCTCTTCAATGGCGGCGATCAGGTTGGTGACTTTGACGACGGGCAGCAGGTCTGCCGCGCCCGAGGACGCCTTGGAAGCCACGGCTGTGAGAGACGCGCTGCGGCGTTTGCCCATGATGACGCCGTGTGCGCCCAGCACCTCCGCGCTGCGGATGATAGACCCCAAGTTGCCCTCGTCCGTGATGCCGTCCAGCAGGATGATGAAGGGCTTCTCACCGCGGCTCTCAGCCAGGGCGAATATGTCTTCGATGGCGTTGTAATCCCGCGCGGGCGCGGTCGCCACCACACCCTGGTGGTTGGCGGGCTTGCCGCCAAAGCCGAACGGCAGCGTCATGCTGTCCAGTTTGCGCCTGTCTGCCCGGACGATGGGGATCTGGTGCTGCGCCGCGAGCGTGAGTATCTCGCGCACGCTCGGGTCCGAAAGCTCCTTGGCCGCGATGAGCTTGTCGATCGACCGGCCGGAGCGTATAGCGGCTTTTACCGCGTTTCTGCCATAGATGATGTCCATTTATCTGCCGCCTTTCACGGTCTGTTCATGCTGCTTTCTGACCTCGGCCGCCTTGCCGCACGTCATTTTGCCCTCGCTGCATGCGCCGCGCACACAGGCCGGGCCAGCCCCTCCAAACAGCGCGGGCGCCACCCCGCAGACGAGGGAGAGCATGCGCCATGCCAGCGCACGGATCTCCCACTGGGCGCGGTTACAACACCGCAGCGAGAAGAAGTTCATCAGCTCGCGCGCGTTCATCGTCAGCATCAGGCGCGTTTCACAGGCGCCGGGCAGCACGAACCGCGCGTCCTCGTTGGATGATTCGCCGTCGCCCAGACGCTGCCGCCAGCCGTCATACCAGCGCTGCATCTGCGCCATCTGCGCCTCAAACTCCTTCACCGCGTCGCCGCCCAGCGCATGGATGGCGGGCGGGACGATATAACCAAAGCCCCCGTCTGAATAGCTCACATACCGCTGCGACTGCACGGAGAAGCTTGCGATGCGGTGCCGGGTGATCTGAGCCAGCAGTGTTCGCGACACGCCCTCTATGCCGAACGTAAAGGAGGCGTGCTCCACCGTGGACAGATGCCCGAGGTCCACGATCTTCTGCAGGAACGCGGCAGATTTTTCGGGCGTCAAATCATCCGCGATATCGTCTATATGCGCCGGGCTGTAGCACAGCTTGGCAGCCATGGCCGTCAGCCTCTCGGCTTCCGGCGGATAATACAGCAGCTTGACGTTCTGTACGGCCTCAGGCATGTTGACCCCCTTCAAAAAAATACGGTATGATCATACCGAACAACACATCTGTTCTGCCGGTCTGCCCGGTGAGGCGCAGATATCCCATCACGGCTTCCACCGCCGTGGCGAGGGAATAATCTGCGTGGCTCGCGTTTTTGGGCGGCGTGGATTTCGCGTTTTTGCCGAGCTGGAAGATTTCCGCTTCCCGTTCTGTGAGCACGGGCTGAAGCAGCAGCGCGGCCTTAGCCTGTGACCGTGCGTTGACCACGCCGGACGCCAGCTTGTGCAGCGCCTCGATCCTGCCCATATTATTCTTCACCAGATACGCGCGGACATACAGGTCAAAAACCGTGTCTCCGATATAGGCCAGCGCGATGGGCGAAAGCGTGCGTATTTGGTTGTCGTCCAGCGGGCGCAGCGACGCGCCGTATTTTGAGGTATTCACTGAATTATTATAGCATAGGAAGGACGCACCCTACAATACATGGGCAAAAAACGAACCGGACAACTAGATAAAGTATATACGCTTCGAAGAATAAAAGGTAGGTTATGACCGCACGAAAAGTGATGGAAATGCATGTAAGGATCGTATTCAATAAAGAAGCTTGTGGATGTAAATGATGGATTGACAAGGGCAGTTGGCGGGTGCACCGTGGTGTAGGCGAGAAGACCATACGCGGTTATTTACGAACGTTGTCGATCATTTTTTGTCGATGTCCGTCTGCGGACAGGAGATCATCATGCACCAGAATATTCCCATGCAAAAAATTTTGATTATATATAACTGAATAGTTAGTTATATATTTATGGTGAGAATATTATTAAGGTTTCCCGTATATAATTTTATCAGGAGGATCGGACACGAAAAAGTTGAAAAGTATTGCACTGGATATGCTGCTGAAGGTTCTCACAGCAAACCCGATGGAGCGCCTTAAGACCATGCTTTTCCTCGCGCAAAAGCTGGATAGGGACAAACTGCACAGCTCGCAGTTAAAGGCGGTGAGCGATGCGCTGCTGGACACGGGCGGCGTCTGGTATATGTTTACCGAGTCGCTGTTCCGCGAGGTGGATATCCGGGTGATCCAGAAGGTGGTGGAAGGACTGCTGGTGAACGGGAGCCTGGACGGCGACGCGACCCGCTCCGCAGCGGAGATCGAGTATGACCGCAACATTCCATGGGCGATACTGATGGACCCCACCAGCGCCTGCAATCTGCAGTGTACCGGGTGCTGGGCGGCCCAGTACGGCAACCGGAACAACCTGTCTTTCGGGACGCTCGACTCCATCTGCCGGCAGGGCAGGGAATTGGGCGTCTATTTTTATCTTTTCTCCGGTGGAGAGCCGCTGGTGCGCAAAAAGGATATCATCCGCCTGTGCGAGACGCATCAGGATTGCTTTTTCCTGTCGTTCACAAACGGCACGCTGGTGGACGATGCATTTTGCGAGGACATCAGGCGCGTGGGTAACCTCGCACTGGCCTTCTCCGTGGAGGGCAGCGAAGAGGCGACGGACATGCGGCGCGGCGCGGGCACATACGCCAGGGTGGTGGAGGCGATGCGGCTCATGAAGCAGCACAAGCTGCTGTTCGGATACTCCACGTGCTATCACCGGTATAACACGGAAAGCGTGGGTTCGGATGAATTTGTGGACCACATGATATCTCTCGGCTGCCGGTTTGCGTGGAACTTCACCTACATGCCGGTGGGCAAGGACGCCCGCGTGGATCTGATCGCCACGCCCGGGCAGCGGGCGTATATGTACCGGCGTGTCCGAGAGATCAGGCAGACCAAGCCGATATTCGCGCTGGACTTCTGGAACGACGGGGAATTCACCAGTGGCTGCATCGCGGGCGGACGGCGGTATCTGCATATCAACGCGACGGGCGACGTGGAGCCATGCGCGTTTATCCACTATTCCAATGTCAACATCCACAACACAACGCTGCTGGAGGCGCTGGGGCAGCCTTTATTTATGGCTTATCGCAGGAATCAGCCGTTCAACGAGAATCACCTTATGCCTTGTCCGCTGCTGGACAACCCGGACGCGCTTCGGCGGATGGTGAAGCAGGCGGGCGCTGTATCCACCGAGATGGAGTCGCCCGAGGATGTGGATACGCTGTGCGCGAGGACGGCGCCGGCGGCCGATGCGTGGGCATGTGTCGCCCAGACGCTTTGGGAGCAGAGGACGGAGAACGTGGAAGAAAAGGAGCACGCGGTGCAATAACCCCAAAAAGCCTTTAAACACAATATATAATGAATTCTCAATATTACCGGGAACCGGATATGGCCAGCTTCCCGGCCAGCGCTTTGTGCTCTGCAAAGCGTTTCTTTTTAAGGCGGAGAATGAGTAAAGCGGCAGATTGATTTTCCTTTTTTGCCAGGACAGACAAGCTTTCTTTGGGATATAATGAGCCATCGATATGACGAGGGGGAAGCCGCCTTATATGAACCGACAAAAGCCGGACCTCATACAGTCTTTGCTCGACCGGCGCCTGCTGATTTTCAGCTTCATCACCGCGTTTGTGATGCTGACCCTATGCTCCAAATCGTCGTTTTTGTATCCGTTCAACGACTGGGTGGACGCCAACTGCTATTTCACGGTGGGCAAGGGAATGCTGCAGGGCAAGGTGGTGTACCGCGACCTGTTCGAGCAAAAAGGCGTGCTGCTCTATTTTCTGCACGCGCTGGCCTATCTCGTTTCGCATACCACGTTCATCGGCGTGTTCTTCATCGAGGTGATCGCGGGCACGGCGTACCTGTATTACGCCGCCAAGACCGTGACGCTGTTTGTGGACGAAAGATGGGCCTGTGTCATCCTGCCGGTGCTGGCGGCGCTGGTGTATTCGTCGAAATATTTCGCGCATGGCGACAGCGCCGAGGAGCTGTGCCTGCCGCTGCTGATGGCCGGGTTCTATCATCTGCTGCGGTTTTTCAGGGACAGCGAGACGCTGACCCTGCGCACAGTCGCGGTGTGCGGCGCGCTGGCGGGCTGCGTGCTGTGGATCAAATACACGATGCTCGGCTTCTGGCTGGGCTTTATAGTTGCCATCTTCGTGGCACTGCTGCTGAAAAGGCAGGCCAAAAAAGCCTTTGCCGCATGCGCCTGCTTCCTTGCGGGCATGATCGCCGCCGCCATACCGTGGGCGGTTTATTTTGCGGCAAACGGCGCGAGTGAGGACTGGTTCCACGCGTACTTCACGCTCAACATCACGGCTTACGCCAAAACATCCGGGTTTGCGGCCGTTATGCAAAGCGCATGGGGCGGCTTTTATACGAATGTATCAAAAGACCCGGCGCTGCTGGTGTCCATGCTGCTGGGACTATTGGGGTTCATCGGCACACGCAGGCTGATATCGGGCGCATGGGCGAAAATATCTTTTGTGCTGCTGCCCGTGCTGCTGGTGCTGGGCGTATACGGCGGCGGGCGCAACTACCCGTACTATTTTCTGATCGTGACGGGGATGACGATGCTGCCCGGCCTGATCGCGGCGGCAAGCCTGTTCTCCGGCATCGGCGGCTTTTTCCGCCGTTCTGCGATAAAGAGAAAAGAGATCCGTGCGGCGCGGATAAGCCCGCTGCTGGCGTTTGGTTGCGCCGTGGTGCTGATTGCGTCGGCAATCTACGCGTACAGCGCCTACCAGTACAAGGACTTCATGAAGGTGGATAAGGATGAGCTGGCGCAGACGCAATTCGCGGCGGTCATGCATGAGGAAGAAAATCCGACGCTGCTGAATTTCGGTTTTCTGGACGGCGGCTTCTACACCGCGGCGGATATACTGCCCGGCATCAGATATTTCTGCAACCTGAATGTGAACGTGCCCGGGATGTTGGCCGCGCAAATAGAGGCGATACGCAACAAGACCGTGCAATTCGTGGTGCTGAGGTCCGATTCGACAGGCCAAGGCCGCCAAAGCATCTACACGCTTCTTGAAGGCAGCTATCAGCGCGTGGCGGAGGTAAAGCAGGAATTTGAACACCGGCTTTTCACCTACAGCTTGTATAAATTGACGGATTGAGATTGTGACCGTACGCCCTTTTGCGGAATAGCCTGTTGAACCGCAGAGAACAATAGAGTTAATACTCTCGGCAGAAAAGGCGATAAATGAAGCAGGGAATCAAAAAAGCGGCGGTGGGTGCGGTATCCGGGTTCATTGCCGGGCTGTTCGGCTCGGGCGGCGGCATCGCGGTGGTGGAAGGCCTGGAGCAGACAGGCACGGAGGAGCGGCGGGCGCACGCGGCGTCGCTGGCGGTGATATTTCCGATATCCGCGTTGTCCGCGGCACTGTACGGCATTGGCGGCTACGTGCCGCTGGAATCCACGCTGTGGCTGTGCGGCGGCGCGGTGGCGGGCGGCGTGCTGGGCGCCATCTTTTTAAGGCGCGTGGGGATTCGCCTGCTCAACAACATTTTCACACTGCTGATGCTGGCCTCCGGCATCCGGATGCTGTTCTGATGCTGTACGCGGTTTTTGGCGTGGTGTTCGGCATCGTGGGCGGCATGGGGCTGGGCGGCGGCATCGTGCTGATTCCCGCGCTGACGCTGCTGATGAATACGGAGCAGCACACGGCCCAGGGCATGACGCTGTTCGCTTATCTGCCGATGGCGCTGGCCGCGCTCATCATGCACATACGAAAAAAACAGATACGGTTGAAGCCGGTGCTGTTCCTCACGGGCTTTGGCTGCGTGGGGGGCGCGGCGGGCTACTGGCTCGCCTCCGTGCTGCAGGGGGAGACGCTACGGTTCATCTTTGCCGTTTTTCTCGTCGGCACCGGGGTGCTGCGGCTGTGGCGGCAGGAGATAGGCCCCTGGTTCAAAAAACGCCGGGAAGCCAAGGCAGGCGGGCGCTGAGCCTCGTATCAAATATCTGCTTTTATAGAATCAAATCATCCACATTCTGTCCAAAAATAAAGCTCAACAAAAGCGCTTATGAATATAATCTGATATAATATACCCAAAAAGGATCATCCATCCCAGTCCACTGTGGGGGTTGACGGCAGGGGAGGCGCGATTTTTGGCGTTCGTTGAGTTTCGGAAGGTGTGCAAATATTACAAGATGGGCGAGATCACGATCTCCGCTGTGGACGGGATGAGCTTCGAGATCGAAAAAGGGGAGCTGGTGGTCATCGCCGGGCCGTCGGGCGCGGGCAAAACCACGCTGCTCAACATGCTGGGCGGCATGGACACCGCCTCCGGCGGTGAGATATGGCTGGACGGCGAGGCGATCAGCGCGTACAAAAGCCGCCGCCTGACCGAGTACCGCCGGTACGACATCGGCTTCGTGTTCCAGTTCTACAATCTCGTGCAGAACCTGACGGCGTTGGAAAACGTGGAGCTGGCGTCCGAGATCTGCAAGGACCCGCTGGACTCCGCCGAGATGCTGCGGGAGGTGGGCCTGGCCGACCGGATGAACAACTTTCCGTCGCAGCTTTCGGGCGGGGAACAGCAGCGCGTGGCCGTGGCGCGCGCGCTGGCGAAGAACCCCAAGCTGCTGCTCTGCGACGAGCCGACGGGCGCGCTGGACTACAATACCGGTAAAACCATACTCCAACTGCTGCAGGACACCTGCCGGAATACCGGACGCACCGTGGTCATCATCACGCACAACTCCGCGCTGACAGCCATGGCCGACCGCGTCATTCGCATCAACGGTGGCAGGGCGAGCTCAATCACGCTGAATGAGCGGCCTGTTTCAGCCAGCACGATCGAATGGTAGGCGCGTGATGAGATACCGGACTTTCACAAAGGATCTATTCCGATCCATCACGCATTCATGGGGCCGCTTCTGGGCCATATTCGCCATTGTGGCGCTGGGAGCGGGCTTTTTTGCGGGCCTGCGCGCCACCGCGCCCGATATGCAGCTGACCGGAGACACGTATTACGACAGCGGCAATGTGATGGACATCGAACTGCTGTCCACGATGGGTTTTACCGACGACGACATTTCGGCAGTGAAGCAGACGGGCGGCGTGCTCGGCGTGATGTCGGTGCACCGGGTGGACGTGATGTCGGTGATCGGCGACGAGGAGCAGGTGCTGCGAATCCACGGGCTGCCCGATGATACGGGTGCGGGAAATGACAGCTATCTCAACCGCCCTGTGCTGCTGTCCGGCCGGATGCCGGAAAACCCCGGCGAGTGTGTTCTGGGCATAAGCAAAATGCATTTGAATCAGGTGGAGCTCGGTTCCGTCATCACACTGGAGGATGACGACGATACGCTGAGCGACACCATCAGCCATAAACAGTACACCGTTGTCGGCTTTGTCAACGCGGCATACTACCTGTCCTTTAATCTGGGCAACACGACCATCGGGGACGGCACCATCCGCTATTACATGTACGTGCCGGACAGCGACTTCGCGCAGGACGTGTATACCGACGTATACGTCACGGTGGCGGGAGCCAAAACGCTGTCCGCCTTTTCGGAGCAGTACGCCGCGCTGGTCGGCAGTGTTGCGGAAGAGTTGGAGGCGCTGGCCGATACGCGCGAGCAGATACGCTACGACGAGGTCACCAGCGAGGCGAAGGATGAGCTGGCTGACGCGCAACGGGAATACGACGACGCCAAGCGGGAGGCCGACGAGGAGCTGGCGGACGCGAAGCAGAAGCTGGAAGACGGTCGGGCGGAGATAGAGGAAAACGAACAGAAGCTGGCCGACGCCAAAGAGGAGATCGAAAAAGGTGAGCGCCAGCTGAGAAGCGCCAATGCGCAAATCAATAAAAATGAGAGCGAGCTGAAAGCGGCTCAGCAGCAGTACGACGCGGGCGCGGCGGCGCTCCAGGCGGGCTGGGATCAATACAACGTAGGTATGGCGGCATTTGCCGCGCAGCTGCAGCAATGGCAGCAGGCCAGCGGTGCCGTAACGGCGGCACTCGCCGCGCTGGATGAAGCCGAGGCTGCGGCGGGTGGCGACCCCGGTCAACTGGCGGCCATTGACGCGCAGCGGCAGCCGCTGCTTGCACAGCAGGCGGCATTAGTGGCGCAAAAGGCGCAGCTGGATGCGGGTCAGCAGCAGCTGGACGCGACCCGGACGGAGCTGCAGCGAAACCAGCAGCAGCTGGACGCAACCAAAGCGCAGCTGGACGCCGGACGGGCGCAGTTGGATGCGGCGAAGGCAAAGCTGAGAAGCGGCCGCGCGCAGCTCAGGGATGCGCAGCAGCAGTATGACGACGGCGTTTCCGAACTGGCCGGAGCGAAAAAGGAACTGGCCGACGGGTGGGCGGACTACGAGCAGGCCAAACAGGACGCGGAGACGGAGTTGGCCGACGCTCAGGCCAAGATCGATGACGGCTACGCGCAGCTGGACGAACTGGAACCGCCCGAATGGTATGTGCTGGACCGTCACGACAACGTTGGCTTCGCAAGCTTTGACGCGGACGCAGGCCGCATGGATTCGCTATCGTCCGTGTTCCCGGTGATATTCTTTCTGGTGGCGGCGCTGGTGGCGCTGACCACCATGACGCGCATGGTGGACGAGGAACGCCTGATCATCGGCACGTACAAGGCGCTGGGCTACAGCAATTTCAAGATCGCGTCCAAATACTTGACTTACGCGCTGCTGGCCAGCGTGGCCGGCGGCATACTTGGCGTGGTTATCGGCTTTCAGACGCTGCCGCAGGTCTGTTGGAACGCCTACCGGCTCATGTATACCGCGCCGGACCTGATCGCGCAGTTCAACGTCAAATACGCGGTGCTGGGGTGCGCCGCGGCCACGCTGTGCACGCTGGCCTCCACGGCGTCCGTCTGCCGGTCAACACTGGCAGAGTCGCCTGCCGCGCTGATGCTGCCGCGCGCGCCCAAAGCGGGCAAGCGCATCTGGCTGGAATCCGTGCCGTTCATCTGGAAACGGCTGGGTTTCACATGGAAGGTGACGTGCCGCAACCTTTTCCGCTACAAGAAGCGGCTCATCATGACCGTCGTCGGCATCGCGGGGTGCACAGGCCTGTTGCTGACGGGATTCGGCATCAAGGATTCCATTTCCAACATCATCGGCAACCAGTATCAGTCCATTTGCCGCTACGATACCGTGATCGGGCTCTCGGACGGCGAGGTGTCGGATGAGGCGAGAAGCATACTGGAGGAAAGGCTTGGCGGCTGGATAAAGATAGATTTGCGCACCGCTGATATCTACACGGGTGACGGGGCGGAGTCACTCTCGGGTTATATCGATGTGCCGGAGGACGCAAGCCGGCTCAAGGATTTTATTACGCTGCGCGACCGGATATCCCAGCGGGATGTGCCGTTTGGCAGCGGTGATGTGGTGATCACGGAAAAGCTCGCCAGAACGCTGGATATCCATGCGGGCGATGCGATCAAGCTCAAGGCCCCGGACGGCAGGCTGGTCAGCTTTACGGTGACGGGCGTCACCGAAAACTATGTGTTCCATTACGTCTATATCGACCCGGCGCTGTATCAGGAAAAGATGGGAGAAGCGCCCCGGTACAACACGGCGGTGGCCGTCGGCGCGGGAGGGGATCAGACCGCGCGGGACAGGCTGACGAGTGAGCTGCTGGAGGCCGACGGCATCAGCACCGTCACGTTCACCGAGGAGATCAGCGAAAGGTTCGACGACATGATCATCAGCCTCAACGCCATCGTGCTGGTGCTGATCGTCTGCGCGGGCGCGCTGGCGTTTGTGGTGCTCTACAACCTCACCAACATCAACGTCACGGAGCGCAAGCGGGAGATCGCCACCATCAAGGTGCTGGGTTTTTACGACCGCGAGGTGACCGCGTATATCTACCGCGAGACGGGCCTGCTGACGCTGATCGGCTGCGTGCTGGGCCTGGGGTTTGGGATATTCATGCATGCCTTTGTCGTTCAGACGGTGGAGGTGGACAACGTGATGTTCGGGCGCGATATCATGCCGATGAGCTATGTTTGGAGCACGTTGCTGACACTGGCCTTCTCGGCGGTTGTGGACGTGGTGATGTTCTGGAAGCTGAAGAAGATCGGCATGACCGACAACTTAAAGTCGGTGGATTAGAGAGCGCGGCATCCTGGGCACGTCATTGGCTGGGCTTGAAGCGTATGGGGAATGCGCAGACTCAACCCTGTTGAGAGCATGAGAACAAATAGTGATTGACACGCAAAATGACCTCGATTATAATCATGAGTAATTATACACTATAACAGCTATGAAGGGGCCAGTAGCGTTTCTTTATCCGGCGCAAAGAGAGCCGCCGCATTGGTGCGAGGCGGACGCGGAAAGACGTGAAACTCACCCCTGAGCTCCGGAACTGGCAGGCTGCAGGCTGATAGGCTCCGGCGAGGTGACTCCGCGTTACGGGAGGACGGGCGTGCATGCGCCCTGTAAAGCTGGCGGGCTGGTCCCGCAAGCAGAGTGGTACCGCGAAACCTTTCGTCTCTGTATGGACGAAGGGTTTTTTATTTTCAGCGATTAGCTTAAGGGGGATTATTATGCCGGAATTTATCAACATGACCATCGGGGACTGGCTGGATAACAAGGCGGAGCAGTATCCCGATAAGGAATGCAGCGTGCATCCTCTGGAAGGGCTGCGCTTCACGACCGCGCAGTTTCGGGACGAGGTCAACCGCGTGGCGCGCGGACTGATGGCGATGGGCATAAACAAAGGCGATCATGTGGCCATCTGGGCGACGAACTATCCGCAGTGGGTGCAGACGCAGTTTGCCACCGCCAAGATCGGCGCGGTGCTGGTCACTGTCAACACCAACTACAAAAAGTTCGAGCTGGAATATCTGCTCAAGCAGTCCGACTCCACCACGCTGATCATGATGGGCGGCACCAAGGACAACAACTATGTGGGTCATATCTATGCGGTGTGCCCGGAGCTGAAAGACTGTACGCCCGGCGCGCTGGCTTGCAAAAAGCTGCCGTTTCTGAAGCGCGTCATCTTCCTGGACGAGGCGAATCACCCCGGCATGTACCACTGGGGCGATGTATTGGAGCTCGCTGAAAATGTGACGGAGGAGGAGCGCGCGGCCCGGCAGGCCACGTGCGACCCGCACGACGTCATCAACATGCAGTATACCTCCGGCACCACCGGCTTCCCTAAGGGCGTGATGCTGACGCACTACAACCTGATCAACAACGGCAAGATCATCGGCGAGTCCATGGCGTTTTCCGACAAGGACCGGCTGTGCATCACAGTGCCGCTGTTCCACTGCTTCGGCTGCGTGCTGGGCGTGATGGCGTCCATCACCAACGACACGGCGATGGTGTTTGTAGACCACTTCAACCCGGTGAACGTGCTGAAGGTGCTGGATATGGAAAAGTGTACCGCCTTCCACGGCGTGCCCACGATGTTTATCGCCGTTATGGATCACCCGGACTTTAAAAAATACGGTCTATCCAACCTGCGCACCGGCATCATGGCGGGCTCCACCTGCCCGGTGGAGGTGATGAAGGCTGCGGCGGACAAGATGAACATGCGCCACATCACCAGTGTGTACGGGCAGACGGAATCGTCGCCCGGCATCACGCAGTCCACGGTGAACGATCCGCTTGAAGTGCGTGTTTCGACGGTGGGCCGCGCGTATCCCAACGTGGAGGCGCGCGTGGTCGATCCCGAAACGGGCGAGGAAGTGCCGCCGAACGCTGTGGGTGAGATCGTGACCCGCGGCTATCACGTGATGAAGGGTTACTACAAGATGCCCGAAGCCACCGCGCAGGTGATCGACAGGGACGGCTGGCTGCATACCGGTGACCTCGGCGTGAAGGATGAACAGGGGTATTACCGCATCACGGGCCGGTTAAAGGATATGATCATTCGCGGCGGCGAGAACATCTACCCGCGCGAGATCGAGGAGTTCCTCTACACGCACCGGTCCGTCAAAGACGTACAGGTGGTGGGCGTGCCGGATCATAAGTACGGCGAAGAGGTGCTGGCCTGTGTGATATTGAAGGACGACGCAAACGAGACGGAGGAATCCATCGTCGATTACATCAAGCAAGGGCTCTCCAAGCACAAGGCCCCGCGGTACGTACGCTTTATCGACGCGTTCCCGATGACGGCCAGCGGCAAGATACAGAAATACAAGCTGCGTGAATGGGGCGTGGAAGTGCTGGGCTTGAAGCAGCCGGACAGCGAATAAGAAATGATTGAAGAGCGCCAAATGGCGCTCTTTTTATGACGGTGATTTACAGTCATGACGCGCTTTGTAGGTTTGTCAAACATATTGGAGTATAGGTACGAAGATACTGAACCGGTGACCGCCAACCGAGGGGGCGCATTGGGATAATGTTGGAACGATATCGATAGACTTCAAGCTGGCGTTTGAAGTCGGCAAACGAGTAGAAGGTACGCTTGGAGTAAAAACGTTTCTGATCCTCTCTGTGGCTGCGTTCGACCTTGCCGTTATGTCTTGGTGTATAGGGACGAATCAGCTTATGGCGAATACCCAAGCAGGCGCGGTGGTCTCAAAGAGAGTCTGCAAGTCCCTCTTTGAAAGTAAAAAGCGATTAGTGAACTCGTTGCCATTGTCAGTCTGTACGCATACGATGGGGAACCTGAAGAATCGGACAGCATTTTTCAGGAATGTGGCGGATGAGAAAGTGCTGTGTTCTTCAAAAGCTTCGATATATTGAAGCCGCGAGAACTCGTCAATCGCGGTATATTGGTAAAAGCGCTTGCCCTTAGCGTCTCCGACCAGGCAGTTCAAAGGTACGTATCTAACGTCAATTTGGATGCGTTGGCCAGGATAGCGCATCTGTTCATAAGGTTTGGGGACGTACTTGGGCTTAGAAGCGGGGGCAGGCTGCAGACCAAGTCGCTTGAGAACGCGATACATACTGGTAAGAGTACGGGTATAGCCCTTTTGGCGCAGCCGACACCACAGCTCGCAAAGACCCAAATCCGGGTTTCTGCGCCGCATGCGGCGCAGAAGTGCCAGTTCATCCTCGGTATGCTGGGTAGGATGAGAGTGGGGCCTGCGTGACCGGCACGCCAATGACTCAATGTTACCGTTGAACCTTGATTTCCAGAAATAGATGGTGGAAGGGGCTTTGTTGTATTTACGGCTGGCATAATGAACGCCATGTTTCAAAGCAAATAAAACTAAGGATTGCCGATACTTCATATCTTGTGTTACGTTATTCATGATGCAGGAATGGCTCCTTTCGGTATGTTTGGTCTTGTCAACTCAACAATACCCCATTAGCCAGCTCCTGCATCATCTGTTTTCAAGGTTCAGTTTCCAATATGTATTGTTGTCCTACAATCCTTTGCAGCCATGACGCGCTGAATACATAGCGCCGGATCTTTTTTCATGGTATACTCGGACTGAATATGAATTGTACCCAATTCGGTAAACCGGAGGGATGATATGGATAAGCGGCAGGCAGGCGTGGTCGGGCTGGCGGTGATGGGCAGGAATCTGGCGCTGAACATCGCGGAGCACGGCTATAAGGTGTCGGTGTATAACCGGACGCCGGAAAAAGCGAGGGAAACGGTGAGCGAGGCGGGCGGCTTTGACCTCACCGCTTATGATACGCTGGAGGAATTCGTGCGCTCCCTGGCGCCGCCGCGCGTCATCATCATCATGGTGAAGGCGGGCATGCCGGTGGACGACATGATCCGGCAGCTGCTGCCGCTGCTGTCCCGGGGCGACGTGCTGATCGACGGCGGGAATTCGCACTATACCGACACCGTGCGCCGGTATACGGAGCTGGAAGCGGCAGGCATCCGCTTCATTGGCGCGGGCATCTCCGGCGGCGAGGAAGGCGCGCGGCGTGGCCCCGCCATCATGCCGGGCGGAGACGAAACGGCCTATGAGATCGCGGGGCCGATACTGCGGGACATCGCGGCTGTGGCGGAGGGCGAGCCCTGCTGCGCGTACATCGGCAAGGGCGGCGCGGGGCATTTCGTGAAGATGGTGCACAACGGCATTGAATACGCCGACATGCAGCTGATCTGCGAGGCGTACGCGCTGATGAAGGACGTGCTGCAGCTGTCTGTGCCCGAGATGCAGGCGGTGTTTGCCGACTGGAACAAGGGCGAGCTCAGCAGCTATCTGATCGAGATCACCGCGGACATTCTGGGAAAGAACGACCCCGAAACAGGCAAACCCATCGTGGACGTGATACTGGACACGGCGGAGCAGAAGGGGACGGGCAAATGGACCAGCCAGACGGCGCTGGACCTGGGCGTTCCCATCCCGACGATCACCGAGGCGGTGTTTGAACGGTACATATCGGCGCTGAAGCCGCAGCGCGTGGCGGCCAGCCAGGTGCTGGCCGGGCCCGCGACGGCGACGGCAAAACATAAGGACTTTACGGAAGCGATCAGGCAGGCGCTGTATGCCAGCAAGATATGCGCCTACGCACAGGGATTTGGCTTGATGGCGGCGGCTTCCGACACCTTCGGCTGGGGTTTGAAGCTGGACCGTATCGCGGGCATCTTCCGCGGCGGCTGCATCATCCGGGCGCAGTTCCTGAACCGGATCATGGACGCGTACAAAAAGCAGCCGCACCTTGGCAACCTGCTGCTGGACGAGAGCTTCAGGGATGTGATGAGCCGATACCAGCAGTCCTGGCGGGACGTGGTGATGGCGGCCGTGGCAGCCGGGCTGCCTGTGCCCGGCATGTCGAGCGCGCTGGGGTATTACGACAGCCTGCGCTCAGCCCGGCTGCCGATGAATCTGATGCAGGCGCAGCGCGACTATTTCGGCGCGCACACCTATCAGCGCGTCGACAAAGCCGGCAGCTTTCACACGCGGTGGCAGGAGTAACCCCCTTTTCTTACGGTGCTGAGCAAACACGCTGAGGAGGGCATATGGCTAAGGATAAAAAGAACGGGCGAATGCCCGGCATGCTGGTGATATTCGGCGGGACAGGGGACCTCACGCACAGAAAGCTGATGCCCGCCCTGTATAACCTTTGCGTGGACGGGCTGCTGCCCGATCCGTTTACCGTGGTGGCGGTGGGGCGTAAGGACAAGACGGACGGGCAGTACCGCGGCGAAGTCTATGAGTCGCTGGCCAGGTTCTCGAGAAACCGCATCAGCAGCGTGTGCTGGGAGCGGCTGCGAGACGCCGTCCGCTATTTCAAGCTGGACATCACGGAGCCATCCGGTTATGAGCGGCTGGCGGAGTACCTGAACGGCCATGATCCGCAGGGGATGGGCGGCAGGATATACTATCTCGCCGTTGCGCCGGAGTATTTTGAGACCATCGTATCCGGGCTGCAGGCCGCCCGGCTGGACGCAAGCAGCGGCTCGGACAGCCATCTGGTCATCGAGAAGCCGTTCGGCAAGGACCTGGCGACGGCCGCAAGGCTCAACAGCAAGCTGCTGGAGGCGTTCCCCGAGGAGAGCATCTACCGCATCGACCACTATCTGGGCAAGGAGATGATCCAGAACATCATGGTGCTGCGGTTCTGCAACTCCGTGTTCGAGTCGCTATGGAGCAGCCGGTATATCGACAACATCCAGATATCGCTGTGCGAGCAGCACGGCGTGGGCACGCGCGGCGGGTATTACGAGCAGTCGGGCGCGATGCGGGACATGGTGCAGAACCACGCGTTCCAGATACTCTCGCTGGTGGCGATGGAACCGCCCGTGAGCCTTGCGACGGAGGCCATCCGCGCGGAGAAGGTGAAGGTGATACAGGCCATCGAGAAGATGACGCCAGACAGGCTGGAATCCAGCGTGGTGTTCGGGCAGTACGGGCGCGGCGTGATCGGCGGACAGCCGGTGCCGGGCTACCGCGAGGAGGAGAAGGTGGCGCCGGATTCGCAGAACGAGACGTTCACGGCGCTGAAGCTGCACGTCAACAACTTCCGCTGGGGGGGCACGCCGTTCTACATACGAACGGGTAAACGATTGAAGTCCGGCTCCGCACAGATCGTCGTGCAGTTCAAGGCGCTGCCCAATGTGCTGTATTTCAAGGATGGACGAAAGCAGGAACCGAACCTGCTGGTGATCCGCATCCAGCCGGACGTCGGGGTGTACTTCCAGTTCAACACCAAGGACTCGGGCACGCACCACGACATCGTGAAGACGAAGATGGACACGTGTTACGCCTGCCCCGCGCAGGGCAACACGCCCGAAGCGTATGAGCGGCTGCTGTATGACATACTGCGCGGCGACGCGACGCTGTTCTCGCGGTGGGATGAGGTGGAGGCGTCGTGGAAGCTGGCGGACAGTATCATCGCGCACAAGACCGGCGCCGGTTGTTACCCCAACTACGACGCGGGAACGATGGGGCCTTATGAATCCGCCGAGCTGCTGGCGCGTGACGGACGGCAGTGGTGGGACGAAACGGAGGAATGAAGATGAAGATACACGATATATCCATGACGGTCTATCCGGGAATGCCGGTCTACAAAGGCCGGGCAGAAAAGAGGCCGCAGATGACCACGGACAGTGACTTTCAGACGGGCACGGCCTATGAGACGCGTGTGAACATGAACCTGCATACGGGCACGCACATCGACGCGCCGCTGCATTTTGTGGAGGGCGGCGACACCATCGATCAGATGCCGCTGGAGAAGGTGGTCACCATATGCCGCGTGCTGGACCTGTCGCACGTGGCGGACGGCATATCCGCGCGGGACCTGCGGGAAAAAACGATTGAGGACGGCAGCTTTGTGCTGCTCAAGACGCGCAACTCCTTCGAGGACATACTGGAGGACGACTTCGTGTATCTGGACGGCACGGGCGCGCAGTATCTGAAGAACAAGAACATCATCGGCGTGGGCATCGACTCTCTGGGTATCGAGCGCGCCCAGAAGGAGCACGAAACGCACAAGTTGCTGCTGGGCGACGGCGTTGTGATACTCGAAGGCCTGCGTCTGGCCGATGTGGCGGAGGGCGATTACCTGCTGACCGCCGCGCCGGTGAAGATATGCGCGGAGGCGGCGCCGGTGCGGGCGATGCTGATCGAAGGGCTGGACGTTCAGTAGTATAAAGCAATCCGGAAGACGACGATAAATAGTTTCCTGATCACTCTCATGTGTTTTAGATTAAGCACCGTCATAATTATCCTGTCCTCCTCATAATGATTAATTGTGATCAATGAAGGGGGATTTTGCTATGGATACGAACACGAAAGGTGCGGCCGTTGCCAAGACCGCTGCGAAGCCCGGAAAAAAATCGTCAACATTCTGGAAGATGTTCAAGGCCGCGCTCAAAGGCACGCTGATATCGATGGTGTTCACCGTGGCGGTAACGCTGCTTTTCGCGCTGGTCATCAAGGAAACGGGGATGAAGGACAACACCATCTCCATCATCAACCAGGTGGTGAAAATCGGCGGCATCATACTGGCGTCGTTCTTTGCCATCAAGGGGATGAGCGAGAAGCAATGGCTGGTAGGGGGTATGGCGGGTATCCTGTTTATCGTCGTCAGTTACCTGATCTTCTCGCTGATCGAGGGCATGTTCGGCAATGTGGCGGTGCTGTTCTCCAACCTGCTGATGGGCCTGTTGATCGGCCTGGTGTTTGCCATCATCGTCGCGAACTTCTTCGGCCCCGGCAAGAAGGTGGGCGGCGGCGTCAAGAAGAGCCGTCCCAAGGGGCCGCGCCGCATGAACCTTAAAAAGGCGGGTTGAGGCGGTCTGCACGCAAATCTGTGGTTGCAATATACGGTCGATGTATTATATAATCGGTTAGCAGCTTAATGTTTGCGTGAATTTACGAGCCTTTGGAGGAGACACGATGAAGCACATCAAAACGGTTGTCAAGGGCAGCCTGAAGACCAATAAAGAGAAAACGGGCTGCGGCGAGTGCCAGACGTCCTGCCAGTCGGCCTGCAAAACGTCGTGCACGCTGGCAAATCAGCGCTGCGAGAACATTAAACTCAGATAGTCAACGGACACCTGTATCATGTAGATGCATTGGGGTTTCCGGCAAAGCGCGGCGCTAGTTGCCGCCTTTTTTGTTTAGGATATTTAGGAGATAAACGGTTGGTACACGCATTTTGTTACGATGGGGAATATTACGCGCTGGATGTGGAAACGGGCAGCGTGCATCTGCTGGACGGGCCGGCCTATGACGCGCTGGTGAAGCTGGAGGAAATAGAGGCGAACGGCGGCGACGTGGACGCGGCGCTGACCGAACCGGATGCGGTGCTGGCGGAACTGAAGGAGCTGAAGGACGAAGGCCTGTTGTTCTCGCAGGCGGACGGGAACGCGGCTGTGCCGGTGAGCGTGGTGAAGGCGATGTGCCTGCACCTCGCGCACGACTGCAACCTGCGCTGCGCATACTGCTTCGCCAAGGGCGGGGCGTTCGCGGGCAAGCGCGAGCTGATGAGCGAGGCGGTGGCGCACGCCGCCATCGACTGGCTGGTGAAGGCGTCGGGTTCGCGGCGCAATCTGGAGGTGGACTTCTTCGGCGGGGAGCCGCTGATGAACTTCGGGGTACTGAAAAGCACGGTGGCTCACGCGCGGGCTTTGGAGACGGCGCATAATAAAAACTTCCGTTTCACGCTGACCACCAACGCGTACGAAGTCACCGACGGGATGAAAGCGTATATTGAGGAGAATATGCACAACGTGGTCGTCAGCATAGACGGGCGGGCGCACGTGCACGACGCGGTGCGCAAATCCGCCGACGGCGGCGGCAGCTACGAGCAGGTGAAGCGCAACGCGCAGAGTCTGCTGCTCGGCCGTAAGGGTGAATATTACGTGCGCGGCACGTTTACCGCAAGGAATCTGGACTTTGCCGAAGACGTGCTGCACGTTGCCGATATGGGGTTTGCCGGGGTATCCATCGAGCCGGTGGTCACGTCGGGCGCGAACGCGATCAAAGAAGAGCATCTGCCCGCGGTGTTCGCCGAGTATGACCGGCTGGCAAAGGAATATGTGCGTCGGCGCCGGGATGGCGAGGGCTTCACGTTCTTTCACTTCATGGTGGACCTGAACGCGGGGCCGTGCAGGCTCAAACGCATCCGTGGCTGTGGTGCGGGAACGGAATATGTGGCCGTCGCGCCCTCGGGCGACATCTACCCGTGCCACCAGTTCGTGGGCAAGCCGGAATACAGGATGGGCCATGTGAGCTACCCCGCAAACGGCGGCGGGCTGGACAAGGCGCTGGCGGACAGGTTCTATGACTGCAACATCGACAATATGGACAGCTGCGCGAAATGCTGGGCAAAATATTACTGCAGCGGCGGGTGCGCCGCAGCGAACGTCAACATCAACGGCGATATGATGAAATCGTATGAGATCGGCTGCGCGATGCAGAAAAAGCGGCTGGAGCTGGCGATCGGCATCGCGGCGGCAGAGCATATATAAGGGGGCTCCGCAAGGGCGTCAGGCCTTGTGGGGAAGAGGAGGAGCAGCGGAGTGTGACGAACCCGGCAGATAACACTTTATATGCCGGGTGAGCGCAGTTCGCTCCGACGAGGAGGCAATATGATACAATCAGTGGACGGCAAAACGCCGGACAAGCCGGTAGGCGCGTATATCCACCCGAGCGCCTTTGTGATCGGCGACGTGAAGCTGGGCCGGGGCAGCAGCGTGTGGCCGGGCACGGTGGTGCGCGGCGACATGGCGCGCATCGAGATCGGCGAAGGAACGAACATTCAGGACGGCTGCGTGCTGCACACCGGCAAGTTCAAGCTGAAGATCGGCAACTATGTATCGGTGGGACACCGGGTTGTGCTGCACTCGTGCGAGATCGGCAGCGGCACGCTGATCGGCACCGGGGCCATCGTGCTGGACGCGGCTGTGGTGGGTGAAGACTGCGTGGTGGCAGCGGGAACGCTGATCCCCGGCGGCAAGGTGATACCGCCCGGCAGCTTTGTGATGGGCCATCCGGCGAAAATTGTGCGCGACGCCACGCCCGACGAGGTGGGGCACACGGCGGAGATATGCTCGAAATATGAGGCGCTGGCCAAAACGTACATCAAGACAGGGATTTTGCGTTAGCTAGGTCTCCAGCCACAGCGGCGCGCTGCCGGTGGAAACGCCGATGGCCCCGCTGGAGAGCGCGTCGATCACCTGACGGCGCTCGGTGATGAGCCCGCCCGCGATGACGGGGATGTCCACCGCCTGCGAGAAACGCCGGATGACGTCCGGTATGATGCCGGGCATCAGTTCGACCATGGACGGGCGCACCTTTTCGGCCGTCTTTACGGAGTTCTCGAATGAGGCGCTGTCCACCATGAAGAAGCGCTGGATGCAGAAGATGCCGTTGTCCCGCGCGTATTTGACGAGGCCGCTGCGCGTGCTGATGATGCCGCTGGGGCTCATGCTGGTCTGAATGTAGTCGAGGGCGCGCGCGCTGGCCGCAAGGCCGTCGATCAGGTCCATATGCAGAAACACATGGCTGCCTGCCGTCTTGGCCATGTCCACCAGCGCCCGGGCTGAGAAGATATCCGTATTGAGCAAAAACACCGTTGGCACCTTCAGTTCCAGCGCGCGCTCCAGCGCCTGCCGTGTTTGCACGGCGGCGATGATCGGATTGTCGCGTATCACTTCAATATAATCGTGCACGGTTTTTCTCTCCCTTGGTAATCCTTATGTTCATTATACCACAGTATGAGGTGGTATTTACAAAGAATATCGACAATGATATGATAAAAATGGAGGTATTGTATACATGAGGTACAATGAATTCCATTTCACCTCCCCCGATGGGGCTGTGTTGTATGCATACAGCTGGATACCCGATCAGCCTGTCGCGGCTGTGCAGATTGCCCATGGGGCGGTGGAGCACGCGCTTCGCTACGACGGCTTTGCCCGTTTTCTGGCGGACAAAGGCTTCGCCGTGTACGCGAACGACCACAGGGGCCACGGCAAAACGGCGGGCGCATCCGAAAACGTCGCGTATCTGGGCGAAAAAAGCGGCGGCTTTCTGCAGTCGGTGGAGGACATGCGCCAACTGACAGCCTGGATAAAGGACAATCATCCGGGCCTTCCCGTATTCCTGCTGGGACACAGCATGGGTTCGCTGATGGCGCGGGTCTATGCCTCAAAATATGGCGGCGGGCTTCAGGGCCTGGTGCTGACCGGCACGGGCCGTGTGAACCCCGCGCTGATCGCGCTGGTGCGCGGTATCGCCAAGACCATTACGGCCTTCTGCGGACGCAGACACAGGTCGCGTTTGTGCCATAAGCTGGTGTTTGGAACGCTCAACCGGCCCTTCAAGGGCGAGACGGGCAGCGAATTCATCAGCAGCGACGCCGCCGTGGTGAAAGCTTACGCGGCGGACGAATACTGCGGCAACACCGCGACGGCGGCGTTTATCGACGAGCTGCTGTTCGGCACACGGGCCGCGTTCAAAAAAGAGACGTTTGCCAACACGCCCAAAAATCTCCCGCTGTTCATCGGCGCGGGCGAGTTCGATACCATGGGCGGGCCCGGCCTTGGTGAAGTGAGGAAGGACGTGGCGGATTATAAAAAGGCGGGCATGGCCGACATGGAATTCCACATCTATGAAGGCATGCGCCATGAGATACTCAACGAAATACAAAAGCAGCGCGTCTATAACGACATCGCGGCGTGGCTGACGAAGAGGATACAGGCATCATGAGGGTATACAGGCTGGGCATACTGGGTTTCGGTACGATCGGCCGGGTGCACGCATACGCGGCAGGCGCGCTTCCCTATCTGTATGACCTGCCGTTCGGCGTCAGGCTCGCGGGCGTCTACAACCGGACGTTTGAGAAAGCGCAGAACGCCGTGGACAGGATGGGCTTTGAGTTTGCCGCGCGCACGCCGGAGGAACTCATCGGACGGGACGACGTGGACGCGGTCAGCATCTGCCTGCCCAACAGCCAGCACGAGAAATATGCGGTGATGGCGCTGGAAGCGGGCAAGCACCTGTACTGCGAGAAACCCATTGCCACCAGCCATGCCGAGGCGCTCCGCATCAAAGCGGCGGCGGACAAGGCGGGCACCGTGGCGCAGATGGTGTTCAACAACCGGCATTTTCCCGCGGTGATGCGCGCCAAACAGCTGGTGGATGAGGGCCGTCTGGGGCGGCTGTTCTCGTTCCAGGTCATATACAACCACGCGTCCAACGTGGATGCGGACAAGAAATACACGTGGCGGTTTTCCCGCGACCTGTCCGGCACCGGCACGCTGGCCGACATGGGCTCCCACGCGGTCGACCTGCTCTGCTTTCTGGCCGGGCCTATTGCGCGGCTCAACGCCACGATGCAGACGGCGACGGGGCAGCGTCCAGACGGCGGAGACCTGAAAGACGTGGACGTGGACGACGCCGTATATATGCTGGCGCAGCTGGAAAACGGCGCAATGGGCACGATCACCGCGTCCAAGCTGGCGACGGGCACCAACGACGAGCTGGACATCCGGCTGTACGGCGACAAGGGCGCGCTGCGTTTCAACGCGGATTACCCCAACACATTGGAGTTTTACGATAATACGGACCCGGACGGGCCGCTGGGCGGAAGCAAGGGCTTCAAGGCTATCGAGTCATACCAGCGCTATGATGCGCCGGGCGGGCAAATACCGGCGCCCAAGCTGGCTATCGGCTGGGTGCGGGCGCATGTGCACAGCATGTATACGTTTTTCAACTGCATCCACACGGGGGACAAGCCGTCGCCTTCCATTGAAGACGGGGTATACAACCAGTATGTGCTGGATAAGGCGTGCGAGTCGGCGGCGTCCGGCATGTGGGTGAAACTTTAAATCCGGGTAAAGATAATGAAAAACATTTGCATTACAGATAAGGTTAGTGGGTGTGCAATAAATTTGTTTGTGGTATAATCAAGGAAATGAACAGGAGGATGGCCGTATGCTCTTGGATGCGAATTACGATGAGAGTGTGAACAGGTGGGATGTTCACCTCTACGGCGAGGTCGATATCTACAACGCCGACAGCTTGAAATCCGAATTGCATGCCTTGATCGATGAAAAAAAGGCGGATATCGTGCTGGACTGCACGAGCCTCAAATACATCGATTCCACAGGCCTTGGCGTATTGGTGAGCGCCCTCAAAAAGGTGAAGGAGGCCGAAAGGCAGATCCGTATTATCAGCTTAAAACCGCATATCGCCAAGATATTCACGCTGACCGGGCTCGATAAAATCTTTGATATCGAGGTGAAGGAAACGTGAGCGGCGATGTGATTAAACTGGAGTTTCCTGCAAGGCCTGAATACATTCTGGCGGTGCGGCTGGTGGTGTCTGCCGTGGCGGAACGCGGCGGCTTCGGCATCGAGGATATTGAGGACTTAAAGGTGGCCAGCGCGGAGGCGTGCATCCTGCTGCTGGATTCATCGCCCGACACGCTAAGCATCAGCATTGTGGTGAAAGACGGCGTATCGCTGGAGTTTACAGCGCAGGGGCAGAAAGGCCCGGGGCCTGATCCGCAGGAGGGCCTCAGCCAGTATCTGCTGGAGGCGCTGGTGGACAATTGCGAGATCATCGAAGATAACAGCGTCGTGAAAGCGGTGCGCTTTAATAAGAGACCTTAATAAATCGTGTTGGGGACAGTATGGAGCAGGAAAGGACGGATGTGACGGAACAGGCGCTGTTCGAGCGTTATGAGCAGACGCGCTCAGAATCTTTGCGCAATCACATTCTGGAGAAATACCTATACATCGCGGAGATCGTCGCCAAAAAGTTCGTGGGACGGGGCGTAGAGTATGACGACCTGTTTCAGGTGGCCTCTTTGGCATTGGTCAAGGCGCTGGATCGGTTCGAGGTGGGGCGGGGCGTGAAGTTTGCCAGCTTCGCGACGCCGACGCTGGTGGGCGAGATCAAGAACTACTTCCGCGACAAGACGCGCATGGTACGCATATCCCGCCGCGAGAGCGAGATGATCCGCAAGCTGGAAGAGGCCAAGTCGGTACTGACCGCAAGGTATGGGCGCAGCGCGACGCCGGAGCAGATGGCGGACTATCTGGGGCTGTCGGTGGAGCGTGTGCTGGAACTGATGGAAGCGCAGACGGTTGGATACGCCACATCGCTGGACAGCTTTGTCGCGATGGGTGAGGATTCCCAGCTGATCAAGCTGGTGGGCAGCACGGACAACGCCTACGAGCAGATCGAGGACAAGGACTTTCTGGATTACTGTCTTGAGCACTTAAACGACGTGGAAAAAAAGGTGATCGAGCAGCGTTATGGCAACGACAAGAGCCAGCGCGAGGTGGCGGCCATGCTGGGCGTGTCCCAGATGTATGTGTCCAGAATCGAACGAAGGATACTTGTCAAGTTCCGAAATTTCTATGAGAAATAGGTTTAGACACAGGCCATAAAGGGTATATAGAGGGTGAGCACGGTAAGGACACAACGACGGACGGTTCCCTACAATTATATGTGCTCTTCTGGTAGTGTTTATGTGTTATGCAAGCCGCTATGTGCTGACTTCCATTGAGGATATTAAAACCGTGGCGAACGGCGTGTTAAATGGCGTCGGGCGTCATACTGCGTTGTCTGAAGAGCGCCGGTTTGATATTGCGTTGGTGATCAACGAGTTGCTTGCGAACAGCTTCGAGCACGCAAAACCGTCTGCCAGGACGCCGGTGATACTGGCGGCGGGCATGCAGGGAAAGAGTCTGTGCATCGGCGTGATGGACGGCGGGCAGGGCTTTGAAGTGGGCGATGCTTTGGAACGGATTTCACAGCCTGTGGGCGACGACGGACTGTATGAAGAGCGCGGGCGCGGCCTTCGGCTGGTGCAGGCGCTGTGTCAGGAGATGAATTTTGGCGGGCGCGGAAACAGTGTGGAAGTTAAAATCCAGCTTTAGAGCGGTTATTTATACACAATCGGGTGCATTCACGTTTTTTTATATTCCTTGACAAAGGATTTTTTTTTTTTACGGAGAAGTATTTAAGGTAACCAACAGGAAGGGTTGAGCATGGCAGTCAGGCAAAGAACGAGTGCCCGTTATCATTATGAACGGCAGGCGCCCTCCATGAAACGCAAGGTGCAGGCCCGGCGCAAACCGAAGCTGAAGTTCTACCTGATTCTCCTTGCGGTGGTGGCGGCAGCGGCGGTGACGCTGATCTTGGTGTTGCGCGGCCAGCCCACGGCAGCCGTGGAGTGGGCCAGCACGGAATTCAGCGCCAAATACGATATGCTCGTGGTGCGCGACGAGGTTGTCTATCAGGCAAAGAACTACGGCAAGACGGATTTTTTGGCGGTAGAAGGACAGCATGTGGAAGTGGGAGACCCCATCGTTCAGGTGTATGAGTGGGGTTATAACGACGAAACGCTTTCCATATTGCTGGATCAGCAAAAGACGATTCTGAATTACCAGACAGATGTGCTGCAGGCGGGTATTATCGACGAGCAGCTGAACGATATCAACAGCCGTATCGACGCCAAGGCGAAGGAGATCCAGCAGGCTGTGGACAGCGGTCAGCTGCAGAACACGCTCCCGCTGGAGCGCGACATGGCGGCGCTGCTGGACGAACGCATGGCGTACCAGAAGAGTTCGGTGATGCCGAACGATCAGCTTCGCGAATATTATTCGGAAGAGACGGAGCTTTTAACGCAGATAGCCGGTTGGCGGACAAGCATCAACGCCAAGGAAAGCGGCACCGTCAGTTTCTACTTCGATGGTTGCGAAGCGCTGATGACCAAGGAGAACATCGGCCATTTCTCCAAAAAGGCGCTGGAAGAAGTGGCGGCCGGCAAGACGATCAAGACGGACGAGGAAGACCAGGCCACAGCGCCGCTGTATCGCGTTGTGGACGAAAAAGAATGGTATGTGGTGATGCTGAGCGAAAAGAAGATACCCGAGATGTATGTGGGCAACGCTTTTTCGCTCGTGTTTGACGATTATCTGGAAACTCAGTATACCGGTGTCGTTTTTAACACAACAGAGCTTGAAAATAATGACGGGTATGTGTATACTATACTGATACAGGATAATATTGGGCCTTTGTTGGGAGACCGCCGTGTTTCGGCGAGATTATACAACGTGCAGGAAGGGTTGCGCATACCCGCCAGCTGCGTGAAGACGTCTGAACAGACGGACTACGTGGAGACGGTGGGCGGCCAGATCGTCCCCGTTGTGGTGGTGGCGGACGACAACGAGTATGTGTTTGTGCAGACATACGAAGGCCAGCCGTCGCTGGAAGTGGGACAACTCATCAAGAAGTAGCCAACGGCACCTTATATAAGGTGGGGAATAAATGACCAGCATTGAACAAAACATCAGAATGATTGAAGAAAGGGTTGATGCCAGCGCAAGAAAAACGGGCAGGAGAGGCAGCGATATCACGATCGTAGCGGTCAGCAAAACGGTTGACGCCGCCGCTGTAGCCAGGGCCAGAAAGGCCGGCATACAGAATTTCGGTGAAAACCGTGTCCAGGAGTATCTCAGAAAACGTGAGGTTTTGGGAGAAGGCTATACTTGGCACATCATCGGGCCGCTGCAAACCAACAAAGTCAAGTACATACTTGACGGGGGCGTGCATCTGCTGCACTCATTAGACAGGGTCACATTAGCGCATGAGATAAACAGACAGTGCGAAAATAAAAGCACGCAGCTCAATGCGCTTGTGCAGCTCAACATCGCCAAAGAACCGACAAAATCGGGCGTGTATGAGGAAGAATTGGAACAGTTACTGGAGCAGTTGTCTGATATGAGGAGCATCCACATCAAAGGGCTGATGGCGATACCGCCGGCCGCCCGCAATGCGGATGATAACAGGCCGTATTTCGAAAGAATGCGCATGCTCTATGACCGTTTCAAGGAAGTGTACGCCGGGTTTGAATACCTTTCCATGGGTATGTCGGACGATTTTGAAGCCGCCATAGAAGCAGGCTCAAATGTGGTCAGGATCGGCACGGCCGTATTTGGGGCGAGGTCAAATTAAATTTTCAGGGGGTTACAAATACTATGGCGAGAGGTTTTTTTCACCGTATCTTAGACGCGGTTGGCCTTGAGGAAGAGGAGTTCGAAAACGAAGAGGTCATGAACGAAGAAGAGGACTTCTACGAAGAAGAAGTCGAAGAGATGGAAGATCAGAGGCTTCCCAGACGCAAGCAGAGCAAAGTGGTCGGGTTGCCCAGTTCCGCCGCTAAGATGCGCATGCTGGTTTTCCAGCCGAGCAGCTATGAAGAGGCGGAATGCATCATCGACAATCTGAAAGCCAGAAAACCGGTCATCATGAACTTGGACGAGATGGATGTGGAACTGGGCCAGAGGATTCTGGACTTCGTCGGCGGCGCTGTGTATTCGTTGGGTGGCGACATCAAGAAGGTCGCCAGAAGCATATTTGTGGTGGCTCCGTCCAACGTCGATGTCGCCCAAAATGCTGACGAGCGGAACACCCGCGACGGTTTTCGCAGATTTGACTGATAAGCTTTATATGCACTGACCGACATGCCGCAGGCTGTGCTTGTGGCATGTCGCGTATAGCCTTCCATATGAAGGGGATATTAAAGCTAAAAGCTGCGAAAAATAGGGAAAGGGGAATAAAGCGTGCCTTTATCGGTAAAAGATATACTGGAAAAAACATTCAAGCGATCCTTTAAAGGATACGATGAAGATGAAGTCGATAAGTTTCTGGATCAGATCATCGACGAATTCAAAGAGCTGCAAACCGAGAACGCGGCGATGAAAAATGAGCTGGCGACTTTAAGGGAACAGGCCAGGAAGGTCAAAGATGCGGAAGTCACCATCATGAACACGCTTGTTTCCGCCCAAAGGTCGGCTGAGCGCATCATCAGCGATGCTTCCCGTAAAGCGGAGCTGGTCATCAGCAGCGCTGAAAGTACCGCGCGCCGCCGTGCAGAACAGTCCACCAAGGACCTGGCCGACGCGGAGGTCAAGCTGCAGGAGCTGAAAGGCTGCGCGCAGGCGTTTGCGGCCAGCTTTGCCAACATGGTAAATGCCCAGGCGGCTCATTTCGAAAAAACATTCCGCACCTACTTCGGGCAGGACGATATGCCTTATGGCGGGGGTATCAATACCGAGGCGCTAAGCCGCATCGATAAAGATATTGCCCAGAGCTTAAAGGATTTGCCCGGCCTGCATGAGGCGGAGGATTCGGTATCTGCCCCCGCGGAGGAAGACGTGGCTGACATTGATCCGACCGAAGTTACGCAAGAGCCTTCACCTGAGCCGCCAACAGGAGCGGCAGCCGCGGATGATGCCGGGTTTATCGAACTGTATGAGATCAACAAAATGCTGGGCGAAATTGAAGCCGGCAACTATTCGGTGATTCCCACCGATACGGATAAACCCATTGAGTTGCCGATTGAACCGCCCGTGCAGCCTTCGGCTGAGCTGCCGGAAGAAAAGCCGATCCAGGCGACGGAGCCCGTATCCAAGGCTGCGCCCAAGAGCATCGGTGAGTATAAACCCAAGTATGACGACTACTCCTGGATATATGAGAACGACGAAAGAACGGATGACTACTCGTTGTCGTTTAAAGACCCCAAGGAGAAAGAGGACCTTAAAAACCTGATCGACGAAATCATCGACTGACACACATTTGCCTGACGCCCGGATCAGGGGGCGTTTTTGGCTTACCTTTTTTTATGTGTTTTATTTGTAAGATGGGGAAACATATAAGTCAGGGCTGTTGGTGACAAAGTTGTAAGGTTCAATTGTACAAATGTTTACAAATTCCCGTTTGAAAATGACAGGCGGTTTGTTATAATGATGTCGGTCGGCGCAGGGAGCTGCGCGACAGGGAGGCGTTTTGGATGAATATTACAATCGGCCAGTTCAATGAGTCCTTTCCGCCCATTGTTGACGGCGTGGCCAATGTCGTAAAAAACTATGCTTACTGGATGAATAAGAAATACGGCTCCTGCTGTGTGATAACGCCCAAGCATCCTGAAGCCGTGGATGAGTACGATTATCCGGTATATCGTTATTCTTCTGTAAAAGTGCCCACGCGTCATGAATACCGTTTTGGGCTGCCACAGATGTCCACGTCGTTCTGGCTGGACCTGAAGAAAATTCCGTTTGACATTGTGCACGCGCATTGTCCTTTTTCGTCCGGGCTAGCCGCAAGAAGCATCGCGCGGAAACGGGAAATACCGTTTGTCGCCACTTTCCACTCTAAATTCAGGGACGATTTTAAGGCGGCGCTCAAGTCCGACAAGATCGTGGAAGGCGTGCTGCAAATGATCGCAGCGTTCTATGAATCGGCGGACGAGGTGTGGACGGTCAACGACGCTTCGGTGGAAACGTTGCGCGAATATGGATATCACGGCCACGTACATATCATGGAAAACGGTTGTGACATCGACATTCAATATTCTACTCCGGAGTCGGACGAGCATATCAACAGACTGTTTGGTATCAACCCGGGTATACCGTTATTTATGTATATCGGCCAGCATATATGGCAGAAGAATCTCAAAATGGTGGTGGAGGCGCTGGGCGAACTGCATAAAGCGGGCGAACGGTTCCATATGATCTTTGTGGGAGATGGCCCGCGCCGTCCCGATATGGAGCAAATGGTTGCGGATTACGGCATGAAGGAAAAAGTGACCTTCGCAGGGCGTATCCACGAAAGGGATTTGATAGCCAAGATCTATCTGCGCAGCAGTGCCATGCTGTTTCCGTCTTTATACGATACATCATCGCTGGTGCCGCGCGAGGCGGCTGCCTGCGGCTGCCCAACTGTTTTTGTACGCGGTTCGAGCACGGCCCAGGGGATTACGCAAGAAAACGGATTTTTGATTGAGAACAACGCTGACTCGCTGGCGGATGTTGTCAGATATATTATCGGGCACCCTGAAAATGCACGTCAGGTGGGTGATGCGGCACGCGCCTCCGTATACCGGAGTTGGCAGGATGCGATAGATGTCGCCTATCAGCGGTATATGTACCTGATTGATTTGAAGAAAAGCCAGACGGTGAAGCGGGCGTAGCAGTTTGAACGATGAACGGCGGTACCATTGTCTACTGCGCTGGATGGTATTGGACTATTTGATTTAATATGGTATGTGCGTTGTGGTGCAAGAAGTCATTAGCGGAGGTTCAATGAAAAAGAGAAGGACACATTTATTCAGCTTTATATATATGGGCGTGACGATTGTTGCCATCATCGTTATTCTATTATTTGCGGCCGATCTTGACGAGATCGGCCACGCTCTGGAGAAATTCAATATTTGGTGGCTTTTTGCGTGTGTGGGGGCGCTGCTGCTGTATTGGCTGGCAGACGCCTGGCTGCTGCACGATATCACCATATACATGTATAAAAGAGAATCATTTATTCAGGCGATCAAGGTCGGACTGATCGGGCTGTATTATTCTGCGCTGACCCCCTCGTCCACGGGCGGACAGCCGATGCAGGTGGTTTACATGCGCCGCAACAAGATACCTGTGGGTACCGCGACCTGTATCGTCTGCGTGAAGTTTGTCATATACGAATTGTCGCTGTGCGCCATCTATATTGCGGGTATGTGTCTTCGCGGAGTTGATTATTATTCGCACTACAACGAGGCTTTTTGGCTGGCTGTGCTGGGGTTTGTCATCAACCTGGCGGCGGTCGTCTTCATCATACTGACGATTGTCAATAAAAAGCTGGTGCTCAAAATCGGGCGCGGCGTGGTTTCGCTGCTGAGCAAAATCAGAATTGTGAAGGATAAAGCGCAGTCTCTGGAGCATTTTCAGGATACAATAGACGATTACCACACGGCGGCTGCATATATATCAAAATACAAGCTGCGTGCATTGGGTTCGTTCGTCATATCGGTGCTCAATCTGTCATTCCTGTTCGTGATCCCGTATCTGATCTATCTGTCCTTCGGGTATTCGGCCTATGGTATTATCGATATATTCACTATGGAAGCGATGCTGTTCCTCGCCGTGTCCTTCTTCCCTCTTCCCGGCGCTGCCGGTGCATCTGAAGGTGGCTTTCTGCTGTTTTTCAGCCCGTTTTTCGGCGCAGCAACGGCGGTTGCCCTGCTGATATGGCGCTTTCTGACCTATTATATGATGCTGATCGTGGGCAGTCTGTTTGTCGTATTCGACGAGGTTATCTCGCTCAAACGCTCCAAAAAGAAGTCTGAAACTGACTGCGCAGAATAACATACATGGTTTTCCTGATCGAGGGACTTTATTGACACCAGCCTAGGCTGCGTGTTATTTTTATGTAAGGTTTGTGTTATGAAATTGTAAAGCGATATAAGTTGATGAATGTTCCGGGTTAGACCACCCGGTTTATTTGAGGGGAGAAAAATGGGGATTGGTCTGATCATAGTCATTGTGCTGGTGTGTGCTTCCGTGTTTGTAAATGGCTGGACAGATGCGCCCAATGCCATCACCACCGTGGTGTCAACAAGGGTGTTGTCACCGCGGGCCGCTGTTGGCCTGGCGGCGGTATTCAATATGCTGGGCGTGTTGTTGATGGGGACGGCTGTCGCCAAAACCATTGGCAACATCATTGAACTGACGCCAGGCACTGACGCGCTGATTACTTTGGCGGCGGCCCAGATATCCATCGTGTCATGGTCTGTGGGCGCGTGGCGCTTCGGCATACCGACGAGCGAAAGCCATGCGCTGATCGCCGGCCTGACAGGCGCGGCGCTGGCGGGCAGCGGCCTTGATTCCGTCAGCTGGGCCGAATGGCAAAAGGTGCTGCTTGGCCTTGGTATCTCGTCGATCCTTGGTTTCCTGTCCGGCTGGCTGGTCACCGTGGGAGTGGCCAAGACCTTCGGTAAAATGCAGCGGCGGCGGGCGAACAGGTTCTTCTCGATTGGGCAAATTGTATCCGCGTCTGCGATGGCGTTCAGCCACGGGGCGCAGGACGGCCAGAAATTCATCGGCGTGCTCGCGTTTGCGCTGATGCTGGGCGGTGTGATCCCGATGGACAACGCTTTTGCGGTCCCTGTCTGGATCATGATAGGCTGTTCGGTTTTGATGGCGATCGGCACGTCGGTGGGCGGTTACCGCATCATCAAAACAATGGGCATGGATATGGTGAAGATCGAGAAGTACCAGGGGTTCTCGTCTGAAGTGGCGGCCTCGGCGTGTATGATCGCTGCCACGGTATGGGGCATTCCGCTGAGCACGACCAACACCAAAGGCACCGCCATCATGGGCGCGGCAGCCGCGCGGCGGTTGTCCAATGTCAACTGGGGCATTGTGAAGGAGATGTTCACAGCCTGGATTCTGACTTTTCCGGCATGTGCGCTGATCGGCTACCTGATGGCGCTGCTGCTGCACGCGATATTTTAACGGAGGATAAATACAGTGGCACTGAAAAGAGATATGGACTATTTTGAAATGTTTGTGAAGGGCACCGAATATGGCCTGAGGGCGGCGCGGCTGCTGGAAAAAATGCTGTGTGACGGATGCGTGACGGAAGAGCGCATCGGCGAAATCAAAAAAGTGGAGCAGGAGGCCGACAACCACCTGCATGAACTCATCGAACAGCTCAACAACGCTTTCATCACGCCGATCGACCGGGACGATATATTCAAGATCGCCAAGGAAACAGACGACATCGCGGACAGCATCGACTCGGTGGCGAACAAGATGTGGATGATGCATGTCACACGCGTGACGCCGCCCATGATGCAGATGGCCAAGTATGTGGTGGACGCATGTGAAATGCTTGTGAAGGTGATGTCCGAAATCAAGCACCATAAGAAGAACAACAAGATCAGCGAATACGTGGTGCAGATCAACCATGTTGAAGAACTGGGCGACAAATGCTATAAGGAAGCCATGTATGAGCTGTTTGCCTGTGAAAAGGATCCGATCGAACTCGTCAAGATGAAGGAGATCTACCGCGAACTGGAAGCGGCGCTGGACGACTGCGAAGACGTGGCCGACATCGTGGAAGGCATCATCATTACCAAAACGTGATCATGCGGCAGCGAACCGACGGTCATTAAAAAGCGCTGTGAAAAGAAGATTTTTAAGGCGCAATTAATTATTGATTATCGAAAAACCCTGTGCTATAATCCTGAATGTATGTCACACCGCCATGGATTTTTGCATTCGTGCCCAGCTTTGGGTTATGTAGGAAGACGAAATGGCGGGAGGGAAAAAACGAGGAGGAGAATATGTCAGTCATTTCAATGAAACAGCTTTTAGAAGCGGGTGTCCATTTCGGGCACCAAACACGTCGCTGGAACCCCAAGATGAAGAAGTACATCTTCACGGAGCGCAACGGCATCTACATTATCGATCTGCAGAAGACGGTGAAAATGGTGGAGCATGCGTACTTTTTTGTACGAGACGCGGTGATGGAAGGCAAGACCGTGCTGTTTGTGGGCACGAAGAAGCAGGCTCAGGAATCCGTGGAGCAGGAAGCACAGCGCTGCGGCATGTACTACGTCAGCCAGAGATGGCTGGGCGGCATGCTGACCAACTTCAAGACCATCCGCAGCCGCATAAGACGTCTTGAGAGAATCGAGAAGATGGAAGAGAACGGCGAGTTTGCGCTGCTGCCCAAGAAGGAAGTCATCAAGCTGCGCCATGAGCATGAGAAGCTCCAGAAGAATCTGGGCGGCATTCGGAACATGAAGGAACTGCCGGGCGTCATATTCATTGTAGACCCGCGCAAGGAGCGTATCGCTATCGCTGAGGCGCATTCGCTGAACATCCCTCTGGTGGGTATCGTGGATACCAACTGCGATCCCGATGAGATCGACTATGTGATCCCCGGCAACGACGACGCCATCCGTGCGGTCAAACTGCTGGCATCCAAGAT
>JAEYZN010000046.1 GCA_023428025.1 Bacillota bacterium
ACGCTGAACAGGCATGGGATCAATACGACCGGGGTCAGAATCAACAATGATACCATCACGTCGTTCACCGACGTGATGACGGACATGCGGGACAAGACGAGAACGTTTTTCCACGGCCGGGGGGCGAACGCGGTGTTCGGCTTTGAGGATATCGATTTTGCCGGTTTGAACGCGCGCTTCTTCCACATCGGGTACGCGCTGCTGCTGGACAGGTTCGACGCGCCGGACGGCGATTACGGCACCGTCATGGCGAAGGCTTTATGCGCCGCTAAACAGCACGGCATGAAAACATCGATGGACGTGGTGAGCGAAAACAGCGACAGGTTCGCCAAAGTGGTCACGCCCAGCCTCAAATACTGCGACTATCTGATCATCAACGAAGTGGAAGCCTCGATGATTTGCGGCCTGCCGGTGCGAAAAAACGATGAGCTGGATGAACAGGGTTTGAAAGCGGTGTGCGCCGGGCTGTTGGCCAAGGGCGTAAACGGGCTGGTGGTGATCCACGCGCCCGAGGCTTCCTGCGCGATGGGTGCGGACGGAGCGTTCACCTTTGTCCCGTCGCTGAAGCTGCCGGACGGGTACATCAAAGGGACGGTGGGCGCTGGCGACGCTTTCTGCGCCGGGATGCTGTATTCGCTTTATCGGGAGTACGACACGGAATATGCTCTTAAAATCGCGGCGGGCGCGGCCGCGTGCAACCTCTCAACACTCAACAGCGTGGACGGCATGAAAAGTCTGGCGGGAATCAGGCGGATCATAGAGCAATATTCTTAGACGGCCTGCCTATTCGCTGTATATCTGCCGCGAGCCGTTGATGGATTTGCCCACGGATTTGTCGATCCACGCGGCGGCGCCGGCCAGGTCCCGGCGGCTGATGAAGCCGAGCAATTGCGCCGTGTTGTCGTGCAGGGCGGATATGCCGTAAAGCCGGCAGAACCGCTGCCACAGGCTCAAGATCGGCTCCTTGAAGGAATAGAAGATGAGGGGCAGCAGCGTGTTGCCCGATATGATCCCCAGCTCATGATGAAAGCCGAACGCGGCGTTGGCAGCCTCCGCGGTGCTTTTTGTTGACCCCAGGATGTCCACGTAGCTTTGCAGCAGGCTGATCTCTTCGTCGGTGATCTTCGGTATCGTCAGGCGCACGGCCAGCAGGTCCAGCACGATGCGGATCTCGAGGATGGAACGGATCTCGGGCTTGCGGAGCATGCCGCCGTTGTAGTTCATGATGGACAGCAGCGTTTCGGCTGTTCCCTTGCGGCGGTAATCGGACACGAAGGTGCCGATCCGGGGATGTATCTCAAGAAAGCCTTTGGCGGCCATCTCGTTGATGCCCGCGTTGACGACCGCGCGGCTGACCTGCATCGATTCCGCCAGTTCCCTCTCGGGCGGAAGCTGGGTGCCGATCTCCAGCTTTCCGGACAGTATCATATTTTCAAGCTCGCGTACAAAAAGATCCTTCAAGGTGGGGACGGATAATTTTTTGAATTCCAACTGTGATGCCTCGTTTCTGGTTCAACCAAATACCAACAGCATGTTAACACAGTGAAACAGATTTTTCAAGATAGAATTTGCGGCTCTAATAACGTGAAAATTGACAGTACGTATTGATAATGTTAAAATATTAACAATGTTGGTTGGTCCAGAATTGATCTATCCAACTATCCGAATTCTGTCATGTTTGAATTGAAAGCATGCGATGGTGCATGCGGGGCGAAGCGATGTGATTGGGAGGTAAGAGCCTTGGTCAAAGAAAAAGTGCTGGATTATGCGAACAAGATCAGCCGGACGAAGCGCGGGTCCAAATCCGAGATAAAGCCGGAGGACCCGGAGTACAGGATACTCGAGCCTGTTTTGACGGAAGAGATGGCGGAAGCGGCGCTTTGCCTGGAGCTGCGCAGGCCGAAAAGCGCGAAAGAGGTGGCGGTCGAGTGCGGGAAAACGGAAGAGGAAGCGGAGAAGCTACTGTGGGACCTGGCTGTGGCCGGGGCCTGCTTTGTCAATGAGATAGACGGCGTGGATAAGTACTGGCACGACCTTTGGATACCCGGTCATATGGAAATGATGGTGAACAACAAGGAGAATGTCAGGAAGCATCCGCAGATCGCCGAGGCGTTTGAAGCGTACGGGCGCGTGAGGGGGCCGAAGACGGCGGGCAATTTCCCGGTGGGCATGGGGCTGATGCGCGTCATCCCGATAGAAAAAACGATCATGGGCGAAACCAGACGGGCCTCGTATGAGGAGGTCTCGAGATACCTGAACGAGAACAAGATTTTTTCGGTTTCGGACTGCTCGTGCCGCACCGCGCGTGAAGCCATGGGCGAGGGCTGCGGGCATCTGAAGGAGGACATGTGCATCCAGATGGGCCACGCGGCGGAATACTACATCCGCACGGGGCGGGGCCGCGAGATCACCCGCGAGGAAGCATTCGAGATCATCAAACGGGCCGAGGAAAACGGCCTGATGCATCAGATACCCAACACGGACGGACCGGGGCACACCCACGCGGTCTGCAACTGCTGCGGCTGTTCCTGCCTGTCTTTACGGACCGCCGGAATGTTCCTCAACACGGATATGGTGCGCTCCAACTACGTGTCGCATGTGGATAAGGACAAGTGTGTGGCGTGCGGCGAGTGTGTGGAGACCTGCCCGGTGGGCGCGCTGAAGCTGGGCCAGAAGATATGCGCCAAAACGCCGGTCCCTGAAAAGAAACGCCTGCTGCCGTATGACACGGAATGGGGCCCGGACAAATGGAACCCCGAATACCGTACCAACCGGCAGGTGGTGGCGGACACCGGCACCAGCCCGTGCAAGGCGGAATGCCCGGCGCACATCGGCATACAGGGCTACATCAAGCTGGCGGCCCAGGGCAAGTATACCGAGGCGCTGGAGCTGATCAAGCGCGAGAATCCTTTTCCCGCCGTGTGCGGGCGCATCTGCCCGAGGAAGTGCGAATCCGCATGCACCCGCGGGGACGTGGATGATCCGGTCGCCATCGATGAGATCAAGAAGTATATCGCCGGACAGGACCTCAGCGCGCAGCGCCGCTTTGTTCCGGCGAAACGGCAAGATTACGGCAACAGGATTGCCGTGATCGGCGCGGGGCCCAGCGGGCTGGCCTGCGCCTACTATCTGGCGATCGACGGATATGATGTGACGGTGTTTGAAAAACAGAAGGCGCTGGGCGGCATGCTGACGCTGGGCATCCCGTCGTTCCGGCTCGAGAAAGAGGTGGTGAACGCCGAGATCGACGTGCTGAGAGAGTTGGGCGTGACGTTCAAAACGGGCGTTGAGGTGGGCAAAGACGTGAGCCTCGACGCGCTGAGGGCCCAGGGTTTCGAAGCGTTCTACATTGCGGTGGGCGCGCAGGCGGGCAGGAAACTGGGCGTCGAGGGCGAAGATGTAAAACAAGTGGTGGCCGGGGTCGAATTCCTGCGCAGAGTCAACTTGGGCGAGGATGTCCGGCTGGAGGGGAGCACCGTCGTGATCGGCGGCGGCAACGTGGCCGTTGACGTGGCGCGCACAGCGGTGCGCACCGGCTCCGACAAGGTGGATATGTACTGCTTGGAGAGCAGGAGCGAGATGCCCTCGCTGGAGGAGGAGATCGGGGAGGCGCTGTCGGAAGGCATCGCCATCAATAACTCCTGGGGGCCCAAGCGCATACTGGCAGAGGAAGGCAAAGTCGCCGGCGTGGAATTCAAAAAGTGCGTTTCCGTGTTTGACGCGGACGGGCGGTTCAGCCCGAAGTACGATGAGAACGACACGGTCGCCGTGAAGGCGGATCACGTGCTGGTGTCCATCGGGCAGGCCATGGACTGGGGCAGTCTGCTGGAAAACAGCAAAATCACGCTGAACACGAACAGGACGGTCAGGGCGGACAGCGTGACGCTGCAGACGGATGAACCGGATGTGTTTGCGGGCGGCGACGCGCTGACCGGGCCGAAATTCGCGATCGACGCCATCGCGCTGGGCAAGGAGGCCGCGATTTCCATCCACCGGTTTGTGCACAAGGGACAGAGCCTCACCATCGGGCGCATCAGGCGGGATTACCGCGCGCTGGATAAGGAGAATCTGGACCTGGGCGGATATGACCGGGTGTCGCGGCAGGGCACGACGCATGTGGACGGCGGCGAGTCGAAGAAGACCTTCAGGGACCTGCGCGGGACGTTCACCGAGGAGCAGGTGAAGAAGGAGACGGAGCGGTGCCTGGGCTGCGGCGCGACCATCACCGACGAATACATGTGCGTCGGCTGCGGCGCATGTGTCACCAAGTGCAAATTCGACGCCATATCGCTGCTGAGAAAATATGACGTCGAGAACATCGAGCTGAGCCGGCTCCGGCCCACGGTCGCCAAATACATGATCAAGCGCAAGCTTAGGATCACGGCCAAAAACCTGGCCAGGCCCATCACGAAGATTTTCAGCGGCAAGGCGGAATAACCAGTTTATAAGGCGGGTGACAGGGTATGCATGAGCTGGGCGTGATGATCGAGGTGGTGAGAACGGTGGAGGATTTCGCGGTTCACAACGGAGTCTCCCGGATCGACACGCTGGTGCTGCAGATCGGCGAGCTGTCGTCCGTGGTGCCCGAATACGTGAAGGCGTGCTATCCCGCCGCGGTGGACGGCACGCTGCTGGAGGAAACCAAGCTCAGCATCGAGATACTGCCGGGCAATGCGGTGTGCCGCGCGTGCGGCCGCGTGTTCAACCTGCTGAAAGACGGCAGGGCCTGCCCCGGATGCCACAGCAGCGAATGGGAAGTGCTGGGCGGGCGGGAATTCCTGATCAAGGAGATCGTCGCGTGCTGACGACGCATTCACACCATGATAGGATTATCAGGAGGTAGGAGCATGTTTTTGTTTGAAACGGTGCCGTGGTATTCGTGGCTGATGCTGCTGGCTGTGATCGCGGCCTTGATGCTGCTGAACGAGTTCTCGCGCATCAACAAATGGACAGCGCTGATCTGCTTTGTGCTGGTGCCGCTGGTCCTCACGATCTTCGTGTGGCCCAACACGGCGGGCACGGGGTCCAGCACGGGCACATGGTTCCACTGGGCCAAGGTGTATTCGGCGTTGGCGGGCTGCCTCGGCTTTTTGCTGATCCGCATGAACAAAAAGGTGGAGGCGAGCAAGTTCACCATGATATTCCCGCCGCTGATACTGTCCATCAACATCCTTGAAGCGTGCATCCGCGATTTTGAGTGCTTCAGCCTGAACGGCGTGGTGGACGGCGTCGTGATGGTGGGCGGCCCGTGGAACATCATGAACGGCGCCGCGGGCATCCTCAACATCCTCACCATCACCGGCTTCATGGGCATCTATGTGAGCCGGGACAAAAAGCGCGACATGATGTGGCCGGATATGCTCTGGTTCTGGATCATCGCCTATGACCTGTGGAACTTTGCCTATGTGTACAACTGCGTGTCGGATCACTCGTTCTACGCGGGCGCGGCGCTGCTGATCGCCCCGACGCTGACGGCCTTCTTCATCAAGAAGGGCGCCTGGCTGGAATACCGCGCGCACACGCTGGCGTTCTGGATGATGTTCACGATGGCGTATCCGACGTTTGTGGACCAATCGATGTTCGCGGTGAAGGCGAGCCACAATCCGGCGGCGCTGTTCACCGTCAGCGCGCTGGCGCTCGCGTCCAATATCGCGGTGCTGGTGTATTACATCTACCGCGTGAGGAAGTATAAGCTCAACCCGCTCAAGCAGGAGATATACACCAATCTGAAGGTGTACCAGAAGGTGAGCAAGACGCCTGCCGACGCCAATATACCGGCGGACATAAACATATAATAAAGTAACAACGCAGACAGCCGTGTGATGAGCCTCGCATGGCTGTTCGATAAACGGAGATTCAGATGAAAGAGTTCAAAATTATCGAGATCAAGCAAAGCGTTTTCGCACGCAACGATATCGAGGCGGACAAGCTGCGCAAGCGCATGAAGGACGAGAAGACGTTTCTGCTGAACCTGATGTCGTCGCCCGGCGCGGGCAAGACGACCACGCTGCTGCGCACCATCGAGCGGCTTAAAGGCGAGATGCGCATCGGCGTGATGGAAGCGGACATCGATTCGGACGTGGACGCGAAAAGGATCGCAGAGGCGGGTGTCCGCAGCATCCAGCTGCATACGGGCGGCATGTGCCATCTGGACGCGGACATGACGCAGCAGGGCATTCACGAGTTCGGCACGGCGGACCTCGATCTGGTGGTGCTGGAGAACGTGGGCAACCTGGTGTGCCCGGCGGAGTTTGACACCGGCGCCACCAGCAGCGCGATGATACTCTCGGTTCCCGAAGGCGACGACAAGCCGCTCAAATACCCGCTGATGTTCACGGTGGTGGACGCGCTGCTCATCAACAAGATCGACTGCCTGCCCTATTTCGATTTTGATGTCGCGGCGGTGCGCGAACGCGCGAAAAAGCTGAACCCGTCCATCGAGATATTTGAGGTGTCCGCCAAAACGGGAGAAGGCTTGGACGTGTGGGCGGACTGGATCCGCCGGCGGGTACGCGGGCAGAACGGCTGACAGGCAGGGTGTCATATCACAGGAAAAGCGAGGAAAATGGCGTGGCCTCAAACGCTGAAATGAAAGCGGCCTTCGACCGGCTGGCTTCAGCCTGGACGAACAGCGAAAAAGACGACGCGGTCAGAGAAGAGATAACGGGCATGATCGGGCCGCGCAGGAACAGCGTGATCGCGGATATTGGCTGCGGGAAGGGCGTGATGCTGGGGCATCTGCTCAAAACGCATCCTTCACGGATTTACGCGGTGGACATCTCCGGTGAGATGATCCGCTGCGCGCGGGAACTGCACCGGGACATGCGCATCACCTTTGTGAACGATGATATCCTGAACGCTTCGCTGCCCCTGCTGGACGCCGCCGTCATCTTCAATGCGTACCCGCATTTGACGGATAAGCGCGCTCTGACCGAAAAGCTGTCCGGAGTGGTGCGCCGGGGCGGGTGCGTGGTGATCGCGCACAGCCATGGCAGAAAAAAAATCAACGGCGTGCATGAGAGAAAACGCATGGAAGCCATCTCCGTTCCGTTAAGGCCCGCTCAGGTGGAGGCGATGGAGTTTGCGCCGCAATTCGCGCCGGACATCATGGTCGACCGCGAGGATATATTTTTGTTGAGGATGATCAGACGATAGCGGTATAAGATGATTTTCCTGCGTTTCCCCGATGAAACTCATGAAAAAATGCCTAAAACCTAAGCCGAAAAACAAAAAGGGGCCATAAATAGAAAAATATGTAATGAATATGCAAGTTCACAGAATTAATTTTGCATTGTGCACTTGAATAATTCACCTGAAGCTGGTACACTTATCCCGTAACAGAGGGGTTGCGAACAACGCGGTTCCTTTCGCAGATTCGCTGCAGGAGTATGGCAAACCGTATTAAAGCGGTGGTGGCTTCGATGCTGAAACCATGACTGTATGGTTGGCTTTGCAGAGAGCGAAATAAGTGTATAGCGTCGATTGATCGTCGATAAGTCGGACTAAGAGGTCTTCAAAATGAAGGCCTTTTTTATTTGCTCCGCTACTCATCACGACGCAGACGGAGATGAAACGGATATCTTGGCGCGGCCGTCACCGCGACGGAATAAGGAGGAACGTGACACGTGAAGAAACTGGAGATCATCATCAAGCCGGATAAGCTGGAGATCATGAAGGAGCTGCTGGAAAAGTATAAATGCGGCGGCATGACGCTGACGAGCGTGATGGGCTATGGCAACCAGAAGGGTTACGTCAGCGAGTATAAAGGGCTCAAGGTGAACATCAACCTGCTGCCCAAGCTCATGGTGATCGTGGTGGTGCAGGACGACGTGGTGGAAGACCTGCTGACGGATATCCATGAGCAGATCAGCACCAGCTCCGTGGGCGACGGCAAGGTTTTCGTTTCGGAGATCAGCGACGCCATGCGCATCCGGACCGGTGAACGGCAAGAAAAGGCGATATAGCCGGTCGGCAGAAAGCAGGGGGATATGGTCGGCAAGAAAATCGTTGAAATGAAAGACGTCAACAAGTTCTATGGGGAAAACCACGTCGTGAAAGGGCTGGACCTTAGCGTGTATGAGGGCGAGTTTTTAACGCTGCTGGGGCCGTCGGGCTGCGGAAAATCCACAACGCTGCGCATGATCGCCGGCTTTGAGGAACCGACAGACGGCGAGATTCTCGTTGAAGGGGAATCCGTGCAGAACCGGGAGCCGTATGAACGCAACGTGAACACCGTGTTCCAGTCGTACGCGCTGTTCCCGCACATGACCGTAGCGGCCAACATCGGTTTTGGCCTCAAGATGAAGGGTGTGAATAAGTCCGAGATCAAAAAGCGCGTGCAGGAGATGCTGGCACTGGTGCAACTGGACGGGTTTGAAAAGCGCATGCCGGCGCAGCTCTCCGGCGGACAGCGCCAACGCGTGGCCATCGCGCGCGCGCTGGTGGGCAACCCGCGCGTGCTGCTGCTGGATGAGCCTCTGGGCGCGCTGGACATGAAGCTGCGAAAGCAGATGCAGGTGGAACTCAAGCGGCTGCAAAAAAAGCTGGGCATCACGTTCATCTATGTCACGCACGATCAGGAAGAGGCCATGACGATGAGCGACCGCATCGCGGTGATGAACGCCGGGGTGATGGAGCAGATCGGGCGTCCTGAAGAGATATACGAGCACCCGGTCTGCCGTTTCGTGGCGGACTTCATTGGGGAATCCAACATATTCGAAGCGTATATCGCGGACGTTCAGGGGGAGACGCTGGGTCTCACGATGGAATGCGGCCAGGCGGCTGGAAAGGGCGGCGGGTTCTACGGCGGCGAGATGGTCTACGTCTCCGTACGGCCCGAGAAGGTGCAGCTGTCGGCCAGCGCGATAGAGGGCTTTTCGATCTGCGGCGTGGTGAAGGAATACACCTACACCGGCCAGATATTGAAGGCAATGGTGGAGCTGCAGAACGGGCAGGAGTTCACCGTTAACCGGCTGGCAGGGCAATACCTGCCTCCGTGGGCGCCGCCGTGTTTGTGCATTGGAGCCTGGAAGACGCCGTGGTGATGCACGCGAAGGAAACGGAGATCATCCGGGACATGGAAAATGTGAATTTAGGTGAATCGGCATGAAAGCGAAACGGTTGACAAGGCACAGGCTGAAAAGCCATACCATACCCATGCTGTCCATGGTCTCGCCGGTCACGCTGTGGCTGCTGTTTCTGGTGGCGGTACCGTTGGCTTATATTCTGCTGATCAGCTTTTGCAGCACCAACGAGCAGCACCAGATCGTTTTCAAGCTGACGCTGGACAACTACGCGAAGCTCTTTGACCCGCTATACCTCGGGATATATGGAAATTCGCTGCTGATCGCGGCGGGGACGACAATCATCTGCGTGCTGCTGGGCTACCCGTTCGCTTATACCATGGCGAACGCGAGCACCACCAGAAAGACGGTCATGATGATGCTGTTGATGCTGCCGTTCTGGACGAACTCACTCATCCGCATCTATGGCTGGCGTACCATCCTCGGGACCAGCGGTGTGCTCAACAGCATTCTGATGGGCACCGGCCTGATCACGGAGCCGATTGAGATACTGTACACGCCGTTCGCGGTGCTGCTGGGCATGGTTTACACGCTGTTTCCGTTTATGGTGCTGCCCATCCACACGTCCATCGACAAGCTGGACCGCACGCTGCTGGAGGCCGCGAACGACCTGGGGGCAAAACGGTCCCGCGCGTTCCTGCACGTGACGCTGCCGCTCACCTCCCCCGGCATTTTCGCCGGTTCCATCATGGTGTTCATCCCGACGCTCGGCTTCTTCTTCGTGGCGGATCTGATGGGCGGCGGAAAGCAGCAGCTGATCGGCAACCTGATCGAGCGCCAGTTCAAGGAGGCGTTCAACTGGCCCCTGGGCGCGGCGCTGTCCATCATCCTGATCATCCTGACCATCGTGATGGTGCGCATCTACACCCGCACGAGCGGCGATATGGAAAATCTCGTATAGGAGGGAGGAGAACAAATGCGCGCACGAAAAAAGCTGGCGATCAAAACCACTTCACTGGTGTACACATGCCTGATCTACCTGTTTTTGTACCTGCCGATACTGGTGATCGTGGTGTTCTCCTTCAATACGTCGGAGCGCAATATCGTGTTCGAAGGCTTCACGCTGGACTGGTATGCCGGGCTGTTCAAGAACTCGGCGCTGCTGACCGCGTTCGGCAACACCATGATCGTGGCGCTGGCGAGCACGCTGCTCTCCTGCATCATCGGCACGTTTGCGGCCATCGGCATGTACCGGTACCGCTTCAAGGGCAGGCGCATGGTGGATGTGCTGCTGTATGTACCCGTGGTCATCCCGGAGATCGTTCTGGGCATCGCGCTGCTCAGCATATTCTCGCTGGCGCAGGTGCCGCTGGGGCTGGTCAGCCTCATCATCGCGCACACCACGTTCTGCATCCCGTTTGTGGTGTTCACGCTGCGGGCGCGGCTGGCGGGGTACGACCAGTCGGTGGAGGAAGCGGCGATGGACCTGGGCGCGAGCCGGTGGAAGGTGTTCCGGTACATCACGCTGCCCATATTGCTGCCCGGCGTGGTGAGCGGCGGCATGCTGGCCTTTACGCTGTCCATCGACGACGTGATCATCAGCTATTTCACCAACGGGCCGGGAAGCACCACCTATCCCTTAAAGGTTTGGGAGATGGTCAAGTCCGGCGTATCGCCGGATGTGAACGCGCTGTCCACGCTGATATTGCTGGGTACGCTGATCCTGGTGGTGGTCACGCAAAGCCGCGGACTGAAATCGGCCCGCAGAAAACGTATCTGATAGCTATTCAAATATAAAAGGTGAGAATCTAAGGAGGTATGATAATGAAAAAGCGGTTAAGTATCGTCCTGGCGGCCATCCTGGCGACAGCCCTGTTCGCGGGATGCGGCGCGCCCGCATCGAGCGGTTCCGCGTCGGGCGCCGGTTCCGGCGGAGAGCTCAACGTGTTTATCTGGACGGAATACATGCCGGATTCCGTGTTCGAAAAGTTCACGGAGGAGACGGGCATCAAGGTGAACGTGAGCACATATTCCTCCAACGAGGATATGCTCGCCAAGGTGAAGGCGAGCAACAAAGGCCTCTACGACATCGTCGTGCCCAGCGACTACATGGTGAAGATGATGACCGCCGAAGGGTTGCTCGCGGAGCTCAACAAGGACAACATCCCCAACCTCAAAAACATCGGCGCACAGTATCTGGACCAGAGCTTTGACCCGGGCAACAAATACTCGGTGCCGTATATGGGCGGCGTGGCCACGCTGTGCGTGAACACCAGCAAGGTGACGGACGAGATCACGTCCTACAACCAGATATTCGACCCGGCGTATGCGAACACCATCGTGGCGCTGGACGACTTCCGCGCGGTGATCGGCCTGGTCGCCAAGTCCATGGGCTATTCCATGAACGAGACAGACCCCGCTGTGCTGAAGGAGGTCGGCACCAAACTGATGGAGCTGAAACCCAACGTCAAGGCGCTGGATTCCGACTCGCCCAAGTCGCTGATGATCAGCGGCGAGACCAACATCGGCTTCATGTGGAACGCGGAGATCGCCCTGTCCATCGCGGAAAACCCGGACATCAAGATCGTCTTCCCGGAGGAGGGCAGCTACCTGTTCCTCGACAACCTCTGCGTGACGGACGGCGCGAAGAACAAGGACAACGCGGAGAAATTCCTGGACTTTGTGCTGCGTCCGGACATCTCCCAGCTCGTTTCCGAGGAGTTCCCGTATCTGAACCCCAACACGGAAGCGGTGAAGCTGCTGGGCGACGACTATATCAACAACCCGGCCTCCAACATCCCTGAGGATGTGTTCGCGAACGGCGAATACATTCAGGATGTGGGCTCGGCGATCGATACCTACAACACGGTCTGGACAGAATTCACTCAGTGATTCTAAAGGCTGACGGATGTAAATGGGCAACAGCAACAGAAAAAACCGCGGCGGACGCGCAGAAATGATCATGCCCGCCGCGGTATCCATTTATGTAAAACGACAGGTCACAACGCACGGGGTTGTTCAGCCAGCCGTGATGCTGACCATATGGCGCATAAGGCGCGGCGTGCGGGAGGAGATATCCTAATCAAGAATCAGCAGACATTTGGATCGGCAGTATCATCCCTGCTTGTGATGGGGATACATGCTGGTCCGTATCGGCGGAAACTGAAAAAACGACTGACTCCATGCGGCCACCAGCCGCATGGCTTGTGAAAGGAGATTTTTGAAAATGGATATTTCGAATGCGCGCAAGGACTTAAAAAGAGTGCTGGGTTATATCGAGGGAGACGCGCTGACCGATTCCGACAGGAACCGGATCGTGCAGGACGCGATCGGGAACTATAACACCCATGTGAACCCCGGCTGGCTGAAATACCGTAAATCGGTATCGACCAACGCGGCTTTTGTGGAATGGAGCGACAAGGACTCGTACTTCTACGACGTGTTCGGCGAGGAGTTCATCGACTGCCTGGGCGGCTTCGGCATCTACATGTGCGGGCATCGGAACGACGACATACTGAAATACGTGCACAAGCAGCTGGATCGGCAGGCGCTGCACAGCCAGGAGCTGCTGGACCCGCTGCGCGGTTACCTCGCCAGGGTGATGTCCGACATCACGGTGGGAGACCTGCAGTACTGCTTCTTTACCAACGGCGGCGCGGAGGCCAACGAGATGGCGATCAAGCTGGCGCGCATCGCCACCGGCGGCAGCTGGTATATCTCCGCGGTGAACGGCTTCCACGGCAAATCGATGGGCGCCATCTCCATGGGCGGCAAGAGCACGTACCGCGTGCCTTATCTGCCCATGATCCAGCAGGTGCAGCACGTGGAATACGGCGTGGCGGAGGACGTGAAAAAGGCCATCCGGAACCTCATCGCGGTGGGCGAGAAGGTGGCGGCGGTTATCCTCGAGCCCATACAGGGCGAAGCGGGCATCATCGTTCCCCCGGCGGGATATCTCAGGGAGGTCCGCCGCATCTGCGACGAGTTCGGCGTATGCCTGATACTGGATGAGATACAGACGGGCATGGGGCGTACGGGGACGATGTTCCGCTGCGAGGCGGAGGACGTCGTGCCGGATATCATGACGTACGGCAAAGCGTTCGGCGGCGGTATCATGCCCATCACCGGCCTCATCGCGCGCCCGCATCTTTGGGTGAAGCCGCTGGAGGAAAACCCGTGGCTGCTGGGCTCGCCCACGTTCGGCGGCAACCCGGTCTGCTGCGCGGCGGCGCTGGCGACCATCAACTATATGCTGGAGAACGACATACCGGGGCAGGCGGCCAAGAAGGGCGAGTATCTGATAGGCGGGCTGAAAGCGCTGCAGGCCGAATACCCTGGGATCATTGAAGATGTGCGCGGCACCGGCCTGATGATCGGCGTGGAGTTCCCTGCGAGCCATGTGGGTTACAGCGTGGCCACGGGCATGTTCGCGCGGCGCGTGATGACGGCGGGCACGCTCAACAACGCCAAGACCATACGGTTCGAACCCGCGGCGACCATCTCATATGAGGATCTGGACAGGGTGCTGGAGCGGCTGGAGGGCGCCGTGAAGGACACGAAGGCACAGCTGAGCCTGTAACGCGCCTGGCCTACTGGAAGGTATACGACATGACATACATGAAAAATTCCACCGGCGTGCTGAAAAAGGTGCTGCTGTGCCCGCCCGAGTATTTTGAGCTTGAGCCCATCAACGTGATCACGGCGGAATGGCTCAAAAAGGGCGGGAAGGCGAACCGGCAGGCCTGCATGAGGGAGCACGAGGAGTTCGCGCAGGCCTACCGTGAGAACGGCGTGGAGGTGGTGCTGATGGACCCGCAGCCCGGCCTGACATACCAGGTGTTCGCGCGGGACTTCGGCGCGTGTGTGGCCGACGGGTTTATCATGGGCCGGTTCCGGGAGCCGTGCCGCGCGGGTGAGACCGGGGCCTATGAGAAGAAGATGAAGCAGCTGGGCATACCGTGCGTCGCCCGGTGCACGGCGGGCGCGTTCGAAGGCGGAGACTTCTGGTTCCTCGACGATTATACCATCGCGCAGGGCGTGATTGCCCGCACGGACGCGGCGGGGTACGACAACGTGATGCGGCAGATGCGCGAGCTGGGCTACAGCATGATGAGCGTGGCGTGCCACCGGCAGAACCTGCATCTGGACATGTGCTTCAATATTGTGGCGGAACGGGTGGCCGTGGTGTGCAAAGACGCGCTGCCCGACTTTTTTCTCAGCACGCTGGAGAGACGCCGGTTCACCCTGATCGACGTGCCGCAGCCGGGCGTGTTTTTGCACCACTGCAACATCCAGTGTCTGGGGGATGGCCGGGTGCTGTCCTTCAAGAACAACAGGGATGTGAACGCACAGCTCAAAGCGCTGGGCATCCGCGTGACGGAGGTGGAGCTGGTGGAGATACTGAAGGGCGGCGGCGGGCCGCACTGTATGACGTTTCCGCTGCTGCGTGAGGGCTGATATATCGCTGCATCATCATATTATTGGTAAAATCGCCGCAGTTCGTTAAAAAATTGCGGTGGTTTTTTGTTCCAGATGTTTCAAATCGGAAAATGTGTGGTAATTGTATATGAAGCAAAAGTCCGTGATGTCCAGGCTGGCCCAGCCGAAGATGCACACGGCCAACGCTGAATTGGAAAATGCCCTGCGGGTCTGACCCGTTACGATATGACAGCCCGGCTGCCGGGACAGCCCCCCGGCCTTTTGTACCCAACCAAGCGCCTGACCCTGATTCGCAGGGTTGAATATTTCGGGGAGGATTTGACACCAACATTCGCACCAGAATTTGCACTCATTGGCCTTCGGGCCATTCATACCCACAATCAAACCAGGGTTTACACCATCTACTGCACGACAGCTGAGTATTTTTACACCACTGATGCACCATCCCTGTAAAATGTTTATGTCCGAAAAGGCGAAGGAGAACCACGGCAAAAAGCTGTGGTTTTTCTTTTACCTCGAAATATTATTTGGGTCGATAGGTGATGCAGTTGCAGATCACCGAATCGTGCGGGTTGTCGATGTTGACGCGGCCCGCCCTGCAGTGAAAGGATTTGTTATAAGCGCATTCGGACACGGTGCAGACGATTTTGGGCGCGCCCACATCGGCGCCGAATTCGGTGCTCATCTCGGCGAGGAGGCGGTCTTTCTCGGCCGACACCATGGGGCTGTCCTTGCTGTAGGTATCGCAATAGGTCTCGCGGTGTGTGCGGCTCACGCGGATGGTGTGCGCGCTGCAATAATTTTCCATATTATACATGCAGTCCAGCGCCTGGCATTTTAAATCGGACATAACACGTCATCCTTTCGTTTGAAGCTGGCGCAAAAGCTCTGCTGCGGCGTGCCCACCGCCCCGGCAACCTGTATGCTTTGCAGCCGGCATACCTGCCCGCGCTCGTTATATATGCACGAGGTGACAGCGCAGCGGATTGTTTGTGAAGATGGGTTGATGAGAAACATAAGACTCCTTTGCGGCCTGTTTTAATGCTATTATGCCGCAATAATAAAATAAATATGCCCGGGAAGAATGATGTCCTGATTAGTTTAAAAAAAACTGGGTATTATTATGGCAGAGGGTTTTAAAGTATTGACAATAAGCCAAAAATGGATAATATAATAAATGTAGTCTTTAGGGCTGGAACTTCTTTTTAGTACGTCTATTCCCTAAAAATGCTTTAAATAATTCACAAACGGGCGTTATTAATGTGTCTGATTTTCATTTTTATATAATCAAAGGAGATTACTCTTGGACATCAGTTTATTGAAAGAGAAAAGCCTTATGGACTTGAGAGAGATCGCCAAAATGGCGGGCATCAAGTCTGTTACGAAATTCCGAAAAAACGAGCTGCTTGATATGCTGTACGAGCTGGACAGACAGGCGCGCAGCACGGAGCAGGCGCAGGAGCCGGAAGAGCCGGAAGCCGTCGCTTTGGAAGGAGCGCCGGAAGATGAGGGCAATATCCCCGCCTATCAGCAGGATGTGATCGAGCGCCGCCAGCGCGAGGAGAAGCGTGAGTTTGACGCCCCGCGCGAGCAAAGGCAGAACGGCGAGGAAAAGAAGATCATCGAGTATGTGATGGGCAACGACGCGGTGAACGAGCTGCTGAACAAGGGCGACTGCGGCGACGCGATAGGTATTCTCGAGGTGCTGCCGGAAGGCTACGGTTTTTTGCGCAGCGAGAACTATTTACCGGGCAATAAGGACGTTTACGTCTCGATGGCGCAGATACGCAAGTTCAATCTGAAGACGGGCGACAAGGTGACGGGCAAAACACGCCCCGCCAAGGACGCCGAGAAGCTCAACGCGCTGCTCTACATCGAGCAGGTGAACGACGATGTGGTGGAAAAATGCCTGACGCGCCGTACGTTTGAGGAACTGACGCCCATCCACCCGGAGGAACGCTTCACACTGGAACGGCCGGGTGCCTCGCGCGATCTGGCCATCCGTCTGATCGACATGATCGCGCCTATCGGCAAAGGCCAGAGAGGCCTGGTGGTGTCGCCCCCCAAAGCGGGCAAAACCATCATGCTCAAGAAAATCGCCAACAGCATCACCGCCAACTATCCCGACGTGAACCTGATCGTGCTGCTGATCGACGAGCGCCCCGAAGAAGTGACGGATATGCAGCGCTCCATCGACGGCGAAGTCGTCTATTCCACGTTCGACGAGAAACCCGAAAACCACACCCGCGTGTCCGAGATGGTCATCGAACGCGCCAAACGCCTGGTGGAGAAGGGCAAGGACGTGGTGGTGCTGCTGGACAGCATCACGCGCCTCGCGCGCGCGTACAATCTCATCATCCCGCCGACGGGACGCACGCTGTCCGGCGGCCTTGATCCGGGCTCGCTGTATAAGCCCAAGCGGTTCTTCGGCGCGGCGCGCAATATCGAGTTCGGCGGCAGCCTCACCATCATCGCGACGGCGCTGGTGGACACCGGCTCGCGCATGGACGAGATCATCTACGAGGAATTCAAGGGCACGGGCAACATGGAAATACACCTCGACCGCAAGCTGTCCGAAAAGCGCATATTCCCCGCGATCGACCTGCACAAGTCGTCCACGCGGCGTGAAGAGCTGCTGCTGCCCAAGAAGGAGCTGGAGGGCATCTGGGCGATCCGCAAGGTGATGGCCAACGGCAACACCGCCGAGGTCACCGAGCAGCTCATCGGCATGCTCGCCAAGACGCAGACCAACGACGCGTTTCTGGATAAGCTGCGCGGCTGGTTGAGCGTGTGGGATAAGGAAGGGTATAACTTCACGAGCAAAAGATATTAGGCCCCCGAGTTATGTCCATCAGGTTTTCCACCGCCGAGAAGGGCCGGCTTTTCGGCAAAATCGTCTATATCTATCAGTGCTTTTACGCGATGGCGGCGGCGGAAAGGCTGTCCGTCAGCTTGGTATACGGAGCGGCGCTGTACATATCGCTGTCCGCACTGTTGCGCATATCCGGCTTTACAATCAGAACATCATACGATCCGCGCTGGCGAAAGGTCTTCAAGCTGGCGCTGGTCGTATTCTTTTTGCTGGCGGCGCTGTGTACCGTGCTGTTGTATCCGCTGCTGTATACGTACGGCAATATGCTGGCGGTGATGGGGTTTGTCGCGCTGCCGCTGGCGGAACGGACAGCCGAGAACGCGTGGCTGAGGCGGCGCCTGCCGGTGAACCGTGAAGCCCTGCTCAAGACGCTGCTGTTCATCCGCCTTTGCGCGTTCACGGTCGTTCTCGCGCTGGTGCTGGCGGTGGATGAGCCTGTGCTGCTGCCTGCCGCTGTGCTGGGCATGGTGCTCAGCTTTTTCCGGCAGTTTGTGTTCGCGGACTACGCGACTGAATACCCGAAGCCGGGGCAGGCTTCCGCGGATGCGCGCCGCGTGCGCAGCGTGCACCTGTATGACGGCATGGTCATCACGTCGGGCGCGGCCCTCAATATTTTCGCATTCACCTATGTGCTCTATACGCTGCTCAAACGGCAGAACACCTTCTATCTGGACTTTTTCGTGGCGTTCGCCCTGCTGGCGTTTATATTCACAGCCGTATACATCGGCACGCACCGTTTTTATCGCGCCACGCTGGTCCAGAAGATCGGCCAGAACGCGGTGTTTGTGCTGGGCACGTTCGTCGCGCTGTTTGCCGTCTATGTGTTTCGGGACAGCTGGTTTGCGGGCGGCCTCGCCATTTCAGCGCAGTCGGTGCTGTTGCTGGCCGGGCTGGTGCTGCAGATGTCGGGTACGCTGGGCCTTCGCGACGATATGCAGCTGGTGATCCGGCTGTACAATCCGGACCTTAAAGACGAGGACTTCTCGCGCCGCGCGGAGCGGCTGGAGCTTTGGACGCTGGTCATCTCGGAGGCGGTTTTCATCGCGGTGCTGCTGGCGCTGCTGGCGGACCCCGTGATATACAATCTGGATTTCAGCGGATACATCGCGCTGGCGCCGCAGGTGGGCGCGGGCGTGGCGGCCATCCCCGCCGTATTTTTGCTGCTGGCGCTGGTGCTTTCCATCCGCCAGCCGCTCACCAAAAAATATGGCAAAAGGCTCAAAACGTATATCCAACTGAAAAAGGAAGGCCGGAAAAACGCCGAGATGGAAAAACGGCTGGTCAGCGTATTGATCAAAAAGTACAGGAAGCGCATCGGCGTGCACATCATCCGCGCGTTTTTAAAGCCGGTGATGTATCATACCGTGACGGGGAAGGAGCATGTGACGGCGCTGCCCGGCGTGTTCGTGTTCAATCACGGAGAGGTGTACGGCCCGGTCGCAGCGGTGGTCTTTCTGCCTTATGACGTGCGGCCCTGGATACTGCACAATATGATCGAAAAGCAGGCGGTGACGCAGCACATGTACGACGGCACGTTCGGCCGCATCAAATGGCTGCCCGTCTTCATGCGGCGGTTTCTGGCGCGCATACTGAGCACGCCGGTTGTCTGGGCGCTGTCGTCGTTTGACCCGATCCCCGTATACCGCGGCACGGCGCGTGAGGTGATCAAGACATTCTCGTTGTCCGTCGAGTGCCTGTGCGCGGGCGACAGCATACTGCTGTTTCCGGAGAACCCCAAAGAGCGGTACAGCGAAGCGCCCGTCAGCGATTTTTACCGCGGGTTTGCGCACATCGGCCGGCTGTATTACAAGAAAACAAAGGATAGCGTGACGTTTTATCCGGTTTATGCCAGCAAGAGGGGACGCGTGCTGCGCATCGGTGAAGGCGTGCGGTATAATCCCGGGAGCGGGCGGCGGGAAGAGGAGCGCATCGTGGAGGCGCTGCAGCAGCGCATGCGGGATTTGCAGCAGCTGGATGAAGCTTGATATCAGGCGTCGCACTCCATCAGCCGTTCATCCAGCAGCTCCGGCACAGCCTGCCCGAGCGTAAGGTTTCGGACCTGTTCGAGAAACCGGCTTTCTTCGCCCTCGCGGATGAGAAAACGGACGCGCACGGCGTCCGCATAGGAAATATCATCGGTGATGAAACCGGCCTGGGCCAGCGGAATCTGAACGCGCGCCCATGCGGCGAAATCGAAGGTGCACCCAAAAACGCTGCACGGCACAAGCCTGACCCTTGGCGCGGCCTCCAACGTTTCGGTCGCGCTTTGCGTATAGGCCCGCACAAGGCCGGGCGCGCCCAGCAGCGTGCCGCCGAAATACCGCGTGCACACGATTAGAACGTCGGTCAGCCCGGAGCGCTTTAACACCTCCAGCATCGGCAGGCCCGCGGTGCCCTGCGGCTCGCCGTCGTCTGAATAACGCATCACGCCGTTTTCCAGCAGGTAGGCAAAGCAGTTGTGCCGGGCGTCGCGGTGCTGCTTTTTGCGCTCGTCCAGCACCAGTTGCGCGGCCGCTTCGTCCGGGATACGGCATGCAAGGCCGATGAACCGTGACTTCTTGATGACGACGGTGGTCTCGGTGCGGCCCCGCAGGGTGATCATTTTTCCAGCACCACGCGGTGGAATATCTTCTTGCCTTTCTTGATCAGCAGAACGCCGTCCCGGAACAGATCTTCCGTAACGGGCATGAATTCCGCAGCGGCTTTTTCGCCGTTCAGCGTGACGCCGCCCTGCGCGATGAGCCGGCGGCCCTCGCCGCGCGACGCCGTGAGGCCGCACGTCTGCAACAGGTCCACCAGCAGCAGGCCCTTCAGATCGGAAACGGTTGTTTCCGGTATGGAGCCGCCCTGCGCGCCGCCTTCAAACAGCGCCTCGGCGGCGGCCTTGGCCTTGTCCGCTTCCTCCTGCCCGTGCACCTGGCGCGTCACCTCGTAAGCCAGCGCGATCTTGGCGTCGTTGATGCGTTCATCCTTGTGGCTGCACAGCCGTTTGACTTCGTCCATCGGCAGGAATGTGAGCAGGGACAGGCACTTTTCCACGTCGCTGTCCGCCACGTTGCGCCAGTATTGATAAAATTCGTAAGGCGGCGTTTTTTCGGGGTTCAGCCACACCGCGCCTTTTTCCGTTTTGCCCATCTTGCGCCCGTCGCTGGTCAGCAGCAGCGAGAACGTCATGCCATAGGCTTCCTTGCGCTCCTTGCGGCGGATCAGGTCCGCCCCCGCGAGGATGTTGGACCACTGGTCGTCGCCGCCCAGCTGCAGCTTGCAGCCATAATGCTGGTTCAGGTACAGAAAGTCGTAGCCCTGCATCAGCATGTAGTTGAACTCGAGGAAGGTGAGCCCTTTTTCCAACCGGCTTTTGTAGCATTCCGCCGTCAGCATGCGGTTGACGGAGAAATACACGCCGATGTCGCGCAGGAACTCGATATAATTGAGCGGCAGCAGCCAGTCGGCATTGTTGATCATTCTGGCTTTGCCTTCGCCAAAGTCAAGAAAACGGCTGATCTGTACTTTAAACGCGTTGGCGTTTCTTTCAATATCCTCTTTGGACAGCATCTTGCGCAGGTCCGCCTTGCCGGAAGGGTCGCCCACCATCGTGGTGCCGCCGCCGATGAGCGCGATGGGCTTGTGACCCGCACGCTGCATGTGCGCCATCGCCATCAGCTGCACATAGTGCCCCACATGAAGGCTGTCCGCGGTCGGGTCGAAGCCGATGTAGAACGTGACGCTCTCGCTGGCCAGCAGCTCTTTAAGCCCTTCGTGCGTGACCTGGCGCAAAAATCCTCTTTCCACCAGCACATCGTAAACGTTATTTGCCATTGCTGTCTCCTTGAATAATCATTCTTTGTCATTATAGCGGCTTTGGCTTCATGTGGCAATAGGCGGTGTGTTGCCACGATTTTAGGGCGGACATTGACATAAATGTCAGCAAATCGCCCAAAAATGAGCCAAAAATTGACTGGATATTTAAATTGAAACAATGAAAAGAAGGAAAAATGCCCGTCTATATCGAATTTAATTTCTGTGCATAATGTCTTGCAGAGGAGGTTTCTTATGGATATCACTGACATTCGTATTCGTAGAATTGAAACCATGGGCAAGCTAAAGGCGGTGGTATCGGTCACCTTTGATGATATGTTCGCTGTTCACGACATGAAAATCATCGAAGGGCAAAGTGGGTATTTTATTGCCATGCCGTCGCGCCGGACGCCGAATGGTGAATACAAGGATATTGCCCACCCGATCAATGCCGAAGCCAGATCAATGATACAGAACGCCATATTGGAAAAATTCGAAAGTTTGCCTGACGACGAAGGATACGCTTCTTTTCAGATGTAGCCGCAGATTTATCCCGCCGATAGACGGCGGGGATTCGTTAAGCGGCTAGGTTACGATTTTATCCACAGCATTATCTGAGTTTTGCGAATATCATTCTGCCAGCAGCTGTTTGAATCACACTTGTGACAACAACCGGTATCGGCTTGTTGTATTCGTTTTGTCCGCCTTCAACCACTATCATGGTGCCGTCGTCCAGATAAGCGATGCCCTGACCGGGTTCTTTGCCGTCTTTGACGATGGTGACCTGCATATCTTCACCCGGCAGCACCACGGGCTTCACCGCGTTGGACAACTCGTTGATGTTGAGCACGCGCACGCCCTTTACCGCCGCCACCTTGTTCAGGTTAAAGTCGTTGGTAACAACGATGCCGTCCATCTTTTTGGCGAGGAACAGCAGCTTGGAATCCACGTCGGACGCTTCATCCACCTCGGCATGCACGATTTTGACCGGCATGTTGAGCTCGGTCTGGATGCGCTTTAACACGTCAAGGCCGCGGCGGCCGCGATTGCGCTTCAAATCGTCCGCTGAATCCGCGATGTGACGCAGTTCGTCCAGCACGAACTCAGGGATGATGAGCGCGCCCTCCAGTATGCCGGTGTTGCAGATGTCGAATATACGTCCGTCGATGATGACGCTGGTGTCCAATAGCTTGGGCCGGGCGAGCCCGGAATCCTTGGCTTTCTCTTCGCGACCGCGCTTGAACGCGGAATCCACGAATTCGGGCCGGTGGCGCACCAGAATGGAGATGCCGAGGTAAACGCAGATGATATAGATGATGACGTTGATGATACCCGCCAGCCAGGAAACGAGCAGAATGCTTCCCACCAGCTGAGACAGCAGATAAGCCACCACCAGCCCCAATATCAGGCCGGCCACGGCGGAAAGGACGACGCCCGCGGGAAGCTTGGAAAGCTTCTTGTCGGCCTCGCCTGCGGATCTGAAGACAAATTCGACGATCGGTTTGGAAAGAAACAGGAAAACAATGCCGGAGATAATACCTGAACCGATGAATATGAGCAGCGTGATCCAGTCGGGCAGCAGCGCGTAAGGATTGGTGGTGTTATGAATCCTTCCGAGCAGTTCGAATATGAGAGCGGCGATACCGGGCCCAATAAACAACCCCACCAAAACGATAAAGAAACGCGCAATTTTTCTTCCCATTCAAGCACCTCTACTATCTTGCATTGCAGTATTATATCACAGGAACAGTCCACACAGATAGCCGCCGCTAAAAAAACAAATAAAATTTACAGCCTAGACATATTTGTTACCTCCGGGCGCGCAAATCATAAATATCCCTATTTTAATGGAGCTTCAGCCATTCGGCAGACTACAGTAATGCGGTGATGCTTCTTTTGATGTCTTCGTCGCTCAGGCCCTTAACCAGCGCCAGCTCGGATGCGAGTATCTGCATGGAGGTGCCCAGCATCTTTTTTTCACTGGAGGACAGATTTTTGCGGGTTTCACGCTTCAAAAGGCTTTTGATGACGGCCGCGATTTCAAACACGTTGCCGGTCTTCATCTTCTCAAGGTTTTCCCGATTGCGCCGGTTCCAGTTGGTCGGCTCCTCAACGTCGTCCAGCGATTTGAAGGTCTCCATCACCCGGCGGCATTCATCCGCGGAGATCACACGGCGCAGCCCCGCTTTTTCGGCGCTTTCCACCGGCACATGCACCTTGATATCGCCGTCGGAGAATTTAAGCACGTAATAAAATCTTTTCTCGTCGAGAAATACGCGCTCTTCAACAGATTCAATCACGCCCGCGCCATGCATCGGATATGAAATTTTATCGCCTTGATTGAACATGGCATCCTCCCTGACCTTAATATGATATAGCAGTCGGATGCCTTTGTCAAATGCCTGTGATGGCAGCAAATACGCGGTAAATGAAGTGAAACGGCTGATTACCCACGTGTTTTGCCCGCATATTTTACATCATTTCCGCGAAAGGGGAGTTTGCGTTAATGTTTCGGAAACGCGCAAAAGCGATGCCGCTTGGTGAAAACGAGGCGGCGCCGCACCACAGCTTCAAGGCGGGGAGGCCTGGGCCCAGGCCACACGGCACAGCGTACGGGTGGAGGCTGACCTGATAAATTTATAACAGATAATACGGCCATAGCCGGGATTTTTTGTCTGCATCAGCCACCTGTGTTACATTTTCGTCATGTGATTTTATACACCGTTTACAAACTTGTAGGATTAACTTGCCTTAAAATATGATACAATTGTTAAAACGAGGTGAAGTCTATGAATGGAGTTTACGAAGCTGCGGCGCTCACCCTGCGCTTCTGGTTTCTCATCGCGGCGGGCATTGTGCTGCTGGGCGTGACGAGCATTTCGATCAAGGAATACCGGGACAAGCGTTATGTGCTGGGCGTGGCGCACAGCAGCATCGGTTATTTGACGATCGTTTCGGGGCCGGAAGACATCATGGGAAGCAACATTCAGCTGATGGATAAGAACACAATCGGCCGGTCGCGCCGGGTGGATATACAGCTGCTCGACCGCAGCGTGGACAGAGCCCATTCCCAGGTTTATCTGGCGGAGGACGGCTATGTCTATGTGAACTGCGTGGGGCGCGGCGACGTGACGGTAAACGGGCAGCTGATAAACGAGGCATGCCCCATCTACGAAGGCGACATCGTCTGTTTCGGCAACGTGGTGGCCCGCGTGCATTTAAAAGACAGTGAAGTCGATCTGAAAGAGGACGAATAGATGGTTCTGGAAAGAAGAGGCGCCGGCGCGATGCTGGTGCTGACGATATTGTTCATACTGTCGGCCTGCGGGCTGCTGGCGTTCCGGCAGGGCGTGTTTGACTTTGGCACCGCGGCCTTTGGCGTGGGCGTGGCGCTGCTGCTGCTGCTGGGATACAATCTGGCCGCGATCATATTCCGGCATATCGACCGCATCACGCTGGTCATATGCTATTTTCTGGTGAGCGTGGGCATGGTGACGCTGGTGCGCCTCGACATGGAGACGGCGGTGCGCCAGCTGATCTGGCTGGCTATTGCCATACTGCTGATGTTTATCGTGGTGGTGGTGATCAAGCGCGCGCGCGATTTCGGCCGGCTCAACTACCTGATGATGGCGGGCGCGCTGGGGCTGCTCGCGTTTGCGTATCTGTTCGCACACACCAAAGGCGGCGCGAGAAACTGGGTGAGCCTGGGGCCGGTATCGTTTCAGCCCAGCGAATTCGCCAAGGTGCTGTTCATCCTGGTGTCCGCTTACTTTTTCTCGAAGCAGCGCGGCAAATGGTTGACTCTTGGGTATATCGCGTTTGCCGGACTGTGCGTGATCATACTGGTGATGTCCAACGACCTGGGGGCGGCGCTGCTGTTCGCCGGGACGTTCCTGATCATGTTTTTCGCGGGTACGGGGCGCACGCTGCTCACGCTGGGGGGCCTCGGCGTGGCCGGGGCGGGCGCCGTGGCCAGCTACTACATGTTCCCGCATGTGCGGACGCGCGTGGAGATATGGGAAAACCCGTGGATGTATCACCGCACCCAAGGCTACCAGATCGTGCAGGGGCTGATGGCCATCGCGGCGGGCGGCGCGTTCGGCGCGGGGCTGGGAATGGGATACCCCGAGTCGGTGCCGGTGAACACCAGCGACTTCATATTCGCGGTGATCTGCGAGGAGTTCGGCATTATGTTCGGCATCATCATCATACTGATGTATCTGGTTTTCATCATACGCGGAATGATCATCGCGATGAACGCGGGCTCGCGGTTTGACGCGCTGCTGGTATTCGGCGCGACGTGCATGCTGTCGCTGCAGTCGTTCATCATCATTGGCGGCGTGATCAAGCTGATACCGCTGACGGGCATCACGTTGCCCTTTATCAGCGCGGGCGGCAGCTCGCTGCTGGCGTGCATGGCGCTGGTGGGTATCATAGAAGGGGTGGCTGTGAAGAACGGCGAGCGCGACGAGCGCGACATCCGCAAGGCGGGAGGCGAGGTGCTGTGATGAAGAAGAACGTGCTCCGGCGCAACATCCGCACGCTGCTTATCGTGTTTACCGTGATGTTCGCGGGACTGGTGGTCTATCTCGGATATGCGGTGTTCATGTACGGTGAGCGATGGTTTGTGACGCCGTATAACCCGCGCATACAGAACATGGAGACCACGGTGAAGGCGGGGGACCTGCGCGACCGCACGGGCCGCACGCTGCTGTCCATCGACGACGAGGGAAACCGCGTTTACGTGGACGACCGCGGCATGAGGACGTCCATCGCGCACATCGTGGGCGACAGCTACGGCATGACATACGGCGCGCAGACGATGTTCGCCAAATACCTGTTCGGCTTTGACAAGGACACCATCACGCGCATCGTGGACCTCGTCTCCGGCGAAGAGCGCAGGGGCAGCGACGTGGCGCTGACGATAGACGCCAGACTGTGCGAGCGCGCGCTGGACGTGATGGACGGCAGCCGCGGCGCGATCGTGGTGATGAATTATAAGACGGGCGAGATACTCGCCAGCGTGTCGTCCCCCACGTTTGACCCCACCAAGATGGAGGAATTTCTGGAGGGCGGCGGCGAGAGCGAGCTGGTGAACCGCGCGTTCTCCGGCCTGTATCCGCCGGGCAGCACGTTCAAGCTGGTCACGGCGGCGGCGCTGATCGACAACGGCCTGGAGGACTTCACGACGGTGTGCCACGGCAGCACCGAGATAGGCGGGAAGACGATCAAATGCACGGGCGAGCATGAGGAAGAGGACCTGGAGGATGCCATACGCCATTCGTGCAACGTGTATTTCGCGGAGGCGGCGCAGCAGTTGGGGGCGCAGAAGCTGCTGGCCGAAGCGAATAAATTTCTGTTCAATAACGACATGTTGTTCAACGATGTGGTGATGGGTGAGAGCGTGTACGAGTCCACCGAAGACAAGAACAATCTGTCGTGGTCGTCCATCGGGCAGTATCACGACCTGATCACGCCGCTGCACGCCTGCATGATCGCCGGGGCCATCGCCAACGACGGCGTGATGATGGAACCCAAGCTGCTCTATACGGTGTCCAACAGCTTGAAGACCACGTACAGCGTGAAAGGCACCACCGTGACGACGGCGCTGAGCAGCGCGACGGCGGAGAAGCTGCAGGAGATGATGATCGCCGCCGTGAAGGACGGCACGGGCAGGAAGGCGGCGCTGGACAACTATGTGGTGGGCGGCAAGACGGGCACGGCGGAAATAGCGGCCGAGGACGGCAACGCGGAGCATGCGTGGTTTGTGGGCTTTGTGGACGACGGGGCGCATCCGCTCAGCATCGCGGTGATACTGGAAAAGGCCGGTTCGGGCGGCTCCAACGCGGCGCCTGCGGCCAGGAAGGTGCTGGCCAAGGCGATAGAGCTCGGGTATTGACATGGACCAGATTCGCGAGAAGCTGAAAACCCTGCCCAAGACGCCGGGTGTGTATCTTATGAAAAACGCCGACGGCAAGGTGATCTACGTGGGCAAGGCGGTGGCGCTGAAAAACCGGGTCAGCAGCTATTTCCAGAACACGCGCAAGGATGCCAAGACGCAGGCGCTGGTCCGGGAGATCGCCGACTTCGATTACATATTGGTGGGTACGGAGATCGAGGCGCTGATGCTCGAGGCCAACATGATCAAGCGCTACAGCCCGTATTACAACATACTGCTGCGCGACGACAAGCACTATCCGTACATCCGTATCGATATGAGCGAGGCGTTTCCGCGCATCCGCGTGACACGCAAGGTGGAGAACGACGGGGCGAAATACTTCGGCCCGTACATCGCGGCTCACGTGCTACACGAGGTGATGGATACCCTAAGCCGCATGTTCCCGGTGCGCACCTGCCGGCTGGACCTGCCGGACGGTAAAAAACGCCGCCCGTGCATAAACTATGAGATGGGACGCTGCCTGGCGCCGTGCGCGGGCAAGGTGAGCGAGTACGAATACAAGCGCATGGTGGATGAGATCATCGACTTTTTGTCGGGCCGTTACAAGGGTTTGAGGCGGCAGTTCGAGGAAGACATGACCGCCGCTTCGGAGAGCATGGAGTATGAGAAGGCCGCGATGCTGCGGGACCGCATCCGCGCGCTGGAGCGGCTGTTCGAGAAGCAGAAGGCGGCGTTTCCGGACCTCAACGACAAGGACGTGTTCGCCGTGTGGCAGCAGGGCGATGAAGCGGTGGTGCAGGGCATGTTTGTACGCCGCGGCGAGCTGAACCACACTGAACGTTTTTTTATCAGCTGCGCGGGAGAAGGGCCCGAAACTGTCCTTTCCCAGGCGCTCAAGCAGTATTATTCCAGTGTGACCGGTGTGGCGAAGCAGATCTATGTGTCGGCGGAGCCGGACGAGAAGGAACTGATCGAGCAGTGGCTCACGCAGGTGCGCGGCTCCAAGGTGGTCGTCCATGTGCCCGGGAAGGGCGACAATCGCAGGCTGGCGGACATGGCGCTGAACAACGCCAGGGAGGCGCTGACGCGCAGGCTCGCAAGACGCCAGCACGAGTACGATCAGACGACGGGCGCGCTTATGGCGCTGAAAGAAGCGCTTGGATTGGATACGGACGTGGATCGCATGGAATGCTACGATATATCCAACACACAGGGCACCGACTCGGTGGCGTCGATGGTGGTGTTCCGGGGCGGCAAGCCGGAGAAGAAGTCGTACCGGCGCTTCAAGATCAAGACGGTGGAGGGCGCGGACGATTTCGCGTCCATGAACGAGGTGCTGACCCGGCGCCTGAAGCGCGCGCTCACGGGCGCGGAGGGCTTCGACGAGCTGCCAACGCTGATCGTGGTGGACGGCGGCAAGGGACAGCTCCACTCGGCTTACGACGCGTTGGCGTCGCTGGGGCTGGAGGACCTGCCGCTCATCAGCCTCGCGAAGCGCGAGGAAGAGGTGTTCGTGGTGGGCCAGAGCGACCCCGTCGTGCTGGATAAAAGCAACCCGGCGCTGAAGCTGCTGACGCGCATCCGCGACGAGGCGCACCGTTTTGCGATCACGTATCACCGCAGCCTGCGCCTTGGCAAGGTGGAGGATTCGGTGCTGCTGAGGATACCGCATGTGGGGCCGAACCGCGCGAAGGCGCTGCTCAAGCACTTTGACACGGTGGGAGACATCCGCATGGCCGGTGTGGACGAGATCGCGGGTGTGCCGGGCATGGACATTCGGGCGGCGCAGGCTATCGTGGCGTATTTTGAGGCGGAAACAGGGAGCGAGAACGCATAGGGCGTTGTGCTTTTGCGTGCAGTGGTGTACACTTCAATCGAGGAGCGGCATTTATGAGAGAAGCATTCGACATTTTATCCAAGGCGATCACGGATGTCCGGCGGGATGAGCCGATGTCGGCGCATACGTCGTTTCAGGTGGGCGGCCCGGCGGACGTGATGGCGTTGCCCAAAACGGTGGAAGAGGTGCGGGTGGTCTTAAAGACGGCGCGGTACCTCGGATGTCCGCTGTTTGTATTGGGGCGGGGCACCAACCTGCTGGTGACCAGCAAAGGGCTGCGCGGTATTGTGATGAAGCTGGCGGACAACTTTTCCGGCCTGGCGTTTGACGGCAGCTGCGTGATGGCCAAGAGCGGCACGCCGCTGGCCACGTTGGTGAAGGAAGCCGCGGCGCATTGCCTGGGCGGGGCCGAGTTTCTGGGCGGCATCCCCGGCACGCTGGGCGGCGCGGTGTCTATGAACGCGGGCGCGTACGGCGGCGAGATCGGCGATTTTGTGGAAGAAGTGTTTCTGACATCCGCAGCGGGAGACCTGGTGTTGCAGCGCAGTGAGATGGATTTTGGATACCGACACAGCATACTGGCGGCGGTGCCGCTGGTGGTGACGGGTGTGCGCCTCAAGTTCTTGTCCTGCGGCGAGGATGAAAGCCTCAAAAAGCTGGAGGAACTGAACGCGCGCCGACGCGAAAAGCAGCCGCTGGAATACCCGAGCGCGGGCAGCACGTTCAAGCGGCCCGAGGGCGGCTACGCGGGCACGCTGATCGAGCAGACAGGACTCAAGGGTCTGCGCATCGGCGGCGCGGAGGTGTCGGAAAAGCACGCGGGGTTCGTCATCAACCGGGGCGGCGCGACGCCCGAGGAGCTGATCGCGCTGATCGAAGAGGTGCAGGCGCGCGTGTTCCAGGCGAGCGGCCTCTGGCTGGAGCCGGAAGTGAAGATTGCGGGCGAACGATGAGACTGACCGCGGATTACCACACGCACACGATGCACAGCCACGGAAAAGGCACCGTGGACGATAACGTGGAAGCAGCCATCAAACAAGGTCTTAATGGAGTTGGCATCACCGATCATTCCATCGGGCATCCGCTGTATGGTATCAGGCGGCGGAATATTGGGCATTATCTGTCCTGTATCGACCGCGCAAAGGAGAAATATGCCGGGCGCATCGAGGTGCGCGCAGGCGTCGAGCTGAACCTCATCGGCCTGGACGGCAGCGTGGACCTGCCGGAGGGCGTTTTCGATACCGTGATCATGGGCTACCACAAGGCAGCGATGTGCCGGGACCTGCGCACGTTGTGGACGTTTGCCACGCCGGGCCGCAGCGGCCGCGCCGATGTGATCACCCAAGGCTATATACGGGCGATGCAGCGCCACCGCATCGACATCATCTCGCACCCCGGTTACGGCGTGCCGGTCAACATCCCGCTGCTGGCGCAGGCCTGCGCGGATTACGGCGTGCTGTTTGAGATCAACGAAAAGCATGGGGACCTGCACCCTGACGATATCGCCGCGGCGGCGGCAACCGGCGCACGGTTCGTGATATCGAGCGACGCGCACCGGCCGGAGCACGTGGGGCAGGCTCCGGCTGCGCTGGAGCTGGCCCAAAGAGCCGGGCTCACCACAGAAAATATCGCCAATGTGACGGAGGAATAAATGAAATTTGTGATCATCACCGGATTGTCCGGCGCGGGCCGGTCCCAGGCGCTCAAGCGCTTTGAGGACATGGGCTATTTCTGCGTGGACAACCTGCCCCCCAAGCTGATCCCCGAGTTTGCCAAGATCTGCTTTGAGAACGACGATATCAGCAAGGCCGCGACGGTGGTGGACATGCGCATGGGCGACATGTTCGAGGATATATTCGCCACGATCGTTCGCCTTAAAGAGATGGACGACATCGAGCTGTCCATACTGTTTCTGGACGCGGACGACGAGGCGCTGGTGCGCCGGTTCAAGGAAACGCGGCGGCGGCACCCGCTGTCGCCCGACGGCAGCGTCATCAGCGGCATATCGCGCGAGCGCGAGCGCTTAAAGCGCATCAAGGACATTGCCAACAATATCGTGGACACCTCCACCTATTCGCTGAAAAAGCTGGGCGAGACGATAGACCGGCTGTTTTGCGAAGAGGATGAGAAGGGCATACTGGTCACCGTCACCACGTTCGGTTACAAGCGCGGTATTCCCATCGACGCGGACATGGTGTTTGACATGCGGTTTCTGCCCAACCCGTTCTACGAGGAGGCGTTGCGCGACAATACCGGACGCGACCAGGGCGTGAAGGATTTCGTGCTGTCCTTCCCGCGGGCGCACATATTCCTCGACAAGATCAATGAACTGGTCAACTACGTTGCGCCATATTATCTGGAGCAGGATAAAAAGACGCTGGTTATCGCGATCGGCTGCACGGGCGGCGTGCACCGCAGCGTGGTGATCGCCGAGGAACTGTACCGGATATTCCAGGGCCAGGGACACCGCGTGAACATTGAGCACCGGGACCTGATGTATTACAAGCGTTAAGGAGAAGGCATGTCGTTTTCCGCAAACGCAAAGGCCGAGGTGTGCCGCCAGGCGGCGGGCAGCGAATGCTGCGAGCTGGCCGAGCTGGCCGCGATGATCCATACGGCGGGTTCCATCAGCATATCGGGCGGGGCGTTCACGCTGCGGCTGGATACCGAGAACGCGGCGGTGGCGCGGCGGGCGTTTCTGCTGATCAAAAACCTGTATGGCGTTTCCGCCACAACCCAGATGCACTCCAACCAGCTCAAGCACAACCACATCTATTCGCTGACGATCGACGCGTCCATCGCGCGGATGGTGGCGATGGATGTGCGGCTGATCGGCGAGGAAGGCTTGGGAATGGGCGCGGATACGTCCTTCCTGAGCAGCCGGTGCTGCAAGGTGGCGTTTGTGCGCGGCGCGTTTTTGGGCGGCGGGTCCGTCACCAACCCGGAGAAGCGCTATCATCTGGAATTTGTCTGCGGCCAAAAGGAATTTGCGCAAGGGCTGTTGAATATAATTAACGTACTGGGAATTGCCGCGAGGATGATAGAGCGCGGCAAGAACTATGTGGTCTATCTGAAGGAAGGCGACGCGATCGTGACGCTGCTGACGATGATCGGCGCGCACGCATCGATACTGAGTATTGAAAACATCCGCGTGATGAAGAGCGTCCGCAATACTGTCAACAGAAAGGTCAACTGCGAAACGGGCAACCTCTCCAAGACGGTGAACGCATCGGTGCGGCAGCAGGAAAGCATCGAGTATATAAGAACTCATATGGGGCTGGATAAACTGGCCCCCGGGCTTCGCGAGGTGGCGGAGGCGCGGATTAATAACCCCGAGGCAACGCTGGAAGAACTGGCGGCTGTGGTGGGCGCCGGTTCAAAATCGGGCATCAACCATAAGCTGAGAAAGCTCAACAGCATTGCCGAGAACCTTAAATCGACAAGGGGGTAGGATAAATGCAGGCGAAAGAGCTGACCATCACAAATGTGGACGGCCTTCGCGCGTCTAAGGCGGCGATGTTTGTTCAGGTCGCCGGCGGATTTGCTTCGCAGGTATTTGTGGAAAAGGGAAACAAGAAGATCAACGCCAAGAGCATCATGGGCGTACTGTCCCTCGGTGTGAAACAGGGAGAGAAGATCTACGTGTTTGCGAACGGCAAAGACGAGAAGGAAGCGATCGAGGCGATCGAGAGATTGGTGAACACCGCGTTCTAGGCAGGAATAAGGACAGCCTTATATGAAAAAACGGGCATAAGCCGCAAGCTTTAGGGTCTGTGGCTTTTTGTGTTTTTTTAGACCTTTGTGAAACGCAAAAATTAAAGAAGATGTAAAGTATGCTTTGAAATTTGCAAAGCATATTTGACAATTCTATTCATAAGCATTATACTGGTGCTGTATTAAGGGAGGTATGACATTGGACGACAGGGGCAAACTCAAAAACCGTTTGAAGGTGGCACGCGCCGAAATGAATATCTCTCAGGAGCAGCTTGCCCGTGTGGCAGGGGTCAGCCGGCAAACAATCGGTTACATCGAAACCGGTCAATATTGCCCGACAGCCAGGCTGGCCCTCATCCTTGCAAAATGTTTAAAAAAGAATTTTGAAGACTTATTCTACTTAGAGGAGGAAGATGGCCATGCGCAGAGAAAACGCTGAGCAAAGTAAAGAGACCCCGCTTTACGGTGTGGTTGATGAGCGGACCAAATCGATTGTATACCAGGGAGACGCGTATGCCGGGCGGTTTATAATGTATGCGGTGCTGCTGGACGTTTTCCTGCGCGGGTTATTTCAAGGCAGCCCTTTTTTCGCTGCAAACTGGGATTTGCTGCTTATTGTTATTGTGGGATCGCTGGTTTCCACATCGTATCAGATTAAAAACAAAGTGATGCTTAACCGCCCGGTGTCCAGAATCCTTATCTACCTGATAACGATCGTCGCTGTCAGTGCCGCGATTGCAGCCGCTCTCATCTTTATTTTCTGAAACGAATGTTCCGGAGGCTTCAGACACTGCCTTGTTCGTTGGTTTGCGGTCGCACGATGATATGTCCCGCTCCTTTCAGCAGGTGTGCATCCGCCGCGCCCGACTTCACCACATGCACGCCGTTGATAAATACATCGCAGATTCCCGCCGGCCGCCCGCACGCATCTTCCTGAGCGGACACTGTGGCCGGGTCAAATATCGTGATATCTGCAGCACTGCCTTTATCCAGATAGCCGCGGTTCCGTATGCCGAACCGGTCGGCCACGGCGCCGGTCATCTTGCGCACCGCCGCTTCCATCGGAATGGCCCGCGTCTCGCGCGACAGCGCCAGAAACCGCGGGAAGCAGCCGTAGGCGGACGCGTTCTGGATGCCGTTCGCCTCGATCCACGCGTCCGTCATGAACAGCGACGGCTCATGGCGCATCAGCTTTTTGATGATATCCTCGTTGTAATAACGGTACATGTTGACGCGGCCCTTGCCATCGCTCATATCCACGACGCGCAGATAAGCGTCCAACGGGCTCGCCTTCCACGCTGCCGCCAGCTCGCTGATGCGCTTGCCGCAGATGCCCTCATGGCCTTCGCCCGCCCATGCGACCTGGATATCCCCGAAATCGAAGCCCAGCGCGCGCTTGGTGACGCCGATCTCCAGCGCGAGGCGCGCCCGCTTGGATAAGCTTCGGCGCTGTTCCTTGGGCAGTGTGAGATACCAGCTGGGCAGCACCACCGTGATGACAGAGACGCCGAACGTCATCGCGTACATGTCGTATGTGAAATCCAGCCCTTCCGCGCGCGCCTGGTCGATGAGCTCAAGGCTCTTGTCCACGGTGCGCCACGTGGCCTTGCCGACGAATATGTGGTGGGAATAGTGCATGCGCACGCCGGTGCGGCGCGTCAGGTCAATCATCTCGCGAAGCGCCCTGAGGTTGTGGGCCTCGCCGCCGATGGGCGGCTGATACGACGTGGAAGCGGCGGACTGCGCCCGCGAATGCACCGTGATGATGCCGCCGCGCCGCGCCGTGATGCGGGCGGCATCGTCCAGCTCATCCCACCCTGCATACCGGTCCGGCTCGTACATGAGGCCGTAGGACAGCCCGAATACGCCCTGATCAAAGGATTGCGCCAGCTTGGCATTGTGGCGCTGCATCTCGTCCGGCGTGAGCGGACGGTTTTCATACCCGGCCAGCCCGATGCGGATGGAGCCGTGCCCCTGCAACGGCACAAGGTTGAGCGGCGTCGTGAGTTCCGCGGCGGCACGCCAGCCCTCGAATGTGGAATAATCGCCGAATGTTTCGCCCATCTCGAAAAGCCCGCTGCCCAGCAGATGGTAATAGGGCGTCCCGGCTTCGAAGCCGAAGGGCGAAAAACCGCAGTTGCCCGCCACCTGCGTGGTGATGCCCTGCTCCACGAAGGGCGCAAAATACGGCATGGGATTCGGCCGTGCGGCGAACCAGTCATTGTGGGAGTGCGCGTCGATGAAACCGGGGGTGATCGCTTTGCCCGCGCAGTCGATCACCTCCCCGTCGAAACGAGCGGGCGCTTCGCCGGTCAGCACGTCCAGAATGGTATCGCCGTCAATGACGACTGACCCCGGTCGGGCGGCGCTGCCGGTTCCGTCAAAAAGCATACCGTTATTCAGCAATATCTTCATCGTGATCTCCTTGCATATGTCATAATACAGGAATACTATTTTATCTGGCTGTCACTATCGGCGTCATTGCTGAGTGAAAAGGAATGGGTGTCGGGCTTACTGACTTGATTGTACCACGCAGCGGCCGCGGTGCAAAGCCGATAGCCCGGAAAATATTGAAGGACCGTTGCCCCAGCGCCAAACAGCTTTCCGAGATGCTGTGTTGAATATGCGCACGGCCGGGTGTATACTCTACAAAAAGACTTATAGCAGGAGGCCTATGTATAACGATATTTTGACGATAGGGCCGGTGACCATACACGGCTATGGACTGATGATTGCGATCGGCGTCCTATGCGCGATGATCATTGGCGTCCGGCGCGCCAAAAGCAAAGGGTTGAGCGCCGATATCGTCATGAATCTCGGGATCATCGTGCTGGTCGCCGGGTTTGTCGGCGCGAAGCTGCTGTTTTGCATCGTTGAACTGCCGTCATTCCTGAAAGATCCGCTTTCGATATTGTCCGGCAGCGGCTTTGTCGTATACGGGGGCATCATCGCGGGCATCTTGGCCGCCATGCTTTATTGCCGGAAAAAAGGCGTCAGCTTTTTGCAGCATTTCGATCTGATCATCCCCTCGGTGGCCGTTGCGCAGGGGTTTGGGCGTATTGGCTGTTTTCTGGCCGGCTGCTGCTATGGCGCTCACACGGACCTGCCCATCGGCATTGTGTTTGAGAATTCCGCGCTCGCACCCAACGGCATACCGCTGTTTCCCACGCAGCTCGTTTCCAGCGCGGGGGATTTTCTCATCGCGCTGGTCCTGATCCTTTTCGCCCGCAAAGCCAGAAGCGCCGGGAAGGTGGCAGGCCTTTACCTCATCCTTTACAGCGTGGGCCGGTTCGCCATTGAGTTCTTCCGTTCGGACGCGCGCGGCAGCGTCGGCGCGCTCTCCACGTCGCAGTTCATCGCGTTCTTTATGCTCGCAGGCGGCCTGCTGTTGTTTTTCCGGGACCGGCTGCCCTGGCTGCGCGGTGAGCTCGCTAAACAGCCAAAGGATCCTGACGTCTTATAATGGAGCATAAAGTCGGCAAATCAGGGAATACAAATGGGCGGCCATTGGCCGCCCGTATTCGTTGTTTGAGTTATGTAGAGCTTTACGACAGCGCCTGTTCCACCGCCACGGCCACCGCCACGGAAGCGCCGACCATCGGGTTGTTGCCCATGCCGATGAGGCCCATCATTTCCACGTGCGCCGGAACGGAAGAGGAACCCGCGAACTGCGCGTCGCCGTGCATGCGGCCCATGGTGTCCGTCATACCGTAGGAAGCGGGGCCCGCCGCCATGTTGTCCGGATGCAGCGTGCGGCCCGTGCCGCCGCCCGAAGCCACGGAGAAGTATTTCTTGCCGTTCTCGATCGCCCACTTCTTATAAGTGCCCGCTACGGGATGCTGGAAGCGGGTGGGGTTGGTGGAGTTGCCGGTGATGGACACGTCCACGCCTTCATGCCGCATGATGGCCACGCCTTCGGACACGTCGTCCGCGCCGTAGCATTTGACCGACGCGCGCGTGCCGGTGGAGAAGGCTTTCTCCCAGACGATCTTGAGCTCGCCGGTGGCGTAGTCGTATTCCGTCTCCACGTTGGTGAAGCCGTTGATGCGCGAGATGATGTAGGCCGCGTCCTTACCAAGGCCGTTCAGGATGACGCGGAGCGGCGTCTTGCGAACCTTGTTGGCCGTCTTCGCGATACCGATGGCGCCTTCCGCCGCCGCGAAGGACTCGTGTCCGGCGAGGAAGCAGAAGCACTGCGTCTCTTCACGCAGCAGCATCGCCGCCAGATTGCCGTGGCCAAGGCCCACTTCGCGCTGCGCCGCCACGCTGCCGGGGATGCAGAACGCCTGCAGGCCGATGCCGATAGCTTCCGCCGCGTCCGCCGCGACCTTGCAGCCTTTTTTGAGCGCGATGGCCGCGCCCAGCGTGTAGGCCCACACGGCGTTGTCAAACGCGATGGGCTGCACGCCCTTCACGATGCCCGCCACGTCGACGCCGCGCTGCTGGCAGAACTCTTCAACCTGCTCCAGGCTCTCAAAGCCGTATTGCTTCATGCAGGCTTCGATGCCCGCGATGCGTCTGTTATAACCTTCGAATGTCACCATTGATTTGACCTCCTATTTCACGCGCGGGTCGATGTACTTCGCCGCGCCTTCGAACTGCCCGTAAAAGTTGGTGTTTTTGGCAAGCGCCGTCGCCGGGTCAACGCCCTTGCGGATGGCTTCCATCATCTTGCCAAGGTGCACGAACTTGTAGCCGATGACCTCGTCGGTGTCGCTCAGCGCCAGCTCGGTCACATAGCCTTCGGCCATCTCAAGGTAACGGACGCCCTTGGCCTGCGTGCTGTACATCGTGCCCACCTGAGAGCGGAGGCCTTTGCCGAGGTCTTCGAGGCCCGCGCCGATGGGCAGGCCGCATTCGGAAAACGCCGTCTGCGTGCGGCCGTAAACGATCTGAAGAAACAGCTCGCGCATGGCGGTGTTGATCGCGTCGCACACGAGGTCGGTATTGAGCGCTTCGAGCAGCGTCTTGCCGGAGAGCACTTCGGCGGCCATCGCGGCGCTGTGCGTCATGCCGCTGCAGCCGATGGTCTCGATGAGCGCCTCTTCAATGATGCCTTCCTTCACGTTGAGCGTCAGCTTGCACGCGCCCTGCTGCGGCGCGCACCAGCCCACACCGTGCGTCAGGCCGGAAATATCGGTGATCTGTTTGGCCTTTACCCAGAGGCCTTCTTCGGGAATGGGCGCCGGGCCATGCTTGGGGCCTTTGGCCACATATACCATTTCGTCCACTTCTCTGGAACACTGCATGTAATATAATCCTCCTGTTTTAAGAATCAAAACTTGTTCTCAAAAAGCCTGATAATTCTTTAACATTATACCAGCAAAACATAAAGAATCAAATGTTTTATGAAGGCCAGGCTTACAAAGGCTTTTTGGGAATCCAAAAGGGACGATTCGCGCCATTCCTTGTTCACGCCATCGGGAGTGCGGGCGGTGCCAAATCCTTAACCAATCAGTATACGCAAAAACGGCAAAAAATATACATACAAAGCAAAAAAAATTGGGGCGTATCGGCAAATTATACGCCGCGGTTTGGCGCGGAGCGACAATGTTCACAACGCCGTCCTCCTATAATAGGGGTTACCATATCGGACGACGGGAGTTGATCATACCAAATGCCATCTGCAGTGCTTGAGACCCAAAGCTGCCGGGACACGAAACCTGTGGCTGCCCACCAGACCGAGCTGCTTAAAAAGATATTGTTTTTGCTGCTTTATATGGCCGTCGCTTTTCTGCTGGCGCGCATCCGCCTGCTGGGCGCGATATCGCCGCTGGGCCCCGCGTTTATCGCCGCGTGCTATGTGCGCAGCCGATATGAGGTGCTGGCCGCCACGGCGGGCGTGTGCTTTGGCGCGCTGCTGGTGCCGGAGGATACGCTGTATATCGTCAGCGTGTCGCTGATGGTGTGCGGCGCGCTGCTGGCGGTGGGGCAGAGCCGCCGCTGGATGGCGATGATGGTGACCGCGTGCGCCTACGCGGTGGGCGCGATCGTCTTTAAAACGGAAGATTTACAGATATTCATGACGACGGTGCTGGAATGCCTGATGGCGCTGGTGATGATATATGTGTCCGGCACGCTGCTGCAGATATTTCAGGGCGGCAAAAAGCGCACTCTGTTTTCCACGGAGGAGACAATATGCCTCGCGCTGGGCGCACTGGTGCTGATATGCATGTTCGGCCAGCTGAATGTGATGGGCGTGTACATCGCGGACATCATCGCGATGCTGCTGGTGCTGTTCATTGCGTATGCGGGCGGCCCGGCGCTGGGCGCGGGCGTGGGGCTGGTGGCCGGCCTGGCGCTGTGCCTTGGCATACTGGCGGACCTGTCCATGGTGGCGATGCTGGGCGCGGCCGGGCTGGTGGCCGGCACGCTGCGCAAGCTGAAGAAGCCGGGCGCCGCGCTGGGATTTCTGCTGACGGTGCTGATGATCGTGGTGGCGCTGGCACAGATGCCGCTGTGGCATCTGCTGATGATCGAAGCGGCGGCGGCCACGCTGGTGTTCTGCGTGCTGCCGGGTAAGCTGTTCGTGTTTGCGGGCAAGTTTATCGATATCAAAACGCGGCGGGAGTTTGAAAACAACATGCACGCGCATCGTTTCAAGGAGCTGACGGTGGGGCGTTTAAAGGAAGTCTCGCAGGTGTTTTTGCAGACGGGCGATATGTTCGCGCGCGACGCGGAGGAGAAGCTGGCGGGCGGCGACATATCGGGCGTGCTGTCGCTGGTGGCGGAGGGCACCTGCAAGGACTGCGTGTTCAAGAAAAGCTGCTGGGACAAGGATTTTCTCAATACGTACGGCGTGCTGAACCGGCTGCTGGCCGCTTTCGAGAAGAACGGCAGCATCGACGAGAGTTGCCTGGACCCGGCGTTTGTCAAGAAGTGCTTCAATGTGAAGGGCATACTGGCCGCGGCGGAGAACGTGTTCAGCGCGTATCTGCTGAGTCTGAAATGGCGCAGGAAGATCGAGGAGTCCCGCGTGGTCACCGGGCGGCAGCTGAAAGGCGTCGCCAAGGTGGTGTCGGATATCGGGAAGGAGATGGACACCGGCTTTAAGTTTCTGGAGCAGATGGAGGAACGTATCGTGGCGGCGCTGGATGCCGAGAGCATACGCGCGCGCGAGGTATGCGCGGAAAACGTGGCCGGGCAGGTGGCGGTGGGGATGAAGGTGCGAAACTGCGGCGGCTCAACCGACTGCAGTCATGACATTGAACGGACATTGTCCGGCGTGTGCGGCGTGAAGATGCAGAAAACGGCCGAGTCGGCCTGCGGCGGCGGAACATACTGCACGCTGCGTTTCGAACAGGCCAGAAAATTCCGCGTGGAGACAGGCGCGGCGGACCTCGCCAAAGACAAGGTGTCGGGGGACAGCCGCGTGTGCGTGGGACTAAAGGACGGGCGGTATCTGATGATGATATGCGACGGCATGGGCAGCGGCGAGAACGCGCGCCGGGAGAGCGACGCGGCGGTGTCGCTGATCGAGAACTTCTATCATGCCGGGTTCGACGACGCGATCATTTTCGATACCATCAACCGGCTGTTGATACTCAAGAGCGACGAGGACATGTTCACGACGGTGGACCTGTGCCTGATGAACCTGAGGACAGGTGCGGCCACGTTTACCAAGATTGGCGCGGAACCTTCATATATATTGAGGCGCGACGGCGTATCGGTGGTCACGCCCGGCTCTCTGCCCATCGGCATCGTGGACGAAGTCCGGCCTGTCAACATCCACAAGACGCTGGAGCCGGGGGATCTGGTCGTGATGATGAGCGACGGCGTGTCCGAGGCGGTTGGAGACGACACGGCTCAGTGGTTCGCCGGCATCCCGCAGGATGACGCGCAGGAGGCGGCGGACACGATATTGGCCAAGGCGCTGTCCGGCAGGTCCGTGCGGGACGATATGACGGTGATGGTCGGGCGGGTGACGGAAGGGTGAGCCCTGCAGGCTTCATTGCCCCGGACCATTTTCATGGCCCGTCAGGACACTGACAAAGCCCAAATGCTGCGCCCAATTTCCGCTTGCTCCCCGAAGTAGCGCTGCTACACCATCGTCACAATGCGCGAAACGCCTTGCATTTGGAGCTTTTCAGCAATCTTCATATTCCTGATTGCGTCTCATTGGGATAACCCGGTTTGTCACCATGCTGGCGGAACGTTTTCATGGCCCGTGTAATGTCCTCGATGTAGTCGGAGACCTTGAGTATCGACTGGTCCACCTGGCCGCTGGATTGGGTGATGGACGCGATCGTTCTCCTGGAAAATTTGGTGGTGTCCGCGACCTCGCTGACGGACTGCTGAGACTTGTCTGCGAGTTCCCGCACGGCCTGCGCCACCACGGCGAAGCCCTTTCCGGCCGCGCCCGCGCGGGCCGCTTCCACAGCCGCGTTGAGTGAAAGCAGCTGCGTTTCCATCGCGATATCGTTGATGAGCCGGGCCATCCGGGCATACTGGTCCAGCGCGCTCTCGACGTTGCCGATACCGCCCAGCACCTGTTCGAACAGCGCTTTGATCGAATCGACCTCGGCGGAGATCTGCTTTAAGTTCTCAAGGCTGCTGCCGCGTTCCCGTATAAACGCGTCGTGCTCGAGCAGGATGTCGTGCCGCGTCTTTTCCATGCAGTTTTCGGGAACGTTGATGCCTTTGGCGATCTGCTCGGCCATGTCGCGGCAGGTTTCGCAGCCGCAGGCATAGCAGTTATGGGTGCGTTGTTCCCCGGTGGTTTTCCCCAGCGCCAAATAAGCGGCCTCCACGTCTTCCTCCGTATACCTCAAGGGCTCCACCGTCTGCGGCTTATAGCTTCTTATGAAGTCTGCAAGGCTGAGCCTTTTGTCGAACAGCGTGAAAAGCGCCGTCATGGCGTCCTGGCGGGACGGCTGGCTGTTCTGTATGGCGGCTGACCGTTGTTCATCCATGACCCTGTTGATACGGAACAGCGAACTGCCGTGATCGCAGCCGGTACCGGCGTTGCAGCCTTCCGGGCAATTCAGCACGTCGAAAAGCGCGGGGAGGTTTTCCACGGTTTCGTTTTCCATCAGGTCGATATGGCGGTAAACGGTGCTTTGGCCTTCGGATTTGTCTACCCGCAGTGTTTTACCCAGATAGAACTCGACATTCTCCTTTAAGCCGCCGGGCATGGAATAGATGCGGCCCATCGAAGCATCCACATGGTCGAACGCGAACTCGGCCTGTGGGATGCGGATGTTGTGCTTCTGAATATAATCGATTAGATTTTTGAAGGTGACGTTGTAATGCACCAGACCGGTCTCGCTGAATTCGTGCTTCTTGGCGATGCATGGAGACAGCGCCGCGATCCTGGTTTTGATGCCGAGCGTTTTTTTCATAAACACTGCGGTGCACAGCATGGGGCTGTGTACGGGCGACAGCTTGTCCAGAAGCGCAGGGCGGTATTTGCTGATGTATCGGACGATGGCCGGGCACGGCTGCGTGATGAGCGTGTGAGGCGCATTTTTCTCGATATAACGGATGTGCGCCCAGGTGCAGATATCCGCCCCCAGAGAGACATCCACCACAGCGGATACGCCGAGCGTTTTCAACCAGGCCAGGATGGAGGACGCATCTTCAAAGTTGGCGCGGAATGCGGGCGCAACGATGAGGGATATGGACACGCCGCTTTGCAGATCCGCAAAGAACCGCTCTGTGTCGTCGTCAAAATCCCGGGCGTTATGCTGGCAGACTTCAAGGCACGCCCCACAGGCGATGCATTTGTTTTCGTCAATCCGGACTTTGATCTGGTTGTGGTCGAGATAGGCAATGTTGGCCTCGGAAACAGGGCATACGCGAACACAGCGGTTGCAGCCCTCACACTTCGCCGGGTCGGTTATGATGATATTATTCATAGCTTCTCCTTGCTGCGGTTATCGAGTTGTCTTCTGTTATATCGGGGGAGTCGGTGTGCAGCTTGAGAAAAAAAGTTTAGAACCAAAAAGACTCAAAAGATATGCGCCGAAAGTTTGATTTCCAAATGCATCTGAGAACACAGCCGGCCGATTTTAATCACATGCTGCAATACGATTCGGCTTTTGCTGATGCCCCGGAAATAATTCTTTCTATATATAGTATCAGCTTCAAACGCCATCCCATGGGCATCAGCATATAGTATCAGCTTCAAACGCCAACCCATGGGCATCAGCGGCGGTGAGATGGTACTCCCGGCGTGTCAGTGATCAAAAGACGGATAAGGTGATACCGGCAGTCGCCGCGCTGAGGTTTTAATCTGTATATCCTGTATATCGACCAGCCAGAAAAACAGGGAAGAGCTGTCGGGCACTCTTCCCTTGATTTTGCTTTTTTTGATTGTCCCGTATGGCCTTTTACGCGCAATAAAAGCTGTGGTTGCCGATGCGGCCGTAGTAGTCGAAGTTGCGCCACTTTTTGCTCTGGGACACCCGGAAATAATACATATCGTCCGGAAAGGCGTTGTCCTGGTCGATCGCCACATTCACCGCGGCCATGCACTCGTCGTTATAACGCCCGGAAACCGCGAACTGCCGGCGGGCGAACACAACGCGTTTCACCGTGCCGCCAAAGCGGCCGCTCTCAAAACGGTTGAGCACCACAGCCGCGACGGCCACCTTGCCCTCGAACCCTTCGCCCCGTGCTTCCGCATAAACCACGCGGGCGACAAACGCCTTTTCTTCCTCGCTATATACATAGGAAGGATCCTTCACCTCAGACAGCATTTCTCCGAAGGTGTCCGCATCCACATCCGGTACGGCGGCTTCAGCGGTGTCCGCAAATGCGGCGCGCAGCCAGTCGTGACGCGGGGCCCCTTTAACATGGGCCACAATTTGGTGCGGCGCTCCATTGACAGCCCGTACGGGCATTTCAATAAGCGTGCTGGGATTGAGCGCATCTGTTTCGCTGATCACATCGCTGGCCGAACCGGCTGCTGTGCACAAAGCGATCAGAAACACCCCAATCACAGACAATATCCTCAGTATTCTGTTCTTCAAACTTATAACCTTTCCTCTTTCTAAGAAATATATGGCAAGCGGATGAACCACTGTACTAACACTCTTTTACGGATCAAAACTGCTGCCAGATGGCTCAAAAACCACTATTATCAACAGTATTCTTCCACATAGTTACCCAATATATAACAAACATCTGGAGTTGTCAAATCATAATGCTTCTTTTTCTTAAAAACGAACGTTTTTTGACAAAGAAACTGGATTTAATGGGTAAGAAGAGAGGAAATTATTTTATAATGCTACAAAAAAAGATCCCCTGCAAAAAGCCGGGGCGAAGACTGTTATAGGAGGCTGATTTTGGTTGAGGTTGCTGCGATTTCATTAGATATATAAGCCGATTTTGCATGGCTGAAACATTTTTCTCGCCCAAACTGCAAGAAAAACCCCGTATAAGCCTTATTATACTAAAAAATTGCCCTAAATCAGCTGAAAAGGTCATAATCAATATAAAATTATTGTTAAATAACACATGCCTCATGACGATATAACTTATGAGGTGACTTTAAGCTTGGATAAAACAATACAAAGGATGCTGCGCCGTATACTGGCGGGGCTGGTCATCGCGGCGGTTATGGCCACGATCATGGCCGTGCAGCTGGGCGGAACAGCCGCATCCGACAATTCAATCGTACGCGTCAAGCTTTCGATCGGGGGGGCGTCGCTTAATTTTTCATTAAACGGCAACTACGGCATTGAGGCGGATTCATCCATAAGCCTGTCTTCCGGGTCATACACCGCCAAGATCGAAAACGGAGTGGTCAAGCTCTATCAGGGCAGCGCCTTGGTGTGCTCGGGAAGCAGCATCAAGGTGGTGGAACGCGCACCTTCATCCAGCTATAATTATGCTTCGATCAAGACGACCACTTACGGGACGAACAACTATCGCGGCGATATCCAGTTTACGGTAAGCGGCGGCTCGCTGATGGTGGTCAATCACATCTATCTGGAGTACTATCTGTACGGCGTGGTGCCGCACGAAATGAGCAATTCGTGGCCGCTGGAGGCGTTGAAAGCGCAGGCGGTGGCTGCGCGCACCTATGCGGTGCGGTATATGGGCGGCGGTACATACGATTTGCTGGACACATCCGCCAGCCAAGTCTACAAGGGTTATAATCCTTCCTACAGCACCGCGATCAGGGCGGTGGACGAAACCTCCAGGCAGGTGCTGGTGAGCGGCGGCAGCCTCGTGCAGACATTTTACGCCGCCTCTAACGGCGGGTATACCGATATCCCGCAGCACGTATGGTCTGCCAGCGCCACGTTGCTTCCCTATCATGTGGTGCAGCCCGACCCGTTTGACACGCAGAACACATGGAGCGTGCAGGAAGTGCTGATATTCCCAAAAACTCTGTCGGACTCGAGCGGTATCGGCTATCAGGTGATGAAGGACGGGTCTATGGTGGCGGGCTCGGGTTCGCAGATCAGCAACGCAACGCGCTATATGAAGATAATGGCGCTGCCTGCGGTCAAGGCCAAAGGATATGTCGCCGACGTGACGTCGGACATTCAGATACTGGGATTCGACCGTATACTGCCGCACACCTATGAGGGCAACCATGGCCTGAAGGACTACACCGGGCAGTCCAACTGCATTGCTTTTTACAAAGCGGATGTGACGATGCGGGTGAAGGCTGTCCGCAGGACGACGGATCAGGAGAGAGCGGCCACCGGGAAGGACTATATTGAGGAGCCGGTAACGGTGACGTTCACGATCGATATGCACGAGCTGGACAAGTCCGGCGGGCTGTATCAGGCGTTCACCAACACCAGCCTGCGCCTGTTTGTGGTGGAGGAGACGGGTTCCGGCTGGAATCTGTATCACCGGCGGTATGGGCATGGCGTGGGCCTGTCTCAGCGCGGCGCGCAGCAGAGAGCCAAGGCCGGGCAGTCCTTTGCCGATATACTGACGTTCTATTACCCGAACACTTCGTTTCAGACGCTGAATATCTCGCCTCCCGGACTTCAGCCGCCTTCCGGGCAAGGCAATACGAACGCGCTCATCATCAACTGCGTGAACTACGTGAACGTGCGCAGCACGCCCGACACCAAGTACGCGGCGATCGGAAAGGCGCTGGCCGGGTCACGCATCACCGTGACACAGGCGAACGTGGTGGCGGGTTGGCACAAGATCGATTTTGGCGGTATGGAGGCCTACATCTCTGCTGACTATGTGCAGCTTGATCCGGCCGCCGCGCCGACGCCGGTACCCAGTGAGACGGCCACATTGCCGCCGCTGCCCACAGAGTCCACAGAGCCGACTCCGGTCCCCGGTGAGACGGCCACGCCGGCGCCGACCGACGGCGCGCCGCCGACGCCTTGCCCGCCGCCGACGCCAACCGGGGAGACGCCGGTGATCAAACAGACCGGCAAGGTGACAGCCAGCGTGGTCAACATCCGAAGCGGGCCGGGCACGAATTACGATATTCTGGGCAGCTACGGCAGGAACGACACGGTATGCGTCGTGGAGCCGGGCGCCAAGGGTGGATGGCACCACGTGCTGTACGGCGGAAGATCGGCATGGCTGTTTGCGGACTATGTAAGCCTCACAAACCCCGTAACGGGCGTGATCACCGCATCGGTGCTGAATGTGCGCAGCGGGCCCACAACAGCAGACGGAATTATTGGCAACCTGAAAAAGAGCAACAAGGTGGAAATCATCCAGCAAAACGCCACGGCCGAATGGCACAAGATATTGTTCAACGGCGTGGAGGCCTATGTGCATGCCAGCTATGTGACGTTAAACGCCGCTCAAACGCCCGCCGTCACGCCCCCTCCGGCGGCCAGCACGGCCTATGCGAACGTCAACGCGTCGGCGCTGAATTTCAGAAAGGCCGCGTCTCTGACCGGGGCTATCATCAAGACGCTGTCCCGCGGAGATGTGGTGCAGGTGCTGGAGAATGGGCCGGAATGGTGTAAGGTCAAATACGGCGGTGTCACCGGATACATGTATACGCAGTATCTGAAAACGTCCACCGGCAAATATGGCCAGGTGAACGCCAGCGTGTTGAATGTGCGCAGCGGGTCGTCCACATCCACCTCGGTATTGGGCAAGCTTTCCAAAGGTGAGACGGTGGAAATACTGGCCGAAGGGTCTGGCTGGCACAAGATCCGCTACAAGTCTTCCACCGCGTATGTTTATGCGGCTTATATTAAGATCACGTAAAGACAATGAAAAAAAGGAGCGCAAGTATGTGCTCTTTTTTTATACAAAACGCTCTGTCAAGAAGGGTTATCCACAAACTAAAAATTTTCCATACAAGTGTGGACAAGCTCTTGAAATGGGCTGATTTGCACAGTTATCCACCGGATTGAAGCAGTTATCCACAGAGAATGGTGGATAACTCAGTGTTGAACAATGATGTATAACATATGAATATATATGCATCGTGTACTGCGGAAATGGAAATGAAGACCAATATACTTAATCAATACCATTGTTAACAAGAGCTTTACAAACCATAATTAAGAGTTCGATCAGCCAAAAAATGACCCGCGACAAACGCTTACGTGACAGAAAAATTGTATGGTGCTGACGGCCCCTCTCCGATAATTTTTAAACAAAATATTATGAACTTATTTTTTGATCGGGATTATGATACCTCCGTCGAGAGCGTTAATTTCACAGGGATACTCAGGATTAATCGTCTCATTCCCAGATTGATCTGTGTAAAAAATCTTTAAGCTGAAGAGCCATGCCGGTACCATCCAAACCTTATAAGGATCGTCCTTCGCGGGGATCTGGCTCGCGCGAAGCTGCACGTCGGTAATTTGGATATAAATCGCATCTTTTATTGTCTGGCCGTTCGGTCCCTTGTAAATGGGATAATTATAAGAGAGGTAGTCGGCAAGACGGCGGGTGATTTCGCTGAAAGGCAGAAGATTTGTGTTGGATGCCACCGTCTCCACCTCCTTCGCCATGCTCATCCAGTCAAATTTGAGTATTTTACCGTTGCTTACAAATATCTCAGCGGCTTCAACGCGGAAAGGAGGCGTGTATTGCGGAAGATCTCCGGCGGTCATGCCGCCATAGTTTCTTCGATATCCCACCAACTGGTCCGCCGTGCGCACAAAGGATATATAGTATCCGCCCTGAGCTTTGGATATATCCCCTGAGAATTCATCCCATTCCTGGGGCTGTCGAGGCGCCCATACGCCCTTCTCAATCGTGGCAAGCTTCATATCGACGACGCCGAGATCATCCAGGGCTTTTTGCGCGGTTGCCAGCGCTTGGTCGGGCGTTTCTGTGATATTGTCTATAATGCCGTAAAGATCATTGAAATACTCATTCTCGGTTTCTGAAAATGCTTCAATAATGAATCGGAAACCTTGATGCAGCTCTTTCAGATACTTCATATCACTTACCGACAGTATGCTCCCCGGATAAACGAACGAAAAACGGCTGGCTATACCGGCGGTGGAATCATACGTTGAAGCGAGGGTTTCAGGCTCAAACTCTTCGCCTGTTTCCGCAAACACATTTACGTATTTTTCTCCCTGCGGCTTTGAGAAGTCTACACCATAAGATTCCAGCACGTTCATGTATTCGGACTTGTGAGGCAGCGTTAAGGTTAAGTCTGTATAAACCTTTTCCGCTGTGTCCGGCGCCTGCTCGATCAATCCCCGAAGCTTCTCCGCCATCAGTTTGCGCATGTCCGCGGTGTACTCACCAAAGCTGCCTTCGCCGTGTTGTAGCTTCTTAAGCTGTATCAAGCCTTCAAATTTCGTCATGGGCAGCGGCTTGTATAGCTTGCTGTCGCCGACGAAATACTGTATGAGCTCAGCCATGCGCTCCTGAGAGAACGGTGCTTGCTCCAGCTTGACGACAGGCGTGTTGGACAGGTTATCCGGTATATGGATGTCAACATCAGCCGCGATCTCAATGCGGTTGTTCTGTTGGTATAGCGTCTCCTCCCAATGTTTGGGCGCGTCCAGCTCCTTTATCTGACCTTCCGGCAGCGGCTCGGCGATCATTTCGGGCGATATCCCCTTGGCCCGGTTCACAACCGGCGGAATCTCCGGCGTGGGCTGGCAGGCCGTGGTGAAGCAGCAGAGCAGCAATACCGCCGCAAGCACCACAGACACCAGCTTGGCGCTGCGCTTTGTCCTGTACGCCATATACACCCCCTTAATTCTCCGCTCGGCGTTCTTTCTGCCTTGCGCCATGCCAAGCGCGATCTGCATATGCGGCGTGCGCCCGCTGAGGCTGAGTATCAATTCGGCGTAGCTGCGCCGGGAGGAAGGCCCTATGCGCTTGATGACCGCGCTGTCGCAGGCGGTCTCGATATCCTTGCGCATCTCATGAAACGCCGGCCACACAAACGGATTGAACCAGTAGACGGCATTGAGCAGCGTCAGCAAAAGGCTCATCACATGGTCGCCGCGTTTTAGGTGCATGCACTCGTGGCGCAGGCAGTGCCTGATCTGCTCATCGTTCATAAAGGCCAGCGCGTCCATGGGGATGAGGATGGTACGCGGAAAAAGCAGCGCAGGCGTGCCGTATTCATAAAGGCATTTGAGCCGAAGATTTGTCTTTATGCCCAGTTCAGCCCTGACCTCGCCAAGCAGCTCCAGCAGATACACGGGAGCGGGAGCGGATTTGAGTCGGACCTTGCGCAGCAGCAGGAAGACCAGCACAGCGACATAGGCGAAACCCATTCCCGCACCCCCCAGCCATACGACAAGGACAATCTGTGGGGTGGTGAGCCGGACAGGATCAGATACGGGCACGATATTCGCCGCGGGCTGAATAGATACCTGTGATGGGGATTCAGTTGGTTCCTGACGGCCAGTTTGTTCAGATAAGGCTGTTGCAGGAACCTCTGGTTCGAGGGAGCTGCCGGTGGCTGTGGCGTTGCCGAACTTTTCGATGACAGGCGCTGCTGGCGTTTGATAGGTAAAGATGTGCATAGGGGCTTCAAGGGTGACGGGAATGAGAAGCCGGAGGAGAAACAGGCCCCATATGGCAAAGTGCAGAAAGGGTGACATCTTATTCTTGAAGCATTTCTTTATCAGCATGGTGGCGGCGAATATGATGCCGGAATAGATACAAAGCTCAAGCAGCACATTCAAAAAATCCATGCTTACCCCTCCTTGTCTATCCGGTCGATCAGACCGCGCAGCTCGTCTTTATCCTGCTCAGTTAAACCGCTTTGCTGGATCATGCTGGCCAGCAGCAGGCGCGCGCTTTGCCCGGTGAGCTTGGAGAGAATGTACCGGCTTTCGTTTTCGATACAGTCCTCGCGCTTGAGCTTCGGGTAATAGCAGCGGTTGCCGCTTATCGTGTCGAAGCCGATGTATCCTTTGTCCGTCATCCGCTTGAGATATGTCAGATAGCTGGAGCTGTTCCAGTCCACCATGGTTTTCATCTTGTCCATGATCTGAGACAGAAACAGGGGGGAGGCGTTCCACAATGTCTCCATAATGATCCATTCCTGTTTGGTGAGCGCCATATGACACCTCCTATATCGATACTAGAATATTATATATTTACAATTGTAGATTATAAAAAGCATCATGTCAATATAATATTTAAATAAATATACAAAATTTTAACATGCAATCTCCTATGACATTATTATGTCTCCTTTAATCGCTTGGAGGAACAAAAGAAGGCCGATGCGCACCGCACCGGCCTTCTCCGTTTCGCTTGCATTAGCCCAGCTTCTGCACGCTCATCGTTGCCTTTTCGCCGTTGATGTCCCATTCCTTCTCGTAGCCGGACAACGTACCGCTGACCTCGTCGGCCAGCACCTCGGATTTGATCTCCCCGGCGTTGCGGGACACCACGCCTGCCAGCTTGTCGTTGCCCGTCAGCGCGAAGCGGATATGGTCCATCACCTCGAAACCGGCTTCCTTGCGCATCGTCTGGATCTTGGAGATCAGCTCGCGCACATAGCCTTCCTCGATCAGCGCCTCGGTCAGCGTGGTTTTCAGGATGGCGCTGACGCCGCCGTCGCTTTCCACCACAAAGCCTTCCTTGTGCACCGGCTCGATCAGCAGGTCTTCCTCAGACAGAATCACCTCAGTGCCACTAGCGTCGAAGCTGTATGTGCCGCCGCCGCGCACCGCCGATACGATGGCCACGCCGTCTCCGCCCGCGAGGTGCTCGCGGATGGCGTTTAAGAGCTTGCCGTATTTGGGCCCCAGCGTCCTCATCTGCGGCTTGATGTTGTATGCGATGTATTGGGTGACGTCCGCACCGAACGACACCGCCTTGATGTTCAGCTCGCCCGCGATCAGCTCGGTGAACATGTCGCCTGGGTCATCGATGCCGCCCACGTACATGTTGGCGATGGGCTGGCGGTTCTTGATGGCGGCGGTGTTGCGCGCGCTGCGCCCCAGCACCACGACCTTGAGCACCGCGTCCATGCCCGCCTCCAGGGCCTTGTCGATAAGAGACTCGTCGGCCACCGGGAAACTGGCGAGGTGCACGCTCTCCGGCGCGTTCTTGTCCACGCTGCGCACAAGGTTCTGGTAGATCGTCTCGGTCATGAACGGGATGAACGGCGCCGCCAGACGGCACAGCGTCTCCAGCACGGTGTACAGCGTCAGGAAGGCGTCCGCCTTGTCTTCCTCCATGCCGGAGGCCCAGAAACGGCCGCGGCAGCGCCGCACGTACCAGTTGGAGAGCTCGTCCACGAACTTATCCAGCTCGCGCGCGGGCTCGGTGATGCGGTAGTTGTCCAGATGACGGCCCACAGTCTGCACCAGCGTGTGCAGGCGCGAGAGTATCCATTTGTCCATCACGTTGTTGAATGACAGCGTATGCTTGGTCGGGTCGAAGTCGTCGATGTCCGCGTACAGCACGTAGAACGCGTAGGTGTTCCACAGCGTGCCCATGAACTTGCGCTGTGCCTCGGATACCGCGTCGTCGTAGAAGCGGCTCGGCAGCCATGGCGCGCTGCCCACATAGAAATACCAGCGCACCGCGTCGGCGCCCTGCTTATCCAGCACAGCCCACGGGTCCACCACGTTGCCCTTGTGCTTGCTCATCTTCTGGCCGTCCTTGTCCTGCACGTGGCCCAGCACGATGCAGTTCTCGAACGGGTTGCGCTCGAACACCAGCGTGCCGATGGCGAGCAGCGTGTAGAACCAGCCGCGCGTCTGGTCGACCGCTTCGCTGATGAAGTCGGCCGGGAAGCGGCGTTCGAATTCTTCCTTGTTCTCAAAGGGGTAATGCCACTGCGCGAACGGCATCGCGCCCGAATCGTACCAGCAGTCGATGACCTCGCTCACGCGCTTCATCTGTCCGCCGCATTTGGGACAGCTCAGCGTCACGATGTCGATGAAAGGCTTGTGTAGCTCGATGTTCTCAGGCACGTTTTGGCCCAGTTCCTTTAACTCGGCGATGGAACCGACGACGTGGATGTGGCCGCAGCCGCACGTCCACACGGGCAGCGGCGTGCCCCAGTAGCGCTCGCGCGAAAGGCCCCAGTCGATCACGTTTTCGAGGAAGTTGCCCATGCGGCCTTCCTTGATGTTCTCCGGCAGCCAGTTGACGGCACGGTTGTTCTTGAGAAGCAGGTCCTTCAGCGCCGTCATCTTGATGAACCACGTGCTGCGGGCGTAGTAGAGCAGCGGCGTGTCGCAGCGCCAACAAAACGGGTAGCTATGCGCGTAGCGCTGCGTGCTGAGCAGCAGGCCGCGCTCCTTGAGGTCCGCGATGATTTTCGGGTCCGCGTCCTTCACAAACACGCCGTCCCACGGGGTGCTGGCTTTGAACCGGCCCTGCTCGTTGACCATCTGCACAAACGGCAAATCGTAATTGCGGCCCACGCGCGCGTCGTCTTCACCGAACGCGGGCGCGTTATGCACGATGCCCGTGCCGTCCGTCAGCGTGACGTAATCGTCCACCGTGACGTAATAAGCCTTTTTGTCCGCCGCGCCGAAATCGTACAGCGCCTCGTACTCGCGGTATTCCAGGTCCTTGCCGACGTATTCCTCGATCACCCTGGCGTCGGCGCCCAGCACCGTTTCCACCAGCGCGCCGGCCATGATGTACTTTTCCCCGCCGACCTCCGCCTTCACGTACTGCTGGCGCGGGTGCACGCACAGCGCCACGTTGGACGGCAGCGTCCAGGGCGTGGTCGTCCAGGCGAGGAAGTAGGTATCCTCTTCGCCCTTCGCCTTGAACTTGACGAATACGGACTCCTCCTCAACGTCCTTGTACCCCTGGGCCACCTCGTGGGACGACAGCGCCGTCCCACAGCGCGGGCAGTAGGGCACCACCTTGTGGCCCTTGTAGAGCAGTCCTTTCTCGTGGATCTGCTTGAGCGACCACCAGACGGATTCGATGTAGTTGTTTTCATATGTGATGTAAGGGTGTTCCATGTCGGCCCAGAAGCCGACGCGCTCGCTCATGCGTTCCCATTCACCCTTGTACTTCCAGACGCTCTTTTTGCACTCGGCGATGAACGGCTCCACGCCGTACTGCTCGATCTGTTCCTTGCCGTCCAGCCCGAGCAGCTTTTCCACCTCCAGCTCCACCGGCAGGCCGTGCGTGTCCCAACCGGCTTTGCGCAGCACGTCACAGCCTGTCATCGTGCGGTACCGCGGGATCAGGTCCTTGATGCAGCGCGTCAAAATATGGCCGATATGCGGCTTGCCGTTGGCCGTGGGCGGCCCGTCGTAAAACGTATACGGCTGTTTGCCGCTGTTCTTCTGCGTCGTTTTTTCGAATATGCGGTTTTCCTGCCAGAATTCCAGAACCTTGAGCTCTCTCTCCCTGAAATTGAGGTCTTTGTCCACCTGTTTATACAGCATGTTTCGTCTCCTTGTTGGGCCTCAAAAGGCCGTATAAATAAAAAAGCGCCCTGCCCGCCTGGGGCAAAAGACGCACGTCTTCCACGGTACCACCCAAAGCATGCCTGAAAGACATCAGACATATCTTTTGCGCGCGGTAACGGGCGCGGCGCGTTCCGGCTTACACGAAGCATTCTTTCGGCCGGAAGGCTGACAGGTGATGACACGTTTACCGCCGCTGTCGGGGCTTTCACCGAACCCCCGCTCGCTGTGCCGGGCCTTTAAACCGCCGTGTCCTGCGTCGAAGCCATAAAACCATACCCCAAAACCATTGTTTTTGGGAGCTACAGTTACATTTTCCTATTATAATCGTAAAAAAAGCGTTTGTAAAGAACGAGGTTTATCTGTTGAAAGTCCTGATATAATGCAGATATGGAGGTGCGGATATGGATGCGACGATCAAAATACTGGCGATCAGCGAACTTTACCGAATTGAGCTGCTGTGGGAAAAGCTGCGGCTGCAGCATCTGGCGCTGTCGCCGCATTTCAAGGAGTATTTTGCGCAGCTGAGGTTTGAGACGCGCTGTGAAAAATTCCGCTCGATGCCCGAACAGGACGTGTATATCGTCGCCGCGGAGGATGAAGACGGCGCTTTGGTGGGATATTGCATCTGCTCGGCCCAGGGTGAAACGGGCGAGCTGGAATCGATCTATGTGGAGCCGGAATACCGGGGACAGCACACGGGATACAGGCTGGCCTCGGACGGCGTCGAGTGGATGAGACGCAAGGGCTGCCGCCACATCGATGTGCTGGTCGCGGAAGGAAACGAAGATGTATTTCCCTTTTACGAGCGGCTGGGCTTTCGGGCCCGGGGTACAGTGCTGCGGATAAAATAAACGCGGCCTTCCCGGGCTTAAGAAGGCCGCGCTTGAAATAGCCGTTATTCCGTTGCCGTGGGCGTATACTCGAAGTTCAGCTGCGTACCGTCCGAGGTGACGCCGGTGATGGTGGTGCCGTTAATGCTGTACCATTCCGTGCTGGATACCGGGAAGTCCGCCGCTTCGCCGCCAGTCAGGGCTGCGGGCTTGCTGGCCGCATCGGAGATACCGACCGTGCCGTTCTCGCCTTTCACCGCGATCTGGTAAAGCGATGCGGTGCCGTCGTCGTTAAGGAAGTAATACTGGCCGGCATAGCCGAATGACGTTTTGCGGTATTCGGAGTAAATGCTTTCAGCGCCATCCGCCGTGGCTGTGCAAACAAGAGCGTCCGCGGCTGCGTCATATGTGCCGGCATAGACATAGGTTTTGCCTTCCTCATCCGTGTATGTAATGGTGTAAGCATCCCCGTCCTCGGTATACTGCGCGCCGGTAGCGCCCATCATGGCAAGGCCCGCTTCCACGGATTCCTGTCCCATGCCGAAAAAGCTGACCGGAAGCAGCGCCAGGTCGATCATGGCGACGCCCAGAAACGAGAGTGCGGTCATGGTGGTATCGGGATTGCTGGACAGCCCGTCACTGATCTTTGTGATGACGTTGCCCTTGGCTGCGACATAGGCGGAATAAGCCTCCGACACTGTGCCGCCGCCTGATACGCTGTTGGCAGTCGGAACATCCGCGGGCGCTCCGGACGGCGTATTCGCCGGTTCCTCTGCCGGTGTATCCGATGTTCTTTCGGCTGGCGCATTGCTGTTCCCGGGAAGCACGTCATCTGCCGGCGGTGTGCCGCAGCCTGCAAAAAGCGCGCTCAGCATCAAAGCAGCCAGCACCACCCAAATCATTTTTTTCATAAATTAGATTCCCTCCAAAAGTTTGTTGTGGCACATGGTTTTGTGGACCATTGCCAGCATATTTCATGATGATTACCGTAATGATACAACCGCATACAATATCTTCAAATTATCCTTTGCTAAGTTTGATAGAGATATTGCCTTTTGAAACACATTGTGATATTATTCACATAGAGCGGTGCAAGATACGTTCTGTGCCGTGTCGTGTCAAGCAAACAGATTTGATCTGACGATGCAGACTGCGGAAGTCTCAGTCGAAAGGCGAGTGGATTGCATATTGGCTTATTGCTGATGGTGTCGTGATGCAACCTGCCTTTCGGGGCAGGTTTTTTGGTTTGGTTAAAAAGATATGGAGGGTCGTATGAAACGGATCGCTGTGACCGGCGCGATACTGGAAAACCCGGAGCAGGCTCAGGCGCCGTTCAACGCCGTTGTGGCGGAGTTCAAGGGCATCGTGAAAGGAAAGGGCGCGCATGGGGCTGCCGCTGCCGGAGCACGGTGTGTCCGTCATCACTTGGCAGGGAGCCCTCACGGGCAAGCTGGGGTGCTGCCGGATGTGCAGGTCAAAACATTTCCAAAAGGAGTTTTAATCCCGCGCATGGTGCGGGAGGGAATATGATTTTTCAGGGCCGGACGGCCCGAAAGGAGATTGAGATGAAGAGAGTATTGTTGATGGTGCTGGCGCTGGTGATGGTGCTGGCGATGCTGACCGCGTGCGGCACGGCCAATACGCCCGCTCCCACGGCGGAATCGACAGAAGCGGTTTCCGCAGCCCCGTCGGAGGAACCGGCAGAGCCGGCCGCGCCGACAGAAGAAGCGGCGGAGAGCGCCGCGCCGTCTTTTGACGAGAGCAACCCCGCTGCGGTGGCCACGCTGGCGGGCCCCACCGGCATGGGCATGATCCAGATGTTCGGGAACCCGGCGTACGACATCAGCCTGCAGGCCAGCCCGGACGAGATCACGCCGAAGATCATCAGCGGCGAGGTATCGGTGGCGACGATCCCGTCCAACCTGGCGGCGGTGCTGTACAACAAGATGCAGGGCGGCATCTCCATCGTCGCGGTGAACACCATGGGCGTGCTGTATATTCTGGAGAACGGGGACACCGTGAACAGCGTGGAGGATCTTGCGGGCAAGACGATATACGCCACCGGCCAGGGGTCCACGCCGGAATACGCGCTGAACAAGATTCTGGCGGCCAACGGCCTTGAAGACGTGACGGTGGAATACATGGGGGCACACGCCGACCTGGCCAACGCGATGGCGGCGGGCGAGGTGAAGCTGGCGCTGCTGCCCGAGCCGTTCGTGTCCACCGTGCTCGCAAAGAACGCTGATGTGAAGGTGAAGGTGGACATCAATGCCGAGTGGCAGAAGATATTCGGCGAGGACGCGGGCATGCCGATGGGCGTGACGGTGGTCAGCAACAAGTTTGCGGAGAACAAGGCGGATATGGATAAGCTGATCGCCGATTACAGCGCTTCCGTGAGCTATGTGACGACGGACCCAGGCGCTGCGGCTGAAGATATCGTGGCAAAGGGCATTGTGGGCGCTGCGCCTGTCGCAAAAGCGGCCATACCGCGCTGCGGCATATCCTTCATCACGGGCGAGGCGTGCAAGGCGATACTGGACGACTATTTCGCGGTGATGTTTGAGAGCAACCCGGATTCTCTGGGCGGGACGATCCCGGACGACGCGATCTTCTACATGCCGTAAATAGAGTAAAGCCGATCTACAATTTAAAGGCCGGATGCGCATTTAAAGCCGTCCGGCTTTTGTTATTGGATTATTTACATAACCTGAACTGTTCTGCAGACAGAAGGCGGCGATGAACGGGCGCAACAGCCCGCCGCCCGGTTTGACTTTTCATATCTGTTGCTATAAAATGTACGTTATATGATGAAGGTATTATGCGTTTTATGACAAGGAGGAAAAACGTTTTGAAAAAACATATATCGGCGGTTCTGGTACTGACGCTGGTGGTGACCGCGCTGCTGGCGGGCTTTGCCGGCACGGCGCTGGCGGACGGCGTGGATTTCACGGTGACACCGACGGTTTCGGAAATGACAGCGGGCGGTGATGTGGAATTCAGATACACCATTGTCAACAACAACGGCGATGCGCTGCCGGATTTCACTGTTAAGTATAAAGCGTCAGGCGCGGGCGTGGCGTCCGGGTCCACGGTGCCGGGCGGCGGCGGTGTGATCGACAGCAGCTTTATCATGAACGTGAACGACAGCATGCTGGGCCAGACGCTGACGTTCGAGCTGTATTCCGGCGGCAACAAGATCGCCGAGACGTCTGCCAAGGTGAACAAGAAGACGCTGTCGGTGAATCTGAAAGCGTCCGCCAGTGCCAACAAGGAGCTGGCGGATTCAGGCGAGTCGGTGACATTTACCTTCAAGCTGGAGAACCAGGGCGAAGCGGGGATCACGGATATCGTTGTCAAAGCGTCCAACCTCAACAGCGGCAAGGCGCTCAAGGACAAGTTCTCGCTGGGGGCCGGAAGCGACCCGTTCACGTTTACCTACAAGCACACGATGACGGCGGATGTCAGTGTGACGCCGACGATCTCCTATAAGGCCAACGGCGTGGACCAGACGCCCATCACGCTGAGCCCCATCAACGTGACGCTGGGTAAACGTCAGGTGGAAGTGGTGCTGACCGCCGATAAATCGAACCCGCAGGCGGGTGAGAACGTGACGTTCAAGCTGGCCATTTCCAACAAAGGCAATGTGTCATACAGCAATATGAAGGTGTCCATGAACGGCGAAGAGGTGAGTTTCCCGACGAGCAACCTGAAGCCGGGCGATGCCTTGGAAGAGACATACAAGCGTTCCTTTGAAACCTCGACGGAGGTGACGTTCTCCGTGACGCTGAAAGACCAGAACGGCGAGCAGAAGAGCGTGACGTCCAACGCGGTTCAGATCACCCTGCCGGTAGACGCCTCTGTGGTCAACGATAAGCTCAAGCTGGTGATGAGCGTGGACAGGCCGCAGCTGACATCTGCCGGCACCGTCAATTTCTCAGGCTATGTCACCAATGCGACCGAATATAACCTGATGAACGTGCAGGTGAATGAAGCCAGCCTTGGCAACGTCTTCAGCACATCGCTGCTGGAGGCGGGCGGGCAGGCCGCCATTGAATGGCCTGCGGACATCAACGGGACGACGCAGTATAACTTCGTGCTGACAGCCTCGGACGAAGACGGCAACAGCTATACCATTAACGCCCAGCCGATCACGGTCACCGTGCAGTCCGTGGAACCCACGCCCACCAACTTTGACGATGCGGCGGATGTGACGGAGAGCGGGCAGGTGCTGGACAACGGCGGCGGTTCGTTCAACTGGAGCCAGTTCTTCCTGATCCTTGCCATCGTGCTGGTGGTGCTGATCGTGGGGGTGGGCGTGGCGCTCATCATATTGTGGAGAAAAGGCAAGCTTTCCGGCGGCAGGCCCACCGGCGGCAGGCCGGTTTCGCGCCCGTCATCAGCGTCTTCGCCGTCCTCTGCAGCCCGCAAAAAAACGTCCGGTTCTTATGGACGCGGCGGCGGACCGCGCAAGCCGACGGGGACAAAGAGCTACCGCGACAGGAACAACTTCTGATAAAACGGGATACGAAGAGCCGGTATGAGATGCCGGCTCTTTTCATAAGTATGGGAGTGTAGCTTATTAACATTTCATTTGCTGCGGCTATTGAATTATCACAGGCGTTTAGATAAAATAGGCTTATGAAAAGTAAACAAATTGTACTCGTGACAGGTGCAAGCTCGGGTATCGGCAAAGCGGCGGCCGAGCAGCTGGCCCGGCAGGGCCATACCGTTTACGGGACGTCGCGGCAGGGGAAATATGAGACTACAGGCTCGGGTGGAGCTTCGTTCGTGTTGTTGCCGATGACTCTGGAAAAGGAAGACACCATCCGGGAGGCAGTGCGGTATATATTGGAGAAGCATGGCCGTATCGATACACTCGTCAACGCGGCGGGCAGCGGTATTGCCGGGGCTGTTGAGGAAACCTCGGCGGAGGAAGCGTGCGCGCAGTTCAGTGTTTTGTATTTCGGCGTTATCAGCGTACTGAACCATGTACTGCCGGCCATGCGTGCGGCCAAAGACGGCCTGGTCATCAACATCGGTTCAGTGGCGGCTTTTTTTCCGCTTCCGTTTCAGGCGATGTACAGCGCGGCCAAGGCGGCGTTATATTCAACCACCTGCGCGCTGCGTATGGAACTGAAGCCGTTTAACATCCGTGTGTGCCAGATAGAGCCGGGGGACGTGAACACGAATTTTACGCAGCGGCGTGTGCTCACAGCCAAGGCCAAAAACTCTGCCTATGGGCTGCCGTTCCGGCGCGCGCAGTATGAGATGGTGCGTTCCGAACTGGCGGGATATGCGCCCGAGCGGTGCGCCAGAACAGTGCTCAAAGCGGTGAAGATGAAAAAGCCCCCGGCAAGGCTGTGCGTGGATAAGTCATACAAGCTGCTGAGCATTGTGGCGGCACTCATTCCATGGAGCATATCGGAGAGAATGATTGCATCGATGTATCTTAAAAAGGACCCGCCGGACGACTGGCGAATGGAACAGATTACAGGAGGTTGACGACTGTTGGAAGCATTAAAGGCGATACTGGAAAGAAGAAGTTACCGCGTCTATCAGGATAAGCCCGTGTCTGAAGAAATGATCGAAACACTGCTGAAAGCGGGCATGGTCGCACCGTCGGCGATGAACTCTCAGCCATGGGAGTTTCTGGTCATGCAGGACCCTGAAAAGAAAGCGGCAGCGTCTGAGCTGGTGTCTTACTGGAGCATGCTGAAAAAAGCGCCGCTGGGCATACTGGTGATGGCCAATACAAACGGATACCGCGCCTCCACGCCCGAGTTCTTTGTGCAGGACTGTGCGCTTTGCGCGGAGAACATATTGCTGGCGGCACAGGCGATGGGCCTGGGCGGCGTATACCTCGGCCTGTATCCCAAACAGCTGACCATGGGCAAGGTGCGGGAGATCTACGGCATTCCTGAACACATTATACCGTTCACGATCCTGTCCATCGGCTATCCCGACAAGCCGCATAAGCCGCACGAGGCTTTTCACAAGCACAAGGTGCATCGGGACGTATATTGATATCGAGATAATAAATAAGCAAATAAAAGAGCGGGAATACTGTGTTCGATTCCCGCTCTTTTTATTTTCCCGGCCATGCTTACAGATACCCAGTCTGAATATCGTCAAGAATATAGGCCGGGCTGACGTTATTTTTTATCTGATCCCTTTTTTGTATGATTCAGCAGGCCGCCGTCTTTCAGCACATCCTTGAGCCGGCCCGATACATCCAGCCGGACCGCGAAGCTGAAGCCCTTTGTTGTGTCGGCGACGGTGAATTCGGCTGCGCCGTCCACCTTGACCACCGCGTCCGTGATCTGGAGCGCGTCGCCCTGATCGATGCGGTCGTAGTCAGCCTCGTTCACGAACACCAGCGGCAGTATGCCGGAGTTGACGAGGTTGGCCATGTGGATGCGGGCAAACGACTTGGCGATCACGCCGCGGATGCCGAGGTACAGCGGGACCAGCGCCGCATGCTCGCGCGAGGAGCCCTGACCGTAGTTGTGGCCCGCGACGAGAAACCCGCCGCCCTTTTCCTTGGCACGGGCCGGGAAAGCCGCGTCCACGGGCGACAGGCAGAAATCGGACAGGTACGGGATGTTGGAACGGTAGGGCAGCAGCTTCGCGCCGGATGGCATGATGTGGTCCGTCGTGATGTTGTCCTCCATCTTGAGCAGCGCCTCGCCCGTCACTGTATCCTCCAGCGCGTAGCCGAGCGGGAACGGCTTGATGTTGGGGCCGCGCACCACGTCGGTGGAACCGTCCGCGTCGGGCGCGGCGACGAGGTTGTCGTTGATCAGGAAGGTCTCCGGCACCGATACCGTCAGCGCGTCTGCGTCAAGGCCGATATCGCGCGGGTCGGTCAGCACGCCGGCAAGCGCGGTGGCCGCCGCCGTTTCAGGGCTCACGAGATAGACGCCGGCGCTGGCCGTTCCCGAACGGTTGTAGAAATTGCGGTTGAACGTGCGCACCGACACGGCGTTCGTGCGCGGGGCCTGTCCCATGCCGATGCACGGGCCGCAGCCGCATTCGAGGATACGCGCGCCCGCGTCGATAATATCCGCCAGCGCGCCGTTGCCCGCCAGCATCGTCATCACCTGCTTGGAGCCGGGCGATATGGTGAGGCTGACCTCCGGCGCGATGCTCTTGCCCTTGAGGATCGACGCGACGCGCATCAGGTCGAGATAAGACGCGTTGGTGCAGCTGCCGATGCACACCTGATCCACCTTGATGGGGCCGATCCCGCGGATGGTCTTCACGCTGTCCGGGCTGTGCGGCATGGCGGCCATCGGTTCCAGCACGGAAAGGTCGATGGTGAGCGTTTCGTCATACACGGCATCGGGCTCGGCGGCAAGCGGTTTGAAATCCGCCTCGCGCCCCTGCGCGGCCAGAAAAGCGCGCGTGACGTCGTCGCTGGGGAATATCGATGTGGTGGCGCCCAGCTCCGCGCCCATGTTGGTGATGGTGGCGCGTTCGGGCACGCTCAGGCTGGCCACGCCGGGGCCGCAGTACTCCATGACCGCGCCCACGCCGCCCTTGACGGTCAGGACGCCCAGCAGGTGCAGGATGACGTCCTTGGCCGAGGCGTGCCCGGTCAGCTCGCCTTCGAGGCGGATCTTGAAGACCTTGGGCATGGTGATGGTATAGGGCTCGCCGGCCATGGCCAGGGCCACGGACAGACCGCCGGCGCCCATGGCCAGGCTGCCGATGCCGCCGGCCGTGGGGGTGTGGGAGTCGGATCCGATGAGGGTCTTGCCCGGGACGGCGAAGTTCTCCAGGTGCAGCTGGTGGCAGATGCCCGTGCCGGGAGGCGAGAAGACGATGCCGTACTTGGCCGCTACGCTGCGCAGGTAGCGGTGGTCGTCGGGGTTGCGGAAGCCCATCTGCAGGGTGTTGTGGGCGACGTAGCTGACGGACAGCTCGGTCTTGACCCTGGGCAGTCCGATGGCTTCCCACTGCAGGTAGGCCATGGTGCCGGTGGCGTCCTGGGTCAGGGTCTGGTCTATCC
>JAEYZN010000009.1 GCA_023428025.1 Bacillota bacterium
GGGGAGTATCATCAATATCTCGTCCAACTCCGATATTCTTGTGATGACCCCCCAGACACAGACCGGGTATAACGCAACAAAAGGCGCCGTCGATATGATCACCAAGTGCCTGGCATATGAATGGGCAAAGCACAATATCCGAGTCAACGCGATCGCGCCGGGTTACGTCAAAAGCGATATCTGGCCGGAGGGAAGGCGCGCTGACGGAAAAAGATGGTGTGACGTGTGGCTCGATATGATTCCGATGGGGCGCTTTGGTCTTCCGGAAGAGATCGGGGCATTAGCGCTGTTCCTGGCTTCAGACATGGCGCCGTTCATCACCGGCTCCGTGATATTGATAGATGGGGGCTACTCGCTGACTTAGTAAGCAAGACAAAGGATTTAGACAAAAGCGCTGGCTTAAACACCAGTGCTTTTGTTTATCCAGGTTACATCCAAAAATCACCGAATTAACCGATTCGTGTTGACCGCACTGAATACAATCATATAAAATATGCAGGTGCATTAACGGCAGAAATTCCGGATGAGATGAAAAGATTCCGGGCTTATACTTATCACTAATAGAAAGGCAGAAAATGATTGATCGGCAGATAACAGAGCTGGAGGAGACCTGCAGGCGGATTCGCGGACATATCGTGTCGGAGATCGCCGGTGTGGGCGTGGGGCATATCGGCGGCAGTTTATCCATCGTGGAGACGCTGGTGGCGCTCTATTTTTCTGTGATGAACATCGACCCACAAAACCCGCGGATGGAAGGGCGGGACCGGTTTATTCTCTCCAAAGGACATGCCGGCCCGGCGCTGTATGCGGTGCTGGCCGAACGGGGTTATTTTGACCTGTCGCTGCTGGATACGCTGAACAAGCCGGGCACCTGCCTGCCGAGCCACTGTGACATGATGCTGACGCCGGGCGTGGATATGACGGCAGGCTCGCTGGGACAGGGGTTTTCCTGTGCGGTGGGGCAGGCGCTGGGCAGCAACTGAAGCGGGACCGTGCGCGGGTGTATACGGCCATAGGCGACGGGGAGAGCCAGGAAGGCCAGATCTGGGAGGCGGCGATGTTCGCGGCGCACCACAGGTTGGACAACTTTATCGCGTTCACAGACTTCAATAAGGCGCAGATATCCGGTTACGTGCAGGATGTGAACGGTATTGAACCGTTGGCGGATAAATGGCACGCCTTTGGGTTTTGTGTTTTTGAGGTGCAGGACGGCAACGACATCCGTCAGGTCCTGCGTGCCATTGAGCAGGCCCATGGCGTTGTGGGAAAACCGTCCATGATCATACTGCACACCATCAAGGGCAAGGGCGTCTCGTTTGCGGAAGAAGCGGGTTACGATAACCACAGCATGCCGATCTCCGTGCGGCAGCGGGACCAGGCTCTGCGTGAGCTGGACCTTCAGGCGGGGAGGTAGCGGATATGTTTGAGAACATGGAGCTCCGTCAGGTGCTGCGGCAGGAGCTGGAAAAACATATGGAGCGCGATGAGCGGATCATCGTGATCGATGCCGATCTGGCGAAATCCAACGGCACGTTCCCGCTGAGAAAGAAGTTCCCGGACCGCGCGCTGGACGTGGGCATCGCGGAGCAGAATATGACGGGCATCGCCGCCGGTCTCGCGTCATACGGCTTTATCCCGATGATATTTTCGTATACGCCGTTTGTGACCCGCCGCATTTGCGACCAGCTCTCCGTCTCCATCGCTTACTCCCGCCGCAACGTCAAGATCGTCGGTACGGACCCCGGCATATCGGCGGAACTGAACGGCGCCACGCACATGAGCGTGGAAGACGTCAGTGTGGTGCGCGGCATACCCAATATCGTGATCGTGGAAGCGGCGGACGCCGTACAACTGAGCCGTATGCTGCCCGTCATCATTGCCTATGAAGGGCCTGTCTATCTGCGGCTGGCGCGCAAGGTGTTTCCAATCGTGTTTCCGGACAACTATGCGTTTGATATGTTTTCCGCTGACGTGCTGCGACAGGGGAAGGACGTCACGATCGTGGCCTCCGGACTGATGCTGGCGGAATCGCTGGCCGCGGCGAAAAAACTTAAAGCGATGGGATTAAGCGCTGAAGTGATTAATGCCCATACGCTGAAGCCTCTTGATGCCGGCACAATCATCGCGTCGGCTAAGAAAACGGGCGCTGTGGTGACGTGCGAAAACAGCAGCATCGTGGGCGGCCTGTATTCCGCTATTTGTGAAGCACTCTGTGACTCATATCCCGTGCCGGTTGGGGCGGTGGGCATACCCGACCGGTTTGGCGAAGTGGGCAAGCTGGATTATCTGAAGAAGGTGATGCATATGACGGCGGACGATATCGTCAAAAAGGCGGTGGAAGTCTGCGTCAAGAAGGGCGTTTTCCGCACGATAAACAGTGGTGTATAACATCAGCATTTCCCTGCTGGTGGCAGCTCCATGACTTCCTGAGCGGTATCAGCAGATGCCGGGTATGTGGTGTATGACGATGTCCTGATAAAATAACGATCAGAAGAGCGGCCATAATAGGCTGCTTTTTTGTTTGACCAGAAAATATATTGGAACCATCCAAAATATACGGAACTGATTATCATTAATACGGGAGAAGTGCCTGTAAATAAGGAGATATCCACGTTTAAGGATTGGTTGACTGCACCAAAAAAAGAGAAGAGGATGGATTGACATTGCAGAAAAAATTGTGTACAATTATTAAAATAATATACAATATATAAAAATGTTATACAATTCATAACCGGCTCACAATCAACGGTAAGATTCAGTGCGTTTCAAATAAACACGGTAATCAACATCTCAATGGCAAGGAGGTCTTTATGGAAGGGAAAAGAGTGGTGGTGACGGGCGGCAGCTCGGGCATCGGTAAAGCGTCTGTCGAGAAGTTCCTGAAAAATGGTTGTCTTGTTGTGGCGGCCAGCCGCTCGGAAGCAAACGGAAGCAGCCTGCTCGCCGAGTTGGACGAGTACGTAAAGAGAGGAAAACTGTTTTTCCTCTCGTGCAACGTCAGCCGTGAAGCGGACGTTTTGAAGCTGGTGGATTTCGCGAACGAAAAACTCGGCGGCTGCGATTGGCTGATCAACGTGGCGGGCGTCTTCAAAGGCGGCATGATCCATGAACTCAGCGAGGCAGACTGGGACGCCAGCTTTGACCTCAACGTGAAGGCTGTGTTCTTTACCTCCAAGCACTTCATTCCGCAGATGCTGAAAAGAAGATACGGTTCCATCGTCAACGTGGCTTCGGTGCACGGCCTGCTGGGGGCATACAATGCGCCCGCTTACGACGCGTCCAAAGCCGCCGTGGTCAACCTGACGCGCGCGATGGCGCTGGATTACGCCGCTTACGGCATCCGCATCAACGCCGTCTGCCCCGGCGCGACAGCCACGCCCATGTTCATGAACGGTTCCACGCCCGAGGTCATTCAGGCTTTTGAAAACGCAATCCCCGCCAAACGGATCGCGAAACCGGAAGAGGTGGCCGAAGCGGTGGTGTTTATGGCGTCCGACAGCGCGTCCATGATTCTGGGCGCGTCGCTGGTGGTGGACGGCGGCATCTCGGCCAACTGCGGTGAGCCCAAGCAGGATAAGCAGCTCGACTAGAACATGATGCATTATACGTGCCAGACGTACGGAGTATGGTGCAGGGAACTTTGTCCCGGAGATTTAAAGATGCTGACCAAAAGACTGGAAAAATTGAAGGACAGATTGTTCAACGTTGAGTTTAAGGATACGGGCGTCTGGCATTTTAAAGACGCCAACATACTTGACGGGCATGACGAGCTGAAAAAGGAACCCATCGTCGTTCGCAAAGCGATGGCGCAGGCGCATATCGGCGCTCATCTGCCGGCCATCATCAAGCCGGATGAGCTGATCGTCGGCAACCCCAACCAGAACAGCGTGGGCTGGGGAACGGTGATGCCCATCTACTATACCGAGGAAGAGGGCAGCGAGGCCAGAAAGTATCAGCTCAACGAGGCGTCGGTGTGGGGGCACCATCCGCCGCAGTACGACAAGGTCATCCGTATCGGCGTGGACGGTATCAGGCAGGAGATCAACGAGGCGGTGAGCAGGCAGCTGTGCGCCGCCCAGCCGGATACCCATGCGCTGGCTGAGTATCGCGCCATGCTGATCGCGCTGGACGGGCTGGTGGAGTTCGCCCGGCGGCACGCCCAGGAAGCGCTGCGGCTCGCTCTGAGCTGCGGCGACGCCGTCAGGCAAAAAGAGCTGATGGAGATTTATGAGGCGTGCCTGCAGGTGCCGCAGAAACCCGCGCGCAGCTTTCACGAGGCGCTTCAGTCCTTCTGGTTCACGTACTGCATGATCAACAGCGGCGGCGAATACGTGCCGCTGGGACGCGCCGACCAATACGTCTATCCGTATTACAAGGAAGATATTGAAAAGAAACGGATCACAAAGGAACGCGCGGTGGACCTGCTGGGCAGCTTTCTGGTCAAGTGCAACGAGCGCATCATCATCGACACAAAAACAGCGGAGAACCATTACAACTTCGGCCTGTTCTCCCAAGGGCTGGTACCGGACGAAGCGAAAGCCAAAACGGTCACCGGCGGCTTTGACCAGCGCAGCCTGACGTGGCAGGACAACGAGGACATCAACAGCGAGGCCAACTTCAACTACGGGCAGTCGGGAAACGACTGGCTGATGAACTGCATCGTGGGCGGGCAGGACCGGGACGGCAACGACGCGACCAACGAGGTGTCGTACCTGTTTATCGAGCTGATGCACGAGATGTCCCTGCTGATGCCCACACTGGCGGCGCGTGTGCACAAGGGCACGCCGGAGTCATTCTATTTCACCATCGCCGAAGCGCTCCGCTACGGACAGGGCGAGCCGATGATCTACAACGATGAGACCATCATACCCGGCTTGGTGGACCTGGGCATACCGGTGGAGGATGCGCGGGACTACAGCAACGACGGCTGCTGGGAGACGCTGATACCCGGCAAGAGCAATTTCAGCTACGCCCATGTGATGAACCTGCGCTGTCTGGAATGGGTGCTGTTCCGCGGCATCTCGCAGCACAACAACGTACAGGAAGGCCTGGACACAGGGGACCCGCGCGGGTTTGGAAACTTTGAAGAGTTTTACGAGGCATATAAGAAGCAGATGGATGCCGCGATCGATTTCCAGTGCAAAAGAAGGATCGAGAACTTCGGCCTGTCGGCCATGATCGCGCCCGACCCGCTGTTCTCCGCCATCGTGGACGACTGCATCGGGAAAGGCCGGGACATCAGCGAGGACGGCGCCCGGTACGCGTTTCACCTGATACTGATCACCGGGCTTGCCAACACGGTGGACTCGCTGGCCGCCATCAAGAAACTGGTGTTTGAGGACCAGGCGATACGGATGACCGACCTGTTGCAAGCGCTGAAGAGCGACTGGAAAGGCTTTGAGCGCATGCGGGCACAGGCCCGCAACACCGTCCCCAAGTTTGGCAACGACGACGACTACGTGGACAGCATCGCGGTGCGGCTGCTCAAGGACTTTGAAAACAGGGTGGAAACCTGGCGCGAGAAGACGACGCTGATGATGTATCCGGTGGGCATTGGCACATTCGAAAACTACGCCGTCATAGGCCGGGATATCGGCGCTTCGGCGGATGGGCGTGGCTTCGGCGACGCGCTGGCCTCCAACTACTCACCCGTGCCCGGCGTGGATGTGAACGGCCCCACGGCCATATTCAACAGCATCAGCAAGCCGGACCTGCTGCGGTATTACTGCGGCACGCCGGTGGACATTTCGGAGAATTCGTCGGACTACACGGGCGAAGAAGGCTTGGAACGGCTGAAAGACCTGATCAAATCCTTCTGCGCGCTGGGCGGCCAGATACTCACCGTCACCTGCAACAGGGCGGAGGATCTCAAAGAAGCCAAGGTGAAGCCGGAGCTGCACCGGAATATCCGCGTGCGGATGGGCGGACTGTCCGCGTACTTCATCGCGTTGTCGCCGGTACAGCAGGACAACATCATCAAGCGCTTTGAAAAGGGCAAATAGTATGGACAAATGCGTGGCATACGTATCGAATATCCAACGGTGCTCGCTGCACGACGGGCCGGGCCTGAGGACAATCGCTTTTTTTTCAGGATGCCCGCTTCGGTGCCAATGGTGTCAGAACCCGGAGACCCTGGCGGGCAAACCACAGCTCATGGTCAACGAAGAGAACTGTTTTGGCTGTATGGCCTGCATACCGGCCTGTTCCCAGTCGGCTGTTTCGGTGGATGAATCGGGCTATATAAAGACCGACCGAAACCGATGCGTTGGCTGCCTTAAGTGCGTGGAGGCGTGCTATTTTCTGGCGAGAAGCGCTTCCGCCAAGCCGTATACGCCGGAGGCGCTTTTCCGGGAGCTGATGAAGGACGAGGTCGTGTTCAGGACCTCGGACGGCGGCGTCACGCTCAGCGGCGGCGAACCGACGCAGAACATCGGGTTTTGCCATGAGCTGCTGACGCTGTGCAAAAGCGCGGGGCTGCACACCGCGCTGGAAACATGCGGCCATGCCAGCTGGGTGGATTTCGAGCGTATATTTGACAAAGTCGATCTGTTTCTGTACGATATCAAGATGATCGACCCTGAGAAGCACAGGCAGTGGACAGGGGTATCGAACGCGCTGATATTGGATAATGCGCAAAGGCTGGCGGAACGCGGGGCGAACATCATCGTCCGTGTGCCGCTGATTCCCGGCGTGAACGATACGCGCGAGGCGTTTTCGGCCGTTGCCAGGTTCGCCGCCGGGCTGAGCGGCGTGAAGGAGCTTCACATACTGCCTTTTCATCAGGTGGGGTCATCCAAGTACGATATGATCGACAGGACGTATGCTTTGAAGGACTGGGAAGAGGAAAGCCCAGACAAAGCGGCGGCGTGCAGGCTCGTCGCGCAGGCAGCCGGGCTGCGTGTCAGCGTGGGCGGCACGGGATTCGCAAGCGGACGGACGCCGCCGCATGACAGATAATCGGTGTAGCGAGGTAACAGGAAATGAGCGCGTTTCAGGAGATACAGGAAAACCCGAAGTTCAGGGGCAAGAACCTGTCGGATCAGGTGCATGAGTACATCAAGAGCCTGATCCTCAAAAACGAGATCAAGCCGGGAGAAAAGATTCCGGAGGAGAGGATCGCCGCGCAGCTGGGCGTCAGCCGCACGCCTATCCGCGAGGCGGTGCGCGTGCTGTCCGCACAAGGGCTCGTCAAGATATACCCGAACCGTTTTGCGGAGGTGGTCACGTTTTCGCAGAAGGAGATCGAGGATATCGGCTTTTTGCGGATCAACCTGGACGCCATCGCGGCGCAGTACGCGATCCAGTACGGAAGCAACGCGGACTTCCAGCGGCTCAAAACCATCGCCGATGAATGCAAGGCTGCCGCGCAGGCGGGGGACATCTATAACCGCATCAAAAAGGACTGCGACTTCCACATCGAGATGACGCGCATCGGCAAAAACGAAACGCTGCTGGGCGTACAAAAGGATCTCTATCTGAAAATACACCTGATTCAGGCGACCAAATACCTCGACATTGAAGACAGCTTAAAGAAGATCGAGCATCATGACTTGATCGTGCAATATCTCATCGAGCGGGACGTGGACAAGGTGCTGGACAATCTGTACAGCCACTTAAGCTCGTTCTACAACATCAATCTCTCAGAGTTCAGGCTGTACCGGTTCAAGGGCTGAAGACTGCAGCGCCAGGTCAGCCGGGAGCAACAGACGACACATAGGGAAGGAGCGACGGGCATGAAGTTTGGAGTCTGCCAATGGAGCCTGCCGGGGAACGGTTTTTATGCGGCGCGTCTGGCCGCCGAGCTGGGCCTGGACGGCGTGCAGCTGGGGCTGGGTTCCCATCGCGCGGGGTTCTACCTGGAGCAGGAACGCATCCAACAGGCGCTGCTTGAGGATGCCGCGAAGTACGGTATCGAATACCCTTCCATCTGCATGGTGAGCCTGGAGGAATACAGCTTTATCCGTGATGAGCACAGCGAAGAGTACAGGATCGCCTACGAAACGCTGACCAAGGGCGTGGAAGCGGCGAAGGCGATGAATATCAAACTGGTGATGATCCCCAGCTTCTTCAAGAACGACATACTGACCGGCAGGGACGTGGAGATGACCGCCAAGGCTTTACGATACGTCTGCGAGCTGGCCGGAGAGCATGGGATCGAGGTGGCCCATGAGTCCACGGTGGACGCGAAAACGCAGCTTGAGCTGCTGGACATGGTGGACATGCCCAACGTGTCCGTGTTTTACGACAGCCAGAACTACCGGTATTTCAAGAACCTCAACCAGCAGGATATAATCAAGGGCATCTACCCCCGGATGGCCGCCCAGCTGCATGTGAAGGACGGCAGCAACGAGAAAGGGCTGGAAGGGCAGCTTCCGCTGGGGCAGGGTGATTCGGGCTTTTCAGATACGGTGGATATTCTGCGCGGGAACGGCTATAACGGCTGGGTATTCCTTGAGAACTACTACTGGAAAATGCCCCTCCGCGAGCGGAATGCGGACCAGTACGCCATCCTGCTGGACGACCTGAAAACACTCAAGCAGAGCCTGCTGGCTTAAGCCTCAAACGCCTCACATATTCATGAAACGAAGCCTCTGTTGATGCGAACATCGGCAGAGGCTTTTGATATCATACCGGCTTCGCGTATCCGTCCGGCAGGTTGAGGGTATCTGGATGACGCTGTATGCGGGCTGTGTTATACTCTATACCATCTGGTCTTTGGAGGGCTTATATGCAATCAAAACGGTCATCCTTCGCTGTCTGCAATCTCCTCATGTTCTTCTCCGCCGCGCTGATGACGGTCATCGGCCCGATGCTGTCCGGGATAAGCGACGAATTCCACCTGACGCTGGCGCAGTCCGGCCTGCTCTACACGGCGGAGTTCACCGGGTTTGCGGTGTTCATACTGCTGGGCGGGATATTTTCCGATAAGCTGGGTAAGAAGACCGTGATTGCCGTGGTGCTGGCGGTACTGGCAATATCGCTGTTCGTTTTTTCGATATCGTCCGGGTACGCGATGGCGCTGGTGGTCATGATCTTCGCGGGCGGATTCTGCGGGCCGCTGGAGAGCGTGACGCTGTCCGCCATATCCGACCTGTATCCCGAAAAGTCAGAGAAATATGTCAACCTGAGCTCGGTGTTCTATGGCCTGGGAGCCATGGCGGGACCTGTGGCCGCGGGCATATGCCTGTCCAACAACGTTTCGTGGAGAACGGTCTATCTGGCGTTGGCTATTGCCTGCGCGCTGATGTTTGCTGTATCGCTTTTCTCGGCACTCCCCAGAAAGGGCGCATCGTCGGGCATATCCTTCAAAGCCATGAAGCCGATTCTGAAGGACTGGCGTTTCCTGCTGGTCTGCCTGTGCATATTCCTGTATTGCGGCGCCGAATCCAGCGCGTGGGGCTGGATGTCCGAATACATGGAGGAGAACCTCGGTTTTGCGGTGCTGAAATCCTCGCTGGCGATCGGCGTGTTCTGGCTGTCCATCACGGTCGGGCGCATCATCATCAACAGTCTGTGCCGGTTGATGAGCACGCGCATGATGGTGGGCATGCTGGCGGTGGGTGCGGCGGTGGTGACCTTCGCTTCGGCGTTCATCAAAAGCGAGGCGCTGATATGGGCCGCGACGGTGCTGATGGGGCTGTTCTACTCATCCCAGTGGCCGCTGATGGTGGGGCAGACGATCAAACGGCATACAGCGCACTCAGGAACGTCTACGGCGCTGCTGGTGGCCAGCGGCGGCATTTCAATGGCGGTGATCCCCGCGCTGCTCGGCGTGGCGGCGGAGAACTTCGGCGTGTTTGTCTCGCAGATACTGCCCGCGTTCTTTTTCGCCGTGATACTACTGGTCTATTGCTTCATCGCCCGGCCGGAAAAAGCATGAGTTTCAAAGAGCGAATCTATTTATGTAGGGGAGGGGTTCCATCCCCTCCCGTGGACTGGATTATAATGCGGATAGGCGCAGAGATCTGCCCATACAAACGTTCTGATATTATAAAAATGCCATGTCAGTGGCATTTTTTACGGGATTCTTAAGAGATGTATCCCTTAAGCGGGAGTTTGAGGGCAGCGCCCTCAAGATATTAGCCCTTATTAATACAGACAACAAAAAACCTCCCGAAGGAGGCTTCCGTATAAGACAGGCGTTTATCTCTTTCCAACGATACTCTCATAGTCGTACAGCTCATCCATCTCGGTGAGCTCGCACACCATGAATGCACGGATGTATTCCTTGTCCCGTGTAATGGAGTGGATATAGTAGCCGTTTTTCAGGTAGAATGCGACGGTGGAACGCATACGGCTGGCCGTGTGCAGCGTGATGGCGCGCACATGAAGAGCCAGACACTCGCGGCGCACCTTCTCCAGCAGCAGTCCACCGATGCCGAGCGACTGATACTCGGGGTCCACGGCCAGGCGGGAGAGGTATGCGATGCCGTCGCCCAGCACCTCGAATCGCACCGCCCCGGCGACCTCGCCGTCCACCTCGCAGATGTAAACGTGCTTGCGGCGGATGTCGGCAAGTATCTGCGCGTCCGTCTCGTGCAGCGCGGCCACGCTGTCTTCCTTGCGAATCTCTTTGGCGTAATCGGTGAACGCCTTGCGTGTGACGCCTTTGATGGCGGCGACGTCTGCTTCGCCCGCCTTTTTGAAGACGATGCTCTCCATCATCACTTTTTGTCCTGCATCAGCAACACCATCACGGCCTTCTGCGCGTGCAGGCGGTTTTCCGCTTCGTCGAACACCACGCTGTTCGGCCCGTCGATGATGTCCGCCGTCACCTCTTCGCCCCGGTGCGCTGGCAGGCAGTGGAGGAAGATATAATCCTTCTTGCACAGCGACATCAACTCCGCATTCACCTGATAAGCCGTGAAATGCTTATATTTGTCCGGCGCGCCGGATTCCTGGCCCATGCTGGCCCACACGTCGGTATACACCGCGTCGGCGTTTTCCGCCGCTTCCTTCGGATCGTGCGTGATCACAAGCTTCGCACCGGTCTGGGATGCGGCTTCTTTCGCGACAGCGAGAACTCCTGCGTCCGGCTCAAAACCCTCCGGGCAGGCCACGCTGATATCAAGGCCCAGCTTGGTACAGCCCACCAGCAGTGAGTTGGCCACGTTGTTGCCGTCGCCGATAAACGCCATTTTGCCCAAGAAGCTGCCCTTGTGCTCGTAGTAAGTCATCAGGTCGGCGAGTATCTGGCAGGGATGCAGCAGGTCCGTCAGGCCGTTGATGACGGGAATGGCGCCGTATTTGGCGAGATCCTCCACATCGCTCTGCTTGAACGTGCGGATCATGATGCCGTCCACCATGCGCGAAAGCACCTGCGCGGTGTCGGAGATCGGCTCGCCGCGGCCCAGCTGGATGTCGTTGCTGCTCAGAAACTGCGCCGTGCCGCCCAACTGGTAGATGCCCGCCTCAAATGAAACGCGTGTGCGCGTGGAACTCTTGGTGAATATCATCGCGAGTATCTTTCCGGCCAGCAGCGGAGGCCGCATGCCCTCCTTAAGCTGCTTTTTCAGCTTGAGCGCCAGCGAGAGCACCTGCAATATCTCATCGGCGGAGTAGTCGGACAGGCGCAGCAGGTGCTTCTGCGAAAATTCCTTCTGCGGTTTATAATTCAATAAATCTATCATATTGTAGCCTCCCAGCTTGTTTTATGCTCCAGATCTCCGCTGAGCGCGTCAGCGGGGTTTCAGGTATTCGTGCAGCGGTATATGATGCTCTTCGATGTCGCCCGCCATCATCACGGACAGCAGCGCGGCCAGCGTATCCATCGACGTGACGCACGGCACGTTGAATTCCATCGCGGTCCGGCGCAGGACGAAACCGAGGCGGTCCAGCAGCTTGCCGCGCGTGGGCGTGTTGATAACCATCGATATCTCGCGGTCCTTCAGCGCGCGCACCGCGTCTTCGTGCGGGACAAGGCGGCATTCGATGCCGTGGCCTGAGAAGTAAGCGTGCGTGCCCTCGGTGCCCGCGATAGAGAAACCCATACCGATCATCTGCCTGGCGAACACGGCGGCCTCTTCCTTGTCGCGGTCGGTGATGGAGAAGAGGATGGGCAGGTCCGCGCGGGGCGGACGCACGCCGGACGCGATAAATGCCTTTTTCAGCGCGGCGAGGAACGAGGTGTCGGTGCCCATCACCTCGCCGGTGGACTTCATCTCCGGCCCCAGGAAGATATCGACGGTGGTCAGCTTGGAGAACGAGAACACCGGCGCTTTGACCGTGACCAGCCGGCTCTCCGGATGCAGCCCGGATGCCATGCCCATGTCTTTAAGCGTCTCGCCCATCATGATGCGCGTGGCCGCGGCCACCATGGGCATGTCGGTGATCTTGGACAGTATCGGCACGGTGCGGCTGGCGCGCGGATTCACCTCCAGCACGTACACCTTGTTCTCCTTATCGATCACAAACTGGATGTTGTACAGGCCCCGTATGCCCAGTTCCAGCCCGATGCGCATCGCGTAGTCCACGATGGTGCGCTTGGTTTCGTCCGACAGCGTCTGTGACGGGTACACCGCGAAGCTGTCGCCCGAATGGACGCCCGCCCGCTCGATATGCTCCATCACGCCGACGATCATCGCGTCCGTGCCGTCGCAGATGCCGTCGATCTCCACTTCCTTGCCCGGCACGTATTTGTCGATCAGCACCGGATGCTCCGGCGAAATCTTTGCCGCCATGGTCATGTATTCCGTCAGCTCCTGCGTGTTGTACACGATCTCCATCGCGCGGCCGCCCAGCACGTACGACGGGCGCACCAGCACGGGGAAGCCGATCCTCTCGGCGATCTCCTTCGCACTCTCCTGCGAGAACGCCGTCG
>JAEYZN010000016.1 GCA_023428025.1 Bacillota bacterium
CCCCGACCCACCCCGGGCGGCCAACGGCCGCCCTTACCACATCCTGTATACCACCGCACCCATGTACGCTCCCCGTCGGGGGCGGGCTGTCCACCCCAAAAAGCCTTCGTCTTTTCGGGGACCCCGATTCCGTGCCCGCCCGCCTGTACGCACGCCCCCCGCTTCCCTCTTACGCCGGCCTCCGCCGCCTGTACGCCGCCATCGCCAGCGCGTAAAACACCACCGCCAAACCCACCAGCCATATCGCCGCCACCCACAGGCTGTCGCCCACGGGCCGCCCCAGCAGCAGCGCGCGCACCGCTTCCACCACCGCCGTCACCGGCTGGTTCTCCGCGAACGCCCGCACCACGCCCGGCATCGACTGCGTGGGCACAAACGCCGAACTCAAGAACGGCAGGAACGTCAGCGGATAGGAGAACACGCCCGCGCCCTCCGCCGTTTTCGCCAGCAGGCCGGAGACCACCGCCATCCATGTGGCCGCCAGCACATACAGCACCAGCATCACCACGGCCAGCAGCCATCCCGCAACCCCGGCGGACGGCCGGAAACCCAGCAGCAGCCCCACCAGCACCACCAGCACGATGGACACCATGCACGACGCGACGGAGGTCAGCACATGCCCCCACAGCACCGAGGCCCGGGAAACAGGCATCGAATGGAACCGGTCGAATATGCCCTTGGTCACGTCGTTGTTCAGGCGTATCGCCGCGTACGCCACGCAGTTGCTGATGCTCATCAGCAATATGCCCGGCAGCATATAGTCGATATAGGCCACGCCATAGTCGCCCGTGCCGATGGCCCCGCCGAACACGTACACGAACATCAGCATCATCAAAATCGGCATCGCCGCCACGGTGATTACCGTATCGATGCTCCGGAAGGTGTGCCGCAGACAGCGCCCGGTCATCACCCCGATGTCGCTGAACCAATAAAGCCTTTTCATGACCGCTCCTCCTTATCACTTCCGCCCGTCATCGACAGGAACACATCCTCCAGCGTGGGCAGCTTCTGTGTGAACTGCGCCGCGGGCGTGTTCGCGTTCTCCAGCCGCACCAGCACCTCCGCAACCTGCCTCGCGCTGCCGTCGGTGGACACGGTGAGCGCCTGGCTCTCGTCGTCCCAACTGGCGCCCATGTCCGCCAGCAGCCCGAGTGCCGCCTGTGCGTGCGCTTCCTTCGCAAATGTCAGCTCCAGATGCCCGTGCGGCAGCCGCCGCTTTAGCGCCTCCGCCGTCCCTTCGGCGACGATTTTTCCCTTCTCCAGTATCGCGATGCGGTCGGCCAGCTCTTCGGCCTCCTCCAGATACTGCGTCGTCAGAAACACCGTGGTGCCCTTGCAGGCCAGCCCCTTCACCAGCTTCCATACGCTCTGGCGGCTCTGCGGGTCCAGCCCTGTGGTGGGCTCATCCAGAAACAGTATGGGCGGGCTGCCGATCAGGCTCATCGCGAGGTCCAGCCGCCGCTTCATGCCGCCCGAATACCCCGCCGCCGGTCGGTCCGCCGCGTCGGTCAGGCCGAAGCGCTCCAGCATCTCCTGCGCCCGCCCCTTCACGTTGTCCAGATGCCGCAGCTTCGCCGTCATCACGAGGTTCTCCCGCCCTGTCAGCACATCGTCCAGCGCGGCGTACTGCCCCGTCAGGCTGATGGCCTCGCGCACCCGCAGCGGCTGCTTCACCACGTCGTGGCCGCCCACAAAGGCGCGGCCCTTGTCTGGCTTTAAGAGCGTGCTCAATATCCGTATCATCGTGGTCTTGCCCGCGCCGTTCGCGCCCAGCAGCGCGTATATCTGCCCCGGCTCCACCGCGATGCTGAGGCCGTCCAGCACCCTGTTTTTGCCGAACGACTTCTCCACCATCTCCGTTTTTATCGCGTGCTTTGTCTGTGCCATGCTGCCTCCTGTTAAACCACCGTCACGCCGGACAGCGCCGTGCCGCTGCTCTTCAGCACCGCGTACGTCAGCTTATCCATCACCGCGCCGTCGAACACCGCCTTTTTCAGGTGCTTCGCGGACACGAACCGGAACGACACGTTCCGCAGCATCGCGCCCTTGAAGCTGGTTCCCGTCATGCCCGCCATGTCAAACTTGGCCCCCGTCAGGTTCGCGCCGTCGAAGCGCACCCCGGAGACGTCGGAATACTTGAAATCCGCACCCTCCAGCAGACAGTTCTCCACCACCGCGGCTTTCATGTCCAGCTTGGTCATCTTCGCGTCCGTCAGGTCCGCATCGATAAACCGCGCGCCGCGCAGGTCCGAGCTGCTGAGGTCCGCCTCCTTCAGGCAGCAGTCCACAAAGCTCGCGCCCCCCAGCGACGCCATCGTCAACTTTGCCCCGGTCAGGTTTGCGCCGTCGAACTTCACCCCGCGCAGGTCGCTGCTCTTGAACGAGCTGCCCTTAAGGTCCGCGCGGCTGAAGTCGGAGCCCCGCAGGTCGCTGCTCTGGAACTTCGCGTCATGCACCGTCACCCCGGCAAAATCGGCTCCCGGCAGGCTGGACTCGGAGAAGTTCATCGCCACCATCCGCTGCAGCGACCTTGTGCGCTCCGCCACGTCCTTGAGCGTCTCCTCGATGTCCCCGATCGATTCCACCGCCATCGCGTACGCCGTATCGTCGTCATGCCCCTGCGCTTTCAGGTCCGCTATCCGCTCATTCAGGTCGGCCAACAGCTCTTCTTTCAGCTCGCCCGCCGTGGACAGCCCTTCGTATGCGGCGAATACGCCGTTCAAATATTCTTTCAATCTTTCATCCATCTTCGTTACCGCCTTTCATTCACAGCAGCCGGTCCAGCACGCGCTTGGCGTACTCCCAGTTTGCCTTGTTTTCCAAATAACTTTTCGTGCCCCGCTCCGTGATCCTGTAATACTTGCGCCGCGCGCCCTGCGCGCCCTCGCCCCAGTACGACGCGATGCACCCGTCGCTTTCCAGCCGTTTCAGGCTGGAATACATCGTCGCTTCCTTCAGCTCATATTCTCCGTCCGATCCCATCGTGATCAGCTTCGAAATCTCATACCCATATTTATCGCCGCCCGTCAGCAGCTTCAAAATCATCGTGTCCGTGTGCCCGCGCAGCAGGTCGGACGATATCCTGTTGTCCATGTCGTCACCTCCGTCAAATACACCATATATCATTATACCTAATCTGTCAATGTATTATTATCATCATAATATATTTATTATTTAGGCATGCTGCTTCCGTTCTGCATGTTGATTCTTTTGAGTGTTTTGCGGTACAATAACAATGAAACAAACAAAGAACCAACAGGCTGAGAATGCGAAAACCATCGGACAAAAACAAGACGGCGCAAGCTTTCGCAACACAAAAAGAACGCTACAAAAAACACTTCTGGCTGATGATCATCTCCGCCGTTCTTTTTGCCCTGCTCGCGGTGTATGTGCACGCGGGCGTCACGCTGGGCTTTGAAGGCTGGGTTTACACGAAGTCCGTCGCATACATGTCGCCCGCGCTGACCAGCATCATCAAAGCGGTGACGCACCTCGGGGATTCCGCCGCGGTCATGGCGTTCTGCCTGCTGCTCATCCTCATCCCCAAAACGCGCAAAACCATCGCCCTGCCTGTCTCCGCCGCCGTGGTGCTGTCGGCGCTGCTGAACATATTGCTCAAAGAAATCTTCGCGCGGGAAAGGCCGGACATATTGCGCCTCGTCAACGAGACCAGCTACAGCTTTCCCAGCGGCCACGCGATGATCAACGCATCCCTCTACACCATGCTGATACTGATGATCTTCCGGTTCGTCAAAAGCCGGAAACGCAGGCTGGCGCTGGCCGTGCCCTGCGGCCTTGCGGCCGTCGCCATCGGCTTCAGCCGGGTTTACCTCGGCGTGCACTACGCGGGCGACATCCTCGGCGGATGGATCATCGGCTTCGGAGTGGCGATTCTCGTGTACGCGGCCTGGAAAAGGATTTTTCTCCGCAAAATTCCGAAAACGACACCAAACTAACGCGCAAGCCTTTCCGTTGCTGTTATATGTCTGGCCCGCCTTCCATTTTAAACCCACTCAAGCCCGGCATAACTCTCCCGCCTCTTTACACCACCGCCTTCGCAGGACGCGGATTCATCTTCTCAAAAGCCCGACCTCTCTTCGGAGGCCTCGATTCCTATACGCGCTGACTGTTGGCACTCATCCTGAGGCACGGGCTTTTCACCCCAAAAGCCTGATATCTTTTCGCGTTGTCCAGTTCCTGTGCGCACTGCCTCTTTGCCCGCACCTTTGTTATAAATTTGAAAAATTTTATTAAAGAATGTTTCATTTGTACCGATATACCACACAGGTTAAAAATTCGCTTTGCGTTTTCTTTCATCCATTGCAAATAAAATCACAGAGTACAGTTTCAAATACATACCCAGGAGGATTCTGGACTTGAAGACATCATCTATACTGGTTAATCAGAACGAGAACTCAACGGATTTGTCTGAGGTGCAGCCGTCACCGGTCGAAAAGCCGTCCAAAAAGGGCAGGCGCCCCAAAAAAGACAAAGCGCTGAAAAGAAACAAGGCCGCGAAACCGGGCAAAAAGAAGTTCCGCAGCCCGCTTGCTAACATGCGCATCGCGCCCAAGCTGCTGGCCGGTTTTCTGATCATCGCCATTCTCAGCGCCGCGATGGGCGTCTATGCCAGCTTTAGCCTGAACACCGTCAGCGCCGCAAGCGACAGCATGTACGGCAACATTCTGCTGCCCACCAAGAATGCGTATGACATCGCGCTCAGCATCGAAAGCCAGGCCACCACCATCCGGCAGGCTCTGATCACCGAAAAGGAATCGATGCGGCTGACGTACGTATCCAGCATCAAAAACGAAACCACCACCATCAACAGCGGCCTGTCCACGGTCAAATCGCTGATCACCGAAGACAAGATGGAGGCCTACAACGCCTTCCTGGCCGTCTATGACGTGTACATAAAAGAGATGACCGCCGCGATCGAAAAGCTTGAAGCGGGCGACACCCAGGCGGTCAAAGACGATCTGAACAGCTTCGGCCCGCTGCGCAACGCGGAAAGCGAGGCGATCAAGGCGGCCGAGTCGCTCAAATATGAGATCTCCGGCCAAGCCGCTTCCATCGCGTCCGGCAACAGGCGGCAGGCCAGCTCCGTGCTGACCATCACCATGGTCGGCATCGGCGTGGTCGTGGCGCTCTCGGTGCTCATCGGCATATTCATGGCCCGCGGCATCAGCCGCCCCCTCAGGAAGCTGACCAGCAACATCAAGCTGCTGGCCGCCGGTGAGACGGAATTCGAACTGGACAGCGGCCGGGGCAAGGACGAGATCAGCCAGATGCGCGAAGCCATCCGCACCATCGTTCAGGTGGTGAAGGATCTGCTGGAAGACACCGGCATGCTGATCGACGCGGCGGCGGAAGGCCGTCTCTCGGCGCGCGCGGATGCCGAGCGCCACACCGGCGCATACCGCCGCATCGTGGAGGGCATCAACGCCACGCTGGACGCGATGATCGAGCCGATCAACGAATCCGCTAAGGTGCTGAGCGAGCTGGACAAGGGCAACCTGAACGTCAGCGTCACGGGCGACTTCAAGGGCGACTTCAGCCTCGTCAAGGACGCGCTCAATTCCACCATCGCCACGCTCAAAACGTACATCGGCGAGATCACCTTCGCGCTCAGCGAGATCGCGCAGGGCGTGCTGACCACCTCCATCGACAGCGACTTCAAGGGCGACTTCACGGCCCTCAAGGATTCGTTCAACGCGTCGGTCAAGTCGTTCAGCCAGGTGCTCCTGGAGATCGATACGGCGGCGGAAGAAGTCGCGTTGGGCACCGCCCAGCTGTCCTCCGGCAGCCAGGTGATATCCCAGGGCGCCGCCGAGCAGGCCAGCGCGCTGGAGCAGCTCACCGCCTCGCTCTCGCAGATATCCGAACAGACGCGCGACAACGTGCACAGCGCGGGCGAATCCAACGAGCTGTCTCAGCGGGCCCAGTCCAGCGCGGCAGTCGGCAACGAAAAGATGAAAGAGCTTCAGGCGGCCATGGACGACATCAGCGCCTCCTCCGCCAGCATATCGAAGATCATCAAGGTGATCGACGAGATCGCCTTCCAGACCAATATCCTCGCGCTCAACGCGGCCGTTGAAGCGGCCCGCGCGGGCGTTCACGGACGGGGCTTCGCCGTGGTGGCCGAAGAGGTGCGCAACCTCGCGCAGCGCAGCGCAGGGGCCGCCAAGGAAACGACGGAGCTGATCGAAGGCTCCATCACCAAAACGGAAGCGGGCGCGAAGATCGCGGATGAAACAGCCGCAGCCCTGGCGGACATCGTCAGCGGCGTCGAAAAGACGGCAGCCCTCTCCGGACAGATTGCGCAGGCCTCCAGCGATCAGGCCGTGGGCATCTCGCAGGTCAACAAGGGCATCGAGCAGCTGTCTATGGTGGTGCAGAACAACTCCGCCACCGCGCAGGAAGCCGCCGCCTCCTCCGAGGAGCTGCTGGCTCAGGCCGAGCGCCTCAAGATGATGGTGGGCCGCTTCCAGCTCTCCGAAGAGAAAGCCCTGCAATAACACCAACGTCAAAGGTCTCCATCAAAAAGAGGCCTCAAATCACTGACAATTTTCATTTGTCAGCCGGTTACGCCCCGCTGTTCAGTTCCTGTTCAGCGGGGCGTTTTCAATGGTGAGTCAATCGCTCTTCCGAACCCGCGGTCCCCACTCCTGATGTGAATCCGCAATGATTCCCCCGCATCCCGCAGGGAACGGTTTCAACCGTTCCGCCTGCCCGCTTCTTGCTCCGCCGAACATACGCACCGGCTTCCAGACACGCCTTGCACTTCCCCGTCTGTTCACAACAACGGCGCGCGGGCGACCTGAGGTCGCCCCTACGGCGACACCTAAACATAAGATTTTTTCACTGCTGAACGATTCCCTCGTACCCTGCAGGGAATGGGCTTGTGCGTTCCGCCTGCCCGCTTCTTGCTTCGCCCGCCAGCCGCAGCCCGTCCTTCCATCCAAACTTCGAATCAATGGGACAGGTATGTGTCCAACCGCATATATATTCTCCTCTTCTCTCTCTTTTGTTTACTTTACTTTGTGTACCTCTGTATGCATTTTCCCCGATCCTGTATACATAAACGCTGTTTTTGCACACCACTGCACGCAATAACTCCAATCATGCATACAAATACCGGCACCCACCTTCCACCGCCTTTTCAATATGCAATAGCTGCCCCGGTGTCCGGCTGTTTGTCTACTCTCCCTCTCCTTTCCTCTTCTCTTCTTTACTTTGCTTTGTGCGCTTCGGACGCCGAAAATGCCGTTTCTTCCGCCGGAACGCCATTTTGGGCGGAACATTCCGCCGCAACCCCTGCTTCCTCCGCCGCATTGCACACTTATGATCCGCAACGCATACCCCGCATCATGCCGCCGTATGCGCTGCAAACAACGGCAAACGTCCCATCCGTATCATGAAGCAATCAAAAAGGGCCCGATACGGGGTCCACCATATCAACCCTTGAAAACCTGTTATTGAATATCTTTGCTCTACGCCGGCGCCAACGTGATCTGCACCGGTTTCAGGTACATCTCCTCGAACTCGTCCGCAGGCACGGGCCGTCCCAGATAAAATCCCTGTATCTGCGCGCAGCCCAGGGCCGCCAGCTTGTCATACTGCTCCTCTGTCTCCACGCCTTCGGCGATCACCGTAATGCCAAGGGACCTCGCCATCATGACAATGGCCTTCACGATCTGCTCGGTGCGCTCGCTCACCGTCACCGAATCGATCATCTCCTTGGCGATCTTGATACGGTCGAACGAATACTGCTTGAGCGACATGATGGACGAATAGCCGGAGCCGAAATCGTCGATGGAGACGGACATGCCGATGGCCTTGAACAGCCGGAATATCTGGATCAGCCGGTATTCCCCCTCCAGCGCCACGCTCTCGGTAATCTCAATGTCCAGCCACGCCGGGTCAAAATCGGCGCGCGACGCCATGCTTCTCAGTTCCTCCAGCAGTCCGGTGCTGTTCAGCTGCTTGAGCGATATGTTGACGCCCACCGGCAGCCTCTCGCCATACCGCGCATTCCACTCGGCGGCCTGCGCGGCGGCTTCCCGCAGCACCCACAGGCCGATGCCGTTGATGCGGCCCGTCTCCTCCGCGATGGGGATGAATTCGGACGGCGGCACCGCGCCCAGCTCCGCGCTGTTCCAGCGCAGCAGCGCTTCCGCGCCGATCAGCCGGTCGTCCGGAATGGCAAACTGCGGCTGGTAATGCAGCGACAATTCGCCGAAAATCTCGTCGCGGTTCAGCTGCATCTCCAGCGCGTGGCGCTTCTGCGTCTTTTTCTGTATCAGCAAGTTGAACGCCGCGCAGCGGCCCGGCCCCTGCTCCTTCGCGTGATACAGCGCGATATCCGCGTGCTTCAGCAGCGAGGCCGCGTCTCCCGCGTCCTGCGGACAAACGGATATGCCGACGCAGATGGACGGCGTGAATACGTAGTCGCCAATGTATATGTTCTGGCTGCATTCCTCGATGATACGCTGCGCCAGCCCGGCAGCGGCCCTGTCGTCGCAGTCGCCCGTGTACGCGAGCACGAACTCGTCCCCGCCCATGCGCGCGAGTATCGACCCCTCACACTGCAGCAGCGCCAGCCTTTTGGCGATCTCCGTGATCACCCTGTCGCCCATATCGTGGCCGTACGTGTCGTTGATCACCTTGAACCGGTCCAGGTCCAGATACATCACCGTCACCGGAGCGGCTTCAGCCGCCGTCTGCTCCTCCAGCCAGTCCATCAGATACCGCCGGTTGTAAAGGCCGGTCAGCGTATCCCGGCTGGAGAGGAAGACCAGCTGTTCGTTGCGGGCGCTGAGGCTGCCGTTCACATACATCAGGTCTTTCGTACGCTCGGCCACCATCGATTCCAGCACCCCGTTTATCTCCTGCTCCTTTTTCAGCATATCGTCGTTCTTCTGGGCCGCTTCAAAATACATCCCCAGCCCTTTATACAGCGTGACGAACGCCAGATACCCCAGCGTTTCCTCAATCACAAAGCCCTTCACCGCCATCGCCAGCAGCGGCAGCAGCAACACGGCCCCCGTCTTGATGTGCTTTCTCAGCATGCCGGCGCCGGTCTGCCTGTACATGTTTCCTGGGCTGATGGCGCCGCCCTTTTCCGTATACCGCTCCGTCAGCCCGCCCGCGGCCAGCAGCAGCAGCCCACCGGTGCGGAAGACGCCGATACAGGCATCATAGCCACCGTAATAATGCGTGTAATAGTATGCAAGGTCCGCCAGCGCATAGCCCGCCGCGCCCGCCGCCACCAGCCAGACAAACAGCGGGCCGGACTTCGCGGACAGAGCCCATACCGCCAGCGCGCCCGCCAGCACCAGATCGGCAAATATGCCCACCGCGGACGGCACACCCCGTTGCAGGGTCATGGCGATGCCGCTGGTGCTGCGGTCCAGCAATACGATCCAGACCAGCGCGACGACGCACACCGAATACATCGCGGCGTCCAGCAGCAGCCGCGCGCCGTTCCAGCCCCTGAACTGGAACAGGACAAAAACAGCAACAGCCACCAGCATCAGCACGCCGGCCAGCATATACAGCACGTTCATCATGCCGCCGGAAGAATAACCGCTCTGCCGCAGCGTCTGTGCCGCCCACACAACGTCCGCCGCCATGCGTGCCGCGCAGGCCAGCGCAAACAGCAGCCATGAAATGCTCACAGAATGGGATTTTCGCGTTTTGAAGTAAACAAAAAAGAGTATGGCCGACGAAATGCCCGCACCCACAGGCGAAAGCATATCATTAAGCTGGCCGGCCCGCAGCGCCGCCGCCAGAAAATCCACAGCAAAAAACAGCCCCATCAAGCCCAATATCGGAATGTACGCTGCCTTTTTCATGCGTTTCTCCCCTTAATACGTCCCGGCCGGTTCCACACTTGCGCCAGTGCGGGCCCCTGACCTGCGGGGGGTGTCTATTACATTATCGTGATTATTTCGGCAAAGCTTAACAGTCATTATTTGCACATTGCCCTTACAACAATGTCAATATAATCCTATACGGCGGGTGATCTATGTCCCGGCCGGCGGCTTTAAGAAGCGCTCTTCAAACGCCTCCGCGGGCAGCGGTTCACCCAGCAGATACCCCTGTATCTGCTCACAGCCGATGTCACAGAGCTTTGCCAGCTGCGCCGCGGTCTCCACGCCCTCGGCGATGGTCGCCATTCCGATGGACTTGGCCATCAGCACGATGGCGCGTACGATCTGCGCATTGCGCTCGTCGAACGTGATGGCGTCGATCATGGGTTTGGCGATCTTGATGCGGTCGAACGAGTATTGCTTGAGCGACATGATGGACGAGTACCCCGCGCCGAAGTCGTCGATGGACACCGACATGCCGATGGACTTGAACAGCTTGAATATCTGCGCCAGGCGGTATTCGCCCTCCAGCGCCACGCTCTCCGTCACCTCAATGTCCAGCCAGGCCGGGTCAAACCCGCTGCCGTCCGACAGGCTTTTGAGTTCCTCCACCAGCTTGGAGCTGTTCAGCTGCTTGGGCGATATGTTGACGCCGATCACCAGATCCCGGCCGTAGCGGCAGTTCCACGCGGCGGCCTGCGCCGTGGCCTCTCTGAGCACCCACAGGCCGATGTCGTTGATGCGGTCCGTCTCCTCCGCAACGGGGATGAACTCGGACGGCGGGATGGCGCCCAGCTCCGCGTTGCGCCAGCGTATCAGCGCTTCCGCCGCGATCAGCGTGTTGTCGGGAATGGAGAACTGCGGCTGGTAGTGGATGCTGAACTCGCGGCTGATGTCCTTTCTGCGCAGCAGTATCTCGATGGAGTTGCGGCGCTGCGTCTTCTGCCGGATCATGCGGCTGAACACCGCGAACCGGCCCACGCCCTGCTCCTTGGCGTGATACAGCGCGATGTCCGCGTTTTTGAGCAGCGTGCCCACATCCTCCGCGTCCAGCGGATATATGGATATGCCGACGCACAACGACGGAGAAAAGACGTATTCGTCGATATAGATGTTGGGGCTGCAATGCTCGATGATGTCCCGCGCCTTCTCGGCGGCCTGCTGGCTGTCCGTCACGCCCGTCAGCACGCACACAAACTCGTCGCCGCCCACGCGGGCCAGCATCACATGGTCCCCCGCGAACGCCTTTAAGCGCTTGGATATCTCCAGCAGCACCCTGTCGCCCATCTCATGGCCGTAGGTGTCGTTGATCACCTTGAAGCGGTCCATGTCGATATACAGCAGCGCCACGATCTGCCCCGGCTTTACGGAGGACAGGCTCCGCTCCAGCTTATCCAGCATGTAGCGCCGGTTGTAAAGGTTGGTCAGCGTGTCCCGGTTGGACAGGAACACCAGCTCCTCGTTCTTCCGGCGCAGCTCCTCGTTCATGTCCAGCAGGTTCTGCGTGTGCTTCGCGACGATCTGCCCCAGTTCCTCATTGAGCTTTTTTTCCTTTTCCAGCAGCGCTTCCTTTTTGATCGCGGTCTCGAAATAGATGCTGAGGCTCTTGTAAATCACCACAATCGCCATATACCACAGCAGCTCGGCCAGCACAAAACCGGCGATCGCCATGGCCGCCGGCGGCAGCAGCACCACCGCCGCGCCCTTCGCCAGCCGTCCCGCACGCGGGCCGTTGAGGTTGCTGGTGGGAATGACGCCCTCCCCGCCCATCATCCGGACGGCTGCGCCCATCGCCACCAGCTGCATCGAGGCGTTATAAGCCACGTCCACAATGCCGTTGGGCTGGTATATGCCGTGATAATTCAAATAGTAATAGGTGAAGTCTGTCAGCACGTATGCCGTGACGCCGATGACCGCCAGCGTCACAAACGGCGGTATCCGCCCGCTTTTCACAGACAGGAACCACACCGTCACCGATATGAGTATGATCACGTCGGTCAGCAGGCTGAGCGCGGAAAACGGCCCTTCCAGTAATATAAAATCCACAATAGTGAGGCTTCGGTCAAAAAAGAGTATCCAGATGACGAGCAGGCCGGTCACGCTGAACATAACCGCGTCGAGCGCCAGCTTCGCGCGGTTCCACCGCTTGAACTGGGATATTGCAAAAACGACCACGGCCGCCAGCAGAAAAACATTCGTCAAAGCAAAAAGCGGATATGTGATGCCGGTCGGTTCATCGGCGTTCAGTCCCACCAGCGCCCATGCCGCGCCGGCCGCAGCCCAGAAAAAAAACGCAAGCCCGAAACACAGCCAGATGATGCCCAGCCTGCGCGCACGGCCTACCCTGAAATAAACCGTCGTTGAAGCGGCGCAAGCGCCCAACACCCCCAGCGGAGAAAGTATGAAGCCGATTGTTCCGCCGGGCTGAGCGGTATTGGCATACGCGTATGCGGCAAGATAAATACCGATTATGCCCACAAGAACAATCACCGTCGATCTCTTCAAGCCCAAACCCCTTTTCGTCCACAGCTGCCACGCGTCTTTCGTTACATGGACCTTCTTTGTTATATCGTACTTTTGACTGATTTACATAATAGTAGAAATTAATTTTTTGGGAAATTTTAAGTCTTTTTTCTTGTTTTTCGGCTGCGCGGCGCAACGTCACGCGTGGCTATGCGCGGTGTAATTGTTTGCATTACAATTTCAATTCATATATTGATTTATGCTATTCATATGCTATAATATATCATGTAATTGATTACATACCATACCCCAATAATTGTTAAAAGGAGATCGCCTATGTACAGGATCAAGCAGAGCCTTGACGCCGTCAATTACGGCGCGTACTTCTACGACGGCCCGGCGCTAACCATGGAAGAGATCGTGCAGCGCGCGGCGGATTTCGGCTACGACGCGGTGGACATCTGGCCCTACAGGCCGGTGGGCAACCCCCTCGATTTCAGCAGGGATGCCAGACGCAAGCTCCTCGATTTCGCCAAATCCAGAAGCATCAAGTTCGCGGCGATCGACCTCAGCTCCAACTTCATGCGGACCGACCATGCGCTCGTCCCCAAGCTGGACAAGGAGCTGCTCTATGTCAAGGAATGCTGCGCGTTCGCGAAGGACCTCGAGATTCCCGTCATCCGCGTGCTGCCCGCGTTCATCGGCTATTTCTATCACGATTTCTGGGACAAGGGTTACGGCAACACCGCCATGCATTCCCGCACGCTGGAGGTCTCCCAGCTCAAGGACTATCTGGTGGAATGGGACGCCGTGCGCAGCGGCATCATCGAGGCCGCCAGGATCGCGTCCGACTACGACGTGGAGCTGGCCGTTCAGGGACATCCGCCCATCATCAACTGCGTGCAGGACATGATCGACATGGTGGAAGAGGTGGGCATGCCCAATGTGAAGATGGGCGTGGACCTGCCGCTGTTCGACAGCCAGGACGCGGACTACATCCACGAGATGATCACCAAAATCGGCAAGCGCATGATCCACTCGCACACGCTGGGCGTCATCGTCAAGCACGGCCCCAGCGGCATGGTGTACGCCTCCGAGGAAGTGGTGCCGGGCGACGGCATCGAGAACTGGCTGCCCTTCTTCAAGGCCTGCAAGGAGATCGGCTACGAGGGCTACTTCGCCTACGAACAGTGCGCGCCGTTCCTGATGCCGGGGCATAAGCTGCCCACCATCGAGGAGATCGACCGCCGCCAGCAGGTGGGCTACAACTTCATCAAGTCGTTCGAGGACAAGGTCTGATATACGTTGTGCCGGGAAAACGGGAAATGCGCGTTCAAGCGGCGCAGACCGCGGCATTCGTCTGCGGTCCCGCCCTATCCCCCGTGCATTGCTCGGTATCGATTCCAGTCCCTCCGTGTTTTTTGGCACCCCGGCCACATATCCCATATGTCTTGGCCGGAGCCGGAAACCTTTCATGATTTGGAGCTGTGCAGGCAAGTGCGCAGCTCCGTTTGTTTGACCCGTATCCTTGTCCGCCGTTTGCGTTGCCCGTTCGCCTGCTCACAGCCGCTGCATGCGGGCGACCACAGGTCGCCCCTACGGCATGCCTGTATTCGCAGGGCGCGAGACTCTCTCATGCACGCATAAAAAGGCTCCCTCTGACGAGGGGCTCCCGGCGAAGCCGGGTGGAGGAGGGATATCGCGTACTCCGCTGGCCCGTTCTGCCTTTTCGCACGCGTAGAGACGGCCTGCCTGTGCTCCAGAGGGTACGGTCGCCCGCATGCCACATGCCACGACGCCTCGCTTGCCCCCCGTCGCCCCGCGCCATGAAAACATTCTGCCCCGGCCATTGAAACAACGCCGGAAAACGGATATAGTAACGATATGACGAACATACAGAAGGTGGCTGAACGCGCCAACGTGTCGGTGGCCACCGTATCCAGAGTGATCAACAACAGCGGCAAAGTGCTGCCCGAAACCCGCCTGAAGGTGGAGGAAGCCATCCGGTCGCTCAACTACGTGCCCAACGTGCTGGCGCGCAACTTCCGCACGGCGGAAAGCCGCTCGCTCCTCGTCATGGTCACCAGCATTTCCAACTACTATTACATGGAAACGGTGCACGGCATCAGCGAATACGCCTACGAGATGGGCTACGACATACTGCTCAGTGAAACCAAGGAAGACGTAACGCGGCAGATCGACGCGTTGCTCAAGGTGAAAAACCATATGGCGGACGGCGCGATCATCATGGAATCCACCATCAAGGACAAGCTGCTGATGTCGCTGGAGAAGGAATACCCCGTGGTCCAGTGCTCCGTCTACGCGGGCGATGCGCCCGTCCCCTTCGTGTCGGTGGACAACGTAAAGGGCGGCTATATCGGCGCGCGCTTTCTCATCGAGCGCGGCCACACGCGCATCGCGTTCATCGGCACCAGCAACAGCGCCAAATATACCGCGGACCGGCGGCAAGGCTTTTTGCAGGGCGTCGCCGAATCCGGCATCGTTCAGGACCCCGCCTTGCTGGCGCATTCGCCGCTCGGCTTCGAGGGCGGCGGCATCGCGCCGGAGCTGATGCGCCTGCCCCAGCCCCCCACCGCGATGTTCTTCACGTCGGACATGCAGGCCATCGGCGCGCTGCGCAGCCTGCGCGAAGCGGGCTATAATGTCCCGCAGGACGTCGCCGTGCTGGGCTTCGACAACATCGAGATATGCCGCGTGGTGTCCCCCGGCCTCACCACGGTGTCGCAGCCCATGCATGAGATCGGCCGCGAGGCCGCCCGGCTGCTGATCGAGCGCATCAAGGGCGGCGCGGGCAGCCACCACAACGTCGTGTTCGCGCCCGAAATCGTCGTCCGCGGCTCCGTGTAACCCACTCCAAAAGGCTCCGCTTTTAGGGGACCCCGTAACCACACCCCAAAAAGCTCCGCTTTTAGGGGACCCCGTAGCAAAAAGCCCGCTATTGCGGGCAGCCAATACCATTTCAGCAAGGCAGGTCCAGCGCAATGTTTTACGAGATCGATCACGGAAAAGCGCACATCATGGATATGGGAGCCATCGCCCCCGGCCAGACGGTCGCGGCCTTCGCCTCGCCGGACGAAGCGCAGACGCTGCTGGCGCTGTTCGGCCTGCCGCCACGCCTGATGGACCATGCGCTGCAAAACCACGCCATGGCCTACGAGAGCCACGAAGGCTTCGACTTCGTGTGCGTCAACCTGCTGAAACCCGAAGCTCTCTCAGCCCCGCCCGAGAAGGTCTGCGTCTACTTCTCCAAAAGCCTGCTGCTGTTCACGGGCAATCAGGCGGAACCGGCACACCAACTGCTGCGCGACGTGCTGGAAGACCCGTCCGCCACGCTCAGCCTGGAACGCCTGCTGTTGCTGTTCTTCGAGCGGCTCACCATGGGCGACACCGCGGTGTTGGAGGACATCGAGCAGGAGGTCACCGAGCTGGAAAACGCGCTGCTCACGCAGGGCAAGCGCAACGCCGTGCGCGAGATCATCTCGCTGCGGCAGCGGCTGATGGCGTACAAACGGCACTACGAGCAGCTGCTGTCCGTGCTGGACATGCTGCAGGAGAACGACGACCGGTTGCTGTCCGGCAACGCGGAGCGCACTCTCAAGATATTCTCCAACCGCGTGGACCGGCTTTACCACGCCGTGCTCAACCTGCGGGACTACGTGACGCAGGTGCGCGAGTCCTACCAGGCCGAGGTGGACATCAGCCTCAACCGCATCATGAAGCTGTTCACGGTGATCACGGCGATATTCCTGCCGCTCACGTTCATCGTCGGCTGGTACGGCATGAACCTGCAGATGCCCGAGTTCCGCTGGAGCCTCGCTTACCCCATGGTCATCATCCTGTCCGTCGCCGTGGTGGTGTTCTGCCTCATCCTGTTCAAGAAGCACAAGTGGTTTTAGCCACGATATCACCCGCTTCGCATCCGAGGGAACGGCCTTGACCGTTCCTCTTTTACCATTTCACCCCCATCCCACAACCTCAAGATAAATTCTCAACCACCTGCACACAACCGCTCGTACCCGTGCGATCATACCCTCCGGGGCACAGGCAGGTCGCCCCTACGGCACACCCACCGGCCAGCATACACCGCAGTGCGCGGGCTTTCTTACACGCTTCATTATGCTTGTATCGTAGGGAACGGTCTTGACCGTTCCTCCCATACCATCTTCCCTCTTATGACATCCGTTCCCCATAATCAACCTTTGCGGCAAAACAAAAAGCCTGCCGAATCCAGCAGACCCTTAACATATCCGATCGTCAACCAGCGTCACTTCTTTTCCTTGAACGCCACCATCATCTCGTTGGTCAGGCTTATACCGTCGAGCTCCACATCGATGTCCTTCCGGTGGATCCAGTGGGCGCACTCCAGCTCGTTCTCATCCAGCACGATCTCGTCCGAGCCGTCCAGATCGCAGAAGAACCCCATCAGCAGCGAGTCCGAGAACGGCCACGGCTGGCTCTTGTAGTAGCGGATGTTTTTCACCCGCATGCCCACTTCCTCCAGCACCTCCCGCCGGACAGTATCCTCGATCGGCTCACCCGTTTCCGCAAACCCGGCCACCAGCGCGTATCTCTTGTATATCCGGCCTGAATATTTCGTCATCAGCAGCCGGTCGCCGTCCGTCACCCCCACGATCACCGCGGGCGAAATCTTGGGAAAGATCATGTTGCCGCAGCACCCGCAGCGCATCATGCGCTGCTTGCCGTCGTGAACCAGCGGCGTTCCGCAGCGGCCGCAGTAACGGTTCCGCGAATACCAGTTGAACAGCTGATAGGCCGTGGCCGCCGCAAAGGCCAGATATTTCGGCTTCTTATACCGGAATTCCATCAAGGCGTGGTACTCATAGCCGCCCGCGGGCTCCACCGCCGCGGCAAGAAAAAATTTTGTACCGTCAATAGAAAACAGATAAGTATACGCCGCGTCGCACGGCTCGATTTCTCCAAGTTTCGGAAAAGATATCCCGTCCTCCGTCTCTTTTATCAGGATGGCGTTGTCTTTGATGAACATGATCAGGCTTTGCGCGTCCGGCGTTTCCTGCCGGAAAGCGTTGTCGAATATGTCAGGATGTATATCGTGAAGCATGTCGTCACCTTTGTGTCAAGTTAATCGATTGTTACAGTATATCACTTGCCCATTCGGGTGTCCAATGCATCGACACCATTACCAGTATTTGCGGCTTACCGCCAGCCAGCCGTCCGTTGTGATACCATGCGCCAGCCGCACACCAAAGCATGTGCCGTCATATCATATGCGGAAGCTCTCCCGCCCGTGCCACCATCTCGTTACTTCATGCTCCGTACGTAGGGTGCGGACTCCATCGTCAAGGCTTCATCTCATGGGCTCCCTCAGCGAGTCTGCCCCCTTGGGCACGAGGGAGCTGGCGCCATAGGCGGCTGAAGGAGGGAACACATGCCCCTTCTCCCCCCTGCCGAAACGGTTTTCCACTTCCTTCTCCTGTCGAACCGTTCCACTTTCCCCAACATTATACCCCTGTCTTCAGCCTCACCCCCTCCATGCCTATACGTCAATCCCCGATAACCTCCGCACCATTATCGCCGCGGTTTCAGCACTTTTGCGCCGTCTAAATCCTCACCGCTTTCATCCACCCCCGCCTCTTCCCTTCGCCTATCCTCCATATTATTCTATCGTATCGTTTTTACTTCCATCAGCATATTTTGTATGCCGTGTCACGTTTAACGCAATCCTCCGACGCGCACGACGCAGCACCACCAGCGCCAGCGGTTCATCCGTGCTTCGCGCCTTTTCTCCGCTGTCATCGCGTATTCTGCGGTTCGGTCATCCACAAGCTTCCAAAAAAACGAATCAATCAGGCGTCGAACCGTTTTGAAAGTGCCGCTTTTAACGCCAGCCGCTCCCAAACTGTTTGCCAGCGTCACGAAAAACCGCCGCATTGCCCTGTGTTCGCGCAAACAGCCGTGTTTGCGGCAACCGCGCGCAAATATTGCCGAAAACCGGGCTATCATCGCGTGTATACGCCGCTGCGGCGCTTGTCCGTTCGTTGACCAATTGACAGCGGCTGCATATAATAAGTGATTGTGTGAAAATAATGACGGAAAGGCTTTACAAAACAGACTATGCATTCACGGGCGCAAGGGCGCGCCCGCTCGAACAGGCTGTTGAATCCGCAACAATGAAGCTCAGCTTACTGAAACAAAACGTCGGCGCGCGGCGGGACCTCATCATCGCCGGGCCGATCCCCAAAACGATATTGCTGCTCTCGCTGCCCACGCTGCTGATGGGCATCGTGCAGGCTCTCCTGCCCGTCATCGACGGGCTGTACATCAACAACATCGCGGGCACCGCCGCCGCCAGCGCCGTCACCTTCTGCTTCCCCATCACCGGCATGATCGTGGGTCTGGCGCAAGGGCTTGGCTCCGCGGGCATGGCGATGATCGGTCAGGCCAACGGCCGCAAGGACTTCCGTGAAGGCCGCCGCATCGCGTCGCAGCTGGTGGTGTTCTCCGCCGCGCTGGGCGTCGCGCTCGCGCCGGTGCTCTTCGGCCTCGCCTATCCCATTTCGGCCTCGGTGGACAGCACAATCTCAGGCGACGTGTTCCTATATCTCGCCTACAGCGCGCTGCTCATCCCGTTCTCGTTCCTCGAAGCCATCTACAACGCGCTCAAAAACGCCGAGGGCAAGCCCGAAGCGGCCTTTGTGCGCATGGTGCTGCTGCTGGTCTTGAAAGTCGCGTTCAACGCGCTGTTCCTCGCGGTGTTCCGCTGGGGCATCGTGGGCGCGGTGATGGCGTCGCTCGCGGCCAACGTGCTCATCTCCGGCTGGATGTACGTGGAGCTGTTCGTGCGCCGCGGCGACGGCCGCCTCTCGCTGAACGGCTTCCGCTTCGACCGCGCCACCATCAGCGATCTGGTGCGCGTCGGCGCGCCGTCCATGCTGTCCAACCTCATCCTGTACGCCGGTTTCTACCTCATCAACAACGAGGTGCAAAAATACGGCCCGGACGTGCTGAACGGCCAGGGCATCGCCAACAACATCTCGTCCGTCTGCTTCATCGCGCCGTCCTCGTTCGCCGCCGCCGTCACCACGATGGTGAGCATGAACGTGGGCGCGGGCCAGGGCGAACGTGCGCGCACCGTCACATGGGTCGGCTGTGTGATGAGCGCCGTCACGGCCGCGCTGCTCATCGCCATCATCGTGCCCGCCTCGTCCTCCCTCACCGTGATGTTCACGCGCGAAACACAGGTGCTGGATGTCGCCAACAAGGCGCTGCACATCTACACCTACTCGGTCGTCGGCTTCGGCGTCTGCATGACGCAATTGGGCGCGTTCATCGGCCTCGGGCGCACGCGCATCACGCTGGTCGCCAGCATCCTGCGCATCTGGCTGCTGCGCTACCTGTTCATCCTGCTCACAGAGCAGGTGCTGGGCGTCTATTCGGTGTTCTGGGGCAACCTGTTCTCCAACTACGTCGCTGCCGCCATCACCACCGTCATGGTGCTGCGCGTCAAGTGGACCACCGTGACGCCGCTGGCCTCCAGCCTCCCCCGCCCGCTCCGCGCGGAAAAGCAGTCCCACGCGGCGTAGCCGCCCGATCTGTTCAGGCTAAACAATCATGGAACCCCAAGGGTCTTTTTTCCGTCTTACTGGAAAAAGGAGGGGATTCCCATAAAAAAGCTTTTTCTTATAGGCGCCGCCGTCATATTGTTTTTCATATCCGCCTGTTCAAACGAGGCCGACACGTTCTCCATCTCAAGGCTTCCCGATGATGTTGAGCAGGTCACGGTCGTCCATCACCTCTCGGGACAAACAGACGAATGGACAATCGAGGGTGACGGGCTTGAGAACTGGAAAGCGTGGCTGAGCGGCCTCTCGGCGCAGCGAAAGGACTTTGAGGAGGGCCGCACGCCGGGCGACGTTGACGGCGGAGAAGTCTACGCCTTTGATATCGACGGAGAGCCGGGCGTATCGTATATCATAAACGGTGACGACTGTTACCTCCTGTTTTCCAGCGAGTGGTATGCCGTCTCCAATCCAACCGATCCATTCTAACCATGCCGCCGCTTGTGACAAACTCACTTTTCACCTCCCGCTCCGTGTGCTATCATAAAACAAAAATCCGAGGAAATAACTATGAAAAAGATGCTTGCCTGCGCCGCGCTGCTGCTGGCGCTTGTCCTGCCGGCGGGCTGCGCGGCCACCGATACGCCCGCCCCCGCGGCCACGTCTGAGCCTTCATCGGTTGCGGACCTGTTCACGCCCATCCCCAGCCCCACAGAGGCGGTCAAGGCGTGGAAGTCCATCTCTCCTGAGGACGCCAGAGCGCTGATCGGCACGGACGGTGTGACGCTGTTGGACGTACGCGAGCAGGAGGAGTACGACGAGGGGCATATCGGCGG
>JAEYZN010000033.1 GCA_023428025.1 Bacillota bacterium
GTGCTGAGCGGGGCTAAGAACGTGCTTGCGAAGGTAAAGGAAAAACTTGACGCCGATGCGCGGCTGCCTATATTCGCTGAGCCGACGCCGACACCTGTTCCGACGGCCACACAAACGCCGGTCAAAACACCGGCACCGACGCCGACAGTCACGCCATCGCCCGCGCCGACCACGCCACCAACGCCGACGCCCGCGCCACCAACACCGACACCGGCGGCAACGGACCCGCCGACACCGACACCGGCGCCGACTGACCCGCCAACACCAACACCGGCGCCGACTGACCCGGCCACATCAGCGCCAACGGATGCATTCGCAGCCGGTACGGAATCTGTACGCGGAGCAGCCTATCTGATAGAGCTGAGGGCGGCTGGACTGAGCACAGGTAAGATTCCGGCGGGTTATCGTCAGTATGGTGATACGGAATGGGGTCTGTATAATAAAGTAAAGACGGAAGTGAGTTCACTCAAGTCTACGGAATTGTCCATCAACCAATTGAAAGCCGATGTGGCAAGACTTTGCTCAATATTCAACATCAGCATACCCAGCTGGCGCGTCAATTACGAGAAAAACAGCAATGAGATATGGGTGGATTTCAACTAGCATAGTCAAGCAAGGCCGGATATCCGGCCTTTTATGTTATGAAAAGCAATAAAAGATTTCGCGCAGATATATTGACTGGAAAGTTTTGTTTTGCTATGATATGAATGAATAAAAAGATATTCATTCATAATATGAAAGGTGAACGGCTTGTCTAATAAAAAAGAATTGATATATCAGTGTGCAAGAGAGGTTTTTGCGCAGAAGGGCTTTAAAGAGACAAATGTGACGGACATAACAAACATGGCAGGGGTGGCCGCAGGCACGTTTTACAACTACTATGCGTCCAAAGACAGGTTGTTTATGGAGATATTCGCCGAGGAAAATGTAAGGTTGAAAAGAAGCATACTGGAGCAGGTGGACCCGGACGGCGATCCATTGGACGTGATGCAGCGGATGCTCTTGCTCAATGAACAGGGCATTCGCAAAAACGCGATATTGCGCGAGTGGTATAACCGGGAGAGCTTCAGCCGCATTGAGAAGGCTTTCCGTGAGGAAACCGGGATGGATCAAATCCGTTTCATGTATGACAGCTTTCTGGATATCGTGAAACACTGGCAGGAAAAAGGAAAAATGCGGGGTGACATATCCCCGGAGATGATCATGGCGATATTCGCCGCACTGGTCAATACCGATCTGCATAAAGAAGAGATCGGCCTGGAGTATTTTCCGCGGGTGCTTGAGCTGATGTCCGAATTCGTGATAAACGGGCTGACGCGAAACGGCCCCGGAACAGCGCGGGCCTGACAGCGGCAAAAGAGCGGCGCAATGCGCCTTGAGATAATTTTACAACATCTAAATTGGGGAGGTAATACAATGAACATCGGGGTGATATCATATTCGCTGACAGGCAACAACGATTCTTTGGCGGCCCGTGTGGCCGCTCTGCTGGGAGCCGCGCACATCAAAGTGACGGAGGAAAAATCCCGCACAAACGGCACGATCGCCTTCGACATGCTGCTGGGCCGCACGCCCAGGGCGCAGCCCGCGTCCGGCAAACAGGACGGCTTTGATCTGATCGTCTATGTGGCGCCGGTATGGATGGGGCAGGCGGCCTCACCGATGCGCGCCTATCTGAAACGCATCAAGGCCGTGCCGCGCCGTTACGCATTCGTTTCGATCAGCGGCGGCGCGCTCAACGACAACCCGAAGCTGGCCGACAACCTGCAAAAGCAGACGGGGCAGGCGCCCGATGCGGTGGTGGACCTGCACATCGCCGATCTGCTGCCGCCCGGGTCCAAACCGACTTCATCCGACACGTCGGCCTATCGCCTGTCGGATGAAGTTGCTCAAAAGCTGGCGGAGACTGTCGTACAACGGTTAAAGGGAATTGTTGCGAAAGCGTAACGCACCACAGACAGATATAGCTGTGAAGCAAAAAACAGCTGGGTATTGATATCCACTGTTTTTTATTGCAGTCGTTTGGATGGTGGCGGGATGGCTCAGGCGCTGCGCTTTTTCCGAGACGAGACCAGCGCTAATACGCTGGTTGCAGCCCCGGCCAGCACAGAGGCGATCCCCAGCGTTTTGTGAAAGCTGATGCCCGCGGCGTCAGCGCCGTTGGACCCGATCCACAGCCCGCAGACCAGCACGCAGAAGAGCAGTATGAGCGTCAATATCGCCATGATGATTGTGGATACTCTGAGCATTTTGATCGACCTCCTTATCGTGCCGCGAGGATGATCGCCAGTGTCGCGGTCGCGAGGCCGGTGATCACATTCCAGATACCCAGGCGGGTGTGAAATTTTTTTCCCGCGGCGTCTGTGCCTTTGCGGATCCACATGCCACACATCAGCTGGCAGAGCAGCAGGAGCGCTGTCAGCGCAGCTACAACGATCGTGATAGTCTCCATATCTTTACTCCTTAAAATTTATCATAATTAATCTGGTTCTTTTGGATGTCAACGGCCAGCGCTTACAGGTAGATGTCGATGAGCTCGTCGATCAGCCGGTCCCGCTGGACCTTATCCATGATGTCCACGCCGCTGAAACGGAAGAAGGCGTCCCGCCGGAGCAGCATCAGGTTGGTCAGCGTGAACAACTGCAGCGCAATCAGCCGCAGTGAATTCTCGTCGTGTTGATCCCCGCAGGCCTCCCGCAGCGCCGGCAGCAGATAATGCGCGGCGCTAAAATCCCCGGACATCAGCTGATATTGTGCGCCCAAGCGCATCTCCTTTTCGTGACGCGCACCCGCGTCGCAAAGCGCCGACATCATGGATTTCAGCCGCTGCTTCGGTGTGTCGCTGTCCGGCGGAGCCTGGCGGAACGCATCCATGATGCCCGCCATCACCTCGCCTATGGCGGTGTAAAGCAGGTTCTCCCGCGTCTGGAAGTGGTAGTTGATGAGGCCCACGCCCACGCCCGCGCGCTGCGCGATCTGCCGCATGGTGACGGTATCCAGATGGTTCGTCTCATCCATCAGCTCTTTGGCCGCTTTCAGTATTCTTTCCTTCGCTTCGTTATCCGGCATATGGAGTTCCTTTCTGAGATAGAACGAGTATTGAACGTGTTCAACTTAACACAATAAAAAATGAATGTCAAGTTTTCTGAAAAATATGATTAAAAATGAATTCGGAGCTATTCCAGCCGCCACCCATGGTCCGCGTGATAGATCATCTGGCGGGTCATGCCGCCGTCAATGACGATATTCTCCCCGTCTACGAAACCCGCGTTGTCGCTGCACAGGTACAGGACCGCTTTGGCGATATCCATCGGCACACCGACACGGGCCGCCGGATGCTGGGCCTGATCCTGAAGCGTGAAACTGGCGGGTTCTAGGTCATCGTGATAACGGCTGGTGTCGATCCAGCCGGGGCTGATGCTGTTAACGCGGACGCGACCGGAGAGGCTCACAGCCAGCGCGTGCGTCAATGCGCTGATACCGCCTTTCGCGGCAGTGTAGCTCTCGGTATCCGGCTGGCTCATCGTGGCGCGTGTGGACACGATGTTTACGATGGACGCGCCCTCCGAGAAGTGGGGCAGCAGCAGCTGAGTCAGAAAATACGGCGCGGTGACGCCAGTGCGCAGGACATAATTAAAGTCGTCATAGCTGCAGCCGGAGAGAAGGCCCCGGCGCGTCAGGCAGGCGTTGTTGATGAGATAATCGATCTTGCCGAAGCGCCCGATCACGGTGTTGGCAAAACCCCGGAGAGTGTCTTCCAAAGCGATATCTCCCGGGTAGAAGAGAATACTCCCGCCCAAGCGAGCAGAAAGGCGCTGTCCGGACGCTTCGTCCGTGTCCACAAACGCCGCAGACGCACCGGCGTGAAAAAATTCCTCCACGATACAGCGACCAATACCGTTTGCACCACCCGTCACCACGCATACTTTCCCGGTAAAATCCATCACAGAGCCCTCCAGAATTGTTAAGGCCATTTTTTCATAAGGATGAACAGCTGTCAATACTGTTAAGCAGCCGGAAATTTGCATCGATACTCTTATCAGACGACCGAATTGAGAGTATAATAGTAGTATCAGAGAATAACCGACCCACTACAAGGATAACAGAACGTCTGAAAGGAGTGATGAATATGACAAATAATTTGAGTGAAGATCTGAAAAAGGTGATGATGGCGGGCATTGGCGCTGCTGCACTCACCGCTGAAAAATCCAAAGAGCTGATCGAGAAACTGGTGGATAAAGGTGAGCTGACAGCTGCACAGGCCAAGGAACTGATTGAGAAGATGGTGGAGAAGGGCGAGATGACCGCTGAGCAGGGGAAAATGTTGGCGGCAAAGCTGGCCAGCAAAGCAGAAGACGCAGCCAAGAAGGGCAAGAAGCTTTTTGACAAGCTGGTGGAAAAGGGTGAGGAAAGCATCCGGCAGGGACGCGAGCGCAATGAGGAGTTAAAGCGCAACCTACAGGAAAAGAAGAAAGAGAAGACTCTTGCGGATTTGCTTGAAAACCTTGATAAGCTGAGCCCCGAAGCGCGCGAAGAGGTGAAGCGTAAGCTGGCGGAGACAGAGCCCGCCGCCGAAGCAGCCGCGGAAGAAACGGAGCCGCAGGCCTAAACGGCTGGAAACGAACCTACATAAACAAAACAATGCCCTGTACGGTAACCCGTACGGGGCATTGCTGCCTTTGTATGTTGTTAACTCGCAGCCACGATCAGTGCGAGAGCATCCGCTTGTGCAGCACGACTGCCGCAGGCAATATGAGCAGCAGCGGGGCAGCGCATAGCAGCAGCGCCATATCCAGGCCGATGCTGTCGCCCAAAGCGCCCACGATGGGAATAAACGCAAAAATCGCAACATAGTAGCCAAGGTTCACGAGGCCGGATGCGGCCGCCGTGTTCTGCGGTGCGATGCGGCAGGCGGCGGAGAACGTGACAGGGAAGTTGTTGCCGCAGGCCAGCGCTGTCAGCACCACAAGTCCGTATTTAACGGTGAGGTCCGGCGCCAGGAAGACGGCGATCCAGGCCAGTAAACCCACCGCGTTGGTCAGCAGCAGCACGCGCCCCTTGGAGAATTTGTCCGCGATGCGCGTGTACACAAGGCGCGAGACCATCATGCCGAGAAACAGCAGCGACAGCGCGAGCGCGCCCTTCATGGGGTCGCCGGTGAGGCCGGTGATGAACGACGATATGTAATATATGGCCGACAGCTGCCAGGCGGTGATCAGTATGGAGATGAGGAACGTGATGCCCATGCCCGGCATTTTCACCACGCTCAGCACCTCTTTGAATTGAACGGAAAGCGATATGGAGCTGGTCACCAGCCGGGGCTTCATGTGGCTGGAGAACGCGTAAACAGCGTATATGCCCCAGCACAGCGCAAAGCCGCCGAAAATCAGAAACACACCGGTCAGGCCCACGGAAGGGAATATGGCCTGCGAGACGAGCGGCGCGACCACGGAGCCCAGGCTGAACAGCATGTGCATGAAATTGATGAACCGCTCGGACCGATCCGGCACCGTGTCCACCATCACGGAGTTGGTCAGCGTGTTGACCGCGCCGCCCGAAAAGCCGAGCACGATGAACATGATGAACAGCAGGAACAGCGGCGGCAGAACGCCCACCAGCATCAGCACGCAGCACAGCCCCAGCCCGCAGGCCACCAGCAGCTTCGTTTTGTTGATGGCGCTGATGAACAGGATGCACAGCACGGACAACAGCAGCCCGCCCACGCTTTGCATCGAGAGCAGCAGCCCGCCCTGGGAGAGGCTGATGCCGTAAAACGTCTTGATCGCGCTGAACATCTGCCCCAGCAGCGATACATTTAAAGAAAAACACAGCAGCAGCATGTCGATGGCGATGATCCTGATCCACGTCTGTTTATCCAGTTTCACTTTTGATGCTCCTTATATCCTGCGTCCACCGACGCCAATGGCCCCTACGAAAGCCCCGTCTGTTTGATGCCCTTCATCGTGAGCGCGATGCGTTTGCGCTTCGAATCCACTTCCAGCACACGCACCTTGACCACGTCGCCCACCTTGGACACCTCGGAAGGGTGGCGCACGAATTTGTCCGCCAGCTGCGATATATGTACCAGCCCGTCCTCATGCACGCCGATGTCCACAAACACGCCGAAGTCGATGACATTGCGCACCGTGCCCGTTATCTCCATGCCCGCTTTCAGGTCTTCCAGCTTCATCAGGTCCTTGCGGAGCAGCGGCGGGGGCAGGCTTTCGCGCGGGTCGCGTCCTGGCTTTTGCAGCTCGGTGATGATGTCCAGCAGCGTGGGCGCGCCGATGCCGATCTGATCGGCTAACGCCTTGGCCTCCCTGTCGCCGATGGACTTGAGTTCGGTGAGCTGGCCCGCTTTGATGGCTTCCATCGTGAGGCCGCGCAGGGCCGCCAGCTTGTGCGCCGCCACATAGCTCTCGGGATGCACGGCGGTGTTGTCCAGCACGTCCGCGCTCTCCGGCACGCGCAGGAAGCCCGCGCATTGCTCGAACGCCTTCTTGCCGAGCTTCGGCACCTCCATCAGCTGCTTTCGGCTTTTGAAATGGCCGTATTGGTCGCGGTAAGCCACGATGTTTTTCGCGACAGGGGCGGAGAGGCCCGCCACGTGGACCAGCAGCGACTGCGACGCGGTGTTGAGGTCCACGCCGACCGCGTTCACGCACGCTTCCACCACGCCGTCCAGCGCTTCTTCCAGCTTCGTTTTGGGCATGTCGTGCTGGTATTGGCCCACGCCGATGGCCTTGGGGTCGATCTTCACCAGCTCGGCCAGCGGGTCCTGCAAACGCCGCGCGATGGACACCGCGCTGCGCAGCGATACGTCGAACTCGGGGAATTCCTCGGCTGCCAGCTTGGACGCCGAATACACCGAAGCGCCCGCCTCGGACACCACCATGTAGGCTGCGGGGTAGCCCATGGACTTCAGCACCTCCGCCACGAACGCCTCGGACTCGCGCGAGGCCGTGCCGTTGCCGATGGCGATGGCGGTGATGTGAAACCGCGAGATGAGCTTCTTCACCGTATCAGCGGCTTCGGCCACACGGTTCTGCGGCGGGGTGGGGTATATCACGCCGGTGTGCAGCACCTTGCCGGTGCCGTCCACCACGGCCAGCTTGCAGCCGGTGCGGTAGGCCGGGTCCACGCCCAACACGTTCTGCCCCTTCACGGGCGGCTGCATCAGCAGATTTTTGAGGTTCAGCGCGAACACCTTGATGGCCTGCTCGGCGGCATTGTCCGTCAGCATGCCCCGTATCTCGCGTTCCAGCGCGGGGAAAATGAGCCGGGTCAGGGCGTCCTCGCCCGCGGCCTTCACCAGCGCGGCGCTCTTGCTCTGGTTGCGCACATACGCCCTGCCGACCGCGGCCAGCAGCGCTTCCCTGTCCGCCGTCAGCCTCACCTTCAGCACGTTTTCCCGCTCGCCCCGGTCGACCGCCAGCACGCGGTGGCCGACGATCCTGCGCACCGGCTCGGAGAACTCACGGTACATCGCGTACACGCTGTCGTCCGCGCAGTCGGACGAGACCGCGATCTGCCCGTTGTCCCAAAGATACTCGCGCAGCGTTTTGCGCAGCTCGGCGTTGTCGCTGATCTCCTCGGCGATGATATCGCACGCGCCCTGCACCGCGTCCTCGGCGGTGGGGACACCCTTTTCTTCATTGATGAACTTGTTCGCTTCGGCGTACGGGTCAAAAGACGGCGCCTGCAGCATGATGGCAGCGGCCAGCGGTTCCAGGCCCTTTTCCCGGGCGATGGACGCGCGCGTCTTGCGCTTGGGCTTGTACGGACGGTAGATGTCCTCCACCTCGGCCAGCATTCCCGCCTTGGCCAATGCGGCGTTAAGCTCGTCCGACCATTTGCCCTGCTCCTCGATCGACGCTTTGACCTCCGCCTTGCGCGCCTCCAGATTGCGCAGATAGGTGAGCCGGTCAGCCAGCTCGCGCAGCACCTGGTCGTCCATCGCGCCCGTCATCTCCTTGCGGTAACGCGCGATGAAGGGGATGGTGTTGCCTTCGTCGATGAGAGAGACGATATTCTTCACATAAGCCGGGGGTGTTTTGAACTGCTCCGACAGGGATTTGATGATGTCCAGTGGTATTCGCTCCTTTGCGGTGAGATGAAACATGGCTATTATAGCAAAAGGGGAAAGGCTGCGTCTATACAAAGGCAATTAAAAACAAGCCTGGTCTCCCTGCTTGCTGTCCACCCAAAAAATTCTTTGCTTTTTCGAAAATTTTGTTGAGGAAAGTCTCAATTTTACATGTCTTTCATCTGGCTTTGCCAGTGGAAGGTAGATGGAAAGTTTGGAATTGCACTTCATAAATGCCCCGCTGGCCGTGCCATAGGCACAAGCGGATTAAAAAACCCCGGTATCGTCGTCGGACTCATACCGGGGTTTCTCTCTGACATAAGCCTTGGGGTTTTGCGGCTTGCGCGTGACCGGGTTCAGCCCGCCCCAGGTCTGGCGCCGGGCTTTGGCCAGCTCCCGCTTGGCTTTCTTGGAAAGCTTCTCTTTGGGGATAAATCTGTCCATGGATATCTCCTCCTTATTTTTCTTCGTCTCCGGCCTTGAAGTTGTAGACGGCGCGGATGACGCTTGTGATTTCGGCGGTATCGCCGATGTTGCGGACGATGTCGCCCATCGTTTTGTAAGCCATGGGGCACTCGTCCAGCGTGTCGCGACTGACCGACGTGGAATAGATGCCGTCCATCTCCGCCTTGTATTGCGTAAGCGTGAAGCTCTGCTTGGCCTGCGAGCGGCTCATGAGCCGCCCCGCGCCGTGGGGAGCGGAGCAGTTCCAGTCCTCGTTGCCGCGGCCGATACAAATCAGGCTGCCGTCGCGCATGTTGATGGGGATGAGCAGCTTTTCCCCGGCTCTGGCGGACACCGCACCCTTGCGCAGCACCATCGCGTCCGTGTCGATATAGTTGTGCACCGTCGTGAACTGCTCTTCGATATGCAGCCCCATGCCGCGGATCAGCTCATCCATCATGGCGCGCCGGTTCAGCGCGGCGTATTCCTGCATCAGCCTCATGTCATGGATATACTGGTTGAACAGCGCGCCGGATACATAGGCCAGCTGCTTGGGGATATCCATCCGCTTGGTGTTTTTCAACGCCTTGACGGCCTTGCTGATCTCCTTGTGGCGACCTTCCGCCTTGAGCTGCGCGATCAGCGCTTCTTCATCCGCCTGGCCGCTGCCGTTGCATTGGTGATACGCCTGCTCCTGATAATACGTCGCAACCTCCAGCCCCAGACGGCGGCTGCCCGAGTGGATGACGAGATACAGCGCGCCGTCCCCGCCTTTGTCCACCTCGATAAAGTGGTTGCCGCCACCCAACGTGCCGATGGACAGCAGCCCGCGCCGCGTGTCCACGTGCTTGCGGCACCAAAGCCCGTCAAGATCGATCTGCCCGGCGAAGCGGTGCGGCTTCTGGCGGATGGAGAACCCGGACGGGATGGCGCCGTAGATCAGCTTATCCAGCTTCACGAGTTCGATGTGCGTCTCGCGCAGCCGAACCGTTTCCATGCCGCAGCCGATATCCACGCCCACGAGATTGGGCACCACCTTATCGGTGATGGTCATCGTGGTGCCGATGGTGCAGCCTGCGCCTGCGTGCACGTCCGGCATAATGCGGATACGGCTCCCTCGGTAAACGCCTGATTGCACAGCAAAAGCACCTGCGCGGCCGACTGTTCTTCCACAACATCGGTGAATACCTTTGCCGTATTATATTTCCCCCTGATCTCCAACATAGTTATAAAATCTCCAATTCAAATAAAAAACGCTTCCGGTATGTGCCGGAAGCGCAGGTGTTTTCAGCGTTCTAAAAAGAACAATATAGAACGCGCGGACAGGTATGCTCCCGGTTTTGATAATCTCGAATCAGATTAAGTTTTGTCATTCCGCCCACCGTCCTTTCTGTTTATTTCCATTTTATTATAACGGCAGGCTTGATGCCTGTCAATATCGGGTATACGCAGAGAAAGACAGGTGCCGGTTGCAGGACGCCCAACGCCGGTGTATCATGGAGACAGTATGACAAAGGAGGATGGGTATGGCTTTTTTGTGGTGTACGGTGCGCGTGAACGACGTGGAGCGCTCGGTGAAGTTTTATGAGGATGTTGTGGGGCTGGCGGTGGCCCGCCGTCTGCCCAGCCCTTACGGCGATATCGTGTTTTTGGGCGACGGCGAAACGACGCTGGAGCTGATGGGCGGCCGCCGCGGCGAGGTGGGCGGCGATATCTCCATCGGGTTTTCTGTGGACGATCTGGACGTGCTGGCGGCGGAGCTGGAGGCAAAAGGCGTCAAGGTGCACAGCGGCCCGTTTTCGCCCGCGCCGGGTGTCCGCTTCCTGTATGTGCAGGACCCGGACGGTCTGAAGGTGCAGTTTGTGGAACAGAAGCACTGACCCTGCGCTGAACTGGTATTACAAATATGCGCAGGGTGGCTTGGTGCTGCGCCCCATCACGCGGGAAGACCTGCATGATGCCGCCGTGATCTGGAACAGCATTGTGGCGGAGGGGAGGAGCTTTCACGGCGGCGGGATATTGAGCGACGAAGAGGCCTGGGCGATGTTCGAAGCGCAGACGGCGACGGTGTGCGCGGTGGACGGCGACAAGGTGGTGGGTGTGTATATCCTGCACCCAAACAACATCGGGCGGTGCGGGCATATCGCCAATGCGTCGTACGCTGCCCGGGCGGACAAACGCGGCTGCGGCGTCGGATGGGCGCTGGTTATGGACTGCATCGCTCAGGCGAGGGCACACGGTTTTCGCGGCTTGCAGTTCAACGCCGTGTGGCCAGCAATACGTGGGCCATCGCGCTGTATATCAAATTGGGTTTCAAATCATCGGAACGGTGCCGGGAGGCTATCGCTATAAGGACGAGGGTTACCGCGACACGCTGATCATGATCAAAACCTGGGCGGATGCCCTATAAAAGGGATTGCGCTACGGCCGTTTTTGTTGTATTATTAATGAAATAAGGCCATGGGGGAGTCGTTTGCACCTTTGCGGGTGTGGCAAATCAACATTCCGGCGACAAGCCTGGTTTGTCTTAAAAAACAAGACTCATGGGCGTCTTTGACGCCTGTGGGTTTATTCATTTGCGAAGGAATTTATTGCTGATGGGTTGGATCGAGCTGATATTCATCGCGGTGGGGCTGTCGATGGATGCCTTTGCGGTCGCGGTGAGCCGGGGACTGTGTGTCCGAGAGCACCAGTGGCGCAACGCATTGATAACGGGTGCTTACTTTGGCGTGTTTCAGGCTGTGATGCCGTTGATCGGCTATCTGTTCGGCACTCAGTTCAAGGACTCCATCGCCAAATGGGACCACTGGATCGCGTTCGCGCTGCTGCTCATTATCGGGCTCAACATGATCCGTGAATCGCACCGGGCAGACGATGCCCCCAATCCGTCATACGGATTCAAGAAGATGGTGCTGCTGTCGCTGGCGACGAGCATCGACGCACTGATCGTGGGCGTCACGTTCGGCTTTCTGGAGGTATTCATACTCCCGGCCGTGCTGCTGATCGGCACGATCACATTCGTGATCTCCACCGCAGGCGTGAAGATCGGATGCGTGTTTGGCGCGAAGCTCAAGTCCAAGGCCGAGATCGCAGGCGGCGTGATACTCATTCTCATCGGGGCAAAGATTCTTCTCGAGCATCTGGGCGTCATACACTTTTAAGGAGACATTATGAGCATACGGTATGTGCACACCAACATTATCGCGAAAGACTGGCGCACGCTGGCGGCTTTTTATATCGAAGTCTTTGGCTGCTCAATCGTTCCGCCCGAAAGAGAACTGTCGGGGGAATGGGCGGATGCCCTGACTGGTATCTGCGGCGTTCATATCCAGGGGGCGCATCTGCGGCTGCCGGGCAGCGATGCCACGCTGGAGATATTCTCCTATGAACCGCAGGGCCTGGACGGCTGGCGGCCTGTCAACAGGCCGGGCTTTGGCCATATCGCTTTTCATGTGGACGATGTGGCGGGTATGCTGGAGCGTATGAAAGCGCACGGCGGGTATCCTGTGGGAGAGGTGGTGCGGCAGGAGATCAAGGACGTCGGAATACTGACCGCGGTTTACGCCTGTGACCCTGAAGGGAATATTATCGAGTTGCAGAACTGGAGCAAATAGACCGGACATCAGCCGCTTATGCGGCTTTTTTCATAACTGTACGCACTGTTCTGCAAGGTCGCCTCTGGACGAGCGTTGTCTGCCGCCTTATAATGGAAATAACACAAACACAAAGAGAGAGGAATAACATCTTGGACAGTTTGGCAGAACTCTTTGTACGCTTGCACGCATTGGTGGTATTCAGGAAGCTGAGGGATGACACGGTACTCAGACGGCTGGCCGTAATGCTGAAAAGGGAAGGTACGGCAGCGCAGCGGGTGGAAGCATATGCAGCGTTCGTGGAAGCGCTGTTTACCCATACGCTGAACCTGACGGAATATGTGAGAGAACGTGTGCTGGAAGACGATAACTTTTATGTCCGGCGGCGTGCGCAAGGGTTGCCCATTGCCCCGGAACTGGAGGCCTGCCTCGAAAGCGAGCTGAATACGCTGGCAACGCTTGCGAGGCTGAGCAGCGGCGAATTGCGCGAAACCACGGGATACAACGGCTATCTGCCCGCATGGCAGACAGAGGAGATCGACCTTGTCGCGGCGTTTCACGAGCGCATGGAGATGCTGAGCACGCGCGGTTACGGCATGTATGCCGCGCACCGCATGTTCTGCGTCAAAAACGGTGTCATCATACCGGTGAACAGCCCGGACGGTGTGCGCCTCGCCCATCTCAAAGGCTATGACCGCCAGAAGCAGGCTGTGGCGGAAAACACGCTGGCGCTGCTGGAGGGAAAGCCCGCTGTCAACGTGTTGCTGTACGGCGACGCGGGAACCGGAAAGTCGTCCACCGTCAAGGCGCTGGTCAACGAGTACTATGACAAGGGCCTGCGGCTCATTGAATTGAACAAGACACAGGCGGGCGACATTCCCGCCGTTGTGGAAGAGCTGCACCAGAACCCGCTCAAGTTCATCCTGTTCATCGACGACCTGTCTTTTGCGCAGGAGAGCGACGATTTTTACGCGCTCAAGGCCGTTCTGGAGGGGTCTGCGTCCGCGCGTACGGGCAACATCGCGGTGTACGCCACCAGCAATCGGCGGCATATGGTGAAGGAGCGCTTTTCGGAACGCGAGGGTGACGACGTGCACCGCAACGAGACGATCCAGGAGCTGACAGCGCTGTCCGCACGCTTCGGGCTGACATTGGGCTATTTCCGGCCGGGCAAACAGCAGTATCTGGACATCGTCCATGCACTGGCGGAAGAATATGGTCTGAATATGGATGCGAAGACGTTGGAGCTGGAAGCGGAGCGGTTTGCCAGCGCCGGGCGCAGCCCGCGCGCTGCCCGCCAGTTTATCGATACGCTGCGGGCGAAAGACTGAAGGGGGGGATGCATATGGCAAGCATCATCATCACCGGCGGTAACGATGGTATTGGCTACTTCATGACAAAGCAGTTTCTTGAAGACGGGCACTGCGTGGCTGTGCTGGACGTGAACACGGATAAGCTGGCCGCGCTGGCTCTGGAATACCCGGACGCGCTGCTGATGTGCGCCGGAGATGTGGCCGATGAGGCGGATATGGCGCGCTGTGTGTCTCAGGCAAAGGGATTATGGGGCGGCGTGGATATCGCGGTGCATAACGCCTGTGTGTGCGTGTTCGCGCCGTTTGAGAGAACCTCGGAAGCGGATATGCGCCGTGTGCACGACGTCAACTTTGGCGGTGCCGTGAATATGGCGCGGTGGGTGCTGCCGCCGATGAAGAAGCAGAAAAGCGGGCGGATCTGTTTTGTCAGCTCGGGCGTGGGCGTGACGGGGTTCGAGGGCCTGACGGCGTATGCGTCCAGCAAGGGCGCGATCGAGGCGCTGGCGAAATGCCTTGACATCGAGTATGCCGGGACGCGAATCAGCGTGCATCTGCTGCATCCGCCGCTGACGCGGACGGCCTCATCGTCGCCGCTGACGGTGCCGCCTCAGATGATGGCGGACCCGGAAAAGGTGGGGCGGGGGCTGGCGCGCCGCATCAGCAAGAAGGGCTTCATTCTGTGCCACAGCGCCGGGCAGCAGTTTCAGACACGGCTGGCCTACCTGTTCCCGCTGAAGCTCGGGCGTTTGATGAGCCGCATGACACAGCGTGCGCAGGATGCGAAGTGAGACAATATAAGAATGACAGCGATGATACGGCGATGAAAGGGCAGACGGTATGGCAGGGCTGAAAACAAACGCGATGCGGACGCTGGAGAGCGCCGGGATAGAATACACCGCTCACGAATACGAAACGGACGGCGGCGCGATAGACGGCGTGTCTGTCGCGAACAAGATGGGCAGACCGGTGGAGCAGGTGTTCAAAACGCTGGTGGCGCAGGGCGCCAGCCGCGAGCACTATGTGTTTGTGATTCCCGTCGCGATGGAGCTGGACCTGAAGGCGGCGGCCAAAGCCGTGGCCGAGAAATCCGTGGAGATGATCAAGGTGGCGGATATCAACAAGGTGACGGGCTATATCCGCGGCGGGTGCAGTCCCATCGGCATGAAAAAGCTCTTTCGCACAGTGATCGACAGCGCCTGTATACTGCAGGAGACCATCATCGTCAGCGCGGGCAAAATCGGTCATCAGATAGAAGTGAAGCCGGATGACCTGGCAGGGTTGATCGGCGCGGCGATAGAGGATGTCGCGCACTAAACTTTTACGCAGAGACCCAACGGATAGGGCGGGCTACAAAAGGATTCGTACTTATTGGGAGCCTGCCCATCAGCAACAGAAGTGAAGCATAAGGAGTATCGTTTTGAGCCACATATATATCGACACCCGCCTGTATACCGCCGCGCCGGACAGCGCCGGGCGGCTGTCTGTTGAGATGGAGACGTACGCGCTGCTGGACAGCCTCGGCATCGCCTATCAGCGCCTGGACCACGGTGCGACAGCCACTGTGGACGATTGCGCCGATGTGGAACGCCTGCTGGGTATCGACATCTGCAAGAACCTGTTTCTGTGCAATGCCGCCAAGACGGCCTATTATTTGCTCATGATGCCGGGAGAGAAGAAATACCGCGCGCCGCTGCTCTCGAAGCAGCTGGAAACCACGCGGCTGTCCTTCGCGGACGCGGAGAGTATGCAAAAGCATCTGCGCATATCGCCCGGCTCGGTGAGCGTGCTGGGGCTGATGAACGACAGGGAGCACGCCGTGAGGCTGCTGATAGACCGGGATATTCTGCGGCACAGCCATGTGGGCTGCCATCCATGCGTCAACACATCCAGCCTGAAAATCAGTCTGGACGATCTGCTGACCAAATTTCTTCCGTATACCGGACATACGCCGATTTTTGTTGAGCTGTAAAGGAGAGAAGACATGGAGCTGAGATTTCGGATAGAGGAGCCGCAAGACCACCGCACCGTGGAGGAGCTGACGCGGGAAGCGTTCTGGAACCTGCATGTGCCGGGCTGCGACGAGCATCTGCTGGCGCACAACCTGAGGACATGCGCGGCGTTTGTGCCGGAACTGGATTTTGTGGCTGTCTCGGACGGTGAAATCGTCGGAAACATTATGTGCTGCCGCTCCAAAGTCGTGGAAGACAGCGGCCGTGAACACGACGTGCTGACGTTCGGGCCGGTCAGCGTGTGGCCGCATTTGCAGAAGCAGGGCATCGGCTCCACGATTATCCGTCATTCGCTTAAAGTCGCGGCGGATATGGGCTTCAAGGCTGTGTTCATCTATGGCGATCCGGTGTATTATACGCGTTTCGGATTCAGGGGCGCGGAGGCGTTTGACATCCGTACGTCGGAAGGGCGCTTCCATCCGGCGCTGATGGCGCTGGAGCTGGTTCCGGGTGCACTGGACGGCGTCTCGGGCCGCTTCTTCGAAGGCGAGGCGTACACCGTGGACCATGCGGAGCTGGAAACATTCGACAGTACCTTTGCCCCTAAAGAGAAATTTGTCACCGAATCGCAGAAAAGATTTCTGGAGATGCTGAACAGCTAGCACAGCGCCATCATCGGCATTCCTGCACCGAACCAAGCATGCGGCGTCCCGCGTGGCCGCGCTGTTTTTTGGCACATATATGGTGAGCAGTATCCCGCGCGATCACAGGTGTGCTTGATTTTTGAAATGAGCCTTGCCGAGAACCGCTTTACGCTCATCGTGGTGGTGATTGGCGTTGCGGCAGGGCTGGCATATTTGGGATATAACCGCCGGGGCTCTGCGATGTAGTAACTATAACGTGACAAAAAAACGCCCGTTGTTTTGCAGCGGAGCATTTTTTATACAAAGATATTTTTAGAAATGAGTTTCTACTGGACCTTGGAGCCGCAGCCCGAACAGAACAAGTCGCCTTCACCCAGTGGTTTTCCGCACGCAGGGCAGGGGCGGGAGACCGGCGGCACAATCGGACGCGCATAGTAGAGCTCGTCCCGTGTGACGTAGCGGTTCAGGTCCGGTACGATGGCCGCGACAATGATACCGATCAGAAAGGACGAGAAGAAGCCAAGACACCAAAAACCGCCGAAGCTGTAGCCCTTCTTTTTTGCCATGCTGGCGCCGATAAACGACAAACCGACCTGCAGACCGAGAGCGAAGATGATGACCACGGTATAGACGCCGGCTAAGGCTGGATAATACGCAGACATTAACAATTCCTCCTGTATGTATTAAGCAATTATAGCATACACTGATGATGAGTGACAGCAGAGTGGAACAATATCAGGGCGACAATATCAATTCATGGCTGCTTTTTTATCGATATCGCTGATCGGTTTGAATGCATACCCTTGTTCTTCCCAGACTGTGAGTAGCCTGTCGAGTATCTTGACGTTGGTTGAAGACTGGCTATGGAGCAGTAAAATCGCACCGGGATGAGTTTCCGCCATGATTAGAGAGAACGCAATATCCTCGGATTTCTGGTTGTTCACATCCCAATCGGAATATCTGAAAGACCAGAATACCGTCGTGTACCCCAGCCGCTCAGCATAACTGAGCGTCAGTTCATTGAACTTGCCCTGCGGGGGCCGAAAATACTTGGGAAGCTCGAACCCGGTGGCCTCGCGGTAGGCTTCTTCCACACCGTTGAGTTCCTCCTCGAATTTACTGAACGACAGCCCGGTGACGCCGACATGGGACGACGTATGGTTGCCCACAATGCTGCCGCCGCCCACGATGCGCTGGATCACATCCGGGTGCTGGCGGATATAGTCTTCCGTCATGAAAAAAACGGCGGGCGCGTCGTGCTTCTCCAGCACGTCCAGAATCTTGGGGATGTTGCTGTTGTTGGGACAGTCGTCAAACGTCAGGTAGAGTGATTTGGAATCCGGCGATCCCACGAAAAGCACGTCGTAATTACTGAGGTATTGGGCTTTTTCCATCGGTTTTGGCTGCTTTTCGGGTTCGTGAGGAAGGTAATACCACATGTATTCGGTGGTGGAATATATATTTTCGCCGGATACGGGCTTGGATGAAAAAAAGCCTTTGATGCCCAAAGCCAGTATTGTGGCGGCGGTCAGGAAGATGATCAGCCAGGTTGTTATTTTAAGCTTGTTCAAGTATACAGCTCCTGTTCGGGCGAATTTGGAAGGAATACCGGATATAGCAGATAATTATGCGGAGCAGGGGGCCAAAATGACCTGAACAGATAAATACATATCTCAGCTTTGTCGCCGGGGGCTGCGGCCTGGCTGTGATGGTATACAAACGGACGAGGTGATATAATGAGGGCGTAAAGCAGGGCCAACCGCAAAGGTCGAAGCAGGGAGGAGCCGAATGCTGATAATACGCAGATTGGAGCCGAATGACGCCGAAGCCGTGAGCGCGTTGTTTGCGCAGAGCTGGCGGTTTGCTTATAAGGGCATTGTGGGCGACGCATATCTGAATACCTTGCAGGACAGCCATTGGACGGCATTTTTGACGCAGCACCTGAATAATGGGCTGATGGGCATCGCGCTGGAGGCTGACGGCATCATGATCGGCGCCTGCCTGATCCGCAGGTCTTCGGCCTGCTGTTATCCGGATGACGGGGAGCTGCTGGCGATTTATCTTCACCCGGATTTTATCGGCGCGGGCCATGGTCATATGCTGTATGGGGCTGTGGAGGTTGCGATGCGGGAAGAGGGTTATACCCACTGCATTGTGAACGTGTTGACCGAAAACGCACGGGCTGTGCATTTCTATGAGGACCATGGCTTTGAAAGAACGGCCCATACGGAGAAGGCGGTATTGGGAGGCCAGGAGCTGGAATGCGTGACGATGCGGAAAGGGCTGCGATGAGAATACTGGTTATCACGGGAGACCGGATAACGGCAACACGAAAAAGACTGTGGAGAACCTGCGCGCGCGGATGGACGAATTGGCGAAAGCGGACGGCGTGACGCTTGCGTATGAGACAGTGAGCCTCATGGAAGAGGTTCTGCCGGGGGTGCCGCGTCTGCTTCGAGAAAGGCGCGGCTTGTGCCCCTGTCGGGACGGGCTGGCCGCTCTGCGCAAAAAGCTGCTGCCGGCGGACGGCGTGATCGCCGCCAGCCCCGTGTATGTGGAGGACGTCAGCGGAACGATGAAAAACTGGATCGACCGCATGGCGTATCACTGCTACCGGCCCGCCTTTGCCGGAAAGCTCGCCTTTGTCGTCATCACATCCGGGGTGGGCACAACGGGCCGCGCCGCTCAAACGATGGCGACGGCGATGCGCCTGTGAGGCTTTGGCCTCGGCGGCCGGCGCAATTACCGCACCGGCGCGCGCATCACAGAGGACGATATCCGTAAACGCCACGGCAAGTCGCTGGAGAAAGATGCCCGTCGGTTTACAGGGGACTGAAAAACGGCAAGGCATTGAGGCCGTCTGTGTACGCGCCGATCACGTTCACCGTCCAGCAGTATTCATGGCGGCGGCGCGGGGAAGTGTCGGGCATCACGCGGCAATACTGGCAGCAGCAGGGCTGGCTGGATAAGGGATGCCGGTTTTACATCCCGCACCGGCGCAGCTTTATCGTATCCGGCCTGACGCGGATGGCCGGTCTGGTGATCGCACGGTTTTTTCTTTAAATCTTGCTCATGAAGCCGCTTCCGCCAGCGCCGGCTCGGCGCTTTTTTTGCGCAGCCGGTGTGACACCTGCAGCAGCGTTATGCTCAGCAGCGCGTAGCCCACGCACACGAGCAGCAGCGCGGTGATGCCCGCGTTGTCCAGGATAACGCCGCCCAGCAGGTTGCCCACGATGCGTCCTGCGGCCATGGCCGTGCCGGTGAACAAAGCCTGGACCTGCACTGTCTCCTCGCAGGACACAATGCCGTTGCAGTAATAGGCGGCGGCCGAAGCGAACATGGCGACGGTGGATATATTGCACACCTGCGCGATGATGACGGCGGGTACACTCGCGGCGAATATCAGAATGATATTCTTCAGCAGCAGCATCGCAAAGCCCAGCGTCATCAGCCATACGTAGCTGAATCGCTTTGCCAGCGGCCTGAAGAACAGCGCCAGAGGCACCTCGCTGATGCACATCACCGCCAGCATCAGGGCGAAGTCCATATCATTGCCGCCCACGCTGTGCAGGATGTTGACCTGGTAGGTATCCAGCACGCCCATGTTGGCCCATATCAGTACCATAACGACGAAGAATATCAGGTTGGCCGGGCTTTTGAGCAGCCGGAAGCCGAGCACGCCCGAAACAGGCAGCGGCGATGTGCCGTGTTTGGCGGCTTCCACGGTGCGCTCCGGCACCGGAAACAACAGTGTGCAGATGCCGGTGACGGCCACCAGCAGCACCGAAGCGCCGATGACCGCCGCCGTGCCGCCGAGGTGTGTGGCCAGCAGGCCGGAGGCGTAAGCCATCATGGCGCAGCCCAGCGACCCGAACGCGCGCGCTACACCGTAGTTGACGGGGACGCCGAAGGTTTCGAACTGCATCCCCAGCGCATTGACCAGCGAAGTGGCGGATATGGTGGTGCCGCTGATGACGACCACGATGAGGCTGACGAGCGCCACCGGGGAATGTACCACGATGAGCAGCACCGAGAACACCAGTGTGACAAAACGCACAAAGGCGACCACGCGGCGCAACGGGAGATGGGGATGGCGGGCATAGAACGCCGCGATCAGCAGCGGCAGCACGATGGACAGGCCGCTGCCCAGCGCCAGCGTGAGCCCGATCTCCGTGTTGGAGAAGTTCTTCTCCTGCAATATCACGGTGATATACAGGAAGATCACAAAGGATGAAGCGAAGGATGAGAACTGTATCGCTGCGTAAAAAGTGTCGATCCGGCGCTTGAGCCGCTTGAGTTCCATGAAGCCCCCTTAAACAAACCATTGGTACAAACAACCATACCGGGACATTATATCACCGCCGTTTGGGTTTTGCCACCGGCCGAAAGGGCAAAAAAACAAAGCAAGTGTTGCTATCCGCACGCGGATGGTATAATGGCGTTAAAAGGACGGCCACAACCGACAAAACGGAGGAAGCAGGCATGAAGCATGCCGCAAATATACTCACCGCGCTTCGCATCGCGCTGTCGCTTTTGCTGCTGGCGTTTCTGGACAACAGGACGGTGTGTTTCGCGTTTTTCGCAGCGGGTGGCGCGACGGATCTGCTGGACGGCATCATCGCGCGGCGCACAGGCACGGCCAGCAAGCTGGGGGCGAGGCTGGATTCCTTCGCGGACATGCTGATGTTCGTCATCATGGTGATATGCGCTGTTGTGTGGGAGGGCGGCGCGCTGTGGGCGCTGATGCCCTATCTGGCGGCGGTGGCGGCGGTGCGTGTGGCCAACCTCGTCATTGCGGCGTGCAAATTCCGGACTTTCGCAGGTATACACACAATAGGCAATAAGCTGACCGGCGTGCTGATATTCGTGTCGTTCGGCGTGTACATATTGGTGGGGCGGCTGGTGGCGCTGGCGCCCGTGATCGCGGTGGCAGGGCTCACGGCGCTGGAGGAAACGCTGATCCTGCTCACGTCGCGCACGCTGGACCTGAACCGCAAGAGCCTGTTTGTGAAGCCAAAGGGTGAAAAGCAGGACTGAATATATAGTCTGTTTCCGAAATGTTTGATATGTGGGCATGGGTTTGTAATATGTATGCGCATATCAATTAAGCATCTTCAGGGAGGGCATCATTCTTATGAGAAACAGATTTCTTGAAGCGCTGTTTGGCTGGTCGGCATCGCTTTAGCGGCGGCGCAGGTCTAGATGATCAATTTCAATCCAATGGCTCTGGAGAAAACGGGCGACACGATACTGTATCTGCCGACTGTGTATCTTGCGCCGGTATGCGTCATCAGTTGTGGCAGGAGTAGAATGATCATCAGCGCTAGCCGAAGAACGGATATCTCCGCACGAGCGTTTTTTTAAAGCCATCCAGATAAACCCCGTTTATAGTATCGATGCGAACGATGCCTGTATTGCCATCCATCAGTGTGGGCTTGCGGTCTTGGCCGTATTCAACTTTATTTATGATACAACAATGGTATCCTTCGCTATGCTTTTCCCGACTTGCCGACCACAAGAATGTCGCCGTGATGGGCCTCAAACTCGGCAATACGTTTTTTGATAAACTGTTCGATCTCCCTATTTTTTGTGCGACCTTCAAACTCAGCAACATAAGCGGGTTTTTGCAACAAAACAGCGGGTACTCTCAATGTAAAACGAGACAGATCATCCTTCATATCGACACCCCTATAGCTCAGTATTGACATAATCTTAGCGCCACCGTATACTTTGACGCTATGATGCGCTTATTCTTTATCCCGGCTCAATTGAATCTGCCCGTGTTTTTGCTCATGTTCTTCGATGGCTTTCCTAATGAGTATTAGAATTTGGCTGTTGGCCGACCGGCCTTCATAATCTGCAATGACATGAAGTTTATCCAGCATATCAGCTTCAATACGAATGGAAAGACTCTTTATTCCCATTTAGAACGCCTCCAAATTAGATATAATTTATATTTATTTTATATTTGAAATGTGATAAGATAACTGAGTAATAGATACAATATAAATCTAAAATATATCTACGGAGTCGATGATGAGGGTTGCGGTGATCGGTTCTAGAGGCCTGCATGCCGATATCGCAATGTATATGCCGGCGGACACGACGGAGATCGTTACGGGCGGGGCCTCCTGCGTGGGACAACCGGGCGGAACGCTGGGCGGACGCAAATCATATCCCCAAGCTGATATTGCATGCCGATTACAGCCGGTACGGAAGGCCGCGCCTCTCTGGCGCAACCGGATGATTGTGGAGATCGTGGATTGTGTCGTGGTTGTGTGGGACGGACGATCGCACAGCACGAAATACACCATCGACTATGCGTAAAGGCTCAGCAAGCCGGTGCGGGTATATAGACCAAGGGGCGGCGATGAATGACGCAGCGTCAGACTGCGATGGTGAAAAGTATTGGGACGTTCCGCTGGCTCAAAAAGCCTGTATTGCAAAGGAGAAAACGCATGCTACAATGAATGTGATCTCATCAGTCATGAGCAGGGAGTTAGTAAATGATCATCAGCATCAGCCGAAGAACGGATATTCCGGCATACTATGCCGACTGGTTCTTCAAACGTATTGAGGAACAGTATGTTCTGATGCGCAATCCCGTGAACATCCATCAGGTCAGCCGGGTCAGCCTGTCTCCCGGTGCGGTGGACTGCATCGTGTTCTGGACGAAGAACCCGCAGCCCATGCTGAGCGCTCTGGACAGGCTCAAGAACTACCGTTACTATTTCCAGTTCACGCTGACCGCGTACAGTGGCGACGTGGAAGCGAGCCTGCCGCCAAAACCGGTGCTCATCGACACTTTCAAGGTGCTTGCGGACACCATCGGCAAAGAAAAGGTCATCTGGCGGTACGACCCGATCCTGATCAATCCTGCGTACACCATCGACCGTCACGTCAGGCAATTCGAGCGGCTGGCGTGCAGCCTGGCCGGGCATACCGAGAAGTGCGTGATCAGCTTTCTCGACTTTTACCCCAAGATTGCCGCCGCTGTAAGGACACTCGGCGTTATCCCTGTATCGGACGGGCAGAAACGGCATATTGCCAAAGCCTTGTCGGAGATCGCCTTCTCGTATGGCCTCGCCGTGGATGCGTGCGCCGAGACACTGGACCTTCCCGGCCCCGGCATCGGCCACGCCCGCTGCGTTGACGACCGCCTCATCAGCCGTATCACCGGCAGTCCCATCCGGGCGTGGAAGGACAGAAACCAGCGCCCCGCCTGTGGCTGTGCGGAGAGCGTGGACATCGGCGCGTACAACACCTGCGCGCACGGCTGCCGCTACTGCTACGCCAACCACAGCGCCGCCGCCGTGGCAGACAGCCGCCGCACATACGACGCAGCTTCGCCGCTGCTGTGCAGCCGCCTCACCGAGGCGGACACCGTATACCAAAGGACAACACGATCGCTAAGGGACGATCAGGACGGGCAATTAAAAATGCCATTTGACTTACTGTAGCCTACAGTATTTTTTTGAGCAGCGGTATTTTTCTTAATATATATGAAACCGTGAAACAGGCTGGAACGCAGACCGGAATCATGGTAATAAACTTGATAAAAGGCGGCCAGTCGACGGACTGGAAAAGCAGCGTGATCGCCACAATGACCGGCGTGTGGAATACATAGACGGCGAACGCGCTGTCAGATATTTTCTTGGTCAGCTTGCGCTGACTGTTGAACTTCTCCCGGAACAACACCAGCAAACTTACGACCATCGCCACAGCCGCGAACGATTCCCATAACGCGTACAGCGCGCTTTGCCAGGTGAATCCCCCGTCGAGCAGCGCGTAGTCGCGGCTCCAGAACGCCTGACAGGCCAGCATCAGCACCACCCATACGCCGAAGCCCCAGTGAGGCGCCCCGTACAGCAGACCGATATAGCTTTTGTTCAGCTTCGAGAGCATATCATGCCGGTGGGCGAGTATGCCCGCGATGAACAGCACGATGTACTGTGCAAAATGACAAAGCGGCATGTTAAACAGGTTGGTGGTGACGGGGAACCAGATTCTGACGAGGAAGGTCAGCGCAGCGATAACCAGCACCAATATGCACAACGCCGCCGGAGTGGGGGACAGCTTTCTTTGCGAAGCGTCCCATGTTCTTCCGGCCATCCGCCGTGCAACGGCATAGATCACGGTGAATACCAGCAGCGCCACCGCGAACCAGAGAGGACCCGTTCCGCTCAGGATACGCAGGCTGGTGATGTTCTGTGCATAAAAGGAGATAAAATCCTGTCCGGGGGCCGGGCTGCCGAGCAGCACATACTCGGTAAACGGGTCGACCAAAAACATAAAGAGTAGCGTGGGGACGCCGAGTCGCATGGCGCGGTCTTTCAGGAAAGGTCCAAAGCCTTTCCTGTCGTAAGCGCCCGGCACAAAATATCCCGCGATCAGAAACAGAAAGCCCATGAAGAAAGCCTGCACAAACGGCTGAAAAAAGCTGAAGAACGCTTTCTCGCCGCCGCTCAATATGCGACCCTCCTGATAGTACCAGTTGCCCATCCCGCTGTAGGTGACCGACAGGTGCATAATGACGACCAGTATGACGACGAACAGACGGATGTTACCGATATACAACAGCCGCTTGTCTGTTTCCATAAGCGCAATCTCCCCTCCGGAACCACTAAACCTTACTGCCATTATAAAGCCTGACGGAGCGGTGAAAGTAGGAATATAAAATCACGAACCCGAACAATATTATCGGACCCGGGGAGCGCGGTGGACCTGAGGGAAATATCACAAAAATCAATAATACACCGGTTACGACAATATAAGGCTAATGGGATAAAATGGAGGGGACCTCCGTGAAAATAAGCGGCACTACATACGCGAAAGAGCCTACAAGTGAAAAACCAGGGCTCAGGGCTTGTCGTATCTCTTCGCTCCATCTGAAAGAATAACCTTAATTATTTCCCGCAATTCTGTATACAACAACTTTAGGGGTCTTGTACATCAGAATCGAATAATCTTTTACCCCATGACCTAAACTAACCAAAAAGATGAAAAGGGGTATTGGAATGAAAAATATCACGCCAGACATTATGCTGCACGACTGCGAGGAGAAGCTGGAGTATTACCGGGAGATATTCGGCGGGGAGCTGTCAGGCATCAACAAAACGCCCGACGGCAGCATCATGCATGCGGAACTGCACGTAAAGCCGGGCTGCGCGCTGTATTTCCACGACAAATTCAGCTTCGCCAGCGAAATTGTATACGGCAGCATCGTACTGGTGCTGGAGATGGAGTCGGAAGAAGAGCTGAACCGCATTTACAACGCCCTCAAGAAGGATGGCGGCGTCCGGTTCGACCTGCAGAAAACGGACTGGGGCGCATTGCACGCCGTGGTGGAGGACAAGCACAGCATCATCTGGTCGCTGAACTATATGCTGTAGCCGTCAGCGCGAACCGAAAACTGAACGATGTAAATTGCAGAACGTTTTGAGCGGCGGCTGGTTTGACAGGCTCCCATAATTTTATTATATTGGAAGCAATAAGGAAGAACCGTCATAGCTCATTATCTATGAAAGGCTTTTAATTCGTGCGAAAAGGAAGAAATCACATGAAGGAGCCTTTTATTGTTTTATGTTCCGAAATCACCCGAAATAATGCGCTGGCTGAAAGACGACGAGGTCCGCAAGTATCTGAGCGATACCCATGACGTGTCCGCGGATATCGCGCGGGTGCTGGACCGTGTCCACCTGCCGGTGCTGACGCATTTGTTCAATCAGGACGGCCGCTTCTACATTGTTCGCGACCGGCACAACGCCGAAGTGGGCTTTGTGCGCCTCATCGACAAAAGCACTGAAACGGAGATTGTTATTGTCATTGGCGATAAGCGCAACTGGGGGCGGCGGCTGGGCAGCAGCGCCATCCGCGAAAGCCTGCGGCTCGCTTTCTTCGAATGGCGTTCGCCCCGGGTAGTGGCCAACATTCACCGGGAAAACCGGCGTTCCATCCGCGTGTTTATGAATGCGGGCTTCAGTCTGATACACGAAACACCTGCGATGCTGCGTTTCGCCATCACTATGGACAAATATCTGGCGCTGCGCCGGCGGGAGCGCAGCTGCTCCAGCGAGATCTGCATGACTCGGCTGGATCAGGACCGGCTGCGCGCGCTGATCGACGCGTACGTGAACGAGCCGGCGGAATGCGACATGCTGACGGCGCTGGGCCGCGAGCTGAACCGGGCGGCTGTCGTCGAGCCCACCCGGCTGCCGCCCGATGTCGTTTCGATGAATTCGCGGGTGCGGCTCAGCGTGGACGGCGCGGCGTCAGAGGTATCATTGGTATATCCGGCGGATGACGGCAGGGGTACGGGAGGGCTGTCCATACTGTCCCCGGTCGGTGTGGCCATCATCGGCTGCAGCGAGGGCGACGATATCCGGTGGGAGTTTCCAGCCGGACCGGCGGCGATCCGCATCGATAAGATCATGTATCAGCCTGAGGCGGCGGGAGACTATCATCTGTAGCACAGCGCAGGGATCAGGGGCATGCAGGGCATCAGCATATTGCAGCCAACCGTAGGCTTGCCGCAAACGATGTGGTATAATCAGTCATATTAGGTGAATGTATACAATACAATCGTATTCTGAGGAGGACGCTATGGAATACAGGGATCTGGGCAACACCGGGATGCGGGCCGGTGTGGTGGGTATCGGCGGCGAATATCTGGAATACGAGGACCGGGAGACCATCATCCGCACCATGCACCGGGCGATGGAGCTGGGCGTCAACGTGCTCGACATATTCATGTCCAACCCCGGCATCCGGACGAACCTGGGGCTGGCGCTGAAGGACCGGCGGGGCAGGATGATCGTGCAGGGGCAGGTCTGCCCCATCTGGGAAAACGGCCAGTATACCAAAACGCGTGATCTTAAGAAAAGCAGGCTCTTTCTGGATGACCTGTTCGAGCGTCTCCAGACAGACTATATCGATATCGGCATGCTGCATTACGTCGATACGCCGGAGGACTGGAAGAAAACGCAGGAGAGCGGCGTCATCGAATATATGCTGGAGCTCAAGAAACAGGGGCGGTTCCGCACGCTGGGCGTCAGCTCCCACAGCGCGGCGGTCTCGATCGAGCTTGTCAAAAGCGGCCTCTTTTCCGTGCTGATGTTCAGCATAAACCCGTCCTTCGACCTGGTGTTCGGCAACAGGGATCTGGAAGCGTGCCTGGGAAACGGCGAGCTGCCCGATCATCTGGATATCGACCAAGACCGTGCCCGGCTCTACGCCCTGTGCGAGGAGAAAGGCGTGGGCATCACCGTCATGAAGGCCCTCGGCGCGGGGCGGCTGCTGCGCGTTGAAAGCTCGCCTTTCAAGGTGCCCATGACGGTGAATCAGTGTATCCATTACGCGCTCAGCCGTCCGGCGGTCAGCAGCGTGCTCATCGGCGCGAGGTCGGTGAGGGAGATCGAGCAGGCCGTGGCTTACTGCGATGCGACGGAGGCGGAACGCGATTATACGGGCATATATCAGCACATAGGCAAAGCGGAAAAAAGCTGCCTTTACTGCAACCACTGCCTGCCCTGCCCGAAGCATATCAATGTGGCCGGAGTCACGCGGCTGCTCGACGAGGCCGGGATCGCGATGACGGCAGCGCTGCGGGAAGCGTATGCAGCGCTGGATGATAAGGCCTCGGCGTGTATCGCCTGTGGTGTCTGCGAAAAGCGCTGCCCGTTTGGCGTGGGGATCGTTGACAACATGCGCAGCGCCAAAAACATGTTTGAAGCGTGATGACGGTCATCGGTTAAAAAAGCCCGGCGAGGGACGTGGCTCTTCGATAAACGCTGTGCTCACAGACTGGTAACAAACCGGAACCTGTCAAGTTCCCCGTTATCTCTGATCTGGCTTAAAATAAAGGCAGTCTTATTGTCAGAATCCATAATTTCCTTCGATAAAAATAACCTTAATTCTATTCTTTTCAAATTGCCCCGTAATTAACACGAAGTCATTGCAGATTCGTTGTGTATGATGACAGTCAATGCATTTATTCAGTTTGGTGCATGGGGTGTCTTTCCTGAGACGTTTTGCATCCAAAGGAGCAGCAATCTGGCGTGTACGAAAGATAGCCTCATCAATGGAGTTTACGATCTTATTGGTTCCAACCACAGCGATGACTTGCTTTGGCCCATATAAAATTGGAGCAACCCGGCTCCCGTTTCCGTCGATATTAAATAGGCATCCACTCATTATCACGGCATTTATACTTGTCAAAAAGGTGTCGGCACGAAAATTTTGAAGATATATTTCCCGTTTCTTTTCATGGCTCAATCCAGGCTTATGCTTATCTAAAATATATAATCTTGGCATCTCATCAAATCAAATACACCGGTCTGCTCAAGTGTTACGGAATCCCCGCAGCCCACCGTTTCACCTTTCTGAATCAACGACCAGATGGTTTCGTGTAACTGCGCGATCGAATGTACATAATATCCAGCAATATTATTTCTGTTTAGATTGTGAATCGTGTTTTGGACAACATCGTTCATAATTTCTTCGATCACAACTCCCTTATATAATTCTGTTAATCTACGTGTTATGTTAATAATTCGCGGTTCAAACTGCCCAATAAATCCCTGTTTGCCTCTTTGAGTTTATTAAAAGAGGTATGCCGCCACAACTCCGCTGTTTGGCCGCCAGCCGGCTTTTCTGTGTTACTCCCTGAACTGGCTGCGGTAAAGCGCCGCGTACGCGCCGTCCTTTTGCAGCAGTTCCTCGTGCGTGCCGCGTTCAGAGACGCCGTCCTCGTCGATCACGATGATCTCGTCGGCGTTTTTGACGGTGGACAGCCGGTGCGCGATCACCAGCGTGGTGCGCCCCTTGGCCAGCTCCTCGAAGCTCTGCTGGATGCGCGCTTCCGTCACGGTATCGAGAGCGGAGGTCGCTTCGTCCAGAATGAGGATGGGCGGGTTCTTGAGGAAGATGCGCGCGATGGAAATGCGCTGCTTCTGCCCGCCGGACAGGCGCACGCCGCGTTCGCCCACCTGCGTGTCGTAGCCGTTCTCCATCTCCATGATGGTGTCGTGGATCTCGGCCTTCTTCGCCGCTTCGATGATCTCTTCCTCCGTCGCGTCGATGCGCCCGTAGCGTATGTTTTCACGCACGCTGCCCGCGAACAGGAACACGTCCTGCGATACGATGCCGATGTTGCGCCGCAGCGAGAGCACCGTCACGTCCTTGATATCGTGGCCGTCGATGGCGATGCGGCCGCTGTCCGCCTCGTAGAACCGGGGGATGAGGTGACACAGCGTCGTCTTGCCGCCGCCCGAAGGGCCCACCAGAGCCAGCGTCTTGCCCGCGTTGATGGTGAGGCTTAAGTCCTTGAGCACCCGCGTGTGGTCGTTGTAGGAGAAACTGACGTTTGCGAATTCGATGCTGCCTTTCACGTCCGTGAGTTCCCGCGCGTTTGGCGCGTCGGCGATCTCCGGTTGCTCGGACAGCAGCTCGCGGAAGCGCGAGAAGCCCGCCGCGCCGTTGGTGAATTGTTCCATGAACGACGTCAGCCGCCGGATAGGTTGCAGAAATACGCCCACGTACAGCATGAACGTGACGAGGCCGATGTAGTCGAATCCGTCCGCCATGATGAGATATCCGCCCACCGCGATCACCGCCACGGAGAACAGGTTGGTGAACACGCCCATGCCGCTGAGGAACACGCCCATGGACTTGTAGAAGTCGCTCTTGGAGTGCTTGAAGTGCTCGTTGCTCTCGGCGAACTTGTCGATCTCGTAATCCTCGTTGGTGAACGCCTTGGCGACACGCGCGCCGGATATGCTGGATTCCAGCCCTGCGTTGATGCCCGCCGTGCGCTCCTTGAGCTTTCTGGAAGCGGACATCATGCGGCGGCGCAGCAGCAACACGAACAGTACGCCCACCGGCACCAGCACGATCAAGACCAGCGCCAGCGGCCAGCTGATGGTCAGCATCACCACGAACGCGCCGAGTATCGTGATCAGTGAAATGAACAGGTCCTCCGGGCCGTGATGCGCCAGCTCGGTGATCTCGAACAGGTCGTTGGTCACACGGGACATCAGCTGGCCCGTGCGGTGCTTGTCGTAAAAGCGGAACGAAAGCCGCTGCATATGCGTGAACAGGTCGCGCCGCATGTCGGCCTCCATGCGGATGCCCAGCGTATGCCCCCAGTAGGTGACGATGTATTCGAACACTCCGCGCAGCAGATAAGCCAGCACCAGCGCGCCCATGAGCACGAAAAAGGTGCCGAACAGCTTGCCCGGCAACAGGCTGGTCATCGCATAGCGGGACACGATGGGGAACGACAGGTCGACGGCGGCGATGAGCAGCGCACAGACCATGTCGAGCGTGAACAAGCGCTTGTGCGGGCGGTAATACGAGATAAACTGACGGATCGGGCCTCTTGCGGCAATGTCTTTTTTCATGTCTGCTTCCTGAATAGCGAATTAGGGTATACCCCCAACGCCATTATACTCTTGGGCAAAAGCGATTACAATGACGGGGGAGAGAGCGCCTGAATCATCAGACCAATTGATGCCTTAGAAAAGTTTGTATGAATACAACGTAGAATATGATATAATAATATTGAAAAATGGAAAGGTTGACTCATATGCGAAAGACCACCGCCAACTCCAATCAGAGGATCATTATGTGTGCTGAAGCCAACATGAAAGTGGAGGGTTTTCATGCGACTCGGGTCGTTAAACGCGATGGTTGTGCCATGTTGGAAGGAAAGATCTCTGCGAATAAACTCGTGGGCCGTTATGTCGCAAAGCACACTAAAAGATCATCATGACAGATTATTTTGTAGAGCATGATGAAGTCCTTGAAAATAAATTGGGGATTGAAGACCCGGAACTATTAAAAAATGCGGAAGCGGAAATTGTGTTTTTACGCCTTGTAGAGCTTGGATATAAGCCCATACAGGGCGCTTTTGATTTTGAACACCTGAAATCCATTCATCGGCATCTTTTTTCTGATATCTATCCAATGGCGGGAAAAGTTCGAAGCGTTAACATTGCGAAAGCTGGCAGCGCCTTTTGTTATGCCCGGTTCATTGACAGTACACAGAGGGAGATTTTTGACGGACTGAAAGAAAATAAATACTTCAAAGGTCTGGACAAAAGCATTTTTGCAGCCAAACTTGCGGAATTTTCGGCTGATCTCAATGCGCTGCACCCATTTCGCGACGGAAATGGCCGCGCGATCAGAGCTTTTCTGATACAACTGTCAGAGAATGCAGGCTATAGGCTGACGTTTGAGAATGAAGTAAGAGAAGAATTATTGGCCGCAGATATCGCGGCTTTTAAGGGAAACTTAGAGCCGCTGACACAGCTGTTTTGCAAGCTGATTGAACCTATCTGAGCAGAATTCAATAATCCGTTTAAGATCAGCCTTTGCCAAATCCAAGGCTATCTTTATTGGGCAGTGATGTTATAATAGCCGTAACTTACATCAGGGGGGCATCATGAAGTATCTGTTTCAGGCAGGGGTGATCATGCTGGTGACGCTCACGGGCGAGCTGCTGCATATATTGATCCCGCTGCCCATACCGGCCAGCATATACGGGCTTATCATCATGCTGGCGTGTCTGCAGCTGCGCGTGATCCGGTTGGACCGGGTGGAGGGCGCGGGCAGCTTTCTGCTGGACATCATGCCGGTGCTGTTCGTTCCGGCGGCGGTGGGGCTCATCACCACGTGGGCGGACCTGGAAGCCATGCTGCTGCCGGTCATCGTGATCATCGTGGTGACGACGTTCATCGCCATGGGGGTCACAGGCTGGACGGCGCAGCTTGCGATGAAAAAGGGTAAGCGTGGCGTGCAGTGAAGGAGATGTTCGTCAATTCCATATACTTTGGTATTGTGCTGAGCCTTGTGACGTATGCGCTGGGCGTATGGCTCAAAAAGAAGCTCAAATGGGGGTTTGTGAATCCGTTGCTGGTGTCGGTGGTGGTCATCATCGCGGTGCTGCTGCTGTTTGATATCGATTACGAGAGCTACAACAAAGGCGGACAGTATATCTCGTATCTGCTGACGCCCGCGACAGTGTGCCTGGCGATACCGTTATACAAACAGCTGCATCTTCTGAAGACCTACAAGAAGGCCGTGGTGCTCGGCATACTCGCGGGGACGGTCTCCAGCCTCGCCGGCATCCTTGGCCTGTCGGTGCTGTTCGGACTGACGCACCAGCAGTATGTGACGCTGCTGCCCAAATCCATTACCACGGCCATCGGCCTCGGCGTGGTGCAGGAACTGGGCGGTATCGACGCGATCGCCGTGGCGGTGATCATCATCACCGGACTGCTCGGCAATGTGACGGCGCAGGGCTTCTGCCGCCTGCTGCGCATCAAGGACCCCGTGGCGGTGGGGCTCGCGATCGGCACCTCCGCTCATGCGCTGGGCACCGCACGCGCGCTGGAGCTGGGCGAGGTGCAGGGCGCGATGAGCAGCCTTGCCATCGTCGTCACCGGCCTGCTCACGGTGGTGGGCGCGTCGGTGTTCGCGATGCTCTGGTAACCTGTTTTCCATAGAGAAAGAGGAGTAAAATGCCTTTGCCAAGGCATTTTACTGATGGGATTCTCAAGGGAGAAGTCCTTGAGCGGTGGTTTGGAGGCAGAGCCTCCAAGGTCTTTGCTCTTTATTGGAAAATCCCATAGAGGAGGTGTTATCCATGTGTGATACGATGTGCGCGACACCGCAGTGGACGGGCGGCGATATGCTGTTCGCGAAGAACAGCGACAGGAGCCCCAACGAGCCGCATCTGGTGGCGCGCGTTCCGGCGGCGGATCATCCCCAAGGCAGCACGGTGAAACTGACGTATATCACGATACCTCAGGCGGCGCACACGCTGGAAGCGGTGCTGTGCAAGCCGTCGTGGACATGGGGCGCGGAGATGGGCGTCAACGAGGCTGGTCTGGCCATCGGCAACGAGGCGGTGTTCACGCGCGCGAAACGCGGTCCGGACGCGCTGCTTGGCATGGACCTGCTTCGGTTGGCGCTGGAGCGCTGTGAGACCGCGAAAGCCGCTGTGGCGCTGATGACGGCTTTGCTGGAGCAGTACGGGCAGGGCGGCAACTGCGGTTTCGACCACGACTTTCGCTATGATAACAGCTTCCTCATCGCGGACCCGGACGAAGCGTACGTGCTGGAGACATCCGGACGGCGCTGGGTGGCGGAGCGCGTGGACGGCTTCCGCGCGATATCCAACCGCCTTACCATCGGGGCCGCGCATACGATGCGCGGCGGGGTGGAGGAAGGGTTCGACTTTGCGAAACGGCTGACCGAGCCGGTATATTCGCACTTCTCCGGATCCAGAAACCGGCTGGCCTGTTCCTGCTCGGCCGCGCCAAAAAACGCGGCGGACATGATGGCGGCACTGCGTATCCACGATCCGCGCGACGAAAAGACGCTGTTCCCCAGAGGCAGCGTGCGCAGCGTGTGCATGCATGCGGGGGGCATCATCGGCGACCATACCACGGGCAGTCTGGTGGCACAGCTGCGGCGCGGCCAGCCCATGACGCTGTGGGTGACCGGTGCGTCCACGCCGTGCCTGTCCGCGTTCAAGCCGGTGTTCTTCGGCGTCGATTCAGGTGCGCCGGTGTTCACGGACGAAGCGGACGCCAAGCGGTATTGGCTGGAGCGTGAGGCGGTGAATCGCGGCGTGCTGGCCGGGCAGGTGGACGTAGCGGCGCTGCGGGCGAAGCGCGACGCGCTGGAAGCAGACTGGCTCGCGGCGGAGCGTGGACTGTTGGCCGAAGATGCGGACAGCGGGAAGCTGCGGGAACTGGCGGCTCGTGCGTCGGCGGAAGAGCAGGCGATGATCGACGCGTTTAAGCCGAAGTCGGCCGGCCCTGCGCCCACGCCGTATTGGCGCAAAAAGAACGCGGCGCTGGAGAAGATGTAAAGCCAGAGGAGAGTTGGCGGTATGGACTATTATGAAGCTGAGCAAAGAAGTCTCTTACGCGCTGCGACATGCGCCGTGGGAAATACGAACTGGAGTTGGACCATTAAATGAAGAGTTCATCGTAGGAAACATTGAGCGCCTTTTTCAACGCACGAATTTCCCATGAATAGATGTGACGCTGCCCCACCTCAACCTTAGCCAAAGCGCTTCTTGTCATATCACATCCCAAGGTTTGAAGCTGAGCAGCCACTTGATCCTGTGTCAAACCTGCTTGCTCACGAATTCTCTTTATATTCTGACCCATCATACGATCATAGGTATAATTCATAACTCAACACTCCTGTGTACTAGATTTATCTGGAGCTTTTCAATGCAATAACAGATATCATTGAAGAACTCAAACAGATTCAGATTAAAGTGGAATCTTTAATTATTGAAGCACCAGATAAAATGAACGGCAGATTGTGTGCTTTCCCGAGGAACGAGAACAAAATAGCACTGACTTAAGGACGGCAGACAAAATGGATTACGACAGCCTCTTCAATGAAACGACACAGGCTTTTGAAGGAGAAAGGTCACGCCGACGACCCTTTCCGCCAGATCATCATATTCGTCCCGCTGGTTCTGCACATAATGCTCGAACATCGCGGCATGCTGCGGGTGGGCTTCGATAAGCTCGCTCGCGCGTTGGCTGATGAGCTTGAAATCACGGTCGTCGTTCGGGCGTTCCTCCGCCGGAGACAGGGCGATGAATTTGAGCCCCGCGCTCTCAATAAGCGCCTGCCATTCGCCCAGCGTGGGGTAATCGCCGTCAAAATGCAGCTTGCGGTCGTCATCGTCCAAACGGTAACCGTCGTCAAACAGGATATATCCGCCCGGCTTCACGGTGGACATCAGGGCAGAAAGTGTTTCTGTGCGATCGCCCAGCACATCGCCCACAGCGCCGAATATCACCAGGTCGTAGCCGCGCTCGACGGCGACGAACTCCTTAATATCGCCGACAGCAAATTCACAAAGCCCGTCCACACCGTGCTTCGCGGCTTTTTCGCCGGCCTCATGGATGAAATCCGTCAGCAGGTCGATGCCCTTGCAGCGGACGCCCAACGCTTTGGCGAGCGTAACGGAGACCGCGCCCTTGCCGCAGCCAAGGTCCAGCGCGGCAAAGCCCTCGGCGACCGGCACATGCTGCGTGATCAGGCCCAGCATTTCCTGGCCGGAGCTGCCGAGTTCCCACAGGTCCTGAAGAAGATAAGGGAGGTAGGGGATGATGTCGACGGTATCGCCGGTCAGGGATTTTGCCAGCTTTTCACCGGTATTGTCCTGCATGTTAGAACCTCCTGATTATGTAGCATCTATGACTTCTTCTTTGTCTTTTTGGCTTCGGCGATCTGTTTGTTCTCGTCCACGCGGAACCGGGTGATCTCTTTGACGAGGTCCAGCGGCATCGGCTGGCCGTACGGGAACCGGATGGTGCCCTTGGACGCCTTGCAGGCCGTCAGTTTGTCCGCAAACACCTCCACGCCGCTGGCGCCGGGAAAGAAGCCGATGTGATTTTTGAACGCTGCGAAATGCACCACGTTGCCAAGCTGATGGAAGGTGGGCATCTGCCAGCTGATCTTTTCCGTGGCCTCGGGCGCGGCCTCCCGGATCGCTGCCCGTATTGTCCGGAGCCTGTCCTGTATGTCGCCGGGGAACTGCGCGATGTATTCGTCAATGGTGTTGAACGTTTTTTCTTCCATGATAATCCCCCTTTTTGTGACGGGCAAAATTTGCCCGCTTTTGGTCTTTGTCACCCTCCATCGTATGTGTCAGAGGATTATTTTGACTATATCATACATTTTGCCCACTGGTAAAGCATGGCGTCAACGCGATGTATGGAAATATGAGGCCAGCGGCGCAGGGCCCGCGATATAGTCCCGGCCCACATGCAGCACGCCGTCTGCGCGCACCTTCACGCACCACTTCACCAGCGCGATGCTGCCGTCCGAGATCTCGATGGCGGTGACGCAGCCGGGGTGCACGCAACTGCCGTCGTTGAAATATGTCGGTTCATCAGCTTCGGGGAACACAGGACGGTGCGTGTGCCCCGCAATGAGCATGCGGCGGTTTTCGTTAACCCAATGCGTCAGGCGGCGTTCCGTCTTCTCACGTTTGACGTAATTCTTCGCGGCACTCGTGGGATCGCTGACGCCGAAGGATTCGAGAGGACGCCACACATGGCGCACCAAAAAGCGCGCCAGCTGCCATAAGGTGCTGTTCAGAAAATCCATCTGATGGCCATGCACCAGCAGGATATCGTGGCCGGAATGGCCGTACACAAGCCGGATGGCTTCATACGTCTTCAGCAGCTGGAACTGGGTGATCAGGCGCGCGCGCTGCGGACTGCGGCGGGCGGCGGGTACATAGCGGCTGGTGGTACGCTCCATGTCATGGTTGCCCCTCAGCGCGTAAAAGCGCCCGTCCCTTATGAACCAGGCCAGGCGCTCGAATATTTCGGCATGCGCGTCGATGATGGCGGATAGTGACCGGTTCTCCCAAAGCTCGTCGCCATCGCCCAGCTCGATGTATGTATAGTTCTCCGCATAGTAGTGTTGCAGCGCGGCCAGATACATGTTTCGGTTACGGAAAAACGTATCGGCGCGGCTGCCGTCTCCCCGGTGGCAGTCGCTCATCAGCACGATCCGGGAGCTGTCGGTAAACACCAGCACCTTGGCGCTGCCCTGCAGGCGGGACAGCCGTTTCAGATAATCCATAACGCCTCCTTCCTGTTACCATCATATTCACACAAAGGCGATGAGTTGTCTGAATGTCGTTTAAGCCCGGCCGTTATAATAAGCCGTGACGCTGGTGCCGGTGGAGGCCACGATCCTGAGCCGCGCGTACCTCATCGCCACGGTGACCGACGTGATGTTGTTGGAGGACGCGGTGACAGTCTGGGCCGATGAATTGTCCACGTAAAAGGAATCGCTGTTGACGGGCGCGATCTGCAGCGTCACCGTGACACTGGAGGTCCCGTTGTTGCGGATGAAGTAGCTGTTCTGACGGTAAGGGCTGATGTCTTTGACCAGCAGGTAAGTGGTGCCGGCGGGTACGGTGGTGGTGATGCTGTCCTCCACGAAATTCTGGCCGTAGATCAATACGCTGTCCGTCGTACCGCTTAAGCTGCGGATATCCAGATCGGTCGCCGTCACTGAGATGGTGCTGAGCGGGGACAACACAAGGTTTCCATCCGTATCGACAGCGACAGCCTTAAGCTGTGTACCGTCCATACCGTATATGCTGGTGCGCAGGCTGTCCGGGTTGTTGTTGAAAACGAGATAGTTCATATAATCCCTCCTCAGTTTCAGGTCTGCCCGAAGTAATAGACGGTGGCGGACCCCAGCAGCAGAGCCGCGATGCGGATACGCGCGTATTTCATCAGTCTGCTGGGTTCAAACAGATGGGAATCGCCAATCAGCAGATCGAACGCGCTGCCATCATTCACATATAGATTGTCATTGTCGGCGGGGGCAAGCTGCAGGGTGATGCCGAGCGCCACGCTACCGGTGTTGACGACCAGATATGTGTTCCTTGCATACAAGCTGATATTCTTCGTCAGGAAATTGCGGCTGCCCAGCCCCACGATCGTGCCGGAATCCGAGTCCTGCGCCCAGCTTTGGCCGTATACGTCAACGCTGTCGGCTGCGCCGCTGAGGCCGCGGATATTCAGGTCGTCCGCTTCGATGGGGATGGTATCGGCAGAGGATACGACCGGCTTCCCGCCTGCATCGGTGCTCACCGGCACAACGCCCGTGCTGCTGGTGCCGAAAATCAAAGCAGCCATCTGTTCCGCTGTTTGATTGAAAATTTTCTGGTTCAAATGCACTGCCCCTTTGAGTTAATGTACACAGCGTGGCAGTTTAATATATGTATGGGATGGGTGTATGGTGTAAATGGTTCGGACTATCAGCTTTTGAGAAAAGACGCTGTGAAGTGCGCGATAAAAGTGCAGTCATGAAACACCCTCCATTCCGAGCTTGCGAGGAATCCCCAGTGGGGAGCGCTTGAGAAGGGGATGCTTCGCAAGCTCAGCATGACAGAACGCCATAGAAAAAGCGCCGATCCCACCGTCGGCGCTTTTCCCTTCCTCTATAACATCTCCCCAGATAGTACGCTTATTTGCTCTTGTCGCGCTCGCGCAGCTCCACACGGCGAATTTTGCCGCTGATGGTTTTGGGCAGCTCGGTGACGAACTCGATCACGCGCGGATACTTGTACGGCGCGGTCACCTTCTTCACGTGCTCCTGCAGCTCCTTGGCCAGCTCGTCGGAGGGCTCGTATCCCTTGGCGAGCACGATGGTCGCTTTCACAACCTGCCCGCGGTCGGGATGCGGCACGCCGGTGATGGCGGTCTCCAACACGGCCGGGTGCTCCATCAGCGCGCTTTCCACCTCAAACGGCCCGATGCGGTAGCCGGACGACTTGATCACGTCGTCGGTACGGCCCACGTACCAGTAATAGCCGTCCTCATCCTTCCACGCCACGTCGCCCGTGTGATACACGCCGTCGTGCCAGACGGAGGAGGTCAGGGCCTCGTCCTCGTAATACCCCAGGAACATGCCGGGGGCCACGCCGTTGGCCGTGCTGATGACAACCTCGCCGGACTCGCCCCAGCCGCAGGAGGTGCCGTCCTCGCGCACAATGTCCACGTCGAACAGCGGCGACGGCTTGCCCATGGAACCGGGCCGCGGCTCCATGAAGATGTAGTTGGCGACGGACAGCGTCGTCTCGGTCTGCCCGAAGCCCTCCATCATCCTGAGGCCGGTGGCGGCCTTGAATTGGTTGAATACCTCGGGATTCAGCGGCTCACCCGCGATGGTGGTGTATTTAAGCGCGGAAAAGTCGTATTTCGTCAGGTCTTCCTTGATGAAATAGCGGTACATGGTAGGCGGCGCGCAGAACGTCGTCACCTTGTTGTCGCAGATGGCCGCCAGCATCTGGGCGGGGATGAACTTCTCGTGGTCGTATACGAACACCGCCGTCTCGCCCAGCCACTGGCCGTACAGCTTGCCCCAGACGGACTTCGCCCAGCCGGTGTCCGAGATGGTGAGATGCAGGCCTTCCGGGTCCACGTTCTGCCAGTACACCGCGGTGGGGATGTGCCCCAGCGGGTACGAGAACGAATGGATGACCATCTTGGGCATGCCGGTGGTGCCGGACGTGAAGTACAGCAGCATGATGTCGTCGTTGGACGGCAGATCGGCGGGCGGCGTGAGCTCCTCGCTCGCGGCCTCCACGCCCGCGGCGTAGTTCAGCCAGCCGTCACGGCCGGAGAGCAGCGCGCGGAACTCCAGCGTCGGGATATTCTCCGCCTTTTCCACCTGCGCGGCGACTTCACCCTCGTCCGTGCAGACGATCATGCGGATGCCCGCCGCGTTTACGCGGTATTCGATGTCTTTCTTGGTCAGCAGGTGCGTTGCCGGAATGGTGACGGCGCCCAGCTTGTGCAGCGCGAGTATCGCGGGCCAGAACTGCCAGTTGCGCTTCAGGATCAGCATCACCTTGTCGCCCTTTTTGATGCCGAGCGACTTGAAGTAGTTCGCGGCCTTGTCGGACAGGCGCCTCAGATCGGCGAAGGTGAACACGCGTTTCTCGCCTTTCTCGTGCACCCATACCAGCGCGCGCTTATCCGGCTTTTCGGCGGCCAGCACGTCCACGATGTCGTAGGCGAAGTTGAAGCGTTCCGGCACATTGATCTTGAAATTGGCTTTGAAATCTTCGTAGGATGTGTAGTCGGCCTTGACGTATTTCTCAAATATCCTCATATGCGCCTCCCTATTTTGCGATGATGGCGAGGAACCGGCATGGGCCGCCCTCGGCCTGCATGGCGTGCGGATGCTTGGCGTCGTAATACACCGCGTCGCCCGCTTCCATCTTCAGCGACTGCTTGTCGATATACAGCGTCATGGATCCTTCCAGCACATAATCGAACTCATGGCCCTCATGTGAATTCATGTGCGAACGCGCATCCACGCCGCTGGGTTCCACCGTCACCACGAACGGCTCCATCTTCTTGCCCTTGAAGATGGGGGCGAGGTGCTCATATTTGTATTCCTTGCGGCGCTCCAGCTTGAGCCCTGTGCCCTTTTTGACAAACGAACACACCGACAGCTTCGGCGTTTCGCCCGTCATCAGGTCCACAATGTCCACGCCCAGGCGGCCCGCTGCCGAATAGAGAAACGAGAAGGAAAAATCGTTCCTGCCCGACTCGTATTCGAGGTATGCCGAATCATCCATTCCGACCGCCCCCGCCATATCAGCCACGGATACGTCCATGATCTCCCGCAGCGCCTTCAAGCGTTCGGCGATCAGCATCAGCCTTTCATCCATTAACCGGTCACTCCTTCGTTTTTATTATCTGAACAAATAAAAAAGCTCCGCCCTCCTATGGGACGAAGCATATACTCCGCGATACCACCCAATTTGGCCAAAAATCCGGCCCAACTCAGTCAAGACTCCAACAAGCCCGCTGCGTGTAACGGCGCAGATTCCGTCCGGTTCCTACCTGTCGAAACCGCCGCTCGGAAGTGATGGGGACTGCGCCGCCTCTGCTCCGTTTCCACCCTCGGGAGCTCTCTGCCATTGGCTTTTGCGCGCCGCGTCTTCGTCATTGCGTTTCAATATATTAAAGTCATCGTATCACAGCCGCTGCGCAAAGTCAAGAAGCCGCTGCTTCAAAAAATGCAGTCAGCATGGATTAGCAGCTCATGCATTGATGGCCCCGCGATAACGGCAATGTCTTAATATATCCATGTTGAATATATTAAATATGGATATATAGATGAAGAAAATTTGCGCAGCACAATGGACAGCTGCTTGCTATTTGAGCCGTCCGCCCGCACCCCAGCTGTTCAGCTCGAATATATTGAGATACAGGTCTTTGGGCGCTATTCCAAGCAGCAGCTCCATCTCCTGGAACACGGCAGAAGTAAAGGCTTCCTTGCTGGCCTGCGCGGCAGCGCCAAACAGCCGCACATCGATGAAGCCGCCATTGATGGGCTTGCCATCCAGATAGACGGCGCGGCCGTCCGCGATATCCACCATGGTCACCGCTTCGGTCTTGCCGGGGATCAGCGTAATCACCTCTCCAAGTCTGACTTTGAGTTCTTCTTTCTGTGTCTCTTTCAGTGTCTGCGATAAATTCACCTGAATATACGGCATATGAAATCTCCTTTATGTTACTTGCTGTCATTATACAACGAGCGGCAAGAGGAAACAATTATTCCGCGATAATCCCGCTGGATTTGTATTAATGTGGAAAATTGAATATAATAAATGAAGACCGGAGGTAAGAATATGCGAAGAATGATTCTGTTTCTTATATTGACGTTACTGTTGTCGGGCTGTTCGAGCGGACCGTCTGCGCCCACCGCTACGCCGGATGCAACGGCTGTTTGGGATGAACCGACTCCGGAGGTTCCGACGGCCACCGCCACTGTCACTGCGGCGCCAGCTCAGCCTGTATTGCCGGACCAGACGTCATGGGGGAGCATCTCCGAGATGCTGGTACGCCCCAAAGATTGGATAAAAATCGTGCAGCACAGTGCATTCGCACTGGGGGAAAAGAAGTGGGCGGGCACCTGGGAAGATGCGAGAGGTTCGGTGGATTATTATGAGATGGGCTGGGGGACTTATCCAGCTATGGACGGGTCCACGGTCTGTGTGCCGCTGGCCGCCGAGTTTGCCCGGCAGCACCTTGATATGGCGGACGACGATATTCTCGGCTTTATTTGTTTCTCCACCACGCATATCGCCTATGAAAACCTGATCAGCCGGTGGTCTATATACCCATGGATCAATTCGCAGACGGCGGCCATGGCGCAGAAACCGGTGGATATCATATTTGTGACCGAGCCGTCAGACGACGAGATGGAGCTGGCGAAGACGCAGGGGGTGGAGCTGCTCACCAAGCCGGTGTGCCGGGATGCGTTTGTGTTTATCACGCACAAGGATAATCCGGTGGACAACCTCACGGTGGAGCAGATACGCGGCATCTATTCGGGCAAAATCACCAACTGGGCGCAGGTAGGCGGCGGCGATCTGCCCATCGCCGCGTTCCAGCGCGACCCAAATTCGGGCAGCCAGACAACCATGGAGAAGCAGGTGATGCAAGGGACAGCCATGATCAAGCCGGAAGCAGCCCAGATCGCGGGCGATATGGGGGACCTGGTGGATTCGGTGGCTGAATACCGCAACGATGCCGGCAGCATCGGTTACACCTTCAAATACTACATTGATACGCTTTACAAAAGCGAGGATATCAAAACCATTTGGATAAACGGCACAGCGCCTGATGAAGTACATATACGAAACGGTACCTACCCGTTCGCCACATATTATTATGGCGTGATCCGCGCCGGTGATGAAGAGAAGGCGGGCGGACTGTTTTTGGACTGGGTGCTGTCTGGCGAAGGGCAGCGGTGCGTGAAACAGGCCGGATACTGTCCGCTTTGACAGCCTGAATCAGCTGGCCCGACTGATATGCGGCTGCTTATGCAGGCTGCGTGCACGCCCCACAGCCAGAACAAGGAGCGGAAGAAAGAATTCGAACAGCAGCCAGAGAATGGGCAACATCTCACGGCCCAAGGCGACTCGTGTATCCGTTGACGGGTATATAAACGTGGCGTATGAGACGATCAGCGCCCCAATGATCAGTATAAGCGGATGATAGGCCTTAAGATGCAGCAGTTGAGCCGTAGCCATTACGGAGATGTAATACAGAAACGCGATTTTGAAGAAACAGCACGATGAGCACGATTGCGAACATAATCTCCATACGGTTCAGGGACTGCGCGATGTTGTTCGAACGCAACGTTTCAAAAGACGGCTGGGCGAAAAGAAAACCGGCGCTGGCCAGGACAGCAGTGTCTCTAGCGATTACGATCAGCACTGTTGCGCACCCCAATAAAAAACCGCCAATAAGATAAGCGCACATTCGTTTTTTTCCTGAATACGTAAGGGGACACCATCAGAAAAACGACGAGTTCACCATTCGGTATCGTCGTTATGATATGGCGCTTTGAACATACTTGCTCGCAGAATGATCGAATATCGGCAGGAAATTATTGAAGTCCATGATTCTAAGAGTGAATATAATACCCAAGACTTCAGGACATAAGCCATAATGGCGAAAACCGCTGAATACCGCGTCCCCTTTCAGACCGCAAACGCGTAAATCAGCATGCGTGCCGAAATGGTCACAATGTTTGGTATCTCCAACAAAATAGTCTGACGGATAAATACGCCAAGAGAACTCAAACTGGCGGAGGTCAGTATCATAAAAAACCAGATAAACAATATCGACACGACAGCGCTCCACACGGCCTAAAGCGCATTCGCACATCTCGATAAGATTTCTGCCGGGGAAAGTGCGAGTCAGCGCCAGATAAATAAACAAAAATGGCATGGCCGTGACAATACCCAGCAGGATGACGATCCACGAATCCTGTTGGACGATCGGTGTAAAAAAGGAGGCCAGCAAAGCTGATGCCTGTATATAACAGACGATAGAAATCATATATTGAAAAGCCGTGATACGTTCTGTTTCAAGTTTCATGCCCATTCCCTGGTTTAATACATACCTGTTTGGGCTGTCGTCAGAAATCAGGTCCCGCCAGCCTTGGCCGGATGAAGATTATGATTGAAGCACCTCGCTGTTCTGGGCTTTGTGCAAGCCGCGCGCGCGGCCCACGATCAGCACCAGCAGCGGCAGCAGGAACTCAAATAATATCCAGAATATGGGCGCTGTTTCGCGGGAATAAGCTGAGTGGATCTCCGCCGTGGGGAAAACGAAGGTAGAATATCCGATAACAAATGCGGCCAGAGTCAACACCAATGGGTGGTAGGACTTGAGCCGGAACAGCTGCGCAACGGCTGTTACCGTGGCATAAAAGATGATCGATATCTTGAAAAAGAGCAGCACGATCAGCACGATGGCAAATAAGATCTCCATGCGGTTCAAAGCGTCGGTGAGCCTGATCAGACGCAGCGTTTCAAAGGCTGGCAGCGAAAAAAGCGTGCCGACAGGGCCCAGCACAGCTGTATCCCGCACCACCACGGTGACGATCGTCATGCCGCCGATCACGAAACCACCAAAAAGATATGCTATCTTGCTTTTTTTTCCGCGCTGCACGCTGGGGGCGGCCATCAGAAAAAGGACCAGCTCGCCGAACGGTATTGAGAGCACGATGTTGGTGCCATGTATATATTTGATCGGTTCCTGGGCAAGCATCGGAAGGAAATTATCCGGATTCATCAGATTCAGCGTCAGCACGATGGCGAGTATCGTCAGAAATATGGACATCAGCGAAAACACCGGCGCATAGCGCGTGACGACATTAAGCCCATTCAGGACGGCATACGCACATAGCGCCATGCACAGCGTAATGACAATGACAGTGGGTGTTTCCACCAGTATGATCTGCCGGACGAACTGGCCAAAGTCTCTCAGGTTGAGCGCGGCCTGCGTGAAGAAAAACCAGATGAACATCAGCGAGACTATCGTGCCGCCCGTTCGGCCGAGCGCGGCCTGGGTAATCTCGATTAGGTTCTTGCCTGGGAAGCTGCGCATGAGCGCCGCAAAGACCAGCAGTTCGGGTATGGCCACGACCATGCCGAAAAGGACGACAAGCCATGAGTCCTGGCGGGTGATGGGGGCAAAGAAAGCGGAGAGCAGCGCCGACGATTGCAGGAAGCAAGCGACGGAAAACATGTACTGAAAAGGTGTGATACGGCTGGTTTCAAGCTTCATAATTTCTCCCATCAGACTATATCGATAATGGGCATATCAAAACGCCGGGCTTATCATCCCAGCGGCGGATAAGCAAGGCCGATGCTTTTCATCATATCGCCTACCACCACGATGAGGCTCTTGATCTGCACGCCTGCCGCCGTCAGGACACACACTGTTAACACACCGGCAAACAGCAGCGTGACGATGACGGCCTGTCCTTTCGAGCAGTCTTTATAGATCTTTTTCAAATCAAAGTATGATATCAGGGCCAGCAATATAAAAACAATGATCATGTCGTCACCTCCGGTGTCTGAAGCGTTTTATGCAGACCGCGCACACGGCCGACAATCAGCACCAGCAGGGGCAGAAGCACCTCAAATAACATCCAAAAAATCGGGACGATTTCTCTGCCTGAACTGGAATGAGTGTTCGCATCAGGGTAAACAATAAAGGAATAGCCGATAATCAATGCTCCAAATATCAGGATAAGCGGATGATAAGATCTCAAGCCAAACAGCTGCGCCGTCGCTAACACTGTCGAATAATAAAGAAATGCAATCTTAAAAAACAGAAGGACAATGAGAATGATGACAAACAGCACCTCCATACGGTTGAGTGCATTTATCAAGTTTGCCATGCGCAGTGTTTCAAAGGATGGTGAGGAAAATAATGAACTGGCTCTTCCCAATACGGCGGTATCCCTGGCTACCACTGCGAGTATGGTGACGCTGCCAAGCAAAAAACCACTGAACAGATAATATCCTTTGCGTTTTTTCCCTTTCACCACATTTGGAGCCACCATCAGAAAAACAACCAGTTCGCCAAAAGGTATGGACAAGACAACATTGGTGCCCTGTACATAATTCATTGCCGGCAAACTGAGCATGGGAAGAAAGTTCTTCGTATCCATTATGTTCAGCGTGAGAAGGGTGGATATGATCGTGAGCAGAAAAGACATGATCACGAAAACAGGCGCGTAGCGCGTGACGACATCAAGCCCGTTTGCAATCGCATAAGCGCAAAGAACAATACACAGTGAAGTTGTATACACAGTGGGGGTCTCCACAAGTATCGTTTGGCGCATAAGAGCGCCGAGATCTATCGTATTCAGTGATGCCAACGTTAGAAAAAACCAGATAAACATCAACGAAACGATGCCCCCGCCAACGCGGCCCAACGCTTCCTGACAAATCTGAATCAGGTTCCGTCCAGGAAAACTCCTCATGATACCTACATAGATCAATAGCACCGGAATGGCTGCGACGATTCCAAAAACTGTGACTATCCACGAATCCTGCTTGACAAGCGGCGAAAAAAACGCGTACAACAGCGCGGAGGACTGAATAAAGCATGTGACGGAGAGCATATATTGAAACGTGGTAATACGGCCCTTTTCCAGCTTCATTTATTCTTCTCCCCGCATTGTCAACGAATCGGATATCTTGCCTGATTCCAACAGATTTCCCTTGACTGTAATATTCAGCACCGTTTGGGGATAGAGGTTTTTCCAGTCATCTTTTATTCCCTCCCAGCCTTTTGGATCGACTCGGTTCAACTCACTGCCTATGCCAAATATGTCCGCGTTGAGCGCGCAGGATTTTTTAAATGCGTCGGATATAAGCTCCACCATACGATTTACAGCCGCGCTCTCAAGCTTGCCAAAAACATCGTTAAGCGTATCACCTTCAAATCCGGTAATCTCGGCAATCGAGAGAGTTGAATCCACTGAGATGTCCGCCTGGACGTGCCCGTCCACCCGCTTCGTTTTCATCGAAGCTTTTGAGTCACTAATATAAAGGACAGCTGTGCCACCTTCGGCGGAGACCTCCAGCATACCGCTTTTTATAGGGCTGGAGCCAATGGCAAACCCCAGCGTCTCATCCTCGTTCAGTTGACCTACCATCTTGTCGGAAACAATGGCGGCGCTGCCATCAATGACGACTTTTTTTACGCCAAATTCTTCTGTGATGCTAACGACCGGCGTCACAATAGCGGTGGATGCTTCAAGCAGATTTGAGGTTACATGGAGCATATTGGTCGCCATCTTCGGGGAAATTTCCGATCGCCCCTGCATCATCAGCGCTAACGCAGTGGACGTAACCGGCTCCTGAACCAGATCAACCTGAAGAAGATCGCGCGCGGGGGAATCGGAGATGATCACCCAGACTTCGAGACGCGTTTCATGATACCGAAGGAACATATCGAGCATTTGGCGGATGCCCTTTTTGGCCTGATCTTTGCTGATGATAATCACCTGGTTCTGGTGCAAAAAGAGGTCGCGGTTGTTGCGCAGGCGAATCTCCTCCAGCGCCTCCAGAACATTTTTACCTGACGCATCCAGCAGGAGGAAAGGCTGCTTCGGTTCACCCTCGCCCGGCTTGGTGACTTTACGGATCTGCACGGTCACATTAAATTCGTCCGTATTTTCACCGGTATCAATACCCACCCCGGCAACGATGGACAACGTGTTGATTTCGTGTGAGTCCCAGCAGCCACTCGGCAGCAGCGCCGAGAGGAAGATGAGAACAGTCAGCGCAACGGCACGCAGCTTATTCATTATTTTGACCTCCTGGCGGCGGCGTTCCTGTACGCCTCCGCGTCATGTCGCCCTCGGCAATGTCGGCAGGGCGCTCTCTCATCATCCACAGCGGCATGCGTACAAATATATCCTGCTGATCACGGGAATACGTGACCGCGGTAAAGTATGGCACACCGAAGGATTTAAGCGAAGCCAGATGAATGAGCATGCCCAAAAACACGATTGCGATGCCATATCCCCCGAGGAAGGCCGCTGCGATCATGGAAATAAGCCGCATAAAGGCGGCGGACTCTGTTTGCTCGGGCACCACAAAGCCCGCGACAGCGGTGATGGCGATGGTGATCACCATGGGAGCACCCACGATTCCGGCTGATACGGCCGCGTCGCCCATGATCAGGGCGCCCACGATGCTGATGGCCGAACCGACAGGGCGCGGCAACCGCACGCCTGCCTCCCTCAATATCTCGTATGCGAACACCATGATCAGCGCCTCGATGAACGCGGGAAAAGGAGTGCCCTCGCGCGATGCAGCGATGGTGTTGAGGAGCGTCGTGGGAATCAGTTCCTGATGGAACGTGGTGAGTGCTATATAGATGGAGGGCGCAAAGGCCGCGATAATATACGCCATGAATCGTAACAGTCTGCTGGCGGATGCGTATAATGGCCGGACATAGTAATCCTCGGAGGTCTGAAAGCTCTCGATGAACAGCTTGGGAACAGTAAGCACAAAAGGAGAACCGTCCGCGATGATGGCAATGCGGCCTTCCAACAAGCGGCCTGCAGCTACGTCGGGTTTCTCGGTGTATGATATCGTCGGGAAGATCGACATTGGCGAGTCCTCGATGTATTGCTCCAGATAGCCGGTATCCAGCACGGAATCGATATCCAGCGCATCCAGGCGGCGTTTGACTTCCTCCACCACGGTGGGGTTGGCTACGCCCTGAATATACGAGACGCAGACGCTGGTGAGCGTCTTGCGGCCGATGACCATATGATCCATCCTCAATTGCGGCGTTTTGATCCGCCGCCGCATGAGCGCGGTGTTGGTACGGAAATTTTCCGTGAAGCCTTCGCGCGGGCCGCGCACCACCGCTTCGCTCTGCGGTTCGGTGACGCTACGCTTGTCCCAGCCTTTTGTGCTGACGATCAGCCCGCGTGATTCCCCGTCAATCATTACGGCGGTATCACCCGTCAGGCAGCCTTCAATCAAAGCGTCTAATGAGGCAGTCTCCGTGACGTCCCCGGAACACAGAATGGCGCTTTGCACCTCGCAGGCCGTGGGCGCTTTCGCGCAGGTTTCCATCAACGGGCGCATAATGGTATCGGTGATGGTCTGCGTATCCACCAGGCCGTCCACGAACATCAATGCGCCCCGGGTGTTGTCTGCGCCGAAGCAAAAGTAATGCAGCTTGATGTCGGCGCTTTCACCCAATGTCTGCTTAATGGCTTCAATGTTCTTATCCAGGCTTTTCTTCAGCGGCTGCCCTTCCGAAGATGTATCCTTTTTTTGCTGTTTGGCGCAGGCAACCCGCAGCTTTTTATACAGAAGTCTGAACATACGTTCCTTTCAAATACCGCCGATTCTGACATGCGGTTAAAATGCAAAGCATTCCTTCATGCCTGGCGTTATTTTCCCCCGAGGTCCAGAAAAAATGCAAAAATACCGTAAGCAGGAAACTTGCCAATCAATGATAAATAAAGCTCTTGAAAAAAGCAATTCTCATCTGTTAACAATGTCCTTATGAGTGTGATATGATGTCAAAAGAGGTGCCGTAATGAGGAATAGAGTGAATTTAAGCAGGTGGCGATAGCGCGTGGTGCGTCAGGCCTGTCGGTGGCGGCCACAAAAGACGGCGATTTGGTATTTGAAGGCGCATGGGGGTTGCGGGACAGGGACAACGGACTGCCTGTCACACCCGATTCGCTTTTTCGCATGGCGTCTGTAACCAAGCCCATATCTGCGATGGCCATGATGACACTGGTGGATGAGGACAAAGTGCAGCTGGATGCGGATATCGGTGAGTATCTGGGCTATCAGGTGCGCAACCCGCGCTGGCCGGATGTGCCGGTCACACTGCGGCAGCTGATGACGCACACCAGCACTTTGGTGGAGCGCGGCAGTTATAACAAAATACTCGCCGGAGGCATGCCCGCCTATAAGCTGAGTGAGGTGCTGCAGCATGGCAGCCTGGGAGACGATCCGGACAACTGGCTGCCCGACAGACCGGGCACACGCTATGACTACTCTAGCTTTGGCTCGGGCGTGATGGGTGCTGTGGGGGGAGTGCGTCAGCGGTGTGCGGGCCTGGTGAAACAACGGGTTTTGACCCGCTGGGCCTGAAGGACGCGACGTTGGACGCCGATATGCTGGGTGCGCTGGAGGTTGCCATTCCGGATGCGGCGGGTGGCGCCATGGACGCCGAGCAGCTGAAAAAATCGCTGGAAAATAAAAAGCGGCTGTGCAGCCTGCCGGTGGGCGAGGCGTATCGGGCGGCGCAGGGCAACAGCTATATACGCGCGCGTGACCTGCTGAAGGCGGCGCAGGCGTTGCTCTTTGGCGGCGTGTCCGGAGGTGTGCGCTTCCTGTCAGAGAGTTCGGTGAAGGAGATGTGCGCGGTGCAGTTTGACGACGGTTTTATCCGCACAGGACTGAACCTGCACCACTACAGCCATCTGGCGCCGCAGCCGCTGATCGGCCACTATGGCCGGGCTTTTGGCGCGCTGGCGATACTCATGTTGATCCTGTAAAGAAAGCGGCGGCGACGGTGCTGTGCAACGGCGCGGACCTGGCTTCGGACGGGCGCGGCATAACGGCAACACGTTGTTCTGCACGCAGGCCATGCAGGCGCTTTGGTCGGTGTGTTTTCTGACATAAAGCGGGCCGTGCCCGCTTGCAGTTGAGCACGGTTTGCGGTAGTATGTGATTGAGAAACCGGAAAGGAACGGGACTATGGCGAATTTTACTGAGGTAGACGGTCGGAACGTCGGAGACATCAAGGTGTATGCCTTAAGCACATGCGGCTGGTGCAAGAAGACAAAGAACTTCCTGAATGAGAATCACATCAAATATGCCTATATTGATGTGGACCGACTGGACCCCAAAGAAGTGGAGCCGGTGCGCAAGCAGCAACTGCAACACAATCCGGCAGGCTCCTTCCCCACCATTGTGGTGGACGGCGCATGCATCGTCGGTTACGATGAAGTGCAGCTCACCAAGCTGGCGCGGAGGTAGCCATGGACGAGCGCGTACAAAAGCGTCTGGCAGCGCTGAAAAAGGATGCGGCAGCCGGTGGCTATAAGCTGAACCCGGACGAAGACTTTGTGGCGGACCTCGCGGAAGGGCTGGTTATCAACAACGACCGCTACGGTCTTGAGATATGCCCGTGCCGCCTCATCGACGGCGCGCCGGAGGAGAATCTGGATATCGTCTGCCCATGCGTGTATCGCGACGACGCCCTGGCCGACTATGGCGCGTGCTTCTGCGCGCTGTATGTGACGGAAGGCGTGCCGACCAAGCAGGTGCCTGAAAGACGGCCGCTGAAGGAAGCGCGCATGGCCGTGGAGGCCGAAAAGCAGGCGGCTGGCAGCGCACCCGCCGCTGAGCTGAAATATCCGGTTTACCGGTGTACCGTGTGCGGCTACCTGTGCGCCAATACCAATCCGCCGCGTGTGTGTCCTATCTGCAAAGCCAAGGCGGAGCGGTTTGAACGGTTTATGTAACCGGTACGTAAATAGCCTACATACTGAATGCATTCAGGCGGCTGGTTGGCCGCCGGTTTCTTATTCACCATCCGTCCGGGCCATTGCCGGGCTGACGCGTTCGTCGTCCACCGTGAGATATTCACCAGGCTGCATCGCGATGTGCCCGGATTCGTACGGCTGCCCGTCGACCGTCAGCATTACGCGCGGCACGCCGTAATAGTGGCCAAACGTGTTGGCGACGCTCTGGAGTATCATCTGCTCGTAGGTGGCGCCGGTGTTCATCTCCTTCTGGAACGCCTTGTTGAGGTCTATATACACCATGCCATCGCGGTTCAGATACAGACTGTTGATTTGAGTGCCGGAAGAGAAGACCTGACCCAATGACCCGGCAGGCGGCTCCTTGTAGGCTTCGGCCAATATCACGCGTGAGATATCGTTGGTATAGAAAAGGACATTCCTGTCAATATAGCCGATTTTGCCGATATCGGCTTTCGGATAATAGAAACGGATCGTCTGCATCAGCGGAACGTCGTCTTCAATCTGTGCAAGTATGGATGTGACACTGCCGCCTTCTGATACGTACATCGTTTTAATAAGCCCCACATTTTCGGCGTAATAATCGACCGTCTTGCCGTAGGGTCCTTCGGTGGTTACCTCAATGGCGTCATATATGCCCGCAGGCGTTTCCACCTGCACGCCGACGCCGGTGATCGTACGGATACGCCCGCCGCCCGCAATCCAGCCTGTGCCGGCTTCCAGTGGCATTTTGAGTAGTATTTCCGGTGTGCTGTCCGCCATGTCCAGCATATTTTGCCGATAGTAAACTTCACCCTGGGCGAGGATAACGGCGGCATGATCCTTTGTCACTTCAACCACACGCGCGATGTCGGTGCCGCCGGAGGAAATACGCTGCTGCAAGCGATCGTCCTTTGCGTAGTCAGTGTAAACAGCGTACGAAGCGTACTCATTGCCCTCGCCCTGGTAGGTAAGCCGTGTGTTCTCGTTGGCAGGGAAATAGTCCGCCACACTCAGCGCGGCTGGCTCTGTTTCGCTGTTCCCCTGGGATTCGGGCTTGTTCACGTTATCTGCCGAACAGGCGCACAGCAGCGTGCTCAACACGGCAACACACAGGATAACGCCCCACTTTCTCATCATACACCACCTCAGTCTATATATAGTGCCGGCAGTCGCGCGCTATGACAACGCGCATGTCGGAGTGGCTTTGACGCGGACACGGTGGTATAATGTCGGCAAAGACAACAAAAGGAGCCCTTAAGGGTATGGCTTTCAATAAAATCAGAAGAATACCGACAGCGGAAGAGATCAAGCAGGAGCTGCCGCTGTCTGCGGAACTGACACAGCTCAAACACCAGCGGGACGAGGAGCTGCGCGCGATATTTGCCGGAAGAGACGATCGCTTTGTGCTCGTCATCGGCCCGTGCTCGGCGGATACCGAGGAGCCGGTGCTCGAGTATATCGGTCGGCTGGCAGACATACAACGCCGTGTTGCGGATATTCTTCTGCTGGTGCCGCGCATATACACCAACAAGCCGCGCACCACGGGCGAGGGCTACAAGGGCATGGCGCACCAGCCGGACCCGGAGAAGGCAGCCGATCTAAGCACGGGCATCAAGGCGATTCGCCGGCTGCATATACGGGCGTTGGCTGAGTTCGGCCTGCCGGCAGCGGACGAAATGCTGTATCCTGAGAACTTCGCCTATCTCTCCGACGTGCTGGGCTACCATGCGGTGGGGGCGCGTTCGGTGGAAAACCAGCTGCACCGGCTCACGGCGAGCGGCATTGACGCGCCGGTGGGCATGAAAAACCCGACCAGCGGAGATATTTCCGTGATGCTCAATTCGATCTACGCCGCACAGCTGCCGCACCGGTTTATCTACAGCGGCTGGGAGGTGGAGACGGAGGGCAACCCGTATGCCCACGCCGTGCTGCGCGGGGCGGTGGACTCCAACGGCCGGTGCTGGCCCAACTATCATTACGAAAACCTGATCGGCCTTGCGCATGCGTATGCGGACATGGGGCTCAAGAACCCGGCCATCGTGGTGGACACCAACCACGCCAACTCACAGAAGCGCTATGAGGAGCAGCCGCGCATCGCGCGCGAGGTGCTGGCCAGCCGCCGCTATGACAGCACATTGGCCCGCATGGTGAAAGGGCTGATGATCGAGAGCTATCTGGTGCCGGGCCGGCAGGACATCGGCGGCAGCGTACCGGGCTGTTCCATCACCGACCCATGCCTTGGATGGAGCGAAACGGAGCGGCTGATAATGGATATAGCAGAAAGAGTATAAGTATGGAGCCGCTTCCGGAGGAGGCGGCTTTTTTATGTAAAATAATTAGAAAATCGTTGGCATGGGCCATGATAGGGTATATCATAGACACGGTTTGTAATATTGAGATAATGACCCGCTCAAAGGAGAGACATCATGGCTTTATACACAATGAAAGACCTGCTCGGTGACGCGCAGATGCGCAATTATGGAATCGGCTTCTTCAACACGCACAATCAGGAAATGCTGCGCGCCTGTATTACAGCAGCGGAGGAGCTGAACTCGCCGATCATCGTGGGAACGGCGGAAGCGCTGCGGCCTTATGCCGAGTTGGATACACTGACGCCGATGCTGCTGGAAGCGGCAAGGAGCGCCAGAGTACCCGTGGCGGTCCATCTGGACCACACCTATCATTTTGAAACGATCATGCGTGCGCTGCGCTGCGGTTTCGGGTCCGTGATGTATGACGGGTCTCGGATGACATATGAAGAGAACGTGCGTATATCCGCGGAAATCGCGCGTGTGGCCCATGCGATGGGCGTTGGGCTGGAGTGCGAGCTGGGCTGTGTGGGCGGTCTGGCGGACGGTGACAGCGAGGTGGACAAAAATATTTACACCGATCCTGATATGGCATCGTCCTTCGTGGAGCTGACAAAGACGGATTTTCTGGCGATATCCATAGGAACGCTGCACGGGGTTTATGCGGCCAAGCCCAAGCTGGACCTTGAGAGGCTGGCGGCGATACGGCGCAAAGTGGATGTGCCGCTGGTGCTGCACGGCGGCTCCGGCTTGAGCGACAGCGATTTCCGCGCGACCATCACCGGCGGCATCAGCAAGGTCAACGTCTATACGGATATCATACTGGCGGCCAAGCAGGCGATGGCGGACAACATGGAGCTGGGCTATTCCGATATCCTCCAGGCGACGGAGCGCGCGATGTGCGAAGAAGTGAAAAAGAAGCTCGTTATCTTTGACAGTCGGAACAAGGCGTGACAAAGAGCAGATTGTGACACAGGGCCGTTTCCTTTGGGAGCGGCTTTTTTGTACTATGTCCGGAACATGTATCCATATCCCCATACGGTTTCGATATACTTGTGATAGGGCTTTAAGCATCGGCGCAGGGATTTGATGTGCGTATCCACGGTGCGGTCGGTACCGAAAAAATCTTCACCCCACACTTCATTGAGTATCACCTCGCGCGAGAGCGCCCGGTTGGGATTCTGAGCCAGATAGAGCAGCAGATTGTATTCGCGCGGCGTCAGCGTGACGATTTCTCCGTCGGCGTATACCATACGGGAAACCGTGTCGACGCACAGTCCGTCATACAGGATGCGCCGCGGCGTATACACAGAGCTGTGTGTGCTGTGCCGCAGCATCACATGCAGGCGCGCCATCAGCTCTTTGGGAGAAAAAGGTTTGTATATAAAGTCATCAACGCCAATATTGAAAAAAGACAGGGGTTCCTCTTCGCCGCCGCGTTTGGACAACATGATGACCGGCAGCTCGGAGGATTTGCGGACCTGCCGGCAGACATGCCAGGCGTCCAGCTCAGGCAATTGCGTTTCCATAATGACGATGCTGTACTCATTGCGTCTGAACAACTTCAGCGCGGCAATACCGTCACAGGCCTCGTCGGATTTAAACCCCTCCTGTGAAGCGTGTGTTTTAATAAGCGTTCTGATTTCAGCGTCCGGGTCGATAATCAACAAGTGTACATCGTTCATGATCCAACCCCATTGCCAAAACGTATTCAGGTCTTGCCAGATGGATGTGAGCCGATACAACTGTGTACTTTATAGTAGCGGATTGTGTGGATAAATGCAAGTATGACCGTTTTTTACCCAAAATGTGATCAAATTGTGATGTCATCAAAAAAACAGGTATCATTGAATCGAAAATTCCCATATTCTTGAGGCTAATTGTGATGGATTCTCATTTTTTTATCACAATCCTTTGTTAAAATATTAACAACATCAAGATGGACCGCTCAATTTTTAACATGAAAACTTCAAATATCTGCGAATCAGGAGGGTTATGATGGATACCAAAACTGTTTCGAAAGCACGCTGCGCAGGCTGCGGAGGCGGCAAGTATGATGAAATTGCAAACATCATCGATCTGTACCGGGGCAAGGAAGGGAGCCTGATACAGGTGCTTCACCTGGCCCAGGGGGTGTACGGTTATCTGCCGCTGGACCTGCAGACGCATATTGCCAGTGAGATGGGGATCCCTGTTTCGGAGGTGTCCGGGGTGGTCACGTTCTACTCCTTCTTTTCCACCAAGCCAAGGGGCAAGCACACCATCCGTGTGTGCCTCGGGACGGCCTGCTATGTGCGCGGCGGCAAAAAGATCGTGGAGAGCCTGAAGGATAAACTGAATGTGGATATCGGCGGAACGACGGAGGATGAACGGTTCACATTTGAAGTGGCGCGATGCATCGGTGCGTGCGGCCTGGCCCCCGCGATGATGATCGACGACACGGTCTACAAGCAGGTGAACGTCAACCGGCTGGGCGCCATACTGGCCAAGTACGAGAACGACTGAAGGGGGTGAGCGCATGAAATCAGCGAAGATCAAAACCGTCGAGCAGTTGAATGAAATCGGTCAGAAATACAACGACGAGCAGGCCAAGTATCTCTACCGAATCTATGTCTGCGCCGGGGCGGGCTGCGTGTCGTCCGGCTGCAACGCGGTTCGGGACGCCGTGGTCAGCGAGCTGGATCGTCTGGGACTCAGCGGGAAGGCGCGCGTTTATGAAACGGGCTGCATGGGCACCTGCGCGGTGGGGCCGGTGATGCTGGTGTTGCCGGATCGGGTGTTCTATACCGAACTGGATGAGAAGAAAGCGCGTGAGATCGTACGGACGCACATCGCAAAAGGGAAAGTGGTCGAAGACCATACCTTCTATGACCACTCGCTCTCAAAGCATGTGCCCGTGATCGACGATATCGGGTTCTTTGGGCATCAGGTGAAAATCGCGCTGCGCAACTGCGGGTCCATCGAGTACGGCAGCGTTCAGGCGTACATCGCAAACGGCGGTTACGCGCCGGCCTGCAAGGCGCTGGGTGGTATGACGCCGGAGCGGGTGGTCGCCGAACTGAAAACCTCCGGCCTGAAAGGCCGCGGCGGTGCGGGCTTCCCCACGGGCGTGAAGTGGGAAGCGGCGATGAAACAGGACAGCGGCAGGAAATACATCGTGTGCAACGCCGACGAGGGCGACCCGGGCGCGTTCATGGACCGGAGCATCATTGAGGGCGACCCGCATACCGTCATCGAAGGCATGCTGATCGGCGGATATACAATCGGCGCGAATACCGGCTACATCTATGTGCGCGCGGAATACCCCATTGCGGTGCAGCGCATGACAGCGGCGCTGGAGGAAGCGCGCCGGTGGGGGTTGCTGGGTCGGGACATATTCGGCAGCAGCTTTGATTTCGACATTGAGATCCGCATCGGCGCAGGCGCGTTTGTGTGCGGTGAAGAGACCGCGCTGATGGCGTCCATAGAAGGCCAGCGCGGCGAGCCCAAGCAGAAGCCGCCGTTTCCGTTCCAGAGCGGGCTGTTCGGCAAGCCCACGATCATCAACAATGTGGAGACGTACGCGAGCGTCCCCGTTATCATCGCAAATGGCGGGGAGTGGTATGCGCAGTATGGTACCGAGCAGAGCAAGGGGACCAAGGTGTTCGCTCTGGCGGGCGATGTGGTGAATACAGGAATCGTGGAGGTACCCATCGGCATTCCGCTGGGCGAGATCATATTCAACATTGGCGGCGGCATCCCGGGCAAGAAGAAGTTCAAGTCGGCGCAGATCGGCGGGCCATCCGGCGGCTGCGTGACATCCGAGAACCTGAACGTGCCCACAGACTATGAGAGCCTGAAGGCGCTGGGCGCGATCATGGGGTCCGGCGGACTCATCGTGATGAACGAGGATACCTGCATGGTGGATACCGCGCGCTTCTTCATGGACTTCATCCGCGACGAGTCGTGCGGAAAATGCGCAGCCTGCCGCATCGGCACCAAGCGTATGCTCGATATACTTGAGCGCATCACGCGCGGCGAAGGCCAGGAGGGCGACGTGGAGCTGCTGGTGGAGCTGGGCGAGACGATTCAGGACACCGCCATGTGCGGCCTGGGGCAAACAGCGCCCAATCCGGTGCTCAGCACCATCAAATACTTTCGGGAGGAATACGACGAACACATCCGCAACAAATACTGCCGTGCGGGCGTGTGCGCCGAGCTGTTCGTGTCGCCGTGTGAGAACACCTGCCCGGCCAACGTCAATGTGCCGGGTTATATGTCTCTGGTGGCGGCAGGGCGGTTTGTTGACGCGTATAACCTGATCCGGCAGGAGAATCCGTTCCCGGCGGTGTGCGGGCGTATCTGCACGCGGCCTTGTGAGAGCAAATGTCGCCGCGGGCAGCTGGATGAGGCGCTGGCCATCTGCGACCTGAAACGCTTTGTGGCGGACTACGCGATGAAGAATGAGAAGTCCTACAGGCACGACATCGTGTTCCCAAAAAACGGAAAGAGCGTATCGATCATCGGCGCGGGCGCATCCGGCCTGACGTGCGGATATTATCTGGCGCGCCTCGGCTATGAGGTGGATGTGTATGAATCCCACAATGCCGCGGGCGGCGTGCTGGTTTACGGGATCCCCGAATACCGGCTGCCCAAGGACGTGCTGGAGCATGAAGTGCGGCTGATCGAGCAGACGGGGGTCAGGCTCCACCTGAACACCGAGGTGGGCGAGGATATCCTGTTCAAGGAACTGAGGAACAAATCCGACGCCATCTACATCGCGACAGGCACGCAGCTGCCGCAGAAGATCAACATTCCCGGTGAGAGCCTGCCCGGCGTCATTCACGGTATCAAGTTCCTGAAGCTGGCCAATATGCACCAGCCGACCGGCATCGGAGATAACGTGGTCGTGATCGGCGGCGGCAACACCGCAATCGACTCGGCACGCACCGCGCTGCGGCTTGGGGCTAAAAAGGTGACGGTGATGTACCGCCGGACGATCGGGCTGATGCCCGCATATGAATCGGAAGTGCATGAGGCCATGGAGGAAGGAATCGAGATACTCGAACTGACCGCGCCGATCAACCTCGTTGTAGGGCTGGATGGCCGTGTCGCGGAGATTGAATGTCTGCGCATGGAGCTGGGTGGTTTCGATTCAGCCGGTCGCCGCCAGTTCGTATCGGTGCCCGATTCCAGGTTCAGGGTGGAAGCGGACACGGTGATCCCGGCGGTCAGCCAGTATGCGGACTTTCCGTTTATCGGCAAAGACGAGATCGGCATCACCCGATGGGGCACGTTCATTCTGCAGGACAGCGAGTCTCAGATGACCACAATGCAGGGCGTGTTCGCCGGCGGAGACGTCACGCGCGGGCCGGATGAGGTGATCCGGGCCATTGCGGACGGCAAGCGCGCCGCCATCTCTATCGACAAGTATCTGGGCGGCAAGGGCAAACTCAACAAGGGCGAACCCATCGACATACCGGTGATCACCGACGAGGACGAGGTGATCGCGCACAAGCGATTCCCGGTGGATATACTTGATCCGGATACGCGCAAGGGGTCGTTCGACGAGGTGATTCAGGGATATCACAAGCTGAACGCCATCGCTGAAGCCATGCGCTGCTTACATTGCGAAAGGAGGTAACGCACAATGGTGAATCTGACGATCAACGGGAGCAACGTGACGGTGCCGGACGATTATACCATTATGCAGGCGGCGAAAGCCAGCGGCATCGAAATACCCAGCCTGTGCTATTTTGAAGGCGTCCACCAGTTTGGTTCATGCCGCATCTGCGTGGTGGAAGTGGAGGGATACAAGAATCTGCAGGCCTCCTGCCTCGCCAAGGTACGCGAAGGCATGGTGGTCAGCACAAATACATATCGGGTGCGCCATGCCCGTCGGGTGCTTTATGAGTTGCTCCTCTCCGACCACGACAAGGATTGTTTGAGCTGCAAACGTAACCAGAGCTGTGAGCTGCAGGAACTGGGGAAAACGCTGGGCGTGGATGAGACGCGCTTTGACGGCGAGCATTCGGAATTCAGCCTGGACACATCGGTTTCCATCACGCGCAACATGAGCAAATGCGTGCTGTGCCGCCGCTGTGTGACGGTGTGCAGCGACATCCAGGGCACCGGCGTGCTTAACGCGCAGAACCGCGGATTTGAAACGGTGATCGGCCCCGCAATGGACCTGCCGCTGGGTACGGCGAACTGCGCGTTCTGCGGTCAGTGCACCGTCGTCTGCCCGGTGGGGGCGCTCAGGGAGACGGATTCCATCAAAAAGGTATGGAAAGCGATCGGTGACAAAACAAAGCGCTGTGTGGTGCAGGTGGCCCCGGCCATCCGCGTGGCGATCGGGGAGGAATTCGGCTTTGAACCGGGCGCTCAGGTGACAGGAAAGCTGGCGCAGGCCCTGCGCAGCCTGGGGTTTGACGACATATTCGACACCGATTTCGCGGCGGACCTCACGATACTGGAGGAGGGGACGGAATTCCTGACCCGTGTGAAGACGGCATTGACCGGCGGCAAGGCCACGCTGCCCATGATCACGTCCTGCAGCCCTGGATGGATCAAATATATTGAGCACAACTATCCGGATGAGTTGAGTCACCTGTCTACCTGCAAATCACCGCATACGATGCTGGGCGCGCTCGCAAAGTCCTTCTATGCCAGCGAGATCGGTGTGGACCCGAAGGATATGTTCGTGGTATCGGTGATGCCGTGTACCGCCAAGAAGTTCGAGATCAGTCGTCACGAGATGCAGAACGACGGCAATCCCAACGTGGACGCGGTGCTGACCACGCGCGAACTGGCACAGATGATCCGCGAAGCGGGCATCGACTTTACACAGTTGTCAGATGCGGATTTCGACAGCCCGCTGGGGCTTTCGACCGGCGCGGCGGATATATTCGGCGTGACGGGCGGCGTGATGGAAGCGGCATTGCGCACCGTGTATGAGGTGGTCACCGGACGGGAGCTTCCGTTTGATGGCCTGCATGTGACGCCCATTGTCGGGCTGGACCAGGTGAAGAGCGCCGATGTGTTGATCGAAAACCCGTTGCCGGAGTACAGCTTTCTGGACGGCGTGACGGTGAAGGTGGCGGTGACGAGCGGCCTTGCGGGCGCCAGGCAGCTGATGGAGCAGGTGAGCCGCGGCGAATCACCCTATCATTTCATTGAGGTGATGGGCTGCCCGAGCGGCTGCATCATGGGCGGTGGCCAGCCGCGGTCCAAAGACCCGGATGTGAGGCAGAAGCGCATGAGCGGCATATACAGCGAGGATGAGGGCAAGGTGCTGCGCAAATCGCACGAAAACCCCGCCGTGATCAAGCTGTACGAGGACTTCCTGGGGTCCCCCAACGGTCATATGTCGCACGAGCTGCTGCACACGCATTACGTGAAGCGCGGGCGCTATAACGAGTATCTCGACGAGAAATATTTGATGGATGAGGTGAGACCAATGGCAGAACACAACATTCATTCAGGGCAGAAGGAACCGGCAAGAAAGAAGGATGCGGGCGAACGGGCGGCCAGCCGGGTGCAGAGTGATCTGGAATCGCTGCGGGTGATGGCGCTGGAGGCCGAGGTCAACCGCCTCAAGCAGGAACTGGCCGATTCTCAGGAGACTGTGGAGATATTGAAAGACGTGATGAGCGATTACGCCAAAAAGCCCGGACGCTGACATGGTTTGTGTGGCAGGTCTTCAAATGAGGGTCTGCCCGGATTTGTTATGCGGGACGGTTTTATATCGCCTGCGTCCTCAGGTAAGCGACAAGCTGTTCGAAGGGCAGCGTGGGACTGAACAGATAACCCTGATAACAGCGGCAGCCAAGCCCCAAAAGCGCATTGCGCTGTTCTTCCGTCTCCACATACTCCGCGATAACCGAAAAACGCATGGATTGGCTTAGAAAAACGATGGATGAAATGATATCGCTGCAGTGGCTGTTGGTCATGATTTCGCGCACGAGTGAGCCGTCCAGCTTGATCGTATCAAAATTGTATTGCTTGAGATACATCAGCGAGCTGTGGCCCATGCCGAAGTCGTCCATTGAAATCTTTATGCCCATGGCCTTTAAGCCCTGAGCGCGTCAATGATCTCGTCGCTACCGGAAAGTGCCACCTGTTCCGTGATCTCGATACCCAGCATTTCCGGCGAAACACTGTATTTCTCAGTGATAGTCCGAAACTGGTCTGACAGGTTCTTATTCGCCAACTGCACAGACGACACATTGACTGAGACGGAAACATGATTGAACGCAGGCATTGATGATGGGGCTGAAATGACAGAGGTTCTGGCGGGTACTGAGAACGGAGGCGTATGAATAGCTGATGCTCAGCGTCATGAAGAGGGACAGGATGCCGAATGTGCTGCTCCTTATAAGGTCGAACAGCAGCGTCCACTTTATACCGAACAAATTCTGCATCAGATTCTGATAGCCGGGTATGGGCAGACTGATAAACATCAAAACAAAGGAGCCGATGAGCACCAGCGGTATCATATGCGTTAGTCCGCGCCGAACCGAAACGGTACGATGAGATTTTCTATCCGCTGGCTGAGCTTCAAGAATCCCTCGATCATTCTGTCAAATAACTTCAAAGTAAAAACCATCCCGGCATATTTGGCCAATCATACATTTATATCGTGGCAGCAGCCGATACCCTTTAGTTGCCAGTTTATATTTAACGGAAAATTTGCAGAGAATATGAGTAACAAAAAGAACTGACAGGCATAATAATATTATTGATAAACAATAAAAAATAATTGACATACGTTGAATCTTGTGTTAGAATCTGCGCGTGATCAAAGTTTTTGGAGGCGTAATATGACGGACACCAGTTACCTTTTACAATATTTTATTGAACACAGCCCCAAAGAAAAGGAGCAGGATAAAGCCAAGAGCACACCCGCGCCCAAGCCGGCACCCGTCAAGAAAACAGACGGCAAACACTGTGCAGAAACGACAAGTATCATCCGCTAAGGTGGCCTAAGGGCCGTTTTACAGTCCGTCGATAGTAATAACAGCTTATGGTTGTTTTGTGCATTTTGCGTCAGTTTTTTAGTAGGTGTGAAACCTTAAAATTGGGGGTTGATATATTGACACACATCTGTTAAAATAAGCTTCGCGAATAAGCCTCCTTGGTCAAGCGGTCAAGACACCGCCCTCTCACGGCGGTAACAGGGGTTCGATTCCCCTAGGAGGTACCATGATAGGTTGATAAACCTGATTTGCTAAAATGAAGGGTTATCGACCTATTTTTCTACTCCAAACGGCACACTTCAACTATAGCTGGTAATATATTTGGCTTTCATTAACCATTTTTCCGTGAGCCTATCCAAGATGAATCGAACCCTTAACCAATACAGTGATTTTTGTACACAGTTTATGGACTGTGTTTTTTATATACCACCAATTATTTTAAGGAGAAAACAACATGAACACAACAAAAAGTGAACAGATCAAGCGGGGGCTGCATAAGAGTTTCCAGAATGGAGCCTCGAAGAAAGCTCAGACCGTATGCTACGGCTATACGCAAAACAGCGATGGTACATTGATCGTCCAGTCGGAACAGGCAAGCGTTGTTCGTGCCATATTTGATGGTTATCTGGGCTGGCTACAGCTTGGGCAGGATCGTTGCCAGGTTACAACAGCAGGGTGTTCCTTCTCCCACAGGAAAGCCCAAGTGGAACAGCCAGGCGATTGATAAGATGCTGAACAACGAAAAATATACCGGTAATGTTGTGCTTGGGAAAACCGTTACGCAGGATGGTATTCAGATAAAAAATCGGGATACCAGTTCTTTGACCGGAATGCAGGACACTCATCCAGCCATCATATCTCAAGAGATATTCGAAGCAGTACAAGAAGAAAAGCAAGAAGGACACCTGGGGTTGCGAAATACAACAGCAGCAACATGTTAAGTGGCCTGCTGGTTTGCGGGGAATGCGGCAGCCCATACCACAGGCTTACCCGTTGTCACGGTGAATTGTATGGCGGTGCGCCAATCGGGTGGAACTTGGGAATAGGATCTGCAGATCCTCTCCGACGATTCCAGAATCAAAAGTATTTGAGCATATTGCAGCAATTCTTGGTTGTTCAAACGAACAGGTCGTTCGCGGGATGATAGATAAAATTATGGTGAAAGCAGACAGCACACTTCATATCACATTTCGTCAAAAAGCACGTAATCCATTGCAGTCAGAGAGAGATAATAGGTTTTTTATTTTTAATTAGCAAGTCCAAAGTTGAATTAATAATTAATTTATAGATTATTCATATATGAATATTTTTAATAAACCAATTTATATTAACACAACCATGATGGAACGAACCTATCTCTAATTCTCCAAGATATTTAGCATAACCTTATAGTTAGGGAGAGAATAAAATGATGCAGATGGCTCAAAGATGCATCTGGTTATACTGCCAAGATGCTAAAGAAGTAGAGTGGGCTATTAAGCACTGCATATCCAGCCTGGATTACGTTGCAGGTGTCTCTTATAAAACAAGACAAGATAGTTCATCTGGAACAGGTGAATATTGTGCGATCGATATTTGAACGTTAATCTTGAGGGCTATAGTCTTGGCCAATCGCGACCGAGCTGAAGCAACAAGGGGTACTCTAACTACTCATTTTTTGTGCAAATCGAATCGGCAATTACAGAAAATAAAAATTAAATATGAAATAAAATATTGACAAACATTGAATACAGAGTTAGAATTGCATTAAAATCAAGTGATAAAATAGGTTTCGAGTTAAAATGTCAGATAAATTTTAAAAATAATTATGAAATATGTAACTGATTATCAGGAGAGCAGCATGGACGGCCAAAGAATAATGGATATTGCAAAGGATTGCTGGCGGATAGAGGCGGAACAGATTGCTCGTCTGTCGGACAGCATGGGAAAAGAGGTCGGAGATGTTGTCGGGGCCATTGCTGCGTGCAAGGGTAAGGTTATTGTTTCCGGATGCGGCACATCGGGTGCGGCGGCCAGGAAGATCGCCCACTCGCTGAGCTGCGTGGAACGGCCTGCGCTGTTTTTGTCGCCTGCGGACGCCGTGCACGGCGCTTTGGGCGTACTTCAGCGGGACGACATACTGGTGCTGATATCCAAGGGGGGCAACACGGCTGAGATCATCAATCTCATACCGGCATGCAAAACAAAGGGCGCGATGCTGATCGGCATGACGGAAAACGAAAGCTCGGCGCTGGCCAGGGAGTCGGACATACTGCTGAAGGTGCGGGCGGAAAGGGAGCCCTGCCCGTTCAACATGCTGGCCACGGCAAGCACAATGCTGGTGGTGGCGGTATTCGACGCCATATGCATCGCGCTGATGCACGAAACAGGGTATACAAAGGAGCAGTTCGCCGTGATCCACCCCGGCGGCGTCGTCGGCGAAAAGCTGCTGAATAAATAAATCTTGTATTTTGAGGAAAGGACAATTGATGAAGGCTTGCATATTGACCGGTGCGGGGCGTCTGGAAGTCAGGGAAGTTCCTCTGCCAAGGGTGGAGGCGGACGGCATGCTCGTGAAAGTGTGTGCGTGCGGCATCTGCGGGTCCGATATCCGCAACTATCTGTCGGGGCCGAGACTGGGAAAGCCGGAGCAGGTGATGGGGCATGAGATTGCCGGCGTGGTCGCGGATGCGGGCAAGAATGTGAAAAATTTCGCCGTGGGAGACCGCGTGACGGTGGCGCCCGATGTGTCGTGCGGCGAATGCTATTACTGCCGGAAAGGGCTGGGCAACCTGTGCCTTAACCACAAAATGGTGGGCACCCACTGGCCGGGCGGGTATGCGCAGTATGTTTATCTGGATAACGACATACTGTCGAGGGGCATGGTGCTGCGCATGCCGGATGCGCTGGACTTTTACGCGGCCACGCTGGCGGAGCCGCTGAGCTCCGTGGTCGCCGCTCAGGAATACAACAACGTGAGCCTCGGCGATACGGTGGTCGTCATCGGAGACGGGCCGATCGGCTGCTTCCACCTGCAGATTGCGCGGACGCGGGGCGCCAGAACGATTATGGTGGGGCTGACCCGGCTGGATACCGCGGCGCTGTTTGACCCGGACCACATCATAGACGCCGGGGCGCAGGACCCTGTGGAAGAGGTGTTGAAGCTGACGGGCGGCCTTGGCGCCGATGTGGCCATCACGGCCAATTCTGTTGCCAAAACGCATGCGCAGGCGGTGGAAATGGTGCGCAAGAGAGGACGCGTCATACTGTTCGGCGGGCTGCCCAGGGACAAAAGCCAGACGTGCTTTGACGGCAACAAGGTGCACTATGGCGAGATCAGCGTCGTCGGCGCGTTTTCCTATACCAGCGACGTCAATCAAAAGGCGGTGGAATATTTGTCCCGCGGGTTGATCAGTACAGACAGGCTGATCAACCGCATTGTGACATTGGACGAGGTGCAGGACGTCATCGAAGCGGCCCGGAACGGAGAGGTATTGAAGGCTGTTATCGATCCGTGGAAATAACTGATATGGCATACTGAAGGAGCTTAACATGTACGAGATTGATGCAAAGCTGGCGCGGCTGGAAGAACAGGGAACGCCCGTCCGGGTGGGCCTGGTGGGAACGGGGCAGATGGGGACGGAGATCGTCATCCAGATCGGGATGATGAAGGGGATTGAGATCGACATAGCGGTGGACCGCAGTTACGATATTGTCAGACGCGCTTTTGAAGGAGCGGGTTATCAGGGCGAGCTGGTTGAGACAAACGATATCGATGTGGCGCGGGCGGCGGTGGCTTCCGGCAAAAAGGTGATTTCGACGGACTACAACCCGGCCATCATGCTGGAGAGCGTGCAGGTCGTGATCGACGCGACCGGATCTCCCGAGCTGGGGGCGCGCATCGCGTATGAGAGCATAGCGGCAAAGAAGCACATCGTGATGATGAACGTGGAATGCGATGTCACGATCGGCCCGATTCTCAAGCAGCTGGCTGACAACGCGGGCGTGATCTATACGCTGACGGCCGGTGATGAGCCGGGTTCCATCATCGAAGTATACCGGTTTGCCCGGGCGCTGGGCTATAAGGTGGTGGCCGCCGGCAAGGGCAAGAACAACCCCCTCGACATTTACGCGACCCCGGCCGAATGGGAGCAGCGCGCGCTGGAGCGGGAAATGTCGGCCAAGATGCTGGTCGAATTCGTGGACGGTTCCAAGACGATGATCGAGATGGCGGCGGTGGCCAACGCCACGGGACTGGGCATCGACAGGCGCGGCATGCACGGCGTCCGGTGCAACATCGACGAGCTGGCGCAAAAATACCGCCTGAAATCTCAGGGCGGCATACTGGATAAGGAAGGCGTTGTGGATTTTGCCATCGGCAATATCAATCCGGGCATATTCGTGGTGGTCACGACGGACAACAAGCGAATGAAGGAGGCGCTGGTGCAGCGCGACATGGGCAACGGCCCAAACTACCTGCTGCTGCGCCCGTATCATCTTTGCAGCATAGAGACGCCGCTGACGGCGGCGCAGGCCGTCATTTACCATGAGTCCACGGCGCACCCGCTGGGCAGGCTGACGGCTGAGTGCATCACGATCGCCAAAAGGGATTTGAAAAAAGGCGAGGTGCTGGACTCGATCGGGGAATACTGCTACCGCGCCTCCATTGAAACGGCGCAGATCGCCAGGGAGGGCAACATGTTGCCGGTGGGTCTGGCGAAGGGCGCCGTCATGAAGGTGGACGTAAAGCGGGATGAGGTCATCACGTATGACATGGTGGAGCTGAACCAGAGCTCCATGCTGCTGCAGCTCCGGCGTCTGCAGGACAACATCTGCGGCTGATGGAAGGGCCTGAAAGGACAAAGCTCTTGGGAGTGTGACGGGAGGAAGCGATGGGGAACGGGTTGCTGATGGGACTGGACGTAGGGACGTCCAGCTGCAAGGCAATGGTGTTTGACCATAAAGGCGGCATACTGGGGTACGCGTATGCGGAGTACGCGATACTCTGCGACGATACGGGTAAGATGGAGCAGGACAGCGTTCATGTGCTGAACTGCCTGTTGTCCTGCATGACGCAGGCGGCCGCGCAGTGTGACGCCGGCCGCATAGAGGCCATCAGCATCAGCGTGCAGGGCGACGCGGCGATACCCGTGGACAGCGAGCACCGCCCGCTGCACAACGCCATGCTGGGAATGGATTACCGGCCGGGGCGCCAATGCGACGCAATCAGGGCGCGCATGGACGCCTGGAAAATATATGAGATCACCGGGCAGCCGCTTCATCCGATCAACTTCGCCGCCAAGATACTCTGGTTTAAGGACAACGTGCCGGATATCTACGAGTGGGCCTGTAAATTTGTGACCTACGCGGAGTTTGTGATGGCGAACCTCGGCGGGCGTCCGGACATCGACGTGACGATGGCGAGCCGTTCGATGGCGATGGATATACACAGCGGCAGATGGTCCGCAGCGCTGCTGGATGAGCTGGGGCTGGACATAGACAAACTGTCGGACATTACGGAATGCGGCGTTGACTTGGGGAAGCTCGCGCCCCGTGTGGCGCAGGCTACGGGCATCAATCCAGGCGCAAGACTGATTGCGGGCGGACACGACCAGCCGGTAGGCGCCATTGGTGCGGGCGCTGTGTCTGAGGGCATGGCGGTGGATTCGAGCGGCACTGCGGAGATCTTTTCAATGGTATACAGCAAGCCCCGAATATCCCGCGCGATGCATGACGCCTATCTCTCCACATACCGCCACGCGGCGCGGGACATGTACTTCTCCTTCGCCTTCATGCAGGCGGGCGGCATATTACTGAAGTGGTACCGGGATACGATGGGGTACCGGGATGTTGTCGAGGCGCAGCAGCGCGGCATGGACATGTACAGCTACATACAGCGCGACATGGACGACAGCCCCTCTCCGCTGTTCGTGCTGCCGCACTTCAACGGCAGCGGAACGCCGCTCTGCGATCTGAAGAGCCACGGCGCAATTGTGGGCCTGGGCTTGGAAACGACGCGTTACGACATATTCAAGGCGCTGATGGAAGGGCTGACCTATGAGTTGAGACTGAATATTGACGCCGCGGAAAGCGCCGGTATCGCGGTGAACGAGATACGGGCCACGGGCGGCGGCGCGAAGTCGGAGGTGTGGCTGAGGACCAAGGCGAACATCACCGGGCGCACGCTGACAACGCTGAAATGCAAGGAGGCCGGATGCCTGGGCGCGGCTGTGATCGCGGCGGCGGGAACGGGTGTCTATCCGGGACTGAAGCAGGCGGTGGAGGGCATGGTCAAAACAGACAGGGTTTTCGCACCCAATCAGCAGAAAACAGCGATGTATGAGGACAGATACAGCCTCTATAAGCAGCTCTACTATGCGCTGAGGGACATTAACCATGCGCTTTGACACAGCGGGTTGATGATGCCAAACGTATGCAATATGGTATAATGTACGCATCATCACTATGAAAACAAAGGAGCGTTCAATATGAATATCAATGAGGATGCCGCCAATAAAATATCCCTGCAATGCATGCTCCGGCTCAAGGCGCACTATTCGTCATTCAAATCCGCGGAAAAGAAAGCGGCCGATTTTCTGACGGAGAATCCCGTGTTTGTCGCCACCTCCACGATCGCCGAAAGCGCGCGCCGCGCCGGCTGCAGCGAGCCCACCTTCGTGCGTCTGGCGCGCAAGCTGGGGTACAGCGGATTCACCGAGCTGAAAGAGAAGCTGCTGCGGGACAGCGACGACCCGATCACGGAGCGGATATACAAGAGCATCAAAAAGACGGACGATTCCCGCGTGGTGGTGGAGAGCGTATTCGGCCTGGCCAAACAGGCGATAGACGACACGCTGCGGATATTTGATTTCGATGAATACCACAAAGCGGTGGAGGCCATCAAAAACGCCAACAAGATCGCCGTATTCGGCATCGGCGATGCGGCGGCTGTGGCGATGTCGGCTTATGTCAAGTTTACGCGCATCGGCTACGACTGCGTTTTTGAAACGGACCCCGACTTGATGCTGATGATATCGACGCATCTGAAGAAAGGCGACGTGGCCATGCTGATATCCCATTCGGGGCGCACGAAGTGCATCATCAACACGGCGAAAGCGCTGAAAACCGGCGACGCAACGGTGCTGTCCATCACGAACTTTCCGGTGACGCCGCTCGTCAAGAACTCGGATATATGCCTGCAGACATCGGCGTTCACCGAGCATCTGAAGGGCGAGGTGATGGCAAACCGCGTGGTGGGGCTGTGTATTGTGGAAAGCATTTATATCGATGTGATACGCGCCGATGAAAACCGGCGAGACAATATGGACAAATGCAACGTCAACGTCCTTGTCAACAAGCTCTGAAAAATTAAATAAGCGGAGGTGTGATATGAAGGTTGGAGTGGGGACCATTGTGTATGAGTTTGGCGGCGTGCCCCTGATCGAAGCAGTGGAGCGGGTGGCCGCGCACGGGATCGAGTACATAGACCTTCTGGCTTTTGGAGACTTCAATCCCGCATTCTATTCGGCGGCGCAGCAGCAGCGTATCCGCGATAAAATGCTGGAGGTGAGTGTGCGGGCCTCCAGCGTGATCACCTGCGCGCACGGAAATCTGGCCTCCTGCAACAGCGCCGAGGCGGATTTTGCCATGGAGCAGCTGAAGCGCGCCGCGTTGCTTGTCAAAACGCTGGGCGGCCGGCAGGTGCTGATGGGCAAGGGCGTGGGCAACATCGACTTCGAGCTGGACCGCGAGCGGGCGTGGGCCAATGTGATCAGGGTGATGACCGAGTACTGCAAATGGTGCGCGGACAGGGACGTGCTGGTGACGCTGGAGCTGGAGCCGGAGGAGCTCCACATCTGCAACGGCATACCCGCCATCGAGCGTTTCTTCGATGCGATCGACGCGCCCAACCTGTACGCGAACATCGATATCGGGCATCTGAACATATTGCGGACGCCGCCGGCGGAAATAGCGCCCGTGATGGAGAGAGTGATCCATGTGCACATATCGGACAACGACGGGCTCGTGCATACCAACAGCATTATCGGCGAAGGGAATACGGATATCAACGACTATCTGAGCTGGATGATCGAAAAAGGCATCGACGAAAACGCCCGCCGGTGCGGCGAGGTGGCTGTTGCGGGCGTGGAGATCGGGCATCCGGGCGAGTTTATCTGTGATCCGGACTATCGGGTACTCAAAAGTCTTGGGAATGTGTATTCACGCATTCCGGCATTCAGAGAGAGCATAAAGGAATAAGCATCCCGGCATATAACGCATAGGGTGAAATCGTGGGCATGCAATTACAAAATCAGAATAAGAAACAGTAATCATGTAAGCCGGATAAGGCCCGAAAACATGGGCAAATATCCCAATAAGGCGCTGGTTTGTATGTTGCATGCTTTCAAAGAACCGGAGGCGCTATGGATTGCATTTTAAAATGTGAAACATGATCGGACAGCGATAATAGCGATGTTACAACAAAAATGAGGGGTGTCAATGAGCTTTAAACAGGAATTACAACACGCGTTTGAACAGCTTGGACAACACGAGAATCTGGTCTACCTGACTTCGGATGTCGGCAAGAGTGTGAACGCAGACAGCTTTAAAGAGAGCTTTGGGGAACGCTTTATCAACGTGGGCATTGCGGAGCAGAACGCGATATGCATGTCGGCCGGACTGGCCTCGGAGGGGTATACCGTGCTGCTGTCGGCCTATGCGGTGTTCGCCAGCGGCCGGGGATGGGAGCTGGTGCGCAACTATATATGCTACCCAAGGCTGAACGTCAAGATCATTGCGACGCACGGCGGGCTGAATGTGGGCCAGGACGGTGTGACGCATCAGGCCACGGAGGATATCGCAATCATGCGCGCGATACCGAACATGACGGTGATGGTGGTGGCCGACCCGGCTCAGTCGCTGGAGGCCATACAGGCGGCCATAGAGACACAAGGCCCGGTATATCTGCGCTTTGGGCGCTCGGACATGGGGAGCTACCACCACACATCGCAGTGGCAGGCGGGCAAGAGCGAAATATTGACGAACGGAAATGACGTGAGCATTATTGCGTCAGGGTTGATGGTCAAGGTAGCGTTAAACGCGGCGGAGGCATTGGAAAAACAGGGTGTGAGCTGCCGGGTGATCGATATGCGGAGCATCAAGCCGCTGGATACGGAAGCCGTGCTCAAAGCGGCATCCGAGACCAGCCTGATCGTGACAGCGGAGGATCACAGCATTATCGGAGGCCTGTACGGCGCGGTCAGCGAGTTGCTGGCACCTATGAATACCGGCACGGCTGTGGTGCCCGTGGGCGTTCGGGATTGCTTTGCGGAATCCGGCGATGGCCTAAAAGTGATGAAAAAGTACGGATTGGATAAAGAGAGCATCATAGATGCGGTGGTCGGGAATTACATCAGGAAAGGGATACATCATGCTTAGCAGCAAACTGGAAAAGACAATCAGGCATATGCGCCTGACAGCGCTTGAAATGATATATAAGTCTCAAAGCGGGCATCCGGGAGCGTCCATGTCGGCGGCGGACCTGTTGGGCGTGCTGTATTTCGACATCATGAACGTCCGTCCGTCCGAGCCGGACTGGCAGGCCCGCGACCGCTTTGTGCTCTCGAAGGGGCACGGCGCACCCATACTGTATGCCGTGCTGTGTGAAAAGGGCTTCTTTCCGGCGGCTGAAACGGAAGGGTTCCGGAAACTGGACGGCCTGCTGCAGGGGCACCCGACGCCGTCGATACCCGGCGTGGATGCGGTCAGCGGGTCGCTGGGCGGCGGTTTCTCCACCGCTGTGGGCAAAGCCAAAGCGCTCAAAATAAAGCACAGCGGCGCCACGGTGTTCTCACTGCTGGGAGACGGAGAAACGAACGAAGGCATCATCTGGGAGGCGGCGATGGCGGCCAGCCATCTGAAGCTGGACAACATCGTGGCCATCGTGGACAGGAACCGGTACCAGAACGACGGCCCGTGCTGCGACGTGCTGGACACGGATGATATGGCGGACAAATGGCGCAGCTTTGGCTGGGATGTCAGCGAATGCGACGGACACGATATTGAGGCGCTGCGGACGGTACTGAGGGAACAAAAACAGAGGCGACAGGGGCGGCCCAAGGCGCTAATCGCCCATACGGTGAAGGGGTACGGCGTTGATTATCTCACCCGAGATTATCTGACGCATTACCGTCCGCCGACACGGCAGGAGTGGGAAATGATCACAGCGGAACTGGGATGACGGGAAAGAGAGGCTTTGTGATGAAGTATTTAATCGGAACGGATATCGGGACTTCGGGAACAAAGACCATCATCATGAACACCGCTGGCGAGCTGGTGGCGTCCACTTACGCAGAATACGGGCTGATTACCCCGCGGGCGCTGTGGGCCGAGCAATGGCCGGATGTCTGGCTGGACGCGGTGAAGCAGACGATACGCCAGGCTGCCGCGGAGATGGACGGAGCCCCGCGGGACATCGCCGGCATCTGCATCAGCGGTTTGTACGGCGGCTCGGGCATCCCCTGCGACCGGGATTTGAACCCGGTCAGGCCGTGCATCATCTGGATGGACCGGCGCGCGCAGCAGCAAACGGCTATGGTCAGAGACAGAATCGGCGCCGACGCCATCTATGACGCCACGCGGAACGGCACCGACCCCTACTACGGCTACATCAAAATGCTCTGGATACGCGACAACGAGCCGGACAACTGGGCGAAAACGAATGTGTTTCTGCCGCCCAACGCCTACGTGATCGCCAAGCTGACCGGTGAGGCGGCCATTGACTATACGTCGGCCGGCAACATCGGCGGCGTTTTCGACAACGCGCGGCGCTGCTGGTCGGAGCAGATGACGGAGGCGCTGGGCATACCGATGTCGAAGCTGCCGCAGCGCATCGTAGCGGCTTCCGATATCGTGGGCGGACTGACCAGCGATGCGGCGCGGGAACTGGGTCTGCCTGCGGGCACGCCGGTATGCGCGGGCGGTGTGGACTGCGTGGTGGCCACGCTGGGGCTGGGTGTGTTCGAAGCCGGGCAGTATGTCGCCACCATCGGCACCAGCATGACCTGCGGCTTCGTCCACGAGCAGCTGCTCGCCAGAAACGAGCTGATATGCATGCCCTATGTGAGGGAGCCCGAAAGCATGCTGTTCACCTTCGGCGGCACGGCGACGGCGGGCGCGCTGCCCCGGTGGTTCCGGGACAACTTTGCGCGCGACCTTCAGACGGCGCAGGCGTATGAGACGTTGGAGCGGGAAGCGAGGCAGGTCCCGAGCGGCAGCGACGGACTGATCGTGCTCCCGTATTTCATGGGGGAGCGTGCGCCGGTATGGAACGTGGACGCCCGCGGCACGGTGTTCGGGCTGACGCTGCACCACACGCGTGCCCATGTATACCGCGCGTTTCTGGAGGCTGTGGCTTATTCGCTCAAGGATTCTCTGGAAAATATTGAAGCGGGCATAGAGCTCAAAAAGAGGCTGATACTGGCGGGCGGGGCCGTGAAGTCCCCGCTGTGGAAGCAGATATTCGCGGATGTCACGGGTTACGGCATCGTATGCCCGGACAAGGATGTGGAAGCGAATCTGGGGGATGTGTTCCTCGCCGGCGTGGGAACCGGGACGCTCACCTACGACGACCTGAAAGGTTGGGTGCGTTTTGGCGAAGAGGTGGCCCCCATTGCGGAAAACACGGCGCGTTACGCCGACTTCTTTCGGGAATACCGGGAGACGTATGAGAGCCTGAAGCCGAATATGAAGCGGATTTCACAGCTGCAGAGCAAACACTGATTTTTTAGGAGGCCATATATGAATGGTAAAGCGAAGCTGGGCATTCTGCCCTTGGCAAAAAAGAACCAGTATCAGGGCGATCTGGTCCGGTTCATGGCGCACGCAAAACAGACATATCAGGGCCCGGATATTGAGCTGCTGATGCCGGATGAAATACTGTTTGACGAAGCGCAGATCGTTGACTATGTGAGAAGGATGGAGCAGGAGCAGGCCTCCATGCTGCTGGTCGTGGTGGGTTCATGGATATACTCATCGCTGGCCGTGGCGGCTGTCAACGATACGCCGCTGCCCTTCGCGCTGTACGGCATATCCGACTTGATCGCGAACGGCAACCTGGGCGCGTCGCTGCAGATCAAATACGTGCTGGAAGAGATGGGGAAGTGTTTCGCCTATTTTGCGGGCAAAGTGGACGACGCGGACAACCATAAAGCGGTGAAGAAGCTGCTCAAAGCCGCATGGGTCAGGCAGACGCTGCGCCAGAAGAAGATAGCCACGATCGGCGGCAAATGTATGATGATGTATCAGACGCAGGTCAACGAGTTCGACTGGAAGCGCGTGTTCGGTGTGGACTTTCCCCAGTATGACTCGGTGCAGATATTCAGGGAGATGGAAAACGTCGATGAAGAGGAGGCCAAACGCGTCGCCGAAAAGTTTCTGTCGGGGTGTCGCGAGGTGAACTGGTCCCTGCCCTCCGGCGAGCGCATCTATGACGACGCCATCGTCTCGCAGGCGAAAATGTTCCTGGCCTTCAAGCGCTTTAAGGAGCTGCACGGCGTGGATGTGTTTGCCAACAAATGCATGCCAGAGATGGTCAGCGAGGTATACGGATACAACTACGGCGCGTGCGTGGCCACGTGCCTGCTCAACGAAGCGGGCATCATCACCGCGTGCGAGGCGGATGTGCCGGCGGCATTGTCCATGTACATATTGTCGCTGCTGGCCCGCGACAAGGTGTTCTTCGCGGACATCGCCAAGCTGAATGCCCAAAAGAAGCTCATCACCTTCTTTAACTGCGGCACCGCGCCCGTGTCCATGGCCGATAAAGAAAAAGGCGTCAGCCTGTGGCCCATACCACGCCTGGTGGCGGATGAGTCGGTGCCATACGAATACTGTACGAGCACGATGGGCGGGGCCTGTGTCCACTTTGATCTGCAGAACGAAGAGACTGTTACGCTGATGCGCGCGGGCGGCAACGGGGATACGCTGCGGCTGCATGTGTGCCGGGCGACGACGACGCCGAGAGAGGTCGCGGAAGGCGAGGAGCAGGGAATCCGGTGGCCTAGTTTCGGTATACGGCTGAAAAACAGCGCCGATCACTTTTTGCAGCATGTGACGGGGCATCACTACGCCATCGCTTACGGAGACTGGACAGACGAGCTTAAGTTTCTGGCGGACGTGTTGGGTATCGGCTTCGTCTTTGATGAATAACAGCGAAATTATTCTGATAAAGAAAGGATCGTTTAGATGGAAAACAATCAGCCGCTGTTGGAGTGTATCAACATTTCCAAGGAGTTTTCAGGCAAGCGTGTTGTGAGTGGTGTGAATATGAAGGTCATGCCGGGCGAGATCATCGCTTTGATCGGTGAAAACGGCGCGGGAAAATCAACGCTGAAAAACATGCTGGTCGGTCTGCTGGCGCCTTCGGACGGCAACATCATCTTTGAAGGCCAGGAATACTCGAAGATGAACATCGGCACCTCCCACATTGCCGCCGTGCATCAGGAGCTCAGTGTTTTTCCATCGCTCTCAGTGGCCGAAAACATCTGCATCACCAATTTCCCCGGCAAAAAGCCGACGATCGACTGGAAAACCAGCCGGCGCGAAGCCCAGAAATACCTAGACATTGTCAACGCGAAATTCAGCGTGGACACCAGGGTGGAGATGCTAGGACCGGGGGAATGCCAGCTTGTGGAGATCGCCAAGGCGCTGTATCAGAAACCCAAGGTGCTGATACTGGACGAACCGACGGCCTCGCTGTCGCAGCCCGAGCGCATCAATCTTTTCAATGTGATGCGTTCGCTTAAGGGGCAGGGCGTCGGCATGGTATTCATCACCCACTTCACCGACGAGGTTTACGAGGTGAGCGACAGGATCGTGATACTGCGCAACGGTATCCACGTGGGCGGCGGCGTCACGGGCGAGGTGCCATGCAAGACGCTGGAAGAGCTGCTGGTGGGGCGGGAGCTGCATCAGCGCAAGCTGGATGTGGGCGTGCCTCAGGTGGAGGTGACGCTCAAGGCTGTCGATTTCAATTCGGACCGCTTTGTCAATGTCAGCTTCGAGCTGCATAAGGGAGAGATACTCGGCATCGCCGGACTGATGGGCGCGGGGCGTACGGAGACCATTGAATCGATATTCGGCCTGCGCAAGGTGAAGGGCAAGGTGGTGGTGTTCGGAAAGGAATACAGGAAGTGGACGCCCCGGATGATGAAGGAGCTGGGCATGGTGTTCGTTCCCGAAGACCGCAAACAAAACGGCATATTCTCCAAGCGCTCGATAAAGGAAAACATCACGGCGGCCAACCTCGACAGTCTGCTCAGGCGGCGGCTGCCGGGGCTGGGCTTCAGAGGCGAGAAGGATATCGCACTGAGGCTGGCCGACAAGCACAGCGTGTCTCATCCGGGCATCGACAGGCTTATCACGTCCTTGAGTGGCGGCAATCAGCAAAAGGCCATATTTGCGCGCTGGATGTCGATGGACCCGAAGATCTGCCTATTTGACGACCCCACCCGCGGCGTGGATATCGGTGCGAAGGAGGAGATCAGCACTTTGATCTCCAGCCTGGCCCGTGAAGGATGTTCGGTGATCATCGTATCGTCGGACATCAAAGAGCTGATCGAACTGTCTCACAGGATAATCATTATGCAGAAGGGCCGGATCGTCTCGGAGGTCATGCGGGACGAATTCGATTCCCAGAAGATCATCAGCATCGCCTCGCGGACTGTTGCAAATGAAAGCAAGGAGCAGTGCATATGAACATGAAGATACAAAAAAGCTCCGGAAGGTCTGGAAACAGCCTGTTCAGGCAGCCATGGATATCGATGGTTTTTGCCATAGCGCTTGTCGTCATCATACTGAGCATACTGCAACCCTCCTTCTTTTCAGTGAACAGCCTGAAAAACGTATTCCTTCAGTCGAGCTTCACAGCCATCATTGCGGTGGGTATGACGTTCGTGATTTTATCTGGCGGCATCGACATATCGGTGGGCATGAACGTGTTTCTCTGCATGGCCACGATGAGCGAACTGGCAAAAGTTCTGCCTATCTGGAGCGTGTTTATCATCGGCATACTGGTGGGTACCATTGTGGGCATTATCAACGGCTTCCTCATCTGCGTGTTTGAGATTGTGCCGATGATCGCCACACTGTCCACGCTGTCCATCTGCCGCGGCATTGCCTATATATTGATCGACTCGAAGATGAAGGTGGCGGCCGAGGGCCTGAGGATATTCGGGCTGAGCAACGTGCTGGGCATACCGGTGCCGGTGATCGTGATGCTTGTTATAGCGCTGGCCGGCTATTTTTTGCTGCGCAACACACGGCTTGGGCGTTACGTGCTGGCGGTGGGCAACTCCGTTACCTCGGCCCGCGAGACAGGGATCAAGATCAATCTCGTTCGCTTTGTAACATATGCAATGTGCGGATTCTGCGCCAGCATCGCCTCCATCATCTATATCGGGCGGCTGGGGACAGTGCAGACGGATACGGCGTACGGCATTGAATTCACGGTGATCACGGCGGTCGTGCTGGGCGGCACCAAGCTTTCGGGCGGCCGCGGCACGATACCGGGCAGCATACTGGGATGCATATTCCTGATACTGATCGAAAGCTTCCTGAGCTTCATGGAGGTTTCCGGCTTCTTCTACGATGTCGTCCGGGGTGGCATACTGTTCATCGCCATCGTATTTGAGTTTATCACAACAATGCGGCAGAATCGGCTGATACTTCAGGAAAATGAGATGCGGCTGCGGCAGAGTTGATTATTGAATATATGTTTAACGGGGCCAAACAGGTTCAGTTAATAAATAATACAGGAGGAAGAGCTATGAAGAGTAAAAGTGTGTTGTTCTTACTGGTAGCGATGCTCATGGTTTTGGTTGTGGCATTCGCCGGCTGCAGTAAAACAGAAGAGCCGGCTGCTCCCGCGAGCGAAGAACCGGCGGCAGCAACAGAAGCGCCTGCTGAGACGGAGGATGCAGAGGAACCCGCCGCCGGGGGTGATGTCTTCACGATCGGTATCGCGACGGATGCGGGCTATCCGGCCCGTTCGATCGAGGTCATCGGCATCAAGGAAAAGGCTGACGCGGATCCCAATGTGGAATACATTGAGCAGAACGCCGATAACGATTCGACGAAGCAGATTCAGCAGATCAAGTCGATGGTGGACCAGGGCGTGGACGCGATCGTGGTGTGCGCGGTGGACATGAACGCGATACTGACGGCGCTTGATTATGCAGCTGAAAAGGGTGTCATCGTCACGCTGTATGACAGATTCGTCGAGCACGATGCGGTGCAGTTCGTGGGCGGCTATGATTCCAATTCCGACGGCGTGGTCTGCGGCGAAGCGTTTGCAAAGTTTGATGACGGCGCTGAGCATGTGATCTTCGAGCTTGTGGGCAACCGTGCCGACACCAACGCGCTGGCAAGAAGCGAGGGCTTCCACTCTGTGCTTGATTCGCACACCAACCTGACGATCGTTCAGATTGATACGGACTGGGATGCTGAGATGGCGCTGGCCGGTCTGCAGAACCAGCTGCAGAAGTATCCGGATGTTTGGGGCATATTCAACGCTTCCAGCCATATGGACGGCGCTGTGACCACGGCATTGGGCGAAGTCAACAAACTCATTCCGTGCGGCGAAGAGGGCCATGTGTACCTTGTGTCTCTCGGCGGCGAACCCCCGGGACTGCAGACGGCTCTGGACGGCTATACCGACGTTTTCATGGTGATTCCGTTTGATGAAATGGGCTACGCGATCTACGATGCACTGATGACCATCCGTGACGGCGGCACCCCTGCGGAAGACGCTTACTACTGCGCCACATACCCGGTGGCTCATGATGAGCTGCAGGATAAACTAGAAGGGATATTTGCTTACAAATATAAAGACATGCTCGAATAGTATCCCGGAACAGAGTGGACACAAATCCTGACTTGGAGGCTCGATTTAATGGCTGAAACAAATACGAAAATCAAAAACCGCCAGGAAGGGACTGCTGCGTGCCGTTTTATGAACGGCACGCACGCAGTCTGGAGCCGGCTGAGATCCATGCCGGTGCTGTTTATGCTGGTGGCCGTCTGGCTGGTCTTCATATTGATGAGCGATGCGTTTTTGACGGTGGGCAACATCATCACGCTGTTTGTGATGAACGCCATTTTTGCCATTGCCGCGACGGGGGAGACCTTTGTGCTGATGACGGGCGGCATTGACCTGTCCATTGCGCACAATGTGACGTGTAGCTCCATTATTTCGGCGACCACGATGATCACCTATCAGACAGGGGCTGTAAACCGGATGCTCAATCCGGGCGGCGCCGTGATGTCGCTTTCCGAGCTGGCCAAGGTGGATGCGATCGGCAAGGACGCCGTGTCCGCCGCAACGGCGTCGACGCTCGGAATGACAATATTAATCGGTTTGGCGGTTGCATTGGGCGTCGGCCTTCTGATCGGGGCAATCAACGGCGTTTCGGTAGGCGTGTTCAGGATGACGCCGTTTATCGTGACGCTGGCCACTCAGCTGCTGGCGCGGGGCACGGCCATGGTTGTATCGGGCGGCTACAGCATTCCCGGAACGCCCAAGGAGCTGACGCGCATGTCCTACGCCACGGGCATCAAATTTGGAGATGATCTGGTTATTCCATGGGTGATTGTGATATTGGCCGGCATTGTGATCGTCGCCGGCCTTTTGCTCGGCAAAACGACATGGGGAAGAAATATTGCGCTGGTGGGCGCGAATGAGCAGTCGGCGCGCTATGTGGGCATCAATGTGCGCGGTGTGCTGGTGTCTGTCTATATCGTCGCCGGCCTTCTGGCAGGCGTCGCCGGCTTTGTCACGATGATGAGCCTGGGGACGGCCGACCCAAAGGTGGGCGATCCGATACTGATCACGATAATCGGGAGCGTTATATTGGGCGGCGTGGATATGAACGGCGGCGACGGCAGCATGGCCAAGGCGGCGCTGGGCATGTTCCTGTTTGCCACGCTGGTCAACGGCATGACCTTCCTGAACCTGACGCTGGCACTGCAGCAGATCGTTCAGGGCACGATACTGATCATCGGCATGACGCTGCTGGCGCGGCTCAAGCCCAAAAGATAGCTGCCGGCCGGCTGACCGGAGAACGGCGCAGGCGGGCAAGCTCTGCGAGGAGTATGAATATGGATATTACGGTTGCACAGGCGGTCAATATATACAGGACCATGCTGAAGATCCGTCGTTTTGAGGAGCGCGTCTCCCGGCTGTATGCGGGGGGGAAGATACCCGGCTTCGTGCATTTGTACATCGGGGAGGAAGCGGTCGCGGCGGGTGTATGCAGCCGCCTTGATAAAGAGGATTATATCACGAGCACGCATCGCGGCCATGGGCATCTCATCGCCAAGGGCGGTGAGATGAATCGGATGATGGCGGAGCTCTACGGCAAGAGGACGGGATACTGCAAGGGCAAGGGCGGTTCCATGCACATCGCGAACACCGATATCGGCATACTGGGCGCCAACGGTATCGTGGGCGGCGGATATCCCATCGCGGTGGGTGCGGCGTATGGGCTGAAGCTGCTTGGCAAAAACAACGTGGTGGCGGACTTTTTCGGAGACGGGTCCACCAATGAAGGCACGTTCCATGAAGCGATGAACGCGGCCTCGGCATTCGATCTGCCGGTGGTGTTCATCTGCGAAAACAACCATTTCGGCGTATCCACGCGCATCGACCGCGTTGTTGGGCAATCCGGCCTGTCCAAGCGGGCCGCCGCTTACGGCATGGACGGTGTGGATGTGGACGGGAACGACGCGCTGGCGGTGCGGCAGGCAGCGGATGAAGCCGTGCGGCGCGCGCGCACGCAGCATCGACCGACGCTGATCGTGGCGGATACGTGGCGGCACCACGGCCACTTCGAGGGCGAATACGTGGGATATTGGCGCAAGGAGGAACTGGACGACTATATGGGCAAGGACCCGATCCTCCGGCTGCGCGTGTGGCTGACGGATATGTTCGGCGTTCCGGTGGCCGAACTTGACGCGGTGGAGCGCGAGGTGGCGGACGAACTGGACGAGCGGTGCGCTTTGCGGAGGAGAGCCCGTATCCCGAGGCCCGCGAGGCCCTGGAAGACCTATATTGGGAGGAGCAGGCGCAATGAGCAGGATCACATACATGCAGGCTGTTCGCGAGGGCATCAGGGAAGAAATGCGCAGGGACGACAGCCTCTTTTTCATCGGCGAGGATGTGGGGCCGTACGGCGGCGAGATGGGGCTGTCCAAGGGCCTGTGGGAAGAGTTCGGCGACTTGCGCGTGCGCGATTTCCCGATTGCCGAGTCGCTGATCGTCGGCAGCGGGCTGGGCGCCGCGCTGGTGGGCGCGCGGGCCATTGTGGAGATCCCGTTCGGCGACTTCATCGGCGTGGCGATGGACCAGATATACAATCAGGCGGCCAAGATGCACTACATGTTTGGCGGCAACGTGAGGATACCGCTGCTGATCCGCACCGTGATGGGCGCGTATCAAGGCGGGGCGGCGCAGCATTCGCAGTCGCTCGAAGCTTGGCTCGCCCATGTGCCGGGACTCAAGGTGGTGATGCCATCCAACGCGTACGACGCGAAAGGGCTGCTTAAAACCGCTCTGAAGGACAACAACCCGGTGGTGTTCATCGAGCACAAGAAGCTGTACCAGAAGAAGTGCGAGGTGCCGGACGGCGATTACGCCATACCGTTCGGGCAGGCGAACGTGGTGCGGGAAGGGCAGGACATCACGGTGGTGGCCACGTCGTACATGGTATCCTTCGCGCAGGAAACGGCAGCGGCGCTGGCGGGGGAGGGGATCGATCTGGAGATCATCGACCCGCGGACCATCGTGCCGTTTGACGAGGCGGCGGTGCTGGATTCGCTGAAAAAGACGGGGCGGCTGCTGATCGTGCAAGAGGCGTGTCGGCGCGCCAGCTTCGCGGGCGAGATCGTGTCCATCGCGGCGGACAAGGGCTTTTCATCGCTGAAGCAGGCCGTGAAGATCGTGGCGGCGCATGACGTTCCCGTGCCGTTCAGCCCCGTGCTGGAGGAATACATGCTGCCGCAGGTGCAGGATATCGTGGACATGGCGCGGGCGATGATGCAGGAGGGCAGGGAATGAAGACGCTGCGTGTGGGCCTGATCGGCCATAAATTCATGGGACGGGTGCATACCCATGCGTATACCGATATGCCCATATTTTTTCGTTCCGACATTCAGGTTATCAAGAGAACGCTTTGCTCCAATGAGGATTCCGCCGGGGACGTCTATAAAGCGTGGGGCTTTGAAAAATGGGTGCGGGACTGGCGCGACGTTGTGAACGATACGGACATCGATATTGTGGATATCGCGGCGCCCAGCGCCATCCACGCCGCGATCGCGATCGCGGCGGCGAAGGCGGGCAAGCATGTGTTTTGCGAGAAGCCGCTCGCGCTGACACTTCAGGATGCGAAGCGGATGCGGGACGCGGTGAAGGCGGCCGGCGTGGTCAATATGATCGGCTTCAACTACCGGCGCGTGCCGGCGCTGGCGCTGGCGCGGCAGCTGATCGACGAGGGTCGCATCGGCGAGGTCTACCATTTCCGGGGCGTCTATGAGCAGAGCTGGCTAATCGATCCGGCTTTTCCGTTGGCCTGGCGGCTGAAAAGGAGCGAGGCGGGCTACGGCACCCATGGCGATATGGGTGCGCACGTGATCGATCTGGTGCGGTTTTTGGTGGGAGAAATCGGCGCCGTGCTGTGCCGTCAGAAGACGTTTATCAAGCAGCGCCCGATACCGCTGGCCAGCGACGGGCTGTCCGCTGTGGCCGGAGATGAGATGGGCATGGTGGACGTGGACGACGCGTCGCAGATGATGCTGGCATTCAGGGACAGCAATGCAATGGGGTACATTGAGGTGACGCGCTACGGGACGGGGCACCGAAACAAAAACCGCATCGAGATCAGCGGCAGCAAGGGCGCGCTCATATTTGACATGGAAAATATGAACGAGCTGCAGTTTTACGATACAAGCGATGCGGCGCATATCCAGGGTTTCCGCCGGATACAGGTGGGCGAGGGCGTGCATCCGTATATGGCCAGCTGGTGGCCGGCAGGGCATATCATCGGCTACGGCGATACGTTCGTCAATCAGGTATATGACTTTCTGACGGCGGTAAGCCGCGGTGAGATGGTCCGGCCTGATTTTGAAGACGGGCTGATGTGCCAGCGGGTGCTGGAAGCGGCCCAAATATCCAGCGCCGATCAAGCGTGGGTGGATATCGATATGGTTGGCTGAAGGAGGGAGATTATGAAGGAAGTGCTGATGCCCCGGCTCGGTCTGAACATGGAGCGGGGGACCGTGACCAAATGGTACGTGCAGGAGGGCAGCGTCGTGAAGGCGGACGATATACTGTGCGACATAGAGAGCGAAAAGACGGTGAACGGGGTCCGCGCCGAGGCGGACGGCGTTGTGAGCAGGCTGCTGGCGGACGAGGGGGCCGAAGTGGATGTGCTATCGGTGATTGCGCTGATCAACAGCCCGGGGGAGTGAGTGTTCGATGAAAGTGTTTTTGGGCGCCGATGAGAATGCACTGGAGCTCAAGCGGGCGATAGCGGAAAAGCTGGGGGAGATGGGCGTCGAATTCGAGGATCTGGGCAAGTTTTCAGCGGCGAATACCGAGCTTTATCCCGATGTGGTGAAGCGGGTATGCGACAGGATCATTGACGGCGGCTACCAGGACAGGGGGATACTCTTTTGCGGCACCGGCATCGGCGTATGCCTCACCGCCAACAAGTTCAAGGGCATTTACGCCGCCGTGGGCAGCGACATCTATTCCGCCGAGAGGTCGATCTTAAGCAACGACTGCAACGTGCTGTGCTTTGGTTCGCTGGTGGTGGGCCCGGCGCTGGCGTGCCGCATCGTGGAGGAATGGCTGCCGCTCAAATTCGTGCCCTCGCGCTCTTCGGTGAAGGTGAAGCGACTGAGGGAGATAGAGGAGGAGAACTACCGTCAGGTGGGGAAAAGCCATGAAGAGGTCACAGATCAACAATGAGATCCGGCGCGCATTGGACAGGTTGGAACAGGCGAAAATCAAGCTGCCGCCGTTCGGGTACTGGAAAAGGGAGCAGTGGGAAAGCAGCGCGGACGATCTGTCCATAATCAGAAAAACGATGCTGGGCTGGGATATCACCGATTTTGGCAGCGGCGATTTTGACCGCGTCGGCGCCGTGCTGTTTACGCTGCGCAACGGCTGCCCCGGCGGGACGGGCTGTGGCACGCCATATGCGCAGAAGCTGATCATTGTGAAGGCGGGGCAGTATCTGCCGGCGCATTACCATGCCGTCAAGACGAGGATATCATCAACCTGTCGGGCGGCGTGATGTCCGTATTCCTTTATAACGCGAAGCCGGACGGTTCTGTGGACACCGAATCGAACGTGTCGCTGTTCTCGGACGGCATCAGGAAAACGCCGAAGGCCGGCGAGGAGCTGCTGGTGGAGACGGGAGCCAGCATCACGCTGATGCCGTTTTTGTATCACCGCTTCGGAGCCCGGCCCGGCTCGGGGGATCTGATATGCGGCGAGGTGTCGTCCGTCAACGACGATAAGACGGACAACTACTTTGCGGAGGACAGGCCGCGCTTTTCCCGGATTATCGAAGACGAACGGCCGATATGGCCGCTGTGCAGCGACGCGCTGTGACAAAGGAGATATGCTTATGCTATTAAAGGAGAGGGTCGCGCTGATTACCGGCGCGGCGGGCGGCATCGGGTTGGAGACGGCCAGAATATTCGCGCAGAACGGCGCGTATGTCTATGCGGCGGATATCAACGAGTCCGCCGTGCTCCATGCCGCGGATATCATCAACAGCGAGTACCCGGGCAGGGCGGCGGCCATCAGTATGGATGTGTCTGACGAAAAAAGCGTCGGTGAAGCCTTTTCGCACGTTATAAATGAACGGGGAAGGCTGGACATACTCGTCAACAACGCGTCCATCCATCGGGCTCACCGGATTGTGGATTTTCCGCTGGACGAATGGGAGAAGGTGTTCCGTATCAACATGACGGGCGCTTTTCTGTGCACCAGGGAGGCCGCCAGAGTCATGATTCCGCAAAGATCCGGAGTGATACTGTGCGTGTCCGCATGTTCTGCGCGCAAGGCGGACGACATGCACGCGGCCTATTCCAGTTCCAAGGCGGCCCAGATCGAGTTTAACAGGATGCTGGCGCTGGAACTGGGCGCTTACGGCATCCGGGCCAACTGCGTACTGCCCGGAGCGACGGAAACGGGAATGCTGAAGGGTGTTTTCGAAAACGTTCCGGGACTGCGCGAGAGCATCATTGCTAAAACGACGCTGGGAAAGCTGGGAACTCCGCGCGATCAGGCGAACGCGCTGCTGTTTTTGGCATCGGACATGGCGTCCCACATCACGGGCGAGTATCTCATAGTGTCCGGCGGGGAGTTTTATAACCCATAACTAAATTAAAGGGAAGCAGGTATCTTCCATTCTCCCGCCCTGCATCTTTTTCGTCAACACATTCCAAAAGGGAGCCAGACGAACCGCCCCGGCGACCATCTACATGGTCGATGATATGTTCGTTCTCGTGTCTCCAATCAATTTAAAAAAAGCTGCTGAATAAGGCAGCTTTTTTATTATGCTTATGTCTACCGTATTACGTTATTTTCTAACGAATCAAAGCACGATTTTCACATTGTGGTTAGAATCTCACGTAAAGGAGCATGGCATGGTTAGAATTTTACTGTCCAATAAGCTTGGTGAGCTGAAGTGGACCCAAGCTGATCTGGCCCGCAAAACGGGAATAAGAGCTTCAACCATCAATGAATGGTACCATGAAATTGTAGTATATGGGTTGATAGCCCTGAGCATAGGACTGTCGGTAACGGTGATCGTGATGTGGATCAGGAATTGGAGGAAACGGAAATGAGCAAATACGATAATATTGAAACCGCTGCCGATCTCGTTCGAGAGGTTGCAGCTTGCGGATTGAGCACAAATCAAGATGACATTAACCGGGCGGCAAACATATTCGGTAGGACCAGCATAGAGGAGCTTGTGAGGCTTGCTAACGACATCGGGCGGAACAACGAAAAAGGCGAGCCTGACCCGAACGGAACTTGGAGCAGCGACCGCAAAGCAACGCAAGGGACATTTTACTTCATCGCCTTCAATATTTGGCACTGGGAACAGACGGTCAGATTCTTCAACACCCACATCAACCCCGACACCAAGGACGGGAACGTGTACAGTCTCACGAATGCGCTGAGTGTGGTACAAAGCACGAACCTGGGCTAAAAGAGCAACTCGAAGCTGCGTTAAAACGCGCCAAGGAATACGCAGTCAAGATTGACGATCTCAACGATGCGTACGGCAAAAAGACGCCGAGATAATGGCGCTGAAAGCCAGGCTTTACGATCTGATGAATGTGGGGGCCTAGAGCTCCCACAGAAAGGATTTGACGATGGAATTCTATAGAGTATTTTTTCCGAGTACATCCATCTACGCGAACATTCGCCAGATGACGTATAAAGGAGTGTCAGGCGATTCGCCCGGAGTGGCGGGCCGAAGCATTTAAGCAGCTGGCCGAGACAGGTGCCGATCATATGGTTTATGGTTCCCGGAGCTACAACGAGGATGGAACGGTCAAGGAGATGCACATGTACATGATACCGCTGGATGATGACGAGTTTTACAAGCGCACCACCGGCCCCGCCGCAGATGGCGACCTCATCCTAGCAATACACAAAAGGCAATAACCCCGCCTGATGATGGCCTGCTGGGTACAGGCCGAAACCGATGATCCGGCAACTGCCGGGGAGGTCGCGGGAACCCGTCGGTTCAGGGGGATTCGATCTGCCGCCCCTTTTATCACATAGATTGTTCTTTGAAAACTTAGACATGGCGATACTATCATCGACTCACTACCACCTGAGGATGGTACATTCCTCTGCCCGCCGCTGTCTGGACGTCCTATTTGCCCTCGCTATCCCAACGCTTCAATTGTCCAAAATGAGCATATCTATTAATTTCCGGTTGAATTTTTGTTTAACACGAATATACTATCGATAGAACGGTTGTTTGAGATATGGTATGAAACAGCGTGTTATTTTGTTATCGGATATGAATAATTTTTACGCCTCGGTTGAGTGTTTGCACCACCCGGAGATTCGCGGCATGCCGGTTGTTGTGGGTGGTGAAGAAGAGGCCAGGCATGGCATCGTGCTGGCGAAAAACTATATCGCCAAAGCAGCTGGCATCAAAACCGGCGAGACCTTATAGCAGGCACGAAGCAAGTGTCCGCAACTGGTGGCCGTGCCGCCAAATTATCCGCTGTATCTGCGATACGCCAAATACGCTCGGCAGATATACGCGGACTACACACCACTCATTGAGCCCTTTGGCCTAGACGAGGGGCCGGGCTCAGCTCAACGACGGCGACAATGGCGAGATGGTCGCCAATGAGATACGCGAACGCATGAAGCGCGAGCTGGGCGTCACGGTCTCCGTGGGCGTCAGCTATAACAAAATATTCGCCAAGCTGGGGTCAGACATCAAGAAGCCGGATGCGACGACGGTGATCAGCAAGGACAGCTACAAAGTGGTTGCCTGGCCGCTGCCCGTGGAGGATCTGCTCTACGTAGGCCGTGCGACAACGCGTAAGCTGTAAAAGATCGGTATATCCACAATCGGCGAGCTGGCCCGGACGCCTGAGACATTACTGCACGGCATGTTTGGCAAGGTTAGGCATGTGCTGTACAGTTTTGCTAATGGATTCGATACGTCGCCAGTGATGGCGATGGATGAAGAATCGTTGATCAAATCCATCGGTAACAGCACCATAACGCCGCGGGACCTGGTCTGTGACGAGGACGTCAAGGGCACGCTTTACGTGCTGTGTGAAAGCGTCTGCGCCCGTATGCGCGAGCATGAATTCTTAAGCCGTACGGTCGTTATCTCAGTTAGGGACAATGAACTGTTCCGCTTTGAGAGGTAGGCGAAGCTGGCAAAGCCGTCATGCATATCCGGTGAGATCGCCGCGGCAGCTATGCAGCTGTTCAACAAGCATTACCGCTGGCCGAAACCCATACGCAGCCTCGGCGTGCGGTGTACCGACCTGATACCAGCCGCTACACCGCAGCAACTTTCATTATTCGCTGATGAGGAGCGCCGCTCCAACCCGACTTTGGCGGGCGCCTGTACGACTCCAGGGTGAAGTCGTACAAAACGACCGTCCAGCTCTGCAAAGCATTAAGTCTGCTCATGTGGAATGTTGCCGACAAAGAGCCATTCGTGGCAGCCTACCAGGCACTGTGCGGAATCTACCGTGATTGCGCGGAAGGATTCCGCATGCAGTACGGTTACGCTGTTAACGATCCAAACACCACATCCTCGCTGTGCGAGGATACCTGAACCCCGTTTGCGAGCCGGACAGAGAATTTAATTTCGTCTCCTGGCTGCGTTTCGAAGAAAGCAAGCCTCGGCTTGTCTATATTTGCGCCCCGATGCGTGCGACGTTGAGGCGAACGTCGAATTCGCCCGGCAAAAGGCAAACGAAGTATTGACGGCGACATTCCCCTTTGCCCGCATCTCATGTTCCCGCCCATTGCCAATCCGGGCAATCCCGAACAGGATCAGCAAGCCATGCGGATGTGCCTAAAGCTGATAGAGCACTGCCATCACGTGAATGTGTACGGCTCAGAGCGGTCGGATGGGCTGCGGTAGGAAATCCGGCATGCGGACGGCTGAAAATACCCGTCCATGTTGAACAACGGGAACCTGTAAACCCAGACCCCGGCAACATCATCCCGACCCGTGCAGATAAAGCGCACGGGCCTACCTTTTTAAAACGGAGGTAATCGAATGAGCGATAAACCGAAAATGCGTCTCCTCGGTCAGGGCGGCAACATCTTTGCCATTCTGGGCCGGGCTTCCGCACTGTTGAAAGAATCCGGTCAGGGCGACAAAGCCAAAGAAATGTTTGAACGCGTTACCGGCTCTAGCAGTTATGACGAAGCTCTGCGCATCGTAAGCGAATACGTGGAAACGGAAGGAGAAGAATAGCTATCATGAGCGATAAGACGAAAGCCTGGGACATCCTCCATGGAGATGCGCTCAAGCTGCTTCGTGATTTTGAACCCGGTACCTTCGATCCACTGATTACTGATCCGCCTTACGCTTCAGGTGGGCGGACACAAACCGAGAAAAATCAATCCACCGCGAAAAAGTATTCCAGTATGGGCGCGGGCGCGCCGCCGCCCTTTGACGGCGGTGATGCCAAGGACCAACGCAGCTGGACGAGATGGACCGCCGAATGGCTGCCCGACGTCCGCCGTATCTGCAAGGAAGGCGCACCGGTATGCATGTTCATAGACTGGAGGCAGCTGCCGCTGCCAGTGATGCGTTGCAGTGGGCCGGATGGGTCTGGCACGGAACCGCTGTATGGGATAAGGGCAATTCACGCCCCGCAGAAAGGGCGATTCAGACAGCAGGCTGAGTACATCGTCTGGGGATCGAATGGCAACCTGCCCGTCGACCGACCCGTACCCTGCCTGCCCGGCGTCTTTAAGTACGGCAACCCACAGAACCACATCCATCTCACCGCCCCCCCCCTGCAGCTCATGCGGGATATCGTCAGGATCACCATCCCCGGTGGGCATATCC
>JAEYZN010000006.1 GCA_023428025.1 Bacillota bacterium
CTGCCGGGTCCGCCACCGGGACCACCGCCCGGTCTGCCACCGGGGCCGCCGGGGCCACCGGGTCCGCCGCCAGGCCCGCCGCCGGGTCCGCCGGGAAAACGAGATCCATCAGGCATAATAAGACTCCTTTCAAGCGTCCTGTCAGGGACTGCTGCTGTATAATATGTACAAAGCCGTCAGGTTGTTCAGAATCACAGATTCTATGCGCGTGCTGTCAGCGCCATCATTGATGCGGGCGAAACATCCGGCCGCAGTCCGCCCAGAAAAGAGAGGCATTCAAGCGGATTCCTGAGGTGGAAATATGTCTGATGATCAGGGAATAATAACCATAACGGGACTTGACTGGAAGGATTTCGGCGTGATAGTATAATTATCAGCGAGAACCAGAGATAACATGCATGGCATGCGCAGACGGACGTTTGGTCGGCCTGTGCGGACAGTTTTCAAACACTCTTCGTACCCTGCCGGAAACGGCACTCACAGCAACATATACAGCAGCCATTTGCCGCAAAAGCATTCCCGATTCGGTTTTCATTTGGAGGGGCAATTATGAAAATCCGTTTCAGCGAGCAGCAGATGGAGCTGCTTTCCATGGCAGGCTTTCCGTTCGACTTCCGGGGAGACCTGTCGGAGTTCGAGTTTTTCCTGACCGTCGAGCACGTGGGCCAGCGCATATTGAGGGCGGGCCTCGACAAAGACTACCGGCCCACCGAAACGGGCCGCCTGTACGGCGACATCATGGAAACGCTCTGCAAAACGGCCTAGGATATTCGGTCTGAAAGCTTATCTTCAAGACAAGTTCCGCCGCGCTTTTGGTGCGGTGTTTTTTATTCCCTGTTTTTCGGCAGCCACACGAGCGATCAACGTGGAACAGCGGCGTAAAAAAAGAATGCCGGGTCGGCATTCCAAAGAGGATATATGGGAAATAGAAGTGGATGTATTTCGCATTACCTGCGGCAATTGCAGTTGTCACCGCATCCGCACCCGCCGCCGAAGCCGCCGCCGCAGCTGCACAACAGCAGCAGGGGCCATATGCTGCCCAAACCACAGCCGTCCCCGCAGCCGTCGTTGCATCCGCAGTTGTTGCCTCCAAAACCGTTGCCGCCGCATCCGCACAGCAGCAGGAGTGGCCATAATGCTCCATTCATTTTGATTGCCTCCTTAATTCCGATTGATAATTTACTATATGCCCATAAGGGAATATGTGTGACGCCGTCATTGTTCGCGTATAAAAAAAATAGAATAATGGCAGAAGGGGTTTTCAGGGGCGTAATGGTCATGGATATGTGCGAGATTTTCAAGGCGCTGGGCGACGAGACGCGCCTGCGCATCATGTATCTGCTCACGCGGCAGGAGCTGTGCGTCTGCGTGATCTGCGAGGCGCTGCGCATCCCGCAGCCCACCGCGTCCAAGCATCTGAACCGGCTACGGCTGGCCGGGCTCATCCGGTGCCGCCGCATCTCGCAGTGGTGCTTTTACCGCGTCAGCGACGCGTTCGCGTCCTCGCCGATGTGCGAGTGCTTAAAAAAGCTGTGGGACGACAACCGCCAGTACATGGGCGACCTCGAGCGTCTGCAGGAGCTGCTGGACGCCAACATATGCTGCGAGCAGATGCTTCAGAAGCAGGGCCGTTTGTAGGCGGCTTAATCAAAGCTTTACATGGATTTGATGCGACAGCATGTCCTTCTGATATAATCAAGCTGTAAGACAATTTTAAAAAGCACAGGAGTGTCAGCATTACACGATGAGTGGACATCAAAACATGCTATTGTCTTTACACCAACAATGCCAGAACAATAATTCTCGGTTTCCTCTTTAACGCCGCCTTGTGACAGGGCGGCATATTTTTTATCAAATAAAGGGAGGTCTCAAAACAGTGAACAAAGCGGAGAAGAGAAAGAACTACGTGCTGGACACCAACGTGCTGATGCACGATCCGTGGAGCTTCCGTAATTTCCACGGCAACAATGTCTACATCCCCGTTACGGCGCTGGAGGAGCTGGACCATCTGAAAGCGCGCGACGGCATCGCGGGCTATCAGGCGCGTGAGGCGGTGCGTGCGCTGCACCGCACCATCGACGGCTGCGGCCGCCAGTGCGTGACGGACGGCATCCTGCTGGAAAACGGCATCCGGCTGTTGGCCGCTTTCTCTGAGGACACCTGCCCGCCCTTCTCGACGCCGGGCAACGACAACGCCATCCTCGCCTGCGCGATGCGCCTGCGGGAGAAGGAGCCGGACGCGGACACCATCCTCGTCTCCAAGGACGTGTGCCTTCGGATCAAGGCGGAGATATGCGGCATCACCTCGCAGGACTACGAGAACGACAAGATGAAAACCGACGAGCTGTACAGCGGGCAGGCGGAGCTGACGCTGCCCGCCAAAAGCATCGACAAAATATTCAAGGAGGGCGCCAAGCCGCCCAGGGATATGGCGCTGCTGCCCAACCAGTTTGTGCGCGCCACCACCGGCGGCGACGATTCCCAGAGCGCCGTGGCGCGATTCGACGGTACCAAGCTGGTGCCGCTCAAGTACGACCGGCACACGGCGTGGGGCCTGCGGCCGCTGAACCTGGAGCAAAGAATGGCGTTCGAGCTGCTGATGGACCCGTCCATCCCCTTCGTATCCATCACGGGCGGCGCGGGCAGCGGCAAGACGATCCTCGCCACCGCCGTGGCGCTGGAGAAGGTGCTGGAGCAGCATGAATACCGCAAGATCGTGTTCGTCAGGCCCACGGTGCCCGCCGGAAACGACATCGGCTATCTGCCCGGCACCGAGGAGGAAAAGCTGCGCCCGTGGATGGGCAGCTTCTACGACGCGATCGACAACCTGATGTCGTCCGACAAGGACGCGGGCAAGGCCAAGAAAGCCAAGAAGACGGAGGAAGGATTTCAGGTGGATGCGTTCATCGACGACTTCCGTCGCCGCGGTATATTCGAGATCAAGACGTTCACCTACATGCGCGGCCGCACCATCACGGATGCCATCGTCATCGTGGATGAGGCGCAGGAGATCACGCCGCACCTCGCCAAGTTGATGCTGACACGGGCGGGCCAGCGCGCCAAGTTTATCTTCCTGGGAGACCCGTCGGACAACCAGATCGACAACGTGCTGGTGGACTCCAAGTCGAACGGCCTTGTTTATGTGTTGGAGCGGCTCAAGCACCACGCGCTCACCGGCCATGTGACGCTGCGGCAGGTGGAGCGCAGCGAGCTGGCGTCGCTGGCGGAAAAGAGCCTGTAATCGCTAAAACTTGACATTCCGCGTGCGTGTCCCTAAAATGATAGCATGAATCAAAAGAGAGGAACGCGCATGAAGAAAGCCATCGCGATGATATTGGCGCTGTGCGTGCTGGCGGCGCTGTCCGGTTGCGGCCAGAACACGCCGGAGCCGGAGCAGCCGACGGAACCGGGCGCAATCGCCACGCCGGAGCCGGTCTACACCGCTGCGGACTTTGCGGGCCACTGGACGGTGTCCGAGGTGTACGATGTGAAGGGCCAGCCGGTGACGGGCAGCGAGCTGACCGCGCTGGGCAGCTTCACGCTGGAGCTGCTGGCGGACGGCACATATTTCGTCTACGACGCCGCGGAAACGGCGCTGGGGCAGGGCAGCTATGCGCTCAGCGGAAAGGTGCTGACGCTGTCGGCGGGTAGCCTTGAAACCAGCTACGAGGTGACGGATATCAACACGCTGCGCTGCAAATCCGAGGATGGCAGCGTGACGGTGCTGACGCGTCTGCCCGAGGAACCGGAGGAGAACATGGAAGAGGACATTATCGACGACGAGGTTCCGGACGACGGGATCACCGAAGGCGGTGAAGAAGGAACGGAAGAGCCTCTGCCGGAGGATACCATAGAGGAAGAAACGGACCTGCCCGAAGATGAGGGCGTGCCGGTGGAAACAGAAGCGGAGACGGCGTGACAACCCCGGCGGCGTAAACGTCCAATCGAAACACAACATGCGAAGCGTGCGGCAGCTATGCACCGCGCGCTTTTTTGTGCAATAAAATCCAGCCTTCTTTAAAAAAGAATTGTGCACACGTACAAAAACATATAAAACATATTGAAATAATATAATATAGAGAATATAATGGTTCAAATATAATTCAAGGAGGTGTACCGGAGTGGCTCAGGAACAACTGCCCGGCGCGGCGGATGTCTCGCCGCTGCAGAGGCGGGTCGTCGAGATCGGGCTGGCAGGCTCCTTCGTATCCGTTCTGACCGAGGAGCTTGGCGAAGAGCGGGCGCTGGACATTCTGAACAAAGTCGTGGAACGCGAAGCGCACAGTGCGGCGAAGGCCTTCCGCCAGAGATTCCCCGAGCCGACGCTGGCCAGCCTGTACGAGGTCTGGAAGATACTCGGCGGAGACGGCAGGCTGGATATGGAGCTGGAGGAACTGAATGAGAACACGCTGCGGTTCCATGTCAACGGGTGCCGGTATGCGGAGCGCTACCGGGCGCTGGGGCTGGAAAAGCTGGGCGTCGCGTTCAGCTGCCGGCGGGACGAACCGTTCGCCAGAGCGCTGATCCCCGGCATCCGGATGAAGCAATCGCAGACCATCATGGAAGGCAGCCCGAAATGCTGTTTCGAGTACACATGGGAGGAAGCATGAAACTGACAGAGAATCTGGTGGCCCGGCTCAAGGCCAAGGCCCCGGGGCGCTTCACCGCCTACCTGACGACGGTGTCGCTGGACGGCAAGCCCAACATATTGCCGCTGCCGTTTACCGACGTGGTGAACGACGAGCTGATCCTGTTCCCCGACCTGTTCGCGCAAAAAACCAAGGTCAACCTCAACGAGAATACGCGCGCGTCCGTCAGCTTTGCCGACGGTGAAACGGGCGTGGTGCTGGAGGGCGTGGCGGACATTGTGCAGTGGGGGCATCCGCCGAAGTTCAGGCTGTTCGGCCTGGAGGCGGGCGCGGTGCTGGAGAAATGGGGCGACTGGGACGAGACGGTGGAGCCCGTTATCGAAGCGGCGGACGAGGAGCTGCGCCCGGCCGTGTTTGCCCAGCGCGGCGTCATCATCTTCAGGCCGGAGAAAATTGTGGAGGCACAGGCATGAAGCTGAACAACGAAATGAAGAAGGCTTTGAAAACCGTCGGCTCCGGCGGCAGCGTGGTCTATCTTACCACGGTGTCAAAGGAAGGCGTGCCCAATATCGTGGGCGAGCGGTTTGTGACGCTGTTTCGCGACGAGTACATACTGATCGCGGAGATGTTCGCGCAGAAGACGCGCGTCAACATCAACGAGAACCCCGTCGGCGTCATCACCATGGCGCACCCGCTGCGCGGACGGACGTGGACCTTCTCCGGCCCCGTCACCATATTGCAGGAGGGATTTCCCGCCGACTCCGTCTGGGAGGGCGTCAGCGTGAGGGAGGTGCTGGACGAATGGGGCGACTGGGCGCTCAAGGAGCCGCCATCCGAGGTGCCGCCGGACATCCGGCCGCCTGTGCTGGTGCAGCGCGGTGTGATCGCCCTGCATGTGACGGACATAACGGACTTCGCCCCGGACAAAGCGGGAGAGCGCATCCCGGCGGGACGCTGAGAGCAGAAAGGAAAAACATATGGCAACATTGACATCTCGTATGAAAAACTGGCTGGCCGGTTTGGGCGGGCATATCGCCACGGCCTCCAGGGCGGGTGTTCCCGCCGTGATCGTGGTGGATTCCGCCGTCGTGGAGGGAGACGATACCGTCCGCTTCCCTTTGAGCGACAAGCAGAAGGCGTATATACAGAGCAACATCGACGAGAACCCGAAGGTGGCCTTCGGCCCCGGCGGCATCGGCAGCATCCGCGCGGCGTACCAGTTTAAGGGACTGGGCCGCATCGAGGGTGGCGAGCTGGTGGTGGCGGTGGACGAGATCTACTGCACCAAGCCCGGCCCCGAGGCCGCGCTGCGGCTGGACGTTCTGCCGTTGGACAGCGTTGTGAAGTTTGAGGAAAGCCGTTGGAAAGACAACGGCCCGCCCAGATAGGGGAGGTATTGCGATGAGCCAAACAGTCAAAAAGAAAAAAGCGGTCTCCGGCTTCATACAGCCGAGATGGCCAAAAGAGCGCATCGTGCGCTGGCTGGAGGTGGGCGCGATCCCCGCGGTGGTGGGGCTGTGGTTCCCCGACTGGGCCGGCGCGTATTTTGGCGGCAACGCCTTCTTCATACCGCCGCTGCTGCCGTACCTGCCGCCGTTCCTTACGTATATCGGCGCGTTGATACTGCTCAAGGCCTGCTACGAGGGTATCCTGCACATGGGCTATCACTTCAGGGGCCTGATCGTATCCGGGCTGGTGTGTGTGGCGGCGGCTACCGCCAGCGTGGCGCTGTGGCTGGCGGGCCTGCCCGCCGCCTCTCTGGCGCTGGTGGGCTTCGCGGCGTTCTTCGCGGGCGGGTTCATCTGGTTCACCATCGGAAAGGTATGGGAGATCACGCAGGAAAAACGCTCGCATGTCACCTGGCATCTCATATGGATCGGCGATGCGGTCTCGCTGGCGGTATACCTGTTCGCCGTCGTCCTGTCGCTGAGCGATCCGCAGGCGGGCGCGGTATGGCTTCGCGTCGGCGTCGCGCTGTTCACGGGCACGTTCGCCGTCTGCCGCTATGGCGTGCACTGCTACAAGACGCAGACCTCCATCGGCGCGCGCTTCAGCCACAACCCCGATGAGCAGTTCTGGACGGTCGCCCAATGACGGCTCCCAAAACGCTTCCGTGGATCATTCCGGACTATTGCGAGGGCTGCACCTCCTGCGTCGCGGCGTGCAAACGCGGCTGCCTGGTCATGTTCGCCACACAGGATGAGGACGTCTTCGTCCCGTGGATGGAGGATATTGGCCGCTGCACCGGCTGCGGGCGCTGCAGCGAGGCCTGCGTGCTGGGCGGCATCAGCATGACGTCGTATACCGACGAGGCGGCGGAACGGTTCAGAAAAAAGGTGGAGGACGGTACTGTGATCAGGCTGTCCGCGTAACGGCAGACCAATCCGGCTAAGCAATAAACAGACACCCCTGGCCCGCCCGGCGTATAAACCGGCGGACGGGGTGTTTTGGTTTCCCGGATGAAAAGTGGAATGAACCGGAAAAAATGGTTTGCAAAAGTCGTATTGAAGCCATATATTTAGAGTTATAGAACATATCGTGGTTCACTTTAAGCGGGAAGGGCGAAGGATGAGAGAGATCGCAGAGATGAAATGGACCGAGATAGCTCCCATATTTCGGGAAATGTATGACAAAAGCCCAACCGCCACGCCGTATCAATCCTATGAATTCCTCACGTTCACCAAAAAAGGGAAACCGTACAGAAAAGACCTGTTCCGCCTCATCGGCGTTAAGGAATGGAACCTGGTGCTCTACCGCGACGGCGCCCCGGTCGTCATTGCGCCGCTGCTCTTCAAAAAGAAAAAGCACAAGCACATCGTCTACCTGCGCGGCCAGTTTACAACGGCCAATCAGCTGGATTTCATCTATGAGCGCTTAAGCTACGAGGACTTTCAGTTTCTGATGGACCATATCAGAAATAAGCTGGGTGAAACCGAGTTCTTTCTGGACAGGATCTCGGAAAAGACGGTAACGTGCGGTTATATCAAAAGGTATCTTGAGGCGGGGAAGATCGAAGAACACGAGTGCTTTTCCATTCCCATCGCCGAAAGCTACGACGTCTGGCTAAAAAGCCTGCACAGATCCGTTCGCCGGAACCTCGTTACCCATTACAACCGGCTGGAGCGGGACAATATCAAGTGGTCGGTCAGCTTCTTGTGCCGCCAGGCCATCGATAAAGAGCTGAGCCGGAAGCTGATGTGGGTTTACGCGGACCGCTTTCTGGTTAAGAACCATTTCCGGTTTGGCCCGCTCAACGCGCTGGTAACAAAAATACTGCAACTGTTTCTGCTGAGGGACAAGATCACGATATGGCTGAACAGGCCGGAGAATAATTTCCATGTCGTCGTCTATATGAACGACGAAGTCGCCGCCTTTTCCAGCGGGCTCTTCTGTAAGGATAACCGCGTCATTATGGCCCGGCTGGCGATTCTGACAAAATACGCCCATTACAGCCCCGGCGGTATTCTGATCAGCTCCGCGATCAGGCACATCACCGGGCAAAATGCCGGCGGCGGTCTGAACATCGCCGAGCTGGATTTCTCCCAGGGCGGGCAGGGCGGCATGGCATACAAACAGACATATGGGGGACAGATCCACTACCATTATGTCTATCACGGATAGCTGAGCAATCCCGGAAACACGGTTGCTGAAACATAACCCGTCCGTACGGCGTATGCCGTCGGGCGGTTTTTTTATACCCGTGTTCACGTGGGCGCGTCAGGAGATGCGCACGCCCCGCAATATCGGGTGGCAGTACCGCCCACGGCTTTCCGTGGCTTTGCCGTACTGGATGGCTTGGGTGGGGCACCGGTTGATGCACGCGCAGCAATGGTCGCAGCCGCCGCTCCACTCCGGCTTGCCCGCCATGCGGATCGTGCCCGTCGGGCAGAGGCGCGCGCAGCGTCCGCAGGATATGCACGCGTCCGTCGCGTAAAACGGCCTGATGCGGATCGCGTACCGGCGGAACAGCGCCCCCGCCACAGACGTTTTGAGCGCGGGCAAACGGCCCCGGAGCAGTCTGGTATCCGCCTCGCGTTCCTGGACCAGCTGTTTGATCTCCGCCACATCCTTCTCCGCCTGCGCCAGCTTGGCCTGCGTCAGCCCCGCGCTGTCCACGTCGTACATGGGCAGGTAGTTGTTGGGCATGACGAGCTCCCAGTGCGCGTCCAGCGGCAGGCCCTTTTTCGCCAGCGCCCGGGCCACCACGCGCTTCGTGTCTCCGGCGGTATCCCCACAGGTGGCGAGGCCGAACACATACTGCCCGTCGAACCCGTCCAGCTCCATGCGGGCGATGAACCCAAGCAGCGCCTGCGGCGGGTTCCACGCGTGAACGGGGAACACAAAGCCCAGCGCCTCGTCCGGCGCCAGCGCATACCTGAGCGGCCCGCCGCTTTTCAGCGCGTCGGTGACGGACACGGGGCGTTCGCCCAGCCCGTCTGCGATAGACTTCGCGGCCCAATAGCTGTTGCCCGTGGCGGAATAGTAGAATACCATGCGGCCCTCCACTGTGAGAATAACGATCTGCCATGATTGTGGCACGGGAGAGGGGGAGGTGTCAATGCGCATCGCTGTAAAGACGCATGGCTGAAATCAAAAACATATTGAATAAATGCTACAAATATATTACAATTATATTAATTGGATGATATTAACACTGATCAAGCGGATACCCGAAAACAAAACAATACCTGCTCCTGAACATGAATATGGAGGACTTATGACGGATAACAGATTGAAGGCCGCTATGCTGTGTATGCTGACTTGCCTGTTGCTATGGGCCGCTGCCTGCCAGCCGACGCCCGAGGTGGAAGCCGTGGTCAACAAGGGAGGCGGCCAGCTGGAAGAAAAGGCGCTGAAACAGCCAGACGAGAGCGCAGGCGCAGAGGGCGCATCGGCTGAAGACCGCATCGTCTGGAGCGAAACGAAGACCGTCAACATCCAGGATATGGGGGATTATACCGTCACCGTCAATCTGGACGCGCAGATGCCTGAATTGCCGGATAAGGTACCGGTCTATCTGGTCGAGCCTCGGGAATTCAGTCTGGACTTCATGAAAAAGGCCGCGGAGTATTTGATGGAAGGAGAAATTTTTGACGGAAAAGCATCAAAAGAGGATGTGGCGAGGGAACTGCTCGATTATAAAAAAGCTGTGAACGAGCATACGATACTTATGGCCTTGAGCAGGAAATAGAAAGCTATTACGCATTCATGGATAAAAGATACAACGATGCGGCTGACGGCAACAGCGAAGCGAAATTCGAATACAGCGATGATGAATATGGGGAGAGAGGCTTAAGTCTGAAAAGCTACCCCGCGGACGACAACAGCATTATGAGATTTTCAACATTTATAGGGACTCATGGTTTTATTTTCAGTATAAATGAATTCAACAGGTCGTTTCGCTATATGGGGAATTTTTCGGGCGGAAACATTCAGGCAAAGGGGACTAAGCTGACCTATGAGCAGGCGCTGATGGAGGCGGACAAAGCCATGGAAGCCTTGTTTGAGGAGCCGTTTGCCATGATGTATACCGATATAACCGACAAAATCAATCACCAGGAGTATTTGTGGAATGACGGTGAAGAAACGAGCGAGGGCCAGGCCTACGTCTTTTACTACAACCGTGAATACGGCGGCATCCCTTCGCTGTTCATCCAAAACGCCCCGATCGTCCTGACGGAGCAAACAGAGTATGCCGAAAATTATGGAAGAGAAGGCGTGTGCGTCGTGGTGGACGACAGGGGCATTGCGCAAATGTGGTACGAGAGTCACAGCGGTGTCGCCGGAACGCTGAACGAAAACGTCAGCCTCCTGCCGTTCGACGAGGTGCTGGAGAGATTCAAAGACGGCGTGTTCTACCACAACCTGTGGGGGTTCGGCGGCTCAACCGTGGAGATCACGATCACGCGCATCGAGTTCGGGATGGTCAGAGAGCCGCTGAAGGACAATCCGGACCAGTTTATGATGGCGCCCGCGTGGAACTTTGTCGGGAACATAGGCAATTCTGCAAAGGCCGATAAATATGGAGATTTTCAGGAGAAGAGTATTCTCGCGCTGAGCGCCATAGACGGCGGCATCATTACGGACTATCTGCCAATGCTTGAGCCAAAGTAGGGGTTGCGGCGTCTCCCAAAGAGAAAGAAAACACTTCCCGCAAAACCTGCCGGAAGTGTTTTTGGCTCATTGTATCATGCCGCCGGTTAGGCGGCTTTATCTCTTTAGAATATCCTGAACCCGCAGATGAACATGCGCTTGCACCACGGAGAGGTGTATGAGCGCTTGACCACCTTGCCGTTGCTGGACGACGCGTCGATCATAACGCCGCCGCCCGCGATGATGCCCACGTGGCCCTTGAACACGATCACATCACCCTTTTTCAGCTCGCCGATGCTGTTGATCTTGGTGTATTTGTTGCTGCCGGCCCAGCCGCCCGAGGTCATGTAGCCCTGCTTCACGCCCACCTTGTTGAGGCACCAGAACACGAAGCCCGAGCAGTCGAAGCGGTCCGGCCCTTTCGCGCCGCGCACATACTTGCTGCCGATCTTGGACTTGGCCACCGAGACGAACGACGACGCGTTCGCGCCCGTGATGTTGACGCCGGTGGACTTTTTGGCGTTGCCGGATGTCAGCACGCCCATCGTGTGCGCGCCCACCTTGCCGTCCACCGACAGGCCGTTGTTGTTCTGGAAGCTGCGCACCGCCGAGTCGGTGTCCGAACCGAAGTAGCCCGTCACCTTGGAGATGTAGCCCAGCTTCTTCAAAAGCTCCTGCACGTTCTCAACGTCCGCGCCCTCCGCGCCGATGGTGAGCGCGTTGCCCTGGGCATCGTCGGACATCAGCGCCGTTTTGGTGGCGGGCCCGATGTATCCGTCCGCCACGAGGCCGCTGCTTTCCTGGAAGCGTTTCACAGCCGCCTTGGTGTCCCCGCCGAATTTGCCGTCCGGCGTGGTGGTGAGGTAACCGAGGTCCTTGAGGCGGTTCTGAAATTCGAGAATTTCGGGGCTTTCCTCGCCGTATGAATACGCGTTGGGCACCGCCGTGTCCGAATAGAGCAGCTCGCGGACGTCCTTGCCCACCTTGCCGTCCTCCGGCAGGCTGTTCAACTGCTGAAACTTCTTGACCGCCGTTTCGGTATCCGTGCCGAAATAGCCGGTCGCCTTGGCGATATAGCCCAGTTCATAAAGCCGCTGCTGCACTTCCTCCACATCGGTGTTCTCGGTACCGAGAGCGATGGTGTATTCCGGCGCGTCGGGGGCGAGCAGCGCCGTCATCGTCGGCTGGTCCACCGCGCCCGTCACCGACAGGCCGGACTGTTCCTGAAAATGCTCGACGGCGGTGATGGTCGTGTCGGAGAAAACGCCGTCCGGGTCGTCCTCGTCCATGTACCCCAGTTCCATCAGCCGCATCTGGATATCCGCCACCACGTCGGCGCTCATGCCCTCTTTGATGGACAGCTCGGCGTAGGCGGGCATCGCCAGCGTCACGGCGGCAGCCTGCGTTTCGTTGGGCAGGGGCGGCAGCACATCCCCTTGGGCGGAGGCCACCTGGGGCTTGTCCGCCGTCAGCATGAGGGGAAGCGCCACGGCGAGAGCCGCCACAACGGCGACCGCTCCGGCGATGATGAACAGCTTGCGCTTGTCCCGCACATGCATGCGCCTGTGCCGCCGGGAACGCATAGCGGGGGATGAAACCGCCTGCCTGCGCACCGTCGGCGAAACAGGTATAGCCGTCCTTGTGAGAACGGGGCCGGAATGCGCACCCCGCCTGGAATGCGGCCGCGATTTCCTGAATATGCGTTTTATGCTGCGGAAGAATCCGCCGATAGTATTTTTCATCTGCTCATTCCTTTGGCTCAGCGGCGGACGAAGGATTCCGTGTCCGTCGGCCGATATGAATCTTTATGGTCTGTTGCTGCAAATCTGCTGTGGTTGTCTGTATTATAGCAGACAGGGATTCAAAATGCAACAATTTTGTAACAATTGCGTAAATCAAACGTCTTATTTGTTGTGATGTACGAAAACGTGTATATTATACCATTTTGATCCGTATTGGCAAAGAGGGACGCCAAGAGAAAAATTGAATGGTTTTCCGTTAAAAAAATCGACTATAATAAAACTGGAACAGAAAACCAGTGGAAGGAAACCCTATGGAGACGCCGCGTCTGGAAATAAGCCTGAACAAGATCCGCCATAACGCCGGAACCATCACCCGGCTGTGCCGCAAACACGGCATCGAGGTGGAGGGCGTCACCAAGGGCGTGTCGGGCATGCCGCAGGTGGCCGGGGCCATGCTGGACGGCGGCGTCAGCACACTGGCGGACGCGCGCATCCGCAACGTGAACAAGCTGAGAAAAGCGGGCGTGGATGTTGACATCACCATGCTCAGGCTTCCCAGAATCAGCAGCGCGGCGGAAGTGGTCCGCACGACGGACGCAAGCATGAACTCGGAGATGCACATAGTCCGGTCGCTTGTCAGGGAGAGCCGCAAGGCGGACAAGCCGCACGGCATCATATATATGGTGGACGTGGGAGACCTGCGCGAAGGCGTGCTGTATACCCGGGCGCTGGACGATCTGGCGCACATCCTCTCGCTGGAGGGTATCGACTTCAGAGGCATCGGGACGAATGTCGGGTGCTTCGGCGGAGTGCTGCCCACGCAAGAGAATATGGGGATATTGGTCCGGACGGCGCAGCTGATCCGGCAGCGGTATTCCGTCGCCTGCGGCGTTGTGTCTGTGGGCGGCACCAACTGCCTCCGGTTGATAAGGGAAGGCGCCATGCCGCCCGGGGTGACGCAGATTCGGGTGGGCGAGGGCATATTGCTGGGACGGGACAGCTGCAGAAACGCGGTGCTGGAGGATACGTATCAGGACGCCTTCCGTCTGGCCGCCGAGATCGTCGAGATCAAGGACAAGCCGTCCGTGCCCATTGGCAAAATCGGCCGGGATGCGTTCGGCAACACCCCGGTATTCCGCAATATCGGGGTGCGGCGGCGCGCGCTGATATCGCTGGGCAAGCAGGATGTGCGTTTGCCCGGCCTGATCCCCGAAGACAAAGATATCAGGGTGGTGGGCGGCAGCAGCGACTATATCATACTGGATATCAGCGACTCCGGGCGGGATTACGCGCTGGGTGACGACGTCTATTTTCAGCTTGCGTATCCGGGTCTGCTGTCGGTGACGACCTCGCCTTACGTCAGCGTGTATTTCAAGGAGGAAGAGCAGTGGATATCATCATAGAGCAGATTACGGGCAGGGACATCCGTGTCGCGGAGCGGCTGGCGCGCATTGAGGCGCAGGCGTTTGGGGAAGGCGGGCTGAACGAGTGGACGCTGGTGCCGCTGATCCGGCACGGGCGCGTTTTCGCGTTGTGTGACGGGCCAAAGGTCATCGGCGGTGCGCAGTTCGTGCGGGACTGGGACGATACGTCCCGTGCCTATCTCGTGGGTATCGCGGTGGACAGCGAATACCGGGGGAAAGGGCTGGGCACCCGGTTTCTGGGCGAATGCATGGGCGTTCTCAGGCAGGAGGAGATTGCCAGCGTGGAGCTGACCGTGGATGCCGCCAACACGCGGGCTGTGCATGTCTACCGCGAAAAGCTGGGATTTATCGAACTGGAGACCAGAAAGGATGAGTATGGCCCGGGCGTGGACCGCGTGGTGATGGAATGCAGGCTTTGACGGAATGAAAAAAGCGCCTCTCGAAATGGTCCGAGAGGCGCGTCTTTTATCCTACTTCACGTTCACGAGCTCGTAGCTCGGCGTGCCAAGGCCCTGCTTCTCCAGCTCTTCCAGCTGGACATACGGGTTCTTGCCGTGGATGCGCTCAAACAGATGGCCGGATTCGCCCAGCTCCATGCCCTGCGGCACGCCGTCCGGGATGAAGTTCTCCAGCCTGATCGCGTCCAGGCAGGCGCGCTCCACCGCCACCATGTCGGACGACGCCATCACGCCGATGTCCGGCACCAGCGGCGGCGTGGACAATCCCCAACAATCACAAACAATTGTAATGTTTGTTAAGAAATTGATGTAGAATACGCTGCCCGGCTCGAACGTGTCCAGCACCTGGCGGGTGCACAGCGCCATGCCGGTCTGAAAGTCGGTGTAGTTATGAGAATCCAGCGAGATCGCGCCGGTGGGGCACACCTTCACGCAGTGCTGGCAGGTGGTGCAGTTGTGGTAAAACACCTCGTATTGGCCCGCGTCGTTGAACTTGTTGGCCCTGTGGTTGCAGCTGACGATGCACGCCTCGCAGCGGCTGCACAAGCCTTCCTCCCACACCAGCCCGCCTTCCAGGCTGTGGATCTGGTGGCGTGTCCGGTCGGTCACGCAGCCCATCGCGATGTTCTTGCACGCGCCGCCGTAACCGCAGGCGCCATGCCCCTTCACGTGGGACAGGTCGATCATCGCCTCGGCGTCGTAAATATACCCGCCGATGTCCACGTTCTTCAGCGTGCGGAAATCCACGTCCTTTTCGTAAACGTATTTGCCCATCACGCCGCAGGCCGATACGATGGGAGCGCCCAGGAACTCTTCGGTATAGCCGCGAACGCGCGCGCCCTCCGTCTCCTGGTCGGTAATAAACGGCTTCGCGCCGTAAGCCTTCAGCTTGTCGATCAGTATTTTCACGAACAGCGGATGAATGGTGGTGTAACCGATCTCGCGGCCCAGATGCATCTTGACGGCCGTCCATTTGTCCGCCACCGCGTCCTGCAATTCCATTTCGTCCACCAGCCGCGCGAAACGGCGGGGCAGCGTTTCCTCGGGGTCCAATCCGTTAAAGCGCACGGAAGCGAACAAAACTTCAGAAGACATGGGAACCTCCATGGGAATATATTTTCTGTCGATTATACTACGGCAGGAAAAAAACAACAATGCAGTTACCGTAATTTTTCAAACTCTGCGGGGCTTATTCATACGTTGCAGTTATCTGATAAAATTTAATTCGATGCTTCAACATTTTCCAGCAGGGGTTTATAATGATGCTTGACCAATATATCACAAGGGGGATGCAAATATGAGAAAAGGCGTCATACTCAATCAGGAACTGGTGGCGGAGCTGGCCGGGCTGGGCCACGGGCACACCTTCATGGTCTGCGACGCGGGCTACCCGATTCCGGCGGACGGCAAGAAGATCGACCTCGCGCTGGTGGCGGGCATGCCCACCATTCCGCAGGTCTTAAGCGCGATACTCGGCGAGATGATCGTGGAGGAGGCGGTTTACTGCGAGGAGATGGAATCGGTCAGCGCGGAGCTGTGCGGCCAGTTCAAGAGCATCTTTGCCGCGCAGGCCAAGCTGACGCCGCAGTGGGCGCAGTTTGAGCTAATGGGCAAGCAGTGCAAGTTCTTTGTCCGCACGGGCGACCTCACGCCGTACGGCAACATTATATTGAAATCCGCGTCCGCCGTACGCCAATACAACGAGAAGTTCGACGTCAATCCGTGATGGCCAAAATAGCGTAAAACAGGGCCGGATTGTGAAAAACACATAGAACTTAGTGCGTATAAAGCCCGCTGTTTTTGTAAAAGACAGCGGGCTTTATGCTGTGCCGCGGCCTATAAATGACCAAAAGCTCAATATTGTGCTATTATTATTAAGAAATACAAGAATTATATCCATTAAACATTTTTCCGGAAGCACGATATTATTAAATGCCAAAGAAATTACTACCAGTTAAATAAATATTTTCAGAGGATGAAGTCATGAAAAAGGGCAGGCAAAGGAAAATTCTTTTAAGAATAACCGCCATCTTCATCATAAGCTTTGTCATCATTATGGCACTGGGAACGGTCGTGCTCATCGACGTGCTGATCAAGCCGGTCGAGAAAATGGAGAACATGAGCGTTCGCAACGACCTCTCGAACATCCATAAGGCGGTGGGCAGCAAGCTGGACTATTTGAGCATTCTGGCGAAGGACTGGGCGGTCGGGGACGACACGTATCAGTTTATTCAGGATGGCAACGATGACTACCGACAGAGCAACCTGCAGGATTACAACTTCGCCAACCTGAACGTGAACATGATCCTGTATTTGAACAACGACGGGCAGATGGTGTACGGGAAAATGGCGGACCTGGAAAAGGGGACCACGCATGCGGTCAGCCAGAGCATATTGGATCGCCTGCCCGGACTGAAGCCGCTATGGATCATCGATCCGGATTACAGCGCCAAAGGGCTGATGATGCTGCCGGAAGGGCCGATGCTTGTCGCCTCGTATCCCGTGCTGAAAAGCGACGAGAGCGGACCGGCAGACGGATACATTGTGTTTGGCCGGAATCTCGACAGCAGCATCATAAAGGAGATTTCCGAATCGCTGAATCTGAATATCAGCACCGAGCTGATCAACGCGAAAGAATTCATGCATCTCAAAATAGAGAACAGGCAGGCCAGCGGAATCGTCGAGGTGCAAGCGCTCGATTCGGATATGATCAAGGGCTCCGAATACTATCCGGATATGATGTACGAATCCGCCATCAAGCTGAATGTCGCTCTGCCCAGGGAGATATACAGGGTCGGCCAGACGACGGTGCTGTTTACCGTGGTCATCGTCGCGGTGGTCTTCTTTGTCATCCTGCTGCTCATCTGGGCGCTGATAAACAAATACGTGATCAAGCGGATATCCAGCCTGCATAAGAATGTGACGGCCATCGCGGAGCATCAGGACCTGTCCGCAAGGGTGGAGACCAGCGGCGGCAACGACGAGATATATTGCCTGTCCGAGAATATCAACAACATGCTGGGCGTCACGGAGGAACTGAACAACAGGATCAGGAAGACCAACGCGGACCTGGAGCTGCGTTCCGCCGAGCTGGAAAAGGCCAACGAAGCGCTGCTGGCCGAAAAAGACAAGATCAAGCACATGGCCTATCACGACAGCCTGACCAACCTGCCCAACGGCGTCTATTTCAACGACTACCTGAACCGCCAGATCAGCACCTCCGACCGCAGCGGCATGCCGGTCGCCGTGCTGTTCATCGATCTGGACGGCTTCAAGATGATCAACGACACGCTGGGCCATTCGGCCGGCGACGAGTTGCTGGTGCTGGTATCCCATCGCCTGACCAGGACGCTGAGAAAAAGCGATTTTATCGCGCGCATCGGCGGCGACGAATTCCTCATCCTCGCCAACAACGTCAAGGACATGAGAGGCATCGAAGAGGCCTCGGGCAAAATCATCAGAAAGCTGGCCGAGCCCTTTATGGTGAGCGGGCAGGAATGCTTCATCTCCGCCAGCGTGGGCATCTCGCTGTACCCGATAGACGGGACGACCGCCGAGGAGCTGACCAAGAACGCGGACCTCGCCATGTACAAGGCCAAGGACGACGGCAAGAACAGGTATTGCTTCTGCAGCCGGGAGATGAAGGACCAGGTCGTCGAGAACATGAGACTCAGCAACCAGCTGTGGCGCGCGCTGGAGCGCGACGAATTCGAGCTGTACTACCAGCCCCAGATCAACTGCTATACGAAGAAGATCATCGGCATGGAGGCGCTGATCCGCTGGAACCACCCGGAAAGAGGTCTGATGCTGCCGGGCAAATTTATCGGCCTCGCGGAGCAGACGGGCGCGATCAACGCTATCGGCGAGTGGGTGCTGACCACGGCGTGCAGGCAATGCAGGCAGTGGCAGATGGAATACCTGTCGGAGCTGCGCGTGGCGGTCAACCTGTCCACCAAGCAGCTGCAGAACAACGACATTGTGGGCCAGGTCAGGCATACGCTGGGTTGCACCGGGCTGGACCCCGCCAAGCTGGAGCTGGAGGTCACCGAAAGCGTCTTCGTGAAGGAAGTTGAGTACGTCATCAACATATTAAAGCAGCTGAAGGACCTGGGAATCGAGATCGCGATCGACGACTTCGGCACCGAATATGCCAGCATGAACTACCTGAAAAACATGCCCATCGACAGGATCAAGATCGCCATGCCGTTCATACAGGGGCTGGATATCAGCGAGAAGGATCAGGCCATCACCAAAGCCATCATCATACTGGCGAAGAGCATGGGCATGTCCGTCATCGCGGAGGGCGTGGAGACAAGAAGCCAGTACGACTTCCTGACGCAAAAGCTGTGCGACGAGACCCAGGGGTTCTTTTTCTACCGGCCGCTTCCGGTGTCTGAAATGGAAGAGGTTTTAAAGCAGCAGTATATTATCGTGGAAAACGAAAGTGACGCCGAACGCCTTGGCCTGCAGAAGTGTTCGGACGCCTCATAAGCTTGGAACAGCCTGACTGGGCAGGAGGACGGCAACGCAATGCCGAATCCGGAAAACCATAACTGGACAAATAAGCCAGCGGTTTATATAATATAACTGATCAGACCAATGCTGGAATACTTGGAACCCTGGGCCATGCCTTGCTCGTTCAGGCTGTATTTTGGAACTGCTTATGAAACTGCCTCATCCAAAAACGAAAATCGCGATAACGATATGCGCCCTGTTGCTGATGTCGGGACTGGGCGCTGCACCGGCGCACGCCGCGGGACAATTGGGCAGCGGCGTCTATGCCGTCGACCGCGTAAACGGTATCCTCAAGGGCGTCTTGCCGGGCGCCACGGCGGCGCAGCTGGTTTCCAACATGTCGGGCGGCGCGGGCTCCATGTCCGTGCTGAAGCCGGACGGCAGCGCCTGCACCGGCAGCGTAGCCACCGGCATGCGCGTCACGCTCACCGAGGGCGGGGCCGAGGTGGATGCGCTTACCGTCGCGGTGACGGGAGACCCCAGCGCGGACGGCCGGATCACCGTGTCCGACTATACCATGGTGCGCCTGCACCTGCTGGAGCTGAAAAGCCTCTCCGGTGCGGCGCTGGGTGCGGCGGATGCGGACCTGAACGGCGCCATCAGCATCAGCGACTATACGCGCATCCGGTTGCACATACTCGGCCTGCAACCCTTAAGCGGCAGCGGGGGTCTTTCGCTGTCGGGATGCACCATCGGCCTGGACCCCGGCCACCAGCGCAGCGCCAACAATGAACTGGAGCCGCTCGCGCCGGGCAGCAGCGTGATGAACAAAAAGGTGTCGAGCGGCACCCAGGGCCGATATACACGTGTTCCGGAATATGAAGTGAACCTGCAGGTGGGTCTGAAGCTGAAAGCGAAGCTGGAGGAGCTGGGCGCCACCGTCGTCATGACGCGCACGACGCACGACGTCAATATCTCCAACGCGGAGCGCGCCGCCATGATGAACAACGCGGCTGTGAACTGCTGGCTGCGCATCCACGCGGACGGCAATGACGACCCGTCCGTGCACGGCGTGAGCATACTGGTGCCCGCGCCGGGCACCATGAACACCGGCGCCGCCGCCGTGCAGGAAAATAGCGTGAAGCTGGCGGGGCTGCTGCTGGACGAGGTGACCAGAACCACCGGCGCGAAGAGCCGGGGCCTTAAGCCGCGCGACGATCAGACGGGCTTCTGCTGGTCGTCCGTGCCGGTGTGCAACATCGAAATGGGCTACATGACCAACGAAGCGGAGGACCGGCTGCTCGTCACCGACGACTACCAGAACAAGATCGTGGACGGTCTGGTTCAGGGCTTCCTGAAGTATTTTGAATAACCTGAATATGAAACGGTCGCAAAGCCGGGACAAAACCAGATAAAAAGCGGTTTTCGTTTCGTTTTATGTGCCCCAATCGGTTGCGAACAGGGCCGCGATGCGGTATAATCTCTGTCAGAGACAGGGACTTGAGAGGAGAACCATTTGGACGACCCATTGATAGGACAGCTGCTGCTGCAGCTGTTTCTGATATTGTTAAACGCATTCTTCGCTTGCAGCGAGATTGCCATCATATCCCTCAACGACACCAAGCTCCGCCGTCTGGCGGATTCCGGCCACAAAAGCGCGTTGGCGCTGGCCAAACTGACAAAACAGCCCGCCCGTTTTCTCGCGACGATACAGGTCGGCATCACGCTGGCCGGTTTTCTGGGCAGCGCGTTCGCGGCGGACAACTTCTCTGACAGGCTGGTGGCGTCCATCATGGCTTCCGGCTCCACGCTGGACCCCGACACGCTCAATACCATCATGGTTATCGCCATCACGCTCATATTGTCGTATTTCACGCTGGTGCTGGGCGAGCTGGTGCCCAAGCGCATCGCGATGAAAAAGCCGGAGCCCATCGCGCTGGCTGTGGGCCGCGTCATCTATTTCATTTCCAAGGCCGTGACCCCTATTGTGTGGCTGCTCACGGTGTCCACCAACGGCCTGTTGCGCCTGTTCCGCATCAACCCGCACACCGAGGAGAACCAGGTGACGGAGGAAGAGATCCGCATCATGGTGGACCTGGGTGAGGAGAAGGGCGCGATCGCCCCCGAGGAAGGGGAGATGATCGACAACGTGCTGGAGCTGTCTGAAAAGACGGCGGTGGAGCTGATGACGCCGCGCACCGACATGGAGGTGATCTGGCTGGAGGACCCGCCGGAACAGTGGGAGGAACTCATCTTTTCCACCAACCACTCCCGTTATCCCGTCTGCGGCGAGCATATGGACGAGATTGTGGGCTTCCTGCACGTGAGGGATTTTTTCCGGAACATCCGCAGCGAACAGCCCAAGGGCTTGAAGGAGCTGCTGCGTCCGGCTTACCTTGTGCCCGAGACGGTGCCCGCTGATATACTGCTGCGCGAGATGAAGCTGAACCGAACGCACATGGCGGTGGTCGTGGACGAATACGGCGGCACCAGCGGCGTGATCACGATGGAAGACCTGATTGAAGAGATCGTCGGGCAGATCGAGGACGAGCACGACGACGAAGGGCCGGACGTTATCGAAGTGGAGGAAGGGCGCTGGCGCGCGCGCGGCTCCATCGACCTGGACTCGCTCTCCGATGCGCTGGGCGTCACCTTGCCCGAGGGCGACTACGACACGCTGGGCGGCCTTATCTTTTCCCGTCTTTCCAGCATCCCCATGGACGGCGCGCATCCCGAGGTGGACGTGGGAGGATTCCATATCCTCGTGGAAGAGCTGACGGACCACCGCGTGGAATGGGCGGATATCACGGTCAGGCAGCCGGAACCGGAAGATGAAGCCAAGCCTGAATAACAGCCTGAATATCGGCTATGCCTGCATCGCGCTGGGTGTGCCGGGTGCGCAGCTGAAAACCTGCCGCCTGAACAGCGCGACGGGCGATGTATTGACAGGGCTGACCGCACATAACGTCAACGCACTTGAGGCGATGCTGACCTACAACATAGGGGAAGGCATTCGCCTTTTTCGTATCAGCTCGGAGCTTATACCGTTCGCGTCCCATCCGGATGTCCGGTTCCCATGGCGAGAGCTGTTCGCGGCGCGGCTGACCACGCTCGGCGGCATGATCCGGGAATCCGGCATGCGCGTGTCCATGCATCCGGGGCAATACACGCTGCTGAACGCGAAGGACGCGGGCGTCACAGCGCGGTCCATCGAAGACATCCGCTATCACGCCGCGCTGCTGGACGCACTGGAAACGGACCACACGCACAAGATCGTCCTGCATCTGGGCGGCGTCTACGGAGACAAGACGCAGGCCGTACGCCGCTTCAAAGACCATTTCAAAAACCTTGATCCCGCTGTCCGGCGGCGTATCGTCCTCGAGAACGACGACCGGCAGTTTCATATCGCTGACGTGCTGGAGACAGCCACGGCGTTGGGCATACCGGCTGTGTTCGACAATCTGCACCACAGGGTGAACAGCTGCGGCGGCACGGACGCGCAGTGGATCGAGGCGTGCCGGCCCACATGGGACAGCCGCCAGAAGATACACTATTCTCAGCAGGCGGCAGGCAAAAAGCCGGGCGCGCATTCGGCGGCCATCCGCGTGCGCGAGTTTCTGGTGTTCCGCGATAACCTGCCGTATAGCGATATCGATGTGATGCTGGAGGTGAAGGACAAGAATCTCTCCGCCATCAAATGCGCCCTTTGCACCGCGGAACGCAGGGAGATGTCGCGTATCGAGGCTGAATGGGGCCGGTATGAGTACGCGGTGCTGGAGCGGGACCCCGCCGCTTACGCACGCATCCGCGGCCTGCTCAAGGACAAATCCGCATACCCTGCCGAGGAATTCTATGATATCGTCGAGCAGGCGCTCGGTATGCCGTTCAACGCGGGCCATGCAAGAAATGCCGCGCAGCGCGTATGGGGTTTCTTCAAGGAGGTGGCGACAGAGATGGAGAAGCGCCGTTTCCTGATGCTGATTGAAGATTTTGATGAGGGCAAAGCGCGTCGCGCCAAAGCGTTTTTCAGAAAGCTCACAGAAAAATATCAGATATCAGCTCTATGCGGGGCCTATTTTTTACTGGAAACCGACGCAACCTGATTGACTCCAACCCAAAAATACCGATAGATATAATACTTAAGACTATTATTCATCATGGATTTATCTTGCCCTTTATGTGTTGTGCCTGTTTAGAGGAATTTTGGGTTATTTTGTCGAAAAGTTACAGCAGATGCTCGTTTTTGACATGGGGGTTGTGGAATGAACAAAACAACAAGCCTGCTTCGCACATGCGCGGAAATTGAGCCGGACATGAAGGAAAAGTGGCAGAAGGTGATGGACCTGATTGCCGGGATGTTTGGCGTTCCGGCGGCGCTCATCACATGCGCCCTGCCCGAAGAGCTGGAGGTTGTGGTTTACAGCGGCAGCGATGACAACACATTCCAGGCGGGGCAAAAGCTGAAGCTGGGCAGCGGGCTTTACTGCGAGGCCGTGATGAACACCCGCAAAGAGGCCATCGTGCCCAACGCGCTGGAAGACCCCGCCTGGCGGGAGGGGATCGGAGTGGCCTTCGGCTTTGTCTCCTATATCGGGTTTCCCGTCCTCTGGCCCAATGGCGACCTGTTTGGCACGGTATGCGTATTGGACACAAAGCCCCACACCTTCACCGAGCACGAGATCGGCACAATCAGCCTCACCGCCATGATCATCACGGATTCCCTTAAGGCCCTTCAGGACCGCACCCAGCTGAAAAACGAGATCGTCCGGCAGGAACTCGCCGCCATCGCGCTGCGCGAATCCGAGGAGCGGTTCAGGGCGGTATTCGACCTGTCCCCGACCGCCGTGATGATCACAACGGCTGCGGAGGGCCGGTTCATCGACATGAACGACGCCTGCCTCAAGCTGTTCGGCGTGCAGAAGCAGGAGACCATCGGCAAGGTCGTCACGGACTTCCCGATGTACGGCGACCCGTCGGAACGCCAGGTGGTGCTGGAGAAGCTGCGGCGGGATAAAAAGATTCGCAATCATATATCATACAAAAAGACCAGGCAGGGCGAAGACCTGGAACTGAACGTGTCGGTGGACCCCATCACCATCGGCGGCGAGCTTTGCCTGATCGCCACGCTTTACGATTTAACGGAGCAAAAAAAGCTGGAGCGGCAGCTGATGACCGCGAATGAGCGGCTCACGCTGGCCACTCAGGCGGCGGGCATCGGCATCTGGGACTGGGATATCCAAAACACCGTGCTTCGGTGGGACGAAAACCTGGCCCGCCTTTTCAATGTGAAGCGCTACAGCAGCGCCGACTTCAATGAGTGGATTGGCCGTGTGCATCCGGACGACAGGGAAAGATGTCAGGAGGAACTGTGTGCGGCGCTGATGGAGGACAAGTCATGCTCCTTGCAGTTTCGCGTCAGGATGTCCGGGGAAGATGTGCGGGTGATGCAGACATATGGCCGGGTGATACGGGATAATTATGGAGTCCCCGTGCGTATGCTGGGCATCAACTACGATATCACGGACAAGGTGCAGGCGCAGGCACAGCTTGAAGCCAGCGAAGCGCGGCTGCGGCGGGCGCAGCAGATGGCGCGCGTGGGCAACTGGGAGTTCCACCCGGGCAAGCGCGTGTTCTGGGCGTCCGAAGAAGGCTTAGGCCTGTACGGTATACGCAACGAAACGCCTTATTGCGACGCGAAGACCATACAGGGGGCCGTGCTGCGCGAAGACAGGCCGATGATGGACGCGGCTATGAAGAAGGTGCTGGATGGCGCGCCCTACGACGCGCAGTTCCGCATACGCAGGCTGGACAACGGCGAGGTGCGCGTGCTGCGTTCCATCGCCGAGCTGGGCAGCGACCCGGCGGACGGTTCGGCCATCGTCAAGGGCGTGGTGCAGGATATCACGGATTTCGTGCATGCCGAGGAACGCTTGGTGGAAAGCGAGCGGCGCTATAAGGCGCTGTTCGACAACACCTCCGCCGTGCATCTGGTGGTGGACAGGCAGACAGGCGCCATCACGGAGGCCAACGCGGCGGCGGAGCGGTTCTATGGCTGGAGCATCGGACAGCTGCGCCAAATGAACGCGACGGACCTCAACGGCGTTCCGCTGGAGACGATGCGGGAGCGGCTGAGCCTGGCATACGACGGCCTGCGCCAATACTACGAATCGCAGCACCGCCTGGCCAACGGAGAAATGCGCAGCGTGGGGGTGTTCTGCGGCCCGATCGATCTGGGCGGCAGACAGTATGTGCATTACATTATCCACGACATCACCGACAGGAGGCTGGCGGAGGAGAAGCTGCTGGCCAGCGAAGCGCGCTACCGCAACCTGTTCCATAACAACGCTGCCGTGCAGATCATCATTGATTGCGGGACAGGGGCCATTTTCGACGCCAACTCGGCGGCCTGCCTGTACTATAATATGGCCCTTGAAGAGATACAGAAAAAGAAGATATGGGAGATTGACCCCTCGCCGAGAGAATTCATCTGGAGCAAAATACACACGGCCATGTCGACGGGGACGGAGCACGTTCTCACACGGCATTACCGCGGAGACGGAGAGATCAGGGATGTGGAGGTGTACGGCGGACGCGTCGATTTGGGCGGGCATACGCTGGTCCATGCCATCGTGCACGATATCACGGAGAGAAAGCAGGCGGAAGAGGCGCTGGCGGAGAGCGAACAGCGGTTCCGTCTTTTTGTGGAAAACGCGCCGGATGGCGTTTTTGTGGAAACGAAAGGCCGTTTTGTTTATGTCAACCACAAGACCAAGGAGATGTTCGGCGTTGACACTGAAGAGGAACTGATCGGCCGCGATGTCCTGTCGTCTTTTTCCGAGGAATACAGAGACAGCATCAGGGAACGGATGCGCATGCTCAGCCGCGAGCTGCAGCCCGTGCCGCTTAAGGATGAAGCCATCATCCGGATGGACGGCAGAAAGCTGAACGTTGAAGTGTCCGCGGTGCCTTTCCATTATCAGGGCAGCAACGGCGCGCTTGTGTTCATGCGCGATATCACCGATCGCAGGCAGATGCAAAAGGAAAAGGAGACGATGGAAGCGCAGCTCCAGCAGAAGCAGAAGCTGGAGGCCATCGGCACGCTGGCCGGCGGTGTGGCGCACGAGATCAACAACCCCGTCACCGGCATCATCAATTACGCGCAGCTTGCGGGCGAATCTCCGGCGGCTGATCAGGAGATAAAGGATTTCTGCGGAGAGATCATCTATGAAGGCCGCCGCATCGCCGATATCGTGAGCAGCCTATTGAAGTTTGCGCGGCAGGAGAAGAAGACGCACAGCCCGGCGCAGATGAACGATATCGTGATGGGCACGCTGTCGCTCACCCGCACGATACTCCGGCACGACCAGATCGGGCTGGAGGTGGATATTCCGGACGACCTGCCCAGCGTCAAATGCCGCAGCCAGCAGATACAGCAGGTGGTGATGAACCTGATCACCAACGCGCGGGACGCGCTGAACGCCAGATATAAGGAATACAACGAGAACAAGAGGATCATGATCAAATGCCGGATGTTCGAAAAGGAAGACCGCCGATGGCTGCGCCTGGCGGTGGAAGACCGCGGAACGGGCATACCGGCGGATGTGATGGACAAGATATTCGACCCGTTTTTCACCACCAAGCCGCGCGACGAGGGCACCGGCCTGGGGCTCTCCATCAGCCACGGCATCGTGCGTGAGCACCATGGCGAGCTGTACTTTGAGACGACGCCGGGAGAGTATACGCGCGCGGTGTTGGAGCTGCCCGTCGACAACGGATGGACCATCTGAATGGATGCAGGAGGATAGAAAATGATCAGAATACTCGTGGTGGACGATGAAAGAAGCATACGATTAACGCTCAGCGAGTTTTTGAAGCGCGAAGGCTATGAGGCGGATACCGCGGAAAACGCCGACGCGGCGGTGGGCATGCTGGAACAAAAGGAATATGACGTGCTGCTGACGGATATTGTGATGCCGCGCAAGTCGGGCATGTCGCTCATCGCGGATATCCACCGCATTCAGCCATACGCGCGGGTGATACTGATGACGGGCGAGCCCACCGTGGAGACCGCGTCGGCGGCGGTGCGGCTGGAAGCTCACGATTATCTCGCCAAGCCCATCGCGAGGGAAGAACTGCTGCGTACCGTGAGACAGGCGGTGGAGTTCAAGCTGCTGTCCGACGAGAAGCGGCGGCTGGAGGAAGGCCTGCGCCGCCAGAAGGACAACCTGGAGCGCGAGGTGGTGGAGCGCACCGAGAAGCTGCGCCTCGCGATGCTCAACATCGCCTACGCCACCGGCGCCATGCTGGAGCTTCGGGACCCGTACACCGCCGGGCACCAGCGGCGCGTGGGCGCGTTGGCCGGCGCGATCGGACGGGAGATGGGGCTGCCGGACGACACGCTGGAAGGGCTGTATATGACGGGCTGCATCCACGATATCGGCAAGATCACCATCCCGACGGACATACTGAGCAAACCGGGCAAGCTCTCCGCGCTGGAGTATGCGCTGATCAAGGAGCATCCCGAAAAGGGCTACGAGGTGCTGCGCCATTACGAAATGCCGTGGCCCGTGGCCGAGATCGTCTACCAGCACCATGAACGCCTGAACGGCAGCGGCTATCCACGCGGCCTCAAGGGCAGCGAGATCGCGCTGGAGACGTGCATCGTCTCGGTGGCGGATGTGGTGGAGGCGATGATGTCCCACCGGCCTTACCGGGCGGGCCTCGGCCTGGAAGCCGCGCTGGAGGAGATCATACAGAACAAGGGCATCCTCTACCATCCGGACGCGGTGGACTGCTGCGTGAGCCTGTTCCGTGACAAGGGCTACCAGCTGGTGGAACTCAACCCGATACACAACGGATGAGGTATCAGAGAGGTTGCTGCAAGGGTATGCTGCCGGAAACGGTTGTCGCACGCCTTTTTTTCTGTTATGCTTAAAAAGGCGACCGGCATTTGAACTGCGGACTCAAACGATGACTGCGCATAAGGAGAACCCATGGAGGAGATTCAGTCCAGACAAGCTGTGAAAGAGTTGGTGGGCACAGGCATTCTGGTCGTTCTTATGGCCTTCATGGATATTTCAGGCCTGCCCAGCGCGTTCTTTTTAAACGTCCGGATATCCGATATTGAGCCGTTCTATTTCACGTTAATGCTCAACTTTGTTTTCACAGGCATCATCTGCTTTGTTCTCTTGAAGCTGTTTTGCCCCCATTGGGCGCTGGGTCTTAGCAAGAAGGGCGTCTGGCAGGGATTGAGATCCTACGGGCTTGCGGGGATGCTCGCCCTCGTTCTCTCATTCTTTGCGTTTTTTATCGGCCTGCAGCCTTTTGATGCTTCGCCCACGCTGGAAAAGGTGCTGATCGAAGGGTTTATCTATTATATAGGCGTCGGAATTATTGAGGAATTGTATGTAAGGGGCCTGCTGCTCAATATTATAGAAAAGCTGTTCAAAAAGTCTAAAAACGCAACTCTGGCTGCCGTCATTCTCTCGTCCGTCCTGTTCGGCCTCGGGCATATTTTCGGTGCGCTGGGCCATTCGCCGGTGACGATCATCAGCAAGGTGATCTGGACGGTGGGCTTGGGCCTGTATTTTGGATCGATTTATAAAGCGACAAACAACCTGTGGGTGCCGATCCTTCTCCACATCGTGATGGATTTTTGCGGCGTGCCGTTTCTTTTCTCGACAACGAGCAGCTACCCGGCAATATCCCTGATCATCATCGTGCCGGTCTTTGTACTGCTTGGCGCATACGGGCTTATGGTCTTGATCCGGGAAAAAGAGGCCTGACCCTCTGCGGGTTACGAGCGGCGACCCGCTAGCTGATTTGTCCCCTGTGTGCCGGACAGCTCCGAACAAAAAAACAACTCCTGCATCTTATCCCATACAGGAGTTTTGATTTTCTGTGATTTCTCCGCTTTTATCGGCGGACTTGCAATATCTGTTTATGCCGCGGCCTGATTGGTGTCCTCATCCGCAGAGGCGGAACTGAGAGACGCGATGTAGGCGGTATACTGGGCATAAGCGTTGCCCTGCCAGCCGGGCCACGCTTCGGTGACGGGAATCCCGCCGGGTTTCAGCGCGGGACGCTTCTTCGGCCTTTCGGCCCGCACCAGCTGTTTCTTGATGGCGGCGGCCTCCGCATCGTTCTTGTCTCCCCGGACGATCTCACACTCGGTGCCCGGCCCCAGATTGTAATAGATCCAGCGCGCGTCCGGCACCAGCATGCGGATGCAGCCGTGAGAGGCGCGCCTGCCCAGCTCGTTGTAAGACGAGGTGTAGCTGCGGGCGTTGCGGGACTCATAGATGAGGGAGTGGGTGTATATGTTGCGCACGACCTGCCGCCAGTATTGCCCAAAAACCTTGAACTCCACAAACTGGCCGAAACGCACGTAACCGTCGCCCATCTCAAACGTCCCCTTGGGAGAAGGCGTTTTGCCCGCGCCTGAGCTGACGACCATATACCGCACCGGCACGGTGAAAGCACCGGCATCGTCCTTTTTATAGACGGCGGCGAACTGGTGATATTCGTTGATGACCAGCTTGTATGCGCCGGCGGCAGGAACGGGAGGTATCTGGGTCTCATCCTCATACACGCCGTTGTCGCCCACCAGTTCCTCGAACGGCATCGTGGTGGTGGGGGCCAGCTCTGTGAACGGCAGGCTCTGCTTCTCTATGGACAGCGGCCCGGGCGCGGGGACCGGCTCTGCGGGTTTTTCCGCCGACGCCGTCTCGTCACCGGCAGCCAAAGCGGACGCGGCGCTTCCTAAAAAAGCCGAAACAACAAAAACTGCAGACATTATTACCTGAACGGAAAGCCGCTGCAAGACTTTTCTGTATTTCATCCGCCACCTCCATGTAATAATATGATGTGTCAAAAAATATGCTTTAACTATTTTAATTGAATTGGGAATTGAAGTCAAAGAATTTCGAAAGCGCTGCCTGCCGCTCGTCCCATGCCCTGGGGATGTGATTTGCCGGGGGGCGTGCCGCAAAACCATTATACAAATAGCCATAAGACCAGCGCGGACGAATTAAGAAATCGGTGAACAGGGTATGACGCTTTTGTGAATTTGCCGCCTTGGGTATTGTGAAGGCAGGCTGTGAACGATTATATTGGTATAGAGCGACATAGAATAGACGAATACAGGGGGTATCATGGACAGTTATTGCGTCGTGCTGAACGGCGGCAAAAAACAGATTCCGGTCAATGAAGACACGCGGCTGTGGCAGGTCGCGGAGAATATCGGCGCGGCGAATGCGGTGTGCGCGCTGATGAACGGCAGCATCGCGTCACTGGCGGACGCGCCGGAGCCGCAGTCCACGATCCGGTTCCTGTCTCCGAGGGACAGCGAGCAGGCGTCGCGCGTATTTCAGCGCGGGGCCACGTTTTTGCTCTACCGCGCGGTACGCGAGCTTTTTCCGGGACGCGCGCTGGTGGTGGAGCACATGCTGTGCGGCGGCCTGTACTGCGAACTGGACGACCTGCAGCCCGGCGACGTGGGCGAGCTGCAAAAGCGGATGGACGCGCTGATTGAGGCGGACGAGGATTTCGTGTTCGCGAGCCTCAGCGTGGACGACGCCAGGAAGATCATGCTGGACGAAGGCCTGGTCAGCAAAGCGATGCTGCTGGCCTACCGCCCGTTCGACTATTACCGCCTGTATGAATACGGCGGCATGCACAACTATTTTCACGGCATCATGCCCAAAAGCGCGGGATACCTGAAGGGGGCGCGCGTTCACGCCTACGACGACGGCCTGATACTCACGTATCCCACGCCGTATATCGAGGCGGACACGCCCATCATCCGGCAGCCTAAATACGGCGTGGTGTTCCGCGAGGCGGAACGCTGGGCGGGCGTGCTGGGCATATCGTACGTGGCGGACCTCAACAACATGTTGCGTCGCGGCGATATTGAGGATTTCATCAACGTCAACGAAGCGCTGCACGAGCGCACCATCGCGGAGATCGCCCAGCGCATCGCGGCGCGGCCGCGCGTGCGCATCGTGCTGGTGGCGGGCCCGTCGTCCTCCGGCAAAACGACGTTCGCGTCGCGGCTGGCCGTGCACCTCAAGGTACTGGGCAAGCGTTGCCAGGCCATATCCGTAGACGACTATTACCGCAACCGCCCCGACATCCCGCGGGACGAGAACGGCGACTACGACTTCGAGTGTCTGGAAGCGCTGGATACCGAAAAGCTGAACGGCGATCTGAACCTGTTGCTGGCCGGTAAAGAGGCGCATATGCCGCGCTTTGATTTCCTGGAAGGCCGCCGCAAAGAGACGATACCGCTCACCATCCGGGGCGACATCCTGATCATTGAAGGCATCCACGGCCTCAACCACGCGCTGACGGGGGGCGTGGACGACGCGTATAAATTCCGCATATTCATATCGCCGCTCACCACGCTCAACATAGACAGCCACAACGTGGTGGTGCCGGAAGACCTGCGCCTGCTGCGCCGTCTGGTGCGGGACAAACGCACGCGCGGCTATTCGTTCGCCCAGACGTTTGCCATATGGGATTCAGTGCGGCGCGGCGAATACAAATTCATACTGCCGTATCAGGAAAACGCGGACGTGATGTTCAATTCCACGCTGCTTTACGAACCGCTGATACTCAAAAAACACGCCTACACCGAACTGCGTGCTTTCACGCCGGATATGGAAAATTACCCGGAAGCGCTCAGCCTGCTCAAATTTTTGAATTATTTCATGAGTTTAAGCGATGAAAGCCTGGTGCCGCGGGGCAGCATACTACGCGAATTCATCGGTCGCTGAAACAAAGAAAATTTTTACAAGCCTCCTCCTTCATAATTCCGTTCCGGTATGTGAAAACTAAATGCAAAGGAGGCGGATTCAATGAAAAAACTGTTGATTGTGACAATCATCATGATCCTGCTTGCTGTGATGGCGGTTGGCTGTACCAGAAACAACACGCCGGGCAATACAGTAGGTCCCACAACGACGCTGATACCGACCGCGACAGCGGACATCGTGCCAGACGTCACCGAAACGCCGGGAACGGTTTCTCCGGGAGTTTCTCCGGACGTGACTGAAACGCCGGGCGCCGGTGTCACATCTCCGGAAGTCTCAGCGACACCGGACGTCACCCTGCCGACGACATCACCGGCTGCCAGCTGATCAATTTATAAAACACTGCGGCAGTCAAAGAAGATGCTTCAACAGAAGCATTTTCTTTTTTGCCATTATAAGCGATATTGCCGCCGCTGCATGATTCCTATATAATGTCGCTATCAAGACAAAGGAGCCTTGACATGTTTCAGATCATCAGCGCGGATGAAGCCGCGGCCCTGCTGCGCGACGGCGATACCATCTGCATCAATTCTTTCTTGACCCTCGGCAACCCTGAAGCTCTTCACGAAGCGATTTTCCGCCGGTTCAAGGAAACCGGGCATCCAAAAGACCTCACGATTTTCTGCGCGTCCGGCTTCGGCGGTTGGGACGAGAGCCGGTACGCCGATCCCTACATGGCGGCGGGCGCCGTGAAATGCGTGATCGCGGGGCATTACGGCAGCATGCCGGTGGCGGTGAAGATGGCGTTCAGCGGCGAGATCGAGGCGTACAACATGCCCTTGGGCGTGCTGTCTCACACGCTGCGCGCGGCGGCGTCGCGCAAGGACGGCTATCTGAGCGAGGTGGGCCTCGGGCTGTTTGTGGACCCGCGCGTGAACGGACCCGCCCTCAACGACAGATCCCGGCAAAAGCTGGTCTCCGTTGTCGCGCTGGAGGGCAAGGAATACCTCTACTACAAAACGCCGAAGATCGACGTGGCGCTGATGCGCGGCACCACCGTGGATCCCAGCGGCAATATCACATTTGAGAAGGAATGCGTGTCCATCGACGCGCTGGCCACGGCGCAGGCCACCAAGGCCAACGGCGGCATCGTGATCATGCAGGTGGAGCGCGTCAGCCACGAGTTTTCGCGCCCGCGCAACGTCATTGTGCCCGGCGTGCTGGTGGACGCCGTGGTGGTGTGCCCGGAACAGAAGCAGTTTCTGGACGAGACGTACAATCCCACGCTGTCCGGCGACATCCATGTGCCGCCCAGCCACATGAACTACTGGATGGGGCGGATGCGGCTGTCCGGCAAGCGCGGCCGTCATGAGGACACGCAGGTGTCGCACGAGGTCATCGGCGAGCGCGCCGCGCAGGAACTGCAGGCGGGCAGCGTGGTCAACATCGGCATCGGCATACCCGAAATGGTGGGGCGCTACGCGTCCAAGAGCGGCATGCTGGAGAAAATCGCGCTGACGGTGGAGTCCGGCGGCATCGGCGGCCTGCCCGCGCCCGGCATCGCGTTCGGCGCGACCATCGGCGCGGATATCATCACCGATATGGCGCAGCAGTTCGACTTCTACGACGGCGGCGGCATACGGACCTGCTTTATGGGCGGTTACGAGGCGGACAGGCACGGCAATGTGAACGCGCACGTGATGGGCGGACGTTTCGCGGGAATCGGAGGTTTTGCCAACATCACCACCGCCACGCCCAACGTGGTCTTTTGCATGACGTTCACCGCCATCGGCCTTGGGGTGGAGCGGGACGGGGACGGCGTGCGCATCGTGCACGAAGGCAAGAAGCCTAAGTTCAAGCCGCAGATCGAGGCGATCAGCTTCTCAGCCAGGCACGCGCGGCTGCGGGGCCAGAACGTGCTCTACGTCACCGAGCGCTGCGTGTTCGCGCTGGGGGAGGAGGGGCTTGAGCTGGCCGAGGTATATGGCGGCATCGACCTGCAAAAAGACATTTTGGATCAGCTGGACTTTGAGCCCAAAATAAGACCGGGCGTCGCACGGTGATGTAAAATCTGAAGAGCCGCTGAGATGCGGCTTTTTTGATGCGATCATTTCTAAATTTTACAACCGGATAGATAGAAATTCATGGATGATTGTGCTAGTATATATCTGCCGCTTGAACAATGAACATGGATAGTGGTAACGCTTTGTTTTTAACGGGCATTGACGGATAATGAGCCGCGCATCGCCGTGCGGACGAATCGGCCTTTCGACTCATTTTATGATATGGCAAATGGCTTGCGGCTGGTGCGGCAGCCGCTTCAATGCGAATAAACGAGGAGGACAATCGGATGTATTGTCGTCAATGCGGGCAGCCGGTTCCGGAGGATCAGAAATTCTGTATCCAGTGCGGAACGCGGGTGGAAGAAATTGCGCCCGGACAGTCTCGCAGCTTTGCGACGTCCTATATACCGCCGGCGCCGAACGGCCCCGCGCCTTACGCGAATGACGCGGGCATGCAGCCGCCTCCCGTATACACCGGTTATCCCGGCTATAACAACGCGCAATACCGCCGGGACCTGCCCAAGCCGGAAAAGAAAAAGCATATGCTGCGCACAGTGCTGATCATCGCGGGCAGCGTGCTCGTTTTGGCGGCGGGCGTGCTGGTGCCGGTGTTCATCGAAAAGGCCCATGCCGACCGGTACGAAGCGGCTGTGGCGCTGATGGACAGCGGCGAATTCGAGCAGGCCAGGGCGGCGTTCGTCGAACTGGGCGAATACCAGGAGTCCTCCGATATGGCGGAGGAATGCCAGAACACGCTGGATTACAACGCGGCGCAGGCACAGATGGACGCCGGAGAATACGAGCAGGCGCGGGACGCGTTCAACGCTCTGGGCCGTTTCGAGGACGCGGCGGACAAAGCGCTGGAATGCCAGAACACGCTGGACTACAACGCTGCCGCGGCGCTGATGGACGCGGGCGGCATTGAAGAGGCGAAAGCCGCGTTTCTGGCGCTGGGCGGCTTTCGGGACGCGGCGGACCGGGCGGCGGAGTGCCAGAACCGGCTGGATTACGCGGCGGCTGTGGCGCTGATGGACGCGCAGGACTACGAGGGCGCGCTGGCGGTGTTTTCCACGCTGGGCAATTACTCGGACACCTCGGCGCTGGCGCTGGAATGCCGGCACAACATCGACTATAAAGCGGCGGACGCCGCCTTCGCGGACGGGCGATTCTACACCGCTTATACCGGGTTTTACGCTCTGGGCGATTTCGGGGATTCGGCGGCCCGCGCCGCGTCGTGCATACAACCCACGCCCAAAAACGGCGAGACCTACCGCAATGCGGACTTTGCCAAGAAGGTCTCCATCACCATCAAGGTGGGGGATCAGAGCCGGTCGCTGTTCCTGAAAATCTATTCGGAGGATGACGTGCTGGTCTCCACCGTGTTTGTGGGGCCGAACAGCAAAACCAAGATCAAGCTGCCCGCGGGAAAATTCCGCTTCAAGGCGGGCTACGGCACCGACTGGTTCGGCGATAACGAGATGTTCGGCAGTGATGCTTCCTATGAGCTGCTGGTGTTTGAGGACGGCGAGCTCACCTCCTTCTCCTCCAGCTACATCTACACGCTGTCGTTCCTGATGCAGGACGGCGACGGGAACATCAGCGGCGTTCCCGAATCCATGGAGGGCTTTTAGCAAGTTGCTTGCATGAATTGAATAAGCCGGTCGATAGACGCCGTTGGGGAATTTCCTTCGCGGCGTTGTGGATTATTGCCCGCATCTCATGTATAATGGCAGGGACAATTCACTTGCGACAAACTGGAGGCGTTTCCGATGAAAGAGAATAAAAAGAATAAGATAAACGTGATCGGCATCATCATCGCCGTCGTCATGTGCCTGCTGATGGTGCTGTTCATGCTGCTGCCGTACCTGACCAAATAACGCCGGAATGCGGGTGCGCAGCTAACAAGCCGCCCAATTTTCCGGACCGGATGAAAGCTTAAAGCCATGTCGTTTCCCATGATCCTTTTCTACATACTCTTCGTCGCGGCTTTTGGAGCAGCCGTTGTTTTCGCCGCGCTCCGTTTCGCCCGCGGTGGCTTGGAACAACCAAAGACGCCTGTAAGGCTGGGCATAAAAACGGCGCTGCTGATCATGACCGTGGCGGTATTGTCGCGCCTGGCGCTGCTGGTGCTCTGCTGGGGCGCGATGCACGTGTCGGGCAACAGCGGCGCTTTGGCGGAAACGTGGAGCCGGTGGGACGCGCTGCAGTATCTGCGCATCGCGACGCAGGGGTATCTGGACGCGCAGGACGGCTGGATACGCATCGTGTTCTTTCCGCTGTACCCCGCCGCCGTATGGCTGCTCAACCTCGTCGTCGTCTCCAACGAACACATCGCGGCGCTGGCCGTTTCGTGGCTGTGCCTCGGCGGCGCGTGCGTCTATCTGTATAAGCTCGCGCTGCTGGATGCGGACAAGCCTGCCGCGCGCCGCGCCGTGAAATATCTGCTGCTCTTTCCGGCCGCCGTGTTTCTGGGCGCGCCGTTCTCCGAATCGATGTTCCTGCTGCTCTCGTTCGCCTGCATCTACCACGCGCGCACGGGGCGCTTTGTGATTGCCTGCGCCATGGGCGGCCTGGCGGCGCTCACGCGCAGCGCGGGCGTATTGCTGTTCATCCCGGTGCTGATCGAAATGCTGGGGGCGCACAGCCTCACGCCGCCGCTGTGGCGGCAAAGCCCGGGGGAGAAGCTCAGGCGCTTTTTCGCCCGGTCGCCCGCATTGCTGCTGATACCGCTTGGCACGGCGGCCTACCTGCTGTTGAACCTCGCGCTGACGGGCGACGCGTTCTTCTTCCTCAAAATGCAGAGCCAGAAATGGGGCCAGAACTTCGGGAACTACGCCCGCACGCTGGGCGCCACCTTCGGGCAACTGACCACGGGGGACTGGGACCTTAGGGATAAGCTGCTGCTGTGGGGCAGCCAGTTCGCGGTGTTGCTTGTGGGCGGCCTCACGCTGCCGGTGATGGCGCGAAAGTTGCGCGTGTCGTACAGCGTTTATGCCATCGCGTACCTGTTCGTGATATTCGCGCCCACGTGGCTGCTGTCCGGCTTCCGCTATTACATGGGGCTGGCGGTGCTGTACCCGGCATTGGCGCTGCTGACCCGGCGCCGGTGGGCGGATATCGCGCTGACCGTGCTGTTCGCGCTGCTGATGCCCGTGTACGCCTACGCCTTCACGATGGGCTGGCTGGTGTTTTAGCATAAATAAAAGAGGCTTCGCCAAGCCTCCCGAATGCCAATATCTCATTTTAGTTCCAGATTAAATAGAATAAAACGAGAGCGCATATTGTACTAAACAGGGTACCAATCAAATAATACTCTCCGAATTCTTTCTTTTCTGTTATTTTTGCATATCGAACGATTGACTTTGCGGCTAGTATAAATCCAATAGCAGAGTACTCTTGTGCGTATAAAAAGATAATAATTATTAATCTTTCTAAGAACCCTATTGTTGCTCCGCCTTTTTCTTGACTTGGATCCTCTGCTGAGTCAATCTTAGGCTTAAATCTGTTAAAGAGCTTAATAAAAGCAATATTAACAGGCTTATATATCATTAAAATCAACAATACACCACGAAGAAGCTTACCGCCGGGAAAATTTAAATAAGCGAATATCTCTCGAACCCATGGTACTATTTCGGTCTTATTAACAAAATTTTGATATATAACACTTATTATTATTATGACAAGTATGTGTATCGCTTGATCAAATATAAATAGTATTATTTGACTATTATTTTCATTATCTTTTTCTGATTTGCTAAAAATTCTATTAACAATAAGCCTGGCCTTAGTATAATCAATAATCCCATGTAATAATACAACAGTCCCAATGAGTATTAAAGATAGTAATGTTCCTATTGCAACAAATGCTAACCCAAAAATAAAAGCATATGTAACAAAATGAAGCCACATATAACTTTTATTATTATCTTTGTTTTGCGCGATTTTATCTGTTTGTAAATAATAATCTCCAATAATATGGGCAGTCAACAATAACAAAAAGAAAGTACTATCGATCATAATTTCCCTCAATAGTTTTTAAAGCGTTCCTCAAAATTTGAGAAGCATTTTGGTAACTATAAAAATTGGCCCGTTGAAAGGACATATGAATAGCAGGTTGATATATGCCCAGCTTTTCAGCCGTCTTTCTTTGTGTTTTATTTTCCATGTAAGAATAAATCTTTTCTCTTTGTGACGGAGTCCAGCTTTTTTCAATGACAGTCCATAATGAAAAAATGGTATTAATTAAAATTTCTTTTGTACCATCCTGGATACCGTACACCTTAACTTCCTGGACAAAAGGCTCATAGCTTTTCTCGCCCTGCCGGATTTCTTCTATCATTTTTCTTGCAAAAATATAAGCGGGACCGTCCGCACCAAGAGCAAGCTCATGGTTAATATCTGTATAAATATCACCGATACCAATTCCAAAACGAATACGGACGGGATATACTTTTTTTTTAATATCTTCTATTATATCAATAATATTATCAGGTTTTTTAAGTAAGCCTTGAAATTCGTCTCCTAAGGTAATCGTGAAATTGGAAGCAATATCATAATAATATTTATCATTGACTTCAGTTAATGATGACATAAAAGAATTCTGAAATTCTCGTCTATTATTAATTGCTCTAGAATTAATGATATCGCCGATTATTGCATAATACATTTTCAACGCCACCTTTATTGGGATTATAACTATTGATGTATACATATGTCAATTAGACGATCTAATTTGAGATAAGATCATAATATCACGTCTAAAGAAGATCATAGCGCTATGATCACGTCTAAAGATGATCATGGTATTATGATCACGTCTAATAATGATCATGACGCTATGATCACGTCTAATAATGAAGATCATAGCATAAAAACACTATAAAGTAACTTCTTCGGGTAAAAACAAAAGAAAAGTCCGCTATACCAGCTTGCGCGCCCATTCGGCGGCGCGGCCTTCCTCGCCGTCGGCAAGCGGCCCTTCGGATTCCCTGACGAAGAATCCTTTGGGCGGCGCGGCGATCTCCGCGCCCTTCTTCGTCAAAAGCTTTTCGATATCCGGCGCGGCGTAGCCGAACTTCTTCATCATGAGCTTGAGCGCGCCGGACTTCACATCTTCGGGAGAGACACGGGAATCAAACGCCGCCGCGCGAACGCCTGAAAGCGCGCCTTCCGGCAGGGATTTAAGCCACTCTGTTATGGCAGAGGTGGGCTTGAACGCCCGCGTGGGGGACCCCACCAGCAGCAATCCGGCCTCCTTCAGCATTTCTGCTTTGATATCCGCAACGCGCACGGCGCTTGCGTCCGGCATACCGGCCATCGCTTCGGCCAGCTTTTGCGTGTTGCCAAACACGGAATCATAAACGATGAGCGTTTTCATGTGCAGCCTCCGCCTTTTTTCTGTATTATACCAAAAAACTCAGCCGTTTGCATGGTGTGCTTGTATAAACTGTATTTCTTTTGGGTAAAATGGATACAAGGCGGGGTTCGCCTTTTTTTCGTTATATTTACGAACAATTGCTGATATTTAAATCGTAATATGATAAACTGATTCCGACAATTTGCGGCAACCGTTTCAAAGGAGAAATCGAATGACGACCGGACAAAATTTCTGGGACATTGGTGTTTGGAGCCTGATGATCGAGCTGACCATTCTGCTCGTGGGCATGCTGACGGCCAACATGCTGCGACGGTTGATCAAGCCGCTGCGGCAGTCTTTGATTCCCAGCGCGGTGCTCGGCGGTTTTCTGATACTGTTTGGCAACCTTGCGTATGAGGGCATCACGGGATCGTCGCTCTTCAACGCCGTGACGATGGAGACGCTGACCTACCACGGCCTGGGGCTTGGCTGCGTGGCGGTGGCGCTCAAGGTCTCCGAGAAGAAGCATTCGAAGGAAGCGGGCATCGATGTGTTCAATTCCGGCCTCACCACCGTTTCGTCCTATCTGTTTCAAGGCGTGCTGGGTTTGGGTATCACGCTGGGGCTTTCTTACGTGCTGGGCAACTGGGCGGCGTCCGGATTGCTGCTCCCCATGGGTTACGGGCAGGGGCCGGGGCAGGCGTATAACTGGGGCCACATCTACGAGACAGCGACGGATTATCCGGCATTTCAGAATGGCGCCAGCTTCGGGCTCACCATCGCGGCGATGGGCTTTGTGTCCGCCAGCATCGGCGGCCTCGTATACCTCAACAGTATGAAAAAGAAGGGACTGGTGAAGCAGTCCATCGCCAATGCCGACGAGATGGAGGATCTGTCTGCGGAGCTGATCACCAGAAAAGGCGAAATCCCCATGTCGGAATCGCTGGACAAGCTGACGGTGCAGATCGGCTTCGTGTTCTTCACCTACATGGCGGGCTATGCGCTGACATGGCTGCTGTCCCTGGGCTTGGACAGTCTGGGCGGGTTCTTCGCGGGCACCGTCAAGCCGCTGATCTGGGGCTTCAACTTCCTGATCGGCACGGTGCTGGCCATCATTGTGAAGATGGTGCTGGGCTCGCTTCAGGCCAAGGGCGTCGTCAAGCGCCAGTACCTCAACAACTTTATGCTGTCGCGTATTGCCGGTCTCATGTTCGACATCATGGTGGTCGCCTCCATCGCGGCGATAGACCTTTCGGCGTTCACGCACCGCGAGTTCATCATCCCGCTGACCATCATCTGCATCGTTGGCGCGTTTGCGACATATTTTCAGGTCAAGTTCATCACAAAGCGGCTGTTCCCGCACTATGAGCACGAGGCCTTCCTCACGCTGTACGGCATGCTGACGGGAACAAACAGCACCGGCGTGATACTGGTGCGCGAGATCGACCCCATGTTCGAGACGCCCGCTGTGAGCAACCTCATCTATCAGCAGCTTTGGGCCATCGTGTTCGGTTTCCCGATGCTGCTGCTGCTGGGCCTCGCGCCGCTCAATCTGTCCATGTCGTGGCTGACGCTGGGGGCAATGGTGGTGCTCTTCGTCATCATCAACCTGATCCTGTTCCGTCGGCAGATATTCGGCAAGCGCCACGCGAAAAGTCCGGCGAAAGGATAACACACACAAAGCAATACAGCCCCTTCGGAAAACACCCGAAGGGGCTGCGTTGATGCTGGGTCACTCGTCCAGCGCGGCCAGCGCTTTGACGGCTTCCTCAATGGTACTTTTGAACAGCACATGCCGCCCCTTGTTGGATTCACGGATAAAGTCCGCGAGGCTCTTGCTCGTGAAGCCGGAGAAATCGCCCACGATGGCGGCGTGCATGCCGTAGTTGACGAACTTTTGCAGCACCTCGCCCGCAAGCCGCGTCTTCAGCTCAAAAAAGCTGGGGGCGAGCCGCTCCATCGGGATGACGACGCTGCCTGCCCCGCTGTAAGACGCGGTGCCGATCAGATCCAGCGCGTCCTGCACGGTGGATATTATGCCGTCCGCCAGCACCGCGATATTCATGCCGTGGTGATTGATATATTGAAGCTCCATAGGTCATCCTTTCCAAGAGTCTTTACGGTTATAAATCGATAAGCTGATACGTCATCACATGACGCCTTGTTCCCGCCGTCTTATTGAAGACGAAACCGGCCCTTTCAAAGCTGCCGACAAACCCCATGAACCGATAGCTGGGCGAATCGGGCTTGACAGGATACGCTTCAAGATAACGGGCGCCGGATTGCTTCGCGTATTCTTTGGCCTGCCCGATCATCTGCGAGATCAGCCCTTTGCCGCGGTATGCCGGTTTTATATAGAAACAGGTGACGGACCACACATGATCCAGACTGTCGTCTCCGCCCAGCCGCCGGTAGGTTTCCCGCGGCGCGACGGAACACCAGCCGATCACTTCATCGCCCGCGCGGGCCAGCAGGCCCACCGGAATTCCGGCCCAAACCCGCTGCTTCATCAACTCTTTCCTGTAGGCGGAGGAGTCGCCCTGCTTTCGTTCCTCATTGGTCATCCGCCACGCCATACACCAGCAATAGCAAAGTATGCCCACAGACTGAAAAAATTCTTCGAAGTCAGACCAATTATCCCGAGCGACAGGGACGAATGCAATATCCGTTTCGCCGAGTGACCTTGTCATAAACCTTCCTCCCCAAAAAGGAGCCGGATTCCGCCGGCCAAGAGGGGTTTGCCGATCAGCTTATGCCTCTTAATCCGCATGCTCCGAAAACGCTTCGATGCTCTCCAGCATTCGTATCACAAATCTGGCGGGGCCCCACAGCATCACGCGCAGCTGATGGCCGCCTTCGTATTGCCGCACATTGAGCGAGCTTTGGCGCAGCAGCGGGTCGTGCATGTTCATCACGGCGAGCAGCAGCGTCGATATCCTGTCCGCCTCCGCCCGGTCCCGCGCGGGGATATCCACCACGGCGGAAACAGTGACAGCGGGCGCATCCGATTTATTGGCGTCGCCGGGGTCCAACCCGCGCTCCTCAACGAACAGGCTTAAGTCGTGCCCGCTCACGCGATATAATTTGCCAACTTTTGTGGCGCGCAGCTTGCCTTCGGTGATATACCGCCGCACCGTTTTGGGATGTATGCCCAGCAGATTGGCGATAGCGTCCACAGAATAGAATTTTTCACTCATGTCGTCACCTCAATTCACATTATAAAAGTACCATGAAGTCATGTAAAATACAACATCAATTATATGATAGAGGATAATGGGGAATATATGGTCTGGTTTTAGGTAAAGCAGCCAGCGCAGCCGCATCATTTCATCGCACCAATCCTACCAACTCTGTATGAAAAAGCACAATAGTTCTATAAATCAAAAGATCGTGCAAGAAAAGCCGTAACGGACCACGGTATACTTTTGACGATCAAGGAGAAAAGCGGTATGCGGGACAAAGACCTAAGCTTAGGAGCGGGGTACAGACAAATAAGATAATGGAATGATGAAGCATGAATAATGTATTGTCTCGGGTGGCGCTGATATCGGGCGCGGTTCAGACAGGCCGGGCCGACTATGTGGCCGCTTTGGTCTCGCAGGCGCTGGATGGTGGCATACCGGCGGAGGAAATATTGAATAACGGGCTGCTGGAGGGCATGCGGCGGCTGGGGGCAAGGTTCCGAAAAAACGAGGTGTACGTCCCCGAGGTGCTGGTGGCCGCGCGCGCGCTCAACAGAGGTCTGGAACTGCTGCGCCCCGGCCTGGTCCGCGAGAACGTCAGGCTGATCGGCAAGGTGGTGCTGGCGACGGTGAAGGGCGACATGCATGACGTGGGCAAAAACCTCGTGCGCATGATGCTGGTGGGCGCCGGTTTCGAGGTGATCGATCTCGGCGTTAACGTGCCCGCGGCAGACATTGTGGAAGCGGTGCGGCGGCACCGGCCGCAGCTGCTTGCGCTGTCCGCGCTGCTCACCGCCACGATGGACCAACAGCGCATTGTGATCGAGGCGCTGACGGACGCCGGGCTGCGCGATGCCGTGAAGGTGCTGGTGGGCGGCGCACCCATCACGCGGGCGTTCTGCGACCTGATCGGCGCGGACGGCTACGCGCCGGATGCGGCCAGCTGCGCCGAACTGGCGAGAACGCTGGTATAGCGCGGCGGATATGGTATACTGAAAAGCCGATACGTATCGAAAACGGAGACAGCGCGCATGATCGAGATGGATGTCATATCCGGCTTTCTGGGAGCGGGCAAGACCACGCTGGCCAACGCCCTGCTGGCGCATTACGTCAACGCGGGGGAGAAAGCGGTCTATATCGTCAACGAATTCGGCGAGACGGAGACGGACGCCGACCTGGTGCGCAGCGAGGGCTTCCACGCCGTGACGCTGCCGAACGGCTGCATCTGCTGCACGCTCCGGGCCGATCTGCTGCTGGCGCTGCGCGAGGTGATTGCCGCTTTCACGCCCACGAAGATCGTCTTTGAGACGTCCGGCATATTCGTCTACGACCAGTTTGAGGATATCTTAAGGGACGAGTATCTGCGCACGCGCTGCCGGGTGCGGCGCACGGTGGCCGTGGCGGACAGCCTGAACATCCAGAAGCGCGTACTGATGGCGGGCAGCTTCGTGGGAAACCAGCTCAAAAACGCATCCGTCATCGTTATCAGCAAGCTGGAGCGTTTTACGGGAGACCTGGACGGGCTCGTCTGCGACCTGAAGGCCATATCACCCAGCGCCGCGTTGCTGGCCCGCCGGTGGGACGAGGACGGTTTTATTGAAGCGTTTTTAGACGTCGGCAGCGATGAAGACCGCGTCCGGGTGAGCGGCCACGGGCATGAACATTTCGACGCGGTGACGGTGGACATAGACAGCGTTTTTACGCAGGAAAGCTTCGAGCGGTTCCTTCAAGGCGTATTGTCCGGCAGGCTGGGCGAATTCCTGCGCGTGAAGGGCGCGGTGCTGATCGACGGAAAGCGGCACCTGCTGAAAACCTGAAGGCCAATGCTGAAACGCATAATAAAGCCGTCCTCGCGCGCAGCGAAGGCGGCTTGTGTGTTTTCAGAATGTATGCCCGCGGGGGACGACAGGACTTATATAAAGAACATCAGGCTCTGGTCGCCTTTGAGCTTCTCCGTTTCGTGGACAAGGTCTTCCAGCGTGGCGGCGGCGAGGGACTTGATCACCGCGTCATCCAGCGGGCCGAACACGAGGCTTTGCATCGCTTCGTCCGTCTCGGGGGAATTGTGCGCCACGGTTTCCTCCGTCGCCTCAAACAGCGAGATTTCCGCGGCGGAAAGGATATCGTAAGCCGTGATCTGGCTGGGCGTGCGCGTGAACACATAGCCGCCCTGCGCGCCCTTCACCGAATTGACAACGCCGCCGCGGCGCAGCAGCGCAAACACCTGCTCCAGGTATATTTTGGATATGCCCAGCCGCTCGGAGATGCTGACGACGGTGACGGGATCGACGCCGTTGGAAAACTTGGCCATGTTGATGGCGGCGGCCAGCGCGTAACGCCCCTTGGAGGAAATTCTCATTGAGTTACCTCATTTCATACTCGATGCATATGTTTTGATAATAGGCGGATAGCTGAAAATTGTCAATAGGGGCTGTTGCGGCGGAAAAATATCTGATTGTTTCAGGCCGCTGACAAAGCCCGTATACTGCGTTGTTTCTCTATCAAAGCGCGCCGGTGCATCATCGCCGCAATGCTCAAAAACGCCTTGTATTGAGACTTTTCAGCGGCTTCCATTTGTTAATTTTAATCTTACATAATCCAGGCTGCAATTTAAGCTGATTATTTTTAAAAAGGTGTTGACAAAATAACAAAAGCACCATATTATAAAATCATATAAAACATATATGAATTATTCATGTCAAGGAGGCAACCCAATATGGCAAAGGTCTATAAAAGTTTGACGGAACTCATCGGCAAAACGCCGCTGCTCGAGCTGTCCAACTACGAGAAGAAGCACGATCTGAAAGCGTCCATACTCGGCAAGCTGGAGTATTACAATCCGGCGGGCAGCGTGAAGGACAGAATCGCCAAAGCGATGATCGACGACGCGGAACAAAGGGGTATCCTGAAGCCGGACAGCGTGATCATAGAGCCCACCAGTGGCAACACCGGCATCGGCCTCGCGTCTGTGGCGGCGGCCCAGGGTTACCGTATTATACTGACGATGCCCGAGACGATGAGCGTGGAGCGCCGCAACCTGCTGAAAGCATACGGCGCGGAGCTGGTGCTCACCGAAGGCGCGAAGGGCATGAAGGGCGCCATCGCCAAGGCGAATGAGCTGGCGCAGGAGATACCAAACGCGTTCATTCCCGGCCAGTTCGACAATCCGGCGAACCCGGCCATCCACAAGGCCACCACAGGCCCCGAGATCTGGGAAGACACGGACGGCAAGGTCGACATATTCGTGTCCGGCGCGGGCACGGGCGGCACCATCTCAGGCGCGGGCGAATACTTAAGGTCGAAGAATCCGGACGTCAAGATCGTGGTCGTGGAACCGGCGGATTCTCCGGTGCTGTCCGAAGGGCGTCCGGGGCCGCACAAGATACAGGGGATCGGGCCGGGCTTTGTACCTGAAGTGCTCAACACAAAGATCTACGATGAGATCATCACGGTGAAGAACGAAGACGCGTTTGCCGTCGGCCGCGAGATCGCCAAAACGGAAGGCCTGCTGATCGGCATATCGTCCGGCGCGGCGGCCTGGGCCGCCACAGAACTGGCCAAACGCCCCGAGAACGCGGGCAAGACCATCGTCGTGGTGCTGCCGGATACGGGCGAGCGTTACCTTTCAACCGCACTGTTTGCTGAATAAACCCATATGCTATAAATCCTCCGGCCGGGCGCAGGGCAGGGCTCTGCGCCCGACTACTGGAATCAACGAAGTCTGAAACCGAATCAGGATGACTTAAGGCAATGCTGCCAACTGTGAAACGGCTGCTTAAACCAGCCGTTCATTTATAATCATAAAACATACCAAACATATAGAATAAGGATGGTAATTGATGCCTGAAAACAACAGATCAGAATACGGTATCATTCGCATCGAGAATCTGAGCAAACGCTTCAAGGGCAGTGCCGGTGAGGTGCAAGCGCTGGAAGACATCGACATTGATATTCAGAAGGGGGAAGTATTCGGCATCATCGGCATGAGCGGCGCGGGAAAAAGCACTCTGGTGCGTTGCGTCAATCTGCTGGAGAAGCCGACAAGCGGCAAGGTATATTTTGACGGGATGGACCTGCAGGCGCTGACGCAGACGCAGCTCAACCATGCGCGAAAGTCCATCGGCATGATATTTCAGCTGTTCAATCTGCTGATGCAGCGCACGGCGCTGGACAACGTGTGCTTCCCGCTGGAGATATCCGGCGTGGACAAAAGCCAGGCGCGCAAGAGGGCCAAGGAGCTGCTGTCCCTGGTGGGGCTGACCGATAAGGCGAACGCCTACCCGGCCCAGCTGTCCGGCGGCCAAAGGCAGCGCGTGGCGATCGCCCGGGCGCTGGCCACCAACCCCAAGGTGCTGCTGTGCGACGAAGCCACGAGCGCGCTGGACCCGGCCACCACGCGGGAGATACTGTCGCTGCTTAAGGACATCAACAAGCGCCTCGGCATCACCATCGTGGTCATCACGCATGAAATGAGCGTGATCGAGCAGATCTGCCAGCGCGTCGCCATTATCGACGACAGCCGCATCGTGGAATCCGGCTCGGTGGAGGAGATATTCGCAAGACCCAAATCGGCCGCGGCCCGCCGGCTCGTTTATGCCGAAGACCGGCAGCTGGAGCCCGTGGCCGGCCAGCGATGTTGCCGCATCGTGTTTGACGGCAGCTCGTCGTATGAGCCGGTGGTGGCGGGCATGGTGCTGGAATTCGGACAAGTCGTCAACATACTGTTCGCGGACACCCGCAACATTGACGGAAAAGCCTTCGGGCAGATCGTGCTGCAGCTGCCGGACAGAGGCAGTGCGGCGGATGGGATGATCCGGTATCTGCGCGCAAAGGGCCTGACAGTGGAGGAGGTGGACGGCTATGTTTGATGAGGTGGTATTGAAAATGCTGGGCGAGGGCGTGCTGGAGACGCTTTATATGACGCTCGTATCCACCGCTTTGGCCTACGTGCTGGGGCTGCCCATCGGCATCGCGCTGGTGGTGACGGACAAGCAAGGCATCCGGCCCAACAAAGGCGTCAACTCGGTGCTGGGCATCATCGTCAACATCGTCCGCTCCGTGCCGTTCCTGATACTGCTGATCGCCCTGACGCCCTTCACGCGGTTCGTACTCGGGACGTCCATCGGCTCCACCGCGACGGTGGTGCCGCTGGTGATCGGCGCAGCCCCGTTTATCGGGCGCCTGGTGGAGTCCTCGCTCAAAGAGGTGGACAAAGGCGTGATCGAAGCGGCCCACTCCATGGGCGCGTCCACCATGCAGATCGTGCGCAAGGTGCTGCTGCCCGAAGCGCGGCCCTCGCTGATCACCGGAGCGGCCATCGCCGTGACGACGATCCTCAGCTACTCCGCGATGGCGGGCATCGTGGGCGGCGGCGGCCTCGGCGATATCGCGATACGGTACGGGCTGTACCGCTATCAGTCGGACATCATGTTCATCACGGTGGCGCTGCTGGTGATATTGGTGCAGGTGCTGCAGGAAGTGGGCACCTGGCTGGCCCGGCTGAGCGACAGAAGAAGATAAAATTTATTAAATAATAATTATTTAGGAGGATTACCATGAAAAAGTCATTGAGTTTGCTGATTGTCACAGTGCTCGCGCTGTCTGTGCTGCTGGCGGCTTGCGCACCCGCGGCCCCGGCGGTTACCGAAACGCCCGAGGCCACACCCGAAGCCACTGAGGCCCCCACCGAGGCGCCCGAGGCCACGCCCGAAGCCACTGAGGCGCCCGAGCTGGTGAAGATTGTGGTGGGCGCGTCGCCCGCGCCGCATGCCGAGATCCTTGAGGCGATCAAGCCGGTGCTGGCCGAGCAGGGCTATGATCTTGAGATCGTGGAGTTCACGGACTATGTGCAGCCCAACCTGGCGCTGGAGGACGGCTCTCTGGACGCGAACTACTTCCAGCACGTGCCGTATCTGGACGACTTCAACGCTGAAAACGGCACCAGCATCGTGCCCCTCGTCGCGGTCCACTTCGAGCCGTTTGGTATCTACGCCGGAAAAACGGCTTCTCTGGACGCGCTGAAAGACGGCGCTCAGATCGCGGTCCCCAACGATACCACCAACGAAGCGCGCGCTCTGCTGCTGCTTGAGGCTCAGGGCCTGATCAAGCTGAAGGCGGATGCCGGTCTTAAAGCGACAATCAATGACATCGAGGAAAACCCGAAAAAACTGAAAATCGTCGAAATCGAAGCCGCGCAGCTGCCCCGCTCTCTGGCTGATGTGGACATCGCGGCGATCAACGGCAACTATGCCATTGAAGCGGGCCTCAATGCCGCCACCGACGCGCTGGCCAGAGAAGAGGTTGGCTCGCTCTCCGCCACGACATATGCCAACATTCTGGCGGTGCGTGCGGGCGACGAGGGCCGTGAGGAGCTGAAGGCGCTGGCCGCCGCCCTGACGAGCGACGTCGTCAAGAAGTTCATCGTGGATACATATGCAGAAGGTGCTAATGTGGTGCCCGTATTCTGAACAACTCTGATCCCACACTCTTTATTCATAACAAACAAAACATCGCGAAAGGCGGCCAACCGGCTGCCTTTTGCTTTTAAATAAAACACAATAATTATTCCATACAGGGGGGTGGTCAGGCACTTTTCTAAAACCATACGCATACAGTGCTGGCACACTATTCTTATGTGTTCATATGATAACTATATAACCCTGCTTTTAGCAGCAAGGCGGGCTTTAGTTAAGGAGATATGAGAAATGAAAGAGAATGTCGCTGATATGATGGCTCCCGGGGGCACCTGCGTGCCTATGGAGACGCCGATCATGGATGTTCGACTCGCTCACGCCTATGTGCCGTGGCAGATGCTCTGCGGAACGATGTCACCCGTGCAGTCGCTCAAGGCCGGCACCATATTCCCCGAACTGACAGACCATTACGGAATCTGGTAGGGAGGGGGATGGCGATGAACAGAGACGAAATGTTAAAGGCGCTGACGGCGATGGACTTTTACGCCGTGGATATGGCGCTTTACCTGAACACGCATCCGGACGACCGCGAAGCCCTGGCGAGGTATAACGCCGTCGTGAACGAGGCCAACATGCTTCGGCGCGATTACGAGCAACAATTCGGGCCGATGTATTCGTTCCGGTCCACCAGCGCCGGGCCGTGGCAGTGGATCAATGATCCTTGGCCGTGGCAGGCGCAGTTTAACTTTATGTTGGGAGGAGATGATCGCTAATGTGGATATATGAGAAGAAGCTTGAATACCCCGTCAGGATCAAGGCGCCCAACCCGAAGATGGCCAAGGTTATCATGTCGCAATACGGCGGGCCGGACGGCGAGATCGGCGCGTCTTTGCGTTACCTGAGCCAGCGGTTTTCGATGGTGACGCCGCAAGCCAAGGCCACGCTCAATGACATTGGGACTGAAGAACTGGCCCATTTGGAGATGGTTGGCGCTATGGTGCGCCAGCTGATGGAGAACGCTTCGATTGAGGAGATCGAAAAAGCGGGCATGGCCGCATACTTTACCGACCATGACAGGGGCGTATACCCGCAGAGCGCTGGCGGCGTACCGTTCACCGCGACCGCATTTCAGGTAAAGGGAGACCCAATCACCGACCTGTATGAAGACATGGCGGCTGAACAGAAAGCGCGGTCCACATATGAATACCTGCTTCAACTGGCGGATGACCCGGATGTGATTGAGCCGCTCCGGTTTTTGAGAGAGAGAGAGGTCGTCCATTTCCAGAGGTTCGGAGAATCCCTGCGCATCGTGCAGGACTATCTGGGCGATAAAAAGCGCGTGAGTATGCGCATGCCAGCCAATAAAAAGTAAATCCGGCCTACGGTCGTTCATATAAATACTCGTAATGCCTAGGCGCATGGGGGATAAGCAGGCCTGAACAGCCTGCTTATCTTTGTGTTTGTGAAAAATTCAACAAAGAATAAGCCCCCTTATGGAAGCTTATTCTTTGTGCTGATTCGTTGCTCTTTCTGGAAAAACGCAAAACGGACAGGGTGTTACTACCTTTATTTTATGGTGCTAGAAAAAAATGGTGAGTAAGTATTTGGTATTCGGTGAAGTGTAGTATCGCTGGTCAGCGGACTTCAGACTGAATAATCTCAACAGTTGTGAGAACGCGTCATTCATTCGAAGCTGATGGAGTGTTTTCATGTTAGGGATAGCATAACAATCATATGCCGGAACGGCTCAGACCACAGAAGGCCGCAGTTTACCACGGTGAAATTTGCGCGTAATCCCATTGAAGAACAAAGACTGTAAATGGATGGCGGTTTTCGTTGTGGTTTTACACAGGCTTAACACGATGTTTACCCGCAGCATATACGCTTTTCGCCGTTTTAGCCGATAATTCAGACGAACGAACAAAGGCACCACAGGAGGGACAGTGTGAAACGCACCGAAGCGGGGGAATCACTAAAAGCCATGTTGCAGGAAATCATCAACAATTCAGACATCAGATCGGTATTCCAGCCTATCGTGTCTCTGCGGGATGGTTCGGTGCTGGGCTACGAAGCGCTCAGCCGTGGGCCCAGAGGGTCTGAACTGGAGAACCCGGAGCGCTTGTTTGAGGTCGCGGAAAAGCACAAGGCGCTGTGGGACCTGGAGTGGCTGTGCCGCAGCAAGGCGCTGGCCGCCATGCGTGATTCCCGCACGGGTGCGACTTTGTTTTTAAACGTGAACCCCAGCGTGATCGAGGACGAGAAATTCCAGCAGGGCGTTACGCGGGAGTATCTGAATAAGTTTGAAATCAATCCGGAAAATATCATATTCGAGATTACCGAGAAAAGCGCCATATCCAACATGACGGAGTTCAAGCAGATCATCAGCAACTACAAGGGGCAGGATTACAAGATTGCGATCGACGACGCGGGCGCGGGCTATTCCGGCCTCAACCTGATCTCCGACGTGCGGCCGCATTACCTGAAGCTGGATATGAACCTGATACGCGATATCGACAAGGATACCGTCAAGCAGGCGCTGGTGAGAAGCATGCAGGAGTTCGCGCGCATCACCGGCACCTACCTCATCGCGGAAGGCATTGAAACGCTGACTGAGCTGCAGACGCTGATCCATATCGGCGTGCACTACGGCCAGGGGTATTTCATCCAGCGGCCCGACCCCAGGATCGGCCCTGTGTCGAATGATGTGGTGGGCGCCATTGTGGAGCTGAACGCGCACAAGAACCATCTCTACGGCTACAACCTGTCGGACATATACATCGGCAACCTGTGCGTGCACGCCATTTCGGTAAACGAAAATGTGATGATACCCGAAGCCTATGAGATGATGCAGAAGCATCCGGAGTCGCAGGGCTTTTGCGTCACACGGGGCGGCGAGGTGCTGGGCGTGGTGACACGCAACCTGCTCAACGCGATGGTGGCGGGCGTATACGGCTACAGCCTGTATTCGCGCAAGCCCATTTCGTCCGTGATGGACTGCGACTTTCTTTCGGTGGACTACAAAACGCCGGTGAACGTGGCGGGCAAGCTGGCCATGGCCCGGCCGGACAACAAGGTATACGACTTCATCACGGTGATGCAGGACGGTGTGTACCACGGCATCGTGACGATCAAAGACCTGCTCAATAAGACCATGGAGATCGAGGTGAGCAACGCAACGCAGCTCAACCCACTCACCATGCTGCCCGGCAACATGCAGATCGAGAAGGCGCTGCACGGCGTGCTGTATTCCTCCGCGGACAGTTGCGTGCTGTATTTCGACATCGACAGCTTCAAGGCTTATAACGACGTGTACGGTTTTGAGAACGGCGACCGCGTGATCCTCCATCTGGCGGAGATCATAACAGGCATGGTGAGCGAAAACAGCTTTGTGGGACATGTGGGCGGAGACGATTTTGTGGCGGTGGTCAGCCGGGACGAGGCCGAGGACGTCTGCCGCGTCATACTCAGGAAGTTCGACGAATCCATCAAAACGTTCTACAAGCAGGAGGACGTGGAAAAAGGCTATATCATTGCCAAGAACCGGCAGGGCCTGGTGGAGCAGTATCCGCTGGTGTCGCTGTCCATCTCCGGCGTGGCCGCATGCAACCGCCGCTTTGGCAACGTATTCGAGCTGTCCGCCGAGGCCAGCCGCATCAAGAAGGAATGCAAGATGATACTCGGCAGCGCTTATATCATCGTATAATAAGCAGGACAAGAAGCCGAAAGGCTCCTTTTTTTGCAGCTTGAATATACCTATTAGGTATATTATAATCAGGTCAGGAGGATTAATGATATGATATATGTGGTGCTTGGTTTGTTGTGTCTGTGCGGCCTGACGCAATACGATATACTCAAGGCGATGAAAACCCCGGTATCACCGTTTTATCAGCCCAGCCTCGGGAGCATACAGGCCACGCTCAAGAAACTGCTGGCCTGTGGATGGATAACCGGGATCAGCGCTGACACGGGGCGAAAAAAGACCGTCTACAGCATAACCGGCGAAGGCAGAACAGCATTCGAGACCTGGATGCTGTCGGAGGGTGAGGGGATGCACCTGAACCGTTTTGAGGCGGAGCTGAGCACGCGCCTGTTCTTCTTGGGTGTGATGGCATCGGAACAACGGCGCCGCATTGTGGGCGCGGCGGTACGCTTCGCGGAAAAGACGCTCCGCGAATACACACAGGCTGACGAAGAATATCAGAAAATGAAATACCCCGATGAATTTCAGGACATTGCTGTCTTTCAGCTTAAGACGTTGGCGCTGGGGATTCATCAGCTGGCGTCTGTGTTGGAATGGCTGAAAAAACTTTATAAGGAGCTGGAGGAACCAAAATGAATACGGAAAAGACATATGCGTATAAGGATATGACGATACGCTATACGGTGGCCGGAGCGCCTAAACGCGGCGCGATACTGTTTTTGCACCCCGCGTTTGCGGACAGCCGCGTGTTCGAGAAACAGGCCGCGTTCTTTCAGGGAGATTATCTGGTAATCACGGCGGATATGCCGGGCCACGGCGGCAGCCCGCTGCGGCGTGAGCAGGTGGATACGGGCCATATGCCGGATATCGCCGCGGGCATCCTCAAAGAGTGCGGCGTCTCCAAAGCCCATCTGGTGGGGGTTTCGCTGGGTTCTCTGGTGGCCCAGGGCGTCGCACAGGTCTATCCGGCGCTCGCCGCGTCGGTGACCGTGGTGGGCGGCTACTCGATACACAAGGACAACGAAGATACACTGAGAGCTCAGAAAAAGGAAATATTGAAATGGCTCTGGCAGATGGTGGTGTCGTTCGAGGCGCTGAAGCGGCGCATGGTGTTGTCGTCCGCGGCATCGGAGGAGGGACGGGCCGTGCTGGCCGAGAGTGTCAGCGGGTTCACACGGCGCTCGTTCCGCGGCATGGGCGGGATGAACCGCCTGTTTGTAAGACGCGATGAACCTGTGGAATATCCGCTGCTGATCATAACGGGCGGGAAAGACATGCCGCTGGCGCTGGAGGCTGGCCGCCGGCTGGCAGCGATGGAGCCTTCGGCCACACATAAAATCATCGATAACGCGGGGCATTGCGCCAATATCGACGAACCGGAAGCTTTCAACGCCATACTGTCCGCGTTTCTGTCCGGCCTGGCATAGCCAGACATATCAGCGCCATTGAGCGCGCGTCGTCAAGCTTATCATATCAACCTGTTGAAGCGCTGGAGTTATCTTTGTAAAAAATATGGAATATATTGAATATATGTTTGTCTCTATTTATTCTTAAAGTTATAATGAGTGGATAAGACAGACGTGTGGCAACAAGAACGCTTTATGTCAGGCGCCATATACAAAGGGACGAAAGGGCAGGATCGTTGAAGGAAAAACTGAAAAAGCTGGGCGTAACAAGACAGAACATACTGATTCTGATTTTCATCGCGGCCGTCATCTTCTGGGTCGGTTTTCTGAACGGCGGCGGCTTCGGAACGTCGGTGGAGAAGACGGGGCAGGCGCTGACGCTGACGCTGTGGGCGATATTGCTGGAAGCGCTGCCGTTCGTGCTGCTGGGGTCGCTGATCTCCGGCTTTATCCAGGTGTTCGTGACGGAGGATATGCTGCTGCGGCTGTTGCCCAAAAACAAGGTCCTGCAGCTGGTGTCGGCGGCGCTTGTCGGCCTCATCTTTCCCGTCTGCGAATGCGCGATCATCCCCATCACGCGGGGCCTGATCAAAAAGGGGATGCCCACCGGCGCGGCTATCGCGTTTATGACGGCAACGCCCATCATCAATCCCATCGTGCTGCTGTCCACCTACAACGCGTTTCCCACGATGCCGCAAATGACGCTGTGGCGTTTTCTGTTCGGCTTCGCGGGCGCGGTCATCATCGGGTTCATCGTCAACCGGTTTACGGGTACGCAGGTGCTCAAAGAGACGGCGCTTCCAGCATCCTGCGCGTGCGGCTGCGGCCACGAGCACGAGCACGACCACGGCTGCAATCACGATCATGACCATGACCACGAGCACGACCATGAGCATGGCGCGTCGGCCAATAAGCAGCGGTTCGCGTCGCTCAAGGCGGTGCTGGCCCACACGGGCGACGAGCTGAAAAGCGTGGGCGCATACCTCATATTCGGCGCGCTGATCGCGGCGGCGCTGCAGCTGCTGGTGCCCAAGGACGTGATCGCGGGCATCGGCGGGGGGAGCGTGTCGTCCACGCTGGCCATGATGCTGCTGGCGTTTGTGATGTCGCTTTGCTCCGAGGCGGACGCGTTCGTGGCCAGCACATTCCTCACGAGCTTTCCGGCGGCGGCGGTGCTGGGCTTCCTCATCACCGGGCCGATGATCGATATCAAGAATACGATGATGCTGGTGGGCAGCTTTAAAAAGCGCTTTGCCCTGCGCCTGGTCATCACGATACTGCTGGTGTGCTTCGCGCTGACGATGGCGGCCAGCCTCTTTGTGGGAGGCGGCTCATGAACAGGAGAAGCATCGAGATACTGTGGCTGCTGGTGCTGGCCGCGATGGCCTTTGTGACAGGGCTGCTGCTGTTTACGGGAGACATCCTGCTCTATCTGGCGCCCAGAATGCTGCCCATCGCGTGGTTCGGGTTTGGGATGCTGTGCATCCTCACCGCGTTCCAGCTGGTGCGTCTGGTGCGCACGCGCCGCCGTGAATTCGGTAAACAGACGCGGCTGTACAGCCTGATGTTCCTGATCCCGCTGGTGCTGTTTGTCACCACGCCGCCCAATCAGGACACGGCGATGTCGCTGACCAATCCGGGCCTGCAGATCGTGGGCGCGTCGCAGACGGCTGCGCCGCAGCCCCTGGAGGGCGAGATAACCGTTTTGCCCACGGCGACCCCTAAGGCAACGGAGGCCCCGCCCGAAGCGACGGCAGCGCCGACGCAAGAGCCCGAAGCAGCGGCGATACCCGCCGTGGAGACCTTTGAGGTGGCGGACATGGAACCCTGCGTCGTGAAGGATGACGATGCGGAGCAGGCCCTCGATACTTTCGGGAGCTATGTCTATACGCCCATCGAACAGCTTCAGGGTCAGGGGATCGCCCTGTATGGCTTCGTGTACAAGGACGACGCCTTCCCCGAGGGGACGATCCTCGTTTCCCGAATGATGATGACGTGCTGCGCGGCGGACGCCTCGCTGGTCGGCTTCCACGTGCGCGTGGAGGATGCGGACGATTTTGAGGCGGACGAATGGATCGAGGTGACGGGCACCGTGCAGGCCTTCGTGATTGATTACGAAGGCGCGGAATACACGATGCCGATAATGACGGACGGCGTGATACGCCACAGGCAAGCGCCCACGGGCGATCCGTATATCTATCCGTACTGAGACGACGGTGCTGCCCCGTTTCGCGATAGGGGAGGCATGGCTTGTTCCATAACATGATGAACCGCGGAACATCCAAATGACATATGTCCGCTCATCAACTTATCAAGGAGGACTTAATTGGTCGAATTCTTTAAAACCCATTTGCTTGATTTCGGACTGGATGGAGAGTGGTCCGGATATCTGTCCAATGCACTGGCGGCGATTGCCGTTATTCTTATCAGCGTGGCGGTCTATGTGATGGTTCAAAAGCTTTTGCTGAAGCTGCTGATAACGTTTATTTCCAGAATCAAATCCAGATGGGATGATTTTTTTATAAAAAACAAGGTGTTCGACCGGTTGATCCGCATCATCCCCGCATCCGTTATTTATGCGTTTGCTCCGCAGTTCCCTGGCGCGCAGGTATGGATACAGCGTATCGCGTTCAGCTACATATTGTTCGTCATCGTGTTGTCGCTGAACAAACTGCTGGACACGGTTAACGATATATACAGCAATTACGAGGTATCGAAGTCAAGGCCGATAAAGGGATACCTTCAGGTGGTTAAGATCATCGCTTATGTGGTGGGGGGCATCGCGGTGGTCGGCGTGCTGATAGACCGTTCTCCCTGGCTGCTGCTTGGCGGCATCGGCGCGGCCTCCGCCGTGCTGCTGCTGATATTCCAGAATTCGATTTTGGGACTGGTGGCCGGCATTCAACTGTCAGCCAACAACATGGTGCGCCTGGGAGACTGGATCGAGATGTCCAAATATGGTGCCGACGGAGATGTAATAGAAATAACGCTGCACACGGTGAAGGTACAGAACTGGGACAAAACGATCACCACTATCCCCACCTATTCACTGATATCCGAGTCGTTCAAAAACTGGAGAGGCATGCAGGAAGCGGGTGGCAGAAGGATAAAGCGCTCGGTGTACATCGATATGACGAGCATCCGGTTCTGCACAGACGAAATGCTGGAAAGGTTTAAAAAGATCGAGTATATCCGCGAGTACCTGAATAAAAAGGAAAAGGAACTTGAGTCTTTCAACAACAGGGTCAATCCGGCAAGCGCAGTAAACGGACGCCATTTGACAAATATCGGAACTTTCAGGGCTTATGTGGAACAGTATCTGAGAAACAACCCCAACGTGCACCATGGCATGACCAAGCTGGTGAGACAGCTGGAGCCCAGCGAAAAGGGCTTGCCGATCGAGATCTATGCGTTCACCAGTGATACGGCCTGGGAAAACTATGAGGCGATACAGGCAGATATATTTGACCATATATTGTCGGTCATTCCTGAATTCGATCTTCAAATATACCAGAGCCCTACAGGACATGACTTTAAATGTCTGTACGATGAGATGAATGCGCGCTGAGAGCATTCAAGTATCTTGATTAAAAACGCCCCTGCTGAGCCGTGCCAAAGGCATCCCCGGGACACAGAAAAGCGGGTGCAGCCTGCATACAAAGGAAGTCTGCGTACGAAAAGCGCCGGTCATCTCTGACCGGCGCTTTGTGCATTACCGTCTTTTAGCCATGTCCTTTTCCTTCACGATGCGGCGCAGCTCCTTCATGCCGCCCGGCCCCAGCATGGCCTCGATCTTGGCCGCTTCGATCTGCCGCCAGTTCATCGCCGCGTAGGCCGTTTCCTTGCGCAGCTTGCGCCAGCTTTCCAGCCGCTCTTCGGACAGTGTTCCGCTCGCCACAGCGGCCCGCACTGCGCAGCCCGGCTCGCTCTCGTGCGCGCAGTCGGCAAAGCGGCAGCTCTCCGCCAGCGCGTCGATGTCGGCAAAGCCGCGGGTCAGGTCCGCCCGCTCGATGCCCAACTCGCGCATGCCCGGCGTGTCGATCACCGCGCCGCCCAGAAGCGGCAGCAGATGACGCGCCGTGGTCGTATGGCGGCCCTTGCCGTCGCTCCGTGTTTCGCCTGTCGCCAGCAGCGGTTCGTCCGCCAGACGGTTGATCAGCGTGGACTTGCCGATGCCCGAGGACCCGATGAACGCCACCGTGTTCCCCGTGATAAGGCCTTTCAGCCGTTCCAGCTCGTCCGGCGAGACGATGACCGCCACACCCGGCGCGGCGGCCTCGGCCTCCGCGCGTTTCGCGGCCGCGTCTTCGCAGACGTCCGCCTTGGTCAGCACCACCGCAGGCATAGCGCCGCTGTCCCACGCGACGGCGAGATAGCGCTCCAGCCGCCGTAGGTTGAAGTCCCTGTCCAGCCCCATGCAGACGAACACCGTGTCGATGTTCGCCGCCACCACCTGCTGCTCGCCCTTGGACCGCCGCACGAACGCGCTGCGCCGTTCCAGCACGCGGCGGATCACGCCGTCGCTGTCCAGCAGCACAAAGTCGCCCACCACAGGGAGCATCGCCGATTCATACATCAGCCGCCCGGAACTGCGCGCGTCCGCCTCACCGGCAGGGGTGAGCACGCGGCAGATGCCGTGGGCCTGCGCCGCCACGCGTCCGGGGATCAGCCCTTCTGCGTCGGCGGTCTCCAAAAGCGCCGGAGTGAACCCCAGCGCGAGTAATTCGTTATCCAATGATTTAACCTCCGGAAAGTTTTTGTTGTCACAGCTTTCGGGAGGCGGTCAGCGTCAGCGGATACACGCCTCCCGTTTGGCGGCAATCTCCGGTTTCACGCACGTTTTCATAAATGCTCTCCTTTCACGTTTCTCTGTTTATTATATGGCAGTTAGCCAAAAAACAACAGACCACAGAGGATTGTTTCACCCGATCTCAAACACATCGGATATCATGAACGGGTTGTCGTCCTCGTCGTAGGCCTCCAGAGACAGCCGGTACACGCCCGGCCCCGCGTCGGGATACCAGTCGGCCAGCGGCAGGTCGTGCTCGATCACGGGTTCCGTCGCCGGGTCGGGCACGCCGCAGAAGCCCTCTGTGCACGCGAGCTTCTCCCAGCCCGTCTGCGTTGCGCGCTCCAGCACCGGCACGAACAGGATCACCGCCTCCTCGCCGGTGGTGTTGTTCAGGGTGTAATAAATGGTCTCGGTTCCGGCGGGGAAGGAATCCCCGTCCACGTTCAGCCACAGCTGTTTCTCGAGAACCGGCGCTGCGGGGCCGGTGTAACGGAACTGCACGCCGTCCGTGCTGAGCGTATCGCCCGAGAACGAAACGGTGACCGCACGGCCGTCAAACAGCGCGACGTCGTAACGGCTCCAGTCTCCCGGCGCGGCGGATGTTGGCGCGGCCAGCGCCTCCGTGGTGCGGATGCTTTGCAGCCAGGCCAGCAGCAAGGCGATATCCTCGTCGGCGGAGCAGACCGCCACAGGCGTGTCCGGCGGTTGCGAATCACCATACATGCCGATCTGGCGCACGTCCGCCGCCTGGATACCGGCCAGTCCGGCCAGCGGGCCAAGCGAGGGTTGCGGCGTGGCTTCCGCTTCGGCGGGCATGACAGCCGCTGTTCCGGTCGCTGCCGGTTCCGTTGTGCCGGGCGCGCAGCCCGCCATGCCCCATATCATCACCACGGCCAATATTGCCGCTGTCAGTATTTTTTTCATCAAGTCACCTTATCCCGTATCGTTCTTTATCGGACGAATACGATCGCCGTGCGGTTCCGCATTCCGTAAATTCCTCGGATTTTCTATTATCATACCACAGATGGGCTGGCTTCGCAGCGCTGTTTGTCTTGAGTATCATTCGACGCATCGTTATGCGACCAGAATTTTCAGAGCATACGCGCGCTGCAAACGTCGCATTCTATTGTTAACGACGCCGACGGATGGAGGACACGCATGCGCATATTACTCGTTTACCCCGAATTTCCCGACACCTTCTGGAGCTTCAAATACGCGCTGCGGTTCACCACGAAAAAAGCCGTATTCCCGCCGCTCGGCCTGCTCACTGTGGCGGCCATGCTGCCGGGCGACTGGGAGAAACGCCTCGCCGACATGAACGTGCACTGCCTGCGCGACAGCGATCTGCTATGGGCGGACTGTGTTTTCATCAGCGCGATGTCGGTGCAAAGCGCTTCCGCCGAGGCTGTGATCGCGCGGTGCAAAAAAGCGGGCGTCCGCGTGGTGGCGGGCGGACCGCTGTTCACCGCTTTTCCGGACAAATTCGACACGGTGGACCATCTGGTGCTGGGCGAAGCGGAGGTCACGCTGCCGCCGTTCCTGAACGATCTGGAACAGGGCTGCGCCCAGCGCGTCTACCGGTGCGACCACAAGCCCGACCTTATGACTACGCCCATACCGCTGTGGAGCCTCATTCGCATGAAGGACTATTCGTCGATGAACATCCAGTATTCGCGCGGCTGCCCGTTCAACTGCGAGTTCTGCGACGTGGTGGTGCTGTTCGGACGCCGGCCGCGTCTCAAAACGGCGCGGCAGGTGACGGCGGAGCTGGGCGCACTGCATAGCCAGGGCTGGCGCGGCAGCGTGTTTTTCGTGGACGACAACTTCATCGGCAACAAGGAAATCCTCAAAGCGTCGGTGCTTCCCGCCGTGATAGCGTGGCAGGAGGCGCATGGCCGCCCGTTCTGCTTCGACACCGAGGCGTCCATCAACATCGCGGACGACGAGGAGCTGATGCGGCTGATGGTGGCGGCGGGCTTCGAGCAGGTGTTTGTGGGCATTGAAACGCCCAACGAGGACAGCCTGTCCGAATGCGGCAAGAACCAGAACCGCGGGCGCGACCTGCTCGCCTGCATCGAGACGATCCAGGCGCACGGCATGGAGGTGCAGGGCGGCTTTATCCTCGGCTTCGACAGCGACCCGGAGACCATCTTCGACACGCTCATCCGCTTCATCCAGCAGAGCCGGATCGTCGTCGCCATGGTGGGGCTGCTGAACGCGCCGCGCGGCACGCGGCTGTACCAGCGCATGGAGAAGGAGCAGCGCCTGCTCACCGACTTCTCGGGCGACAACACCGACTATTCGATGAACTTCACGCCCAGGATGGCGCACGACAAGCTGGTGAGCGGCTACAAGAAGGTGGTGGGCAGCATCTACGGCCCCGAATCGTACTACCGCCGCGTGATGCGCTATCTCGACGCGGAGCGCGCGCAGCCCAAAAAGCCCGTCAAAATCCATCCAGCGGACATCGCGTCGTTCATGAAGTCCATCTTCCGGCTGGGCATCGCAGGGCGGGAGCGGCGCTGGTTCTGGCGGCTGGTGCTGCACACGCTGCGGCATAATCCGTCGCAGCTGCACAAGGCCGTCACTTACGCGGTGTACGGCCACCATTTCAGGAAAGTGTACAGGATATAATAACCCCACGTCCGCCTTGTCCAAAAGGGCAGAATCATATATAATACCCATATTGCATCATCTATATTTTATAATCGGATAGGGTTAACATGAAGATCGGAATCCCAAAGGCCTTTTTTTATTTCCGTTACGGCGCGCTGTGGGAGAGCTTCTTCGACGCGCTGGGCGTGGAAACCATCGTCAGCCCGGACACCAACAGGGACATCGTGGACCGCGGCAGTGGCCTCGCCGTGGACGAGTCCTGCCTGTCCACCAAGGTCTATCTCGGGCATGTGGCGTGGCTGATGGACAAGTGCGACTACGTGCTGGTGCCGCGCATCGGCCATCAGGGCCGCGCCGGTACGATGTGCACGCGCTTTTACGCCGTGTACGACATGATCAAAAATACCTTCCGCGACACCAATCTCAAGCTGCTCAACTACAACATCGATCTCAGAAACAAAGAACTGGAGCCGCTGGCCTTCGTAAAGCTGGGGCGCGCGCTGGGCAAGAACCGGCCGCACAGCCTGTTCGCCTACTGGACGGCCAAGCAGTCCGAGCGGGCCGAGCAGATGATCGCCGCCAGCGAGCAGGAACGCCTGCTGAAGTCGGACGGCGTCAAGGTGTTGGTCATCGCCCATCCCTACAACATTTACGACCAGTACATCGGCGTGCCGGTGACGTCCGCGCTGAAGTCCATGGACGCGGTGCCTGTTTTGGGCTGCGCGGCGGACCCCAAAAAAGCCGCGGCGATGTCGTATCAGATCAGCGGCACGCTGCCCTGGGTGACCAGCCGCGAGCTGATCGGCGCCATCGCGTTGTGGCGGGACCGCATCGACGGCATCATCATCCTCAGCACCTTCCCGTGCGGGCCGGATTCGATGGTCAACGAGATCGTCATCCGCCGCGTGAAGGACAAGCCGATACTCAACCTGATTCTTGACGGGCAGGAGGGCACGGCGGGTCTCGAAACACGCCTGGAGAGCTTCATCGACATCATCAGATTCAAGAGGGACGAGAGCGTTGGATAATACGAGAGTCACATTTCCGCATCTGGGCAGCTACTGCGTGCCCATCGAGCTGCTGTTCACACAGGGGCTGGGGGTGGACTATGTCACGCCGCCGCCCATAACCAACCACACGCTGGAGATCGGCAGCCGCTACAGCCCGGACTTTGTCTGCTCGCCGTTCAAGTACAACCTCGGCAACTACCTCGAGGCCATCGAGGCGGGCGCGAATACGCTGGCGCAGGTGGGCGGCGCGTGCCGCCTTGGCTATTACGGCGAGCTGCACGAGCAGATATTGCGCGACATGGGCTTTACGGGGCGCTTTGTGAACATGGCCAAGGCGCGGTTCGACAGGCCGACCAGCTTCTACAACCAGCTCAAGGCCATCAACGAAAACCTGCCGCTGGCCCGCGTCGCCAAAATACTGCCCGTGGTGCTCAAGATGGTGGAGTGCATCGACGAGGCGGAGGATTACGTGCGCCAGAACGTTGGGTTCGAAAGCAAACCCGGCACGTTCGAGAAGGCGCACGCGGAATACCTGGAAGCGCTGCGCGGCGTGCGGAATGCCAAACAGCAGCGCGGACTCCATCAGGACGCCATGAAGGGCTTCAGGGAAATCGGCAAGGATAAGCCGGACAAGCCGCTGCGCGTCGGCATCGTCGGCGAGTACTATACCATCATGCTGCCGTTCAGCAACCACTTCATCGAGAAGGAGCTGGCGAAAAAGGGCATGGTGGTGGACCGCTGGATGAACCTGTCCAACTCGCTGCTGCACAGCCCCATGAAGGAAGCGCGGGAGAAGATACGCGGCTATGCCGAGTACGATATGGGCGCGACGTGCATGATGACCATCGAGCGCGCGCTGTATTGCGCGAAAAAGGGCTACGACGGTATCATACATTTAAAAAGCTTTGGCTGCATGCCCGAGATCGACGTGATCCCCGTGTTGCAGAACATCAGCGCGGACTACAAGATACCCATCATCTACTTCAGCTACGACTCGCAGACCAGCGACGCGGGCATCCACACGCGGCTGGAGGCGTTCCACGACATGATCATGATGAGGAAGGAAGCGAAATGACGATAAAAGCGTATCTCGGGCTGGACATCGGCTCGATATCCACCAAGGGCGTGGTGATAGATGACAGCAACAACATCCTCGCGGGCGAATACCTCTGGACGCAGGCCGACCCCATCGATGCGGTGAAACGCCTGCTGCATGTGCTGAAATCTCAGCTGGACGGTCAGGATGTGCGCATCGCCGCGGTGGGCACCACGGGCAGCGCCCGGCGGCTCATCGGCGCCATGACGGGCGCGGCGGTGGTCAAGAACGAGATCACGGCGCACGCCATCGGCACGCTGTCGCTGTACCCGGACGTGCGCACCATATTCGAGATCGGCGGTCAGGATTCCAAGATCATCCTGATCGAGAACGGGTTCGTGGTGGATTACGCGATGAACACGCTGTGCGCCGCGGGCACCGGCGCGTTTCTCTCCAGCCAGGCGCAACGCCTGGGCGTGGCGGTGGAGCGGTTCGGCGAGATCGCGCTCACGTCAAAAAAGCCGACGTCGATTGCCGCCAGGTGCACCGTTTTTGCGGAAAGCGACCTCGTTCATAAGGCGCAGATCGGACACAGGAAGGAAGACATCATCGCGGGGCTGTGCCGCGCCGTGGTGTCCAACTACCTCAACAACGTGGGCAAGGGCAAAAGGATCGTCGCGCCCATCGTGTTTCAGGGCGGCGTCAGCAAAAACGTGGGCGTGAAAAAAGCGTTCGAGGACGCGACGGGCCACGAGGTGACGGTGGACCCCAACAGCCATCTCATCGGCGCTCTCGGCGTTGCGATACTCGCCAGAAAAACCGGCGCGGACGGCGACTTCCGGTTCGATATCGCCGACATCGAGTTCGTGACACGCGGCGTGGAGTGCGGCCGCTGCGCCAACCACTGCGAGATCATCTGCATCTATCAGGATAAAACGCTGCTGGACGCGTGGGGCAACAAGTGCGAGCGCGGCGCGGTGATACGCTAGCGAGATAAAGCTGCATGGGCAGGTTCTGCCGAAGACAAGGAGGCGCCATGCCAAGAGATGAAGCCAAATTATGGGATGGGTTTGCCGGCATATACGACGCCTTTATGAAAAAGGATTTGCCGGCCTACCGCGAGATGATCGGCCGGATCGGGCAGCGCTTCCGCCCCGACTCCCGCGTGCTGGAGATTGCAACCGGTACCGGAATACTGTCGCTGGGTATTGCCGACAGTGCCGGAAGCATCGAATCGGTCGACTTGTCGCCGGAGATGATATCCGCGGCACAGGAAAAAGCGCGGCGGCTCAACATTACCAACGTGCGCTTTTCCGTTGCGGACGCCACCGCGCTCCCATACGGGGCGGAGAGGTTTGACATCGTGATCATCGCCAACACGCTGCACATCATGCCGGAGCCGGAGAGGGCGCTGAAAGAGATCGGACGGGTATTGAAAACGGACGGGCTGATGATCGCGCCTACGTTCGTCCACGCTCAAAACAAAATGGCGGGCATTCGTTCACGGCTGATGTCGCTGACCGGATTCCGTGCTTATCACAAATGGGCCCATCAAAGTTATGTCCGCTTCCTTGCCGAAAACGGCTTTGACGTCGTGGAAGAGGCCGCTCTCAACGCATCGTTTCCGCTGGTTTATGCCGTCGCGAGAAAAACGGGGCAGGTATAAGATGCGGTTTGCGCAGAGGTGAAATCAGATGGAATGGGATGTGAAGCTGTACCGGAACAACCACGCCTTTGTGGCGCAGTATGGCCGGGCGCTGCTGGAATATCTGCCGGAGGGCGAAAATGCCGCCGTGCTGGACATGGGCTGCGGGGACGGTACGCTGACCGCCGAGCTGGCCGGGAAATACCGCCGCGTGGTGGGCATAGACCAGTCTGAGAGGATGATCAGCGCCGCGAAGGAGAACCATCCCGGCATCGAGTTCCGCGTGATGGACGCGCTGGATATGCCGTTCGAGAATGAGTTCGGCGCGGTGTTCTCCAACGCCGTGTTCCACTGGATTGAGGATCAGCCAAGGCTGCTGGCGCAGATATACAAAGCGCTCAAACCGGGCGGGCGTCTGGTGTGCGAGTTCGGCGCGCACGGCAACATCGGGCGCATATGGACGGCCTTCTGCGCGGCGATGGCGTCGCATAGCCTGCGCGTCGCCACCCGCTTCTTTTACCCCGCGAACGACGAATATTCCGCGCTGCTGGTCAACGCGGGTTTCAGCATAATGAGCGTTTGTGATTTCGACAGGCCCACGCCGCTGAGCGGCGGCGAAGAAGGGCTGCGCGGCTGGCTGACGCAATTTCTCGCTGCGGACATCAGCGTCGTGGACGAGGCCGCGCGTGAGGACGTGTTCACGCAGACCGAAAGAGCGCTGCGGGGATCGCTGTGGGACGGAGAACGTTGGTTCGCGGACTACCGCCGCATCCGGGCGGTCGCTGAAAAACCGGCAACGGAGTTATAGAAAGAAAAGAAAACCGGCCTCGACGTATGTACGGAGCCGGTTTTCTGTTGGTCCCGAAGCTGCTTTGCTCAGTCGAAGTCGTCGTCGATGTAAGCCACCACGCCATCCATATCGTCAAATCCGTCGTCCATGTCCGCCATCATGTCCCAGCTGCCCGGTGAGCCGTACCAGCCGTCCTGCTCGGTAAGACCGGCAAAAGGATAGGGCCCCGGCAAATAATAGCACCGTCCGAACTGGTCGCAGCACCGCCCGAAACGGTCGATAAAGAAGCATCGCCGCTGCGGGAAGCCGTAAAAGAACGGGAATATGGGGAGTGGCCGCCTGATGGGAAAGCGCCTGGGGAAGCCGCCGCGCGGGAAACCACGCCGTGGAAAGCCGCGCCGCTGACCGCCGCGGGGAAAACCGCCGCCGCGCGGGAAACCGCGCTGCGCCGTTTGCATACCGCGGGCATCAAAATCATCCGGCATAATGTATTCACCTGATTCATGTATTTTCTGAACAGTTTCTGTTCTCTATATCGTATGTCGCGCTGTCGCCGCATGTTCTGTGACCAGTGCGTATACGGATCATTTTTTATGGTCATATCTGGCATTGTGCGGTGAAATGGGATATCATATAGGCAACAATTCTACCGGTTGTGAGATATACGCCCGGTATAGGGAGGCCGATTCCATGAACAACAACGAGATCATTGCGGCGCAGCGGGCGTTCTTCGATACCGGCGCGACGCTGGATATGAAGTTCCGCATCGCCGCGCTCAAAAAACTGCTGGATGCCGTCATCCGGCGCGAGCAATTGCTGAAAGACGCGCTGTATGCCGACCTTGGCAAATCCGGCTGCGAAGCGTATATGACGGAGATCGGCATGTGCCGTGACGAGATCCGATACCTGATCAAACATCTGCCCGGATGGATACGCAGCCGCCGCGTCACCACGCCGCTGGCGCAGTTTTGCGCCGATAGCTTTGTGGTGCCCGAGCCTTACGGCTGCGCGCTGATCATATCGCCGTGGAATTACCCGCTGCTGCTCTCGCTGGACCCGCTGGCGGGCGCCATCGCGGCGGGCAACTGCGCGCTGCTCAAGCCGTCCCGCAACGCCGCCGCCACATCGGAAGCGCTGAAGGAAATTATTTCGGACATATTCCCGCCCGAATACGTGAGCGTGGCGACGGGCAGCCGTGAACAGAACGCCGACCTGCTGGACAACAAGTTCGACTACATATTCTTCACGGGCGGCGCGGTGTCCGGACGGACCATACTGGAGAAGGCCGCGAAGCACCTGACGCCGGTGAGCCTGGAGCTGGGCGGCAAAAGCCCGGTGATCGTGGACGAAACGGCGAACATCGCCGTCACCGCCAAACGGCTGGCGTTCGGCAAATACCTGAACGCCGGACAGACGTGCGTCGCGCCGGACCACGCGTATGTGCACGCGTCCCGGAAGAAGGCGCTGATAGAAGGATTGAAAAAAGCCATAGACGAATTCTACCCCGGCGGCATCGAGGCCGCGCATCTGCCGCACATCATCAACGAGCGGGAGTTCGACCGGCTTTTGAGGCTGCTGGAGGGAGAGAACGCCGTCATTGGCGGTCAGATCAACCGCGATATGCTGAGGATCGCGCCCACGGTGCTGGACAACGTGTCGCTGGATGCGCCGGTGATGCAGGAGGAGATATTCGGGCCGGTGCTGCCGATCGTGGAATTCACCGACATCAACGACGTGATCAAAAGCATCAAGTCAAGGCCAAAGCCGCTGGCGCTGTACCTGTTTACCAGCGACAAGAATCTGCAGCGCCGGGTATTGCGCGAGGTGCCGTTCGGCGGCGGCTGCATCAACGACACCATCATCCACATCGCCACGCCGCACATGGGCTTCGGCGGCGTGGGGGAGAGCGGCATGGGCTCGTACCACGGCAAATACAGCTTCGATACGTTCACACATTTCAAGAGCATCGTGGACAAAAAGACGTGGATCGACCTCCCCGTCCGCTACGCGCCGTTCAGCGGGAGCAAGGAGCGCCAGGTGCGGTTCTTCCTGAAATAACGGCTGTTAATTGAACCCGCCTTGGGGAATGCTGTAACGTAGAAACCAGGCCGCACGAATGCGGACAGAAAAGGGACTGTATGAACGAAGACAATGCAAAAAGACTGGAGCAGTTCAAAAGCTATCTGAGGGATGTGGAATATCTGAACAGCGCCATCGGCGCGCTGTACTGGGATTCGCGCGTGAACATACCGCGCAAGGGCGTGGAATACCGCGGCGAGGTGCTGGGCTACCTCTCCGGCGAGCTGTACAAAAAGCAGACGTCCGGCACGATGAAGGGCTTCATCGACGCGTTTTCAGCGCTGACGGACGCGGACGACGTGACAAAAGCGATGGCGGACCGGGCGAAGCGCGAGTACGACCGCTCCATGAAGATACCCGAGGACCGTTACCGCGCCTATGTGGTGGCGGTGTCCGCGGCGGAGGCGGCGTGGGAGGAGGCCAAGGATAAGTCCGACTACGCGCTGTTCAGGCCGCACCTGGATAAGCTGATCGGCTTCAACCGTGAGTTCGTGGAATACTGGGGCTTTGAGGCCGGCAAGTACGACAAGCTGCTGGACTATTACGAGCCGGGCGTTACCACGGCCAAGCTGGACGCGGTGTTCGGAGAGGTGCGGGACGCCATCGTGGCGCTGTTGGACCGGATCAAATCAAAGCCGAAGCCGGACGACAGCTTTCTGAAAAGCACCTTCCCGACGGACGCGCAGGCGCGGTTCTCCCACCATGTACTGGAGAAGATGGGCTACGACTTCGGCGCGGGCCGTCTGGACGTGTCGGTGCACCCGTTCACCATCACGATGGGCCTGAACGACGTGCGCATCACCACGCACTATTACGAGAAAGAGCTGCGCAGCGCCTTGTACAGCAGCATCCACGAGGGCGGCCACGCGATATACGAGCAGAACATAGACCCGGCGCTGGCCGGCACGATGCTGATGACGGGCGCGTCGATGGGCATCCACGAGTCGCAGTCGCGGCTGTATGAAAACCTGATCGGCCGCAGCCGCGCGTTCTGGCAGTGCTTCTATCCCGAAGCGCAGAAGGCGTTCCCGCAGCTGTCCGGCACGCCGCTGGAGGCTTTCTACAAAGCCGTCAACGCGGTGCAGCCGTCGCTGATCCGCATCGAGTCGGATGAACTGACGTACAGCCTGCACATCATCATCCGCTACGAGCTGGAGAAGGCGATATTCGACGGCGGCGCGGACGTGGACGAATTACCGTCGCTGTGGAATGCGAAATACAAGGAGTACCTCGGCGTGGAGCCGAAAAACGACGGCGAGGGGATATTGCAGGACACGCACTGGTCGGGCGGCAACTTCGGCTATTTCCCCAGCTACGCGCTGGGCAACCTGTACGGCGCGCAGTTCCTGCACACGATGAAGCAGGATGTGCCGGATATGGAACCGCGCATCGCCGCGGGCGACCTCATGTGCGTGAACGGCTGGCTCAAGGAGCACGTGCACCGTCACGGCGCGGTGTACCTGCCCGAAGAGCTGATCCAAATGGTCACCGGAGAGCCGCTCACCGCCAAATACTTCATCGGCTACCTGAACGAAAAGTATGCCGACGTGTACGGGCTGTGAGAAACAAACCGTGAAGACATTGACCATATGCTTCTGCAGGGTTTAGCGATGCGCTTGCCGGCCATTCAGTAAGAGAAGAGAATAAAAAATGCCGCATAAGCGGCGGCTCAATAAAACAATGTACGGCATAGCTTTGCAGCTATGTCGTTTTGTCGTTTAAGATGGTTCCATCGGGCAGGTCCAGAATACCGATACAGTCATAGCATATACAAAATACCCTTTGATGAAATTAATGGCTCCATTACAAAGGTTGAGAATTTAATTAACAACATGGAATCTTATACCGATATAATACAATAAGACCAATTTTATGAATGAAAATACGATATTGACAAACAATACTATATGGTAACGAAAGGATTATATAAATAAGGATTGAAAGCAATAATTGTATAACATCGCAATACTATGGAACGTCAGCCGAAAAGACAGCAACTGCAAGCAGTAATGCGGAAACCTCAGTTTCTAATTTTGACGAGTATATACATGAGGAGCTTAGTACTACAAGTACTACATATAGTAATCGCACCTATTATCGAGTTGAAGTTGCGACAATCAAACCACCATATGTTCGTCCTGATTATTCCACCATGACTAACGGCGAAATTTATAACGCTATCCTTGATGAATATAAGTATAAATATGGTGACGATTTTCGGGAAGGACACATATTATGCTTGTCGCCGCGTACCAATGCGGAAGCGGACATGTATGGCAACTTTATCCTTGCATTAGAAAAGCAATTTGGAGTGTCATCTGTTGAAATCAGTAAGGCTGCCCGGGAAGCGGCCTATGGCGATATGACGCAAGAAGAAGTACGAGGAGCTATTTTGCAGCAGTATTCTCAAAAACCAATGACATTGCGTGATTTTATGTATATGAGCTACGAAATGTCGCGGGTCGGCGTGGATGTCGGAACCCGGCAGTTAGCATCTTTAATGCAGTCTGATCCTCATCCCAATCGTCCCAGACCACTTTATCCCAAAACACAACAAGAACAAAACGATTATTTCATGAGTATCGTAGATAAACCTTTGGACATAGCCAGCGTGACGCTTCATCTTGACGGTATTCGTTTTGCCAATGCCCCATCGTACAGCAGTCTGACTACGAAGTTTATTTCAAATCTCTTCAACAACCTAACGGAAAGCAATGGATATCTAAAGGAAAACTTAATCTTAAGGAGGTAATACCGTTGTTTTGGGTTGAATAAGTCTTTGATGACAGGTTGATCAGTATGGGAAAATGTAAGCTATAACAATACTTCACTTAAAACAAAAAGCAAGGTGCATTGTATGTTTCCCTGCTTTCCATTACAAGCGCTGGCTACTCATGATTAGTTTTTGAAATACTGTTTTGCAGATACCCCTCATATATGCATTTTCTGTGGGATTCCAATCCCTTCGGCGGTGGTGTGGAGCAAAGCCTCCGCGATCTTACATAGAAGTCAAATTCAAAACTCAAAACTCGCAATTCATCGGCGTACGCGGATACGGAATCACGTCGCGGATGTTTTCGACGCCGGTGAGGTAGATCAGCAGGCGCTCGAAGCCCATGCCGAATCCGGCGTGCGCGCACCCGCCGAATCGCCGCAGGTTGAGATACCAGTACAGCTCATCCTTGGAAACGCCCATCTCGTCCATGCGGGCCAGCAGCCTGTCGTAACGTGTCTCGCGCTGGCTGCCGCCCATCAGCTCGCCCGCGCCCGGTACCAGCAGGTCCACCGCGGCCACCGTCTCGTTGTCGTCGTTCTGATACATGTAGAACGCCTTGATCTCTTTCGGCCAGTCGTACACGAACACCGGCGACGCGAAATGCTCGTCCGTCAGATACTTCTCGTGCTCTTTGGCGATGTCCGACCCGAACTGCGGCTCAAACTCGAAAGCCCGCCCGGAAGACCTCAGGATATCGATGGCCTCGCGGTAAGGCACCCGCGCGATCGTGGAATCCACCAGCGCCTGAAGCTTATCCTTCAGCGGCGTCTTGGTGTATGTCTCGAGGAAATCCAGCTCGCCCGGCGCGTGCTCCAGAATATAACCGACGACGGATTTGAGGAAGTCCTCCTCAACGTCCATCAGACCCTGCAATTCGCAGAAGGCGATCTCCGGCTCGATCATCCAGAACTCGGCGGCGTGCGTCTTGGTGTTGGAATTCTCCGCGCGGAACGTGGGCCCGAACGTGTATATCTTCTTGAACGCCAGTGCGAATGTCTCGCCTTCCAGCTGGCCCGTCACGGCGAGCGAGGTGTGCTTACCGAAAAAGTCCTGCGAGAAGTCCGGCTTCATGCCCAATTGCTGCGTGGTGACGGTGAACGTGTTGCCAGCGCCCTCCGCGTCGTTGCCCGTGATCAGCGGCGTGTGCACATAGAGGTAGCCGTTCTGCTCGAAATAACGATGGACCGCGAAGGAGGCGAGGCTGCGTATGCGGAACACCGCCTGAAACAGCCGCGTGCGCGGGCGCAGATACGCGATCTCGCGCAGGAACTCCAGCGAGTGCTTCTTGGGCTGCAGCGGATATTCCTCCGGGCAGTCGCCGAGCAAAATGATATGTTCGGCTTTCAATTCGTATCCGCCGCTTTTTCCCTGAGACGGCGTCAGCCGCCCTTCCACGCCGATCGCCGCGCCCACGCGGTATCCGCTCACCGCCGCAAAGTCCGGCATGTCGCTGTCATACACCACCTGAAGCGACGCGAAGCACGTGCCGTCGAAAAAATCGATAAAGCCGAAGCTCTTCTGTTTCCTGTGATTGCGTATCCAGCCCTTTAATGAAACCACCTGTTGCAGATGGCTTTCCGGCGCTGCGAACAACTCGCGCAGATCGATGTTTGTCATGTTGAGTAAACCTTTCCGTGCCTGGGGCTGTGTCATAAAGCCCTGATGTTTAAGATTATAACATATTTTCGGGCATAAAATTCCAACAAAATTTCAGGCAGTAAATATCGTAATTGCAGCGATAAACTGCCAAACAGCCGCTTTTTCTGGAAAAGCTATGAAATTGTTAATAGTTTATTCCCTTGACACTATGACAAAAACCGCCGTAAAATTTAATATGTATGATCATATGCTCAGAAAATGCAGTATTCAGTCGGGATATGCAGCCAGAAATAGAGGCTAAAAAGCTTTGTAAAGGCGGCGTATGGGCTGATATCCGATAGCTGCGATAGATATGATCTGATTTAAGGAGGGCTGGTTATGGGGGGCAAAAAACAGGCATCGAAGGGGAAAAGAAAAAAAGCCAAGGCGATATTGATCACGCTGATCTGCGTATTGGTCGCGGCTTTGGCCGTGTGCATCGTGTTTCTCGTGATCAACACGCAGCTGAACGACCGCATCATGAGCAATACGTCCGCGCTGGAGGGCGTCACGGTCAACGGTATCGATATCTCCGGTATGGACAGAGACAAGGCGCTTGAGGCCACGGCGGGCATTGAAGACGAACTGCTTTCCAAGATCAACATCTCATTCAGCGTTGAAGGGGAGAGCTTTCAGTATACAGGCCAGGAGCTGGGCGTTGACACCGACTATGAGGAAGTGATGGACGAGGCCTTGGCCTATGGCAACACCGGCACGCTGGAGGAGAGGAAAGCGGCCATCGACAAAGCGGAAACGGGAGGCGCCGCCTTCATCGTTTCGATCAAGCCGGACCGGCAGAAAATGGCGGATGTGCTGCTGCCGCTGAAGAGCACGCTGGACACACAGCCGGTGGACGCTTCGTGCGTTTTCACGCCGTGGGGGCACATGGCGGACGGCACGCCCTTCGAGCAGGACGAGCAGGCGATGATAGAAGCGGCGGCGGATGGCAAGCAGTGGGACAGGCCCGAGCTGGCGCGCATTCCGGACAGCGAAATGCCGATAAAGCTGCGCTATAAGTACTGGAAAAACGATAAATACATCGATAACTATAAACCGGCGGATGCGAACATCTCCCGTTTCGTGTACACGGAAGGCGTGAACGGCCGGTCTGTGGACATGGAAGCCGTGGTGGACGCGGCATTCGGCCAGGTGGAGAGCGGCGCCTATTCCGACATCACCGGGCCGGTGGCGCCTGTCGAGCCCGCCGTAAAGGTGGAGGACCTCAAAAAGAGCACCCAGCTGATCTCGTCATGGACGTCCAGCTATTCCAACCACTCCAGCTTTAACCGCAACTGGAATGTGACCAAGCTGTCCGGCATCATCAACGGTGCGGCGATTCAGCCGGGGCAGGAGTGGTCGATCAACACCGAAGCAGGCGACAGAACGAGCAAGGGCGGCTGGAAGGACGCGGCGGGCATCGTGGACGGCGGCTATGTGGACCAGCCGGGCGGCGGCGTCTGCCAGATATCCAGCACGACCTACAACGCGGCGATCCGCTCGGCGATGGAGATCACGGATTCGACGCACCACTCCATCCCGTCGGACTACATCCCGTTCGGGCTGGACGCCACGATCAGCTCGTTCGGCGGGCCGGACCTCAAGTTCAAAAACCCGTATGCCACGCCCGTTTACATGGTGTCCTATGTGGACCCGAAGGAGAAAACGGCCACTGTGGAGATATACGGCCCGCTGGTGCCGGACCCCGCATACGGCGATGTGATACTGGACTTCTCGTTTGAGGATGGGGGCACGTTCGGAGAGTCGGTGATGACGTACATATACAACTCGACCAAAGCGCCGGACGGCGCCGCGCTGGCTGCCGGGCAGGCATACGAATATGCGAAGATACGCCCCGGCCGCAAAGTGGAGACGTTTATCCATTATATCTCGCTGGACGGCAATGAGCTGGCGGTGAAGAGCTTTCACAAATATTCGTGGAACCCGCAGAACGGCAAGACATACGTCAACGGCCCGGACCCGGCCACAGTGACGCCCACGCCGCCGCCCGTGCCGACTCTGCCGCCAGAGGACATAACTTTGCCGGAAACGGTATGGCCGCCGGAGATGATCACGCTGCCTTAGAGCAAACGCTGTTCACCGGCGTTTGCCAGCGGCCTGCCAGCGAAGAACCCTGCCGATAAAATGGCTCGGCAGGGTGATGCAGCAACAATTTTGACTGGGAGGAACATGCTGAAGAAACTGCTTAAAAAGCTGAAGAAGTTATTGCGAATATTGGTCAAGCGAGCCGCACAGCTGCCCGGGAAACTGCGTTGGTTTTTCTATAAGCCGCGCCATCTGGGGAAGCGCAAGATCAAGCCCCGGTTTTTCATGATCTGCACAGCCGCCGGGCTGGTGTGCGTGGTGCTGATCATCCTGTCGTTTACGGTGTTCGGCGGCAACCGGGAGACGCCGGTGCAGGCGGGCATGGACCCGCCGTCGGCCGCCACCGCAGGCATATTGGGAGCACTGCCCACGCAGGCGCCGCAGGAATTGCAGGAATTGCAGGAAACGCAGGAGCCCATACCGACGACGCCGCCCGAGCCCACGCCGATGCAGCTGAAGGAAGGCATGACATCGCCGGAGGTGGTGCCGCTTCAGGAGCGGCTGATGGAGCTGGATTACATGGAGCGGGACCTGCCGACCGAATACTTCGGGCCGGTGACGGAAAGGTCGCTGGAGCTGTTCCAGCGCAAGCACGGCCTGCAGATCGACGGCATATACGGCGAGACGACAAAACAGCTGCTCTTTTCCGACGAGGCCAAAAAATACACCGTATCGGTCGGTTTCTCAGGAACGGATGTCCATGAGATACAGCTTCGGCTTCGAGAGCTTGATTATATCAAAAAGGTGACGGACTACTTCGGGGATGAAACCGAAGCGGCGGTGAAGGAGTTCCAGCAGCGCAACGGCCTCACGGTGGACGGCAGCGTGGGCGCGCAGACAAAGGAAGTGTTGTTCTCAGACCAGGCCAAAGCGTTCTTTTACTCCGTCGGCACGTCGGGCGAAGAGGTGCTGGAGCTGCAAAACAGGCTGTTTGAACTGGGCTATCTCACCACCACGCCGGACGGCGTGTACGGCAAGGATACGGAGAACGCGATCAGGCGGTTCCAGCAGAGCAGCGGCTTTATCGACGACGGCTACGCCGGGCCCAAGACGAGGGACTTGCTCTTCTCCGACAAAGCGGAGAAAAACGCCATCATCATGGGAGACAGCGGCATCGACGTGGTGAACGTGCAGAAGCGGTTGATTGAGCTGAAGTATCTTGGCGGCAAGGCGGACGGCTATTTCGGCGCGAACACCGAAGGCGCCGTGAAAGCATTCCAGAAGAGAAACGGGCTCACGGTGGACGGCAAGGTGGGCGCAAAGACGCTGACGGCGCTGCTCTCCGATTCCGCGAAGAAGGCGTCGTCCGGCAGCAGCGGCGGCTCTTCCGGCAGCGGCGGCAGTTCCGGCAGCAGCGGTTCGTCGGGCGGCAGCAGCGGCGGCAGTTCCGGTGGCGGTGAAGCGCGTGAAACCTCGGTTGCGGCGCTGATCGAGGTGGCGAAGTCCAAGCTGGGCGCGAAATATGTGCTGGGCGCCAAGGGCCCCAATCAATTTGACTGTTCCGGCTTCGTGTATTGGTGCCTCAACCAGATCGGCGTCCGGCAGGGTTACATGACGTCGGGCGGCTGGGCGTCCACCTCGAAATATCCCGTGGTGGAAAAAATGAGCGATATCAAGGCCGGTGACATCATATCGTTCAAGGGCCATGTGGGCATCGCGCTGGGCGGTGGAAAGATGATCGACGCCGCGCCCAGCGACGGCGGCGTGCGTATCGGCAATCTCAGCCATTCATATTGGCAGAAAAACTTTATCCGGGCTTACCGCGTGCTGTAACAGGCCGCAGAGAACGGTAAAAACGTATAACAGGCAAACAGCAACTGGCCCGCAGCCGATACCTGCGGGCTTTTTCTTATCATGAAAAAACCACACGCTAAGCGAGTGAGCGACAGCTACATTGCCCACACTTTCAGGCTTACGACTGCAAAGTGCCGTGGATGCTGCCGCGGGCTTCTCACTGGCCTGTTCTGCCATGACCAGCTAAAAAAAGAAATAGATCTTTGAAAATCCTTGACAAGTGATTATAATGATATTTTTATTAAAACTTTAATAATATAAAGTATAAAATAATATGTTAAAAAACGGAGTGGTAAAGCATATGCTTCAAGCCGTCCGTGCGTATGCCGTACGCGCTGATCGCGGCGTTGTGCGGTAGGATCGCGATAAAAGACTATATCAGCCGGTATGACGCCATGCTAAAGGACGCCTATAAGCGCCGGCAAAGGTAAGCACCTGTACTCTGCGACGGCTGTTTGCGCTGGTCAGGCTGTTTTTCGAAAGACCAGGGTGACCGGCGCCCGGGCGATAAAGGGCAGGTGTGTTCGTCTGCAATCATCTGGGCGGGTAGCCGCACACGTTTTGTTTGAGTTTTCCATCCGATTATAGTATGATGCTATTGGCGCTCTGGCAGCCTGAAATTTACAAGGCCGCCATCGGCTGCCCGGCGGCGGCGTTCAGGCGCTGCGGCGAAACCGGGGCATAAAATGAACTTCTTTTGGCTGCTCAACTATGGCTTTCATAATATACACTGGCCGCCCGGGAACGGACGTATGCCCGATATCCTTTTTGAAATACTATGGAAATGGTAATTTCGCATGGTTCGGCCGGAAGGAGAGAACGATGTACAAACTGATTATCGTGGACGACGAGGAAGAAGTCAGACAAGGCATTATCGACAAGATCGACTGGGCCGCTTTTGACTTTGAGGTGATCGGGCAGGCGGAAAACGGCCGCGAAGCGCTGGATATCATTGAGGAAAACGTGCCCGACGTCGTCATCACGGACATTTGTATGCCGCTGATGGACGGCCTGGAGCTGGCTGGTGTTATCCGGGAGTCTTTTCCCACCGTTAAAATGGTGATACTGACGGGGTTTGACGAGTTCAAATTCGCCCAGCAGGCCATCCGGCACGGCGTCGCGGACTATATCTTAAAGCCCGTGCTGCCCAGAGACATCAACGAACTCATGCAGAAGCTGAAGAGCCGCATCGAGCAGGAGATAGAGGAGAAGGAAGACAGGGACAAGCTCCGGCAGCATTACATCGAAAGCCTGCCGATATTGAAGGACAGTTTTTTGTCCTCGCTGCTGACGGGCCCGCAGGACGCCCGTGAGATCGCGCAGAAGACGGACGTTTTCGGCCTGAACTTAAGCGGCAGCTATTACACCACAGCGGTCGTCAGCATAGACGCCGAAAGCCTGCAGGAGGGCCACGACGCGGAGCTGATGAAATTCGCAGTGCTGAATATCGCGCAGGAGATCGTATCGCGGCGGTCCATTGGCGAGGCTTTTTTCTACGACAATATGCCGGTCATCATCGCCGGTGTGGAGAACGACGAAAAGAAAATCGCGTATAACCGCGTGTATTTGACGTTGGAAGAGATCCGGCAGAACGTGGAGAAGTTTTTGAAGCTGACCATCACGGCAGGGGTCGGCAGCTTCTTCTGTGGGCTGGGCCATATGAAGGAAAGCTATCATTCGGCCCTGACGGCGCTGGAATACAAGCTGGTGCTCGAGGGCAACAAGGTGATATCTGTGGACGACCTGGAGCCGGAAATCACCGATGTGATCCTGCTGGACGAGAAAAAGGAGCGCGCGCTCATCACCAGCATCAAATTCGGCAGCGAGGAGGACGTGGCGGATGCGGTGGACGCGCTGTTCGAGGACCTGGACGGCGTCAAAGCGTCCATCCGCGACTACCAGATCTACTTCATCGAGGTATTCGCGGTGCTGTCCCGGCTGGCCAAGGTGCTCCGGCTGGATGTGGAGGGCATTTTCCCCAGCCATTCCATGTATGTGGAGATCGGCAGCTTCAATAACATGGACGAAATCAAGGCGTACATCAAAAGCCTGAGCCTGCGCCTGATGGACCAGGTTGCCGACCGCATGGTGAATTCCACGCAGGTGCTGCTGGAAAAGGCCCAGTCATATATAGATCAGAACTATCAGGACCCCGATCTCACCATACAGAAGCTGGCGGACCATCTGTTTATCAGCGCCAGCTATCTCAGCCTGATCTTCAAGAAGGAAGCCGGGCAGACGTTTCTGAAATACCTGATCAGCGTCCGGCTGGAGGCGGCCAAAGCGATGCTGCGCGACCCGGAAACCAAGGTGACCGAGGTGGCGGAGAAGGTGGGTTACCCGGATGTGAGCTACTTCAGCTATTTCTTCAAGAAGAACTTCGGCGTGTCGCCCCGTGAATACAGGAGCCGCCTCTTCGATAAAAAGGAGCAGGCGCTGTGAACCGGCAGCCGCGTCATTCTGACCGGCCTCCCGGCCTGCGCTTCGGGAGCATACAGACCGTTATCACCATGTCGTTCACCGCGGTGACCATTCTGGCGATGATCATCGTGGGGGTGGCGCTTTACAGCATATTTTCGGAAAACGCCGAGAAAAACGCGGCGTCCTCGTCCCAGCAGATCATGGACCAGGCCACGATCAACGTGGAAAATTACCTCAGGACCATGATGGAGATATCCGACCTGATCAAGTCCAACATGGTCGGCAGACCCAGAGAGAGCATGGGTGACCTCGGCAGCCTGCTGTCGCTGACGATGCAGATCAGGCGGGACATCGAAACGGTCGCCCTGTTCGACAACCGCGGCAATCTTGTGCTGAGCAGCCCGCAATTTGAGCATAATAAAAACTATGTCGCCGCCGAGCAGGACTGGTATAAAAGCGCCAGCATGAATCCCGCTCAATACGTGTTCATGTCCCCGCATGTCCAGCGCCTGTTTGAGGGACGCCGACCGTGGGTGGTGTCGCTGTGCCGGGGGGTGGCGGTGACAGAGAATGGGAAGCCGCAGAACTGGGTGACCATGGTGGATATGAACTTCAGCGGCATTGAAGAGCTGTGCAAGCGGGTCAGCCTGGGGAAGCGCGGTTACATCTATGTGATCGACGGGAACGGCAACATCATCTATCACCCGCAGCAGCAGCTGATATACACCGGCCTCAAGCAGGAGAATATCGGCGAGGCGCTGAGCCGCGAAGCCGGTTCCTATATCGACGATTTTCAGGGGGAGCGCCGGATCACCACCATCCAGGACATCCATTATGCGGGCTGGAAGATGGTGGGCGTCAGCTTTGTGGACGAGTTGGTCGCCAACAAGCGCAACCTCAACAATGTGATCATCTACATCCTGCTGTTCGGCATCGCGTTTGAAATCCTCGCGTCCATGTTCATTTCATCGAAGATATCGCAACCCATCAAACGTCTGGAGCGCCAGATGAAAAAGGTGGAAAGCGGCGACTTCGATATCGCCGACCTGGAGGTGAAGGGCGAGGACGAGGTGAAGCGCCTGACAAAGGCGTTCAACCTGATGATCGCGCGCATCAAGCAGCTGATGAACCAGATCATCAGCGAGCAGGCGCAGCTCAGAAAGAGCGAGTTCAAGGCGCTGCAGGCGCAGATCAATCCGCACTTTCTGTACAACACGCTGGACTCCATCATCTGGATGAACGAGAACCAGAACCACGAGGGCGTCACCGAGATGGTGTCGGCGCTGGCGCGGTTCTTCCGGATCAGCATCAGCAAAGGCAGCGAGATCATCGGCGTGCGCGACGAGGTGGAACATGCCAGAAGCTATCTGGTGATCCAGAAGATCCGCTACAAGAACAAGTTCGATTTCTCGTTCAACGTTCAGGAGGAAGCGAACAGCCTGACGACGATCAAGCTGATCCTGCAGCCCATCGTCGAGAACGCGATCTATCACGGCATCAACAAGATACACGACAAGGGTGAGATCAGCGTGGATGTCTATATTGAAAACGACACGCTGGTGTTCAGGGTGACGGATAATGGCTTCGGCATCGAGCCGGAGCGGCTCAGGGGCATCCTCAATCGTGAAGCCACCAGCCAGCACGCCGGGGGCGTGGGGCTCAAAAACGTCCACGAGCGCATCAAGCTCAGCTATGGCAACGAATACGGCATAGCCATCGTGAGCGAGCTGGAGGTGGGCACCACCGTATACATCAGGATACCGGCGAACAGGACGGAGGCGAACCGTGAGAACATTACGTAAAGTGCTGGCGCTGCTGCTGGCGGCGCTGATCATATTGCCGCTGACCGCCTGCTCGGGCGACAGCCTCTCGGACGAAGAGAATCAAACGCGGGTCAAGGTCATCGTCAAAAAACGCGATTACGACTACTGGGCTGTCGTGCAGATGGGCGCGGAAGCGGCGGGCAGGGAGTTTGGCGTGGAGGTGGACTTTGACGGCCCCACGAACGAGAAGGACATCGACGGCCAGATAAGAATGGTGCAAAGCGCGGTCGCGCAGAAATTCGACGCGCTGGTGCTGGCCGCGAGCGACTATGTGGCGCTCGCGCCCGCAGCGGAACAGGCCCGCGCGGCCGGTATGCCGGTCATCATCATAGATTCCAACATCAAGTCGGACAAGATGAACAGCTTTGTGGGCACCGACAACGTGGATGCCGGCAGGAAGCTGGGCGAATCCCTGATCGAAAAGGTGGGCACCGCCTGCGACATCGCGGTGATGAGCTTTGTCAAAGGCGCGGCGACGGCGGACCAGCGGGAGGAGGGCTTCTTCTCGCAGATCGGCGGCCAGAGCGGCATCAACGTGCTGGAAACGGCGTACTGCAATTCGGACGAGGATTACGCCAGCGAGCTGACGTACGGCATCGTGGACAAATACCCGGAGCTGGACGCCATCGTGTGCCTGAACGCGTACGGCACCGTGGGCGTGGCGCGCGCCATCACTGAGATGGGCAAAGCCGGGGAGATCAGCATCATCGGCTTCGACAGCACGCCGCAGGAGGTGAGCTTCATGGAACAGGGTGCGATACAGTCGCTCGTGATCCAGAACCCGTTCAACATGGGCTATCTCGGCGTCAAATACGCACTGGACGCGCTGAAGAACGTGCCGGTGCCTGAAACGGTGAATACCGGCGCGAATGTGATCGATCAGGAAAACATGTATCTGCCGGAAAACCAGAAGCTCGTTTTCCCGTTTACAGATTAACTGAAAGCATCAGACTGACAGGCTGGCTTTAGTAAGTGTCTCACAATCAAACCGTATTTGGAAAAAGCATGGCGTATGACGCGTTGTGCTTTTTTTAGGGCCTGTTAATACAAACGCTCAACGGGTATCTTCCAATGTCTTTTTGCGCCATGCTGTGTTGCTTTTTCTTGCCATAGCGCCACTATGCCTGCGAAAAAGCGCCTTGCCTGATGCAAAGATCCGCCGAAATCTGCCCGCTTCGGATTATGTTAACAGACCCTAGTATAAACATTATAGAAATTCACAACTTCTTTGTCGTTTTTAACATTCTATACTTTACCCGTTAAATTTACAATTAGCATTGTCATGATAAGCGAATAAACTCTATTGGCAAATGGAATAATTTAGATGCCAGCTTAATTCTGCATGATTGAAGGTGACTATATGGACCAAATGCTTCTGAAGATGGAAGGTATTGATAAGTCGTTCCCAGGCGTGCACGCTTTGAACAGCTGCCGGTTCGACCTGTGCAAAGGAGAGATCCACGCGCTGGTGGGAGAGAACGGCGCCGGTAAATCCACGCTGATGAAGGTTCTGACGGGCATCCACACGCCGGACTCGGGCGACATCTATCTGGAAGGCAATCAGATGTCCTTTAAATCTCCCCGGGATGCGCAGCTGGCGGGTATCTCCATGGTTCATCAGGAACTAAACCTGATGAACCACCTGACGGTGGCGCAGAACATCTTCATCGGGCGCGAAAGCGACGGCGCTTTCCTCAACGAGAGATCCATCAACAAGCGCACCGTGGAGCTGTTCGACAGGCTGAACCTGAAGGTGAACCCCGAAGAGATGGTGGGAAACCTGTCGGTGAGCCACCAGCAGATGATCGAGATCGCCAAGGCCATCTCCTACAACGCCAAGATCATCATTTTCGACGAGCCGACGGCGACCTTGACGGACAACGAGATCGACGAACTGTTCAAGATCATGGAAGAGCTGCGCAAAAGCGGCGTCGGCATGATCTACATATCGCACCGGATGGACGAGATCAAGCGGATATCCGACCGCGTCACGGTCATGCGGGACGGCGAATATATCGGCACGCTGAATAAAGATGAGATCGATATCGAGAAGATCATCCACATGATGGTGGGCCGCGTGACTTACGAGGCCCATAAGCAGACGAGCGCGGTGGGGGCCGGCGCGCCTGTGGTGATGCGTGTGGAGCATATGAGTTCCAAAGACGTCAAGGACGTGTCGTTCGAGCTGTATAAGGGCGAGATACTGGGCATCGCCGGTCTTGTGGGCGCGGGCCGTACCGAGCTGGCGCGACTGATATTCGGCGCCGACAAGCGGATGGGCGGCGACGTCTACCTGAACGGCAAAAAGGTGACCATCAACAGCCCCAGCGACGCGGTGCGCCACGGCATCGGCTATCTGTCGGAAGACAGAAAACGGTACGGGCTGGCGCTGGGCATGAGTATAGCCGACAACATCGTGATGCCGAGCCTGGATGGCTATATTTCGGCGGGCATCATCAACGAAAGAAAAATAGAAACCACAGCGAAGGATTCCATCGCGAAGATCAACATCAAGACGCCGTCCGCACGGCAGCTGGTGAAGAACCTGTCCGGCGGCAACCAGCAGAAGGTGATCATCGCCAAATGGCTGCTGAAGGACTGCGACATACTGATATTCGACGAACCGACGCGCGGTATCGACGTGGGCGCCAAGAGCGAGATATACAAGATCATCAACCAGCTGGCGGAGTCGGGAAAATCCATCATCATGATCTCGTCCGAGCTGCCCGAGCTGCTGCGCATGAGTGACCGCGTGCTGGTGATGTGCGAAGGCGTCCATACGGCGACGCTGGGGCTGCACGAAATCGATCAGAAAACGATAATGAAATACGCGACTGAGCATTGAGGGGGAATCATCCATGGTAAAGGGTATAGGAAAAAACGGACAGAAATTACTGGCGTTCGCGGCGCTCGTCATCATCTATGTGTTCTTTGCGATCACGGGCAACAACTTCTGGTCTGTGCCGACGACGCTGAACATTCTGGCATCTTCGTATTATGTGGGCTTTCTGGCGCTGGGCGTCACGTTCGTCATCATCACGGGCGGTATCGACCTGTCCATCGGCGCGCTGATGATGTGCTCCGCGCTTGTGGGCGGCCAGCTCTACCGTGACGCGGGCGCGCCGCTGTGGGTGGCGCTCGTCGTGATGGTGCTGTTCGGCACCGCCGTGGGCCTGCTGAACGGCCTGATGGTCACCAAGCTGAACCTGCCGCCGTTTATCGCCACATTGGGCACGATGATGGTATCGCTGGGCTTCGGGTCCATCATCACCGGCACGTCGTCCAAATACTTTCCGACGATACTCGAGCCGGACGGCTGGTTCTCGCGCATATTCTTCAAGACGGAAAACGGCTTTCCGATGGGCGCGGTATTCCTGCTGGTCTTCTTTGCCGTCACCTTCGTGCTGCTCAACAAGATGAAGGTGGGCCGTTACATATTCGGCATCGGCAGCAACGAGGAAGCCGTGCGCCTGTCCGGCATCAAGGTGGATGTATGGAAGACCATCGCGTATGCCATCAGCGGCTTTGCGGCGGGCCTTGGCTCCATATTCTACGCGGCGACTTATACGGTCGTCATCCCGAACACCGGCAACGGCATTGAGCTGCAGGCCATCGCGGGCGTCGTTATCGGCGGCACCTCGCTGTCGGGCGGCATCGGTTCTCTCACGGGCACGCTGATCGGCGTGTTCATCATGAGCATACTGAAGAACGGCCTGGTGTCCCTGAACCTGCCCGCGCCGTTCCAGACCTTCTTCACCGGTATCGTCGTTATCGGCGCGGTGCTGCTCGACGTCTACCGGAACAAGAAAGCCAACTCTGTGAAACGATAATGAATTAAGCAGCAATGCTTAAGTAAAAACTATAGGAGGATAAGTTTGTAATGAACACAAAGAAGAGTGTAAAATTCCTGACGCTGCTTGTAGCGCTGGCAATGGTCGTCGCCATGTTCGCAGGCTGCGGCGGTCCCTCGCCCCAGGCGACACCGACCCAGGCTCCCGTATCTGAAGCGCCATCCGAAGAACCGTCTGTGGCTCCTACGGAAGAAGCGGCTGGCCCGCTGTACATCTCCGTGATCGCGAAGGGCTTCCAGCACCAGTTCTGGCAGGTCGTTAAGCTGGGGTCCGAGCAGGCTGCGACCGACCTCGGCGTGCAGATATTCTTCACCGGCCCCGAGGGCGAGAGCGCCCAGAGCGCCCAGGTGGACATGCTGAACGCTGAGCTTGCGAAAAATCCTGCGGCTATCGCGCTTGCGGCTCTCAACACCGAAGCGGTGCTGAGCCAGCTGAAGGATGCACAGGACAAGGGCATTCCGGTCATCGGCTTTGACTCGGGCGTTCCGGATGCGCCGGCCGGCCAGATCGCGGCCACAGCGGCCACGAACAACGAAGGCGCTGCTGCGCTGGGCGCCGAGAAGATGTATGAAGCCTTAAAGGACGTCATCACGGCGGCCACCCCGGATAAGCCGGTTGTGATCTCCATCCTGTCCCAGGATGTGACGAGCGCGTCGGTCGGCGGCCGTACAAAAGGCTTTGCCGAGAAGATGAAAGAGCTGGTTGAAGCGGGCGGCGGCACGGCGGCCATCACGGGCGACTTCGCGGCCATCAACACGGGCGACGCGGCGGCTTCCGCTGTGAACATCGCGGTCACCGTGGGCGCAACGGCCGACATCACCGACATGACCAACGCGGCGAACGGCCTGCTCAATGCGAAGGGCCTCGCGGGTGTGTTCCTGTCCAACGAAGGCGCTGTCAACGGCCTGCTGGCCGCTGTGAACGCCGGCTCCAAGATTCCGGACGGCGTTAAGATCGTCGGCTTCGACGCTGGCGCGGGCCAGAAGGCTGCTGTGAAGAACGGCGTGTTCCTCGGCTCCATCACGCAGGATCCTTTCCAGATCGGCTACAAGGCTGTTGAGCTGGCTGTGGCGGCTGCGAACGGCGAGACTGTGGCGGATGTTGATACCGGCGCGAAGTGGTATGATGCCAGCAACATGGAGCAGGAAGACATCGCTCAGCTTCTGTACGACTGATAACCGGTCAATAATACGATCTTCTGAGATGGCCTCCTTTGGCGCTGTGCCAAGGGAGGCCGTTTCACAGTGAAAGCGGCGCTTTTGCCGCATACGTCCGGGTCGGTTTTCTGATAGTGATTTCGCTGTTGTAGAGTGGAATCGCCTAAGCAAGGGAAAGCCCGCCATGGAACAGGAGGAATATGATATGGTGAAGATTGGTATCCGCCCGACCATCGACGGCCGGGAAAGAGGCGTTCGTGAGACGCTGGAAGACCAGACGATGGGTATGGCCAAAGCCGCGGCTGAACTGATCAGCGGCCATTTGAAAGACAGAGACGGCAACCCTGTGCAGTGCGTGATTGCCGACACCACCATCGGCGGCGTGTACGAGGCCGCGCAGTGCGCCGAGAAGTTCGCGCGCGAGGGCGTCTGCGCCACGCTGACGGTGACGCCCTGCTGGTGCTACGGCAGCGAAACGATGGACATGGACCCGTTGCTGCCCAAGGCGGTCTGGGGCTTTAACGGAACGGAAAGGCCGGGCGCCGTGTATCTCGCGGCGGTGCTGGCCGCGCACACGCAGAAGGGCCTGCCCGCGTTCAGCATTTACGGACGCGACGTGCAGGACGCCAGGGACACCGCCATCCCGGAGGATGTGAAGGAGAAGATACTGCGCTTCGCGCGCGCGGCTGTGGCTGTGGGCGAGATGAAGGGCAAGAGCTACCTGTCCTGCGGCAGCGTGTCGATGGGCATTGCGGGCTCCATCGTGAACCCGGATTTCTTTGAAAGCTATCTTGGCATGCGGTGCGAACAGGTGGACATGACCGAGTTCGTGCGCCGCATCGAAGAGGAGATATACGACAAGGACGAGTTTGACAAAGCGCTGGCCTGGGTGAAGGCCAACTGCCGCGAAGCCGCAGACAGGAACACGCCGCCCAGCTCCAGGGAGCGCAAGGACTGGGAATGGGAATTCACCGTCAAGTGCGCGCTGATCGCGAAGGACCTGATGGGCGGTAACCGGAAGCTGGTCGACAGGGGCTTTCGTGAGGAAGGGCTGGGCCACAACGCCATCGCGGCGGGTTTCCAGGGTCAGCGCCAGTGGACGGACCATTTCCCGAATGCGGACTTTGTGGAATCCATACTGTGCTCGTCGTTCGACTGGAACGGCACGCGCGCGCCGTACATATTCGCGACGGAAAACGACGCGCTCAACGGCATGTCGATGCTGTTTGGGCATCTGCTGACCAACGCCGCGTCCATATTCTCGGATGTGCGGACATACTGGAGCCCCGAGGCGGTGAAGCGCGTGACGGGCAAGGACCTGACGGGCGTTGCCGGCAACGGCATCATCCACCTGATCAATTCGGGCGCGACGTGTCTCGACGGCACCGGCCAGCAGGAGCTGGACGGATCGCCCGCGATGAAGCCCTATTGGGACATCACGGACGACGAGGTGAAAAAGTGCCTGGACGCTACGCAGTGGTGCCCCGCCAACAAGGGGTATTTCCGGGGCGGCGGCTATTCGTCCAACTTCAAGACGCGCGGCGGCATGCCGGTGACGATGTGCCGCATCAACCTGGTGAAGGGACTGGGGCCGGTGCTGCAGATCGCGGAAGGCTGGACGGTGGAACTGCCCGAGGACGTGCACAAGACGCTGGACGAGCGGACCGACCCGACATGGCCCACCACGTGGTTTGCGCCGCGTCTTAACGGCAAGGGCGCGTTCACGGATGTATACAGCGTGATGGCGAACTGGGGCGCGAACCACGGCGCGATCAACCACGGCCACATCGGCGCGGACCTTATTACGCTGGCGTCTATGCTGCGCATTCCCGTCAACATGCACAACGTGGACGACGCCAAGATATTCCGCCCGTCCGCCTGGAGCGCGTTCGGCACGGAATGCCGCGAATACGCGGACCAGCTGGCATGCAAAAACTTCGGACCCGTTTACGGCATCCGCGCATGAGGGGGGCAACAACATGCTGAAAAAAATACCTTCGATCATATCGCCCGAACTGCTGCATGTGCTGATGGAGATGGGGCATGGCGATGAGATCTGTCTCGCCGACGGCAACTTCCCGGCCGCCAGCATGGGCAAATGCGTCGTCCGCCTGGATGGGCACGGCACGGAGGCGATTCTCAGGGCCGTGCTGGAATTCTTTCCGCTGGACACGTTCGTGGAAAAACCGGTGGCGCTGATGCGCACGGTGAGCGATAACGAGCCGCAGCCGGAAATATGGGGCAAATACCGGTGGATCATCGAGACAAGCGAGGAAAAGGAAGCCTTCCCCGGGTTTGAGATGATGGAGCGCTTTGCGTTCTACGAGCGGGCGAAGGAATGCTTCGCGGTGGTGGCGACGGGCGAGAGCGCCCTGTACGCCAACATCATACTCAAAAAAGGCGTGGTCAAAAAGTAACGCAAAAGAGATATTTCTGTGCAACCGGAAATATATATCAGTAAGCGTCCAAAGGACAAATGCGGACTTCCTTCATAACTTTTACCTCAGCAGAAAAGGGAAAGCAATCAGCTTTCCCTTTTCTCATATACCGTTCGGGCACAAGTTGCAGGCGGAAGATTGATATTGCTGCCGGAATGCAGTAAAATATCCCTGTGATACCGGAACAATGCATTCCGGCAAACCATATTCACAATTCCCATGATTAAAAGCAAGGCAGTGCCAGAGCTGCTTTTTCATAACACCAATGGAGGTAACAATGGCGGAGCTGCGTTTTCATCCCTTCATCAAAGACTGGATCATGATCGCGTCTCATCGGCAGGCGCGCCCTCAGATGCCCAAGGACTGGTGTCCGTTCTGTCCGGGTTCGGGACGCGTGCCGGACGACTACGACGTGCTCAAATACGACAACGACTTTCCGGCGCTGTCGCCCGAGCCGCCCGAGCCGGACGATGTCGCGACGAATTTCCTTCAGACAAGGCCCGCATACGGCAAGTGCGAGGTGATACTGTATTCGCCGGACCACACGGTCACATTGCCTGAGCTTCCTCTTGCGCATGTGCAAAAGCTGGTGGCGCTGTGGCAGCAACGGTTCGAGGCGCTGCGGCAGGATAGCCAGGCGAAGTACGTCTTCATATTCGAAAACCGGGGCAAAGAGGTGGGCGTCACGATGCCGCACCCGCACGGCCAAGTTTACGCCTATCCGTTCCTGCCAAAAAAGCTGGAGTTGGAGATTGCTGCCGCCAAAGAGCATCTGGCGGAAACCGGGCGCTGTCTGTTCTGCGACTGGATGCATGAGGAGATAAGCGACGGACGGCGCGTGATATTCGAGAACGCGCACTTTGCGGTGATCCTGCCCTTTTTCACGGAGTACCCGTACGGCGTGTACATCATCAGCAAGGCGCACAAGCCATACATCACCGACTTTGACGCGCAGGAGAGCGCGGCGCTGGCCGGGATCATCCGCAGCACCGTGGGGATGCTGGACAGCCTGTTCGGCCGGCCTTTCCCGTATATGATGTGCATGCACAACGCGCCGGTGAACGGGGAAGACCCGTCCGCCTACTACCACTTCCATATCGAGTTCTTCCCGCCGCTGCGCTCCCGTGAGCAGATCAAGTTCAACGCCTCCAGCGAAACAGGCGCGTGGGCGCACTGCAACCCCACCGCGCCCGAGGAAAAGGCCGTGGAGCTGCGGAAAGCCTATGAACGTTTTGTGTCGGAGGACAGGGCATGACATACAAGGCGCTGGCCTCTGAGTTCATCGGCATATACGGCGGGGATGCGCAGGACATCCGTATATTCGAAGCGCCCGGCCGCGTCAACCTGATCGGCGAGCATATCGACTACAACGGCGGGCATGTGTTTCCCGCCGCGCTGGAGATGAAGAACACCGTGGTCGCGCGTCCGAATGGCACAGGCCGCATCCGTCTGGCGGTGACGAGCCTGCCGGACCGCGTGGACGCGGATACCAATACGCTGGAGAACTACAAGCACCTGAGCTGGGGCAGCTACCAGCTGGGCGTGGCGTACATGCTGCAACAGGCCGGTTTCCGCATCGCCGGGTGCGACCTGCTGTATCACGGCACGGTGCCATACGGCGCGGGCCTGTCGTCGTCCGCCTCGATCGAGGTGGCCACCGCGCTCATGCTGGCGAAGCTGGGCGGCACGGTCGCGCCGGACATGGTGCAGCTCGCGCGGCTGTGCCAGAAGGCGGAGAACGAATACGTGGGCATGAGCTGCGGCATCATGGACCAGTTCGTGTCCGCCATGGGCAAAAAGGATCACGCGCTGTTTCTGGACTGCAGCACGCTGGAATACGCATATGTCCCGCTGGACCTGGGCGATCACACCATCGTCATCACCAACACCAATGCGCCGCACAAGCTGACGCACTCGCAGTACAACGAGCGGCGGCGGCAGTGCGAACAGGCGCTGTCCGTCATTAACGAAAACGGCGGCCATTACCGCTATCTGTGCGAGATGTCGGTGAAGGAGCTGGCCATATATCAGCGGCATCTCACGGATGAAACGCTGCTGCGGCGCGCGCGGCACTGCGTCACCGAGGAAACGCGGACGATGCAGTCGCTTGAAGCATTGAAAAGAGGCGACATCGCGGCGTTCGGGCGGCTGCTGGCCGAAGCGAACATTTCGATGCGCGACGATTACGAGGCCACCGGGCGCGAACTGGATGCCGTGTTTTCCATCGCGATGCGCATGGACGGCGTGCTGGGCTCCCGCATGACGGGCGGCGGCTTCGGCGGCTGCAACATCAGCATCGTGGAGAAGAGCCGCGTCGAGGCGTTCAAGCAGATCATGACGGCGGAATATGAGCAGGCCGTGGGCTTAACGCCCGCCTTCTATCAGTCCAACGCGGGCGGCGGCGCGCGCGAGGTCACGGACTGGCGGTAACATCGCATTCTTAGCGGGAGGTATCCGTATGGCTTTCAAGCTGCCTGACGGCATGGAACTGGGCGTGGCGTCCGCCCCGACGCAGATTGAGGGCGGCGACACCAACAACAGCTGGAACGACTGGTACAAACAAGGCCGTATCAAGGACGGCTCGGACCCGTCCGTCGCGAACAGGCACTACGAATTGTATGAGGCGGACACCCGCCTGATGCGCGACATGGGTATCAGGCATTACCGGCTGGGCGTCGAATGGGCGCGGCTGGAGCCGGAGCAGGGCGCGTTCGACGAGACCGCGTTCGCCCATTACCGCGACGAACTGCTGCTGATGCGCGAGCTGGGCATAGGGCCGCTGCTCACGCTGCACCACTTCACCAACCCGATGTGGTTCGAGCGCATGGGCGCTTTCGGGAACCGCGCCTGCGTGGGCATCTTTCTGGCCTTTGTGGAGAAGGTGATCGAAAAGCTGGGCGATCTGGTCAGCGAATATATCACCATCAACGAGCCCAACGTGTATGCCACCAGCGGCTTTTTTTTCGGCGAATGGCCGCCGGGCAAGAAGTCACTGCTGTCGGCGCTGCGCGTGATGGGCAACATGTGCGAGTGCCACCTCAAGGCGTACGACCTGATACACCGCAAGCGCCGAGATATGGGCTACAGCGACACGCGCGTGAGCTACGCGCACCACATGCGGGTGTTCGCGCCGATGAACCCGAAAAGCATCGTGGACCGCGTCTGTTCCAAGCTGATGTTCCGCCTGTTCCAGTCGTCGCTGTCCAGCGCCTATCTCACGGGCCGGGGCGGCTTCCCGTTGCGGCGCGTCCGGGGAATGGAGAAAAAGCTGTACTGCGATTTCCACGGCGTCAATTACTACAGCCGCACGGCGGCAAAGGGCTTCAACGCCGGTTTCCTGCCGAACGTGCCCGTCAACGACCTTGAGTGGGAGATATACCCGGCGGGCATCGTGCAGTGCGCGCGAGAGCTGTACGGCCTCGTCAGACTGCCCGTCTACATCACCGAAAACGGCACGTGCGACAACACCGACGCGTTCCGCAGCCGCTATATCTGCGAACACATCAAAGCGCTGTCTGAGAGCGGCCTGCCCGTGGAGCGCTATTACCACTGGTGTTTCACCGACAACTTCGAGTGGGTGGAGGGCAATTCCGCCCGGTTCGGCGTCGTCCATGTGGATTTTTCCACGCAAAAGAGGACAGTCAAAAAAAGCGGCGAATTCTATACAAAGATGATCCGTGATAAGGGCGTCTCGCAGAGCCTGTTCGAAGAATACTGCATTCAGGAATACCCAGTTAAATAATTTGGAGCGCCGCTCCGTTTATATCACAATAAAAGGCGGGTGTGACAATGATCTGGCTGTTTGTCGTTTTGGGGATACTCCTTTGTATCACCCTGTTTTTTGCCATAAAGGGAAGCCGCAACGCAAAGAATACCTTCTTCTTCGGCATGGGCACCATCGGGCGCGACATGTTCTACGCGATGGAGAGCATGTTCCTTGTGTATTATCTGACGGAGGTGCTGGACCTCTCCGACGCGCTGTTCGGACTGGTGGGCGGCATCCTCACCGGCCTGCGCGTGTTCGACGCGCTGAACGACCCGATCATGGGGCTCGTCGTGGACAACACGAAATCCCGCCGGGGCAAATACAAGCCGTGGATACTGGTGGGCGCGATCGCCAGCGCGTTTTTCATGGTGATGCTGTTCACCGGGCTGGACCTGCCCGACGTCTGGTACGTGATCATTTTCGCGGTTTGCTACCTCGCGTGGGACATCACGTACGGTCTCAACGACATCGCCTACTGGTCGATGCTGCCCGCGCTGACGCTGGACCAGAAGCAGCGCGAGAAGATCGGCTCGTTCGCCCGTATCTGCGCGAACATCGGCCTGTTTGCCGTGGTGGTGGGCATACTGCCCGCCACCAGCCTGCTGGGCGAAACGCTGGGTAGCCCCAAGCAGGGATGGTTTGTGTTCGCGGCGATCATCGCGGTGCTGATGGTCGGTTTCCAGCTGTACACGATATTCGGCGCGAAGGAATACCGCGGCGCGTTCAAGGAAGAGGAAAAGACGACGCTGCGCGGCATGTTCCGGGCGCTCGTCAAGAACGACCAGCTGCTGTTCACCGTCATATCCATGGCCCTGTTCACGATCGGGTACGTGACGACGACCAGCTTCGGGACGTATTACTTCAAATACGCGTTCAAGGATGAGAATATGTACTCCCTGTTCGCGGGGATACTGGGCGTCTCCCAGATACTCGCGTTGGTGGTATTCCCGCTGTTCAGCAAGCGCTTCAGCCGCAAGCAGCTGTATTTCGTGGCGACGGCGCTGGTGCTGGCGGGATATGCGCTGTTCTTCTTCGCGCCGATGAACATGATTCCCATCGGTATCGCGGGCGTGCTGCTGTTCGTGGGCGAGGCGTTCATCCAGCTGCTGATGCTGATGTTCCTGGCGGACACCATCGAATACGGGCAGTGGAAGCTGGGCAAGCGCAATCAGGCGGTCACGCTGTCCGTGCAGCCGCTGATCAACAAGATCGGCGGCGCGATCGCGACGGGCATCATGACCGTCACGCTGATCATCTCGGGCATCAACAGCGCCCAGACGCCGGACGACGTGACGAGCGAAGGACTGCTCACGCTGAAGCTCGCCATGTTCGTCATACCGCTGATCTGCATCATCGCGGGGTACATCCTGTACCGCTTCAAGTATAAGATAGACAAGAAATTTTACGACCAGATCGTGGCGGACCTCACCGCGAGAGGGGACATCAAGAGCGAGATCGTGGAGTGAATGCAGAAGCATTTTATAGGGATTGTTCAAATCCTACAGACATCCACGCATACAAGGCTTCCCCTTGAGGGGAAGCTGGTCGGCGTAGCCGGACTGATGAGGTGTCAGTATGAATAATCTGTATAATTATAAGCTCACTGGGAATTCCCAAAGATTGCGCAGGGAAATGACGAAAGAAGAGCGGCATCTCTGGTATGATTGCCTGAAGTTGCTTCCCGTCACATTTCATCGTCAAAAGGTGATTGGCGACTATATCGTTGATTTTTACTGTGCTTCCGCGAAACGGGTGATAGAGCTAGACGGCTCGCAGCATTTTGAAGAGGAAGGAATTATCCAGGATAAAAGACGCGATGAATATCTGCATAATCTCGGTTTGATCGTAAAGCGATACTCCAATGCAGATATCAATCAGAGCTTTGAAAGCGTATGTGAGGATATTTACAGATTCCTTTTCTCAGGAAGGGGATAAACACCTCATCCGGCGCCTAGCGCCACCTTCCCCTCAAGGGGAAGGCAATCGGTTTGTTATGTCCTTCAATTCACTTTGCGGATAAATAAATACCCATTGATATTAAATGTTCTCTCGGTGGGTATTTTTCTGTTTAACTTACGTATAAGTACATAGGAAAGGGCAGCTGTTTCTCAGTTATCCGTCTGCTTCGTGATCACATACAGGCTGGAGCCGAAGTCGCCCAGCAGCCGCGTGCGGTCGTTGTAATGGCTGCCAATGAACTGGTTACTCAGGCGCAGCCCGGCGTTCAGCATGTCTCCATGGCATTCGTACGTCTCCACGCAGTCGGTGAGGGCGTAGAACCGGCCCACTGTGCGCAGCACAAACCCGTCCGGGTTCAGCGTGATTGGCATGATGTGCTTCACCAGCCCGCCGAACCGCCTGACAAACAGGCTCTGCGGCCGCGTTTTGACGGTATACCGGCTGGCCGGGTCAAAGCCGGTGAGGGGGAGGAGGTCATAGCCTTGCGCCGCCCCGCCCTGCGTCTGGAAAAAGCCCGCCACCGCCTCGCCGCCGTCCGCCGCCGCGCACTGCCAGTGCTTTTGGTTGGCCCTGATCGCCGGCAGGCGGCTGAACCGCCCGTACTGGAAGGTGCGCCGGTGCGCCTTGTAGAACGCGATCTGCGCCCTGATTTCTTTTTTCTCCACATGCGTCAGGTATTTCAAATCCATCTCGTAGCCGAGACAGCCGAAGCACGCCGCGTTGAAACGCGTGGCGAGCGGGGTGTTGCGCAGCGTCTGCTGGTGCGGCGCTTCACTGACGTGCGCGCCCATCGCGGAAAGCGGGTACAGGTGCGACAGCCCTTCCTGTATCTTCAGGCGCTCGATGGGGTCGGTGTCGTCCGACGACCACACCTGCGGCGAATAACACAGCATGCCAAGATCGAAACGGTTGCCGCCCGACGAGCAACTCTCCAGCAGGATGTGCGGGCGCGGCCGGAATACGCGATCCAGCACGTCATAAAGCCCCATGATATAGCGGTGATAGAACTCGCCCTGATTGACGAGAAGCGGCGAATATGCGTCGCTGGTATGACGGTTCATGTCCCATTTCACATAGGAGATATCCGCTTCGTCGAGGATGCGCGATACGTTGTCCACGATGTAGTCACGCACTACCGGATTGCACAGGTCCAGCACCAGCTGGTTGCGGCCCAGACAGGGCGTTTGGCCCGGCGTGGTCACGGCGTATTCGGGATGGGCGTGGTACAGGTCGCTGTCCGGGTTCACCATCTCCGGCTCAAACCACAGGCCGAAGCCCATGCCCGTTTTGCGTATCCTGTCCGCGAAGCGCGGCAGGCCGCCCGGCAGCTTCTTTTTATTGACGGCATAATCGCCAAGGCCGGCGTGGTCGTCGTCACGCTTGCCGAACCAGCCGTCGTCCAGCACGAACAGCTCGACGCCCAGCCGCTTCGCACGCCGCGCGAGGCGCAGCAGCTTTCGCTGGTTGAACTTGAAGAAATACGCCTCCCAGTTGTTGATGAGCACGGGGCGCTCCTTCTCCTTCCAGTCGCCGCGCACGATGTGGCGGTTGACGAAGTCGTGGAAATGCGCGCTGAGTCCGCTGAAGCCGCTGCCGCTGAACGTCATCACCGCCTCGGGCGTCTCGAAACGCTCATCCCGGCCCAGCGTCCATTCGAAGCAGTGCGGGCTGAGGCCCAACTGCACGCGCACGATGTCCTGCGCGGACAGCTCCACCGCGCCATAGTGGTTGCCGCTGTAGACGAGGTTGAAGCCGTACACGCGCCCATGCGTCTCGGAGGCCTCCGCTTCGGCGAGCAGGAAACCGGGGTTATGCCGGTTGCTGCTCGCGCCCGTCGTGGACTCGTTGACGTACACGCCGTACTGAACAGGCCGCTCGTGTTTGTGCGCTTCGCGGGCCCAGCCGCCGTCGAACGTGACGAGGCGGAAGCCGCGGTTGGGCAGGTCCGTCATCATGCTCATCAGCCGCCGGATGACGAGCGGATTGTCATTATGATTGACCAGCACCGCGCGACGCGTGATCACATCGGTCTCCGCGTACACGGTAAAGTATAAAAGCAACTCAACGTTGTTGGACTTATCTTCCAGCGTCAGCTCCAGCGTGCCGCAGTCAGAGGCTTCACCGTAGGCGCCTGGCAGCGTCTCCATCGGCGCAAAGCCGGACAGGATGCGGTGGGCGCGGTACACGAAGTCGCTCATGAAGCTGCCGTCCGGCATCTTCAGTTCGGCGGGGGAGTGGCGGTAGTCGCCGCGCCCGATGCCCGACCATTCAAGGCACATCGTGTCCAGGCAGTACGCCGGGTCGGACTCGTCGTAGAGCACGCTGCCGCCGTACATCGCGGTGCGCTTGAGCGCCAGCCCTTCCGGGTCCTGCGCCGCCAGGCGCTCGCCGTAGTGGATGTGCTCAAGATGCCCGAATTTGGTGACGCGTAACCAGTAGCTGGTGGAAGCGGTGGTCAGCCGGAACAGGCCGTCCTTTTCCGTGATCATGCTCCCGCCTCCGTTTCCAGTATCACGGCCTCATACGGCTGCAACACGCCGTCGTAGGCCGTGCGCCCGTAGCTCGATATGAGCACCGCGCCGCTGGCGGATACCCGCTGCGGGCGCGCGCCGAAATTCAACAGCACGCGGCAGATCCTGCCGTTCCGCTCTCGGTCGTAACAGAACAGGTGCTTCGTCGCGGCCACGAGCTTGAACGCGCCGTATTTGAGCACGTCGCTGCCCGAACGCAGCGCGATCATCTTTTTGTAGTAGCTGCGCACCGAATCGGGGTCGTTCTTCTGCGCCGCCACGTTGATGCGCGCGTGGTTGCTGTTGACGCCCAGCCACGGCTGGCCCGTGGTGAAGCCCGCGTTTGCGCTGCTGTCCCATTGCATCGGCGTGCGCGCGTTGTCCCGCGAGGTGCGCTGCATCATGCGCCAGCGGTAGCGCTTCGGTAAGTGCAGCTTCCTGGCCAGCTTGTCGATGTTGCGCGACTCCACGTCCTGAAGTTGCTCCATGCCGGTGAAGTCGAAGTTGGTCATGCCGATCTCCTGCCCCTGATAGATGAACGACGTGCCGCGGAGAGACAGCAGCATGGTGGCCAGCAGCTTGGCGGATTCCGCCCAGTACCGCTTGTCGTCGCCGAAGCGTGAGACGGCACGAGGCTGGTCGTGGTTCTCCAGATACACGGTGCTCCATTCCAGCGCGGTCTGCCATTTGGCCATCGTCTTGCCGAAGCGGCCCGCGTGAAACGGGCGCTTGAACCACTTGACGAAATACTGGTCCGTCTCCATGTGCTCGAACGAGATGATCATATCCAGCTCACCGCGCGCCGCGTCGCAGAGGTCCTTGCCCATCTGCGGCGTCACAAACACCGTTTCGCCCACCACGAAGCAGTCGTACTGCGACCACACCTCGCGCCGGAACGCGCGCAGTATCTCGTGCATGCCCACCTGCGAGACGTAATGCTCGCTGCCGCGGATGAGCCGCTTGCTGTCGGCCAGCGAGGACTTGTAGATGATGTTGATCACGTCGCAGCGGAAGCCGGAGATGCCCTTGTCCAGCCAGAAGCGCATGATGCCCTTCACCTCTTCCAGCACCTTGGGGTTGCGGTGGTTGAGGTCGGGCTGTTCCGGCGCGAACAGATGCAGATAATATTCGCCACTCTGTTCGTCGTACGCCCACGCGCTGCCGCCGAACAGGCTCATCCAGTTGTTGGGCGGAGAACCGTTTTTGCCAGGCTGCCAGATGTAATAATCGCGGTAGGGGCTCTGCTTGTCGCGGCCCTGCACGAACCACGGATGCTGGCTGGACGTGTGGTTGATCACGATGTCCATCACCAGCTTGATGTCGCGCCGGTTTGCTTCCCCGATGAGCCGGTCCATGTCCGCCATGGTGCCGAATTTGGGGTCGATGTCGCGGTAGTCGCTGATATCGTAGCCGTTGTCCGCGTCGGGCGAGCGGTAAAGCGGGCTCAGCCAGATGATGCCGACACCCAGCTCCTTCAAATCGTCCAGATGCGCGATGATGCCGGGGATGTCACCGATGCCGTCGCCGTTCATGTCCGCGAAGCTGCGGGGATAGATCTGATAGAGAACGCGGTCCTGCCACCATTTTGCCATGAGCATAAACCTCCCTGTGAGCCGGAATGGAGTGAAAACGATGTGTTACAATCACAGTCTAGTATAATTTTCCTCACTGTGCAACGGAGAAATTATAAAGTGAAAAGATACAGGCGTATAGGGGAGAGCGAAACCCATAAATACAGAAAAGAGGCCGAAGACGGCCCCTTCTCATATAGAGGAAAAAATAAAGAAAAGATGTAAGCGGTGTTATGATGTCCGGCTGGCGACTGCTTGCGCCAGCTGGTCCAGCGCCTGCTTGAGCAGCGCGCGCGGGCAGGCGATGTTGATGCGCTGAAAACCCTCGCCGCCCAAGCCGAACATGGTGCCGGCATCCAGCCAGAGCTTCGCCTTGTTCACGATCAACTCATCCAGCGCCTTGTCGGAAAGGCCCAGCGCAGAGCAGTTCAGCCAGGTGAGATAGGTACCCTGCGGCTCCACGAGGCGTATATCCGGCATGCTTTCCTGAAGCTCAAAGCGCAGCAGGTTCACGTTGCCCGTCAGATAGGTTTTCAACTCTTCGAGCCAATCCGCACCGTGCTCATAGGCGGCCTTGCACGCCACGATGCCCATGATGTTGAGCTGGCTGTATCCGCTTTGGCCGATCTCCTGGCGGAACTTTGCGCGGATGCGGGCGTTCGGTATGAACACGTTGGATATCTGCAAACCCGCCAGATTGAACGTTTTGGTGGGGGCGGTGCAAGTGACGGTGATGTCCGCGAACTCCGGCTTCAAACCGGCGAAGACCAGATGCCGGTGCCCCGGATACACAAAGTCCGCGTGGATCTCGTCGGATATCACGGTGACGCCGTGCTTGACGCAGATGTCGCCCAAACGCCCCAGCTCATCCCGCGTCCACACGCGCCCCACAGGGTTGTGCGGGCTGCACAGGATGAACAGCTTCACGCCGTGGCGGACGATCTTGTCTTCGAAGTCCTCAAAGTCGATGCGGTACGCGCCGTCCTCGTACACCAGCTGATTGACCACCAGCTCGCGCTCGTTGACGTTCACGGCTTCGGCGAAGGGATAGTACACCGGCTGCTGGATGATCACCGCATCGCCCTTGTCCGTCAGCGCGCGGATGGCTGTCGCGATGGCGAACACCACGCCGGGCGTTTTCACCAGCCAGTTTGGCTTTATCCCCCAATCAAAACGGCTTTGGAACCAGTTTTGCAGCACCTCGATATAATCGGAGCGGCTTTCAGAATATCCGAAAATGCCGTGGCGGCTTTTCTCCACCAGCGCGTCGATCACGCAGGGCGGGGTGCGGAAATCCATGTCCGCCACCCACAGCGACAGCAGGCCTTCCGGCTTGCCGCGCCGCGCGGCAAAGTCATATTTAAGCGAATCGGTGTTTCTGCGGTCGATGGATTCATCAAAGTTGTATGCCATGTCAGCCCTCCAGCGCCTGTTGCAGATCGGTGATCAGGTCGTCCGCGTTTTCCAACCCCACCGAGAGACGGAGCAATCGGTTGTTGATGCCCTTGGCCTCGCGCACGTCCTCCGGCACGTCGGCGTGCGTTTGCAGCATGGGGTAGGTGATGAGTGATTCCACACCGCCCAGGCTTTCCGCGTACTGGATGACCGTCACGCGCTCCAGCAGCCGCGTGGCCGTTTCGGGCGCGTCCACCTCGAAGGACAACATGCCGCCAAAACCGCCGGCCTGTTTCTGCGAAACAGCAAAATCAGGATGTGTCGGCAAACCGGGATAATGCACCGCGCGGATGCCTTGATGCCCGTTGAGCCACTGCGCGATCTTCTGCGCGCTTAACTGCTGCCGGTCCAGCCGCACCGCGAGCGTCTTGATGCCGCGAATCAGCAGCCAGCTGTCGAAAGGGGACAGGCACGCGCCCGTCGTCTTGTAGATGAAGCGCAGCCGTTCGGATATCGCTTCGCCCGACGTGACGAGGAAACCCGCGAGCGTGTCGTTGTGGCCGCCCAGATATTTGGTGCCGCTGTGCGTCACGATGTCCGCACCCAGCTCCAGCGGACGCTGGAAGTACGGCGTCAGAAACGTATTGTCCACGATGAGCAAGAGATTATGCGCACGGGTCAGCTCTGCCACCGCCGCGATGTCCGTCACCTGCATCATCGGGTTGGTGGGCGTCTCCACAAATACCGCTTTGGTGGCGGGCGTGATCTTTTCCTCAATCAGCGCCACGTCCGACGTGTTAACCAGATCGAACGAGAGGCCGTTTTTCACCGAAATGTGATGGAACAACCGGTGAGAGCCGCCGTAAAGGTCGTCCGACGCGATGATGTGGTCTCCGGGGGAGAACAGCTCCATCAGCGCCGAGATGGCCGCCATGCCGGTCGCAAAAGCCATCGCGTCTACGCCCCGCTCCAGCGCCGCCAGCGTTTTTTCAAGATGTTCGCGCGTGGGGTTCTGCAGGCGGGAATAGTCGAAGCCGGTGCTCATCCCCACACCCGGATGCGAGAACGTGGCCGACTGGTATATGGGCACGCTCACCGCGCCCGTGCTGTCATATTTAATGCCGCCTCCGTGGATGCAGCGTGTTTCGATGTCCATGGCAATCTCCTTGTCAGATGAAGAACATAAAGCCCTGCCCGTCACCCTGCTTATCCGCTTCGTGAACAAGGTCATCCAGCGAAATTTTTTCCAGTGACGTTTTAACCGAAGCATCCAGAGAAGAGAAAACGAGAGCCTGCATCGCCGCATCGATGTGCTGTGCCTTCTTGCGGACGGTATCCTCGGTGGCTTCAAAAAGCGTGCTTTCCACTGCGGACAGCACGTCGTAAACGCTGATCTGGTTTGGCATTCGCGTGAGCATATAGCCGCCCTGCGCGCCCTTGACGGAGGAGACGATGCCGCCGCGCTTCAGCAGCGAAAAAACCTGCTCCAGGTATATCTTCGATATCCCAAGCTTCTCGGATATGCTGATGACCGTGATGCATTCGCCTTTGCCGAAATCCTGCGCCATGCTGATGGTTGCTGCCAATGCGTAACGTCCCTTCGCGGATATCCTCATGGCCACACCTCATTTCATACTTGATATGTATGCATTGATCATATGCGAAGCGCCGGAAAAAGTCAATAGCCTATTATTTCAGTATGAGAAATATAATTTATTCAGAAAACCGGATGAATAATGAAAAGCGACTTTTATCAGCCGCGATATTGTTCTACATTTATAGCTTATGGGCGTTTTAGACTTCGATATCGAAATAGTAAGACAACAACCGTTCCGTCCGGCTTTTCAGATTGTCGGCAATCTGATCTTCTTTCGTCTTTAACAGACCGTCTTGTTTGCCGGGCTGTTCATTTCTAACGGCGTCATCTCGAGTCCGCATGGAACGGCGCTGAATGTTTGCCATCATATTGCTGTTGATCTTCACTGACGACCTCTTTAAGATGTTTTTACATATATCAACACTTTTTATGGTTTCAAACCAAATTATTGAAGTGTTTTTCGAGGGATGCAAGCTCCCGCGAGTTCATACCAAAAAGAGAATCGATCAGCCTAAATCCCGCTGCGGCCGGGGGCATAGTATATCTCCAGTTGATCCCCGTGCTTCAAATCCGTCAGAAAGGAACTGTCAGCGCCGTTGACCCGGAGAACGATTTCTCCCGTCGGATGTTCCAGATCCATTCCTGAAAACTCCAGCAAATCCATCAGGTAATACGGCTCGCCGTCGGGTTTTCTGGAGAGAGCAATGGGCCTGTTGTTCAGCACGAATTCAATTTTTCCAGCCGTGTACGCTGAAACGGGCTGTTCCGGCAGCGGAGTTGCGGGCGCTGACGCAGCCGGCCTTGGCGCGGTTTGATCAGCCTGATACGCCGAAACGGGCTGCTCTGGCAACGGGGCTGCGGGCGCTGGCATAACCGGCCTTGGCACGGCGGTAAGCGCAGGAGGGGCGGGCTCTACAGACCTTGCAGGCGGTGCGGCGTGCAGGGCGGCTTCTTCGGCTTTTTTCTGGTTGCTGGCAGACGGAAGACCCGGAGTAATGATCACCGTGTCACCCGTTTTCAGCGGCGTATCCGGGGTCACGATCTTCCCGTTGACAGTGGCAACCTGATCCGGGTTGTCCGCCAAAAGGTCGCCCAGGCAGCGCTGGGCGGGCTGGCCGGGAACGGCGGGGAAAAACTCGATGCTGTCGCCCGTGTTGACCAGATCGGATATTTTTGCATCTTTGCCGTTTAGCCGCAGCACGGCGGCCTCGCCGGGCGTGCCATAGTATACCGTCTGTTTCCCGTTAACCTCCAAAATGAGCTTCTTGCCCGTCCGGGGCAGGAGGTCGCGATACGAGAAACCATTCATCATAAGTATGTCCAGAACGGTCATGGTGCTGTTGCGGAAAAGCTTGGCGCGGGCGCCGTTCAGGGTGACGTTGAAACTGTCGGTGATCAGGTTCAGGCCAGCCGAGACAGCGATGCCGAGCGGCGTCGCATATTCAGGGTCCTGCAGGTCGTAAGCGTCCGAGAAGGCATGCGTCTGGAAGTAATTCCCGGCAATGGCCACCCGGCTTAAGTCTATATTCATGTTTTTGGATATCCCGGCGCGCACGCTTGCCAGCTTGCTGCCGCCTCCGGCAAGAAATACAGCCGAAGTGGGGGCGCCATTCACCGCGCAGATGTGCGCGGAAATCTCCCGGCAGAGATTCTCCGTCGCATCGTCGATGCAATCCATCATGTCGTCCTGCGTGATGGTGTGTTCGTTGCCCAGTATATCGGTGATGCTGACAGAGTTTTGGGTTCCCAGCTGTGTCTTGATCGACTCCGCCGTGTCGAAGTCCAGCAGATACCGATTCATCAGCGCTTCTGTGATTTCGTCTCCCGCCACAGTCGCCATGGTATATCCCACAATGCCGCCGTCCTTGCATATGGCGATATCGGAGGTTCCCGCGCCGATGTCCACCAGCGCGAGATTCAGCAGGCGAAGATTTTGTGGGATTACCGCGTTGATGGCCGCAATAGGCTCCAGCGTGAGGCTGGCCACCTCCAGGTCGATCCGGCTCATGGCCATATACAGGCTTTCAACCACTTCGCTGGGAAGGAATGTGGCGATGACGTCCGCCTGTATATGACGGGCCTGATGATCCAGCAGGCTTGTAATGGGATAGTTGTCCAGATGGTACTGAACGACAGTGTGCCCCACCAAATAGAATTGGCGGGTGTCGTCCATGCCGTTGGAGAAAGCGGCCTCGGCTTCAGCGATAGCCCCGGCCTCCAGCCGGCTGATGATTTCGTCATCCAGCCTTTGCGGCTGAGAGAATTCCATCTCAAAAGAGGCGCGCTGGGTTTTCAGCGCGCGCCCCGCCGCAGCAACGCAGACCCGCCTGAGCCGGCAACGGAGCTGGCCTTCCAGCCGGTTTTTGACGATGCGGGCAACCTTCGTCACCTGATCGATGTTTTCTATCTGGCCGTCAATCATGGAACGCTGTATCTGGCTCTCCTTTTCCATGGCAACCACACGGAAACGGCCGTTCTCCACGGTGCCGACAATGCCGATGATGCTGCGGGTACCGATGTCAAGAGCGAATATCATGTTATTTGGTTGCGCTTTCAAACGCTTTTTTGGTGAACCTGCCATGAGCAGCCCCCTTTTGCTGACAAATTAAACTGCAAATAAAATTGATGTCGTTGGCCGTCACTTATCAAATTGCCGTTTAATATCGGGATCCTCAAAAAGCTTCACGACTTTTGGGTGATAATAAGCAGCCTGACGACGACTCAGGGCTAAAAAATATGCCCTCTTGATATATAATCGAAAAAAAGCCGGATGGAATTAATGAAATCGTAAAGCTATAGTATAAATTACTCAGCTATGGATAATAAAATCCGTGCAAAAAGTCAAAAAAGAATCCTGTATCCATTGTGGGTTACAGAATTCTTTGGAATGTGTTGATGCAAAAGATGTGGTGCAGTGCCGCATATAATGCTTATCGCTTTGGCGTATCAGACGCGTTCCATCAATGCGATCTGTATTTCCCGCTCCTTTCGCACCTCATCAAAGTTTTTGGGGTGCATCACATTGATCAGCTTAATAGCGTAGTCCGATGCGATTAAAGCGTGTCTTTTCACATGGGGAGTGGCGGCTACCTGTGCCATAACCCGAAGCACTTTTACTCTGACGGGGTCTTTTTCTTCGCGGGCCAACCGGAGCATCATGTCGGCCACGTCCCTGGCGTCTTGAAACTTCGCTTTGCCTTCCTGCCACTTTACATTTACGGTAAAGCATTCTTCTATGGCTTCGTTTCTCTGTGTGCCTGTTAAATCCAAAATATGGCCCGCCAAAAGCAAGCTGTACCGTGAAATGGCTTTGTGGTCTTTTGCTTTTGCGTCAAACGCTTCAATGAGTTTTTCCTTTAATTCCGGTATATCATCGAGCTTTTTGATGATTCCCACATCGCCCATGTAGCTATCCCTCTTACCTTTCATCATTACCTCTCCCGTTTGTGGATACAGTGTCATCGCTGAACATGTTCAGTATATATTTTTCTGCCGCGACTGTTTCACCATCTTAGCTAAATGCATTACATTTTCATTATAGCAAAATACCGTCGTAAATTAATTCAGAATTTAGACGGTATTCGATAATTTCTGGCGGAGAAAGCGGGATTTTTGGCACGTCAAGAGCATATTGGACGGCAAGCAGGTGGGCTTCAATCATAAGCCACCGGTCCGCATGGGCTGGAGATTTGTGTTGTCAGTAGCGTAGTCAGTAGGCCGGGCTTTATTGATTCCATATCTTTTTATATGGTTGGGTAAGCATAGAATTAATCATAAAAAGATAGAAAAAAGCCCATAAACGCTGGTTTATGAGCTTTGGCGGAGAAGATGGGATTTGAACCCATGCATCGGTTACCCCGATCTACTCCCTTAGCAGGGGAGCCCCTTCAGCCGTACTTGGGTACTTCTCCAAGCGCTTAAAAAGCTAGTTCATTATAAGAGAGAAAACCCGCCTTGTCAATACAAAACGAACGGTTTCATGTGATAAAAGGCAGCAAAAGGGCTTAACAGAAATAAAATATAAATGTGCGTTGACAAACAAAATCCAATTTGATAGTATAACCATAATTAAAAGCGCTGATGGAGACAGGTTTGGCGTTTGGTATTTGCAGAGAGCCGGTGTTTGGTGAAAATCGGTAATGCCGCGGCAGACAAATCCCTCCGGAGCTGCGTGTCGAACCGAGTAGACATTGCCGGGTGATTCCGTTATGAATTTAGGGCTTGATGGAGCCTGAAGCGGCCTTTTTTAAGGCAAGATGAGTGGTACCGCGAAGTTGGAAAAAGCAACTGCGTCTCTTCGTACAACAAGGGGGAGAAGGCAGTTTTTTTATTATACAAAACCGAAAGGAGAGCCATATGCAGCGAGTCATCTCATTTATCGTGTCCAACCAGCCGGGCGTCCTGTGCCGTATTTCCGGGCTTATCAGCCGCCGCGGTTTCAACATCGAGAGCCTGACGGTCGGCGTTACGAGCGACCCTGAACTGTCGCGCATCACCATCGTCATGTATGCGGAAGACGCGATCATCGAGCAGGTCATCAAGCAGCTCGACAAGCAACTGGATGTGAAGGCCATCAAAGAGATACCGCAGGACAAGGGGACGATGCGCGAGATCGCGCTGGTGAAAGTGAACGTATCCGGCATCGACAAGAAGGACTTTATGAAGGAAGTGAGCGCCAGAGCCGGCATTGTCCTGGACATCGGAGACCTGACGGCGACGGTGCAGCTGACCGGAACGATCTCTTTCATCAACGAGAGCATCGAGGTGCTTCGGCCATATGGCATTGTGGAGCTGGCGAGGACGGGCATGGTCGCGCTGGAAAGCGGCGACACCAGGCTGCTGGAAGAGCAGGCCTGACAAGAGAAGCTATTTAAATCACATCAAAATAAAAGGAGAAGAAGACAGTGGCGAAATTGTATTATCAGGCGGATTGCCAGATGGAATATCTGGCGGACAAGACGATCGCGATCATCGGCTATGGCAGCCAGGGGCATGCGCATGCGCTGAACCTGAAGGACTCGGGACTCAACGTCGTGGTCGGTCTGTACGAAGGTTCCCGTTCCTGGGCCAAGGCGGAAGCCGCGGGGCTCAAGGTGGCGACGGCAGCGGACGCTGCGAAGCAGGCGGACGTTATCATGATGCTGGTAAACGACGAGCTTCAGCCGAAGATATACGAGGAATCCGTGAAGCCCAGCCTGACAGAGGGCAAGTACCTGGTGTTCGCCCACGGCTTCAATATCCATTACGGACAGATCAAGCCTCCGGCGAATGTGGGCGTGTTCATGGTGGCCCCCAAGGGCCCCGGCCACACTGTTCGCATCGAATACGTGGACGGCAAAGGCGTGCCGTGTCTCATCGCGGTCCATCAGGACCCCACGGGCGACACGCTCCAGGTTGGCCTTGCTTACGCGGCGGGCATCGGAGGCTCCCGCTCCGGCGTGCTGGCCACCACGTTCCGCGAGGAGACGGAGACAGACCTCTTCGGCGAGCAGGCCGTGCTGTGCGGCGGCGTGTCCGAGCTGATGAAGGCGGGCTTCGATACGCTGGTGGAAGCCGGGTACGAGCCGGAGAGCGCTTATTTCGAGTGCATCCATGAGATGAAGCTCATCGTGGATATGATCAACAAGGGTGGCCTGTCATATATGCGCTATTCCATCAGCGATACGGCGGAGTTCGGCGATTACTCCATCGGACGCCGCATCATCACCGACGAGACGCGCAACGAGATGAAGAAGGTCTTGAAGGAGATCCAGGAGGGCGTGTTCGCCAGCCGCTGGATCATGGAAAACAAAGCGGGCCGGGCCGCTTTCTATTCCCGCCGCCGCGTCGAGCGCGACCTCCCCGTCGAAAAGGTGGGCAAGGAACTGCGCAAGATGATGCCGTGGCAGACAGAACCCGAGTTTTAGAGAACCTCATGGGGCCGCCGGCGGCGTGGTTTGCCGGCGGACCGACAACCCCGAAAGGAGTTGCTTATGCCGGTAAAGGTAGAAATATTCGACTCCACGCTGCGGGACGGCGCGCAGGCGCGCGGCATCAACTACTCGCTGTCCGACAAGCTGCATATGCTGGCGCTGCTGGACGGCCTCGGCGTGGACTATATAGAGGCGGGCAACCCGGCCTCCAACCCCAAGGAGCGGCAGTTCTTTGAGGAAGCGAACAAGCTGACGCTGAAGCGCTCCAAACTGGTGGCGTTCGGCAGCACCCGCCGCAAAAACACGGCGGTGGAAGAGGACGCGGGCGTCAAGGCGCTGATGGACGCGGGCACGGATGTGGTCGCGGTGTTCGGCAAGTCGTGGGACCTGCACGCGCTCGAGGTCATCGGCACCACGCTTGAGGAAAACCTCAGCATGATCTGCGACACGCTGCGCTATCTCAAGCAAAGCGGGCGCGAGGTGATGTTCGACGCCGAGCACTTCTTCGACGGCTACAAGGCCAACCCGGATTACGCGCTGGAAGTATTGAAAGCGGCGGCCCGTGCGGGCGCGGACACCCTCGTGCTGTGCGACACCAACGGCGGCACCATGCCGCACGAGCTGGAAACGGCGGTGAAGGCGTCCCTTAATGCGGTGGACACCAAGCTGGGCATTCACGCGCACAACGACACGGAGCTGGCGGTGGCGGGCTCGATCATGGCGGTGAAGTATGGCGTGCGCCATGTGCAGGGGACGCTGCTGGGCTATGGCGAACGCAGCGGCAACGCGCGGCTGTCGTCCATCATCCCGAACCTGCAGCTCAAGATGGGTTACGACTGCATCGGCGGCAATATATCGCAGCTGTACGCGGTGGCGCGGGAGGCGGCGGAGATCACCAACCTGCCGTTCGACGAGACGCTGCCGTATGTGGGGCGCAACGCGTTCGCGCACAAGGGCGGCATGCATATCGACGGACTGCGCAAGGCCAAGGGCAGCTTCGAGCACATCGAACCGTCGCTGGTCGGCAACAGCCGTGAGTTCCTGCTGTCCGAGGTGGCCGGGAAATCCGCCATGGCCGAAAAGCTGAAGGGCGAATTCCCGGAAGTCGCGGCGGACAAGGAAAAGGTGGGCCGCCTGATGGAGAAGCTGAAGACGCTGGAAAGCGAGGGCTACAGCTTCGAGGGCGCGGAGAGCAGCTTCCGCCTGTTCGTGATGAAGGAGCTGGGGCTGCGTGAACCCAAGTTTTCGCTGGTGCATTTCAAGGTGAACGACGAGCCGTCGTATGCGGACACGTTCGGCGTGCACGCGGTGGTCAAGGTGAACGTGGACGGCGAAACGCGCATGGCGGCGGCGGAGGGCAACGGCCCCGTCAACGCGCTCGACAAGGCCTTGCGCGAGGCGCTGGGGGCGTTCTTCCCGTCTTTGATGACGGTGTCCCTGACGGACTACCGCGTGCGCGTACTGAACAGCAACGCGGCGACGGCGGCCCGCGTGCGCGTCGTCATCGAGTCCAGCGACGGCAAGGACTATTGGCGCACCATGGGCGTCTCGTCGGACGTTATCGAGGCGAGCCTGTTCGCGCTGATCGATTCCATCGACCACGTCCTGCTGAGCTGATTATAAAAGAAGCAACCTTGGGGCGTTGCCCCCAAACTCCTGCCGCTTTTCTTTAAGAAAAGCGGGAAAAGAGTAAATTGAAGATGCTATATTCATGTATCTCCAATGGGATGAATATAGTCGATTACTGGAAATGCGCAGCATTTCCAGTGGGATTCTTAAGGGGTGGGCCCCTTAAGCGGAGGTTTGGAGGCGGAGCCTCCAGGGTCTCCTGAATAAAAGCAAGGAGCACCAAATGAGTAGCTACAACATAGCCGTGATACCGGGCGACGGCATCGGCCCGGAAGTGATAAACGAGACGATACGCGTGCTGGACTGCGCGGCGAAGAAGTACGGCTTCGAGCTGAACTATACGCATTACCTCGCGGGCGGCTGCGCCATCGACGAGAAGGGCAAACCGCTGCCGGAAGAGACGCTGAAGGGCGCTCTTGGGAGCGACGCGGTGCTGCTGGGCGCGGTGGGCGGCGAGAAATGGGATACGCTGCCGTCCGACATGCGGCCTGAGAACGCGCTGCTGGGGCTGCGCGGCGGGCTGGGCCTGTTTGCGAACCTGCGGCCGGCCGTGCTGTTCAGCCAGCTGGCATCGGCCTGCCCATTAAAGCCGGAACTAACGGAAGGCGGGCTCGACATTATCGTCATCCGCGAGCTGACGGGCGGTATCTACTTCGGCAAAAAGGAACGCGGCGACGATTGGGCGTACGACACCATGAGCTATACCGAACCCGAGATACGCCGCATCGCGCACGTCGCCATGAAGACGGCGATGGGACGGAACAAGAAGGTGATGAGCGTCGACAAGGCGAACATCCTCGAATCCTCCCGGCTGTGGCGCAAAGTGGTCACCGAGGTCGCGGCGGAATATCCGGAAATCGCGCTGTCCCACATGTACGTGGATAACGCGGCCATGCAGCTGGTCAGGCGCCCCAAGCAGTTCGACGTCATCGTGACGGAGAACATGTTCGGCGACATCCTCTCCGACGAGGCGGCGATGATCACCGGCTCCATCGGCATGCTGCCCTCCGCCAGCCTGGGCGAAGGCACGCGCGGCATGTACGAGCCGGTGCACGGCTCAGCGCCGGATATCGCGGGGCAGGGCATCGCGAACCCGCTGGCCACGATACTGTCCGCCGCGATGCTGCTGCGCTATTCGCTGGGGCAGGAGGAAGCCGCGAAGGCCATCGAGGCCGCCGTGGACGCCGCGCTTTCCGGCGGCGCAAGAACAGGGGATATCGCGCTCAAGGGTGAAGCCACGCTGTCCACCACCGAGATGACGGACAGGGTGCTCGCCGGACTGGAGGCTTAAAATATGATCAGCGACAGTGTGAAAAAAGGCGCGGACAGGATGCCGCACCGGTCATTGTTTAAAGCGATGGGTTACACGGACAGCGAGCTTTCACGCCCGCTGGTGGCCGTGGTGCACGCCGCGAGCGAGATCGTGCCCGGCCACGCGCATCTGGATAAGATCGCCAAAGCGGTGGCGGACGGCATCCGCAGTGCGGGCGGCACGCCCGTCATGATCCCGTCCATCGGCGTGTGCGACGGCATCGCGATGGGGCACACCGGCATGAAGTACTCGCTCGCCTCGCGCGAGCTGATCGCGGACTCCATCGAATCCATGGTATCCGCGCACGGTTTCGACGCGGTGGCGTTCGTGCCCAACTGCGACAAGATCGTGCCCGGCATGCTGATGGCGGCGGCCCGGCTCAACCGCCCGTCCATATTCTGCAGCGGCGGCCCCATGCTGCCCGGCAAGGACTTAAACGGCTGCGACGCCAGCCTGACCACGGCGTTCGAGGCGGTGGGGGCCTACACGGCGGGCAAGATGACGGAGGAAGATCTGAATCAACTGGAGAATTCCGTCTGCCCCGGCTGCGGCTCCTGCTCCGGCATGTTCACGGCCAACAGCATGAACTGCCTGACGGAAGCCATCGGCATGGCGCGCAGCGGCAACGGCACCATCGCCGCTGTGCACGGCGCGCGCATCCGCTTTGCCAAGGAAAGCGGCGAGCAGCTGATGAAGCTGCTGGAGATGGATATAAAGCCGCTGGATATCATGACGGCCAGGGCGTTTGAGAACGGGCTGGCGCTGGACATGGCGCTCGGCTGCTCCACCAACTCGGTGCTGCACCTGCCTGCCATCGCGCACGAGTGCGGCGTGGACCTCAGCCTGGACCTCGTGGACGCCATCAGCCGCCGGACGCCCAACCTGTGCCGCCTGGCGCCCGCCAGTGCGACGCATCTGGTGGACCTGGAGGGCGCGGGCGGCGTGTACGCCGTGCTGAGCGAACTGCTGGAAAACGGCTTGATCGACGGCAGCACCATGAGCGTCAACGGAACGACAATGGGTGAAGCCGTGAAGGGCCGGCGCATACTGGACACCAGGGTGGTGCGCCCGGTTGCCGAACCGTATTCCAAAGAAGGCGGCATCGCGGTGCTGCGCGGCAACATCGCCCCGGACGGCGCTGTGGTCAAACAGTCCGCCGTGGCCCCGGAGATGATGAAACATCAGGGCCCGGCGCGCGTGTTCGACGGCGAGGAAGCGGCGATAAAGGCGATATACGCGGGACAGATCAGCGACGGCGACGTCGTGGTCATCCGTTACGAAGGGCCGGCGGGCGGGCCGGGCATGCGCGAGATGCTGGGGCCCACGTCGGCACTGGCCGGTATGGGCAAGGACAAGACGGTGGCGCTCATCACCGACGGGCGTTTCTCGGGCGCGACACGCGGCGCGGCCATCGGCCATGTGTCGCCGGAGGCGCAGTCCGGCGGCGTTATCGCGGTGGTCGAGGAAGGCGACATCATCGACATCGACATACCGGCACGCCGTTTGCAGCTGCTGGTGGACGACGATACGATAAAGACAAGATTGTCCGCTCTGCCCAAACGGGAACTCAACGCGAGGTCCGGCTGGCTGGGCCGGTACGCGCGGCTGGTATCCTCGGCGGACAAGGGAGCCGTGCTCCAGTAAAGGGGGAAGCATTATGAAGATGACAGGCGTTCAGATCATACTGGAGTGCTTGAAGCGCGAGAACGTGACCACGGTGTTCGGCTATCCGGGCGGCAAGGTCATCAAGCTGTATGACGCGCTGTACGACGAGAACATGCTCGTGCACGTGGAGACGGCGCACGAGCAGGGCGCGTCCCACGCGGCGGACGGCTACGCGCGCGCCACGGGCAACGTGGGCGTGTGCATCGCCACGTCCGGCCCCGGTTCCACCAACCTTGTCACCGGCCTCGCGACGGCGTACATGGACTCGATACCCATCGTGGCGATCACCGGCAACGTGCCGGCGAGTCTGCTGGGGCGGGACAGCTTTCAGGAAGTGGATATCATGGGCGTCACGATGCCGGTCACCAAGCACAACTACCAGATCAAGAGCGTGGATAAGATATCCGACGTGTTCCGCGAGGCGTTCGCGTTCGCCAAAAGCGGCCGCCCCGGCCCGGTGCTGATCGACATCACCAGCGACACGTTCACGGAGCTGTGCGAATACACGCCGCCCCAAGGCCCGCTGAACATGGCGTGCAAGCTGTCCGACATCCCGATCGATGAGGTGAGGGAACTGGTGAGCAATGCGGAACGGCCCGTCATCATGGCGGGCGGCGGCGTGGTGCTGTCGGGCGCGTCGGACGAGCTTTTCGAGCTGGCGGAGCGTATCGACGCGCCGGTCGCGTGCTCGCTGATGGCGGTGGGGTCGTTCCCGTCCGACCACCGTTTGAGCATGGGCATGGTGGGTATGCACGGCACCAAGGCGAGCAACATGGCGTTCCAGTCGTGCGACCTGCTGATCGTGCTGGGCGCGCGTTTCAGCGACCGTGTGACGGGCGATCCCAACACGTTTGCCTCCCACGCGAAGATCATCCAGATCGATATCGACGCGTCCGAGGTCAACAAGAACATCACGGCGCATGTGCACATGATACAGGACATCAAGTGCGCGCTGGAGAAGATCATACAGGCTGTGCCGAAGAAATCCCACGGGGAGTGGGTGAAAAGCATCGCCGGATGGAAGGCCGAGAACGAAGCGCATATCCCCAAGGACCATCTGCCGCGCAACATCATGCGGACGATCAACGAGATCATGGGGGAGGACGCCATCATCGTGACGGACGTGGGGCAGCACCAGATGTGGACGGCGCAGTACTATCCGTTCAAGAAGCACAACACGTTCATCACCTCCGGCGGCCTCGGCACCATGGGCTACGGCTTGGGCGCGTCCATCGGCGCGCAGTGCGCCTGCCCCGAAAAGCGCGTGCTGCACATCACGGGCGACGGCAGCTTCCGCATGAACCTCAATGAAATGGCCACCACGGTGCGGTATGGCCTGCCGGTGGTGACGATACTGTTAGATAACCAAACGCTCGGCATGGTGCGCCAGTGGCAGACGCTGTTCTACAAGGGCCGTCATTCCGAGACGACGCTGCCGCCGCTGGATTTCGGCGCCATCGCCAAGGGCTTCGGGTATGCGCTGGCCCGCAAGGTGAGCGATGTGGACGCGTTCCGTGACGCGCTGAAGGAGGCGCTGGATACCCGCAAGCCGTGCCTTATCCATGTCGAGATCGACCAGGACACAATGGTGCTGCCCATGGTGGCGCCCGGCGCGTCCATCGACGATATTGTCATGAGCATATCGTAACCACGCAAGCCATCATTGAACAGACGGGGATAACAGCAATACGATAATAACACTGGGGACCCTTCATTGGGCCCCTTTTGATTTCCATGGGAACAATTCGCTTTTTGTGATAGATGGTGTTAAACTAAATGCATATCATCATAAGCGAGGGACATCATGGCAACGATCTATCTGCTCCGTCACAGCGAAACCGAGTACTCAAGGCTGCACAATGTGTGCGGTGTGTCAGACCCGCCGTTGTCTGAACAGGGCATCGCGCGCGCGAAGAGCCGGGCGCATGTGCTGGACGGCCTGCGCTTCGGTACGGTCTGCTCCAGCCCGTCCATACGCTGCATCCAGACGCTGGAGCTGATGCTGCCCGGCGTTGCCGGCAAGGTCGACGGGCGGCTGCGGGAGATCCATTTCGGCGAGCTGGAGGGCAAGCCCATCCCGGAGGTCTTTCATGAAAGCAAAGACGTGCCGGGCACGTATGCGGACGACTGGAAGACATACAATTTCACCGGCGGGGACAGTGTCATGGATTATTTCAGGCGGGCGGGGGAAACGGCGCGTGAATACGCCGACGGGCCCGAAAATGAATCCGCTCTGCTCGTATCGCACAACGGGTTTATCGCCTGTGTGCTGGCCAACCTGGTTTTTGAGGACATCGACAAACTGTTCTCCGTGCCCATCCCGACCTGCGCCCTGATCCGGATCACGCGCGAGGGCGGGCGTTTCGGCTATCAGGTGTTTTAATGGGACAAAAAAAGAGCTGCCAGGCGGCAGCTCTTTTGTGTTGCTTTTTTATACGTGCTTCGCGCCTTCGTCGAAGGCCTTTTCGTTGATGGGAATGAGGTGCGCCTTGCCCTTGCCCAGCACATACTCGACGGCCTTGATCACGCTCTCCTTGCTGACCGCGCCGGATGAGGCGATGTATGCGCCCAGCATCACGATGTTGGCCACGCGTGCATTGCCCAGCTCCGTCGCAATATCGTTCACGGGGATGTAGTGCACGTTCACGTCGCTGCGCGTCGCTTTCTTGTCGATGAGCGACGAGTTGATGAACAGCGTGCCGCCCGGCTTCAAAGCGCTCTCGTACTTGTCCAGCGAGGGCTTGTTCATGACGATGACCGCGTCCGCCTCGGTGACGACCGGCGAGCCCACCGGATCGTCCGACACGATCACGCAGCAGTTCGCGGTGCCGCCGCGCATCTCGGGGCCGTAGGACGGCATCCAGGACACGTGCTTATCTTCCACCATGCCCGCGTAGGCGATGATCTGACCCATCAGCAGCACGCCCTGGCCGCCGAAGCCCGCGCAAATGATTTCGCTTGTCATATTACTTGACCTCCTTGTATACGCCGAGCGGATAGTAGGGGATCATGTTGTCTTTCAGCCACTGTAGCGCCTCCACCGGGGAAAGCCCCCAGTTGGTGGGGCAGGTGGACAGCAGCTCGACGAGCGAGAAGCCCTTGCCGGACATCTGCGTCTCAAACGCCTTGCGGATGGCCTTTTTTGCTTTGTTGATGTTCGGCACGTCGTGCAGCGACACGCGCTCCACGTAGGCCGCGCCCTCCAGCGTGGAGAGCATTTCAGCCACGCGCACCGGATAGCCGCAGTGGTCCGCGTCGCGCCCGTACGGCGAGGTGGTGGTCTTCTGGCCTACCAGCGTGGTGGGGGCCATCTGGCCGCCCGTCATGCCGTATATCGCGTTGTTGACAAATATCGTGGTGATCTTCTCGCCCCTCGCCGCCGCGTGGACGATCTCCGCCGCGCCGATGGACGCGAGGTCGCCGTCGCCTTGATACGTGAACACCAGGTTCTCGGGGTGCACGCGTTTCGCGCCGGTGGCCACCGCCGGGGCGCGGCCGTGCGCCGCCTCGTACATGTCGATATCGAAATATTTGTAGGCAAACACCGCGCAGCCCACGGGGGAGATGCCGATGGCATGATCCTTAAGGCCCATCTCTTCGATGTTCTCGGCGATCAGCCGGTGAACGATGCCGTGCGTGCAGCCGGGGCAGTAATGGAAGGGAACGTCCCGGATCAGGGCGCTTTTCTTGAATACGACTGCCATGCTACTTCGCCTCCTTTATCGCCTTGAGCGCGTCGATGATCTGGTTCGGCGTGGGGATGATGCCGCCGGTGGTGCCCACAAAGCTCACCGGGCGCTTGCCGTTCACAGCCAGCCTCACGTCTTCCACCATCTGTCCGGCGCTCATCTCCACCGCAAGGAAGGCCTTGCATTTGTCCGTCGCCGCCGCAATGGGCTGCGAGGGGAAGGGCCACAGCGTGATGGGGCGGATGAGGCCCGCCTTGATGCCCAATTCATTTCTGGCCTTGATGATGGCGTTGCGCGCGATACGCGACGTGGTGCCGTAGGCCACGATGCAGATTTCCGCGTCGTCCATCATGAATGTATCAAACTTCGTTTCGTTCTCCGTGATCGTCTTGTATACGCTTTGCAGCCGCGCGTTGACCACGCTCATCTCTTCCGCTTCGATGTAAAGCGAGTTGATGACAGCGCGCGGACGGGAACCGTCGTAACCGGTGGCCGCCCAGGTCTTGGGAGGCTGCTCGCGCTTTACGGGCTCCTTGAACTCCACGGGCTCCATCATCTGGCCGATCATGCCGTCGCCCATCACCAGCACGGGCACGCGGTAAAAATCAGACAGCTCAAACGCTTCCATCACGCAGTCCGCCGCTTCCTGCACGGAGCTGGGGGCCAGCACGATGAGGCGGTAGTCGCCATGGCCGCCGCCTTTGACAGCCTGGAAATAGTCGCCCTGAGAGGGCAGTATGCCGCCGAGGCCCGGCCCGCTGCGCACGATGTTGACGATCACGCACGGAAGCTCCGCGCACGCGATGTAGCTGATGCCTTCCTGCTTTAAGCTGATGCCCGGCGAGGAAGAAGACGTCATCACGCGGGCGCCCGCGCCGGCCGCGCCATACACCATGTTGATCGCGGATACCTCGGACTCGGCCTGAAGGAACGTGCCGCCAACCTCCGGCATGCGCCGCGCCATGTATTCGGGAATCTGGTTTTGAGGCGTTATCGGGTAACCGAAAAAGTAACGGCATCCCGCCTGGATGGCCGCTTCCGCGATCGCCTCGTTGCCTTTCATTAATACTTTTGCCATGTTTGCCACCTTAAAATATTTACAGCCAAAGGCCGGTTATTTTTCCACCGTCAGCACAAAATCGGGACACATTTTCGCGCAGCTTGCACAGCCGATGCAAAGCGACATGTCGGTGATTTCCGTCGGATTGTACCCCTTCGCGTTGATCACCGTTTTGGAAAGCACCATGATCTTCTTGGGGCACACCGTCACGCAGAGCCCGCAGCCTTTGCAGGCGTCTTGATTGATCGTTACCTTTGCCACAACTTGTTCCTCTCATGTTAAAGAATGCAGAAATAAGAATATCATATTGAACCTTTTAAAGTCAACGCAATCAAACGCGGCCCGCCGCCTTATTCCGACAAAATTCACGGTATGTTCACGTCATTAAACATTGACTTATGATACAATAATTTGTCAGGTTATGTTGATGCTCCGCGGTGACGTTATATAATAGTATTCCGATGTGACAATTCCGGCAGCGCGCCTGCCGTACGTGGAGGAATTCATGGAACTGAATCTCAAAGGCAAAAACGCGGTCGTGACCGGGGGCGGGCACGGCCTCGGGCGGGCGATCTGCCTGAAGCTCGCCGAAGAGGGTGTGAACATCGCGCTCAATTATCACAGCAGCGAAGAGCGGGCGCAAAAGACGCTGGACGACATCAAAACGCTGGGGGTGAAAGCCGCGGCGATCAAGGGCGACGTATCGGACGAACAGGACATTTCGGCGCTGTTCGACGAGGCGGAGCGGGCGCTCGGCCCTGTTACGCTGCTCGTCAATAATTCCGGCGTCTGCCCGGTGGCGATGATCAGGGACATGGACTACGCGGAGTGGAAGCGCGTGCTGGACATCAACATGTCCGGCGTGTTCCTCGCCTGCCGCGAGTTCATCCGCAGGCTGCCCAAGGGCGAAGAGGGCTCCATTGTCAGCGTCTCGTCGCTGACGGCGTACATCGGCTCCAAGCGCGGCAAGACGGCTTATTCCGCCAGCAAGGGTGGTGTGGTCACGTTCACCACATCTCTGGCGCGGGAGGTGGCCGCGGACGGCATTCGCGTCAACGCGGTGGCGCCCGGCATGATGTACACCAGCATGACGGCGGATGTGCTGGACAAGGAAAGGGAAAAATACAATGCGCAGATACCGCTTGGGCGCATCGGTGAGGTGGAGGAGACCGCGCGTGTGGTGGCGTTTTTGCTGAGCGACGCGGCCAGTTACATCACCGGTGCCACCATCGATGTATCGGGCGGCATGATAAGCCGATAAGCGGCGAAGCAGTTGCCTTGACGGGCGTCAGATGATAAAATGAAGTTTATGGTGCGGCGGCAGCCGTCCAGGATAAGGGGAACGCAATGGGACTGATAAGAAACGTGATCGGCGGAAGCAATGAAGGCAAGGTCAAAAAGATACGCAAGATTGCGGACGCCGTGGTCAAGCTGGAAGACGAATACAGGAAACTGAGCGACAGCGCGCTGCAGGCCAAAACGCAGGAGTTCAAAAAGCGCTACGAAAATGGCGAGAGTCTGGACGACCTGCTGCCCGAGGTGTTCGCGCAGGTGCGCGAGGCGGCGGACCGGGTGCTGGGCATGCGGCACTTCTACGTCCAGCTCATCGGCGGTATCGTGCTCCATCAGGGGCGCATCGCCGAGATGAAGACGGGCGAAGGCAAAACGCTGGTCGCCACGCTGGCGGTGTGCCTGAACGCGCTGACCGGCAAGGGCGTGCACGTCGTCACCGTCAACGATTACCTCGCCAAGAGAGACTCGGAGTGGATGGGCAAGCTGTACACCTTCCTCGGCTTCTCGGTGGGCCTCGTGATCCACGCGATCCCGGCGGAGGAGAGGCGCGCCAACTATTACTGCGACATCGTCTACGGCACCAACAACGAATTCGGTTTCGACTATTTGAGGGACAACATGGTCATCCGCAAGGAACGCATGGTGCAGCGCGAGCTGGCCTTCGCCGTTGTGGACGAGGTGGACAGCATACTGATCGACGAAGCGCGCACGCCGCTCATCATCTCGGGCGCGGGCGACAAGAGCACCGACATGTACGCCACAGTGGACCGCTTCGTGAAAAAGCTCAAGATAGAGGACGACTTCACCGTCGATGAAAAGCTCAAGGCCATCAACCTGACGGAGGAAGGCATTGCCAAGTCGGAAAGGGAATTCGGCGTCGAGAACCTGTCGGACGTGGAGAACACCGAGCTCAACCACCACATCAATCAGGCGCTCAAGGCCAACAACCTGATGAAGCGCGATATCGACTATGTCGTCAAGGACGGGCAGGTCATCATCGTGGACGAGTTCACGGGCCGCCTGATGATGGGCCGCCGTTATTCTGAAGGGCTGCACCAGGCCATCGAGGCGAAGGAGAACGTGAAGGTGGAGCGTGAGACCCGGACGCTGGCCACCATCACCTTCCAGAACTATTTCCGCATGTACGAAAAGCTGTCCGGCATGACGGGTACGGCGAAGACGGAAGAGGACGAATTCCAGGGCATCTACAACCTGGACGTGGTGCAGATACCCACCAACCGCCCGATGGTCCGCGAGGATATGAACGACGTCATCTACGCCACCGAAGCGGGCAAGTTCCGCGCCGTGGTGGAGGAGGTGGGGCGCGTGCACGCCACCGGCCGTCCGGTGCTGGTGGGCACGGTGTCGGTGGAAAAGTCCGAGCGGCTGTCCGGCATGCTCACGCGCAGCGGCGTGAAGCACAACGTGCTGAACGCGAAGAACCACGAGAAGGAAGCGTTGATCGTCGCGCAGGCGGGCAAGAAGAACGCCGTCACCATCGCGACCAACATGGCCGGCCGCGGTACCGACATCATATTGGGCGGCAACCCGGACTTCGCGTCGCGCGCCGACATGCGCACCGAGGATTTCACAGAGGAGTTGATCGAGGCGGGAATCGGTCACGCGCCTACGGAGGACGAAGACATCTTAAGAGCCCGCAAGCGCTATGCCGAGCTGCTGGATAAGCACAGGAAGGCGATGCAGCCGGAGCACGACGAGGTGGTGAGCTTGGGCGGCCTGCACATCGTGGGCACAGAGCGGCACGAATCCCGCCGTATCGACAACCAGCTTCGCGGCCGCAGCGGCCGCCAGGGCGACCCCGGTTCGTCGGTGTTCTATATCTCGCTGGAGGATGACCTGATGCGCCTGTTTGGCGGCGAACGCGTGCAGGGCATCATGACCTCTGTCAGCAAGGACGACGACATCCCGCTGACCTTCGGGCTGCTGACCAAGCAGATCGAGTCGGCGCAGAAGCGCATCGAATACCGCAACTACGAAATCAGAAAGAACGTGCTGCAGTTCGACGACGTGATGAACAAGCAGCGCGAGCTGATCTACTCCCAGCGCCGCCGCGTGCTGATGGGCGAGGATGTCCGCGAGAACGTCATGGATATGCTGGACACGCTGTTGGGCGAGATGTTCCCGGTGTATTGCCCGGAGAATACCTTTCCCGAGGAATGGGACATCGCGGGCATGACGGAATATTTCAGCAAGATATTCCTGCCCAAGGGCGCGCTGCTGTTCAAGCCGGAGGAGGTCGACGAGCTGGAGCATAAATCCGCCAAAGAGCGCATCCGCGAGCTGGCGAAGCAGTTCTACAGCCTCAAGGAGCAGGAGATCGAGCAGGGCGGTCAGAACATGCGCGAGATCGAGCGCATCCTGCTGCTGCGCGCTGTGGACACCAAATGGATGGCGCATATCGACGCGATGGACCAGCTGCGGCAGGGTATCGGCCTGCGCGCCTACGGCCAGAGGGACCCCATCATCGAGTATCGCCGCGAAGGCTTCGACATGTTCGACGAGATGATCCGCGAGATACAGGAAGACACCGTGACGATGCTCTACCACGTGAAGCTGACCACAAAGCCGATGCAGCGTGAAGCGCCGCGCGTGGTGGAACCGCCCAAAAAGGCGGTGGATTCCAGCGGCAACAAGCTGGGAAGAAACGCGCCGTGCCCGTGCGGAAGCGGTAAAAAATATAAGAATTGCTGCGGACGGGAGCAGTAGAGGAGCATATGCTGCAGACAGACGAAGCCAAACTGATGATAGGCGAGATACGCGCGCTGCTGGGCGAGGCCCAGAACGCGCTGGGGCTGGAGGCGCTCAAAAAGGAGCTGGCCGATTTCCAGGCAAAAATGGAAGAGCCGGGTTTCTGGGAAAACGTACAGGAAGCCCACAAGGTCAATAAAAAGGTCAAGCCGATCGAAGACAAGCTGGAGCAGTTCGGCAAGATCTCCGCGCGTCTGGAAGACGCGGTGGTGCTGCTGGAGCTGGTGGAAGAGGGCGGCGACGCGGACATGGCGGAGGAGCTGGCACAAGAGCTGGCCGCGCTGAAAAAGGATGTGTCCGACCTGCGGCTCAAAGCGCTGCTGCGCGGGGAATACGACTCGAACGGCGCGATACTGTCCCTGCACGCCGGGGCGGGCGGCACCGAGGCACAGGATTGGGTGGAGATGCTTTACCGCATGTACACGCGCTGGTGCGAACGCAAGAAATACACCGTCAAGGTGCTGGACTTTCTGGCGGGCGACGAAGCGGGCATCAAGAGCGTCACGTTCGAGGTGATCGGCCTCAACGCGTACGGCTATCTGAAAGCGGAGAAGGGCGTGCACCGGCTGGTGCGCATATCCCCGTTCGACTCATCCGCACGGCGCCATACGTCCTTCGCGTCGCTGGACGTGATGCCCGATCTGGAAGACGACGAAGGAGACATCGAGATCAACAGCGACGACCTGAGGGTAGATACGTATCGGTCCTCCGGCGCGGGCGGACAGCACGTCAACAAGACCGAATCGGCGATCCGCATCACGCATCTGCCCACCGGCATCGTGGTGCAGTGCCAGAACGAACGCTCGCAGATACAGAACCGCGAGACGGCGATGCGCATGCTGAGATCGAAGCTCATCGAAAAGCGCGAGAGCGAGAGGTTGCGCGAGATACAGGAGATAAAGGGAGAGATGAAAAAGATCGAATGGGGCAGCCAGATCCGTTCCTACGTGTTTCATCCCTACAGCATGGTGAAGGACCACAGAACCAGTGAGGAGACGGGCAACGTTTCGGCGGTGATGGACGGCGAGATCGACAACTTCATTAACGCTTACCTCGCGGTGTCTTAAAATGTACCGGGCGGTCATATTCTTTTTCAGCGGCACCGGCAACACCTGGTGGGTGGCCGACAGGATCAAGAAACAGCTGGACGCAAGAGGCATCAATGCCGACATCGTATCGACGGACAGCGTGGACAGCAAAAAAGCGGACTGGTGGATCAAGTCGGCCGATCTTGTGCTGTTCGGCTGGCCCGCGTATGAGTACGACCTGCCTGTACCCGTTAAAACGTTCATAGACAATCTTTACGTCGTGGAGAAGGGAAAGCACGTGCATACCTTCTGCACGGCGTCTCATTTTACAGCGGACAGCGCGTACGTTTACCGCCGTCCATTCAAAGCCAGGGGCCTCACCATAGACAGCGCGGCGCATTTCACGATGCCGTTCCACCTGTACATCACACGCGGCAGCAAAGGCCGGCCCAACGAAAAGGCAGTCCGGCGCATGTTGGCGGGCTGCGAAAGAAAAGTGGACACCTATGTGAAGGCGCTGTTGGAGGGCCGCGCGGTCATAAAAGGACGCGGCCTTGGGTGGCTGGGGGCGATTCAGCGCCTGCCTTACCGCTTTGGCGCTGCCCGCCGCAGAAACCGCATGGCGGTGGACGAAGCGCGCTGCACACGCTGCGGCGCGTGCGCGCAGATGTGCCCCGTCAAAAACATCACGCTGGATGCCGTGCCGCAATTTCTGGGCAACTGCGCCCGGTGCCTGCGCTGCTACGCGTTTTGCCCGGCCTCGGCCATCAGCATCGATGGCTGCCTGCATGATGTGAGCCCTGGGCGCCCATACGCCCTTCCCGACAAGCGCTTCAAGCCCTACATGCTGATAAAATAACCCAACCGACACCGCTAAAAGTGCAAGTATACATGACCGTGCCTGTGCATATATTCTATTGTGCACTTTAGAAAAAAGGAGCCGGATCATGTATATTGAGGAACCAAACGAAAGACCGATCAATAAGTCGCCTCACAAGGTTGTGATCGATTCGCGGAGCAAGGTGGTTATCACGGCGGTGGAAGACGTGGACAGCTTCAATGAAAACGAAGTCATCCTGTTGACCAATCACGGCTTTATCACCATCACCGGTGAAGACCTGCACATCAGCAAGCTGAACCTGGAAGAAGGGCAGCTGGTGGTGGAGGGCAAAATCCAAAGCATCGACTACGCGGATCATGAGGAGGAGCGCGCCAAGCGCGGTGTGTTCTCAAGGGTGTTCAAGTAAGGTGCGGCGTCATGGAAACGACAGCGCCGCAGATCTACATATTCATAATCACCCTGTACGGCGGCATACTTGCGGGCGTTGCGTACGATATCTATCGTTGCATCCGCAAGGTTGCGAAGAAAGGCCGCTGGCTGACGGCGCTGCTTGACACGCTGTTTATCATCACGCTGGGGCTTATTGTGTTGGCGGCGCTGTATTTCGCCAATCAGGGAGAACTGAGGTTGTTCACGTTTGTAGGGCTGGCGCTTGGCTTCGCGCTTTATATGGCGGGGCTCTCGCTGTTTGTCAACTTTGTGGCGAAAAAAATCAAACAGCGGTTCAGCAAAGACAGCACAGAGAAAAAAGATTAAGAATGTATGCAATCAGGCAGGATACAGCCCTGTCTATGTCGAAATATATACGTATTGTTATGTTATTTGTGTTTGGTCGCGGCATATATATAAAGATAAAAACAGCCGCAATGTATTTGTGAGGGGTCATGAAAAAGAGAACAATAAAACTCAGGTTCAAGCTTTTGCTGCTGGCCTGCTTTTTGACCTATACGGGCTTCGTGATATTCTCTCAGCAGGCCAATATAGGGGAACTCAAGGCGGAACAGGAGCAGCTGACGCAGCAGTATGAGCAGCTTCAGACGGATCTCAGCCGTTTGCAGCACAAAAGCGAATACATGAACACGAAGGATTATGTTGAAAACGCCGCGCGGGATCGGTTCGGGCTGGTTTACAACGGAGAGTTGATTTTTGAGGCGGAAAATGAAAACGAAAACTGAATCGGGTTCATACTAAGCGCGTGAGCGCTTTTTTCATGTTATAATCAAATTATAATCAAAACCGAAACACACAAAGGAGTGGCATCAATGCGATACGCGGTGGTGGATATTGGGACAAACTCGGCGAGATTGATGATCGCGCGCGTCGATAACGGCGCGGTGATTGCGGAATACAAGACTCTGAGGCTCATCAGGGTGGGCGAAGGCATGGTGGAGCGGCGGATCATCGTTCCCGCCGCGATGGAGCGCACCAAGCAGGCGCTGAATGAGTTTCATAAGATCAGCAAAAGCCACGGTGCGCTGGACGCGTTTTACTGCTTTGCCACCAGCGCTGTGCGCGACGCGGAAAACAGATACGATTTCACGGACTATATCCGCCGGGAATGCGGCGTGGAAGTGGACATCATATCGGGTGACAGGGAAGCGATGCTGGGCTTTGCCGGATGCATTGACGGCTTCGGGGGCATGTTCGATATCGGCGGCGGCAGCACAGAGGTGATGACGGGCACGCTGGACGAGCCTGCTTATCAACACAGCTTTCAGATTGGCACCGTCCGACTGCTTCAGATGTTCCCGTCGGCGGATGAAGCCGACCCGAAGGCGTTTGACAGCGCCCGTGCGCATATACGCAGCATGCTCACAAACATACCGGCAGTGGTCGGATTCACCTACACCGCCATCGGCGGCACGGCCACGGCGCTCGCGGCCATCGACCTGAAGCTGGCCGAATATGACGCGGAACGCGTGCATGGACGCGTTCTCAGCCTGGATGCGGTTCGGGAAATTGAGTGCATGCTGATGAGCAAGACCAAGGAGCAACGCAAGCGGATGAACGGCCTTGAAGAGAAGAAAGCGGATGTGATCGTGTTCGGCGCAATGCTGTGCAGCGAGTTTATGAAGGCCGCAGGGGCAAACAGCATCGTCGTGAGCGACAGCGATAACCTGGAGGGCTATTTAAAGCTCACTCTTGGTCTTGTCCGCACGCCTGCGGGCTGTTCAGCGCCTGCTGGTACGTGAGGACCTTCTCGCGGTCCAGCGTGTATTTTCTGGCGAAAATAAGCGCGAGCGTAAAGCAGACAAGGAACCCTGAGGGCAGTATCAAACCGAGCTTTAAGTAGACGTTTTCAGGCTGTATGGCTATGGCGCTGTACCCCAGGACGCTTTCCGGCGTCTGCACGGCTGTGGACTTGAAGCCGATCACATCCAGCAGCACGCCGATAACGAACAGAGCGGCGGACTGAGACAACTTGTAAATGAACGTGGCGCAGCCGTAGAACATGCCTTCCTTGCGCGTGCCGGACTCATACGCGTCTTTGTCGATGGTGTCTGTTATCATGGAATAGGGGATTGACACGCTGCCGCCCATTGAGAATCCCATCAGAACAGCCGCCGGCAGTATCGTCAGGTAGTGTTCGGAGACCCATTCATGGGCGAAAACATAGACGAAAAACAGCCCGGAAACGGCGATGTTGACATACAGGCAGATGACGAGCGCCCTGCGTTTGTCGAGCTTGTTCGCGACAGCGACCCACGCAGGCTGCGCCAGCAGCGCCGTTGCGAACAGCGCGCCGAAAATCAGCGCGATCTGCTTGTTTTCAAATCCGAACGTGAATGTGAACACGTGCATGCCCACCGCGATGACGATGGCCATCGCCATGTTGATAAACAGCAGCGCCATGCTGACATTGCGGAAATCAGACAGCTTGAGCGCCTCGAGGACCTCCTTGAAAAGCTCCATGATCGGGTTGCGTTTCACCTTGGGAACAGTGTAAACACAGCGGTGCTTGAACGTAAGGATCAGGCACACGGCGGCACATACCAGCACGATCACCGATGAAACAAGCCCCATGGACGCGTAGGCCTCGGGGTTCAGCTGTCCGTTCGCGAACTGCTCCGTCGGGCGGAAAAACGTGGTCATGGCGATAACAGACGGGAATATGAAGCCGAGGAAAAAGAACGCGGTGCGGTATGACTGAACAGCAGTGCGTTCGTTGTAATCGCTGGAAAGCTCCGCGCCGAGCGCCATATACGGCGTGGTATATATCGTCGAAAAAGTCTTGAACAGTATGAGCAGCGCCGCCACCCAGATGACCTTGACGGTGCCGGCGTCCCCGCCACGCAGTTGCGGGTCCACCCGCCAGATCAGGAAATTTACCAGCGCAAAACCGATAGAGCCGATGAATATGTAGAACAGCCGCCGGCCGAACAGTATTTTCTTGTTGGTATGGTCGGAGATATAGCCCATCACGGGGTCAGTCACGGCGTCCCAGATGGTGCTGACAGATATCAGCGTACCCGCCAGAGCACCGGAAATGCCCAGCAGCTCCGTGCAGTAAAACAGAAGGAACCCGGACAACAGCTGAGATGGTATCGCGTAGCCCAGCGTGCCGATGCCGTAGCCGAGCTTGACGCCGAAGGGAATCTGGTGCGTTGTTGTCGCTTTGCTGTCAGGCCTTTTTGAGATGTTCATTCGTCTGCTGTTATCCTTTCCCGGGCAAGGTCTACGGCGCATTGCCATTTATATGCCGATACATGCGGGCTTTCGAAGCCGATGCGGTAATCGACGGACTGATATCTGAATTCCAGGAGGCTTTGGAAATACACGTTGATGCCCGATATTCCGGCCAGATCAAAGCCGTATCGGCCGATGATGATCTGCTGCCGCGTCAGCACGGCTTTGCCGCCGTCGATCACTTTGTAGGGCTCCTCGCGCGTTTTGGCGCTCAGCAGTATGCCGCCGTCGTCCGCTATCAGACGATTGGCCTCGGGATGCGCTGCAAAAAGCGATCTCAGTTGGCCTTGCTGCCAGCTGCTGATCCTGTCAAGGCTGTCTGCGGGCAGCTCGCCGCTGTCCGAATGCAGGAAACCGTATACGTCCAAAGCAAACCGCGCGTTGCAGGCGGTGCACCAGACGCTCTTGCCGGACGAGGTAACGGTACCAAGAGCGCCGCAGGCGGGGCACATGAACATCAGCCGTTCCAGCCCTTTGCTTAAGGACCTCCCGCGGAAAGGAATGCGGGCCTCGCGCTGCCAGTCATACTCGTTGTGCGTCAGGGCCTTTAGAACCCTTTTTTGGACTTCTTCGAGGCTGAGGTCTTCGCCTTCCTGAATGATGGCGTCAAGGTGCACCTCAACGCGTCCGTGGCGCTTTGTATCGGCCCAGCGGGGCTCGGACAGGTATGCGCCGCACAGCTTTGCCGCCACGACGGGTATTTTCAGCATCTCTATCAGCCTGAATGTCGCGGGCGTGATGGGCCCGGTCATGCCGTCCCAGTTGCGGCCCCCCTCGGGGAATATGCCCACGATACCGCCGCGCCGCACCACGTCGATGATCTGGCGGATCGCCGCCACGTCGCTGACGGATTTCCGCTTGGGTATGTAATCCACCAGGTGAAGCAGGCGGCTGAGCACCTTTTTCTTGAACACGCCGTCCGTTACCACAAAGCGAATGGGGCGTGAAAAGAAACACTGTAAAAACAGGCCGTCAAAGTTGTTGGTGTGATTACCAATCAGAATGAACGGCCCTTTTTTGGGAACAGGGGAGAGCTTGAAACATTTCAGCCTGTAGCGCAGCCTGACATATAGTCCGAACGTGGCCTGATACAGGCACAGCAGCGTGTATTGCGCCAATGTTTTTGCCCATCCGGTCGAACTCCCGCTTTTTTTCAAATGCAACTCCTTGGCCTGTCAAGATCAACATATCAGGGCCTTGCTGGATGATATATTGTCTTATATAGATTATAACATCTTTGGGTGGGGCGCAATGTTAAACTTGTGTGAAACAAGCCACACTCATGCTCTAAAGACGGAAATGAAAAAGGCGACGGATAAAACCGCCGCGCCTTTCTGTTCCCTGAATGGTTGACTGTCAACAAGCTTATTTGCTGACGATGTCTTTGAACGCTTTGCCGGGCTTGAAAGCCGGAGCGCTGGAAGCGGGAATGTCGATCTGCGCGCCCGTAGCCGGGTTGACGCCTTTTCTGGCCGCTCTCTGACGAAGCTCAAAGGAACCGAAGCCAGTCCACTGAACCTTATCGCCGCTGGCCAGAGTGCTTCCGATCACATCAACCAATGCAGCCAGAACAGCATCAGTGTCTTTCTTGGAGAGTTGAGCTTTTTCGGCAACAGCTGCCACTAAATCCGTTTTGTTCATTTAATGATCCTCCTGTGTATTTGTATTTGAGTTTTGTCGGGCAGTAATTCTTTTGGCCCTCTCAAACTGCTAACCAGATCGTTCAGCCTCCGGCGCCGCGCAGCGCCGTTTTGGCTTCTTCCCACAAAGCGTCGAGCGTCTCAATGCCGCAGCTTTGCATGTCCACATCCCGCTGGGCCGCCAGCTGCTCCACCAGCGCGAACCGGGAAATAAATTTGTCCGTGGCCTTTTGCAGCGCTGTTTCCGGTTCCACGCCCAGCAGCCTCACCACATTCACGGCCGCGAACAGCAGGTCCCCGCATTCTTCGGCCAGCGCTTCCTGGCCCGTCTCGGCCAGCACCTCGGCCATCTCTTCCTTAAGCTTGTCCACCGCCTGCGCCGCATCGGGGAAGTCGAAGCCCACGTGCGCCGCCTTATGCTGCACCTTGCCGCTGCGCATCAGCGCGGGCATGCTCTTGGGCACGCTTTTCAGCACATCCGTCTGCGTATGCTGGCCACGCTCCGCCTTCTTGATCTGCTCCCAGTTGTTCACCACATCCTGCGGCGTATCCGCGACAGCGTCGCCGAAAATGTGGGTGTGCCGAGAGATCATCTTGCGGCAGATCGCGGTGGTCACATCGGTGATATCGAACTCGCCCTGCTGCTCCGCAATGCGCGCATGGAACACCACCTGCAGCAGCACGTCGCCCAGTTCGTCCGCCAGAGCGTCCATATCGTCGTCGTCGATCGCCTCCAGCACTTCGTAGCCTTCCTCGATGAGATACCGCTTCAAGCTGGCGTGCGTCTGAGCCTTGTCCCACGGGCAGCCGCTGCGTGATCGCAGCCGCGCCATCACATCCAGCAAATCCACGAACGTGAAGCGGTTTTTGCGCACCATGCCGCAGGGAACGATTACCACGCTAGTATAATAACCGTAGGAAGCCGCGACGTCAAGCTGACAGAGCAAAATGTTTTCACCTTTGCCGCTGCGCGTGTCCGCAAGGAACACCGGATACTCGTCTCCGTACCAGGATGCCAGCCTCAGCTTCAGATCGGAAGCCTTAAAGCGGCTGTCGATCTCGTTGACCGCCAGCACCAGAGAGGTATCGCTGATGCGGGAGAAGGTGGAGGCCGTGTGGACGCACACCCCGGCCGAGCCGTCAATCAATCCGGCGGCAAAAGCCGCGCACAGCGCCGGATCGCCTCCGGATATCACGCTGACATGACCGCCGCCGTCCAGCACGCGCCGGACGAGCGTGGCGGCAATGCGGTTGAGGTAGACGTCGCCCAGCGTCACGAACAGCAGTCCATCCTTTAAAAGAAAGGAGCAGGCGCTCTCCGTCAGCGCGTCAAAATCCTCGGACGCGTCATAGAAGTCATCCAGAGTCTGATATTCGAAACGGAAGTCAGGCCCGCCGATATGGCCTGTCTGAAGCACGACCGCGCTGGCGCTGGCCGCCGTCTGCCTGACCTCATCGTTTATTCTTCCGTCCGGACTCATGCTGCCAATGGTGATGTTCATGTTACTGTCTCCAGAATCCGAGTTTGTTTATCAGGCTTGTCAGGCGTCCGCCGCCCGGTATGTATTCCATATCCGCCTTCCGCAGCGAACCGGTGAGGAAGAGCATGATCACGTACACAATGATGGCGGCCAGAATGGACACCAGCGTGGACGACGTGTTGCCGTGGCTGACGGAAAACCAGCCGTAAACCAGATATGCCACAAGCCCCATCGCAGCCGATGAAACGATGGGCATGATAAAGCCCGAGAAGAACCGTATATCCGGCCTGGTGAGCCGCGCGACGCTGATCACGTTCAGCACGGCGGCGATGCCGTAGCATGCGGCGGTGCCGATGGCCGCGCCGTTGATGTTGAGTTCGGGTATGCGGATCAGCACAAGGCTCAGCACCACCTTCACAGCTGCGCCAATGGCGAGATTAATCACAGGTTTGTTTTGATGACCCGCTCCCTGCAAGATGCCCGTCATCGTTTGAAGCACCGTTAAAAACAGAACCCCCACAGAGAGGATACGTAGCAACTGGCCGCCCAGGACAAGCTCATCGGGCTTGAGACCGGCCGAATACAGCAGTTTTATGATTGGCTCCGCCAATATGTACATGCCGACGGCGCAAGGAAGGCCAATCAACATGGACAGCTTGAAGCCCATAGCGGAACGCGCGCTCACTGCGGGTAAATTGTTTTGCGCCCGTGCTTCGGAGATGGCCGGTACCAGGCTCATACACAGCGCGAGTGACAACACGGCGGGCATATTGATGAGAGGATTGACGGAGCCGGTAAGAACGCCAAAACTGGCGTCTGCAACTTCTTCAGCAAAACCTGTGGACATCATGAGGTTTTTGACCAATAGCGTATCCAGCAAGCTGACAAGGGGCATGACACATGCGCCAATAATAATTGGGATGGCGATACGAAACAGCTCAGCAGTTAACTTTTTACTTGAGACAGCAATGGAGGATTGGCTGTGCCGCCGCTTCTCCTTAATATCGCCCTTCTTGCGGTTGTACATGATGACAATAACGACGAGCGCACAAATCTCAGAAATAGAAATGCCCAACAGCGCACCCGCAGCGCCATACTGCACACCTTTTGAAGACCAGAGATAAGCCAACAAAAGTCCTGCGCCTAATTTAATTATTTGCTCGACGAGTTGGGTGATGGCCGTGGGGGACATCATCTGGAGTCCCTGAAAATAACCACGGTAAGCGGAAAGAACGGATACAAAGAACAGCGCGGGAGCGATAAGCATCAACCCCAGCGTCGCTTCGGGATACCCGGCTACTCTTGCAATAATACCGGATAAAGCCAGCATTAGCACAGTCGTGATCACCCCGATAATTAAAAGGGCTTTGAATGCGTTTTTGAACACACTATGCGCGCCACGATAGTCGCCGGTCGTTACGCGTTCAGAAACCATACGGGAAATGGCGGTTGGTAACCCCGCGGTCGATAACACCAAAAGCGCGGCGTATATAGGATAGGCAGCCTGATAATAGGCGACACCTGTTGCACCTATGATATTAGTCAGGGGTATTCGAAACACGGCTCCGATGAATTTTACGACCAAACCCGCCAGCCCCAGTATGGCCGCGCCTTTCACAAAACTCTTTTGACCTTTCGTCATAACGACTCCCATTTGCTGTATAAATTTACTAATTGACTTTACCTTTTTGAATTATATTATAAAACCCTCTGTTTGCCAATGCCAATCCCCATTTATCGGCATTATTCGCACTTTTCAGCACTCATGCCTGCTGTTAAGCCGCATAATGATGAAATGGCTATGAGTATACGCAATGCATACAAAATGATATAAATAACGCCGCAGTTCCCCGGATTGAATATATTACAATGTTTATGGCTGTGCTGGAAATATAATGACACAACAAGGACTCCGGCTATACCGACTCTTTATTATAATGAAATAAATATCAACTGAACTCATATTTTTACGAGTTTGTGCGAATATTATCAATCGTTGACAAAGAAAAAGTACGGTGCTATATTTTGTTGGTTATTAAGAGTTTTTATTATTTATATGAGTTTGACAGGTTGTATCACAGGAGAATATAAATGTCGCTGCTAGTACTGCTGATTCTCATCCCGTTGCTGGCTGCTGTTTTGATGCCGTTTATCAAAAACAGCACGCTGCGCAACATAATTATTATTCTGGCCACAATGACGATTGCGGCGCTGGCCGTGGTTCTGGCTGTCAAGAACTTCACCGTCGCCGAAGAATACTACCTTGTCCAGTCGGTGGAAGTGAATCTCGCTCTGTTTGCCATCGAAACGCTGGTGACGCTTTATATTATCTATGTCACCATACGGAACAAAAAGTTCCTGATCACCGCGCTGTCGATTGTACAGATGGCGGCGCTGATGTGGTACGAGCTGTCCGGTCATCATCTCACGGAGTCTCTCAGCCATCACTTCTTTATCGACAAGCTGAGCATCATCATGGTGATCATCATCGCCTTTGTCGGCGGGCTGATCTGCATCTACTCCATATCATATATGAAGCATTATCACGAACATCATAAGGAAGTGAAGGACAGGAGAAACATGTTTTTTGCTGTTATCTTCATGTTCTTTTCCGCGATGTTCGGCATCGTGCTGTTCAACGACCTCGTATGGATATTCCTGTTCTGGGAGATCACCACGGTCTGCTCCTTCCTGCTGATCGGGTATACGCAAACGCCGGAAGCAAAGCGGAACGCGTTCACCGCGCTGCTTTACAACACGATCGGCAGCGTGTTCTTCGCGGCGGGTATCATCTTCTTTGGCACCGTGCTGCATGTGACCGAGCTGAAGGATATCCTGGAAATGGACAAGACAGGGCTGCTGGCCATTCCCGCGCTGTTTATCGCCATTGCCGGGCTCACAAAATCCGCTCAGATGCCGTTTTCCAAATGGCTGCTGGGGGCGATGGTGGCGCCCACGCCCACATCCGCGCTGCTGCATTCATCCACGATGGTGAAGGCGGGCGTCTATATGATACTGCGGATCGCACCGCTGCTTGCGGGCAACATGGCCGGATATTTCATCGTGCTGGTGGGCGGGGTCACGTTCCTCGCAGCCTCCATCATTGCGGTATCGCAGAACGACGGCAAAAAGGTGCTGGCTTATTCCACGATCGCCAACCTGGGGCTGATCGTATCGTGCGCGGGCATCGGCACGTATGAATCGCTCTGGGCCGCCATATTCCTGATCATATTCCATGCCGTGTCCAAATCGCTCATGTTCCTGTCCGTGGGGTCCGTCGAAGGACTGATGGGCAGCCGCGACATTGAGGACATGCACGGCCTGATCGTCAAGCTGCCGGTGATGGCGATCATGCTGACGATCGGCATTGCGGGCATGTTCCTCGCGCCGTTCGGCATGCTGATCTCCAAATGGGCGGCGATGAAGGCGTTCCTCGATTCCAAGAACATGATCATGCTGCTGCTGCTGGTGTTCGGCAGCGCGGCCACGCTGTTCTACTGGACGAAGTGGCTGGGCAAGCTGGTGGCGATCCGGCATCAGAGCGAGCGGCTGGACGTGAAAGCGCCGAGGGCGGAACTGACGGCGCTGTACGCGCTGGCCGCGTTTACCGTGGCCAACTGCCTGCTGTTCCCGATCGTGTCTCAGTATATGGTGGAGCCGTTCCTGACACGGCTGTTCGGTTCGTCACAGGTCATCATCGGCCTTGGGAACCAGCAGATCATGCTGATGCTGCTGGCAATGATACTGATACTGCCGGTGGGCCTGAGCTTCCTTACGCGGGGAGGCAAGCTGACCACCGTCTATATGGGCGGCATCAACTCGGGCGACAACCGCCATTTTGCGGGCGCGGGCGGCGAGATGAAGCGCATGTATCTCGCCAACTGGTATATGGACCGTTATTTCGGAGAGGAAAGACTGTTTAAGATCGCGGCGCTGCTGGCTGCCGCGCTGCTGATATTTGCATTGATTTACCTGACGGGGAGTACATTGGGATGAGCTGGCCGCATGCATTGATATACATCGTACTGGCGCCGTTTTTAGGCGGGCTGCTCGCAGGAGTAGACCTTAAGATCACCGCACGGATGCAGGGCAGACAGGGACCGCCCATACTTCAGCCGTTTTACGACGTGATGAAGCTGCTGCGCAAGGAGCCCGCCATCGTCAACCACGCGGAGACGTTCCTGGTGATCATGTTCCTGCTGTTCATGATCGCGACCGGGGTGATCTTTTTCTCCGGCGGAGACCTGCTGCTGGTGATATTCGCGCTTACGCTGTCCAGCATATTCCTGCTGATGGCCGCATACTCCACCAACTCGCCTTACAGCAACCTAGGGGCGGACCGCGAGCTGCTGGCGATGATGACGTATGAACCCATGGTGCTGTTCACCGCGATGGGCTTTTATCTGGCGGATAATTCCTTCTCGGTCGGCAGCATCGCCATGTCGGAGATACCGCCGATTATCTATCTGCCCGGCATATTCGTTGGGTTTGTGTTCATCCTCTCGTTCAAATTCCGCAAGTCGCCGTTTGACATCAGCACCTCGCACCACGCGCACCAGGAGCTGGTCTCCGGCCTGACCACCGAGTTTTCCGGCCCCACGCTGGCCGTCGTGGAGATCACGCACTGGTATGAGAACATCATGCTGCTGGGCTTCGTCTACCTGTTCTTTTCGTGGAAGGCGGCGTTCAGCCCGGCCATAGCGGTCGCCGTCTGTCTGGTTGTCTACTTCCTCGAGATATTGATGGACAATTCGTTCGCGCGTGTGCGCTGGAAATGGGCGCTCAAAACGGTGTGGGCGGTAACGGCGACGGTGGGTTTTTTGAATCTGGTCATACTATCTTTGGTTCTGTGAAGGTATAAGTAAATGGGAAGTTTCAGCAAATCACCATGGGTGATACATTATAACGGATCCAGCTGCAACGGCTGCGACATAGAGGTGCTGGCCTGCCTGACGCCGCTGTACGATTTGGAGCGTTTTGGCATCATCAACACCGGCAACCCCAAGCATGCCGACATTCTGCTGGTGACCGGCGGCGTCAACGCGCAGGGGGAGAGCGTCCTCAAGCAGATATATGAGCAGATGCCCAGCCCGAAGGCTGTGGTGGCTGTGGGCATATGCGCCACCAGTGGCGGTATATTCGCCGACTGCTATAACATCATCGGCGGCGCGGACAAGGCAGTGCCGGTGGATGTGTATGTACCCGGCTGTGCGGCGCGGCCCGAGGCCATCATCGACGGCGTCATCAAGGCGGCGCATATATTGGACGAAAAGTACAAAGAACTGAAGATATCCAAGAAGAAAGCAAAGAAAACGGGAGTTATGCCATGAAGCCCGAACAGGAAATCACAAGCATCTCGCCGGTGGAGCTTCTCGACCGCGCGAGCGATTTGAAGGAGCAGGGCTGCCGTCTGGTGCAGATATGCTGCAGTAGAAAGGGCGAGGCGCTGGAGCTGGACTATTCCTTCGACCGGAATTATCAGCTGGTCGGCCTGAAGCTGTCCGTGAAGCCGCAGGACGAGATCACGAGCATCAGCGCGGTATTCCCGCCCGCGTTTTTATATGAGAACGAGATCGAATCGCTTTTCGGCCTGAAGGTGCTGCACAAGGCGGTGGACTTCGGCGGAAAGCTTTACCAGACAGCGAAGCAGGCGCCATTTGCCGGGAAGGACGGTGAATAAGCATGGGTAAACGCAGCGTTATCCCGTTCGGACCCCAGCATCCGGTGCTGCCGGAGCCGATCCATCTGGATCTCGTGATTGAGGACGAGCGCGTGGTGGAGGCGATACCCTCCATCGGGTTTATCCACCGCGGCCTCGAGAAGCTGGCGGAGACCCGCGACTACGTGGACTATGTCTACGTGGCGGAGCGGGTGTGCGGCATCTGCAGCTTCATGCACGGCATGGGCTACTGCATGGCCGTGGAAGACATCATGAACGTGGAACTGCCGCCGCGCGCGCTGTACCTGCGTGTGATATGGGCGGAGCTTTCCAGGATACACAGCCACCTGCTCTGGATGGGGCTGTTGGCGGATTCGTTCGGCTTCGAGAACCTGTTCATGCAATGCTGGCGCCTGCGCGAGAAGGTGCTGGACATATTCGAAATGACGACGGGCGGCCGCGTGATATTCTCCGTGTGCAAGGTGGGCGGCGTCCGTAAGGACATCGACGAAGACAGCCAAAAGATCATCCTCAAAACGCTGGAGGAGGTCGGCCACGCGTTCAGGACGCTGGAAAAGACCTTTCTGCAGGACAGGTCGGTGCAGCACCGCCTGAAGGGCATCGGCGTGCTGACGGCGGAAGAGGCGCATACGCTCGGCGCGGTGGGCCCCATGTTGCGCGCCAGCGGCGTGGCGCAGGACATGCGCAAGACCGGTTATGCCGTGTATAATGAGCTGGAGTTCGAGATCCCCACCAGCCCGGACGGGGACAGCTACGCCCGGTGCGATGTGCGCATGAAAGAGATACATACATCCATCGACCTCATCCGCCAGACCATCGGCAAGATACCTGAAAGCGAGATCTCCGTGAAGGTGACGGGATCGCCCAACGGACAGAGCTTTATCCGCGTGGAGCAGCCGCGCGGCGAGGCATTCTACCATGTGCGCGCGGGCGGCACCAAGTTCCTGGAGCGCTTCCGTGTGCGCACGCCCACGTTCGCGAACCTGCCCGCGCTGCTGAAGATACTCGAAGGGCGCAGCCTGGCCAACGTGCCCGTGCTGATCCTCACGATCGACCCATGCATCAGCTGCACAGAGAGGTGAGTGCACGATGTCTGTGATGTTTTTTTCCAAAAGCGCCCTGAAAAACCTGGCCTCCAAACCGGCGACGCTGATGTATCCCTATAAGAAGCGCGCGTTCTTTGACCGCACGCGGGGGCATATCGAGATCGCCATCGGCGACTGCATATTCTGCGGCATATGCCAGAAGCGCTGCCCGTCGGGCAGCATCCGCGTTGAGAAGCCGGGCAAGCGCTGGGAGATCGACCGCTTGAAGTGCATCCAGTGCAACGCGTGCGTGGAGAACTGTCCCAAAAAGTGCCTGACCATGAAAAACGACTACACCACGCCCGACGTGGCGAAGTCGACGGACGTGTTCACCGGTGCATGAGTATCCCATCACGCTGGAGATCATCCGCATCGCCGAGGAAACGGCCCGGAAGCACGGCGCGGACCACGTGGGAAAGATTGCGCTGGTGATCGGGGACCTGTCCGGCTACGTGGGCGAGAGCGTGAACATGTATTTCGACGAGATATCCAAAGGCACCGCCTGCGAGGGCTGCCGCCTGGAGATCACGCGGATACGCCCCATGGTCAAGTGTTCGGACTGCGGGCATACATTTGAAAGGAAGCCGTTCTCGTTTGAGTGCCCGGCCTGCGGCGGGCAGGCGGTGCCCACGCAGATCGGAACGGAGTTCTATATCGACCATATTGAAATTAAAAACGAAAAAGAAGATAATGGATAAAGAGAAGATTGACGTTAAAAAGTCCATATTCAACAGGAACGACCGCATCGCTTATGAGCTGAGCGCCGAAATGTCGGAGAGTGGCACGCTCGTTATCAACGTGATGGGCGCTCCCGGCGCGGGCAAGACCTCGGTGATCCGCAGAGCGGCGGCCGGCCTTGGCATGGCGTGCGCCGTGATCGAAGGGGACATTGAATCCGACATCGATACGCAGGCGCTCAACGCCGCGGGTATCAAAACGCACCAGATCAACACACACGGTGCCTGCCATCTGGACGCGCCCACCATCCGCAAAGCGGTCGGCGATTTCGAGGTGCCCAAGGACGGCGTGATGTTCATCGAGAATATCGGCAACCTCGTGTGCCCGGCGGAGTTCAACATCGGCGAGCACGTCAAGATGCTCATCGTGACGGTGACGGACGGCAGCGACAAGCCGTATAAATACCCGCTGGCGTTTGAAAAGGCGGACATCATCGTGCTGAACAAGGCGGATCTGCTGCCCTATGTGGACTTCGACGAACGCTTCTTTATGGCGGGGGTAAGGGCGCTGAACCCGAAAGCGCCGGTGATGAAGGTGTCCGCACGGGCCGGCGAGGGTGTGGACGGGATCGTACAATGGATTCAGGAAAAGAAAAAGAGCCTGGGTGCTTAAGAATCAAATTATACGGAATCGTGCAAGGGGTGGGTTTCCGCCCCTTTGTGGTTAAGCTGGCTATTTCGATGGGCGTGACCGGGACGGTGAGGAACAGCGGCGGCATGGTGGACATCACCGCGTGCGGGGAGCGGCCCGTTCTGGACGCCTTTTTTTCACGCCTCTTTCAGGAGAAACCGGCAGAAGCCCTGATCGTGCATTTTGAGACGGTGGAAATGCCGTTTGTCCACTTTCCCGGTTTTACAATCGAATCCAGCGACGACGCCGAAGGCCCCGTCTTCATATCGCCCGACCTGTGCGTCTGCGACGCGTGCGTCAAAGAGATGGAGGACAATGCTGACGCGCGCCGCGGGCATCCGTTTATCAGCTGTATGGCGTGCGGCCCGCGCTACAGCATCACCTTGGACGCCCCGTACGACCGGGATGCCACGACGATGCGGGATTTCGATATGTGCGGTTTCTGCGAAACCCAGTATACGGACAGGGAGGACCGGCGATACCACGCGCAGACGATCTCCTGCCACCGCTGCGGCCCGTATCTGATGTATCGGGACAGCAGCGGCGCGGAATCCACGCACGACGCTGCGTTTCAGAAGGCGGTGGAGACCCTTCGGACGGGCGGCGTCATCGCGGTGAAGGGCATCGGCGGTTACCACCTGTGCTGCAACCCGTATGACCAAGGCGCGGTGACGCGGCTGCGCGAACTCAAAATGCGCGAACTGAAGCCGTTCGCGGTGATGTTCCCGGATGTGGACGCCATTCGCAAACATGCGGAAGTATCGCCGGAGGAAGAGACGCTGCTCTTATCCGGCGCGCGCCCTATCGTGTTGCTCAAACAAAAAGAAAACGGACTCGCGCCCGCGGTGTGTAACGACAGCCGCTTTGTGGGCGCGTTCCTGCCGTATATGCCGCTGCATGTGCTGCTGATGAAATCGTGCGGCCCGCTGGTGATGACCAGCGCGAACGTATCGGATGAACCCATCGTCAAGGACGACGAGCCCATGCTGGAATGGCGCGGGCTCAGCGGCGTTCTGTACAACACGAGGCGGATCGCCGCGCGGCTGGACGACTCCGTCGTAAAGGTGACGGCGGGGAAGACGCAGATGATACGGCGGTCGCGCGGATACGCGCCGCTGCCGGCGATCCAGAAAGGCTTCGGCAAGGGGACGGTGTTTGCGGCGGGCGGGCAGCTGAAGTCCGCGTTTTGCCTCGCGTCCGGGCCGTTCGCGTACATGAGCCCGCACATCGGCGATCTGGACAGCGGCGGCTGCATCGACGCATACCGCGAAAGCCTCGCGCGCATGCAAAAGCTGCTGCGCATCAAACCGGAGCTGGCCGTGTGCGACCTGCATCCGGGTTACGCGTCCACGGAGATTGCGGAGAGCTTGGAACTGCCGCTGCTGCGCGTGCAGCATCACCACGCCCACATCGCGTCCGTGATGGCCGAACACGCCATTGACGCGCCGGTAATCGGCATCGCGTTCGACGGCACGGGCTGGGGCGGTGGCGGTTCCGTCTGGGGCGGCGAGTTTCTGGTCTGCCGTGACCACACATTCGAGCGGGCCGGGCATATCAAGCCGGTGCGCTTTCAGGGGGGCGACGAGGCGATGAAGGACGCGTCCAAAAGCGCGATGCTCTACCTG
>JAEYZN010000030.1 GCA_023428025.1 Bacillota bacterium
GTGTATGCCCAGTATCCTAAGATGCCGGCACACGTTGTCGCGCCCCTGTACGCAGGTGTCGCATACGTCGCACGAGGTATACGGCTGCACCACCACGCGGTCGCCCGGCTGGAAGCGGCCCTTGCCGTCCTCGCCCACCTCAGCGATCTCACCGGCAAATTCATGCCCCATCACCACCGGCTTGATCGCCGTGGCGTGGTGCCCGTTGTATTCATGCAGGTCGCTGCCGCAGATGCCAGCGTATTTCACGCGCACCAGCGCTTCCCCGTGCCCTATTACCGGCATCGGCCTGTCTTCATAGGAAACATTTTTCCAGTCTTTAAGCCATGCTGCTTTCATATTGCTCCTTGTCACCGCTTGCCGCCCTTGGCAATGGCCGCGATGTCGCTCATATTCAGATTAAGCGTTCTGTACTTTTCCATATCAAGCTTATAAAAATCGGCCAGATGCGAACAGATCAGGCGGATCACGCCATCGGCATCCCTTTTCAGCAACCCGTCGATGATCGCGTAATGATCCTGCAGGCTCCTGACCCTGTCCTCCGTTTTGCGGTCCGCCGTGCACAGCAGCAGCTTGACCTTGAGATACAGGTCCTTCTGCATGTCGATCAGGAACGGGTTCCCGCCGATGGCGGCCAGCATCATGTGAAAGTCGCAGTCGAAGTTGACCGCAGCCATGATGTCGCCCGCCTTCGCTTCGCTGAGGCTCTTGTCCGTCAGCTCCCGAAGGCGAATGAAGTCGGCGTTGCTGCCGTTGATGATGGCCAGCTGCGCCGCGATGGTGTCCAGCATCACGCGAATGAAGCCCAAGTCCTTGACGGCCTGCTCCGAGAACGTGACGACCTCGGCGAAACGCTTGGGGTATATGTTGATGATGCCCGCGCTCGCCAGACGGCGCAGCGCCTCGCGTATCGGCGTGCGGCTGATGCCCAGCTTCTCCGCGATCATCGTTTCCGGCACGCGCTCCCCGCATTTGATCTGCCGCGTCAGCACCATCTCCAGCACATAGTCATACACATAGTTAACCAGACTGTCCCGGCTGTCCTGCGCGCTTATCTTTTCCACTGCCACTCTGTTCACCGCCCGTGTGTTGTTCTTGTCCCGTGTTATATCAGGCTCCCGCCGCTCTTGTACAGCCTGCCGATGGCGTCCGCCTCGATGATGGCCGCTTTCATCTCGTGCAGCGTCACTTCGAACGGCTCCACCGCGCTCGTCTGCGCCGGGGATGCCGCCGTGTCCACCACGATGTCCAGCTCTTCGTCCGTCATGTCGTCCAGGTTCATGTCCTCGAACGTGACCGGCAGGCCCACAGCCAGGCAGAAACGCACCACTTCGTCGATCTCACGGCGGTCGCGGCCTTCCAGCGCCAGCATCGCGATGGTGCCGAACGCCACATACTCGCCGTGGAACAGGTGCTCGCGGCCCTTGAGCGCCGTGAATCCGCAGTACACCGCGTGCGCCGTCGCCACGCCGTTGCTCTCGAAGCCGATGCCGGACAGCAGGCTGTTCGCTTCGATGATCTTATCCACCGCCTTGGTGACCTGCTTGCGTTCCGCCGCCAGCTTGGCCTCCACGCCGCACTCAAACAATATCTCCTTGCACAGCTTGGCCAGACCGTATGACGTGGCCGTCGCCTTCATCGCCATGCTGCTGTTCGCCATGGACGAACCGGTTTTCAGGAAGTTGTCGCGGTAGGCTTCCACGCAGGTGCGCGCTTCATAGAACGTCGCCAGCGCGTCGCCCATGCCCGCCACCAGCAGCCGCACCGGCGCGTTCACGATGATATCCGTGTCAATCAGCACCACCTCGGGGTTCTTGGGGTAGAACAGGCAATCTATAAACGTGCCTTCGTCGTCATAAATAACGGACAGCGCGGAGACCGGCGCGTCGTTGGAGGCGATGGTGGGCACGATGATGATGGGCGTGCCGCAGTAATACGCCACAGCCTTGGCCGTATCCAGCACCTTGCCGCCGCCGAGTCCGATCACGCAGTCCGGCTTGTTCGGGCTTTTCTTCACGAGCTCTGTCAGGCGGTTGATCTCCGTCATGCAGCACTCGCTCTCGAAAAGCAAAAATTCGAGCTGGCAGTCCGTGCCTTCAAAGCTCTTCTTCACATCGTCGCTGAGCGACGCCGCACGGCCCTTGCTGGTGATCACGGCGAAGGATTTGCCGAAATTCGTGGCGTAGCTGGAAAGGTTGCGAATCTCCTTGTAACCTTGAACGTACCGTCCGGGCGAAGCAAACATCTGTGTCATATCTGAGCCTCCCATTATAGATTTTTTATCGGATCGAATTGTGTACATTGAAATAAAATTGTATACAATTTATAATTTTAGTATACACTGCACGGCGCGGATGTCAAGTGGATATTTTCATATTCAGGGGGTGATTTATGGCTTCATAACGAAATTTCAATGTTACAACGAACATAACAAAAGGTTCGCGCAAAACATTAAAATATCCTGTGTGGTGATGATGCGCATCGTCGGCAAAGAATGAATCAGAAAATACGACTTGTCCCATAAGCATCTTGTCGCAAATGCCCGTGTACGCGGAGTTTTTGCGACGCTTTCCCATCAAACCAGATAGTTCGGCAGCGTCGTCTTCACCCATTCGTCCGCGAAATAGCCGTAATGACTCTCGGCCACGCACGCCTTCAGGTCGAACACGGACACGCAGCCCTCGATGCGCAGCGTGCGTCCGTCCCGGCTGCGCGGCTTTTGCTGGTAATACTGCGGGTACGCGCCGTACGGCGCGAGGAAATCCGCCAATCGCTTGGCCGATTGATAGTCGATGGACCCGTCCTTCTTCAGCGCCTGGCTGATCTGATAGCGCAGCGCGTCGTAGCGCCACTGGATGTCGTTCGAATGGCTATACGTAAGGTGCGCCACCCAGCTGTCCATCGCGCACATGCGCGTGTTGGGCAGCAGAAAGTGGTTGCCCGTCATGTGCACGTTCGGCAGCGCGCGCAGCGGCGCGAAATACTGCGTGGACGGACAGTTTTTCTCCTGCTGCGTGCGGTTGATAAAGCCGTCCGGCATCAGCGCGTCCGGATGCAGCGTGATGCGCGGCGAATTGGAGGCGTTCCATGCCTGCCACAGGGCGTTGTCAAAGCTCAGGTAGTCCTGCGGCAGCGGCTCGCCGTACCACCGCAGCGCCGCCCCGTTGATCAGGGGCGCGCAGGGGTGCGCCGTGAAATAGGCCGCGTTCGGCAGCTGCGGACGCAGCGACACGGGCGGGTAGCCGAGGTAATCCGTGTTCTGCCATGAGGCGCCCGCCTCCACCGTGCAGGCGCTGTCGTCGCCGCCGTCGGACAGCACATAGTTCCACGGCACGCCGCGCCGCGTGCTCTGGATCACGGCGGCGGCTTCCCGCGCGCTGCCACCCCGCATCACGCAATCGCGCAGCAGCAGCAGCGAGTTCATGCCGATGCGCTGCGCGTCGCAGTTGGCCGCGGGAGACATGTTGATGCCGCCCGCCACGCCGTTCGCGTTCATGATGCTGAAACAGCCCATGATACCGGGCGCGGTCACGTTCACATGCGCGTGCGCGTTTTCCCTCATGCGGCTCTCCGGCATGTGTATGATATGCGCGACGTTGTTCTGCAGCACCGTGCCGGACGCAAACATGAAATCCCGCGCGAAATAATGGCCGCCGCCCGCCTGCGGGCCGAAAACGGAAAACGCGTTGCACATCATGCTGATGTGGATATCCTCCGCCTTGAGCAGCGGCGCCTGCTCCCGCAGCTTGCCGCCCGTGTACACCAGCGCCAGCAGCGTGTCGATGCCCACGTTCAGCACGATCAGGCGGGACAGCGAGACCTTTGTGCGCGGATTGCTTCTCCGGCAGCCGTCCAGCAGCCCCGCCGCCTCGTCGTGGATATGGGCGGGCAGAGACTGCCACGCGCTCTGCGACAGCTCATACACCAGCTCCACCAGCAGCTTCTGAAGCCAGGTAAACCGGTTCAGAAAATCCATGCCGATCTGGTCGAACACGATGTTGTCCGCGAAGTTCACCGCCATGTCGGCGATGGACGGCTCCGCGAGCAGACCCAGCAGGTAGCCCCGCTCATACGCCGTTCCCTCCAGAAAGTAGGCCGTCTTCTTCTCGCCCGTGTCCGAGTTGACGGCGGTCATGTGCTGCGCCGCCAGCCCCAGCCGCCCCGTGTCCGTGTGCGCCCTCTTCACCACGCGAAACCCGTCCGCATAAAACGCGTCGTACAGCTTCGCGTACCGCCGCTCCATCTCGCCTCCGTCCGTCATCGCATACCTCCAAACACGCGCGCCCATATAAAAAAGCCCTTCCGCGCGCTCCGCGGCAAGGGCTGTGAAATCGCGCCTTCGGTAAACGATATGCGCGCAATATATAGATTATGTTGGAAAATATGTTTTTGCTCAGTAACCGATTCCCCTCAGGAACTGCACGGACGCCGCCGCCATGTCATCGATCTGCTCCGGCGTTGCGCCGTCCGACAGGTCGCGCCACAAGTATACGTCGCGGCTGATGCCGCCGCCCGCCAGTATAAACGGCTCCATCACCACCGGGCCGTCATAGTGGGCAGCTTGTAAAGCCAACAGCAGGCGTTCCCATGGCATGTCGCCCTGGCCGGGGAAACGGCGGTTCCGCTCGCCGATGTGGACGTCCGCCAGCAGATCGCCCGCGGTGGTGATCGCCGCCTCCATCGAGTCCTCCTCTATGTTCATATGGAAGGTGTCGAGCAGTATTCTGAGGTTGGGGCTTTCCACCTGCCGCACGTAATCCACGGCTTCCGCCGCCGTGTTCACGATATACTGCTCGAACCGGTTCAGCGCCTCCATCGCGTAGACGATGCCGAGATCCTCCGCGGCCTTCATCACCTCTTTCATCGAGCGTACCGACTGTTCGACGACCTGGCTTCTTTCCGGCAATCCGGCGGAAAACGGATAGGGCCACGCGGCGTGGCTGCACCCCACGAGCATATCCGCCCCCATCTCGCGGACAATCCGAAGTATATCCTTCAGATAACGCACGGCTTTTCCGCGGATTTCCTCGTCTGTCGACGCAGGGTCCAGGCTCGGCGGGATGCCCAGGCAAGCCGTCAGCTTCAGGCCGACATCCGCCGCCAATTCCCTCATCTGCCGCCGCCGCTCCGCCGTCATGTGCATGAACACGTCGGGGCTGGCCTCCAGCACGTCGAACCCGGCCCGGCGCGCCTTTAAGATCGTCTCCTCGTAATCCGTCTGCATGTCCCTGCTGGCATACCCGAAGTGGACACCGATATCCATGTGATTACCTCCTTCATTCAGCTATATATGTCTTACCACGCCGCCGTCGATCAGCAGCGCTCCTCCCGACATCCCGGCGTTGCACGCCGTCAGCAGCACCGCCTGCGCCACCTCCTCCACCGTCAGAAAACGCTGGATCAGCGATGTGGGGTTGTTGCCCGTCGTGAAATATTCCGCCGTGGCCCGCTCCAGCGGTATACCGGCGCTCTGCGCGCACCGCGTCACGTTGCCGCGCACGCCCTCCGTCCATGTGACGCCCGGTAGCACCGAATTCACGGTGACGTTCGTTCCCTTTGTCGTCTCGGCCAGCGCCCGCGCCAGCCCGATCAGGCAGGACTTGGTCGCCGAGTAATGCGTCATGTCGCCCCGGGGCCGTACGGCCGACTCGCTGGCGATCACGACGATGCGCCCGAAACCGCGCTGCATCATGTCCGGCAGCGCGCGGCGGCATACGCGCACCACACTCATCACGTTCACGTCGAACAGCCGCCGCCACTCCTCGTCGGTGATCCGCCCGAACGGCACCGCCTTGTAGGTGCCGACGTTGTTCACCAGTACATCCAGCGGCGCATCCTGCGTGCACGCGCCGTAAAGCCGGTCGGCTTCGCCGGGCAGCGATATATCCGCCGCGACGCCGCGCACCCGCGCTGCGGGATAGGCGGAACCGAGCTGAGCCACCGCCGCTTCCACCGCGTCCGCGCTGCGCCCGTTGATCCAGACGTGCGCTCCCTCCGCCGCGAAGGCTTCCGCGACGCCCTTGCCGATGCCCGCTGTGGAGCCGGTGACCAGCACGTTTTTGCCTTTCATCCGCATATCCATATAGGTCCCCTCCGCCCGCCGTCCGATATTCGAAGACCGCTTCAGATGTGGCGGATCACGCCGCCGTCGATCAGCAGCGCGCCTCCCGACATGCCGTCGTTGCATGCCGTCATCAGCACCGCCATCGCCACCTCTTCCACCGTCAGGAAGCGGTCGATCAGCGTGGTCGTGTCGTTGCCCACCACGAAGTACTCCTTTTTGGCCTGCTCCATCGGAATGTCTTTTGTCTTTGCGAGTTCGTGCACCAGCGTGTCTACGCCCTCCGTCCAGGTGACGGCGGGCAGCACCGAATTGACGCGCACACGCGTGCCCTTCGTCGTCTCGGCCAGCGCCCGGGTGAGCCCCACCATGCAGGATTTTGTGGCCGAATAATGCGTCATATCCCCGCGCGGACGCATCGCCGATTCGCTGGAGATGTTGATGATCTTACCTGAATCGCGCCGGAGCATGTCGGGAAGCGCCCGTCTGCACAGCCGTACGGCGCTCATGATATTCACGTTGAATATGTGATACCACTCTTCATCGGTGATCTGCTCGAACGGTATCGCCGCGTAAATGCCGACGTTGTTCACCAGCACATCCAGCGGGCCGTCCTTTGTGCATGCGTCATAAAGCGCCTCTGCTCCCTCAAGGCTGCCAAGGTCCGCCGAGACGCCCGTGATCCGTGTGTCCGGATATTGACGCCCGAGTTCCCGCGCCGCCGCGTCAGCCGTATCTTCGCCGCGGCCGTTGACGAACACGTCCGCACCCTCGGCGGCAAAAAGCGCCGCGATCCCCTTGCCGATTCCCGCCGTGGAACCGGTGACCAGCACCCTTTTCCCTTTCATTTGCGTATCCATTCGATACCTCCCGATGTTCAGTTTTTAAAAAAGCCATTGTCTGTGATGTGATTGGGATATGTACCATAACAGTGTAGCCCTGCGGCTGCGGCTATGTCAAGAAACTCATTCCAATCTGTCCCAGAGCCGGGTTCGTCTTCGGACGCATTTTTCATCCGCTTTTATGAGACACTAAGACATACAGAAATAACCGGTCATTTGCGGGGTACAGAAAATTGTCCAACACGGTCACCAACCGGCAGTTATTCTTCATGCTGCTGCTCACGCTCACGAGCTACAGCCTTGTTGTGATCGCGAAAGATATGGCGGCATCGGCGGGCACCGGCGGATGGCTGGTGATCCTGATCACCGCGCTTATCTTCGCGCTGGCCGCGGCCGTCATCGTCCGTCTCAACAATATGTTCGAGGGGCAAACGCTTTTCGATTACGCCCCGTCACTCATCACCAAGCCGGGATCGTATCTGCTCTGCCTGTATTACATCGCGTATTTCATGTTTATCCTGGTGTTTCTGGTGCAGAGCCTCAGCAGCTTGCTCCATCTGGACTTTTTCCCGAATTCACCCGAGTGGTCATTCCCGCTGCTGGGGCTGCCCGTGTTCTGTTATGTGGCCTACAAGGGCATCACCAACATGGCCCGTCTGGCCGAGATCGTCGGCCTTGTATTCTTTATAACCGCCATCATCGTCCATACACTGATGGCCACAGAAGGCAAAGTGAACAGGATACTGCCGCTGTTCAACCCTGCGGAAATCGGGCGCTACATCTCCGGCTTCAAATACGCTCTCTTCCCGTTCCTTGGCATAGAGACGATGCTGGTGCTCCCCTTTACCCGCAAAAACGGAAAAAAGTCCGTCAGGACCGCATTTTTTTCATTGCTGACTATCGGTGTTTTTTATGTGTTCGTGGTGGAGAGCAGCATCATGAAGATCGGCCTGCACGACATCATCAACTATAAGGACTCTCTGATCGTGGCCATCAGGGACACCTCTCCGCAGGTGGTTGAGATCATCTCGCGCCTCGATATTTTATTCCTCACGGTCGGCTTCGGGGGCCTGTTTGTGGGCATCTCACTGGTGCTGACGGTCGTCGTGGAGTACCTGTGCCGCATATTCAAAAAGACCAGCCGCATCCTCGTGGTCGTTGCCGTCGGCGTGGTGACATACGGGCTGTTCTTGCTCGTCTCCGGCATCAGAGGCTACGAAGAATTCACCACCGGGGTCGGCACTTATCTTGGCCTGTTCAGCGCCATCGTTGCGCCCCTGACGCTGCTGGTGATTGCGAAAGTCAAAAAGCGCGGCGGAAAGGCGGGACAGAGTGCGGTTTAAAAGGCTTATCTTCTTTTCTCTGGCTGTTTGCGCATCCATTGTGTCGGCAGGCTGCTGGGATGCGCGGGACATCAACGATAAGGCCCTGATCACGCTGGTGGTGACAGACAGGCAGGACGGAGACCTCGTGTTTTACGTGGAGGTTCCGAACCTCACCGTGGGCCAGTTGTCGGAGAGAGGCGCCAGTCAGGAGCAGTACGACATCATTTCGGGTGCAGGCAAAACCTATGCGGAGGCCCGCCGGCAGCTGGACACCCAGATGGACAAGCCCATCTTTCTTGGCACGGTGCGGGCGCTGGTTCTCACCGACGAGCTGATGGAGTTCGGCATCGAAGAATACTTTTACCGCATGCAGACTATGGTGGACTACCGGCGGGCTTTGGACGTGGTGACCACACGGGACACGCCGGAGGCTTTTCTGTCTGTCCAGCCGGAGAACAATGTATCCATCGGGTACGAGATAGACGAAACCGTCAATTCTCTTGAAAGCAACGGCAAGGTCGTTATATACACCATCTCCGATGTGCTTGAGTTTCTGTATGCCGACCAGTGTTTTGTTCTGATCAATATGGATGTAAAGAACGGTCGCCTTATCTACACCGGCTATTCCGTTATCCACAGCGGAAAGTACGGCGGCTTCGTCCCACTTGAAGAATCCAAGGGCCTGGTGTGGCTGCTGGGTCATAACACCATGCGAATCTATACCGTGCAGACCGACGCCTATCTGGCCACTGTTGATGTCAGGAACATATCCCGCAAGATCACGCCTCACTATTCGGACGGCCAGATAACCTTCGATATCAGGCTCGGCTTCGATTCGCGCGTGCTGTATATGGACAAGAGCATCCGGTTCGATGACCGCCAGCAAGCGCTGGTCAAGAACATGCTCCAGACGCAATTGATGGACGATGTCGCCGAGGCCATCATACAGTCGCAGGCGTTTCAATGCGACTATCTGGGATTCAAGGATGTTTTCCGCACTGCATACCCCGGTCTTACAGCCCAGTTGGATTGGGATGCGGCATACACAAACGCAGCCTTTAACATATCTGTGGAAACCACGCTGGATCCGGGCGGCATGCTGGACATGGAGGTCCAGGGCGAAACCGTTCAGTAAGAGAGGGCGTATGTACAGAACAAACCGGCAGTACGATCATATATTGGACAGAATCCGTGAAAAAAACATGGACGTTGGCGAGCGGCATATCCGCTTCGTCTCCAGCTCCGTATCGATCATCTACATCAAGCAGCTGACGGACAGGATATCTCTCGCGGAGCATGTGATAAAGCCGCTGATGCAATGTGACAAAACACAGAGCCTGACCGCGTCGTATGTGGTGGACAGCGTGATATACACGGACGACTGCTCTGTGGAGTCTGACGACGCACTGATCGAGCGGCATATACTGAACGGCATGGCGGTGCTGCTGTTCTCGGCGGACCGGAGCTATGCCGTGGTGAACTTGAAGCAGGTGGAAAAGCGCGGCACCACCCAGCCGGAGATGACGTACACCGTGCGCGGCCCGCGGGACTCGCTCGTCGAGAACCTGGATTCCAACCTGTCTCTCATCCGCTACCGGTTGAAGAGCGAAAGCCTGCGCGTGGACATGCTTCAGGTGGGCCGACGCAACCACTCTGCCGTGGCCGTCCTCTACTTTGAGGATATCGCCAACGATACCTGCGTCACCGAGATCAAAAAACGGATCAACGCCATAGACGTGGACGGCCTGTCGTCTTCCGGCGAGCTTCAGTCATATCTGCTCAACAGCAAGATCAGCCTGTTTCCGCAGATGGGCATCATCGAACGCTCAGACATGGCGTGTTCCGCACTGCTGGAGGGCAAGGTGGTGGTCATCATGGACGGCAGCCCCTGGGCGCTGGTGGCCCCCAAGGTGTTCAGCGAATACATCTGGTCCTGCGACGACTTCTATCTGAACAAGTATATCGGCACCTTTCTTAAGATACTGCGCGTGATATCCCTTAACCTCGCCTTCATCGTGTCCTCGCTGTATGTCGGTGTCGTCTCGTTTCACAGCGATTCCCTACCGGGCGCCTACATGATCGCCATCGCGCAATCGCGCGCCAAGGTGCCATTCAGCGCGCTGCTGGAGGTGCTTCTGATCGAACTGATCTCCGAGATCATCCGCGAGTCCCTGGTGCGCGTGCCCACCAAGATCGGCACCGCCATCGGTATTGTGGGCGCCATCATCATCGGGCAGGCCGCGGTGGCCGCCGGGGTATTCAGTCCGCTCATCCTCATCGTGATATCGCTGTCGCTGATATCCTCCTTCGTCCCGGCTGACTACACCGTGATGGACCCGTTCCGCGTGCTCAAATTCCTGCTCATCATCGCGACGGGCACGTTCGGTTTCTACGGCTTCACACTGGTGATCATTTTCGTGCTGACCCAGCTGGTTTCCATCAACACCTTCGGCGTGCCGTACATGGCGCCGCTCGCGCCTTATAACCGGACCGATTTTGCCAAAGCCGTGGTATACAGCAAGTCCATCGCGCCCTACCGCCCGTTCTTCCTGCGCAACAAGGACAACACGCGCGGCCCCACTCCCCCGAAAAAAAAATGAGCCCGACGCCGGCTGTTTTGCAGCCGCCTCATCAGGCTATATATGATATTGATCGTTACCTTGTTTATGAACCGCAGATTCATTCATGCGCCGCTCCGGCGGCACAGTCGCTCAGTCGCGGTTATTTGGCTTCGCGGGCCTTCTTCACCTCGGCCACCAGCTGCTTGCCGATGGCGGTAATGGACGCGTAGTCGCCCGTCTTTGCGCCGGCCGTGAGGTTTCCGCCCACGCCCACCGCGACAGCGCCCGCTTTGATCCACTCGTTCACATTTTCCACGGATACGCCGCCTGTCGGCATCATCTTGAGCTGCGGCATCGGCCCCTTGAACTCCTTGATGATGCGCGGGCCATACAGCGCGCCCGGGAATATCTTGATGATATCCGCGCCCGCGCGCATGCCTTCCACGGCTTCCTTCAGCGTCATCGCGCCCGGCATGCACGGTACGTCGTAGGTGTTGCACAGCTTCACCGTGTCCACGTCCAGGCAGGGGCTCACCACATACTTTGCGCCCGCCAGTATCGCCGCACGCGCCGTTTCGGGATCCAGCACGGTGCCCGCGCCAATCACCATGTCGTCACCGCACTCGGCGGACAATGCCTTGATGATATCCACCGCGCCCGGCACGGTGAACGTGATCTCGATACCCACGATGCCGCCCTCGGCGCAGGCCCTGGCGATTTTCACCGCCTGGTCGGCGCTCTCGGCGCGCACCACGGCGACCACGCCGCAGTCCGTCAGCTTCTTTATGACATCATATTTGCTCATTTTCGAACTCCTCCAGCCCTGTCGGCTGTTATTTGATCACGCAGCGGCACTCTTTGCCCTGCAGCACGTCGATCAGGTTCAGCACGGCCATCAGGCCCATGCCCGCTACCGCTTCGTCGGTGTGCGCGCCCGCGTGCGGCGTCAGCACCACGTTGTCCAGACCCATCAGCGGCGACTCCGTCGGGGGCTCCACCTCAAACGCGTCCAGGCCGACCCCACCCAGCTTGCCCGCCTTGATCGCCTCCGCCGCAGCCGCCTCGTCCACGAGGCCGCCCCGCGCGGTGTTGATCACAAACGCGCCGTCCTTCATACGGGCGATCTGCTTCGCGTCGATCATGTGCTTGGTCTGCTCTGTCAGCGGCACATGCAGCGATATCACATCCGCCTGCGGGATCAGATCATCCAGTTCCATCTGCGTCACGCCGTTCTCCGCCGCGAAGGCCGCGTCAAAATACGGGTCATACGCGACGACGTCCATGCCGAACGCCCTCGCGCGCACCGTCAGCTTCTTGCCGATGGCCCCGAAGCCCACGATGCCCAGCGTCTTTCCGCACAGCTCCACGCCGTTGGCGCGCGGCCATTCGCCGCGCTTCACAGCGCCATCCATCTGCGGGATGTGCCGTGCCAGCGAAAGCATCAGCCCGAACGCCAGCTCGCACACCGCAGTGGAGTTGGTGCCCGGCGTGTTGGTGACGACGATGCCCTTGGCCTTCGCCACCTTGATATCCACGCGGTCCACGCCCGCGCCGTAGCGCGATATCACCTTGAGGGAGGCGGGCGCGTCTGCCAGCGCCTCCGCCGTGATGTAGTCCAAGCCTGCGATATACCCGTCCACGCCGGGAAGCAGCGCCGCCACTTCCTCGGCCGTCAGCGGGCGCGTCTGCGGGTTGTAAACGATCTCATCCGCAAAAGCCTCGATCATCTCGCGGGCCTTCGCGTTCACCGGCTTTTGAAAAGAAGTCGGAGTGATCAGTATCTTCATGCGCCCGTTACTTCCATTTCGGGTTGTCGATGATCTCCGGCTTGCCGTCCTTCTCGACGATCAGCTTGCGGTAACCCTTGGTCTCGATGGTGCCGTAGTCATGTCCGGCATCCGCCCGGAAGCAGAAGATGGTGATCAGCGGCTCGTTGCCGGTGTTGATGCTGCGGTGCGCGTAACGCGGCGGCACATAAGCCATCACGCCGGGCTTCAGCGGCAGCGCCTGCCAGTCGCCCTCGGGGCTCTCGACGAGCATGAAGCCTTCGCCGTTGATGCAGTAGTATGTCTCAGCCGTTTCCAGAATGGTGTGGAAATGGCCCTTGGTCATGAAATACTCGTTGCCGACTTTGCCGGGATACGTGATGCTGGAGCCAAACGCCAGATGGCCGTCCGTCTCGGGCGCGCCCATCTCATAGAACTCGTAAACCAGCGGGTCGCCGTTCTTGATCATCTCTTCGGCCGCCGCTTCGTCGGCATACATGCCGCGCATGCTGGAAACCGTGCGCTTGCTCGACTCGGCCGGGCTGGTGGAAAGGCCGGTCTTCAGATCGAAGTCGATCGGGAAACCCTGTACCCAGTTGAATTTTTCACCGTTTTTGTTAACACCGCTCATTTTATATATCCTCCCTTATTTTCTGAAACCCTGTGCGATTTTGTCCAATTCACTGAAGATCGGCTCGCCTACGTTCACATGGAACACCTCGGCGATCACCTGCGTCCAGCCGTGGACGAAGTAGACCCAGCCGTCTTCCACGAGCAGATTCTGCTTTTCCTTCTGCTCCAGCGCCTGATACATGAACCGGAGGTCGCCGCGGTAGTTGATCTCCCACACGAGGCTGTCCTTCGGGAACACCGCGTCGTCGGTCAGCGGGGAGCCGGGGCGGTCTTTGCCAAGGCCGGTCGCGTTGATGATCAGCGAAGCGGGCTTCACTTTCTTCAGCACCTCGTCGTTCTGGCCCGGCTCGGGCGTGAGGTAATATTCAAATTCGATGCCGCCCGGATCCAGCGTCTTGAATATCTTCTCGATCTCGGACAGACGCGGCTGCGAACGGTTGGCCACGATGATCTTGCTCGGATAGTTGCCCTTGAATCTATCCTGCATCAGGTAAGAGCCCATGGAGATCGCACTGCCGCCGGCGCCCATGATGAACACTTCCGCGCCCGTGTTCTTCCAGTGGTTTTCCGGTACAAACGCTTCCATCGCAAGGCCGCAGGTGATCGGGTCCTTCGCATGACCGCGCAGCTGTCCGTCCAGCTTGGAGATGGAAGACAGTTCGCCGAACGCCTGGGCATACGGATCCAGGTAGTCGAACATGTCCTTGGCGGCCTCGTAAAGGTCGATCTTGTGCGTGGTGACCAGCGCGCCCATCGAAAGCGGATCGTTCTTGATGAAGTCGACGACTTCGCGGTACACTTCCGGTTTCTCATGGATGGCGATGTCGATGCCCTTCATCACGGCATCTTTGAGGCCAAGCGCCTTGGCCCATTCGGGGAACACCTGCATGATCGACGACTTTGTCGTGGTGACGCCAATGAAATACATCGTCGGCTGCGTCGCTTTGGTTAACTGCATTCTGGTTGGCTCCTTTTCAAAAAATGAAGAGTTTTTTCAGGCCGCGCCACCGCACCCTCGCGAAGACCCCAAGCCTGCAAATCGCTATTACTTGTTATTGATTCTATTATTTTTTCGCTCGATAGTCAAGATGTTCTTAACGTTTTTATGGATTCGCGGTGCTGATTTTTGTCGTTTATTGGCCTCCGGCCGCGTCCTGCCCAAATCAGCACAGGTTTTGCACGCCTTCGCGGCAAGAGCAGAAAAACTGAAAGGAGGGCCGTGCCGGCCTCCTTTCAGCTCCCCGAAATGGGCCGGAGCCTATGGGGGATTATTATATTATGTATCAAAGGATCATGCTTTCTCCCAATTGAGAGAGCGCTGCACCGCGCGCTTCCAGCCGTCGTACAGCTCTTCGCGCCGACCCGCCGCCATCGCGGGTTCAAACCGCCTGTCCAGCTCGAACGAATTCTGCAGCTCCGCCGTGCTCTTCCAGAACCCGGTGGACAATCCCGCGAGGAAGGCCGCGCCTCTTGCGGTCGCTTCCACCACCCTAGGCCGCAGCACCGGTATGCCCAGCAGGTCCGCCTGAAACTGCATCACAAAGTCGTTCTTGCAGGCGCCGCCGTCCACCTTGATCTCGGAGATCTTAAGGCCCGAATCCTTCTGCATGCACTCCACCACGTCGCGTATCTGGTACGCCATGGACTCCAGCGCCGCGCGGATGATGTGCGCCCGGTCGGTGCCGCGCGTGATGCCGATGATGGTGCCGCGCGCGAACTGGTCCCAATACGGCGCGGACATGCCGGTGAACGCGGGCACGAAGTAAACGCCCGCCGTATCATTAACCTGTTTCGCGTAGTCCTCGCTCTCGGGCGACGACGCGATCACCTTGAGGCCGTCGCGCAGCCATTGCACCGCCGCGCCCACCACGTACAGCAGGCCTTCCAGCGAGTAGTACACCTTGCCGTCCATCCCCCAGCCAACGCTGGTCAGCATGCCGTTTTGGGACACGATGGGCTTCTGACCCAGGTTCACCACCAGCGATCCGCCCGTGCCGTAGGTGGCCTTCACCATGCCCGGCTCGAAGCAGGCCTGCCCGAACAGCGCGCCCTGCTGGTCTCCGATGGAGCCGCCGACCGGGATGCTCACGCCCAGTATCTTCTCGTTCGTGATGCCCATGATGCTGCTGGACGGCAGCGGCTTCGGCAGCATTTCCCGCGGCACGCCGATCTCGGTGAGCATCCTCTCGTCCCAGTCCAGGCTGTGGATGTTGAACAGCAGCGTCCGGGACGCATTGCAGTAGTCCACCACGTGGGACTTGCCCGCCGTCAGATTCCAGATCAGCCAGCTGTCGATGGTGCCGCACTTGAGCTCGCCCTTGCGCGCCCGCTCAAAGCCGTTCGGCGTGTGGTCCAGTATCCAGCGGATTTTGGTGCCCGAGAAATATGAGTCGATGATGAGGCCGGTGCTGCGCTGCACGTAATCGTTCAGGCCGCGCTGCTTTAGCTCCTCGCACACTGTCGAGGTACGTTTGTCCTGCCACACCAGCGCGTTGTACACCGGCTTGCCGGTCGCGGCGTCCCACACCACGCACGTTTCGCGCTGGTTGGTGATACCGAGGCCCGCTATCTGCGCGGGGTCTATGCCCTGCATCACATCACGCAGTGTCTCCATCTGCGTGTCCCATATCACTTCGGCGTCGTGCTCCACCCAGCCCGGCTTGGGAAAAATCTGCGCGAACTCCTTATAGGCCGATTTCACCACATTGCCGCCCTGGTCAAACAGTATCGTGCGGGTGCCTGTCGTGCCTTCGTCGAAGGCCAGAACATATTTCTTATTCATTGGGGCCGCCTCCTGTTATTATTGGGGAATGGATTGATTCCGAGAAACTCAGTTGAAATGGATGCAGGTCTACGTGCCGGGTGAGGCAACGCCGCACGCCGGCACGCAAACCAGCTACTATGAACTATATTGTTTGAATGGGTATACCGGACGCGGCGTCAGACCTCCATGCCGTAACGGTGCGCCTTGGTGGTGGGATACAGCGCCATCTGCGGGATGGTGACGTCGGGCGTACGTGTCGCGACATACAGCGCAAGCTCGGCCACATTGTCCACCTCGATGCAGCCCGCGTGGATGCCGTGCTTTCTTTCGTGCTCATCCAGCCAGCCGTCCAGATAAGCCGGACGGTCGCCTTCGTACAATCCCTGGTCGATGATCTCGGTCATCGGCGTTTTCACGTGAGACGGGTTGATGACCGTCACGCCGATATTCTTGCCCACACCTTCCAGCAGGATGTTCTTGCTGAAGCCCATCATGCCGTGCTTGCTCGCGCGGTACGGGCTGTGGCCGGGGCTGGAAGCCAGCTTGGCGGAAGAAGAGCCTATGTTCATGATGCGGCCGCCGGACGCCTGCTTCTCCATGATGCGGAAAGCCTCGCGGCAGCACAGGAATGTACCGGTCAGGTTGGTGCCGATGATGAGGTTCCATTCTTCCAGCGTGACTTCGGAAACAGGCGGAGAGAGCGAATCGCGGCCCGCGCTGTTGACCAGCAGGTCCAGCTTGCCCCATTTATCCG
>JAEYZN010000026.1 GCA_023428025.1 Bacillota bacterium
ACGGGCGGGCCGTGGCGCGACCCGTCGGGAAAATGCCGTTCGACATTTTCCGTAATGAAAATAAATAAGCAGGAAATGAGGAGCATTCTAAACTCTCTTGCTTCTTTTCTTAAAGAAAAACGGGAATACAAGGGCAAAAGCCCTTGTGCAAAAAGAGGCTTTCCAAACGGAAAGCCTCTTTTCGTATCTCATTATTTCGCTCAGCCCTCGGCCAGCTTCTTGTAGAAGGTGTAGCGCTCCTTGGCTTCCTTCTCGGCGATTTTGAACAGCTTCTCGGATTCTTCCGGGAACTGCTTCTGCAGCGATTTGTAGCGGATCTCGCCGCGGATGAAGTCCTGATAGTTGCCGGTAGGTTCCTTGCTGTCCAGCGAGAACGGGTTCTTGCCCTCTTCCTTCAGCGCCGGGTTGTAGCGGTACAGCTGCCAGTAACCCGTTTCCACGGCGCTCTTCATCTCGGCCTGCGTCTTGCCCATGTTGATGCCATGGTTGATGCACGGCGCGTACGCGATGACCAGCGACGGTCCGTCGTAGCTCTCGGCTTCCAGCAGCGTCTTTAAGAGCTGACTGTGGTTGGCGCCCATGGCGACCTGTGCGACGTACACATAGCCATAGGTCATGGCGATGGCGCCGAGGTCCTTCTTCTTGGTACGCTTGCCCGCGGCCGCGAACTTCGCCACCGAGCCGGTGGGCGTGGATTTGCTGGCCTGGCCGCCGGTGTTGGAGTACACTTCGGTATCCAGCACGAGGATGTTGACGTCCTCGCCCATCGCGATGACGTGATCCAGACCGCCGTAACCGATATCATAGGCCCAGCCGTCGCCGCCGATGATCCAGATGGACTTCTTGATCAGCAGGTCTTCGTTGGCCAGGATACCGTCCAGCAGCTCTTTCTCTTTGCCTGTGGCCTTGGCGGCGGCCCCCGGCAGCACGGCCATCAGAGCGGCGGCGCTTACCTTGGACTTCTCACCGTCGTTCGCGGTTTCCAGCCAGGCGGCGAGCTTGTCTTTGACGTCGCCCGAGACGACTTCCAGCGCGGCTTTCGCCGTTTCCTTCAGGCTGGCGCGGCGCTGCACAACGCCCAGGTTCATGCCGTAGCCGAACTCCGCGTTGTCTTCAAACAGCGAGTTGGCCCACGCCGGCCCGCGGCCCTGTTCGTTCCTGGTGTACGGGCAGGTGGGGGTGTTGCCGCTGTAGATGGACGAGCAGCCCGTCGCATTGGCGATGATCATGCGGTCGCCGAACAGCTGGGTGACCAGCTTGAGGTACGGCGTCTCGCCGCAGCCCGCGCATGCGCCCGAGAACTCGAACAGCGGCTGAGAGAACTGAGAACCGATGACGTTGGTCTTGTTGATCTCCACGGCGGGACGCGGCAGCTTCTGGGCGAACTCCCAGTTAGCATTCTGAACGTCCACTTCCTCGGCCAGCGGCGTCATGACCAGCGCTTTTTCCTTCGCCGGGCAGATGTCCGCGCAGTTGCCGCAGCCCGTGCAGTCCAGCGGGGAGACCTGCATGCGGTATTTGTATCCCGCGATTTCCTTGCCGCGGGCGTCCTTGGTGATGTAGGTTTCCGGCGCATCCTTCAGGTCCTCTTCCTTGGCGAGGAACGGACGGATGACGGCGTGCGGGCAGACGTAAGAGCACTGGTTGCACATGATGCAGTTGTCGGGAATCCACCGGGGGACGTTCACGGCGATGCCGCGCTTCTCGTACTTTGTGGTGCCCGTCGGGAAGAAGCCGCGCGGGTCGAATGCGGAAACCGGCAGCTCGTCGCCCTTCTGCTCGATGATGGGATACAGCGTCTTGACGAAGAACTCGCCCGCGTCGGCCGGGGCCTGTGCGTACGGCGCCCCTTCGGTGGTGTCGGCCCAGGACGCGGGATACTTGATCTCCACGATGCCCTCGGCGCCCATGTCGATCGCGGCGTTGTTCATATTGACGATCTTGTCGCCCTTGTTGCCGTAGGTCTTCTTGACGGCCTGCTTCATGTAATCGATCGCTTCGGCTTCGGGGATGATGCCTGCCACCTTGAAGAATGCGGCCTGCATGACGGTGTTGATGCGTCCGCCCATGCCCGCTTCTCCGGCGATCCTGATAGCGTCAACGTTGTAGAATTTCAGTTTCTTCTGCGCAATGGTGTTCTTGACGCAGGCCGGGAGTTCCTTCTCCATCTCCTCAAGCGTTGTCCACGGAGAGCTCAGCAGGAAGATGCCGCCTTCCTTTGCGTCGGCCAGCATGTCGTAACGCGTCACGTAGGACGGGTTGTGGCAGGCGATCAGGTCCGCGACGTCGATGAGGTACGTGGACTGGATCGGGCTCTTGCCGAAGCGCAGGTGCGAAACGGTGAGGCCGCCCGACTTCTTGGAGTCGTAATGGAAATAACCTTGCGCATACATGTCCGTATGGTCGCCGATGATCTTGATGGAGTTCTTGTTGGCGCCCACGGTGCCGTCACTGCCGAGACCATAGAATTTGCAGCGGTATGTGCCCTCGGGAGCGGCGTCGATCCTGTCGGAATAGTCGAGGGACAGGTGGGTCACGTCATCGTTGATGCCCACGGTGAAGTGGTTCTTCATCTCGCCGGCGAGGTTGACGTAAACGGCCTTGGCCATGGACGGGGTGTACTCCTTGGAGGACAGGCCATAGCGCCCGCCGATGACCTTGATATCGCCGCGGCCGGCTTCCGCCAGCACCGTGATGACATCCTGATAAAGCGGCTCGCCCGCGGCGCCCGGCTCTTTCGTTCTGTCGAGCACGCAGATTTTTTTGACGCTCTTGGGCATAACGGACAGGAAGTGCTTCGCGCTGAATGGACGGAACAGGCGGACCTTGATCATGCCCAGCTTCTCGCCGCGCGCGTTCAGGTAATTGATGGCTTCTTCCGTCGCCTCGGCGCCGCTACCCATCATCACGATGATGTTCTCGGCATCGGGCGCGCCGACATAATCGAACAGGCCGTATCTACGGCCGATGACCTTATAGAGCTCGTCCATCACCTGCTCGACGACGGCGGGGGTTGCGTCATAATACTTGTTGGCCGCTTCCCTGTTCTGGAAGTAAATGTCCGGGTTCTGCGCCGTGCCCTGCAGGTGCGGGTGATCCGGGTTCATCGCGCGCGCGCGGAATTCCGCGATCGCGTCCCTGTCCGCCATATCGGCCAATGTGTCATAGTCGATGAGGTCGATCTTCTGAACCTCGTGAGAGGTACGGAAGCCGTCGAAGAAGTGCAGAAAAGGCACTTTGGCTTTCAGCGTGGAGAGGTGAGCGACGGTTGCAAGATCCATAACTTCCTGCACGCTGCCCGAAGCGAGCATCGCGAAGCCCGTCTGACGGGTCGACATGACGTCGCTGTGGTCGCCGAATATCGAAAGCGCATGGGCCGCCAACGCTCTGGCTGACACGTGGAACACGCAGGGAAGCAGCTCGCCTGCGATCTTGAACATGTTCGGTATCATCAGCAGCAGACCCTGAGACGCCGTGAATGTGGATGTTAACGCGCCGGTGACCAATGAGCCGTGCACCGCGCCCGCCGCGCCCGCTTCCGACTGCATCTCAGCAACGCGCATTTTCTGACCAAAAATGTTGGTTCTGCCATGCGCCGACCACTCGTCGCATATTTCCGCCATCGTGGAAGACGGGGTGATGGGATAGATCGCGCCGACGTCCGAAAACGCATATGCTACGTGAGCAGCGGCGGTATTCCCATCGATCGTTTGTTTTTTTGCCATTATATATCCTCCTTAGTAAATGATTATCCAATCATGTGAAAACAGAGGGAACCTGAAAAATCTATTATACACCCATCAGGCTTTAGTATGTTCACAATCTTTATTATTATATATTTTTTTATCTTTACGGTCAACAGAAAAAGGGAGTGAGCGGCGGCATTATACAATGAACACGCTTGCCGAAAAAATGAGAAAAATGCCCGGTTTAAAGTGAAAAATGCGGCTCTCTTTTGATATTGAACCGCATTTTTTGAACGTACAAAAAATTCCCTATCAGCTGGGTTCGACGGACATTTCGCGCTCAAAGACCCGGGTCTCCATCATTTCGAGCGCCTGGCCCGCGCCGGTGGCCACCGCGTCCATGGGATTTTCGGCGCGCCTCACCGGCATGCCGGTGGCCTTGGCGATCATGCGGTTGAGCCCGTGCAGCAGGCTGCCGCCGCCCGTCATCACGATGCCTTCATTGATGATATCCGCCGCCAGCTCAGGCGGCGTCTGTTCCAGCACACTTTTCACCGAATCCACGATGGCTTGCGCGGGCTCCAGAAGCGCTTCGCAGATGCTCGATGAGTCCACGACGACGGAGCGGGGCAGACCGGAGGAAGTCTCGCGCCCCCGCACCTCCATCGTCTGTTCCTTGGCGCGGTCCATCACATAGCCGAGCGTGACTTTGATCTGCTCGGCGGTGCTTTCGCCAATGATAAGTCCGTGGTTCTTTTTGATCTGCTTCATGATGGCGTCGTCCATATGGTTGCCGCCGATGCGCAGCGACCGGGACACGACGATACCCCCGAGCGATATCACGGCCACCTCGCTGGTGCCGCCGCCGATATCCACCACCATGCAGCCCCTGGCCTGGTTGACATCCAGACCGGCGCCGATAGCCGCCGCCATGGGCTCTTCAAGCAGCAGCACCTCTCGCGCTCCGGCGGCCCGGGCCGCTTCTTCGACGGCGCGCTTTTCCACCTCGGTGATGCCGCAAGGCACGCAGATCACCAGCCGCGGGCTGCGGTGGATGATCCCCTGCGGCACCGCCTTGCGTATGAAATATCTCAGCATGATCTCTGTTGTGCCGTAATCCGCGATGACGCCGTCTTTGAGCGGCCGCACCGCGACGATACCGCCCGGCGTGCGTCCGATCATGCGGCGGGCTTCCTCGCCGACGGCCAGGATATCCTTCCGGTTGTTTTTCATCGCCACAACAGAGGGTTCGCGCAGTATGATGCCCTTGCCCTTCATATATACAAGCGTATTCGCCGTACCGAGGTCAATGCCAAGGCTCGGCGCAAGATAAGAAAGCATCTAAAAACCTCCACATTTTGTTATGCTTATCATTGTGCCTGTATAGACTTAATTTTATACATGCATGGAAGGATGCGGATATTTTACTTCATCGGGGACAAATCAATCCGGGAGAATGCGTGCGTATTGTCGGGTGCGCGCCTGGCATGGTATAGTGAATCTATGAGGAGTATGCGATGAACGAAGTGCAGGCCAACGAGTATATCGTGCGGGTCAACAAGGTGTGTGATTACATCGACCGGCACCTGACGGAGGACATGACGCTGGGCGGGCTGGCGTGCGTCGCGGGTTTCTCCGAGTACCACTTTCACCGGATATTCACCGCGATGACGGGGGAGACGCTGTTCGCGTTCATTCAGCGCCTGCGCATCGAACGCGCGGCCATCCGGCTTTGCGCGCATCCGTCACAGAAGATCACGCAGCTGGCGCTGGAGTGCGGGTTCACATCGTCCGCCGTGTTCTGCCGCGCTTTTCAAAAGCGGTTTGGCTGCGCGCCTTCGGCGTACCGGGACCGCAACAAAAGTCAAAGGGACAGCAGCCTTTATCAACTGCTGCGCAACAGTGGGAAAGAATCGTCCACCCTGGACGGGTATAATGGCAGAAAAAACAGGAGGTTTGCCATGAAGCCAGAGGTGACGATTGAAAGGATGGACAAAACAAGGATCGCGTACATCCGCTATGTGGGGCCGTACGCGGGGGATGCGAAGCTGTTTGAAGGGCTATTCGGGCGGCTTTGCGCCTGGGCGGGGCCGCGCGGCGTGGACATGGGCACGACGTATATCGTTTACCATGACGCTCTGGGTGTAACGGACGAACAGAAGCTGCGACTGGATGTGTGTGTGCCCATCGCCGGGAATGTGGCGGTGTCCGGCGAGGTATGCGAGACGGTACTGGACGGCGGCACATACGCGGTGGGGCATTTTGTGCTGGGAACGGACGAATACAGCGCGGCCTGGGCGTACATGTACAGCGACTGGCTGCCGGGCAGCGGTTACCGCCCGGCGGACGCGGTGTCGTTCGAGCGGTACGGCGGCAGCTGCGGCGAGGACGGGCGTATGCCGGTGGATATCTGTGTGCCGGTGGAGGCCATATAGCAAGAAGTGAAGCGGCAGCCGTCCGGCAGGGCGGCTTTTGCCGTTCATACAAACAAAGATGAAAGGAACGCTTATGGAGAAGTATATCGCGCTGCTGCGCGGTATCAACGTGGGCGGCAACAGACCGGTGCCGATGTCCGCGCTGAAAACGCTGTTTGAGGAGAACGGATTTGCCGGTGTATCGACATACATCCAGAGCGGCAACGTGATATTCTCCGGCGCGGACCGTAAGGATGAGATCCGGGAAAAATGCGCGGACATGATCGAGCAGCGCTTCGGCTTCAGGGTCCCGGTGGCGGTGATCTCCGCGCGGGAGCTGGCCGACGCGCTGGACCACGCGCCCGCATGGTGGAACGCGGATGCGGATGCCAAGCACAACGCGATATTCGTGATTCCGCCGGTAACGCCCGAGGCGGTCCTGAGCGAAGTGGGCGGTACCAAGCCGGAGTATGAACAGGTGAGTTGCCACGGCAGCGTGCTGTTCTGGTCCGCGCCGGTGGCAACCTTCTCGCGCACGAGACTGTCCAGAGTGGTGGGCTCCGGCGTGTACGACAACGTCACGATACGCAACGCCAACACCACGCTGAAGCTGCGCCAGCTGACTCAAGGCTGACGGATGAGCGCTTTATTATAACCTATAAACGGCTTTATATGGTATAATGGGGCCAAAGACAAGGAGGCGGAGCGATGAAGATTGTGGTCATCGGTGCGGTGGCGGCGGGCACATCCGCGGCGGCAAAGGCGATAAGGAACGCCCCCGGTGCGCAGATAACCGTGTATGAGCGCGACGCGGATATCTCTTATTCCGGTTGTTCGCTGCCGTATTTTATCGGCGGTTTGGTGCCGGACAAGGCGCAGCTCGCGCCCCGAAACAGCGCCTATTTCAAAAAGAAATACGGTGTGGATGTGATGACGCGCCATGAAGTGCTGGGCATCAACAGGGACAGCAGAACGGTTTCGGTGAAAAACCTGGAAACCGGCAAAGTCTTCGACGATGGGTATGACAAGCTGGTCATCGCCACGGGCGCGCTGCCGTTTGTGCCCGGCATACCCGGTATTGACCAGAGCCATGTCTTCGTGCTGCGCAGCGTGCGCGACGCGGTGGCCATCCGCAGCTTTATCGAGACTCGCAAACCGGTCAGCGCGGTGATCGTGGGGGCGGGCAACATCGGGCTCGAACTGCTCGAGAACCTGCCCGGCATCGACGTGTCGGTGGTGGAGATGGCGGCGCAGATCGCGCCCGCGTTTGACGCGGACATGGCGTCGGTGCTGGAGGACGCCCTGAAAGGGAAGGGTGTGAAGTTCCACACCGCGCGGCGGGTCGAGCGGATATCCCAGTCCGGCGTGACGCTGAACGGCGGGGAGGCGCTGGACGCGGAGCTGGTCATCGTGGCGGCGGGCATTCGGCCCAACGCCGAGCTGGCACGGCAGGCCGGGCTGGAGCTGGGCGCGAAGGGATCGATCCGCGTGGACAAAAGCATGCGCACCAGCGACGAGAACATATACGCCTGCGGAGACTGCGCGGAGACATTTTCGGCGATAACGGGACAGCCCGCGTATTACCCGCTGGGTTCCACGGCCAACAAGATGGGCCGCATCGCGGGGGACGCGCTGACGGGCGGGCGTCTGGAGTATCACGGCAGTCTGGGCACCGGCGTATTCAAGGTGCTGGATATGGCGGCGGGGCTGACAGGGCTGGCCGAGCGTGACGCGAAGGCTTTCGGGTTTGACGTGGTGACGGTGCGGCATCAGCATATAGACAAGTACGGCGTGTTCGGCGGCCGGGAGCTCGCCATCAAGGCGGTGGCGGACAGGAAAACGCGGCGGCTGCTGGGCGCTCAGGTAATCGGATACGGCGGGGTGGACAAACGGCTGGATGTGTACGCCACGATGATCATGAAAAAAGCTGTGGCTGACGAGCTGGAGGACCTTGATCTCGCTTATGCGCCGCCGTTCGCGACAGCGCGGGATGCGGTGCATTATACCGGCATGCTGCTCGTTTCAGCGCTGGATAAGAAGGGGTAAAAGCAAGACAATAACGTTTACCATATAAGTTAAGGTAACAAAAAACAGCGGTTTTCGAACCGCCGTTTTCATTTGCAGCTATGACCCCGGTCATATGTTTTTGAGCATCGTGTACAGCCGGTTGAGCGGCAGGCCCATCACGTTGAAGAAGCAGCCTTCGATGCCGCTGATGAATTTGCCGCCATACCCCTGAATGCCGTAGGCGCCTGCTTTGTCCATCGGCTCGCCGGTGGCGATATATCCGCGTATTACGTCGTCCGACATGCGGCAGAACGTGACGCGCGTGGCCTCCACCGCCGTGTGCGTTTGCCCGCCGCTGATGACGGCGACGCCCGTGCAGACGGTGTGCGAGCGGCCCGAGAGCCTGCGCAGCATGGCGAACGCTTCCGCTTCATCCTTCGGCTTGCCGAGGACTTGTCCGCCTACGGCCACCAGCGTGTCCGCGCCGATGACGACGGCGTCCGGATATCGCCCGGCAATATCCGCCGCCTTGTCTGCCGCGAGCTTCTCCACCTGCTGCGCGGGAGTGCCGGAGGCCACTTCTTCGATACCGCTGGGGATCACGTCGAACGCATCGACGAGATAGGCCAGCAGTTCTTTGCGCCGCGGAGAGCCGGACGCGAGTATCACCCGGCGGCTGGCTTGGGTTCTGTCAGACGGCACAGACATTGTTGTTTTGCTCATTGTTGATCGCGATGGTGCCCTTGGGGCAGACGCCCACGCAGACGCCGCAGCCGGTGCATTTGTCGTAATCGATCACCGGCAGATTGTCGTGCATGGTGATCGCGCCTTCGGGGCATTTCTTGGCGCAGAGGCTGCACGCGATGCAGCCCGCCTTGCAGATGGCCGCTGCCGCCTTGCCTTTCTCCGTCGTCCGGCAGCCGATGAATACGTTGCGGCTCTTGGGCATGACGGTGATAACCTTCTTGGGGCACACCGCCTCACACCGCCCGCAGCCAGTGCACAGGCTTTCGTCCACCGCCGCGATGCCTTTGTCGCTCAGGTAGATCGCGCCGAACGGACACGATTTGCCGCAGGTCAGCAGACCCACGCAGCCAAAGGCGCAGGCGGAAGGGCCGCCCGCCAGCAGGGCCGCCGCGCGGCAGTCGTGTATGCCTGTGTAAGTGTATTTCGAAACGCAGTTTTCAGAATCGCCGTGGCAGCGTACGCGCGCGACCTTTTTCTCGGCAATCTCGGCCTCCACACCCAGCAGCGCCGATATGGCGTTGAGGTTGTCGCACGAGATGGCGACGCAGCGGGAAGCGTTCATCTCGCCCGAGGCCACCGCCTTAGCGAAGCCGTCGCAACCGGGTATGCCGCAGCCGCCGCAGTTTGCGCCAGGCAGCAGTTCACGAACCTGCTCCACCAGCGGGTCTGTTTTAACCGCCAGCAGCTTGGATGCGATTGCGAGGCCCAGGCCCAGCACCAGTCCAAGGCCGCCCAGCGCGGCCACCGGCCATATGATTTCGTTGAACATATCTATCCTCCTGTTACACGAGTCCCGAGAACCCGAGGAAAGCGATCGACATCAACCCGGCGGATATCAGGGCGATGGGGAAGCCTTTCAGCGGTTCAGGAATGTCTGCCAGTTCCAGCCGCTCACGAATGCCCGCGAAGAGCACGATGGCCAGTGTGAAACCGAGCGCGCCGCCGACGCCGTTGACGAGCGTCTGAAGCAGGTTGTATTCCTCCGTGATATTCAATATCGCCACACCGAGCACCGCGCAGTTGGTGGTGATGAGAGGGAGATATACGCCCAGCGCCAGATACAGCGTGGGCACCAGCTTTTGCAGCGCCATTTCTACCAACTGCACGAGCGCCGCTATCACCAGTATGAACGCGATGGTTTGCATATATTCGATATGCAGCGGCACCAGTATAAAATAATGTACGAGATAGGACATTACCGAAGCCAGCGCCATCACAAACGTGACAGCCATGCCCATGCCCAGCGCCGTCTCCACTTTTTTAGACACACCCAGGAATGGGCAGATGCCAAGGAAACGCGACAGCACGAAGTTGTTGACCAGTATTGAGCTGAGCAATATCAAAAGTATGCCTGTAAAGCCTTCCATATGTTACCGCGCTCCTTTCTTTTTCATCGTCAGCTTATTGAGCAGACCCAGCAGCAGCCCCAGAGTAATGAATCCACCCGGCGCCGCCACCATGATGAGCATGGGCTGGAAGTTCTCACCGAACAATGATAAACCGAAGAATGTGCCGTTTCCAAGGATCTCGCGTATGGTTGCCATGACGAGCAGCGCCCCGGTAAACCCGAGACCCATGCCGAGACCGTCGAAGAACGACGCGCTCACGGTATTCTTGGATGCAAACGCTTCGGCCCGAGCGAGAATGATGCAGTTTACCACGATCAGCGGGATGAACAGGCCAAGGGATTTATCGAGTGCCGGGACATACGCTTTCATCACCATCTGAACGATTGTCACGAACATGGCGATGATGACCACGAATGCCGGAATGCGAACCTTGTCCGGTATAAATTTTCGCAGCGCAGATACGAGGACGTTGGACCCGATCAGCACAAACGTGGCTGCAAGGCCCATGCCGATGCCGTTGGAGGCCGCTGTCGTCACAGCCAGCGTGGGGCACATGCCCAGCACCAGCCGAAGCGTGGGGTTTTCATCCAGAATGCCGTTTTTCAATATGGCAAGCGGTTTGGTTCTCATTGCACACCTCCCATAACATCGGTATAGTAAGCGGCTACGGTGTTGACCGCATCGGTCACGCCACGCGATGTGATCGTCGCGCCGGTGATCGCCTGTACTTCATTGTCTGCTGAAGGTGGGTTCTTGACGACCGTCAGCGGCTCGGTGTATGCTTTGCCGATGTACTGGCCGCGGAATTTATCTTCCGTGGCTTTTGCGCCCAACCCCGGCGTTTCACTGTGGCTGCCCACAACCACGCCTTTTACTGTGCCGTCAGCACCGATCCCCACCGTCAGGTTCAAGCCGGAACTGTAACCCTTGGTCACGACGGACGCGACGATACCGATCTCGTTGCCGCCTACATCCAGTGCGGTATAAACACTTTTGATGATGGCGTAATCTTCGGTTATTTTTGCTGTGCTCTCCTCAAAACTGACCGCGTCGGGGAAGGCTGCTCGGCGGGCTTCTTCTGCCTCCTTGCGTTCCTGCTCGGCAATAGGCTCTTTGGTCACACTGTTTACAACGCCCAGCAGCGCGCCAGCTATAAGCGTGATGAGGAGCAGCTTTAATGTAATAACAACTATTTTATTCATGCGCGCACACCTCCGAATCTCTTCGGCTGGAAGGCCCTGTCAATGAGCGGCACGACAAGGTTCATCAGCAGTATTGAGTAGGACACACCCTCGGGGTAGCCGCCCCACAGGCGGATAACGCTGGTCAGCACGCCGCATCCTAACGCGAACACCACTTTACCGCTGACGGACATCGGTGATGTCGCATAGTCTGTTGCCATGAAGAAAGCGCCCAGCATCAGGCCGCCGGCGAGTATGTGGTAGATCGCGTTACCCGTGAACAGACCCTCAGGCCCGGCTACCCAGGTGAACACGGCCACCGTGGCGATGTAAACGATGGGAATGCGCGGGTCAATCACGCGGCGGGCTATCAGATAAAGACCGCCAATGACGAGCGCCAAGGCGCTGGTCTCGCCGATGCAGCCGCCGACGTTACCAAGGAGCATGTCAAGGTAGGGGCTGGGGTCTCCCGCGCCCGCCACCTTGACAGCGGCCAGCGGCGTAGCGGAGGACACCGCGTCCACAGGCATCGTCCATGTTGTCATCGCTGTTGGCCAGGATGCCACGAGGAAAGCACGCGCGGCCAGTGCCGGGTTTAAGAAGTTGTGGCCGAGACCGCCGAAGCACTGCTTGACGATCGCGATTGCGAAAATTGAGCCGATAATCGGGATATACAATGGTACGGATGGCGGCAGATTCAGCGCAAGCAGCAGTCCGGTGACAGCCGCGCTCCCGTCGCTCAGCGTGATTTTCTTGTGCATAAGCTTTTGCAACAGCGCTTCGGTACCCACGGCCGCCGCGACGCTCAGCAGTACCACCGCCAGCGCGCTCAGCCCGAAAAACCAGATGCCGAGCACCGTGGCCGGAAGCAGCGCGATGAGCACGTCGCGCATGATACGGCCTGTGGTTTCCACGGACCGGACGTGCGGCGACGATGACAATATATATTTATCCATACAAACCTCCCAAATAAAACGATAAAGCCGTTTGAGCTATCTGCTGCACGCTTTGCGCTTGTTTGTGATCTCGCACTTGGCCAGCCGCATGCCCTGAACAAGGTGGCGGTTGGCCGGGCAGATATACGCGCAGCAACCGCACTCGATGCAGTCCATCGCGCCCAGGCTTTCGGCCTCGTCGAAGCGATCCTTCTCCGTATAGGCGTCGATCAGATAGGGCTGCAGGCCGATGGGGCAGACCATGGCGCATTTGCCGCAGCGGATGCAGGCCGACTCGGCCAACGGCCTCGCCGTCTTGTCGTCCAGCGCGAGTATGCCGGAGGTGCCCTTCATCACCGGCGCGTCCAGATTATGCAGTGCGATGCCCATCATGGGGCCGCCCGCGATCACCTTCTCGATCTTGCCGGAGAGGCCCCCGGTATGCGCGATGACATGAGAGATTGGCGTGCCGATGCGCACAAGGAGGTTGGAAGGCATGCCCACGCTGCCCGTGACGGTGACGACGCGCTCATAAAGCGGCAGGCCTTTATCGACGGCCTGGCAGATCTGATAAGCGGTGCCCGCGTTGACAACGACCACGCCCACGTCCATCGGCAGCCCGCCCGAAGGCACTTCGCGGCCGGTGATGGCATTGATCAGCTGCTTTTCGGCTCCCTGCGGGTATTTCACCTTGAGCGGCGCGATACGGATATCGTCATGGTCCACGGCATTCCGCATGGCGGCGATGGCGTCCGGTTTGTTGTTCTCAATGCCGATCCAGGCATTGCGCGCGCCCAGCGCCTTCAGCACGGCTTTGAGGCCGCGCACCACCTCGCCGGGGTATTCGACCATGATGCGGTGATCCGCGGTGAGGTAAGGTTCGCATTCGGCGCCGTTAACGATGACGGTGTCGATCTTCTTTTCGGCCGGGGGAGAGAGCTTGACGTGCGTCGGGAAAGCGGCGCCGCCCATGCCCACGAGACCCGCGCCTTTGATGATGTCGATGATCCGGGCAGGGCTCAAATCCTCCGGACGTCCAGGGCTCTTGATGCCGGGATACAGCCTGTCCTTATGGTCATTCTCGATCACGATGGCCATACCGGGCTGGCCCGAAATATGCGGACGCATTTCGATGGCCTTCACCTTGCCGGACACGCTGGAAAAGCACGGCACACTCACGTAACCCCGTTCATCGGCGATCCTCTGGCCCATGTCCACAACGTCGCCCACGACCACGATGGGCGCGGAAGGCGCGCCGATGTGCTGAGCCAGCGGAATGACCACCTCATCCGGCACGCTGCATCGCTCAATGGCGCGTGCTTCTGTGAAGCGCTTGCCGTGATGGGTGCGCTTGAGCGGGTGAATTCCGCCTTTGAAACTGAATTTGCTTGCCATACAGTCTCCTTTATAATTCATAACAAATTGTTGAGCATATTGATATGTGAGCCTCAGGCTGATATTATAACATATTGCAAATTGTTTGCACAAGGTTGCGATTAAATTTTGATGCAAGAAAAAATACAATAAATGGAATTATGGCATTGACTTTTGTCGATGAATAATGCTTTGCGGATGTGCACATAAATAAGCTGAATAGGCTGGCGAAAAGTGCATTTATATTCGAATAAACCATTGTTTACAAATTTGGCCGCCTGTGTTATGATGTTTTCTGATTTTAATAACCGCTTACACTGTTTGGCGAGTACCCGACGCTTCACATTGTTTGCGGGGTTGCCGAAAAAGGCGGGAGGAACATTTAAAAATGGATAAGGAAACCAAGGCGGGCATCATTTCAAAGTTTGCCCAGAGTGCTGGCGACACGGGGTCGCCGGAGGTACAGATCGCGCTGCTGTCCGAGCGGATCAATCACCTGAACGATCATTTGAAAACCCATTCCAAGGATCATCATTCCAGGCGCGGGCTTTTGAAAATGGTTGGTAAGAGGAGAGGTTTGCTGGATTATCTTAAGAAGAAGGACATTGAACGGTACAGAGAAGTGCTCAAGGGCTTGAACTTAAGAAAATAACAACTGATAGAGCGGGCGACCGCTCTATTATTTGTTCATTTAAACCACCCGCCGGCGTACGTGTCGGCGGGGCCCCGAAAAATTGCATGCGATACGCATGGGGCGCTGCGCGGGTGCGCAGGGTCCGGTTAAGGAAAGAAGGAGTCATTAAAAAACATGGAACACAAAGTATTCACAACAGAAGTCGCCGGCCAAACGCTGACGATAGAAACAGGCAAATTCGCACAGCAGGCCAACGGGACATGCTTGGTGCGGTGCGGTGAAACGGCTGTGCTGGTGACGGCGACGGCCTCGAAATCGCCCCGCGCGGGTATCGACTTTTTCCCGCTGAGCGTGGAGTTTGAAGAGAAGATGTATTCGGTGGGCAAGATACCCGGCGGCTTCATCAAACGCGAGGGGCGGCCTTCCGAGAAAGCGATTTTGACATCGAGACTGATAGACAGGCCGATCAGGCCGCTTTTCCCCAAGGGATATTACAACGACGTCCAAGTGGTCTGCACTGTGCTCTCGGTGGAGCAGGATGTGCCCCCGGGCGTTTACGGCATGATCGGTTCGTCCGTGGCGCTCTCGATTTCGGATATTCCGTTTGCAGGCCCCACCGCCTCGGTGGTGATCGGCATGGTGGACGGTGAGTATGTGGTCAATCCCGATTCGGCCCAGCGCGACAAGAGTGTTCTCGACCTGACTGTTTCGGGAACCAAGGACGCCGTGATGATGGTGGAAGCGGGCGCGAATGAGATCTCCGAAAAGGAGATGCTGGACGCGATTCTGCTGGCCCATGAAGAGATCAAGAAGATGATCGCCTTCATCGAAGGCATTGTTGCCGAAGTGGGCAAGCCCAAGATGGAAGTGGAAATCTATCACGTGGAAGAAGAGCTGGAGGCCAAGGTGCGCGAATACACGCTCGAAAAGGTGGCTTACAGCATCGATACCACCGAGCGGGCCGTTCGGGAGGCGCGGACAGAGGAGATAACGGCGGATGTTCTGGCGCATTTTGCAGAGGAATATCCGGAACGCGAGACAGATATTCAGAACGTGCTCTATGCGCTGAGAAAAGAGCTGGTTCGCGACCGCATCATCAACAAGGGCATCCGCCCCGACGGGCGTGCGATGACTGAGATCCGTCCGATCTCGTGCGAGGTGGGATTGTTTGCCCGCCCGCATGGCAGCGCCATGTTCACGCGCGGCGAAACGCAGGCCTTGACGCTGACGACCCTTGGGTCCATCAGTGAGGCGCAGCGTCTGGACGGCATCTCGGATATCGAAGGCAAGCGCTACATGCATCACTACAACATGCCGCCGTATTCGACGGGCGAAGCGCGCATGATGCGCAGCACGAGCCGCCGCGAGACGGGGCACGGCGCGCTGGCGGAGCGGGCTTTGATACCCGTGTTGCCCAGTGAAGAAGAATTCCCATATGCGATCCGTACGGTATCCGAGTGCATCAGTTCCAACGGCTCCACCTCTCAGGCCAGCATCTGCGCCAGTTCTCTGTCGCTGATGGACGCGGGCGTGCCGCTGAAAGCGCCGGTGGCCGGTGTGGCGATGGGGCTTATCAAAGACGACAACACGGGCAACATCGCGATCCTGACGGACATTCAGGGGTTGGAGGACTTCTTCGGCGACATGGACTTCAAGGTGGCCGGTACCTCCAAGGGCATCACGGCTATCCAGATGGACATCAAGATCAAGGGCATCGATGAGCAGATTCTGACCAGAGCGCTGGCTCAGGCGCATGAAGGCCGCATGTTTATTCTCGATAAAATGAATGCGGTGCTGCCGGCCGCGCGTGACAACCTGTCCAAATATGCGCCGCGTATCTATCAGTTCACCATCGATCCCGAGAAAATTCGCGAGGTTATCGGATCGGGCGGCAAGGTCATCAACAAGATCATCGCTGATACCGGCGTGAAGATTGATCTCGAGGACGACGGGCGCGTGTTCATACTCTCGGCCGATGAAGCGGCAGCTGATAAGGCGCGTGCTGCGATCGACGCGATTGTCAAGGACGTCGAGGTGGGCAATGTGTATCTCGGCAAGGTGGTCCGTATCATGAACTTCGGCGCGTTTGTGGAACTGGCTCCCGGCAAGGATGGTTTGGTGCATATCTCCAAGCTGTCCAATGAACATGTCAAGCGCGTTGAAGATGTGGTCAACATCGGCGACGAGATTCTCGTCCGCGTGACGGAGATCGACAAACAGGGCCGTGTGAACCTGACCCGCAAGGGCCTGCTGCCCGAGGATAAAAAGAAGGGCGAAGCCAAGAAGGAAGAGACAAACCCGGATATGGATCAGGAGTAACCCAAAATTTTAACGGACCGCTGCGGCAATCGCGGCGGTTTTTTTGTAGTCTTGAATTGAATATACACTGTAAGTGCAACAGATAAAGAAGTGACCCAATGTAAGGAATCCAATAGAATAGTGTTTGCGAAGACAGCTATGAAAGGAATCCAAACCAATGAGTCACTACCACCATCTTAGCATTGATGAGCGAGAAAAAATACTCCTTCTATTCGTGGCGAAAAACAGTTTATGAACCATTGCAGCAATCCGCACTCAACTCCAGGAAGACCAGGTAACCGATCAGATCAGCATGAAGGAACACATGGACCCTTTTGACATTGGGAATATTAAGCCCGTTAGAAAATAGCTCTATAAGCACGCCCAGGGTTTCATATCTATAAATGAGAAGGGTACCAGCAGCATGCCGGAGGGCTATATTGCTCAGTATTGTTGATCTTACAACATCCAGACAAACAGAATTTTGCCGATGAATCCGATAAAATCTGTTGACAAAGCAGAACATAAAGCATATAATCATTGTAACAGATGACCAATAGATGCACAAATGTGCAGAACGTTGATAACCAAACATGGCAGTCACCGAAATGTTCACCCCTTTTTTTTACCCGAACTTGAACAAATGTGCGGAAGTTGGACGAATGACCGAACAACAAAATGATGCTATTTCAGTCACCAGAATAAAAGTGTACAATTACAGAAAAAACTTAAGGAGCCGGAACTCATGGATGAGCTAAAGGTCATGATAACCAAAATCGCATGGTTATATTACATCAATGATTGTACACAACAGGAAATCGCTGATGAATTGAATCTATCTCGGACAAAAGTAACAAGATATCTTCAACAGGCAAAAAACCTTGGTATCGTAAAAGTCAGCGTTTCACTGGAACACGGATTCTGTTTCGAGAAGGAGATTTTACTACGAGATATATTGGGGTTACAAAAAGTGTCGGTTATCCCCTCTGGGGGCAAGAATATGGAAGCAGAGCACGGTCTGGGTATTGCGGGAGCTCTGCGCATGAACAATCTGCTCACTGAGAACGATATCGTAGGGGCGGCCTGGGGCAAATCCTTATATAGCGTGGCAAAGAATTTGAAGCCTGTCAGGCAGAAGGATGGAAAACAGATTCAGGTCGTTCAGCTTATGGGAGGGCTTTCCACCAGCGACAAGTTCAATCCTGAAGAAGTCGTCAAAATGATCGCCAGCCGGTTGGGTGCCCAGGGCAACTGGATGAACATGCCGGCCATTGTCAGCTCGAAGGAAGCCAGAGATGTATTGATGAATGACGAGATGATCGCCCAGGTATTTAATAAAACCAAGACCTGTACAGTGTGTATGCTGGGACTTGGAGACCTGACTGAGACCTCTTCGCTTTATTTGACAGGCTCGTTTAACAGACAGGATCTTGATGAACTGAGCAAGGCCGGCGCTGTAGGGGATATTATCTCACGGCCCTTTGATATAAACGGGATGCCTGTAACGACCTCGCTGTCTGAAAGGATCATCGCGATAACGCTTGAGGAGATCAAGATGATACCAAAGAGAATTACATTTGCCGTCGGCCAGAAGAAAATCAAGCCAATTATCGGAGCGGCACGGGGCGGCTACATCAATGAATTGATTACAGATGAAGATACTGCAGATGGAATCATAAGGTTCTTGGAAACTCAATAGATTGTATACACCTGAGTAGGAGCGTCACTGTCTGAATGCGGATATGAATTATCGGCAGGTGTATTAGGTTTTGCCAAAAACAGGAAGGGCAGAGATGAGGGATTCATTATCGGAGTGATATATGAGTGCGGCTGCATCAATGTGCCGAAACAAATGAAGATAATGTAACGGGTATATAAAACCCTGACGCTCAACAATAGTTTAAGACCTGAACAAATAATGTCACTAAATAATGCGGATATGTAAATATCGGTATCTGTATTAAGTTTTATTAAATTTAGGAGAAGGGAATTAAGAATGACACTTGATAAGGCGACTATGGGCAACATGCTTTTGAAGATGCTTCATACCCGGAAATTTGAAGAGAAGGTGGCTTACTTCTTTTCCATGGGTATGGTTCATGGAACCACGCATCTTTATGTGGGTGAAGAAGCGTCGGCTACAGGCGTTTGCGCGGCTCTGGAGCCGCAGGACCTGATCACGAGCACACATCGCGGACACGGACAATGCATCAGCAAGGGTATCGATCTCAACAAGATGATGGCTGAGCTGCTGGGTAAGGAGACAGGGTACTGCAAAGGCAAGGGCGGTTCCATGCATATTGCCGATCTGGATCATGGAAATCTGGGCGCAAATGGCGTCGTGGGCGGTGGGCACTGCCTGGCCGTCGGTGCGGCGCTGACCACCGTCATGAAGAGGATCGACAGGATTGTGGCCTGCTTCTTTGGCGACGGCGCCTCCAATGAGGGGAGCTTTCACGAAGCCTTGAACCTGGCTTCAGTTTGGAAACTGCCGGTGCTGTTTGTCTGTGAGGAAAACGGATATGGCATGTCGATGTCGTGCAAACGCGCCATGAATATAGAAGATATCGCAGTCCGCGCCGCGGCCTACGGCATGCGCGGGGAAACGGTGGACGGAAATGACGTGCTCAAGGTTTATGAAGCGGCCAAAGAAGCGCGGGAACATGTCAAAGAGAACGGCCCAATGCTGCTGGTTCTGAAAACATACAGGATATTGGGGCATTCGAAAAGCGATGCGAATGTGTACAGGACCAAAGAAGAGATAAAAGAGTGGAAGGAGAAGGACCCCATCAGACGGTTCAAGGAATACCTTCTCAACAACAAAATATTCACGAAGCAGGAAATCGAGGCGATAGAGGCCCAGGCAACGCGGGACATTGAAGCTGCCGTTCAGTTTGCGCAGGCAAGCGATTATCCGTCACTGGACACAATTCTGGACGACGTGTACGCATAACAGAACGGTTTGGGCTTTCGAAAGGAGACATTCAATGGCTGACAGAGAGATGACATATGCAAATGCGATAAAGGAAGCAATGTGCGAGGAAATGCGCCGTGACGAGAACGTGTTTCTGCTTGGCGAGGACGTGGGACGGTACGGCGGCGCGTTTGGCGTTTCGGTGGGTATGTTTGAGGAGTTCGGGGAAGAGCGGGTCAGAGATACGCCGATCTCCGAAGCGGCAATCGCCGGCGCGGCGGCCGGCGCGGCGGTGACAGGAATGCGCCCGATCGCGGAGATCATGTTCAGCGATTTTACGACCATCGCGATGGACCAGCTTGTCAATCAGGCGGCCAAAATGCGATACATGTTCGGCGGCAAGGCAAAAGTGCCGATGGTTCTGAGGACGCCGGGCGGCTCCGGAACAGGCGCGGCGGCGCAGCACAGCCAGAGTCTTGAAGCCTGGTTCTGCCATGTGCCGGGCCTGAAGGTGGTTATCCCTTCGACGCCATATGATGCGAAGGGCCTGCTGAAGGCGGCGATTCGGGACGACAACCCGGTTATGTTCATCGAGCAAAAGCTTTTATACAGAAGAAAAGGCCTGGTGCCGGAAGAGGAGTACGTGATCCCCCTGGGCCAAGCGGATGTCAAGCTTACGGGGACTGACCTCACCATCATAACGTATGGGAGAATGGTGCCATTGTGTCTTGAGGTGGCGGATCATTTCGCCAAAGAGGGGGTCAGCATCGAGGTGGTGGACCCGCGTACCTTGGTGCCGCTTGATAAGGAGACGATCATAGAGTCGGCGAAAAAAACGGGGCGTGTGCTGGTTGTCCATGAGGCGTGCAAGACCGGCGGGTATGGTGCGGAGATCGCATCAGCCATCACGGAAAGCGAAGCGTTCCTCTATCTGGATGCTCCTATCAGAAGGGAATGCGGGTTGGACGTGCCGATACCCTATTGCCCGGAGCTCGAAAAAAATGCGGTGCCAACGCTGGATAAGGTGACGCAGGCTGTTCGAGAACTTTTAAGGTAGGTGTGACGAGTTGGCAGAGAAGATCATTATGCCCAAAGCGGGCATGGCAATGGAAGAGGGAAAGATCGTCAAATGGCTCATCAGCGTGGGCGACAAGGTTGAACAGGGAGCCCCGCTGCTCGAAATCGAGACGGATAAGGTCAACATGGAGGTGGAAGCGACAGCTTCCGGCACACTGCTCAAAATACTCGCCGAAGAGGGCGACGTCATCCCCGTCACGCAGGCGATCGGGTATATCGGGACGCCGGGCGAGGACATTGACGAGCAGGCCTTGCCCGTAGCCAACGTAAGACCGGCAGATAAGGCGGAGGAAAAGCACGTTCTCAATGCCGTGAAGCTCGACAGAACAGCGAAGATTCCGGCGACACCGCTCGCGAAGACACTGGCCAGGCGGCACAACATCCTCCTGAGTGATGTGACGGCAAGCGGTTTCTACGGCGAGGTCAAGGCCAGAGATATCAAGCTGTCCCGCGTTAAGGCAACACCTTTGGCGAAGAGAATCGCGGAAGATGCGGATATCCGCCTGAGCGATGTAAGGCCGCAAGAGGGCCGGATATTCAGCAAGGATGTTCAAGCGCTGATATCGCAGCCGCAAAGAAAAGCCGCGGCACTGGACGGAGATGTGACAAAGCCGCTGTCCGGCATGAGAAACACCATTGCGGCGAGGATGCTGGAGAGTCATATACAGATTCCGCCGGTGACCTTGGATACCAAAGCGGATGTGACGGGGCTGCTGCTGGCGCGAAAGAAGCAGAACGAAAAACACAAGGTGACGATTAACGATTATGTGGTGCAGGCCTGCGCCCGGGCGCTTGCCGAAATGCCGGAGATGAATGTCAGCTTTGCCGGTAACAGCCTTGTATATCATAGACACATCAATATCGGTATTGCGGTGGCGCTGGACAACGGGCTGATCGTACCGGTAATCCATAACACGGACCGCTATAGTCTGGAAGGCATTGCGGACACCGTGAAGGAGCTGGCGGACAAAGCCAGAAACGGGAAGCTTTCGCCGGACGAATACACAGGCGGAACATTTACGATCAGCAACCTTGGGAAATACGGCATCACATTCTTTACCCCGATCATCAATCAGCCGGAGAGCATGATACTGGGCGTGTGTGCGGTGGAAAAGGTCCTTAAGATGGAGGACGGGCACCTGTTTAACCGGGACATCATGGGATTATCGCTGACCTTCGACCACAGAGCGCACGACGGAGCCTCGGCAGCCGTGTTCCTGAAGAGGATCGTGGAACTGCTGGAGAGCGTGAACCAGGGAGGGGACACGGATGGCAAGTGAAGTGATCATGCCCAAGGCCGGTATGGCGATGGAGGAAGGAAAAATCGTCAGATGGCTGGCCAGGGAAGGGCAGAAGGTGGAACAGGGCGAGCCCCTGCTTGAGATCGAAACAGACAAGGTAAACATGGAGGTGGAATCCACTGCGTCCGGCGTACTGCTGAAGATCGTGGCGCAGGAGGGAGACATCGTTCCGGTAACACAGGTCATCGGGTATATCGGAGCGGAGGGCGAGCCCTGCGGGGAAGATAAGCCGGCCAGGAAGGCTGAGAATACAGTGGGCCAGAACCAGGATGCTGAGTATGACGTTTTTGTGATTGGGGGGGGACCGGCCGGCTATGTGGCGGCGATCAAAGCGGCACAGCTGGGCGGCAAGGTGGCGTTGGCCGAGAAGGACACGGTGGGCGGCACCTGCCTGAACCGTGGCTGTATACCCACCAAAACATACCTCAAAAGCGCTGAAATTTTAAGCCGGATCACGTCGTCGGCGTACAGAGGCATCGTCGTGGATAAAAGCGCCGTCACCTTCGACATGAAACAGGCCAAAAAGAGCAAGGATGATGTGGTGACGCGCCTGACCAACGGCGTGAAAGGCCTTTTAAAAAGTAACGGCGTCACGGTGATCCAGGGAACAGGCGTCGCAAAAACCGCCGGAACGGTGGCGGTCGGCGACAAGACATATGCCTGCAGAAGCATCATTTTCGCCGGTGGGAGCATTCCGGGCCGGATCGGTATCCCGGGTATCGATTCAAAGCTGGTGCTGACGAGCGATGAGGCGCTGGAACTCGAGGAAGTCCCCGCGCGCCTGACGGTCATCGGCGGCGGTGTGATCGGTGTGGAACTAGGGCTGGCCTTTTCGGAGTTTGGCAGCAACGTAACGATTATCGAAATGATGGACAGAATCGTTCCCAGCATGGATGAGGAGGTCTCCGCCGCGCTGGCTCAGGAGCTGAAAAAGAAGGGCGTGACAATCATGACGTCCGCCCGGTTGCAACAGATAACAGAGACGGCAAAGGGCCTTAGCTTGGAGCTGGACGACGGAACGGTGATTGAAGCGGACAAGGCGCTGCTGTCTATCGGAAGAAAGCCGGATCTGTCCGGGATCGAACCACTGGGCGTCGCAGTGGAAAAGGGCCGGGTCAGAGTGGATGAGCACATGCAGACAAGCGTGCCCAACGTCTATGCACCCGGAGATGTCAACGGATTATGCATGCTCGCCCACGCGGCGTTCAAGATGGGCGAAGTGGCTGCGGAAAACGCGCTGGGCGGTCATGCGGCGTTTGAGGCGAAGAACATCCCTTCGTGCATTTATACAAATCCTGAGGTGGGCGCTATTGGGCTTACGGAAGAGCAGGCGGCGCAGAGCCACGACATTCAGGCGGGGCGGTTCCCGTTTGGCGCGAATGGCCGGGCGCTGGCGTCGGGCGAAGGCAGCGGCTTTGTCAAGGTGATCAGCGACAAGAAGTATGGTGAGATATTGGGAGTTCATATTGTAGGCGCAGGCGCGACCGAGATGATCAACGAGGCATCGGCGTTGATGCACATGGAAGTGACGGTGGATGAGCTTATGAACATTGTCCACGGTCATCCGACATTCTCTGAATGCTTGTATGAAGCGGGGGCGGACGCCGCCGGAAAATGTATTCACCTTCCAAAGAAATAAGACAGCGAGGTAGCTTGCATGAGTGTCAAAATAAGCGCTTCAATTTTATCAGCAAACTTTTTAAAGCTGGGAGATGAACTGAAAAGGGCGGAACAGGCTGGCTGCGATTATATCCATGTGGACGTGATGGACGGCAATTATGTAGGGAATCTGGCGATCGGCCTTTGTGTGGCCAAGTGGCTTAAACAGGGAACCAAGCTGAGACTGGACGCGCACCTGGCCATGCAGAACCCACAATTATATATTGGAGCGTTTGCGGAAGCGGGAATGGATGCCATATTGTTTCATCCCGAATCATACCCTCACCATTACAGGCTTATCGAACAGATACGTAAGCAAGGCATGCTGGCAGGGATTGCACTGTCCCCGTCGATCAGCCTGGAATGTGTCAAAAACCTGTTGCCCGAAATGGATATCATCGATCAACTGGCTGTGGATGCGGGGTTCCCAAACCAGAAGTTCATCTCCATCGTCAATCAAAAGATAATCGCGCTCAAACGGTTGAGGGAGGAATTTGGCTACAAATATGAAATTCAGACAGACGGCGGTATAAACCTGGAGACGGCGAAAGCTGCGGTTGAGGCAGGTGTTGACGTGCTGGTATCCGGCTCCACGCTATTTGAAAGCGATGATATGGCTGAGGCCGTACGAAACATGAAGGGAGAATGACCAGAGTGGCGGCAATGAGCAAAAGTGTCTTCATTATTCTGTTATCCCTCGTCCTTGCGGCCACGGGCTGTGCCCGGCAATCCGGGATCGAGAACGTCAGTGATGATGTCTATGCGCGGGGAATCGAGTTCATTGAGTATATGGACGAGAATCCGATGATCGGAGAACGGGACGGTGAAGAAAGGCTCAACGCTATAGCCGCTGATGATGCGCCGGATTCGGACGCGCTGTTTGAGGATGTTGTTTATGTACTTTGGGTCTATCACAACCTCAAATCGGTGGAGCCGGCCGCGGAGGAGATGAATCAGCGGCGTCAGGAAAATGGTATTGAAACGACGGTACAGCAGGAATATGAGAACATTCGGGCCGGCATACTCAGCGCATCCACACAAGACGAGTTATGGGATATCTGGAATGCCGCGACGGATTCAGAATGATTACCAACTGAGGGGGTAGAAGCATGTCGATACTCGATAAATTCTCGATGAAGGGCAAAAACCTTCTTGTGACGGGCGGCGCGAGAGGCATTGGACGGGCCGTCGCGGAAGGGTTTGCGGATGCAGGGGCAAGTCTTGGCATCGCGGACATCGACCTGGACCAGACTGAGGCCGCCGCAAAGGAAATCGCCGCGACACACGGCGTGGAGACACTGACGATCCGGTGTGACGTAACGGATCAGGCGCAGGTCGTCCAAATGGTGGATAAATTTGCCGGAAGGTTCGGCAGGATTGATGTTTTGTTCAATAACGCCGGCATCTGTATCAACAACAATGCGGAGCTGATGACAGCGGAGCAATGGCACCGCGTGATGGACATCAATATCAACGGCATATTCTATGTGGCGCAGGAAGTCGGCAAACGCATGATTGCGCAGGGCGGGGGCAGCATCGTCAACACGGCGTCCATGGCCGCGACAATGGTCGTCTGGCCGCAGCCGCAGGTGGCTTACAACGCGTCAAAGGGGGCGGTTGTGATGCTTACGAAATCCATGGCGGCCGAGTGGGCCAAATATCACATACGCGTCAACTGCATCAGTCCGGGATATACGCGGACCGAACTGACAGACGCGATACGCAAGGACTGGCGGGATTACTGGACATCCGTGATCCCCATGGGCAGAATGGCTGAGGTCGACGAGCTTGTCGGTGCCGTACTCTATCTGGCGAGCGACGCCGCGACATACACAACCGGTACGGATCTGATTGTGGATGGTGGAACAACGTGTACCTGATCTTGTTTATAATGATTCAATTTAGAAATTCCAATTTCTATTAAAGGTAATAGAAAAGAAAATACATTTCAGGAGGAGAAAGATGATCAAGAAAGTGTTTGTTTTGTTGGTTGTGGCACTGTTGGCTTTTACAGCGCTGACTGGTTGCTCATCTGAAACCCCGAGCGGTGACACCGGAAGCAGTACAACACCCCCGGAGCCTGCGGAGGCGTCCGCTTCATCGGACACGGGAACAGCTGAATCGGTAGCGCCCGAGGTGTCCGGGGACACGGCCGGGGCCAGTGGTTCCGTTGACCTCGTTTGGGTACACATGAGCCCGTCCGCACAGTCCGAGCAGAGAGCATATGCCGGATTCACGGCCTATCTTGAAGAAAAGGGCTGGAACTGGAATGTGACCGAAGTCAACTCGGATGGTTCCGGCGATAAGATGGCGACCAACATTGAAGACGCGGTTGCAAAAGGCTGCGATGCCATCATTGTGTCGATGGCGGATCTCAGAGCTTCCACGGCGGCGCTTGAGGCGGCAAATAAGGCGAACATTCCCGTGTTTTCGATTGACTCCCAGTACACGCCGGGCGTTGTATGCGACATTACGTCCAACAACTACGTGATGTCCTCGAAGGTGTCCTCTTACCTGGTTGACAGGCTGGGCGGCGTTGGCAATGTCTGCGCGCTGACGATGGCCGAACATCATGGCGTGAGGAAAAGAGGAGAAGTGATGACGGACGTCATCCTTGCTGAGAACCCGGGCATCAAGCTGCTGGAAAATCACAACATCGATTACGGCAACTTTTATGCGGACAGCCAGAAGACAGCTGAAGACTGGCTTGCGAAGTACGGCGATCAGATTGACGCGATTTGGGCAGGCTGGGATGAACCCGCTATGGCGGCGTCCGATGCGATCAAGGCAGCCGGATTTACACGGGACGATATGTTTGTCACAGGAATCGACGGTCATGAAGGCGCGGTCAATATGATCAGAAATGGCGATCCGTTGGTTGCGACCTGCGCGCAGGGCTTCGAAATATTCGGTGTCAAGTGCGCCGACCTGGTTCAGGCGATCATCGTTGAAGGCAAACCGCAGTCTGAAGTTGTGACAACAACAACGATCTATGTCGACGCGCCGTTGATCACCCCGACGAACTGCCCGGATGCAAATACGCCGGCATACCTTGCGGTCGACTTCTACGAGTCCTAAGCCAGCCGAAACGCATGGGTTACTGAAATAATGAGGACGAGGAGGGGTATACATGTATATCCCTCCGAAAATCCATCCAAGGAGGAAATGCTTATGGATAGTACACAGGTCGTTTTTGAAACAAAAGGCGTCAATAAGCGTTTTCCCGGTGTGCATGCTCTAAAGGATGTGGATTTTAACCTGAAAAAAGGTGAAATACATGGCCTTGTCGGACATAACGGCGCGGGGAAATCGACACTCGTCAAAGTGCTGACAGGCGTCTACATACCTGAATCGGGAGAAATATATCTCGAAGGTCAGAAGGTTGTTTTCAGTAAGCCCAAGGATGCCATCGACATGGGCATCGGTATTGTGACACAGGAAGGCACGCTGATCTCAAGCTTTACGGGCATACAGAACATCTTTCTGGGTCAGGAAATATGTTCCGCAGGCATGGTTAACGATAAGCTGCTTCAAAAAAAAGGACTGGAACTGCTGAAGAAAACAGAACTGGATATCATCGATCTTAATGCACCGGTAGAAAATCTCAGCCCTGCACAAAAAAAGATTATCGAGATTTTGAAGATCATCAACCTGGATCCCAAAATCGTTATTTTTGATGAATCGACAGCATCTTTGTCGGATAAAGAACGCAAATTGCTTTTTGACATAATGAGAAAATTCCGGGACAGAGGAATGGGTGTTATTTTTATCACGCATTACATCGAAGAAGTTCTGAATATATGCGACAGAACAACGGTGATGCGTGACGGACAGATTGTGGGAACGGTCATGACAAAGGACGTTACCAAAGATACAATTGTCCGAATGATGATCAACAAGGAGCAGAAATCCGAGTTTCCTGAATATGGCCGGAAACCGGGGGAAGTCCTGCTCGAGATTGAACATTTCTGCGACGGGAAGATGGTCAAGGACGCGTCGCTGACAATTCGCCGCGGGGAAGTCGTGGGGTTGTTCGGTACTGTGGGTTCCGGCAGAACGGAGCTGGGAGAAATGATTTTTGGCGCGAGAAAGATTGAAACCGGCAGGCTGAGGATGAATGGCAGGGAAATAAAGATTAACAGCGTCAAAAAAGCGATCAAACAGGGCATGGCGCTGATACCGGATGACCGATTGAGGAAAGCGCTGATGCTGGAAGAACCGGTTGTCGACAACATTACGCTTCCGTTCTTGAGGGAATATACCAAAGCAACGGTGGTCAACCGGAAAGGTGAGTGCAGGGACACCAAGAAAATCGTTGAGCTGCTCGATATCAAAACCCCGTCGATACATACAAAAGTGAATTCCTTAAGCGGCGGAAACAAACAGAAGGTTTCGTTTGGAAAATGGGTCACCGGGGTCAAAGGTAAAATTGATTTTTATATCTTTGACGAACCCACAGAAGGTGTGGATGTCGGGGCTTGTGCAGAGATGTATAGGATTATCGCGGACCTGGTGCAAAAGGGCGCGGGATGCCTGGTCATATCGTCCGATCTTGCTGAGGTTATCGGCCTTTCCGACCGGGTTTATATCATGCGCGAAGGCGAGGTTGTCGCTCAGTTTGACCGGAAGACAGACGACCTGCAGCATAAACTCATTTCTACATCATTGGGATTTTAAAATTGGAGGAGAATGGCTATGCCAAATACAAAAAAGAACTCAGCCTGGTTCGCCAGATATGCCACGCTATTCGCGCTGGTTGTCGTGTTTTTGTTCTTTGTATTCTCGACAGCGAACTTCAGGTTCATTCAAAAAGATAATTTGCTTAACATCTTAAGGCAAGTCTCCATATTGTCCATCGTGGCGATGGGCATGACGGTGGCCATGGCGTCCGGCCAGTTCGATCTGTCGACAGGCCCTGTAGTCGGCCTCTCATGCGTCTTTGCGATGGGCCTTGTCGCCAAACAGGGCTTTCCGCCGTTGTTGGCGATCGCTATCATCCTGGCGCTCGGTCTGGCTGTCGGTACGCTCAACGCGTTTGTCACCACCTCATTAAAGATTCCGTCAATCATTGTGACCCTGGGCATGCAGTCTATTGTGACGGGTATCATTTACATGTACAGCGGCGGCAAATCGCTATACGGAGACAACCCGGCCCTGTACCAGTTCTTTGGGCAGCAGAATGTTGCCGGCATTCCGATACTGGCGCTTGTCATGGTCGTCTTCGTTGCGGTGACATACTTCGTGCTCAATAAGACGCTGATCGGCCGCTATATTTATGCAACGGGTGGCAATGAGATGACCGCAAGGCTTTCCGGTATCAGCACGAGGAAGTACAAATACTTTGGTTTGATGATCAGCGCGGCTTTTGCGGCTGTGGCCGGCATACTGTTGGCGGGCCGTCTTGGCAGCGGGCAGCCGGCAGCGGGGGACACGTATACAATGGAGGCCCTGAGCGCGGTGTTTATCGGTATGACCACTATCCGAGTCGGACGGGCGAACGTGACGGGGACGATGATCGGTGTGTTGCTGCTCGGTATCGTTTCAAACGGATTGAATCTGCTGGGGTGGGATTATTTCTTCCAGGATATGGCGAAGGGCGTCATCATGATCGGAGCTGTTGCATTTGCGGCATCGAGATCGGAATTAAAATTCTAGCGAATCAGCTCGGGAGGAAAAAATGAAAACTTGCATCATTACAGGCGCGGCGACAGGAATAGGAAGAGCAACAGCGATTGAGCTGGCTGACCGCGAGGATATTTCAAATTTCGTGTTGATCGCGCTTGGAATGGAGGAGCTTAAAGAAACAAAGGTATTGATGGAGTGCAAGGCAAAAAAAGAGATCCTGACCTATGACCAGGACATTACGCAGTATGACGCGGTGAGGGATATCATCGACACGGTATACCAACGGTTCGGGCGCATTGACGCGCTCCTGAATATTGCAGGCTATGCAAAGCCCTGTCCGTTTCTGGATATCCCTCTGGATATGTTTAAGCTGACGTTTGAGGTCAATGTATTTGCTTTGTTCAACATCACTCAGGCGGTTGTGCGTTACATGAAGGAAACGGGCGGCGTGATCGTGAATATTGCAAGTACATCGGGATCCACTCCCCGGCCCGGATGGATGCCGTATGCCGCCTCCAAGTCGGCTGTGATCGGATTCTCCAGAACGCTGACGCAGGAAGTCAAGGATTTCAACATCAAGGTGTTTAATTTGTCGCCCGGACGGTGTGCGACGGCCATGCGCACGATCGTCCAGCCGGGGGAGGACCAGACCAATATCATGAAGCCTGAATCGGTGGCGGAGATGATTGCATTCTTCGTGAACCATCCGGACTGTAATATCGACGGTCAGGATATCATTGTCAGACAGCTTGATTAAGCGGAACATTGAGGGGAAGGGCGGTTGAAGGTATGGGAAAGTCTTATGTGCTCGGAATCGACTTCGGTACCAGCAGCGTGCGCGCTGGGATTTTTGACTTGCAGGGCAACGAAGTCATCTTCAGAGATCATCCCTATGAATTAATAACGCCAAGGCCCAGCTATGCGGAACAGCGGCCTGGGGATTGGTGGAACTCCCTGTGCATGGCGTCCAGAGCGGCCATCAGGGACAGCGGCATTAATCCTTCCGCCATTGTGGGCATCGGAACGGACACCACGGCCTGCACGCTGGTGTTTATGGATGAACACATGGAGCCTCTGATGAACGCGATCATGTGGATGGATGTGCGCGCGGCGGATCAAGCCAAGCGGATTGCCAGATGCGGCCATTCCATATTGAAGTTTAACGGATTTGGCAATGTATCACCGGAGTGGATGCCGTGCAAGACGTTGTGGGTGAAAGAGAATTCACCGGGGATCTATCGGAAAACCAAGGTTATCCTTGAATGTGATGATTGGCTCGGGTTCAAGCTGACCGGCAGGGTCGCGAAAAACATGAACGATGCGGCGACCCGCTGGTATTATGACAACAGGAACGGCGGTTGGCAGGAGGACTTCTTTGGGCTGATCGGCCTTGGTGACGTGATGGAGAAAGTTCCCCGGGACGTTGTGAGAACCGGGGATATTCTGGGAACGCTGACGGACAGGGCGGCCCGGGACCTGGGACTTGTGGCGGGTATCCCGGTTGCGGAGGGCGGCGCTGATGCGTATATCGCCATGCTGGCATTGGGCGTTGTCAGGCCGGGCAAGGTGGGGCTGGTGACGGGCTCCTCTCATCTGTTTGTGTTCCTTTCGGAGAGGGAGATGCACTCGAACGGTATGTTCGGCAGCTTCCCTGACGCGCTGATCGGCGGGTTGGAGCTGGTGGAAGCGGGACAGGCTTCAACGGGATCAATTGTCAACTGGCACAAGAACCAACTTTGCGGCAACATTGCGGTCGAGGCGAAAAGAAATGGCGAGAGCGTCTACGACGTGCTCAACCGCGAGGCGCAGAAGCTCCCCATCGGGTCGGACGGCCTCGTGTGTCTGGATTATTTTCAGGGCAACAGAACCCCTTATACAGACGGCGAAGTGCGCGGCATGATCAGCGGGTTGTCCTTGATGCACACGCCCGTCCACATCTACAAAGCGCTGGTGGAAAGCATATGCTACGGCACCGAGGTCATATTCAGGAATTTGGAAAGGAACGGCGTCAGGCCGGAAGAGATCTACGTTTGCGGCGGCGCTGTAAAAAGCCGTCTCTGGATACAGACGCATGCCAACGTCAGCAATGTGCCGATCAACATACCGAAGGTCAGCGAAGCGCCCGCGTTGGGGTCCGCGATCCTCGGCGCAGTGGCCGGTGGCGTCTACAGCGATCTGCCGGCGGCCTCGGACAACATGGTGAAGATCGTGGACCGCGTTGAGCCGGACATGGCCGCATACCAGGAATACAAGTATTATGTGGATAAATACGCCGCGTTGTATCCGATGCTAAAGGATTGGATGCATGATATCGCGGCGCATGAGTCAAAGAAGTAACGGGGATCAAAAATGAACAGTGAGCGGCTGCAAGGATTTATGCTGGCGTTACTGAAGGCGGACAGCCCCTCTTTCCATGAGGACAAGGCGGCCCAGGTTCTGCGCGGAATTCTTGACCGACTGGGCGTTCCCTTTTATGTTGACGATTCCTCGAAGACGACGGGAAGCGATACAGGCAATATCATTGTCGGTTCGGGCCGGGCCCGCATCAGCTTCTGCGCGCACATGGATACCATCCGCATCTACAGAAGAAGTGAGCCTGTGATAGAGGACGGGCTGGTTCGGGGCAAAAACGGCGGCGTCATTGGCGCCGACGATAAAGCCGGAATGGCTGTTTTGCTGGAGGCTATGGCCCGTATGCAGGAGAACGGCGGTATCCCTGATGATGTTCACTTTCTTTTTACGACCTGTGAAGAGGACGGGTTTCGCGGGGCAAAAGCCATTGATGAACAGCACATCGCGGACGCATACAATTTTGTGGTGGACAGCGGTGGTGTGCCTGTTGGCTACACCGTCAGCCGGGGGGCCAGCCAGTACGATTTCCTTTGTCATGTGCAGGGCAGGATGTCGCACACTGGCAACCCCCACGGGCTGAATGCGGCGCTTTTGTGTGCCCGGCTTATGGGGCAGGTCAAGAGCGGCCGGGTATCCGATAAGACGTTCATCAATATGGCGGACATATTCTGTGAGAGCAACCCCAATACGATACCGGAACGCGCCGGGTTCAAGGGACAAATACTGACGTTTGACGATGACGAGGCCCGCCAATTGCTGGACGCCATGTATGAAGAAACCCGGGCCTTTTTTGACGAAAACGGATGCGACGGCGGCTTCTCTTTTGAATGCGCATGCCGGGGATACCAGTCGGACCGTCGAATTATTGAGTATGCGAAACGGGCCGCACAAAAAGCGGGCCTGCCGTTTTCCTTGGGCAGCACCGGGGCCGGAAGCGACGCGCATGTCTTTGCGCAGAGAGGCGCCAGCGCGGTGAAGATATCCTGTGGGATGATGAATGTGCACTCAAACGACGAGTGTGTTCATCTGGATGATATGATGCAGTGCGTCAAGTATGTACTGGCGCTTGCCGGATAGGCCATGGATTGAGGGAGAGCTTTGATTGGATAGAGTATTGAACGTAGCCGGTGTGGTGGTGCCTGTGCTGGTCGCTCTCATCATCGGTTATATCATCAAGCAAAAAAGCATTCTGAGCGCGGAGGGTATCGCTTCAATAAAAAAGCTGGTGCTGAACATCACGCTTCCGGCTGTCTTATTCAACGCTTACCTGACGATCGATTATAATACGCAAGCGCTGATTGTCTTTGCCACGATATTTGGCGCGGCAGCGCTGGCGCTAGCACTGGGCGTATTGATAAGAAAGCTTTTCAGATATCGGCGCGAGTATTATCCGTACCTGCTGACCACATTTGAGGTGGGTATGATCGGTTACGCGCTGTACACCATGGTTTTCGGAACGGAGAATATCAACAACGTGGCCATCGTGGACCTGGGGCAGGTCACGTTCGTGTTTACCGCCTATATGACGATACTCAATTACAAAAGCACCGGAAAGGCGGGGAACCCACTGTTGACGATGTTCAAATCGCCGGTGTTTCTCGCCATTTTCGTCGCCGTGATTCTGGGTGTGACGGGGTTAAACAAGGCGATTACAGGCTCGGAAGCCGGAGGGCTGCTTGTCAAGACGATCAGCTTTATCGGCGCGCCCACATCCGGTGCGATCATGATCGTGATCGGCTACGAATTGAACCTTTCCATGAGCAACCTGAAAAGCGCAATTGCGGTGTGCCTGTCCCGTCTGGCCATGATGGGCGCTTTCTGCGCTTTGACACTGCTGGTGCTGCCGCTGTTGATGCCGGTGAGCCCATATCTCAAGTGGGCTGTCATTCTCGTTTTCGCACTG
>JAEYZN010000039.1 GCA_023428025.1 Bacillota bacterium
CCTCTTCCACCAAGTAGCTGGCGCCCGTGGGCAGCCCGCTGATGGTGATGCTCTGATCATGCGCCAGCGCGATGATGTCGCCGCTTTTGAGGGTGCCTCCCGGCACGCCAACTCCGGTGTAAGAATATTCGGTGTTGTCGACATCGCCCCCGGGAGTCAACAGGGTTACGGTGAAGTCAAACGCCTTGGTACGGTCTCCGGCGTTGCCTGTCACCGTTTTATGGATGGTCAGGCTGCCGGAGCCAGCGGAGGGATCGCTATTCTTGGTATTGGTGAATGCCGCGGTCGGCGTATCACCTGTGGAGATAACGCCGGAAGCTTCCGTGCTGGTTGTTGTATATCCATCCTGAATATAGCTTTCCTCTTCCACCAAGTAGCTGGCGCCCGTGGGCAGCCCGCTGATGGTGATGCTCTGATCATGCGCCAGCGCGATGATGTCGCCGCTTTTGAGGGTGCCGCCCGGCACGCCAACTCCGGTGTAAGAATATTCGGTGTTGTCGACATCGCCCCCGGGAGTCAACAGGGTTACGGTGAAGTCAAACGCCTTGGTACGATCTCCGGCGTTGCCTGTCACCGTTTTATGGATGGTCAGGCTGCCCACCGGATCTGTGGACTGGTAGTTGACCACAACGAAGGGGTTGTCAATGGTAATGGAGGGCGAACCATTGACGGTGGTGACCAGGTCCGTTCCCACAACAACATTATATACCACCGGAGGGTTCTCATAGCCGCCGGGGGCTTGGGTCTCCACGAGGAAGTAGCTGCCGGGGGCAAGGCCGTAGAACTTGATGATCCCATCGCTGCCGGTGATTCTTACCGCCCTGGGGGAACCGATGGTTCCATCCGTATTGGTGTTATAGAGGGTAAAACCCGCATCCTGCAAAGAGGCGGAGCTCATATTCGTCTTTTTCATCACCAGGAAGCCGCTGCGCCCCATGGTGGCCTCACCGTGCTGCGCGCGAATCATAAAGGATTCATTCCTGCTGGTTCCCGTGCCATCCGCATCAATCAGCTTAACCGCATTGCTTACGTTGCCCGGTGTGCCGGTGATGTCGGTCACATAAATCAACTGGTAGGCCTTGGCCTTGTCCGGAAAGGTAAAGGTCAGCTTGCGTGTGCTGTTGTTGTAGCTGACCCTTGACATTAACTCGGTCAGGGAAAGCTCCGGACCCGGCTCATACTGGCCGCTGCCGTCGCTCTTCAGCATCAGTTCGCGGACGTTGATGTTGCGGCTGCCGCCCTCCTCCCAAACCAGCTGGCCGCTGGAATCGGTGCGCAGGTCGATGCCTTCGGGCAGGGTATCCTCAAGGCCGGTGCCGATTTCCTGACCAAGGGGAGTATAGTTAACGGCCCAGGTCAGGACGCCTTGAGCTTGTTTGCTGAGATCCAAGGTTTTGTCTAAAACCTTGCTGTCGACCCTGACCTGTTGTTGTACGTCTTTGCCCGGCTGCCAATTGGCAGAACTCAAATTGAGCTTATTGGTTTCATTGCGCGTATCGTCGCCCTTGAGATAGTCGTCGAGGGTATCGCCGGTGGGCCTTGCCTTCACCAGAATCACATAGGGCTGATCCAGATCGGTAAAGGTAAAGGTCGCGGTACGCGGATCGCCCGTTGTCGCGAAAGCCGCGGTCAGGCCGGGTACGGAAGCCAGCGGGCTGCCGGTGGCTGCCAAAGAGCCAGTGGCGGGATAGCCGCTGCCGGTACTGAGGGCCCCGGTGGTATTGTAAACCAGGTAATCCTGCCCGCCGGAAAATGTCGCGAACTCCCAGCCCGCGGGCAGGGTATCGGTGACGGTGACCATCCCAAAGCTGATAGGGTTGGTTGCTGCATCTTGCATATTGGTTGCTACATCTTTAAAGTCCACGCCGGCGGCATTCACATTGAGGCGGAAAATCACCTCTTTGTGGCCGTAGTGGAAGCCCTCCGCCACATTGATGGTGCGGTTGTTGGCGTCGATGCCGGCAACGCCGGTGGCATGGTCGTTGCCCACCTCGGCGCGGCGCAGCAGCTCTTTGGCGAGAACCTTGTTGTTGTAGGGAACACTACCGGCGGCCTGGGACCGGTATATGGTGCCTTTGTAAAGCTCCGCGTAGTTGTACACCCTTTGGTTCTGATTGTTCCCGGCAATGATATCGGGGTCAAGCACCTGGCTCTTAAAGACAACCTTGTTGCTTCCCGCGTTTCTCAGGTCTGTGATCTCCAGCAGCGTCGCAATGGTTTGTCCACCCTTTTGCAGAGGAATGGCATTTACGGTGAGATGATCGTCCGTGTCGCCGTCAACGAATTCGACAAATTTCTGGCCGTTGTTGCGGGCGATGTTGTTAGACCCGATCGAGAGGCCGGACGGCCACCCCACTGCACTGGTAATGTCGCCGTTGGGGGTATTCTTATCGTGCACAAAAAGGTCGTAGACCTTGAAGCCTGTGGCGTCCTGATTCTTCAGATCAACGTTGACGGTCCAGGTGATCTGATGGGCGGCCACATCAGCGGTGTCTTGCGCACCGCTCTTGGTAAGAGCGTCGTACCCTATGCCCACGCCGGGGTTGCCGGTGGTGGCGCTGCCGGTGGTTCCGCCGCTGCCGCTCCAGCTTACGGTGGCCTGATTGTAGTAGGTTTTTGCCGCAACGGTAGTGTCGTCGTCGTCCACTTTGGCCACAAGCTTCAGCCGGCCGATATAGTTGACGTCGCCAATTTTGCTGCCAATCTCATATTTTCCGCCGGTCGGCGGTACCGGGCCTGCCCAAGCGGCGCCGGACACGTTCACCCAGTTGCCATCGACCTTTGCGGAATCCGCAGTGTACGGATCTGAGGAATCCCATCTTTGCCACTGGGCGGACTCTAATGTCAGGCCGGCGGCCAGGTTGTCGGTGATGGTCAGGTCTTTCAGGCTTCTGCCCTTGTTATCCACGTCAACATACCAGGTAATGGTACGGCTGGTGGGGTCGTAAGTAGTATCATCGCTACCGGGTTCGGCGGCCACTCCGCGCTTGCTGACGGAAGGCTTTTCAACGGTAACGGTGGCGTCGTCGAACTGTACCGTCTCGTCGTCCAGCTTTAAGCTGGCGCGGTTGCTGATGGAGCCCCCTGCGGTAAGCACACTTTCCGGGATTTTGGTTTTGAATGTAATGGTTTGGGGGCTGATGGAGCCCGCCGGAAAGGTATAGATCAATTTGGTCGCGGGTGGGCTGGCGTCGGAGTCCGGTGTCACAAGCGTACCGCCGGACGGCGAAAAGCTGTCGTCAACATACTCGCCTACGTCCTTCAGATCGTCCTCAAACACGTAACCCTCCAAATCAATGGGGGTGGGATCAGGTTGTGTATCCGTTGCGGCACTGATGATGACGGTCCATGTAATGGTGCCTTCGTCCAGGTTTACAGCGCCGTCCCCGGCCTTCTTTTCCACGTCATATATAATCGTATCGCCGGGCAGCTGCAATTTATAGGTTTTTTCCAAAATCGCCACGGTTTTGTTGCCATCGCCGTCCGTAACATGGTGGCCGTTGTATTTCAGGTCAGCCGTGAAGGTGCCGCTGACGTTGGCATAAGGCGGTTTTCCGTCGGTGATCTTATCGGGATCAAAAATATCCTCATCGCCGTCAAATTTAATGATAGCCACGGCTTGGCCTGACGCGTTATTATCCAGGGTAACAGTCCCTACTTTTTTTGATCCATACATCAAATTAATCTCTGAGGCGGGAATGGGATCAAACTTAAACGATTCGCTCAACAGCAGCTCGACCTCGTCGCCATGCTGAAAATAATCGTCAACGCCATCGCCTATGACAGGGACGGGAAAGGTAACCGTTATCCTGATGCCGGTGGAACCGTCAATGATCTCCCCCTCCGCAATGCCGTCAACGGTCACGTCCGCATCAAGGGAGGACGGCATTCCATAAGGCGTCATAGGTGCGCCGGCGGACGCTGCTTTGCCCGCATCGACAGGCTCTTCTTCCTTGCTTTCTTCCTCTCCAGGGCCGGCCGGGGGTTCTTCTGGGGCTCCTTCGCCCGTCCCGTCCTGCACATCCCCAGGGGAGCCTTCCTCCGGCGGGCCCGGCGCCTCTGAAGATGAGGCGGCATCTGTTATATCTCCCCGTGCAAGTACATTCATGGGGGCAAAAGCGCTGAATAACATCATCAGCGCCATCACACAGCTCATCAATATCATTTTTCTCTTTGTTCTCATGACGACCTCCCAAAAGCGGCTAACCTTTGTATCTGCTTTTCTTTTTTATAAACTGAGTTAGTTATCAGTAGTATACAAAGCCGATGTGGATTCCGCTTGAAAATCGGGGAGAGAATACGTATTAAAATTATTATCTAAAGAAAAAAAGGCTGCTTTTTTTTCTAAAAAAACGAAAGCAGATCATCATTTTTTTGTGTTAGGATGATATATAATGCCCAAACTATATAAAGTGAAGAATTTCACCCAAGAGGGCAGCTTAGTATAAAATATTTCACATATTTATAGAGGGGTATTTTTATGAGGATTAATGTGCTGTTGGAAGAGTTAATTAATATCGCAAAAAAAACCAAAACGGATTTTGCTCTGAGTATGAACATGACCCCCAGCGGGCTCAGTAAGATCCTTACCGGTAAAAGGGTGCCCTCCATGAAGGAGCGCAAGGCATTCACCAAACAAACCGCCAGTTATTTTGCGGAAGCGATTTATTCCCCCGGCTGCTATTTGAAATTAGAAACGCTTTTTCCGGTCATCTATGATTTTGAATCACAGGATGAGCTGCAGACGTTTTTATTCTCTGCCATTGCATATGCGCTGGATGTCGTGTTTACGGAGGAAAACAGCCTGAATTTAAGCTATACCGATAGAGGAATGTACTATTTAGGCAGAAAACCGGTCCTAAACCAGCTTTGCGTTATTTTATCGGATCAGATTGTGAGCTGTCCCGACGAGCCTCTGGAGATTTTTGCTTCCCTGCCCTTGCTTGAACCTGCTTATTCCAAGATGTTTCAGAGGCTTAGATTATTGGAATCCGGAAGCTTTAAAAATGTTGTGCTGAATTATTACTTTGATGATCGTTTGATAAATGGAGCAAACGGTATTGGCGCAAGTGAGCTTCTTTTGTTCATTACCAAGCTTCAAAAGCATTTTGATTTGAATTTTTATGAGGTGGCTCACGGCACAGACTGTTTCCTGCTTTTAAAAGGGAAGTTTTTACTGCTTTTCAATACGCAAATTGATGGAACTCCTCTTTTGATCCCCATCCGCCACAAAAGCTATCTAACCGTTTTTTACAACAGTCTTGTGAAAAAAGACGCAAAGAAAATCAGTTACAGCAAGAGTGAAGCCATCCGATTTTTAGAGGAGAATCCCCAATTTATCACCGGCCTGCAGGACAACGATATCGACTGCGTATACAACTTTATGTCTATTGGATATCTGCTGGAAAAACAGGAGCTGGAGGCCACCGGGGGCAATCCCATCGTTTGCGATGCGATGTCAAAGCTGTTCAACTGTATCCTGTCGAAAAAGACCTCTTTTATTGTTTCCATCGCCACCATGGAACGTTTTACTTCTCTCGGCAAAGCTATCGTTCCATTAATTGGGGCCATTCCTTTTTCGCCCAAGCTGCGCGTCGACTATCTTCGAAGATTTAATGAATATCTGTCGGAAGGCAGCTATGACAAAATGAAGATTGTGGACAGCGGGCTATCCAATGTTGCCGCACTTTCTTCCCAGAGCCTCTGCCTGATCTACACCATGAATGACACCTTTGAGCGAGAAAGAATCCATGCCTTTCAAAGCGCCCGGCTCAACAACCTGCTGCACAGCGAAATAGTCGGAGGCAATCATGTGATCACGGACTTTTCTATGGAGCTATGGCATGCTTATCAGGATGAATTAACACACGCCAGCCTTGGGCCCAATGAGTAGCGTTGATGTTTGCGAAGGGCTCGACAGCACAAACACAAATCCGATCAGATATACCGCGGCCGGATTTTTTGTTATCTTGTTTTCGCCAATTATGTCCGGTAAAACGGCATAAACCGGTTGTTTTCGGCGTAGTAAAGCTATAATCATTAGCTGGTATGCGGATAAAGAAGACGCGCTCCTTTAAGGTTACGGCTAATATTTTTTTCCTTATCATCAGATACAAGGTGGTTTGCGATGATTCTTGTTTAAAACAACTTCTTGCGGTATCGCAGAAAAGCGGCAAAGGGTGCGCAATTCCTTTTGCCGCCTTCACTTTTATCTGCCGTATACCGGCCCGAAGTTCCGGCAGGCCAGATAGTCCGCGCCCTCCCGGGTTTCGATGCCGAACGCATTCCATGCCGACGGGGCGGAACACCTTGCCCATCTCCACGTTGTGCATGTTGATGGGAATGCGCAGCATCGACGCAAGGTGACCAGGTCCGCCCCGATGTGGCCGTAATTGACCGCGCGTGGTTCGCCATCACGCTGTACACGCCCGTGAATGCGCCCTTGCCGGTCAGCCGCGGCGCAAACCATGGCATTTTCTAATATAGGCTTTTTGATTATATGTATTGTTTTCCATTATAAGTAGAGGTGTATGAAGTATGGTATGGCACGCAAAGAGCCACCGGTAGAATGGTCCCCCAACGGAGAAATATACTTCAAAATAGATATGGTTTGTTTTAAAACCGGAGGAATGTCTCTAAATAAAGCAAGGTTGAGTTATTTAGGGAACTGGACATCAGGGTTGGGGAACTCGTTACTTTTGCTTTATTGATATTGCAAATACGCATTTTCTCATCGTGGTACCCAGTTTTCCTGATAAATGCCTGCAACGAAAAACCGCTTTGCAAAAGGCTTTTTGGAATATAAAAAGAGGGCGGCATCTGGAATATCCAGATTCCCTGTTCCATATCTCAACCCTCATCAATTTTTGGACTCTCCAAAAAGAATATTACAAAACATTAACCGTCGTTCATCTGCATAAAGTGAAACACCATTACAGTGCATGCGAGAAAGAAATAATGCAACTGCATTATACAAGGTGATAATATGGCTATTTCTAAAAATAACAAACGGGTTATGGTCACTCTGACTAAAGAGATATCGAAATACATTGACAAACTTGCGCAAGAGGAGCAACGAACAGTATCAAACCTGTGCTCAAAAATCATAACCGATTATGTGAGCAACCGTAAAAAGAAAGAGGGTGATAAACGTTGAAGTTCTTTATTTATGGCCGTAAATCGGTATATACGGGCAAAGGTGAATCTATTGGAAACCAAATTGAAATGTGTAGGGAATATATTTTTTCGAAATTCGACGGAGTCACCGACGACGATATTACGGTTTACGAAGACGAAGGCTTTTCAGCAAAGAATACCGACCGCCCGGATTTCCAGCGGATGTCGCGGGATATTCGATTGGTGAAGCCTGATTATGTGGTATGCTATCGGCTTGACCGCATCAGCCGCAACGTCAGCGATTTCTCTGCGATGGTTGAAAGTTTAAATGAACGTAACATTTCTTTTATCTGTATCAAGGAGGAGTTCGACACATCAAAGCCGATGGGCAAGGCCATGATGTATATTGCCAGTGTTTTTGCCCAACTGGAACGGGAAACAATTGCAGAGCGTGTCCGCGATAATATGCTGATGTTGGCCAGAACCGGACGTTGGCTGGGCGGCACTACCCCAACCGGTTTTATATCGGAAAAGGCGCAGGAGATCATCATTGACGGTAAGGCAAAAACCTCCTTTAAATTGAAAACTCAGCCTGAGGAGATCGCTCCTGTCCAAACAATGTTTGAAAAGTTTCTGGAGCTTAGAACCGTTTCCAGTGTAAGCAAGTATTTAATCCGGCAGAACGTTCAATCCCGTTTGGGCAAGTTTTACTCGTTGCCCGGCATAAAGGAAATCCTGCAAAATCCTGTTTACTGCATTGCGGACAAGGACGCGCTTCAGTACTTCACGGAGCGAAACGCGGACGTATGCTTCGAGGAAAAAGACTGTTCGGATAAATTGGGTCTGTTGTCCTACAACAAGCGGGATTATAAGAAAAAGCATGCTCCCCGCCAGCCGATAGAGAAATGGATTATTGCCATCGGCAAGCACAAGGGCATTGTATCCGGTAAGCAGTGGGTGGCCGTCCAAAACATCCTGGAAAAAGGCAAGCCGGATGGTAAAAAACCGGCGAAAATGCACAATGATTATTCCCTGATCTCCGGCCTGATCTTCTGCGAAAAGTGCGGGAGCCGGATGTTTGCAAAGATGCGCAGCGCCAAAAGCACTAACACAGAGTTGTATGATTATATGTGCAGCAGCAAAATACGCGGTGGCACGGCGTTATGTGACGCTCAGAACATCAACGGGCAACAATCAGATGGCATGGTATGTGAATACCTGATGAAATACGCTGATGAAAACGCCGGTATCTACAAGCTATTGGAAAAATTGAAAAGGGATGTTGCCGGACAGATACGGAAAAATCCCATTGTCACCATCGACGCACGAATAAAACAACGCAATGAAGAAATGTACAATCTCGTGACCACTCTATCGCATGGTAATCTTGGAGATGCTTTTGTCCAACGAGTCAGTACAAGGATTACCGAACTTGACAAGGAGCTTGCGGGACTCAACGCAGAACGAAACCGACTGCAAAAGGACGTCAGCGTGATATCTGATAAAGAAGTCCAAATTGACATGATTGCTGCTGCTCTGTCCAGCCTAAAAAACCATTTCAATGATCTCTCCATTCATGAGAAGCGGACCTTAATCAGATTACTGGTTAAGAAAATCGTGTGGGACGGCAAGGACCTGCATATTTTTCTTGACGGCGAGTAGGGCTCTGTCGGGCCGCCTACTCGCCGTTAGCGCAAAAGGGCGTAAAAAGCGGAGCAAGTTTGCCCTTTGGCTGGTGGCGCATTCCCCACGCTGATCGCCATCATCACCATGTTCTTCGCCGCGGCGGCGGGACCACTGGAGTCCGCCGTGTCCGCGCTGGCGTTGGTGGGCGTCATCCTGCTGGGCATCCTGATGACGCTGCTCGTCTCGCGGGTGCTGTCCAAAACGCTGCTCAAGGGCGTGCCGTCGTCGTTCACGCTGGAGCTGCCGCCCTACCGCAAGCCGCAGGTGGGCCGCATCATCGTGCGGTCGCTGCTGGACCGGACGCTGTTCGTGCTGGGCCGCGCCGTGGCGGTGGCCGCGCCCGCCGGGCTCATCATCTGGCTGCTCGCCAACGTGCAGGTGGATGGACTGAGCCTGCTCTCGCACGCGGCGGCCTTCCTCGATCCGTTCGCGCGGGTGATCGGGCTGGACGGCTTTATCCTGATGGCGTTCGTGCTGGGCTTCCCCGCCAACGAGATCGTGATCCCCATCGTGATCCTCTCGTACATGGCGACAGGCAGCCTGACCGATCTGGATTCGCTCGCCGACCTGCGCGCGCTGTTCGTCGCCCACGGGTGGACCTGGGTGACCGCCGTGTGCACCATGCTGTTCAGTTTGATGCACTGGCCGTGCGGCACCACCTGCTGGACGATACGCAAGGAGACGCGCAGCTGGAAATGGACGGCGGTATCGTTCGCCGTGCCCACGGTATGCGGCATACTGGTGTGCTTCATCGTCGCGAATGCGGCAAGGCTGCTGGGGCTGGCATGAGTTGCGCCGCCTCCGTGTGGCGGTGGTACAGTGGGGAACGGTTTCGGCCCGTTCCTCCCCTGCCGTGCAAAAGCCGTAAAACGGACATTTCGGCCCTCAACATGATATAATATTAATATCATTTGTGAGGTGGAGACCATGGTCAAAAGCGAAAAACTGACAAGACAGATTGCCGGTACGATGGCCATCGAGGGCATGCGACTCAGCAAAAAAGAAATTTCTCTTGTCAGGCAATGCGCCAGCGGACAGAAATCTTCCTCTGCAGTCATCAAGGAGCTTGTGAAAAAACATACTGTTGTGAAGCAGGCGCTCTTTTGTCTTATTCTTACGACTAGGGCTGTTTATTGAGATACTCGCCGACAGGGCCGGGTACGAAGTTGATTCCTCCGACGTTTCATCTGATGAGATGATAGCGGCAAGCTACCAGTCTTTTAACCAGCGTTACGATGACATGAACAAACTCATGCGGCGTATAACAACTCCAAAAGCAATATAGCTCCTCTGGCTCCCTCCTGAAACTCCTTTCAGAACATAGACACTGCACATCCGCAGCGGGAGAAACGGCTCTCTCTGTACCACTGGCCGCGCGGCACCACCTGCCGGACGATACGCCAGGAAACCCCGCAGCTATGGACGGCGGTGTTGTTCGCCATGCCCACAGTGTGCGGCATACTGGTGGCTTCATCGTGGCAAATGCCGTGCGGCGGCGGGGTCTGGGGTGAGGTAGATAGGGGCGGACGCCTCCCTCCGGATTGCTCAGACGGACTCACCTGTACATTCCAAATATACCGCTTATGGTCAAGAACAATTGACAAAAGCAAGGCGCTCCGCATATAATTGAACATGTACAAAAACTGTTCAATTATATGCAGGCAGGGAGCGGTGATGGGTTCTAAGAAAGAAGCGACCAAGAAAAAAATAATAGGCGCTACGCTGGATTTGCTTGACCAATCAGAAAATCCGGAGGATATCACCGTTCGAAAGATAGCCGAAGCTGCCGGAATAGGACCGGGGTTGATCAGCTACCACTATCAGTCGAGAGATAATCTGATCAATGAAGCCGTATCCATAAAGCTGATGTCTTTGGCGGCAATCATGGAGTAATGGGATGGAGACATGGGCGATCCTGTTAAATATCTGAAGGAAATGCTTACAGCGCTGTCTGATATCGCCGCTAAAAATCATAAGCTTCGTCATTTTTCAATGGAGTATAGTTTATTGAAAGGTGATTATAAAATTTGCCTTTATTTGCTTCCGGTTTTGAAGAAGATTTATAATGGCAGCAAATCAGAAACGGATTTACGTCTGATCGCCTTTCAGATAACCGCCATTATGCAAAGCGTATATTTAGGGCCGGAATCGTTTCATATGCTGACCGGCATCAATGTTGAAATAAAAAATGAGCGAGATAATCTGATACATTCAATTGTGGATAACCTGATTAGATAAATTACAGAAAACGAACATATTATGGAGACTATTTCCGGAGATCAGAATATGAAAATAACCGTGATTTATGCGACACAGCGAAAATCGAAATCCAGCACTTATAACCTTGCGCAGCGATTTATACGGCAACTATCCGAAACAGACAAGGTGACGGAATTTTTTCTGCCAAGAAATATGCCGCATTTTTGCGTGGGATGTTGGAATTGCTTCACCGATTTCAAATCATGTCCGAATTATGGCTATATCCAGCCGATCCTGGAATCCATGCTTGAGGCGGACCTGCTGATTTTTACGGCCCCTGTCTATGTCTATCACGTTCCCGGACAGATGAAGGCGTTCCTCGATCATTTTGGATATCAATGGATGCCGCATCAGCCAAGGAAGGAAATGTTCAGCAAGCAGGCGCTGCTCATCTCTACAGCCGCAGGGGCGGGCACAAGGTCTACCCTCAGGGATTTAAAAGACAGCATGACTTTCTGGGGGATTTCGCGCATCTACACTTTCGGGAAAAACGTTCATGCAAGCGATTGGACTCTTGTGAAGGACAAAAAAAAATCGCAGTTTCAAAGCGAAGCCGACAGGCTTTCGCTTAAAATAAAAGCGGAGAACAGAAATGTAAAACCCCATTTAAAGATCAAAGCCTTGTTCTACGCCATGAGATTCATGCACAAACGGTTTAAGATCAATCCCGCAGATGTACGGTACTGGGAAGCGCAGGGGTGGCTGGGGAAAGAAAAGCCATGGTAGTCCCCCTTCCTTTTTGTGGACCAGTCATAGAGTTTCGAACTATTATTTATATAAGGGGTATTTTAAATGGAAAAAGTGTACCGGCGTTTGGATTACATGGATAATCTACGCAGCCTGGTCATCATTCTGGTGGTACTGCAGCATCTGGCCGTGACCTACAGCAGCCTTGGAAGCTGGTATTACATGGACGGCGTCCCATTGTCGTTGGCGGAGACCGCCGTTTTCGGTTATTACCAGTCCTTCGTGCAGGGCTTTTTTATGGGTTTTCTCTTTCTGCTCTCCGGCTATTTCGTCCGTGCGTCCTATAACAAGAAGGGATTCATGGGCTTCGTCTGCGAGCGCCTGAAGCGTCTGGGGATTCCCGCGCTCATTTACATGCTGGTCATCAACCCGTTTATCCTCTATGTGCAGCTCGATCTCAGCTGGGTGCGGCCCAAGCCGTCGTTCTTCAGCTTTTATCTGGATCACCTCGCCAATTTCGATTTTCTGTCCGGCTCCGGCCCTCTCTGGTTCGCTATAGCGCTGCTCGTGTTCTCTGTCATCTACGCGCTTGTCCGGCTCATAAAAGGCCCGGGCAAAAAGGCGGCTGAATTGAAGCGGCCGCTTTACAGCTCTAAAAACGTGGTTTTCCTCATTTTTATCATCGCGCTGCTCGCATTCCTGACCAGGACCGTTCAGCCTGTCGGCACCAGTGTGATGAACATGCAGCTTTGTTATTTCGCCCAGTATATCTGCCTGTTTGCCGTGGGCATCGTATTGGGCAAACACAAAGGCTTCGACACGATCGGCTACCGCTCCGGAATCAGATGGCTGCTCTCGGCCACGCCTCCGGCTTTTCTCTGCTGGGCGGTTATCATGCTTTTCGGCGGTGCGCTCGAGGGAGACTTAAGCTATAACGGCGGCTTTACCTGGCAAAGCGCGGCGTTTGCGCTCTGGGAATCCTTTATCGCTGTTGCGGTATCCGTCGGGCTTGTCGTCCTCTTCCGCGAGAAGCTAAACCGGAAAAACAAGCTGGCTGCGGTGCTTGCCGATAATTCCTTTGCGGTCTATATGTTTCACGCGCCGGTCATCATTGCGGCGGCTCAGCTTGCCGCGCCGCTGACGCTGCCCCCCATCGTCAAGTTCCTGCTGCTTGCCGTGATATGCGTTCCGTTATGCTTCGCTGTCTGCCAGCTCATCATAAGAAAAATACCGCTGCTGAATAAGGTGTTATAGAAGAAACAGCGCAAGCCCCGCCAGAAACTTATGGGCCGGATAATACCTGTGACCCCAATTCGGCCAAGAAACAGAAGATGTTTTTCTTTTGGGGCATTGGCCCCACCGTTTTGAATCAGGACAGGCAATCCGGAACAAGAAAATTGGAATGTCCGGAACGCCTGCCTTTTTCGTTAAATCAAATAATTCAAAAATTCTCTTGCTCATGACGTAACGTCATATGTCATAATGTTCACAGAGGTGACGAATATGACTTCAAACGAGAAAACATATGGCATCGGAGAATTGGCGAAGGCGACCGGCTTAACCGTGCGCACATTGCAGCACTATGACAACATCGGGCTTTTGCCGCCATCGGGACGCACTGAGGGTGGACGCCGGTATTATACCGACAGCGATATGCTGAAGCTGACCCAGATCGTGTTCTATAAATCTGTCGGCATATCCCTGTCGGACATCCGCGAAAAGCTGTCGAATTCTCCCACGCCGGTTGAGCTGGAAGGCGTATTCAGCCGGCAGCTGACAGTGCTGTTAAAGAAAATTGACGCGCTGCATATGGCCCTGTCGGTACTGAGCTCCACGATTGATATTCTCAGATCCGGCGGCGAGCCGCCGTTTGAGACCCTGGCTCAGCTTATACGCGCCATGGATGGCAGCAGTCTGAACGATTGGGCCGGCTTCGAGTTTGGCGCTGCGTTGAACGAAAGCCTTGAAGGGAGCGGGCTCACCACCCTGGGCGGCGCGATAGATTTCTATCACACCATGCGTGAACTGATGGTGGAGGCCGTGGCGCTCAGCAACACGAACACGGCAGCCGACAGCCCCGCCGCGCTGAACCTTGGCCGGCGCTGGTGGGAGGAGGTCATCCTCAGGGTGACTGCCGGCGGCGATGATGCCGCTCTTGCTGCGCTGGCAGTCAACAATGACCGCGCAATGTGGCCGGAGGCCGACCGCAAGCTGTTTGAAGCCGCCGAACCGTTTATCGAAGCGGCTCTCGCCGCTTACATCGATAAAAACAAAATCGTCATATCCGTACCCCAGCCAGGAGGTGATTCGCAATGACCGAGAGCATTACCGTAAAAAATCTGTACAAATCGTATGGGAAAAAGCAGGTCCTGCGCGGTGTGTCGTTTCGCGTGAAGCAAGGCGAAACGTTTGGCCTGCTCGGCGTCAACGGCGCAGGCAAGACGACGGCCATTGAGTGCATAGAAAACATGCGCAAGCCCGACAGCGGCGAAGCCGTGGTCAACGGCACGCTCGGCATCCAACTCCAAAGCACGTCGTTACCCGAAGCCATGACTGCAAAAGAGGCCATGCAGGTTTTCTGTTCTTGGCATAAAGTGCCGTATCGCGGCGCATTGCTGGAACGGTTCGATATGGCGGGCGAGTATTTGAATAAAACCTATGCGTCGCTCTCCACGGGAAGAAAGCGGAGGCTGCATCTGGCGCTCGCCCTGTGCCACAGCCCCAGCGTGCTGATTCTGGACGAGCCCACGGCAGGGCTTGACGTGGAGGGCAGAAACGCGCTGCACGCCGAGATACGCAAGCTGAACGCGGCGGGCGTGAGCATACTCATGGCCACCCACGACATGGCGGAGGCCGAAGCCTTATGCCATCATATCGCCATTTTGCGCGGCGGCGTGATCGCCCGCGAGGGGACGCCGATGGAGTTAACGGCAAACGCCAGCGTTCAAAGCCGCGTTTTCATAAAGACCCGCGGCAACAGCCTCGATGGTTTTGTGCCTGAGGGCGAACCTACAGCCGATGGTTACCTGTCCTTTCCGTGCAAAAGCGCCGCGGAATTCCTGTTGCCGCTGCTTTCGCATATTCGCGCAAGCCGCGACGATGTGATGGATTTGCGCGTGGAACGGGCAAGCATAGAGGATATTTTCCTTGAAGTCGCAGGCGAGAATCACCCGGCAGGAGGCGAGAAAAGATGAAGGCGTTTTTTATCCAGCTCTGGGTACAACTGAAAATGGACTTGAGGGACAAGGGCACTCTGATGGTCTATTACCTCGTACCGCTGGTGTTTTATCTGGTCATGGGGAGCATCATGAAAGCCATCGCCATGGACGCGCAAATCCCTCTGATTCTATCCATCACGATTTTTGCCCTGTCGATGTCGGCATTTTTGGGGATGCCGCAAAATCTGGTCAAAGCGCGTGAGCAGGGTATTCTGGAGGCGTACCGTGCCGCGGGCGTTCCGGCGTGGAGCTTGCCGCTGGCAACGATTATCCTGTCGACGCTGCACATGATGTTTGTGGCGATTGTCATCTTCGTTACCGCACCGTACCTGTTCGGTGCGGCGCTGCCGGAAAATATTCCGATACACTTTTTGGCTGTTCTGCTGGTTGCGCTTTGCTCGGAGGGCTTGGGCGCGCTGCTGGCCTGTCTGGTCAAAAAGCAGAACACCATGACATTGGCGGCGCAATGCCTGTTCTTGCCAAGCATCATGTTTTCGGGGATCATGTTTCCGGCACAGCTGCTGCCAAAACCCATGCAATGGCTGGGCATGGCCTTGCCCGCCACGCAGGGCGTGCGCCTGCTTGACGGCAGCGCGCTTGCCGCAGCGCCGCTTGCCATACTCTGCGGGCTGACCATTGCGTCCTTTGCGGCGTCAGCGGTCCTGTTCAAACGGATTGGTATACGAAGGTAAGACGTCTTTGAGCGATCGGAATGCCCGCAGCAAATTGGACAGGCTTTTCGGAGAGCCCCTTTTCTACAGGCATTTCCGCATCCCTTCTCATAACCGCGCCCTGAACGGCTGCATCTATTTTGGCTACACGTTAAACAAACGGGCACTACACACCTGCTTTGCCTGATGCGGCTTTGCCGTAATGGTGCGGCTGTAACGGCAAAAGCAACAACAGCGGTCAAGGTTTTGGCCTTGGCTGCTGTAGATTGAAGCTGCAAATAAGCCGGCTGATAAGCATATCCTCTCATTTCTCTGCGCCCTTTTGCCATGCCATCATGTCCATGCACAGCAAATCCCAAGGTATTCAAAACACAAGCTTTGTACGGTAACCAGAGTTCTCTGATTTTTCCGGCAGTGTCGAATAATTTGTTTTTTTGTCTTGACAAGGCCGGATTACTGATGTAATCTACGGTTATATTATATAGGCTACATATGTAATCTGTAGAGGGGGAATGTTATGAATAAGCTGGCTGAAAGAATAGCAGATTCCGAACTCGAGGTCATGCGGGTGTTGTGGGATGCGAAGACCGCCTTGCCTGTTGCCGAGATTCGCAAAGAAATCTGTAAAAAGACCGGCTGGGAGGGTTCCACCGCCAAGACTTTGCTGTATCGCCTGCAAAGCAAGGGCGTGGTGGCGCAGGAAAGGCGGGAGGTGTACTACTACTCTCCCCGTGTCACGGAGGATGAATATAACGAGTATACGACGCAGACGCTGATCGATAAGCTCTATAAGGGCAGCGCGAAAAATCTGATCGCCTCGTTTATATCATCCAAAAAACTGAGCGACGACGATATCACCGAATTACAAAATATATTACGGGGCGGCAAGAAAAGATGAACAACACGATCCTGACCATTCTTTCGCTCAGCGCGTCCGGCTCAGTTCTGGCCCTGATCCTCCTTGCACTGCGGCCGCTTTTGAAAAACAAGGTCTCCAAAACGTTCCAGTATTATATCTGGCTGCTGGTGCTGCTGCGGCTGGCGTTGCCGCTATCCTTTGACGGCAGCATCATGAGCCAGATCATTCCTCAAACGGGCATGACACCGGTGCCGGTGGTTTCAACCCCTGACGATGGCAATGGAATAACGCAGGGGGATAATACACCGCAGGGCAATGAACCAAATACCCCGCCGGAGGTCGCGCCATCCGGCATGGCGCCGAATGGCAACGCTGCACCGAACCCGAACCTCCCGGCAGCGTCCGAACCCACGCGGTTCAACATTTGGCAGTTTGCTTTGGACCATCTGACCGCCATATGGCTGCTGGGCGCGGCGCTGTATCTCGGCTGGTTTGTCACCGCTTATCTGCGTTTCAGCCGAAAACTCAGAAAAACCAGCATTCGGCCCCACCCCCAGGACATGGAGGTCTATGCCAAGCTGCGCAGCCATACGCGCGTGCGGCTGGTCTGCAATCCGTATATCAATACCCCCATGCTGATCGGGTTCTTATCCCCGTGCATCGTGATCCCGCAGCTGGCGTACGCCGAAAACGGAATGAAATCGGATCTCCGGCATATCCTGCGGCATGAGCTGACGCATTACCGCCGCCGCGACCTGCTGTATAAATGGTTTGTCGTATTGGTCAGCGCTTTGCACTGGTTCAATCCGCTGATGGTCCTGGTGCGGCGGGAGGTCAGCCGGACTTGCGAGCTGTCGTGTGACGAGGCGGTGATACGTTCCCTGGATGCCGCTGAGCGGCAGGATTACGGAGAGACCCTGCTCGCCATTGCGTCAAGCAAACGGCTCCCCACCGGGGTCGTAACGACGACAATGTGTGAAGGAAAACGTGAATTGAAAGAAAGGTTGGAAAGCATCATGACATATAAAAGCAAAAGCGTATTCATGGTGGCCGTTTCTCTCATTTTGGCACTGTTGCTTGCCGGGTGCAGCGTGGCGCTTGGCGCGGCAAGCGTCACTCAAATGCCCGATGAAGCTTCTCTATCCCCCACGGCAACGGACACGTCCGGTGTTTCAACAAGTCCTGATGTTGAAGCGTCCCCATCCCCCGCGGCAACGGATACTCCCGATGTTTCGACGATACCCGGAGTTGAAGCGTCCCAGTCCCCCACAGCCACGGACGCCTCCGGTGCTCCGACAAGGCCTTCTTCTCCCAATAGTGCGGCGTTGGAAGCATATAATGCGGTATTACAGAATCAGGCTGAGTTTTTCAGCACCGATGTCAATAAAAATTTAAATATAAGCCAATTAAACCAAGCAATCAGTTCGGAAGTTGTTACCGTAGATGTGGCAAGCTTTGCCGTTATCGATATAGGACATGGAGGGGTGCCGGCAGTTATTCTATCGCTTAACGTGAATGGTAACGGTTATGGCGTTGAAGTTTTAAGCTATCAGGATGGTATCGTTTATGGTTACACTTTTTCCGGAAGACAGTTTGGCGATCTGAGGACTGACGGAACATTTGTAGCTTCCGGCGGTGCGGCTGACGTTGGCATCTGTACCATTGCTTTTGACAAAAACACATACTTGATCGATAAATTTACTTATAGCGAATCAAATACCGATTCAGAAAACAATATGAGCGTGTCTTACTTTGTTAATCATCAAAGCGCCACGGAAGATGAGTATAATGCGGCTTTCAGCCAATGGCAGAAGATACCGTATGTAACGTGGTACGATTTTACTGCTGCTAATATGGGTACAAAGTTGTCTTAGATTTAGATTGCATCAATGCCTGTGAATTGGCCTTTGGAATGAATGTTTATAAACTGTTGCTGCTGAATTTCTATCTATAAGTTTGGTTATTGCAACAATGTGTGAAGGAAAACGCGAATTGAAAGAAAGGTTGGAAAGTATCATGACATATAAAAGCAGAAGCGTATTCATGGTTGCCGTATCTCTTGTTTTGGCGCTGTTGCTTGCCGGCTGCAGCGTGGCGCTTGGCGCGGTAAACGCGACAAATCAAATACCCGATGAAGCTTCCGAATCCCCCGCAGCCACGGACACCCCCAGTGTTTCGACAAGTTCTGAGGTTGAAGCGTCCCCGTCCCCCACGGCGACGGACACGCCCAGCGTGACAACAAGTCCTGACGTTGAAGCGTCCCCGTCTCCCGCAGCAGCGGACACCTCCGGTATTGCGACAAGGCCTTCTTCTGCCAATAGTCCGGTATTGGCAGCATACAATGCGGTATTGCAGAATCAGGCCGAATTCTTCAGTACGGATAATAAGAAAAAATTAAAATTGAACGACTTTTTGACCAACAAAGAGATTTATGAAACGACCTTCAGTGTCACGCGCTTTACGGTGCTCGACATGGACGGCGACAACGTGCCTGAGGTTGTGCTTGAATTGTCGGTCGCGAATGAACCACAGTTCTATGAAGTCCTGCATTATATGGACGGAGCCGTTAATGGATACCTTATTCCATACAGGGGGTTAACAGAGCTAAAAGCGAATGGAACATTCTTTTTTTCAGGCGGTGCAGCAGATAGCGGAGTCGGAAAATTGAAATTCGAGTCAACGGCCTATACAACCGACAGGTTGGGGTACAGTCAGTCCAGTCAGGGCGATACCACCTTGACCATATCATACTTCATCAATAATCAATCCGCTACAAAGGAAGCCTTTGATTCCTTCATGAATGGACAATCCGGGAAGAAAGGTGCGGACTGGTACGAGTTTTCTCAAGCGAATATCGAAGCTGAGCTTTCTTAAAATCCATAACAGCCCAGCATGATTCTAAAACAACAGTCAAAAGCGGCTTGCTTCAAAAGCAGGCTGCTTTTATATTACGTATACACCATAACCGCGCAAGGCGTGCTATAATAGACAGGCAGCAAGCCAAGCATCATGTGACCAACAGGAGACCCTCAATGAAGATTTTTGTCTACAACCTGCGCGAATACGATGAAAAGCCTTACTTCGACCGGTTCTGCGCCGAGCACCATCTGGAATACGCCTACGTATCGAAATACCCGGCTCTGGAGAACGCCGAACTGGTGCGCGGCTGCGAGGCGGTCAACATCATCACCAGCCCCACCGACGCCGCCCTGCTCCGGCGATGGCATGACCTGGGCGTCAGATACATCGCGACCCGCACCATCGGGTTCGAGCATATCGACATCGCGGCGGCGCGCGCGCTGGGCATGCGGGTGGCCAGCATCAGCTACTCGCCGGACAGCGTCGCCAACTACGCCATCATGCTCATGCTGATGGCCTGCCGCAACATCAGCCATATCATCCAGCGCGCCAAGCTGCAGGACTACACGCTGCGCGGCAAGATCGGCCGCGAGCTGTCCCGCAGCACCGTGGGCGTGATCGGCACCGGGCGGATAGGCCGCACCGTCATCGGGCATCTCAGCCGTTTCGGCTGCAAGCTGCTCGCGTACGACGCTTACCCGGACGAGGCTGTGGCGCAAAACGCCGAGTATGTGCCGCTGGATACGCTGCTCTCCGAAAGCGACATCATCACGCTGCACGCGCCGCTGAACGACGGCACCCGCCACCTGATCGGCCGGGACGCCGTCGCGAAAATGAAGCCGGGCGTCATCCTCGTGAACACGGCGAGAGGGGCGCTGGTGGACACCGCCGCGCTGATCGAGGGGCTGGACAGCCATCATATCGGCTTTGCCGCGCTGGACGTGCTGGAGAACGAGCACGGCCTATATTACTTCAACCGCATGAACGAGGTGATCGGCAACCACGAGCTCGCGATCCTGAGTTCATACCCCAACGTCATCCTGACGCCCCACACCGCCTTCTACACCGAGGAGGCCGTGTCCAACATGGTGGAGAACTCTATTCTGGGGCTGCTCAGCTTTGAGCAGGGCGGGCCCAGCCCGTTTGAGGTGCAGGCCTGACGCCATCCCTTCATCTACAAGAAAAACACCGCTCTGCCGGTTCGCGCCGGAGGCGGTGTTTTTGGTTTATGCTCTATCCCATAGGATACGGGAATTCTGTATGCGCCGGGAGAAACAGCGGGTGGCATACCGGTATGCTTTGTAAGTATCTCCGGCTGTTAACAGGCGGGACCTCTTATGACTTGACTTTACGTTTGAAAATTCGGACGACCACAGGTCGCCCCTACTGCACATTATGCTGGATGCCACATGGCTTCTGTAGACCGGCGTAAAAACAACGGCCGTTTACCCCTGCGCCTCCCCCGCGCGCTTGCGCGTCACGTATTCGTCGATCGCGTCGGCCACCTTGCGGGACACCTTGACCGCCTCAACCACCGTTTTGGCCCCGGTCACCACGTCGCCGGAGGCAAAAACGCCCTCGCGGCTGGTCCGGCCGTATTCGTCCACGTCCACCAGACCGTTGTCCTTCACATCGATCCCCGTGGTGGACGAGACGATCACCGATCTTGGCCCCTGCCCGATCGCCACGATCACCGAATCCGCCGGGAACAGCGTCTCCGTTCCCGGCATGGGTTCAATGACCGTTTCGCCGTTTTCGTTCACTGATTCCCGGGAATCGGCCAGCATGACGCCTGCGTCCACAAACCTGACCGCCGTCTTATGATAGATGATCCGCGCGCCGTCTATTTTGGCGTATTCCGTTTCCACGGCCCTCGCGGTGACGGAGGTTTCGTCCGCGTTGCAGATGATGCTCACCTCGCGGCAGCCGTGGCGGAACGCCGTGCGGGCCGCGTCCATGGCGACGTTGCCCGCGCCGATGACCGCCAGCTTTTCGCCCAGCCAGTACACATCGGGATTTTTCAGATAATCGATCGCGAAATGCACATGGCCGAGGCTCTCCCCCGGAATGTTCAGCTTTCGGGGACGCCAGACGCCTGTGCCCATGAATATGGCGTCAAAACCGTCACGCAGCAGGTCGTCCACGGAGAGGTTGATGCCGATGCTGGTGTTGGGGCGAATCTTGACCCCGCTGTCGATCAGCGTTTTCATCAGGCGGCCCAGGATGCTCTTGGGCAGGCGGAATTCCGGTATGCCGTAGCGGAGTATTCCGCCGATCTGGTCGTGCCCCTCATAGATCGTCACATCATAATTTTTCTGGCACAGCAAAAACGCGATGGTGATGCCCGCCGGGCCGGACCCGATGATGGCGACCTTGCCGCGGTTCTTCAGCGACGGCACCGGCTTGTATATGTTCAGGTAAAAGTCGGAGATGTATTGCTCGATAGAGCTGATCTGCACGGGCGACCCCTTTTTGCCCAACACGCAGTGGCCTTCGCACTGGTTTTCCTGCGGGCATACATGGCAGCAGACGATGGAGAGCGGATTGTTGTCAAAAAGCAGCTTTCCCGCTTCGGATATTTTGTTGTCCAGGAGCAAACCTATCGCTTCCTTGATAGGCGTTCTGATGGGACATCCCGTGCTGCACAAAGGCCTGTTGCACTGCAGGCAGCGTTTCGCATCATCTATGACATGTTTGCTCATTCACACAATCTCCTTTAATAATAACCACTTTGAATTATAGCATGTGAACCTATACAAATTCAAATGAATGATCTGTGAAAACTATTGGAAGGCTGTAACCTGAATGAATTCTTCGGTATTCAAATCCTATGTGAATGCATTAATTGGGCATAGAGATGCTGTTAAGGGTCGGGAAGAAGCGTCAGTCATTCAACCGATCAAGGGCTCCGGCATTATTAAGAAGAATTCCCGTCTGTTAACCCCTCTCTTTATCTGATATAATGATCTGACAATGATATCCTGATATCCACATGGGGCGATATTCGCTTTAACACGATACAGCCAAAGCACTTCTGGACGATGTCCAGGATAGCATAGCACCATCACGCATGCAAGCGTCAATCAACTTTTGGGAGGACACAGGAGTGTATAAAGAAACATTGCTTGAGCGGCTTGAGAATTCAGACCGTCTGCCAAGGCTTCCTCAAAATATCAGTGAAATCCTTGCGATGCTGAAAAACCCGATGGACGTTGATCTCGATGCGCTGGTTGAGAAGGTGACGCAGTCGGGTGAGCTGAATAAGCTGATGATCAACAATATCAATTCGGGGTATTTTCGCGTCGCCAGAAAGATCACAACGATCAGGGACGCGGTGGTGTATCTGGGGATGCAGACCGTGCAAAACCTTCTCATCTTCTTCATTTCGCGCCAGCTTTTTTCCGGTGTGCCGCGCACCCATAAAAAGAGGACATTTGATATGCCCACTTACTGGAGGCATGTTATCGGGACCTCCGCTGCCAGCAGCCTGTTGTCCTCCCGGATCAAGCAGGGAGACCCGTATAAGCTTTTTACCTACGGTTTGATCCACGATATCGGCATCGCTTTACTGGACGCCTGCCTGCCCGAACTGATCGACGACGTTTCGGAAAAGGTGTTGGGCGGCATCCATCAGCTGGCTGCCGAACGTGCGGTGTTCGGCGGGATTACCCATGCCGAGATCGGCGCCTGGCTGTGCGGCAAATGGAATATACGCGAAGACATAACGAACATCGTGGCGTATCATCATACGCCCTTTATCGCAAAAACCAACATCAGCGAGGTCAGGCTGCTCCACGTTGCGGATGTGATCAGCACGGAATACTATGAAAAATTGTTGGGCGTCAGCATCAATCACAAGATAAGCCCTCACATTCTGAACGCCCTCGGCATTACCGATACGGATGTGCAAGCTGTCGCCGATGCGCTTCCGCAGGAGGTGGAAAGCCTTCACAGCTACTTCATCGCGTGAGCGATGACACATCAATAAGTCTTCGTTTCATTCATTATGTAACCGCCTTTATAACCTGTCACGCTGTTGTCAGGTTTTTTGGTTTATAATAATCCTGAGGTGATATTGTGCAGATCAACCGGCTTTTCGAGATCGTCTACATATTGCTGAACAAAAAGCAGGTTACCGCCAAGGAGCTGGCGGCACGCTTCGAGGTGTCCGTCCGGACGATCTACCGGGATATTGAAGCGCTGTCGGCGGCGGGCATCCCCGTTTACGCCAATCCGGGCAAGGGCGGCGGCATCGCGCTGCTTGACGGGTATGTGCTCGACAAATCCGTGCTCTCGGAGAGCGAGCAGAACGAGATATTGTTCGCGCTGCAAAGCCTGTCCGCCGCGCAAAGCCCCGACACCGCCGGCGTGCTCGCAAGGCTGAGCAGCCTGTTCCGCAAGGACAGCGCCGGCTGGATCGAGGTGGACCTGTCGCCCTGGGGCAGCGATAAGCGAAGCGGCGGGTTTGCGCAATTGAAGGAGGCCATCCTCAACCGCCGCGTGATCGAGTTCGACTATTTCAGCGGAACAGGGGAAAATAGCAGGCGCAGCGCCGAGCCGGTGAGGCTGGTCTTCAAGGTCAACGCGTGGTATCTGCGCGGGTTCTGCCTCTCCCGCAACGCGTTCAGAACCTTCAAGCTCTCCCGCATGACCAGCGTCCGGGTGACGGAGGCGCGTTTCGCGGAAAGGCCGGAGCCGCCGGACAACGCCCCGGCGCAAAGCGCCCAGCAATGGATCGATGTGCGGCTGAGAATCTCTCCCGACGCGGCCTACAGGGTGTACGATGAGTTCAGCGAAACGGATATCGCGAAGGACCCCGGCGGTTCGTTCACCGTGGCGGCGTGCCTGCCGGACAGCGGCTGGCTGATTGGCTATATCCTGTCCTTCGGCGGCAGCGCGGAGGTGCTGGAGCCGCTGACCTTGCGCGACAGGATACGCGAACAGGCGAGTCTGATCTTTGAGAATTCAAAATAGATTTTTAAAACATGACACGGTGTCGTCAGGTTATGTTCCGTATAATGCGGATATGGCGCAAGTCCATATAACGAGGAAAGTTGGAAACGCTTTTATGGATACAACAACAGCTATGAAGGAGCTTGCGGGCAGGCGCGCCCTGGTCACGGGCGGCACCAAGGGCGGCATCGGCGAAGCCGTCGTGAAGCGCCTCTCGCAGGTGGGCGCGACGGTGATCACGACCGCGCGCAACACCCCGGATAAGCGGGAAGGCCCGGCGCTGTTCGTCGAGGCGGACATCAGCACCAAGGACGGCACGGACAGGATCATCGATTACGTATTGGGCCGTTTCGGCGGCGTGGACATTCTGGTCAACAACGTGGGCGGCTCCTCCACCCCCACCGGCGGCGTGCTCAAGCAGACGGACGCCGACTGGCAGCAGACCTTCGAGACCAACCTGTTCGCGGCGGTGCGGCTGGACCGGGGCCTGTTGCCGCCGATGCTCGCTCAGGGCCGTGGGGTCATCATCCATGTCACGTCCATCCAAAGCCGTTTCCCCGGCGAGAACACCATGGCCTATTCCGCGGCCAAGGCGGCGCTCACCAACTACAGCAAGGCGCTGGCGACGGAGCTGGCGCCCAGGGGCATCCGCGTCAACACCGTCGCGCCCGGCTTCACGGAGACGAAATCCGCCGAGGCGCTCATCCGGCGAATGGCGCAGGAACGGGGCACGGACTATGACACGGCGCGTCAGGCGCTGATGGATTCGCTGGGCGGCATCCCCATCGGCCGCACCGCGCGTCCCGAAGAGGTGGCGGAGCTCGTCGCGTTTCTGGTGTCCGACTGTGCCTCCTACATCGTGGGGGCCGAGCACACGATTGACGGCGGCATCGTGCGGACAATCTAATTTGTTGAAAGGAAGAATGATCATGAATATCGAGTTGAGCAAACCCATCGCCTGCTATTTTCAAGCCGCGAACGCGCATGACAGCAGTTTGCTGGCAAACTGCTTCGCGGAGGACGCCGTCGTCTTCGACGAGGGGCAGGAATACCGCGGGCTCGCGGCCATCACGGCGTGGAACGAGGCCACCACCCGCGAATACGACCTGACGCTGGAGGTGGTTTCATCGGCACAGGAAGGCGGGCTGACGGTGGTGACCGCAAAGGCTTCGGGCCGGTTTGACGGCAGCCCGGCGCTGATCGATTTTCGTTTTGCAGAAGCGGGCGGCAAAGTAACCTCCCTGCGCTGCGGATAGGAGAAAAAATAATGATAATAAACAATCTGCTCATCAAGCTGAAACAGCGGGACAGGGAGAGCGTCGAAAAAGCCCGGGGCGTGCTGCTCAGCATGGAAGGAAAGATCGAGGTGCTGCTGGGCATCGAGGTGAAAACGGACATACGCCGCGGCCCGTCGTCGTACGATATCCTGCTGATCACACGCTTCGCTTCGATGGAAGACCTCGAGGCGTATCTGGTTCATCCGGCGCATCTGGCGGTGTCCGATTATATCGCGGGCGTGCTGGAAGCCGGCGCTGCCGTGTGTTACGAGGAATAAGTTATCGGTGGGTTTTGCGGCGGCCTACAGGCGCATGCCTGTTGCAGGCCCGCTGTCCTATGTCGATTCCGCTTTGGGCATACCCCCGCTCAAAGCTTTTTTATTTTATGGTTGCATTTGTCCGCAAATGGATATAATATATATCAAATGAGCATATGCTCAATTGGAGGCCTTATGCCAAGAAGACGCTGCTGCGGCCGGGTAGACGAATATCCCGCATGCCATCAGTTCGTGCCGAATCAGATGAACGGTCATCACATCATGGTGCTGGGCATCGAAGAGGTGGAAGCCTTGCGGCTGAAAGACATGAAAGGGTATGATCAGGAAGCGTGCGCAAAGGAGATGGGGCTGACCAGGCCGACATTCCAGCGCATTCTTGCGGCTGCCCGGAAAAAGATCGCGACGGCGCTGGTGGAAGGCCGGACCATCACCATTAAAGGAGGACATTTTGTCATGAAGAACCGCGTGTTTGAGTGTCTGGATTGCGGAGAAACCTGGGAAGCGGAGCCCTGTACGGAGGGCGGGAAGCACGGCTACGAGATCGCCTGCCCCAAATGCGGCGGCATGAATAAAGTGAAGCTGGTGGACGGCGTCCGTCACGCCTGCGGCGGCGCGGAACAGCATCACCACCAGCACGGCGCGGGCTGCTGCGGCGGCGGGCACCAGTAAAGCCAACCTATCTCATGTCGGCCTTGCGCATGATATTGGCGCGGGCTGACTCCGTTCCCCGTTATCTCTCAGAAAGGGAGACATGCAACCATGAACGATAAAGCGATGAAGCTGGAGAACCCCGCAAGGCTGGCGGAGCTTAATCCCGCGGACACCCTGAAAAGGATCGGCCTTCAGGATGGCCATGTGCTGTGCGATATCGGAGCGGGGAGCGGCATCTTCACCATCCCCGCGGCCCGGATCACCGGCAGCACGGTCTATGCCGTGGAGATCAGCGAAACCATGCTGGCCGTCATCTCCGAAAAGATGAAAGCGGAGGGCTTAACGAATGTTGAGCTTGTCCGCACCGCGGGCGACCGCTATTGCATCGGCGACCACAGCGTGGACGTGGCGATCGCCGTGACCGTGCTCCACGAGATATCCGATAAAGAGGCGTTTTTGCAGGAAGTCCGGCGGTTGCTCAAGCCCGATGGGATGGCGGCCGTGATCGAGTTCCACCAGCGCGAAACGCCGATGGGGCCGCCTGTATCGCGGCGGCTTTCCCAGGAAGACGTATCCGGCGTGTTTGCCGGTTCCGGCTTTTGCCTGCACGATGCGTTCGATCTGGGCGATAATTTCTACTGTCAGGTGTTCAAGCCCGTCTGATATCCCGTGCGCCTATTTGAAGGTTTTATCATGTGGGGCTGGCAGGACCATGTATGTTTCCGCGCGTGATCCTCATACAGCCTGCTGCGTGAGTCTTGCGCCCAGGTCAAACGCCTTGTCGCAGTCGACAGGAAACTCTTTCTCCCGAACCTTGGCTTTCTCTCTCTCGTCGAAGACGGTAACGGCGTATTTGGAATAGTCGTCAAACTGATACGTATTGTTGACGATCAGGTGCTCGCAGCTGCCGAACAGGCGCGCCAGCACCCCTTCCCCCGGCTCCATCACCTCGCTGTATCCCATCTGCTCCATCCGGTCCGCTGTCACGTTCATCGTGTATATGAACCCCGTGGGCAGCTTTCGTTCAAACAGGCTTTTGTATCCGGTGAGATAGGTCTGATAAGGGAACATCAGCCGCTCCATGAAGGACCGCATCTGCCCCGTTACCGACTTGAAATAGATCGGGGACCCGAGTATGAGCCCGTCCGCGGTTTCGATGTTTTTCAGTACCGGTGACAGCTCGTCCCGGTATGCGCACTTCCCGTAGCTTTTCCCGCCCTTCAGTTTGCACGCGAAGCAGCTCACGCAGCCCTTATAGTCCAGATCATACAGGTGGATCAGCTCTGTTTCAGCGCCCAGGGACGCCGCTCCTTCAAGCGCCTTTTCCAGCAAAATGGCTGTGCTGGCGTTCTTTCTCGGGCTTCCGTTGACGGCGACGATTTTCATTGTTGGTACCTTCTTTTAGTCTTATGAGGGGAATTATATATGATGGCAGATCGCTGTACAAGCGTATGCCGGATATCGCGATACAAAAGACCAGCCTTTTGAGACGCCGTTCTGCCGGGGTCACAATCATTCCTCACTTCCCGTTCCCCTCCGCCAGCCGTTTGATCCCCCGCACCGCCACTTCGATCTCCTTCTCACCCGGCGCGGCGGTGGTGACGTGCCGCTGCACCCACAGGCACGCGGCAAACAGCGGCTTCAGCCAGCGCAGCTTCGGCAGAGCGAGGAATATCTCGTAGGCCGCGCATATCACGGGCAGCAGAACAAGGCCGTATGGGCAAAGGATGATGACGGGCGCGCCCAGCAGCAACATGATAACGGCGAGGTTGGTGCCGCAGCGCGGATGCGTCCGTTTCGCCACGGCCACGTTCTCCGCGACCAGCGGCAGGCGGGCTTCAAAGGTATTGATCGCCATGTGCTCCGCCGCGTGATAACGCCGCGCGGAGGCGAGGCTGCCGCCCTTCACCCGACGGACCAGCCAGAAGACGCCGCACGCGGCTGCCAGCGCGATCAGCAGCACGGTATCGGTCAGGCCGCCGCCCATGTCCACGCCCGCGATCGTCAGCGCGTCGTTCACGAGCAGCAGCAGGAGTATGACCCACATGCCGGGCTGCAAGAACATCGTCAGCCCGCGCAGCAACGGAATGCGCCCCAGCCTGCGCCGCACCGCTCTCTGAAACCCGGAAACGGGGCGCACGCGGACGCTGCCCGCGTTTTCGCCCGCCCGGACGCGCGCCGCGGCTGATTCGAACGTGATGCCCCTGTATGAAGCCTTTCCCCCAATGCTGCCCATATCAAACCCTTACGGCTGTCATCCGCCGCCTTTCAGATATTTATCGAAGAAATCGAGATACGCCCTGCTGATGTCCGCCTCATAGCTGTCCGCGTCAAAGAGCATGTCCTGCCCGAACATCAGGCACAGCGGCGGCAGCGAATAGACGAGGTCCGTCAGCGTCATGTGCCCCGCGCCCGGCACGTATATGTCCTGCGTGTCCGCGCGGTCGTCGTGCAGCACGGCGTTGTTCTGCGCGTACTGCGGCGAGGTGGCGAGGATATCCCACGAGGAATCGGTATACACGTTCAGCACCGGCACGGGATACGGCGCCTCATCCCACACGAAGCCGTCCGCGTCCGTGCCCTGCACGTCGCCCATGAACGGCGCTTCCAGCGCAACCACGGCGGACACATCGTTCCGCAGGCGGCCCATGCCCAGCGCGGCGGCCCCGCCCAGCGAGTGGCCCATCACGCCGATTTTGGACATGTCTACCAGCCGGTAAACGCCGTCCGCGCCGTCCGCTTCCGACAGGGCCTTCACCGTATCGATCACAAAGCCGATGTCGCCGGTACGCACCGCCATCCATTCCCGAAACAGACCCACCAACTCCTCGCGCTGCTCCGGCGTGTCGTCGCTTGAGCGCATGATCTGCGCGCGATAGCCGCTGTCCAGCCCCACCGTTTCGCCGTCCGGCCCCGTTGCGCCGAGGCTTTGGTACGTGTGGTCGATCGCGCAGACGGCATAGCCATGGCTGGCCAGCTCGCGGTACTGCGACGCGTTGCTCACCCGGCTGCCGAACGAGCCGTGGGAAAACACGATCAGCGGGCAGGTGTTGTCACCGCCTTCGTAATCCGCCGGATACCAGAATTCCACGTTCAGCCACCGGGCCGAGCCGTCGTCCTCGTATGTCTCCACGCGGCTTTCGTCCGTGTACGTGGCGGACACCGTCGCGACCTGATAAGGCCCCGTCGTTGCCGGATAGTCCCAGAACGGGAAGCACCAGAAGCACGCCAGCGCCAGCGCGCCCAGTGCGGAACCGGCTATCAGCAGCCGCTTGACGCTCTTACGCCGCCATTTCCTCACGATGGTGAAGGCCAGAAACGCAAGAGCCAGGGCGATGGCGATAATGAATATCAGATTTCTCATAAACACTCCCGACAGGCCGAACAGCAATGGAGAGCAGGAACCGGCGGTTCCGCCTCACGCAAAAAGGCCATATATATCATCATCACTGATCATATATGACCCGACCGCCTTTATCAAGCGCAACGCCGCCCGGAGCAGATACCGCACTTCGTGCAGATGGCGTTCACGACGTTAGCCCTTTGCCTGATCTCCGGGCCTGTATATCCTCAATGATCGGGCTCTTCATCAGCTACGGCCACAGGGCGCGCTGCTCGGCAAATACCCGATGGATGACGCGGTATTCGAGCAGGTCGTGCAGATCTGCCGGCGCGCGTTTGTAATATACATTCCGTGCTTCTGTCCACATTCCTTACACCGTTCCGGCGTCCCATATTTGACTATATCCGAGATATATTTACAAACTCTTCATAGCGTGGTAACATGATGCCAACGAAAAGCGCGCCGCGGGCGCAAATTCCGCGCTGCCATGCGCTTTAGCCCCGGTATGCCGCAAGCCCCCATTCACCGCCCGACAGGAGGCCGCCGATATGCCAAAACCTTCCGCATCCAGGCATCACCCGACACAAAAAAGCTTAAACCCGCTGCGCGAATCCCTCCGCATCGTGCTGCCTTATGTCGTCCTCGGCTGCTTGTGGATATTCTTCAGCGATTCGCTTTTGAACCTCGCCACGGACCCGCAGGGGATGGTGCTGATATCCAACATCAAGGGCTGGGCTTACGTGGCCGTCACCGCGGCGCTGATGTGGGCGCTGATCTACAGCCGCGCCCGGCGGATGCAGGCGAGCGAAGCGGAGCTGGCGGACAGCGAAGCGCGGTTCAAGCTGCTGGTGGAAAGCGCGCCCGACGCTGTGTTTGTGTATGCGGGCAACCGCCTCGTCTACGTCAACGCGAAGACGCTGGAGCTGCTCGGCGCGGCGCAGGAGGGCGAGCTGCTGGGCCGCAGCATCGAGGAGTTTATGCCCGCCGAACATCGGGACGCCATGATGGAGAGGGTGCGCCTGACCAGCGAAGAGGGGCTATCCCAGTCCGCCAATGAGGAGATCATACTGCGGCCCGGCGGCGGACAAATAGAGGTGGAAGCCTCCACCGTGCCGATACGGTTCGGCGGCAGCAGCGCCACCCTCGTGTATATGCGCGACATCACCGAACGCAAGCAGTACGAGCAGAACCGGCAGCGGCTGGAGCTGCAGCTTCGCCAGAAGCACCGGCTGGAATCCATCGGCACGCTGGCCAGCGGCATCGGCCACGAGATCAACAACCCCGTCACCGGCATCATCAACTACGCGCAGCTGATCGCCGACCACCCTTCCGCCGACGAACAGGTCCGAGAATACAGCCGCGAGATCATGCACGAGGGCAGGCGGGTGGCGGACACGGTGAAGAACCTGCTGAGCTTTTCGCGCTATGACGCCGAGGCTTGTGCACCCGCCCCCGTCAAAACGATCGTGTCCCAGACGATATCGCTCACCGGGGCGGCGCTGCGGCACGACCGGATCAGCCTCACCGTCAGCATCGCGGACGGCCTGCCCGACATCAACTGCTGCGCCCAGCAGATACGGCAGGTGTTGATGAACCTGCTGACCAACGCGCGCGACGCGCTGAACGCCCGTTACAGCGGCTCCGACGAGAACAAGAAGCTGCGCGTCTCTGCCGAAGCCACTCAGCGGAACGGGCAGCCTTGGGTGCGCATCACCGTGGAAGACCACGGCATCGGCATACGCGAGGACCTGTTGCCCCGGCTGTTCGACCCGTTTTTCACCACCAGCATGCGCAGCGAGCACGCGGGCATCGGGCTGTCCGTCTGCCTCGCCATCGTGAAGGAGCACCGCGGCGATATCTGGTTCGAGACGCAGCCGGGTGAGTACACCCGCGCCATCGTGGAGCTTCCCGCGGGCGGTGAAGTTCTGCTATAATGGGATCATAACGGACAACAAGGAGTGGCAGCATGAGCATACGGCAGCTTGACATATGGAACCAGTGGCACCGGGATATGGCGCTGGTGATAAAGGGCGGCAATCCCATCATCGACGGCGGCATATACGTGTATACGAACGAGCACGCCGGGCACGCGCACGCGTGCGGCTGCGAAGACCACGAGCACTGCGGCTGCGGCCACGCGCATGACGGCTACGGCATCCAAAACGACGCCTTCATCAACATGCTCTATTTTGCCGCCGTCCGCGCCAAGGCGGGCGTCAGGGTGTTCGGGCTGGGCGACGAAGATTTTGCGGTCAGCTTCGACGAGCTGAAAACCATCGGGACGCCCATCGACCAGCTCAGCACGCTTTTCGGCTACAAAACGGGCCAGATCAGCCTTGAACAGTTCGCGCAGGAATTCAAAGACCAGACCGTCTACTATTCCACGCTGGCAGGCGAAGACGACCGGGGCGAAACAAAGATGTTCGCGTGCGCGTCCGGCGATGACGCGGCGCCCTTCTATCCCGTCTTTTTGACTGGGGAACACCTGCGCGAATTTTTCGAACAGTATCAGAGAACCGGATATGTGATTCTGGAAAACACGCTCGGACAGTTCCTGTCATTGCTGGATTCCAATGATCAGCTGAAGGCGTTCGGCGCGGTGATCGAGCCGCTGTACAGCTGCAACGTCGCCTTTCCGCCGGGGTTTCGGGTGGGGTGATTTAGGATGCGGCGACTCTCCCTTCCTCAGGGTCCGTCGTGTGTCTTCTGTAATTATTTTGCAGCATGAACGTTTAACGAAGCGCCGAAAAGATCGCGCTGGTGACCGTATTGTCCATACTCCGGGCTGGTTATCTGAAAGGTATGGTTTGCGTAAACACAAAACGGCTGTATGGTAGACCGTTCAATACAGCCGTTTTTTTCGTTACGGGGTCCCCTAAAAGCGAAGCTTTTTGGGGTGTGGTTCATTCGCATATCAGCATCAGGTCCGAAAGAGGCTTGCGATTATGTTTCATGTTTCGATGATCTCACTTTTCTTCAAATTCCAGAAACTTTGCAGGAGGGATATGAAACAGGTCGGCTATGGCAAAGAGAGTTTTCAATGATATGGGCTGGACAAAATTTGGCGTTTCCACCTGCGAAAGGTAACCGGGGCTGATACCGACCAGCTCTGCAAGCCGCTCCTGCGTCATGCCGTTCATTTTTCGATAATAAGCGATTTTCAGGCCGATTTGGATATATCGCCTGTCATTCAAATCTGTTGTTCTTTGCACTTTTATTCACCTCGGTAATAGTCTATATATTTACAAGATGGAGGTGAACATTGTATAATATAGATTATTATATGTATAACCTATATTATATATAATATAACTTAGTAAAAACAATAAAATAGGATGGGGAGATATGAATGATCTGCACAAAAAAACGAAAGAGAACGGAATAAGCTTGCCCTCCTTGTCAACCAAGCCATTCAAGACAATAAACCTATTGGGAACCAACGAGGTGATTCTCACCCAAAGCCGCAAGCTGGGCCTCCTTATTGGCGAACTGGCCAAGCAAAGAAAAATCAAGCCCAGCGCCGGGAAATAGCGGGATTCTGCGTACCGTCCCATTGCTCTTCCTCCCATACAGAAACTACATCATATTTTTCCAGTAGAATCTGCGCTCTTAGCCTTTGGTACAATGGCAAAAAACTACAGGAGCCATGACATGAAAGTATTATTGTGGAATGAATGCGAGCGGTATTATTATCCTGAAAGCATATTAACCCTCGATGCATTTGTCGAATATGCGGATGCTCACCGTCACAAGCTCATCCCGCTGTACATGCTGGCAACGGACAATTGTGTGCATCCTTTTTACATCGAAGAAGAAAAGAAATTATGCTACCTGAACGTGTCCAGCGTGAGCAGCATCTCCGAGGACGATGTGGAAGTGCTTTCCCGAAGCGAGTATGAAAACCGTCTCCGGCAAGTCATCAATGCGTTTTGTATTCATTGCGTCAGTTATGAAGAAGATTCAAACAGCGATCATTTAAAAAATTTCATGAAAGGCTGTGCCTCGACGGGACATGCTGGGCCTATGAAAAGAAGCGGGGATTAGGCCGAAGCCGGCGAGCATTTTAGCGAATCGGCCAGTGTCACGGTGCGAAAAAGATAAAGAAAACAAGCCTCTGTCACCGCCATTATTGTGCAGCAGAGGTAAAAGAACAAAGAAATTTCGCCGGCCTTATGCTCCTAAAGATTTCAGCACTTCATAAACCAGAAAAACCGGCCACACAATCGCTTTCAGGAATCCCAGTACGCCTATCCAAAAAGTTGTGGCGACGGAGATGTAGTAAATAGCCGCCCCTATGAACCCCAGTCCATAAACCGCGTCGGAAGTATAATGGTTCTTCCCTTTCGAACTACTTTCTTCTTTCATGTGACTTACCCTCCCCAATTGAATGATTTCATCGTAAATTATGAAAAGCCAATTGTTAATATTCTGCATATTTCAAATATTTCATGCCAAACCTCCGTGAGGATTTTACTGGCTATTTCTACAGACAGGCGGCATTTCCCTGCAAGGCGCAATGCGGACGTTCACGCAAACACCGGTAGCTGCATATGAAGGACGAATTCTCTCGGCGCGTACGGGAATTCGCGCCCTACGGCGAACCGGATAATGCGAAGAGATGTGCAGTGATAATATGGCAACGTTGATGCGGTGAAAGAATAACGCGCAGTACCAATATTACCTCGAATTCCGCATTGATATATTCCGCGCATTAAAAAAAGCCCTGATCTCCAGAGCCTTTTCTACGTTTATGCGCTCGTCTCCAGCGCTCTAGCGCCGCTTGATAACCCTTCCCTGTCGGGATCCCTGCCCTTGCCAGGGCCTGTCCGACGGCGGCAGCGGCGCATGGCGACGACGGGGCGCATCCTTTTCGGACAGCATCTTGAGCAGCGCCGCCGCGATGTCCATCGTCGTCAGCTCCGGTGCCTCTCCGGCTTGTGCGTTCACCGCGTCCGTCAGCTCTTCCACATACGGAATGAACGAATCGTAACCGCCCTCCGCGGCGAATTCCGCCGCCTTTTTAAGCAGCGCCCCCATGCGGCTTTCTTCAATGTCCAGCAGCGTCGGCGGCTTGACGGCCTTGATGATCGCCTTGGTGTAGCGCTGAATGGCGCGCAGCTTGTTATAATCCCGTCCGGTGATGAACGTATAGGCCCGGCCCGTCTTGCCCGCGCGTCCCGTACGCCCGATGCGGTGCACGTAATACTCTTCGTCATTGGGCATATCGTAATTGAATACCGCTTCAATGTCGTCCACATCCAGGCCGCGGGCCGCCACGTCGGTCGCCACCAGCATGCCCACCTCGCCGCTTTTGAACCGCGTCAATATAGCGCTGCGCTCGTTCTGCCGGATATCACCGTGCAGCGCCTCGGCGGAGTAGCCCCGCGCCTTTAAGCTGAACGCCAGCGCGTCGGCGCCCCGCTTGGTGCTGCAGAACACCAGGCACAACGCATAATTGTTGCCGTCCACCACGCGGCACAGCACATCCAGCTTGGCCGCTTCGCGCACTTCAATATAATACTGCTCGATGCCCTGCACCGTCAGCTCCTTGTGCAGTATCTGTATGTGCTCGGGATTTTTCTGAAACCGCCGTGTCAGGTCCAGTATCGGCCTGGACATCGTCGCGGAAAACAGCACGGTCTGCCTGTCCTCCGGCGTCTTCTTCAGTATCGTTTCCATGTCCTCCAGAAAACCCATGCTCAGCATCTCGTCCGCTTCGTCGAGTATCACCACGCGCAGGCTGTCCAGCTTGATCGTGCCTCTGCGCATGTGGTCCATCACGCGCCCCGGTGTGCCGATGATGATCTGAGGCCGCCTCTTCAGCGACTGTATCTGCCTGTCCATGGACTGTCCGCCGTATATCGGCAGTATGCGCACGCCCTCCACGAATTTTGATACGCTTTGGAACTCCTCCGCTGTCTGGATGGCCAGCTCGCGTGTGGGGCAAAGCACCAGCACCTGCACATAGCCGGTGTCCTCCGTCAGCGATTGCACGGCGGGTATCGCAAACGCGCACGTCTTGCCGGTGCCGGTCTGCGCCTGACCGATCACGTCGCGCCCCGCCATAATGGGAACGATCGTTTTTTCCTGTATCGGTGTCGGCTCCTCAAAGCCCATCGCCTGTATCCCCCGCAGCACCTCTGCGGACAGCTCTAATTCCGAAAACTGCAAATTGATTACCCTCTCCTGCTCTCTTTTATGAGATATTTTATACCAACGGTTAAAAAGTAAACCAATCAATGCTATACCATATCGCGCCCGATGTCCACATAATATTCTCCCGACGGCTCTGTTGCACTTGTATTATCCGCGCTGTACTCATTATAATGATTATGATAAATCGCCTTGGATTACGGATTGGAGGCACAATGCATGATTGACTTTACGAAGATTCCATCAAAAAAAGAAGCGGGCAAGCTGTTTGACTACGCCATCCTTCCCAAGCAGACCACGGAAAAAGAGATTCGCGACGCCTGCAAAGAGGCCATCGAATACAACGTGAAGGCGCTCTGCTTCTCGTCCTCCTATTGGACGCCCATCGTGGCGGAAGAGCTGAAAGGCACCGGTATTCTGGTGGGCGCCGGCATCGGCTTTCCGTTCGGCCAGCAAAGCAGCGCGGTCAAGGCGTTCGAAACGGAAGAAGCCGTGCGGCTGGGCGCCACCGTGCTGGACAACTGCATGAACGTAGGCGCGCTGAAAGACAAAAAATACGCCGAGATCCGTCAGGAATTTAAAGAGTACAAGAAAGCCGCCGGTCCTGCCGTCACCAAAATGATCATCGAGGTCTGCTACCTGACGGACGACGAGATAAAAGCCGCCTGCGACCTGGTCGCGGAGGCGGGCATCGACTGGGTCAAGTCATCCTCCGGCCAGTACGAAGGGCCGACGCTGGAACAGGTCATCCTGATGAGCGACTGCGTCAAACATACATCTGCGAAAGTCAAGGTGTCCGGCGTGAAATTCCCGCGTCCCCAGAACGCCTATGCCTATCTTCTGGCCGGGGCCGAGCTGATCGGCTCGCGCGCCGCGGTCGAGATCATCAACGCCTTCGACACGATGAGAAGCATCGGTATGCTCCCGCCCTACGCCGGATAAGCAGGCGGCGTTGCCCGGCCCTTGCCGCGGTATAAGGAGAAGACCAGCCGCAAATAGCCAGTCTCCCCCCTCCGCTCCTCTTTTTTCGTGTGCCGGAATCCTTCCTGCCCGTCACGCAGCCGCCAGCTTCAGCCCCACAATGCCCGCGAGGATCAGCACCAGAAAGACGATCCTCAGGATATTTACCGGCTCGCCAAAAAGCAGCATGCCCAGCAGCACCGCGCCCAAAGCGCCGATCCCCGTCCAGACGGCGTACGCCGTCCCCATCGGCAGCGTTTTGGTCGCCAGCGACAGCAGATAGAAGCTGACGATCATGCCCCCGATCGTGATCAGCGACGGATACAGCTTCGTGAACCCATGGGAGTATTTCAGCCCTGTTGCCCATACCACCTCAAAAATCCCCGCGATGAAAAGATAGACCCATGCCATGTATTTGTCCTCCTTCGGCAAAAAAAATAAGCCCGGCAGATATCGTCTTGATACCTCCCAGGCTTTTATCCTTCCGTGACACAGCGCTGACGCTGCGAGTTTTCTCTCGGTCACAGGCCAGCGGTGCTGCGGAACCCTAGAAAACTTTTTGACGCTATTCGATTTTTGCGGGCCTTCAAGTCAAAAATCATTATACGGGATTTTGGACGGCTGGTCAATGCCTCCGCCCATGAAAATATTGTAACGGATTGGCTGCATCCGCAGTTTGTATACGATCACTTCTTGGTCATTTCGGACCACATGTAAGAATTTAATTGCATGCGCTATTATTGTATACCGTTATGTTATAATGAGTTGCTTTAACTTCTTCACAGGAGCGAACAGAATGAACAGCAACAAAAAACAGGTGAACCTCTTCACAGCCGTGGTCTATTGCGCTGTCTTTTTTATGTGCATGTCCAACAACATCGTGGGCCCGCTGCTCAGCAACATCATGCAGCACTATTCCATCCGGCTGGACGGCGGCGGCCTGATGTCCATGTTCCAGAACATCGGCGGCACGCTGGCCATCATACTGTTCTCGTTCATCATGGATAAGCTGAACAAACCGGTCGCTTTTATGGCTCCGATGCTTTTTCTCGCCATCGCCATGCTGCTGATCGGAACAGCGCCCGCGTACGCCGTTTTCATGATTTTGTTCCTGTTCTTCGGAATATCCTTCAGCACCATGGATATGATGGGCAACGCGATCATCCCCGACGTCCAGCGGGAGAGAAGCGACGCGGCGCTGAGCCTGATGCACGGCATCGCGTCCATCGGGGCTGTTCTGGCTCCGCTGATCGCCGGAGGCATCACACAGGCCGGCCTGCCCTGGCAAAACGTCTACACCGCCGTGGCGTGTGTCCTTCTCTTAATATTGATCGTTTACGCCATCACCTTCATATTCACGCGCAGCAGCCTGAAAGCTGTGAAAGCGGCGCAATCCGCTCATAGAGAAAAAGGGATCGCCAAAAAGTTCGTTCGGGACAAAAATGTATGGGTCGCGGTTGGAAGCATCGTCTTATTCGGCGGGTTCCAAAGCGGCATCCTCGTTTGGGTGTCGCAGTATTTCAAGGACATGTTTGGCTCCGGCCAGCTTGCGGCGGGCCTTGCCCTTACCGCGTACTGGCTGGGCGCGGGCATCGTCCGCCTGCTGTTCGGCATGACGCCGCTTCGCAAACTGACCACGCGGCCTTTGGCGATCTACGGCAACATCATCTCCGGGCTGTTCCTCGTTATCGGCGTGCTCATCCATAACTACTATGCCATGCTGGCCTGTGTGTTTCTGGCGGGCTGCGCGAACGCGCCCGTGCTGCCGAGAACCGTCGGGCTCGTCTGCGGCTGGTATCGGAGCAACTCCGGCCTTGCGTCCAGCGCTGTGTTCTCCGCGCTGTACCTGTCGTACGCGCTTGTTCCGCTGCTGATGGGGACGCTCGCGTCTGCATGGGGCTTGAATGCCCTGATGCTTGTTCCCGCGGTCTGTACCGTTCTGGCAGGCTTCCTGGCGATCCTGCTGCCGAAGAAAGCGGCGGCCTGTTGACAACCGGCGTCTCCCTGGAGGATCAGAATTTAGTCCTTCCACAAGGTGTCTGCCCTGTCATGGATCATTCGCGCAGTCTGACTGCAAGAAAACGCATGATTGGCGCAGCTGCCACAGAGAATAAAACTCCCGTATCAAAAAAGCGGGAGTTTTTAATAGGGGGCGGCTGCTTGCAAGCCCTGTGGCCAATTGGAATTTGGCTAGTTTCACAAGATGCTCATAATTCTGCTACCACCCGGCAGGGTAAGCCTGTCATGTCTGTATAATTCAGAGGGTATGTATTTGCTATAAAGGCTCCATCGCCCAGAGTCAGCACCTGATGCAGATTACAAAGATTTTCAATGATAAACACACCTCTGTCCGCGCAATACTGATCTTTCGGTGTATGCTCTTTTCCCCTGCGTACCCCCGCAAAATCCACGCCGATAATAGAAACGCCTTTATCAAGCAGCTTATCAATCAGCTCGCCGGATAGCTGCGGATGGTCTGTAAAATATAGTTTTCCTCCATACCCCACTTTTTCAATAAATCCGGAGCTGAATGCCACAAACATATTATCGGACACCTGATCCAAATCAATATCTTTTGATGTGATGTCCCTATCCCTGACTTGACTGACATCAAATACGATTCCCCGCCGTTTGGTAAATTCCAGTGGAAATTCTTTATTCATGACATCAAAATGTGTTCCAAGATGGCCGACAAGACTCTTTTTTTCATTACCTTGTGCGTCCGCTACCATTTTGGGTGTAATTTTCAAAGTCATATCAATCAACATAATCGTACCTTCTGTTATATAAATATCGGCACTTCAATTCGTGCTTATCCCTTACCAATATATCAAAAAAGAAAGGCGTACTGCAACAGTCCCTTGTTACAGCAACGTGACTCAGCGGTTTTTCTACAGAAAGCATTCCGGCTCCGCGCGACGGGCATACCTCTGTTCCAGCTCGCGCAGGTGGTATAGATAATCCGCGTCCGCAAAATGCTTCGCCTGCCGCGGGCAGCGCTTCACGCACGCGCCGCATTTGATGCAGATGCCCGCGACCTCCCGCACATCTTCAAAGCTGACGGACCCCATCGGGCAAAGCGCCGCGCAGGCCTTGCAGTTATCGCATGCCGCCGCGGTCCGCGGCTTCACCCGGCGTATGTCCACCGGATGCCCCTGCGCGTCCCTGGGCTGGTAGTACCCCCGGTATGGGGCGGGCGTTCCGCTGACCGCGATGAGCGCCGGAATCCCTTCCACCCGGCTGATGTTGTCCGCCGCTGACCGCGCGAACTCTTCGGCCGCGGCCATGTCCGCCCTGTCCGGCCGGCCCGCTGCCAACGCTGTTGAAAACGCATGCTCTCCCACAAACGCGGCGGCGGCAAACGGATAAAAGCCCGTCCGGTGCAGGATGTCCCGCAGCTCGATCAAAGCATCGTCATAATTCCTGTTCCCGAAAAGCACGGCGGGTATCGCGGCGGCCCCGCTGCCCGCCAGCGTATCCAGAAACTTCAGCAGCACATTCGGCACCCGGCCCGCATAGACCGGCACGCCGAACACCACCAGATCAGCTTCGTCAAAGCGCAGCGGCTGCCTTCTGTCCTGCGGAAGCGTGAAATCGAACACCTGATGCGGGCAATGCAGGCGGTCAGCCGCCGTTTCCGCCATCCGTGTCACGACCTTTTTTGTCGTCCCTGTCGCGCTGAAAAAAGCCGCGCAGACCCTTTTGACCTCAGCCATCCGCTTCTCTCCCGATCATTTGTCGCCCCATGCTATCACGGATGGCATGTAAAAAGCAACCGGATCGCTTCACCTTCAGCCGTTTCTCGCCAACAGACAGACATGAACTTGATTAAACGTTTAGTAAAATGGCAAAAGACTTGTATAATTTACACAAGTCTTTATAATGTAAGTTAGATTTTTTAGAGGGGTAGATAAAGTGGCAAAAAATATTGTACCAGCCTATAATGAGATGATGATAGAGCTTTTTCAAGCGCTTAAAGAACTTGGTGGGTCAGGAACAATTAATGAAATTGACCAAAAGACTCTTGAGTTGCTAAACCTACCCGAAAAGGTTACAGAAGTCCCCCATGGTAATGGTAGTAAAACAGAAGTGGAGTATCGTCTAGCTTGGACAAGAACTTATATGAAGAAGGTTGGACTTTTAGAGAATTCTTCACGAGGAGTATGGTCATTAACGGCCAAAGGGCGAGAAATTGATGCGATTTATCCTGAGGAAATAGTAGCTCAAGTACGGGCTATGTCATTTTTGAAAGCATCTAAAAAGAATCAGTTAATCAATATTAATGATAACAATCTTGAAAATGACGGCGTTGATATTCCTGATGAAATACAAGGGTGGCGTGACCAATTAAAGAATGTCTTATTCAACTTATCTCCAGATGCTTTTGAACGGCTAGCCCAGCGTATACTTCGAGAATCTGGTTTTGTTCAGGTCGAGGTTACAGGCCGATCGGGCGACGGAGGTGTAGATGGTACAGGTACAATAAAGTTAAATGGTATAATCAGTTTTCATATGTTGTTCCAATGCAAAAGATATCAGGGAAGCGTTTCATCGAGTGAAATAAGAGATTTTCGTGGCGCTATGCAAGGACGTGCAGACAAAGGGCTTTTTATTACAACGGGAAAATTCTCGTCAGATGCCATTAAAGAGGCAAACCGAGCAGGAACAACTCCGATTGATTTAATTGACGGGAATGACCTTGTTGAAAAATTGAAAGACCTTCAACTGGGTGTAATCCCGATTATGGATTATTCTATTGATGATTCCTGGTTTGCTTCAATATAATACTCAATTACCCCTGCCTCCCCCCCATCGCCTTGAGCCGCTTCTCCACCATTGGAATGGGTATGATCAGCGCGGCGAGTGGGAACGGCAGCAATGCGAGGGTCAAAATCTCGGACGGCACCAGCAGCTTCGCGAGTACCGTGAACACGATGAGCGGCGGGCCCACGCGCAGCAGGATGCGCCCATAGAGGCGGTGCGCCTCGTCCACGCCGCCTGCGGCGCCATGGAGCGGCGCGTGCGGTAGCCGCAAAACATGTTGATGCGGCGCGGCGGACGGAAGGCAAACAGCAGCCCGGCTGCCAGCACCATGGCGGGTATCAGTATATCCACGATCCAGAAGAACAACATCATAACAGCCTTAGCCTCCGCGATAACTGCGCCAGAAGCATTCAAAACCGGCCCCAGACGGGGACCGGTTACACGATACACCGCTCTGCGCCAAATATCCGGCGATTTCTTCGGTCCTCACGACGGTTCTATTCCAGCTCGAACTCCATCACGTTGCCCGTGTTGCGGTGCGCGAAGATGCTCCCGTCCAGACCGGTCAGGTTATATACGGTTGTCCACTGGAGCTTGTCCTCGTCGCCGTCCCACACGCCGATCTCGGCCAGCAAAGCCGCCGCGTCGTCCTCACTGAGCATGCCGCCGCCCGCTTCGATGCGCGCCTTCACCGTGTCGTACCGCTCAAACTCGGTGAAGCCTTCGCCCAGGTTCATGCCGTTGTACGCCACGAAATTGGACGCGATCTGGTAGTCCGCGTCCGGCGCCACCGTCTGCAGCGCGCCGTCCCAGTATTCCACGATCACCGAAGCGCCCGAGGCGTCCGCGATGAGATAGTGGCAGGTCACGTCCGCCGAGAAATAGATGTTGTATTGTTTGAGCAGCTCCACCGCCTCGTCCACGCTGGCGGCCTTGTCCAGCACCAGCCGGATGGCCGTGGTGGTGTTGAGCGTCACTTCCTTGTCCTTGGGCGGCTGCGCCTCGGGCACGGCCAGCAGCGCGATGGCGACGCCCTTCTCGTTCATGCCGTCGAACGGCAGGAACGGCGCGGCCAGCGTCAGAAAGCTGCTCGCAGAGATGCCCGCGGCCGGCAGCTTGTCCGCCGAATAGCCCGCGAACGTCAGGTTCACGGTGGAGACGGACGCGTAACCGCCGTCCGGGTCAGTGAACACCTGTAATGACGGGGTATAGCCGAAGTCGAAGTTGCGCCCGTATACCACGTCGCCTTCGGCGTTGCGCGTCACAAAAGCGGTGCAGCCGTCCCCCGTCACGCCGAGGTCTATGGGCAGACCCTTGAGCAGCCGCTTGGTGACGTACGCCTCGATGTCGCCGTCGCTCGTCGCGCCCGTCTTCAGGAACTCATTGAACCCGTAGTCGCCGTAATACGTCATGCGGTACATCGGGTAATCGTCCACTTGCTGCAGCGTGGCCAGAGTGCGCAGTTCGTTGAAGAAGACCGCCGCCGCCAGCACGGCCAGTATCAATATGATACAGAGCAAAGCGCCGAATATGCGCCCCAGTGTTTTCATGGCATCCCCCTGTTACGGTATCTGTCGATGGAATTATACCATAACAAGGCCGCATATCACAACGCGCGTCTGCGGCCACAGGTCTACCGCCGTGTGAACGCTTCCTCTCTCGCCGAGTAGCCGCACCTGTCGCAGAACAGATACCCGCCGATGCTCAGCCGCTCGAACACCTTTGTCTGCCCGCAGTTGGGGCAAATGGCGCCCAGCCCGTCCATGATCACAACATTGCACCTCTTTTCATTGCTGATACATTTATTGTGACCCGCCGGCAGGCTTTTTACTTGCTCCGCGTTTTATCCGTTTTCCACAAACTGCGCCAGCTCCTGATTGAATTTCTCCTTCTGGTCGCAGAACAGGAAATGGCCGCTCTCCTCGAACGGCACCAGTCTGGCGTTTCGGATGCCGTCCCGCTGGGCCACGGCCAGCGGAAACAGGCAGACCTGATCGTGGGTGCCGTGCAATATCAGCGTGGGCGCGTCGATGGTCTTCAGGTCGTAAAACAGCCCTTCCTCATCCAGCCAGGTGTTCGCAATGGCCGCCGTCGCCCAGCCCGCCGCCCGCAGCCCCAGCTGGAATATCCAGTCCGTGAAGGGCGCGGTCTTGTACTGAAAGAAGATCGTGTTGCCAAAGTCGGTGATCACCTTGGGCCGGTCGGTGTATGTGCCCTGAATGATGTCCAGCACCACCTGCCTGGGCAGCCCGTACGGAAAATAGGGCCGCTGTATCAGGCTGGGCGCGGCGGCGGCAAACAGCCCCAGCTTGGACACGCCGTGCCCGTTGTGCCTCGCCATGTACCGGACGCAGATCGCGCCGCCGGTAGAGTGCCCGCCCAGCGTGATATTGCGCAGCTGGAGCGCGTCAATCACGGCCCGCACGTCATCCGACAGCCGGTCGTAGTCATAGCCGCTCCACGGCTTGTCGGACAGGCCGAAGCCCCGGCAGTCCATCCCGACGCACCTGAAGCCCATGCCGGGCAGTTGGTCGAACTGGTACTCAAACAAATTGTGGTCTCCGGGCCAGCCATGGATAAACAGTATCGTCTTGCTGCCCGCCGGGTTCAGGTCCTCCACAAACACCCGCACCCCCTGCTCAACTTCTATGTAATACCCCATATAACACCCCTCCGCGCATAAATTCTCCATAATAGCGTATTTAACGGCATGGGCTATTATGATTCGCGCGCGATAGCGGGAGACGTATAATACTGTATATAGTATGATCCGGGAATGCTGATCCCGATAATGTAAAGTCACGGACGCGTCCGCGCGCGCATATGTTACACCAAGGAGTGATTGGCTTTGCATACGCATCAGTTCAAGGGCGTCACCGTCTATGTGGACGGACACCTGCACCTGTTTTCCGGCGTCACCAGCGCCAGCCCGGAAACGCCGGGCCATACCCATATCGTATCCGGCGAGACCACGACGACGGACGGCCATTCGCACGGTTTTTCCATCCAGACGCAGCCGCCGACATACGTGGATGAAGGCGGTTACAAGCACTACCATTATTACGTGGGCCAGACCTACAACGTGCGCAACCACAGCCACGGCATGGAGAGCACCACCTTCGTGCTGGGCGAATAGACACCGTTCGCCTTTGTTCGCCGTAGGCACAGCCGGGCAGCCGTGCTATAATGTCTTTATGGTTTCATTCCTTTCAATCGCGAGGCGCTTCATGAAACGCGGCCTGCTGCTGCTTTGCATATTGCTGCTGCTGCTGGCTGCGGCCTGCCAGCGCATACCCGCTTTCGCGCCGGATACGGACGCGCGCTGGGGCGAGACGCCCGCGCCGTCGTCCATGCTGCCGCCGCTGCCCTCCCCCACACCCGCGCCCGCGCCCGTCACGGGAGACGTCGAAGACCTGAAGCTGACGCTGTCGTTCTATTTCGGCGAACGCACCGGTCTGTATTCGGGGGCGCTGGTAAACGACCTGCCCCACGGCTACGGCAGCTTCATCGCCGCAAACCTGGATGGCGTCGGCTGGATGTACGAAGGCCATTGGGACAGCGGCCATTTCAGCGGGCTGGGCCAATGCTTCTGGGCCGACGGCTCCATGGAAGAGGGCGAATACTTAAACGACGAGCTGCATGGCGAAGGCCGTGAATACATAGACGGTGTGCTGCGGTATGAAGGCGGCTATGCCGCGGGCCATTTTGACGGACAGGGTACGCTTTACGGCCTGAGCGGCATACGCATCTACACCGGCGCTTTCCGAAACGGCTACATCGTGGAAGACGCGGCAGCGCGCGAGGCGCGCATCAGCGCTTTCAAGCAGCGGTGTGCCGCGCCCGATTACGCCGCGCTGTATTCCGGTGCTGAAGCCGCGGCGAGTGACTGCGTGCAGGTGTCCGGCACGGTGTGCCGCGTGTTCGCGCCGTATCCCGACGCGCCGTATTATTGCAGCTTTCTGATGGCGGACGCGGCCACGCAGCAGAATGTCGTGAGCGTCAACCACCTGCTCTCCACGGACGAGGTGCTGCCTGTTGTCGGCCAGAGCGTCACCGTCTGGGGCACGGCGGATACACTGTATACTTACACCACGCAGCTGAACTCGCCCGTATCCGTACCGCAGGTGGAGGCCTGGAGCGTGGAGAAGGGCGAATATCCCGACGGCTTTGAGGCGTAACGGCAGCAAAGTATAGCGACCACTCAGCGGACTTATAAGCCGCTTTTTTTATCCTTAAAATCCAGACCATTTATGGAAAGCACGCTTGACATTTCCCGTATTCCGCGTTATGCTTTAACGGAAAGTTAACTTTCCATTTTTGGATAAGGAGCTGCCATGAAAAACAGGCTGGAGGAGCTGCGCAAACAGCGCGGCATCCGTCAGGAGGAGCTGGCCGCCGCGCTCAGCGTGTCGCGCCAGACCATCGGGTCTCTGGAAAACGGGCGGTACAACCCGTCCATCAAGCTGGCGCTGAAGATCGCGCGGTATTTCGGGCTGCCCGTGGAGCAGATATTCATCGACGAGGAGGAATGAACTATGCTGAAAAAAACATCATTTTATATCGCCGTCCTGATCACAGGCGTTGTGCTGGCGGCTGTGAGCATTCTGTTCACCGGGGAGTCCATGAAGGCGGTGGGAGGCGTGCTGATTGGCGTGGGCGCGGGGCTCGCCGGCATGAGCATCGCCTATCTGGTCATGAAGCGCTATATGAAAAAACATCCGGACATCGCCCGGCAGAACGAGATCGAGCAGGGCGACGAGCGCAGCGAGATGATACGCACCAAGGCGCGGGCCGCGGCGGGCTCGGTGGTCCAGTGGCTGGTGATCGCGCTGGCGGGCGTATGGATACTGACGGATGCGCCGCTGTGGCAGACGCTGGTCACGGTGGGCGTGTATGCCGCTTACAATGTGCTGCTGCTCGTCATGACGGTGCGTTATCAGAGGCAGATGTGACGGCGCGGCAACCCCTGCCCCGCCGGGTGGTGCTTGCACCACAGGCCATATATGCGCGCATCTGTAGGGATCGGTCGCTTGCCTGTGCCCAGTATGGGTATGACCGTTTCTTTTGCCGGAACCAGAGCTGCGGGCAGGGCGGATAGCGGGCGGGCACAGGGACCCGCCCCTACGGAACGCACAACTATGAGCATGCAAAATAAGTGTCCAAAATGGGTATCCATCGCCAGGTTCAGCCTCTCTAGCCATTCCATACGCATCAAGCTCCTTTACGCGTCCCAGTTTATCAAAGCGCCGCCGCCGTGTCCGCGCAATCCCTGCACGAAAATGCGCGGCTTTTCCCATTATACATGAAACGCAGGATAATGGGGAATATTGCCTACATACAGGCTTTTATGGTATAATCAAGCAAAAACAAGGAGGGACAAGCCATGCCTGATTTCGGAACATCCTTTTCCGGGCTCGCGAAGGACCGTAAGCTGACCCATGCCGAGCTGATCCGCGCCATCCGCTTCATGATCGCCGCGGAATACGAGGCCATCCAGCTTTACATGCAGCTGGCCGAATCCACCGACAACCAGCTCGCCATCGCGGTGCTGGAGGACATCGCCAACGAAGAGCGCGTGCACGCCGGCGAGTTCCTGCGCCTTTTGAAAGAGCTGGCTCCCGACGAGGAGAAGTTCTACGACGAGGGCTCGGAAGAGGTGGAAGAGGAGCTGGAGGAGCTGGGCCTGCGGTAACCGTCACCCGCTATCCGTGTCTTTCCCGCCAGGGGCGGCAGGTCTTGTGTCATCATGGCGCCGGGCCGGTGTTGGTGTGCCCACAGAACGGCTCTTATCAATTCTTTACAGCTGCCGTATTGATATTGTGCGCTTCATGCTATAAAATGGAGGCAGTCATAGTAGAGTTATTTTATTTTAAATATTTAAGGAGGGCATATCTATGAGAACAGCCAGTCTGGTACTGGGCCTTGTTGGTGGCATACTCGCCATCATCATCTCTATCTTTGTACTCGTTGGCGCGGCGTCTCTGAGCTATCTGAATTCCTATGGTTTCAGCGACGACATGAACGACATCCTGAACCAGTATTCCGATGAATTCTCAGATGGATTAGCGGAAGGCTTTGACAACGGTAATTTCAACTTTGATTACAATTACGACTTCGACTACGATTACGATTACGACATCGACCTTGGCGATTATGCGGACTTTGGCCTGAGGGCTGCCGCCACATGGCTGACGGTGTCCGGCGTGCTCGGCATCATCGGCGGTATCCTCGGCACCATCGGCGGCGCCCTTGCCAAGAAAAAGAACGTGCTGGCGGGCGTGTTCATGATCATCGCCTGCGTGCTGTCCAGCATGACGGGCTGGGGCATCATTTCCGGTATCGCGCTGCTGGTGGGCGGCATCCTCGCGCTGGTGAAAGAGAAGAACCCGCAGGCCGCAGCCGCAGCCGCCGGATATCCGTATCCGCCGTACCCGCCGTATCAGCAGGCTCCGCAATACAATCCGTATCAGCCGCCGCCGCAGGCACCCCCGTACAACGCGTATCCGCAGTATCCGCAGACGCCTCCTGCTCCCCCGGCTCCGCCGCAGGAACCCGTTGCGCCGCAGGAACCCGTTGCGGCGCAGGAACCCGTTGCCCCGCAGGAACCCGTTGCCCCGCAGGAACCCGTTGCCCCGCAGGACACAGATGAACCCAAAGAATAACACCACGATATGAAAGGCCGCAGCACATGCGGCCTTTTTTGCGTCCATTGGTAAGCCTGTCACCGTCAGGCAAATTATACTTGATATCTCCCCGCATTGCGGCTACTATGGAGGTTGCTGTGATACTACGAAAAGAGATGTGTGTGCAATGTTCCTTGGCGTTATCGTGAATTTCCTGGCGGTGTTGGCGGGCAGCGCGGTCGGCCTTTTCTTCAAAAACAAGCTCAAAGCCCGTTATCAGAAGGCGCTGACGGACGTCATCGCGCTGGGCGTGGTGGGCGTGGGCATCCTCTACGCCATCAAATCACAGAATATACTGGTGATGATACTCAGCCTCATCGTCGGTACGCTGCTGGGCACGCTGATCCGCATCGACGACCGGCTGGAGAGCCTGGGCGGCAAGCTGCAAAGCCGCCTCAAACAGGCGGGCGGTTCGTTCTCCGAAGGCTTCGCGGGCGCGTCCATCCTGTTCTGCGTGGGGTCCATGGCCATCATGGGCAGCATGAGCAGCGCGCTCTCAGGCGACCACGGCATCCTGTTCACCAAGTCCATCATGGACGGCGTCACGTCCATCTTCCTCGCGTCCACCATGGGCGTGGGCGTGCTGTTCTCCGCGTTTCCGGTGCTGATCTATCAGGGGCTGCTCACGTTCGCCTTCTCGCTGTTCGCGGGCGGGCTGGACAGCGCCGTCGTGAACGAGATCTCCGCGGTGGGCGGCATCATCCTTTTCGGCATCGCCGTCAACATGTTGGGCCTCAAAAAGGTGAAAACGGGCGACATGGCGCTCTCGCTGTTCCTGCCCATCGGCCTGCTGCCGCTGCTCAAGCTGCTCGGGCTGTAACCTACTGGCTGTCCGGCTCTCTCGTTGAAGAGGGCCTTTTTTGTACTATACAAAAAGCAGCCTTTGCGGCATTGCGACCGAGCATTTAACGCCCATAGCCCCGCCCGTTTGGGCTTATTTCCGGCAGTTGTCCGGCAAAGAGGTTTACGCGGCTATGGCGGTACAGGCGACCGCGGAAGTCCAATTCGTGATTAACTGGCGGGACGACGTTACAACGGCGCATATTGTGCGCTACAAGGGAATTTTGTACGATATTACCCGCGTGGACGTATTCGAGGGTTACAAAGCCGCTATCAGCCTGTATTGTAAGTTGTCGGGGGAAAAGTTTAACGCCCACCCCGACGCTTTACAAGTATGGATAGGCTGCAACAGCTTATCCTTTAGTTAGCGCATCATAGCGTTTTTTGGACGTTTTGTATTCTTTGAAATAATGCTCCCAAATAGCCATTTTTTCATCATAGCTATTTGCTTCTTTTTGTAAAACCTCTATGAACGCTAACACCTGTTTATGATAAAACCATTCATATGTATGCTTTGCTTTAGCAGGCGTTATACGCAATTCTTTTGCGATTGCTATATATGACGCTTTTTCAACCTCCCGCATTTCGATAACACGGGCAATCGTTTCTTTGCTCAGTTTGGGCTTAAATGGTGGCATACTCCTGACAAATTGTATCGGCATACCCGGTTCCCCGCCCCTGTATTCATCCAAAATGCTTTTATACTTCTTTTCCAAATATGCACAGGCATATGACCAGCCTTGATAGCATTCATAAGCATTATCATAGACTTTTCTGATTTGTGAACTGCCTTCATATCCAAGCACTACCGCAATATGATTGATGTATAAGCGTATTTGCTTAACCTTCATTTTGTTATATATTTGCGCAACCCTTGCAACCGATATTTCGCACTCTTTTGCGATATCGGTAAATGTGTTGCCGTGTTGGTCGCGAAGCAGCATAACCTCATACGCACGCTCGTCCTGTTTTAATATGCTGTATGGAATGTCTTTCAGCATACGGCCCGTCCCGTCCTTTCGTTGTTATTTGATACGTCGATTTTCACTGTTAACGGTACAACAACAGTTAAATAAAGATTATCAGAAATAAGCAACATAAAATACGGTAACGGTACAATAACAGTTATTTAACCGTTGCATATATTTGTTATTTGTTGTTAATATCGAGGACGATTATTTAGAAAAAAAGCGTTATATCGCAAAACGGGAAATTTCTTTAATGTTTCACTTGACTATCTTGCAGGCTTATCTGATGTGAAGCAGCAAATTAGAGAAAGTGATTTATCACCAAATGAGTTGGAGCATTTACATACATACCGACAGTTAAGCGATAACGACAGAGAAAAGATAAAAGCATATACTGACGGTTTGCAAAGAAAATAAATCTCATTTCTGTAAAAACAATCCGGTATGTTTTATAATTTTGACAAGCAATATATTGTATCGTTGAGTATCATTTTACATATTTAAGCGACAGATAAGCGACAAAATGACAGCAAAGCACGGAAAAAACCTTGATTTTACGGGGTTTATTCCGTGCTTTATATAGTCCTTCTCGGAAAACAGCCTTACTTCTCTTAATTGAAAAGGATTATCTCCTCCGCTTTCATTATAGCACAAGAAGATTTTTATTATCAGTCTTATATTTGGCATCCATTGAGTTTATTCTAATGAAAAAACAATATCGACGCACCAGACTGCTGTCAGGACATTTCCAATAAACGCCGTGAATTCAGGGAGGATCATGAATGATTGAGGACAAGGAAATATGGGTTCACGAAAAGGCTTATCTTAACCGCGTTGCCGATGAGATAAAGGTCCAGCTTCACGCCGGGATCAACGCCGCGGATCAATATAAAAGGGACGCGATAGAGCTTCAGAAGAGCATGTGGGAGGATGTCCGGTGCGCGCCCGCCGGCCTGACCGATCTTGAGGATGTCGCTCAGGTTTGGCAGTACCAAACGGATATCGCCGGCAAAGCGCGCATATACAGATTCTCTTATGAAAAGGTGAAGCATCTGAAGATGATGAGCAAAAGCCCTTACTTCGGACGGATCGACTTTCTGGAAAACGGCGAGATAAAAGCGGAACAGGTCTATATCGGCATCTATAACTTGAGCACAGACGACACGATGGATATCCTCGTGTACGACTGGAGGGCTCCCATATCCGGCATGTTCTACGACTTTGAGATCGGTCCTTCCAGCTACGCCTGCCCGGCGGGCCTGATCGAAGGGGAGATACTGCTGAAAAGGCAGTACAGAATCGAGAATGCCGAAATCGTCTACATGTTCGACAGCAGCCTGAACATCAACGACGTCATGCTTCAGGAGATATTGGGCAAGAGCACCGACAACAGGATGCGCACCATCGTGACCAGCATTCAGAAGGAGCAAAACACCGTCATCCGGAACAGCGAGGACAGGGTGCTCATCGTGGACGGCCCGGCAGGCAGCGGGAAAACATCCATTGCGCTGCACCGGGCGGCTTACCTTTTATACAAATACCGGGAAACCATGAGGTCGGAGAACATCCTGATCTTCTCGCCCAACCATGTGTTTGAGGATTATATTTCCCGTGTGTTGCCGGAGCTGGGGGAAGAAAACATTCTGAGGAGCACCTTCGCGGACTTTTTCGACAGCGCGTTGGGGACCGATGTCCAGATCGAAACCGTCAACCAGCAGCTGGAATATATCCTGACCGTGGATGACGCTAACGACATCAGACCGGCTTGCATCCGGTTCAAATCATCGCCGCTGTTTCCGGCCATATTGAAGACGTATGTGCGGCAGCTTGAAGACGGCATGGGGATTGAGTTCAGAAATTTGATGTACAACGGCGCCCTCCTGATTTCCGCCGCAGGCATTCGCCAGCTTTTGCGGCAGCAGGACAGCCGCCTGCCCTACGCCAACCGTCTGGAGAAGCTGCGCCGGAGGCTTTTCGCCCTTCTGGAGCAAAGCGAGAACAAGTGGGCCGGTGACTTGGCTGATGAAGACAATCCGGCAGCCGGTCAGGAAGCCAAAACAGGATACGCGGCTGTCCGGCAGGATATCATGCAGATGACCTCCTGCGATATCCTTTCGCTGTATGCGGACCTTTTCAGGGATATCGAGTCGTTTTTACCGGCGGGCGATACTGAAGGCTTGGGGGAATACCGCCGTATCGGCGCCCATACCCTTCGGCAGTTGGAGCAGGGGATTCTGGATTATGAGGATCTGGCGCCTGTCATATACCTGAAAGCCGTGCTTGATGGTATCGGCCACGCAGCGTCCATCAAACACGTGATCATCGACGAAGCTCAGGATTATACGGCGGTGCAATATGAAGTATTCAGGCTGGTGTTCGGCAGCGGCAATATGACGATCCTGGGAGATGTCAATCAGACCGTCAACGGCTATGCCAACGCCGGGAGCTTTGACGCCGTCGCAGACGTGTTCAATGCGAAGGGGACGAAAAGGATCTCGTTGACGAAGAGCTACCGTTCAAGCAAGGAACTGGCGGATTTCTGCCGGGAACTCCTCGACTCCCCCAGCCACGCCGAACAGCTGAACAGGCATGGGAACAAGCCAAGGGTCATAAAGGTCGGCAAGAACGATCTGCACAGAAGGGTCGCCGACGATATCATGGGGCTGAAAAACAGGGGCTATAAGCTGATTGCGGTGATCTGCAAAACCGCGTCCCGGTGCAGAGAGGCGTACAACGCCATCAGTCTCTTCATGGACATAGGCCTCATCTCGAACCGGAACGAGGCCTATGACGGCGATGTCGTGGTGATCCCGTCCTATCTTGCCAAAGGCCTGGAGTTTGACGCCGTTCTGGCCGTTTCTATCGGGGAAGCGGACTATTCCGCCGACAGCGACAGAAGGCTGCTGTATACCGTGTGTACACGGGCCTTGCATGAGCTGTATCTGTACCACTCGGACAACGTGTCCCGCCTGGTATCCGGCATCGACAGCAGCTTGTATGAATCGGACGAAGGCCAGGATCGTCTGGAGTGATCTCACGTCATCCCGCGCATCCTGCCGGATAGCTTCGCGGTGCCCTCCCTCATACTCGTCCATCTTCTCCGGCTGGTCCGGGCGGATCACCTCGGTCTTATACACCTCACAGGGCAGCCGTTCGCACGTTGTGCTTTCATAGCCATAAACCCCTGTGCCCGATTTTAGATTAATGCCTTGCCAATTATCAATAAGCTGGTAATATATATGTAGTTGTTTATGAGAGCAAATGCTTTGTCATCAGCGCCACAGGTATCCGCCGTTCGTTCGTATCAATGGCTGCCCCGCATTGGGCTGTGACGCTACAGCTTATTTCATTCCCCGGAGGAATCACATGCAGACAGACACGGCTCACGAAGCCCCGCTCAACACCTGCCTGAATTGCGGCCAATCCGCCAGCGCAGCGCACACATACACCTGCTATCTCGGCAAAAGGACTTTTGCGCCCGAATCGCTCTCCCGCAGCTCGCGCAGCACCGCCGCGCGTTTTTTCCTGAAGGGCTCCCGCCAGGAGGCCCTGTGCGACAAGTGTGTGGTGAGGTCCGGCTGGTTCACCGTGCTCCGGGCCGCGATACTGACGGCCGTGTGCATCGCGCTGTTTATTTTCTCATACATGTCCACCGGCGGCGGCTCCGGCCTGGCCGCAGCGGTGTCCATCATCGCTGGGCTGGTGGGCGTTTTCAGCTTTGCCGTCGCTGTCTGGAAGCTCGTGCTGCTCGCGATGAAAAAATACGCCGGTTTCGGCACGGCCCTGCTGATCGAGCTGTGCAAAAAAGAGTATCATTCCGATGATATCGACACCTTCTGGACGCCCGCCGAATACCAGAAGCTGAGCGCCCGCAAGAACTGAAAATGCTCGGCGCATTGTCATCTGTTCATGTCCGTTTTTGTGGTTCATCCCTGTCCGCTTCATAGACGATGTCCCCGTTCACAATCGTATAAAGGCACCGGGTGAAAACCTCCAGCGGATTGCCGTCGAATATCGCGATGTCCGCGTCCTTTCCCGCCTCCAGACTGCCGACCCGGTCTGCAGCGCCGCAAATCTGTGCCGCGTTGATCGTGATGGCTTTCAGCGCTTCGTCCAGCCCCAGCCCTTCTCTGGCCGCCAGCCCCGCGCAAACGGGCAGGCACTGGATCAGCGAAACGGGATGGTCCGTCATGATGGCGACCTTGACGCCCGCCCTATGAAGCACGCCCGCCGTTTTGAAGTCCATGTATTTTATTTCGATTTTGTTTCTTGAGGACAGGCTGGGCCCGAGTATCGCCGGGAACCCGGATTCCTTGATCTCATCCGCAATCAGGTGCCCTTCCGTGCAGTGGTCCAGCGTCATCCTGAGTCCGAATTCTTTGGCGATCCGAATCGCCGTCAGAATGTCGTCTGCCCTGTGCACGTGCGCCTTGAGCGGAATTTCCCCGGAAAAAACGGGAAGCCAGCTTTCCAGGTCATATTCCTGCTTAAAGCCGTCGTCGGGTTTCTTTTTCGCTTCACAGTATTGCCGGGCTTCACAGAGTTCCCGGCGCAGCATCGCCCCTATGGACATCCTTGTGGACGGCATCATGTTGTTATCCCCGTAGTTCTTTTTGGGGTTCTCCCCCAGCGCGATTTTCATGGCGGCCGGTTCCTTCAACACCATGTTGTCAATGCAGCGCCCCTGTGTTTTCATGAATACAAACTGCCCTCCCACCACATTGGAGCTGCCGGGCCCGGTCATGACGGCTGTAATACCGGTTTTTATGGCGTTGTGGAAGGCCGAATCCATGGGGTTGACGGCATCAACGGCTTTGATATACGGCGTGATCGGCTTGTTGATCTCGTTTGTGTCGTTGCCCTCCATGCCCATCCCCTCTTCCTGGATGCCGATATGGCAGTGGGCATCGATCAGGCCGGGCATCACCCATCCGCCCTTCGCATCGATAACAAGGCCATCATCGTTTTTTTCATCATCAATATAATTGTCTATTTTCGCTATCTTTGAACGCTTGATCAGCAGGCAGCCCTTTTCATATATTTTACCCGTCATTGAAACTATTTTTCCATTTTTGATCAGCATGGTGACACCTATTCAAAGATATTATTTCCTAGAATAGTTTGTCCCTTTATCAGCGAATAATAACGACAGTAAAATATCGAAAGGGGATATTTATGGACAGGAATTCTAGCTGGAAGAATGGCACGGAGCAGAACAACCGGAACAACCAGAACGAACAGAAGAACCGGAACGAGCAGAAGAACCGCAATAAGGACAACTGCCAGAACAGGCAGCAGAATAAGGATAACAAATAACATCCTTTCCTGTTGCCCATGTCTGTGCACAAGAATAAGAAGCATTAATGCTTCTTATTCCTTATCAAGCGTATCTCCCGCCGCCTGCGTTAACGTCTTCGGTATAAATTGCTTATGTGATATTGTCAAATTGCCCCCGGGCGTATTTGATTCCGCTTGGCAGCAGCTTGATGTTGTTCTCATCAAATTCAATAAAATCAAAGGCCTGCAGGCTCTCGAGGTGCGTCCGGGCCTGATTCGTTGATAATCCGGCACGGCTCAAGACTGATTGCAAGCCACAGGAATCGGCGTCAAAATTCACGGTGTCCCGGTTCTTATTTTTCCAAGCATTATACAGCTCTCTGATGATCTTTAATTCCGCATCCTGTATTTTATCGGCTATCCTCATCGTTTTTATCCTTATTGAAAGATCAGACAACATTCTCATCCACCATGCCTGTCAGACATTATTCTGCACAAACATCGCCTGCTTATCCTGATCGGATGTTTGAAATTCATACTGGTTGCGCTATATAACGACCTTCCAGAGTTTTACTTCCCGTAAAGCGATCGGGCAGAATTCAGCGAAGGATATTGCTTTATACGAAAAAATGATATATTATGGAAACATCATCAATGAACTCAAACATGTCTCTCAGGCTGTATTTTTCCGGAACACCCCTTATTTTCATCATCGCGCTGCCGCTTCTCTATCGTATGTCTGCCGCGCCTGTTCACCGGCGTGGCGATCTGTTTTAGAACGTGCTGCTGCGGTTATCGGTCTGAACCCCGCCCGGCATGCCGGGCACGAATATACATATCCCTACTTTTGGATATCTCTCTGCTTGCGTCATCTCATGTATGCAGGAGGCGTCGCCATGAACAAAAAACGGGCGCTCGTTGACAGGTTTCCCCCTTCGGAGCCGTGCAGCTGCGCGGTCTGCGCCGGTTATTGCATGCGCCCCGGCTGGTGGACGGTGCAGGAGGCGCACAAAGCGTTGGACGCCGGGCTTGCTTACCGCATGATGCTGGAGCTGTCGCCCGAATTGACATTCGGCGTGCTGGCCCCGGCGCTGCGCGGCTGCGAGGGCCGGATTGCGGCGCTGCCCATGTCGTCCGGCTGCTGCTTTTTCAGCAACGGTTTATGCGAGCTGTTCGGCACGGGGCTGGAGCCGCTGGAATGCCGGTTCTGCCACCATGTGCGGGCAGACGCGGGGCAAAGCTGCCACACGGCGCTGGAGGCGGACTGGAATACTCCGGCCGGGCAGGCGCTGGTCATCCGCTGGCTCTGCGCCATCCGCAGATAATATGTCTCTTCGGCGCAGGCGCTGCCTTATCGGGATTGCGTGCACCCTATCCACCGACGGAGATATCCACAGAAAATGTGACAACAATCGCGGCGGCCGCGCCTGTCCTCACGGTTGACGCGTATTTGCGCAGCATATATAGTGGTATCATAAGAAATTCCCGGAGGTATATGATGCGTTTCAGATATATCGCTCTCTTTGCCGTTATCGCCATGCTGCTGACGGCGGCGCTGGCCGGATGCGGTCCCGATGTTTCGGGCCTGGAGCCCGGCGGCCAGCCGCAGGATGAGTCAGAGTTGCCCACGCTCGCGCCCAGCCCCACCGTTTTCGTCCTGGCTACTCCCGAACCGGAAGCCGAGGCCGCCGAGGCGTCCGCCGAACCCGCGTCGGGGGAAGACGGCTACAAAGTGGGTCAGGCGATGCCCGACTTCTCGGTGCCCCTGGTGGGCGGCGGCACGTTCACGCTGTCCGAGAACCTTGGCAGGCCGGTGTTCATCAACCTGTACGCCACCTGGTGCCCGCCCTGCGTGGGCGAGATGCCCGAGATCGACCAGCTCTATGCGGAGCTGGGCGGCGAGGTCAGCTTCATCGCCATCGACGTCGGCGAAGACGAAGCCACCGCGCAAGCCTTCGCGGACAGCAACGGCTTCGCCATGCCCCTCGCGTATTCGGAGGACGGCGCGCCCCTGCCGGGCTACAAGATCGAGTTTATTCCGCAAACCTTCGTGCTCAAAGCGGACGGCACCATCGCCGCCTACTTTGGCGGATCGTCCGACTACGACGGTTTTCAGGCCGCGATACAGGAGGCCATGGCGCAATGAGCCGCGCAAAGAGACGGACGGTGCAGGCCGTGCTGATCGGACTCGGCGTCACGATGATCGTGCTCGGCATCGTCACCGGAGAGCTGAAGGTCATCCTCAACAAGGCGATATACATCTGTCTGGAGTGCATCGGCATTGGTTAAGCGGCGGATCGTTCAGGCGCTGACGGCGCTGCTGTACAACCTGAATCTCCCCGGCTTTGCGACGGGCAGCATCTATCAGGGCAAGCTCAAAAGCATCTGCGTGCCGGGCTTCAACTGTTACTCCTGCCCCGGCGCGGTGGGCTCCTGCCCCATCGGCGCGCTCCAGTCGGCCATGGGCGCGGTGTCCCTCAAGGTCAGCTTCTACGTGGTCGGCTTTCTGATATTCGTCGGCGCGCTGGTCGGGCGGTTCATCTGCGGCTGGGCGTGCCCCTTCGGCCTGATACAGGAGCTGCTGCACAAGATACACTCCCGCAAGCTGCGGCACAAGCGGGCCTTCGGCGTGCTCAAATACGGCAAGTACGTGATGCTCGGCATTTTCGTGCTGCTGCTGCCCATCGTGTTCTATCTTGAGAGCGGCATCCCCACGCCCGCCTTCTGCAAATACATCTGCCCCGCCGGCACGCTGGAAGCGGGCATCCCGCTGGTGGCGCTCAACGAGTCGCTGCAAAACAGCGTGGGCTGGCTGTTCTCCTGGAAGATGCTGATCCTCGTCGGGATGATCACGGCAGCGGTGTTCATCTGGCGGCCCTTCTGCCGCTTTCTCTGCCCGCTGGGCGCGGTCTACGCGCTGTTCAACAGGATATCCGTGTTCGGCATGCGCATGGAGCCCGCGGCCTGCACGCACTGCAAGGCCTGCGCCCGCGCGTGTAAAGCGGACATCGATCCCGCCAGGACGCCCAACAGCGCCGAGTGCGTGCGCTGCGGCGACTGCGTGAAGGCCTGCCCCACCGGCGCATTGAAATTCGGCATGGTGTACAAAAAAGAACCGACGGCGGATGTTCCCGAACGGCAGGTATAATCAAAGACAAGAAACAGCAGCGAACCACGTCAGTGCAGGGTTCGCTGTTTTTTATCGGCTGTGAACCGTACCCAGGAAATATCGTTTTAAAAATTCTGTTGTTTTCTATTTTAAAGCGTATTAAGCTCACACTGAACGGTCGGGTTACGCATTTAGCGAGGAGACAGCACATGATTATGACTCTCGAGAACATCGCGCCTTGCCGCATCGCTTACATCCGAAGGGTTGGCGCTTACGGGATGGGCAACGCGCAGGCCATAAAGCAGCTGAAAAGCTGGGCGCAAGCGCATGGCCTGCTCGGCGGCGATTCGGTCGTCCTCGGCATCGCGCGGGACGACCCTGCCGACACGAAACCCGAAGACTGCCGTTATGACGCCTGCATTGTGGTGGCAGACGATTATCGGGTCACCGGCGAACATATCAGCATCGGGACCGTCGGCGGCGGCCAATACGCCGTTTTCACCATCGCCCACACAGTGGAAGCTGTCGGTGAAGCGTGGTTGAATATCTTTTCCGAGCTGGCGTAGCGGCAATATCAGCCTGACGCTTCGTGTCCCATCCTTGAGCGGTATAAAGCCAGTATGGCGAAAGACCACCGCTGCGAAATATGCGTGCCAGTCAACTGAAAGCGAGCACGGCAGCGTTGCATCAACAAGCGGATCGTTAGACCTCGACCACGGCGCTGCCCACCTTATACCCTGTTTCGACATACCGGCGCGCATCCGCCATCTCCAGCAGAAACGTTTTGCCGACCACCGCTCTATTCCTCTTCATTTACGGAATAGCTGAACACCTCTTCGATGCCCACGCCGAACGCGTCGGCGATACGGAACGCCAGCTCCAGCGAGGGCGCGTATTTGCCCGCCTCAATAGAGATGATGGTTTGTCTTGAGGCGCCCGCCTTTTCGGCCAGTTCCTGCTGGGTCATCTCATCCGCAAAAAAGCGGAGCTTGCGTATATTGTTGCTGATCTCGATTTTCCTAGGCATTTTTAACGCCCTTTCGGTAGTAATACAGGCTGATGAAGCCACCCAGCAGCGCGCCCGCGCCCATGGCCAAAAACACAATGTTGAGCATCAGCGCCGCCGCGCCGCCCAGCGCCAGCACAGCCAGCGCCGCAACAAACCCGGTGCCCACGATGGCAAACCCCACTTTGGAAGACTTGAGCTCGATGAGCTTATCCCTTTCGTCCTCCACCATCTCGGCCTTTATGGTTTTGTCTATTTTCTTTTCGTCGCAGCCCTTTTCCCGCACGGCGATGGACACGGACATTGCGATGTGAAACAATATCTGCAGTACGATGGAGACGCCCACGCCGATGCCGATGAACACCAGCATCGTGACCGCCCACGCGTTGAGCTCTCCCGCAGCGCCCGGCCCATTGCCGCCAAACGCGTAGATGCAGTACGCACCCAGCAGCAGCACGCCCGCCACAAGGCTGGTGATCGTTCTTTTCTCCTGATATGACATAGATAATCCTTCCTTTCAAGTCGTTTCTACAAGACTAATTGTACTATTATATTTACTATATGTCAAATATATTTTACATTTAATCTTAAATTTTTTTATTCCGGAAGAGGAGTGCCGTCTATAGGCAATAAAGCGTCTTCATGCAGCGTGTGAAGGATGCTTTCACCCTGTCGCGCGAAATAAATACGGATATTTCCACGTTGAAAACGCCGTCCATTCATGTTAAGATATGCGGCGGTTATCAATTATTTTATCTGCATAGGGAGAGTTAAATGGCAACTGACAAGATTGAGACAGGCATCGCGAACGCGGGACCTCTGGGCCTTCTGGGCTTTGGCATGACGACCGTCCTGCTGAATCTGCACAACGCGAACATCATCCCCTTATCCGGCATGATCCTGGCGATGGGGCTTTGCCTTGGCGGCGCGGCGCAGATCATCGCCGGAATACTGGAATTCAAACGCAACAACATGTTCGGCGGCACGGCTTTCACGGCCTACGGATTCTTCTGGTGGTCGCTGGTGCTCGTCTGGACGAATCCTTTCGGCGGCATTGAGAAGGCCGGCGAGACGGGTATGGGCTTCTATCTGCTGCTGTGGTGCATCTTCACGGCATTCATGTTCATCGGCACGCTCAAGCACAACCGCGCGACGCAGGTCGTGTTCCTGTCGCTGACGCTGCTGTTCGGGCTGCTGGCCGCGGGGGATTTTACCGGCGCGGCTGTCGTCAAGGTGATCGCGGGATGGGTCGGCATAGTCTGCGGCGCCTCCGCGGTCTACAACTGCCTCGCGCAGATCGTCAACCACGAATACGGCAAAAAGATGCTGCCGCTGTAACGTCATCCTCATAAAAGCTTTGCTGAGAAGAACAGCCGGTTTTCCGCTATTTGTGCTGGATACCGGCTGTTTATTTCATCGTTATATAACGGACCTGAACCTTTGTCTGCCGCGCCACCCGGTGATTGCGGCAGGCGCGCTATTCAGGTTGTTGCAGCCTGTGCGCGAACAGGGGCGCGTATACCAGCCGTCCGTTTTCACGGCGGCTTTCAAACAGCACCACCTCGTCCGCGGTGAACACATGGCGGCCTTCGGGGATGCGGCTGATGTCGCCGTGCGGCTGGTAATCCCGCGCGAGCGTGATGTGCGGACGGAAGCCTCGGGTCTCCCGCATGTAACCCCGCTTCTCCAGCACCGCCTCGGTCCGGTCCGCCAGCGCCGCCAGCTTGTCGGTCTCTCCCGCCACCCGAGCAGACACGATGCCGCTTTTGTTGAACATGTGCGCCGCGCCGCATTCCAGCGTGAACGCCTCCCCGCCCGCTTCCGTGATGGCATCGCACAAACCGGAGACGCTGGCGGGCGGCAGCTCGCCCAGAAACCTCAGCGTGATGTGCAGGTTGTCCGCATGGGTGAAGCGCCCCCGGCCCAGCCTTCGCAGCTCGTCCTGCAGCGCCGTCAGATAGTCCGTGCAGCCCGCCCTGATGCCGATGAACAAACGCATGATCCATCCCCTTTTCCCGTTGTTTTTGATTCCAGTATATCAGAAAAACACAACCCCATCCTGTCAAAATAAAAAAACCATTGACCGCGCCCGCGTTCCATGGTATATTATACTTTATGCAAATATGTAATATATTGTATTATTTGTATATTTATGATAGCACAAAAATAAACATTTGTCAATAGGTTTTTGGAGGTGTTTTCATGGATCTGATGCGCATTCAACCGGCGGCGATGGCGGAAGGCCTGCTCAAATGCAACGCGGTCACCGCCAGATACGGCCTGCGCCTCTCGGAAACGGACGCAAGGGCGCTGGCGGAGACACAGGCCCGCATGCTGAAAGCGGCGGGGCGCGTGGCGTTCGCGGGCGGCGTGCTGGAGGAGCTGATTCTGGCGTTCTGCGACTCGCCGTACCTCCAGCAGGACAGCTACGCGGAGACGCTGGCCGAGTTGGTCGCGGCGTTCTACGACTTCAAGAACGAGACGCTGGACGAGATCGACGACGCGGAGGCCATCGCGCTGATGAAGCGGCTGTTCGACGGGGATTACTGCGAGGGCAGTCTGGACCGGCTGCGCGAGGAGCTGCTGCCCGAGGCCGCGCGGAACGTGCGCGCGGGTCTGCCGCCCGAACTCAAGCTCAGCGGCGGCGACGAGGAGCCGGAGGACGAGTATGACGAATAAGCCCTCGGATAAGCCCGCCATCGGCGGCGCTCTGCCCCCGCTGCGTACCGGCGCGGGCCAATATGTGCAGGCGTTGCTCACGGCGGGCGAAGCCGCCGGGCGCGTGTCCCTGGCGCAGGCACGGGATGTACGCCTTAGTCTGGAGCGCATGCTCACCGGCCTGGCAGTGACGTATACCTTCGGCGCGAGCAGCTCCATGCCCGCACAGCCGGCACAGCAGCTGCTGTCCTCCGCCGCGTACGCCATGGGCCTCGCGCTCAAAGCAGGCCCGTCGCCCGTCGCCGCGCTGGAGCGCCTGCTGTCCACGCCGCCCGACACGCTGCGCCGCGAGGGGATCGGCCTCATTGACGCCATGGTACGCCGCGCTGGCGACAGGCTCGCCGCACTGCAGGCCGCGCCCGTCACCCACAACCGCGCGTATCTGGACACCCTGAATCACGGCCTGCCGCTATTCTTCTCGTCGTACGACAAGGCGTACGCCGCGCACGAGTCGCCCGGTTCCATCGACTATCCGCTCTGCGTGGATGTGGGTCGCCTGACGGGCATCGAGTATACGGACGCGTACATCGAAACACTGGCCGTCGAGGCCGCGTTGCTGTCGCGCTGGCCGCAGCAGGCCATCGACGCGCTGCTGCGCGGCTACAGCCCCGGCTGGCGGGACCTGCTGGTGAACGCGTACGCGCAGACGCTGACGAACGCGCTGGGCCGCGTGCTGTGCGGCCATGACATCGCGCGCCTCGACCTGTCGGAGGCCGACCGGGCGTTTCTCTCGCAGCGGCTGGGCCCGCTGTCCCCCGCGCGGCTGCGCGCCATGCTGGGCGTGGCGCTGGGGCGGCTGGCGCTGGATGCTGCGGGCCTCGCTTACGCGCAGCGGGCTTTGCCCGGCATCGCGGCGTCCGTCAGGGCGGCGCTGGACACCGGCCACCCGGAGACGGTGTTCGTCACCCCCGCCGCGCCGGCCGCCGCGCCGGCGCGTTTCATCGACGGGCTGGGCATGGACGACGACGCTTTCCGCGCGCTCACCGAAGCTGTGCGCGAATGCCGCCATGTATCCGATAAGCTGGCGCTCATCCGCCGCCACGTCAAAAGCCTTTCCGACCTCGCCGACCTGCTGGGCGCGGATGTGCTCTCAGGCAACGAGTTCGAGCCGCTGTTCACCGGACTGGATGAGGTGACGCTGCGGCAGCTGGCGGCTCTCGTGCCGGAGGACGGGTTCCATGCCACCGTTGCCGAGCGGGAATGGCACAACGCGCTGGCAGCTTATATCAAACAGTGCGAAGAGATCCGCTGATAACCGGATGATTGAACAAAAAAGGCCGCCGATTGCCGACAGCCTTGTATCTCTGGTTCAGAAGTTCGCCGCTGGCTTACTTCACCGAGACATACCCGTTGTTGTAATCGCCGTAAATAAATTCCACCACGTCATTGTCCGCCAGCGCCTGCGTGCCCATGCCGAGCTCCGACAAAGCCTGGTTGACATAGAACATCCAGAAGTTCGGGTTCTCACTGACGAGGTCGCCAATGCCGTTCAGGAACATGCTCTCCGGCGTCTGCTCGTCCACGACGTCCAGCGTCAGCTTTTTGGCTTCCGCGGCGGCCTTCAATGCCATGTACACCGTGGGGCTGTCGTCCACCACCTTCACCTTGTCGTCAAACAGCTTCTCTCCGTCCATGGTCACGATACGCAGCGCCACCGTCGTCGCCTTGTCACCGCTGCCGTTATAGGTGGCCACGGAGGCGCATCCGGCGAAGAGCATCAGCGCAACCGTCAGGCACAGCACGATGGAAATTACTTTCTTCATTACAGGTTCTCCTTTGTTAAGTGGTTTAATCTATAAAAACGGGATTTGTCAGCGCATAATCGCCGTTCTCACCGCGCACCTCCAGCACCACCCAGTCTCCCGCCTGCAGCGCGGCCGTCACCGTGTTTTCCGCCGTCAGCCCTGTTATCTCTTCCTCGTGCAGCGGCTCGCCGTTTTTCACGAGGCGGTAGCTTATCAGGCCCCTGTTGGACTGGATGCGCACATGGATGTTCTTCTCGCCCGCGGCGGAAGCTTCGCCGGGTATCGCGTCGTCCACGTCCAGAAACGCGAGCGGGTTGTTGGTGATGAAGCTGTTGCCGCTGCGCAAAGCGTCGAGCACGCCCTGAGCGCCGGTCGTCTTCGTCAGGACGGAATTGCGGGGCGCGCCGCTGTACATGGACGTCATGAACCAGCGCTCATCGTCGCTTTTATATTCCTCGGCAAAAAACATCCGGTTGCCGCCAATATCATGGTTGTCCGATCCGCCGGTCGCGGGCAGATACAGCCCGTCGTTGAGCATCTCATACCACTTCTTGAGCGTCAGGTTGTTGGGCTCGCCGTCCACATAAGGCGGCATGCTCTTACCGTTCCACACCTCCATGATGTCGAACCGGCGCACCAGGTCCCAGTCGTCGAACGTGAACCCGTCGCGCAGCGGGTGGTTGATCTGCAGCAGGGCGTCCGCCGATTCCCGCACCGCCCCGACGATGCGCTCGATATCCGCCGCGCCGCCCGACACGTCGCTGTCCACCACGCGGTCGAAGTTGATCGCGTTGAAATGCCCCTTGTCCGTGGTGATCTCGATGCCCGCGACGGGGATGAAGCCATCCAGCTGCGCGCTTAAAAACTCCGCGTTGGCGCGCACCTCGTTGTGGTCGGTGACCACGCCGAACCCCATGCCCGCCGAGAGATCGGAGAGCAGTATATCCGCCGGGCTGTCGGTGCCGTCAAAGCTGTAGACGCTGTGCTGGTGCAGGTCCCCCGCGATCCAGTCCGTGTCGTACAGCTTCTTCAGCGGCACGCCGCCCAGATATTTTGCCTTTCTGTCCGTGACCTCCACCGTCATCGCCTTGCGTTCGTATTCGGAGCCTTTGGTGATCTCCACGGCGTAGCTGCCCAGCGGCAGCGTGACGGCAAAGCGGCCCAGCATGTCGGTATTGATCCGCGCCAGGTAATCCTCTCCCGTAATCACGAGCTGCGCGATCAGCCCGTCGCCCTGTGTGTCGGTGACAAAGCCGGAGACGGTCGCTTCACGCACCGCCGTCTCCTCCGCTGATACCTGGGCGGATGCCCCGCACCCTGCAAATAAAGCAATCAATAGCACGAACCCCACGCCAAAGATTTTTCTTTTCATCCGGGAACCCCTCTCTTGCAGGACATTGTATCCCAACAAGATCAACTCAGTATTTGACAACTGTTAAACATCAGTAAAAACGATGCGGAGGCCGAGCGCCGTTTCGGCTTTCTTTATTCAATAATTTCGAGAAAATTTGGCTAAATCTTTTGCCTAATTGCTGCCTTTCATATATAATATGGCACATGAATTTATCGCATGAGGATCGGGGAAACGCATTATGAAGATCATCATCGTGGGTGACGGCAAGGTGGGCTATGCGCTGTCCGAGAGCCTGTCCAAAGAGGGACATGACATCACCATCATCGACAACCAGACCCATGTGCTGAAAAAATCCGTCGATTCCCTCGACGTGATCGCCATACGCGGCAACGGCGCCAGCTCCGCCGTGCAGCAGCAGGCGGGCGTGTCCGAGGCCGACCTGCTGATCGCCGCCACCTCGATGGACGAGGTCAACATGATCTGCTGCCTGGTCGCCAAGAAGCTGGGCGCGCGGCGCACCATCGCGCGCATCCGCAATCCCGAATACAACGAGCAGCTGAAGTTGATGCAGCAGGAGATGGGCCTCTCGATGGTCGTGAACCCGGAGCTCGCCGCCGCCACCGAGATCGCGCGGCTCATCAACTTCCCGTCCGCCATCAACATCGGCACGTTTGCCAAGGGCAAAGTGACGCTGATCGAATTCAGGGTGGAGGAGGGCAGCCCGCTCACCGGCAAGCCGCTGTTTACCCTGCAGGGCCGTGTCGCATCCCGGATCATCATCAGCGCCGTCAGCCGGGGCGGTGAGATGTATATCCCCAATGGCGATTTTGTCATTCAGCCCGGAGACAACGTTTACATCGCGGGCACCGAAAAAAGCATACTCGGCTTCCTGCACTCCCTCGGCACCAACGACAAGAAGATCAAATCGGTGTTCATTGTGGGCGGCGGCCTCATCACGTTTTATCTGAGCCGCATGCTTATTGACAGCGGCATCAGCGTTAAAATTATTGAAAGAAAAGAACAGAAATGCGAGCAGCTTTGCGAGCGGATACCTGAAACACTGGTGATATACGGCGATGGCACCGAAAAGGAACTGCTGGACGCGGAGGGTCTGTCGTATGCCGACGCACTGGTGGCTCTCACCGATATGGACGAAGAAAACCTGATCATCTCGATGTATGCCGCCTATAAGGGCGTTCCACGGGTTATCACCAAGATCAACCGGCTCGAATACGCCAGCGTCATCAAGAAGGCGGGCATCGACCGCGTCATCAGCCCCAAGTACATCGCCGCCAACGAGATCGTGCGGTATGTGCGCAGTATGGAGAGCATGGGCGGCGGCGAAATAAAAACGCTGTACCGCATATTCGGCCACCACGCGGAAATGCTGGAGTTTGTTGCGACACCGCTCACCCGGCACCTGCGCGTGCCGCTGGCCGAGCTGCCGATTAAAGACAACGTGCTGATTACGGCCATCGTGCGCGGCGGCAGCGTGGTCATACCCCGTGGCAAAGACCAGATTCTTGAGGACGACACCATCATCGTGATCACCACGCTGGGCCGTCTGGAGGATCTGAACCAGATCTTTAAGGATTGATGGTGACGGCATGAATTTCGGCGTGATCAAATACCTGTTTGCTTTGGTTTTGCGGTTTGAGGCGGCCTTCATGGGTCTGTCTCTCCTTGTGTCGCTGTTGTACGGCGAATACCGCACAGCGCTTGTGTTTGCCGCCATCATCACCGGCATGGCGCTGATCAGCCTGGCTCTGGGCAAGAAGCCCGCCAACCGCTCGTTTTACGCCAAGGAGGGCGTCATCGCCGTCTCGCTCTCGTGGATCATCATATCGGTGTTCGGCGCGCTGCCGTTCTGCATCAGCGGCGCGATCCCATCGTTTGTGGACAGCCTGTTTGAGACGGTGTCCGGCTTCACCACCACCGGAGCCAGCATCCTCACCGACGTGGAAGTGATGGAGAAGGGCTTGTTGTTTTGGCGCAGCTTCACCCACTGGATCGGCGGCATGGGCTTCCTCATATTCATCATGTCGATACTGCCCATGTCCGGGGCGGACCCGCTGCACATGATGCGCGCGGAAAGCCCGGGGCCCACCACCGAGAAGCTGGTGCCCAAGGCGCGCCAGACCGCCAAGATACTCTATATGGTCTACATCGGCCTCACGCTGCTGATGATCGTGCTGCTGCTGCTGGGCGGCATGCCGCTGTTCGACAGCGTGACGCATACCTTCGGCACCGCGGGCACAGGCGGCTTCTCCATCAAGAATGCTTCCATAGGATACTACAACAGCGTATATATCGACGTGGTGATCACCGTTTTCATGGCGCTCTTCGGCATCAACTTCAGCGCGTACTTCCTGCTGCTCATGGGCAAATTCCGAAAGTTCCTGCGCCACGAGGAGATGCGCGTATATCTCGCCATCATGGTACTGTCCATGCTGGCCATCGCCATCAACCTCACCGGCACGGTATACGGCAATTTCGCCGAAGCGTTCCGGTACTCATCCTTTCAGGTGTCCTCCGTGATGACCACCACGGGATACGCCACGGCGAATTTCTCGCATTGGCCCACGTTCAGCCGTTTTCTGCTGGTGCTGCTGATGTTCATAGGCGCTTCCGCGGGCTCCACGGGCGGCGGCATCAAGATATCCCGGTTCATCATCATGTTCAAAACCTTAAAGCGTGAGGCGCTACGCATCCTGCATCCGCAGGCCGTGCGGCTGATCAAGCTGGACAACATTGCGCTTCCGGAAGAGGTCATTCACGGCACCGGCACGTTCATCGTGGTGTACACCGGCATCACGGCGCTTTCCGTGTTGCTGGTCTCCATAGACGGTTTGGATCTTGAGACCTCCGCTTCCGCCGTGGCCGCGTGCATCAACAATATCGGGCCAGGCCTCGGTCTGGTGTCTCCCGTCGGCAACTATTCCATGTTTTCAGCGTTCAGCAAGATTGTGCTGCTGCTGGACATGCTGGTGGGCCGCCTGGAGATCTACCCCATGCTGGTGCTGATATCCCCCGCGATATGGCGCCGGAAAAGACTGTGACCGACGGCACGCCATATGCGGCGTCGCCACAATGGCACAGCCTTCTTCAAACATGTATTGCCCCGCGCCTCACACCGGTATATTCTACCCCCGATAAAGCAGCACCCTGCACGGCCTTATAGCAGAAGCGGCCCCGCGTGTCCCGCCGTCCGGAACATTTCCGATGCTCAGCGCGATTTGCGCCGCTCGATGATCTGCCGAATCAGCAGCACCAGGCACACCACCACAGCTGCGATGGCGGCAGCCAGCAGCACGATTTCAAAAACATTTGGAGTGCTTACTGTTGCATCGGACATTGCGCTACCTCCTCCTTATGGGCCGCAATGTGCGGCGTGCGCTGAAATATCAGCCAAGCGAACGCCGGCACGCCCAGCAGCCTATAAAGATCACAGGCAGACGGGCCGTCCAGAGCGCCGGAAAACATCGCGCCCGGGAAGTCGTCATCGATGGAAACGGCAAGCCGCCCCCACAGCAACAGCATAAGCCCGGCTGTTGCCGCAATAAGCCAAAGCCATATTCTTTTCATTTCAATTATCCTTTATAGTTTGGGTTCGATTGGGCGTTTGTGAGCGGATACAGTTGTTGCACGTGGTATATTATAGCACGCAATACAAAAAAATCTATGAAAACATTCTTTAAGTTTATGTTTTTCAATTTCCCTGTTGACTTATATCACGCCATGATATATTATATTTACATCACGTTATGATATAGTTCGTTGTGATATAAGGAGACAGTATGAACATCGAAAAGGCCCGGCAACGCTATATCCCGATGAGCGAGACGATGTTGTACATCCTGCTCTCGCTGCGCCAGGAGCGCCACGGCTACGGCATCATGCAGCATGTGAAGGCGCTGACGGACGGGCGCATCGTGTTGGGCGCGGGCACCATTTATCAGAGCATCGGCAAGCTGGAGTCGGATGGCCTCATCCGTGCGGGCCGCGAGGAAAACCGCAAGAAGTATTACGCGATCACGCCGCTGGGCAGTGCGATACTGAACGAGGAAGCCGTAAGAATCCGCGAGGTTTACCGCCATTTGGAGGTGCTGGAATGAAAAACATCAGAAGATATTGGCTGACGCCGTTTAAGTATGTGGTTCCGGCGGATTACGAGAATTGGTTTGAAGAGCTGGCCGCTGCGGGCTGGCATCCGGTGAAGGTGGGCCAGTGGAGCAGCCTCGCGATGCGCTTCGCCCAAGGCGCGCCCAGGAAATACCGCTATGTGGTGGATGTGCAGCCCACACCCAGGCGGGACTATATGCGCGCGTATGAGGACTTCGGCTGGGAGTTCGTCGGGCAGATGGCGAGCGTGTTTGTGTGGCGGCGCGTGTATGACGGCGAACGCCCCGAATCGTTCACCGACGCGCCCAGCCGGCGCGGGCGTAACAGGCGCTTTATCTGGGCTGTGTCCTTGTCGTTCGCGATGGCTTTGCTGGGCAGCTTGATAACCGGCGGGGCTGCGATTTTCGCGCCGCTGGACGCTTCCCGCAGATGGGAACTGGGCATCATGGCGGTGCTTTTAATCGCGGCGGCCGCCGCATTGGGCGCCGTGATGGTACGCATACGCAAAAACATGGACCGGTAGAGACCGTTTCATGAAGCAGATTTAAAAAGGCGGACGGGCTGTGGGTTCACCCATGTAAGCCTTTTATATCGCCATAAATACCAACCTTCAGCCGCCCGGCTCATCCCACGAGCGCGTGTTCTCGTAGCGCTCCACCAGCTCGTTCGCATCCCTGATGATACGCGCGTCGAAGCCGAGATGTTCGAGCAAGCGTATCGCGTTGCGCGTCTGCGACGGCCCCGGCTTGATCAGATAGTCGAACCGGATGCCCTCCGGCGTCATCGTCTCGCGGAAATGGTAATTGTCGTACACGCCCGCCAGCAGGCGCGTCAGTTCAATATCGTGCGTGGCCACGGCGAACAGGCCGTCCCGACCGCGCAGGTATCGCAGCACCGCGGCGGACGCGGCGATGCGCTCCACCGTGTTGGTGCCTTTGAGTATCTCGTCGATATAGCACACGCAATTCACCTCGCGCAGCTTGTCGATGATGCGCCTCAGAGACTTGATCTCGGTCATGAAGTAGCTCTCGCTCGCGGCGATATCGTCCCGCACCGCCATCGACGTCATCACCAGCGCGGGCCGCGTGCAAAAAGCCGCCGCCGTACAGGTGTGCACCGTCTGTGCGAGTATGCCGTTTATCGCCACCGCCTTGATGAACGTGGATTTGCCGGACGCGTTGGAGCCGGAAACCAGGCTGGACGCGTTCAGCGCCGCCGTGTTGGGCACCGGCTTGTCCAGCAGCGGGTGGCAGATATCCTCCGCCTCGATGCGGTTTTCAGTGATGAATTCAGGGCGCGACCACAGCGGCAGACTCTTGCGGTAAGACAGCACCGCGATCATCGCGTCCAGCTCACCCACGCCGCGGTACAGCTGCCGGAACTCCGCCTGATGGCGCTCCAGCGTGCCGATGATGCGGTTGAACCCGCGTATGTTGCTCAGCGACAGGATGTGGAAGTATTCGGCGAAGGCGTCCGCGTCGGACATGCGCTCCGCCATCAGGCCGGACAGCCGCCCGCCCAGGCTTTTGAACCGAGCGAAGCTGTCCGCAATGGCCCGTCCCACCGGATGCGCGTCCTTGAGCGGCGTTTTGCCTATCTGACGGGCCCCCCACAGCAGCGCGGAAAAGCACCGCAGCGACGCCAGCTCCACCTCCATGCGGCGCTTGAAGCGGTAATAGACCACGCCGTTCGTCACGACCGACGCGGCCAGCAGCAATCCGCCCGCCGCCCTGTTCACGAACAGCAGCGCCAAAGCCGCCAGCGGCAGCAGCGCCAGCACACGGTACAGCCACGGATGCCTGATGCGTTTGGCCGAAATATCGTAACAATACGCATACAGCGCGTTGCCCGGCATTTTACCCATCTTGGACAGCAGCACCTGCAGGTCCAGCCGCTGCTCCGGGTGCGCGTCCAGCCAGTCCAGCAGCGCCTCGCGCGTGTGCAGAGCCTCCATGTCGAACGACGGCTCATGCAGCAGCGCGTAGAGGTATTCCTCCCCCACGGACGTCTGGCAGGCGTTGAGCTTGTCCAGCACCTTGTCCATATCGAGGTCGTTCCAGGTGATGTCGTCCACGTGGTGCGGCACCTCTTTTTTCCGCAGCTGCCAGTAGCCCGACACGTCGATGCGGTCTTCCGGCGGCTTTACGGGCATGCCAAAGGACGCGGCCAGACGGGCGCGGCGCTTTTTGTTGCCGGTCATCATCAGGGTGGCGATCACCACTGCCGCGGCTATCACCGCCAGTATGATCCACAACACGGGGTTCGCAAATATCACGGCGCTCATACGCGCTCCTTTCTGTATGCTCTCTCCCATATTATAGGCCCATCCGCCCCTGTCCGCAACTTTTGAGGCGCATAAAAAGACGCCACTGTCACGGCGCCTCAGGCTATGCATCCATTAAGAAGAAATCCTGTGAGCGGCCTGCGGCTTGCGTAACGCAATAAAGGGCGCAGGCGAGGGAAGGATACGCCGCCGCTCCGCATCCGGCCTGCGGCAATCAAGCCGTCGAAGACGTTAACAGCCTTGTCATTCGAGTTTCTTCACTTTGGCTTCCCTGCTCATGCCTTGTGCTTGATGAACGTGCCGTCCTCCAGCTCCCAGAACGCCAGCCTCAGTTCATCCGGCGTGTTCATGACGATGGGCCCGCCCCACGCGATGGGCTCGCGCAATGGCCTGCCGCACAGCAGCAGGAAGCGCAGCCCTTCCTCTCCCGCAGCCGCGCGAAAGCCGTCGCCGTCACCGAAGAGCACCGCGTGCTTCAGCGCCACCTTCTCCCCCGGCTCCGGCCCGAACATGCCTGCACCCGCCAGTATATATATGAACAGCATGCCTTCCGCGTCGGTATCCGCCTGCCACACCGCGCCCGGCTGCAGTGCCACATCCAGATAGAGCGGCTGTACATAATCGCCCTGCGTCGCGCCTGCTGTGTCTTTATACGTTCCGGATATCACGCGCACTTCCGCGCCCTCTTCACGCACCGCGGGTATCTGCGCCTGTGTGATGCCGTTGTATTTCGGTTCGCCCATCTTGTGCGCCGCGGGCATGTTCAGCCACAGCTGCACGCCCAGCATGCGCTCGCTGGGTTTGGGCATCTCCTGATGGATGATGCCGGAGCCCGCCGTCATCCACTGGCACTCACCGTCTTCGATCACGCCCTTGTTGCCCAGGCTGTCGCCATGCTCGATGCGCCCGCTGATCAGGTACGTAATCGTCTCGATGCCCCGGTGCGGGTGCCACGGGAAGCCCTTGACGTAGTCGTCCGGGTTTGTCGAGTCGAACGCGTCCAGCATCAGGAACGGATCAAAATCCTGCGTGTCGTCCCGCCCCAGCACACGCACCAGATGCACGCCAGCGCCATCCACGGTGGCATGCCCCGTCACGATTTTCCTCACCTGCCGTACACTGCTCATGCGTCTTCTCCTTTCAGGCCGGAGCCTTCCTCTTTGTATATCACTCTTAGAAGCCGATATCTCGATATAATACATACCAATGTGACGAGGATATATCGCATATCCCCATTGGACAGAAGCCGATTCAGACCATCGTTGGTTTTAAATCCGCTGATGATCTTTGTCAGTTCGGGCTGGGCTTTATCAATATGCCTTACAATCAATTATATGATAATTGACCCGCAACCTCAAGGGCATGATGGAAACATCGTCTATTTGTGATATCATCCGGCAAACCGCACATGGGGATGGTTAGGGTGATCCGCGAAATCATGAGACGTGATCCGGAAACGCCGCCGCGGCTCTGCACGCAGTTGCATGGCAACGCCATGTGGGTTACAACCGGATGGACAAAACAGCGTTCGTCCAGTGGTTATAAGACGGGATGATGCGGCCATAAAACACACTCTTTCACCAGCGCGTACATTTTCATATCTTTTATGCTGCCGTTTTTGACAGCGTTTTTTCTCAAAGTGCCTTCCAACGAAAACCCGGCCTTTTCAAGTATGCGGCAGGACCCCGCGTTATCCGCAAAGGGTTCCGCAAAAATCCGTATGATGTCCGTGGTGCTGAAAATCAGGTCGCATACCTGCTTAACAGCGCATGTCCCGTACCCCTGCCCCCAATGCGCCTCCGAAATATAATAGCCCATTTCTGCGGTTTGTGAATGGATGTTGTCCTTGCGGAAAACGCCGATGCTTCCGATCACCCTGCCGCCCAAGGTAACGGCAAACGCAAAGGTTTTGTTCTTATCTGAACTGCGCATCGCCTTTATATACGCTGCCGCGTCGTCGGATGTGTAAGGAAAGGGCAGCCCGTCCCGCAAATTATCCAGAATCTTTTTGTTGTTGAGTATGGCCGCCAGGTCATCGGCGTCATCCAGGCGCCAGGAACGTATTTTGCAATTCATTCTGCCACCCCCTGAATCCACTTATCTCTTTAAAGCATACCAAAAAGAAGGGTGCGCCGCAACAGTCCTCTGTGACAGCACGCCCTTGCCGGATTTACATTTATGATGCCTGCCTACAGCAGCGCCTTCTCCCAGTCCGCTTCTTTGAACCCGACCAGCACCCGGCCATCCGCCACCAGCAGCGGGCGCTTCACCAGCATCCCGTCCGTCGCCAGCAGCGCGATCATCTCGTCCGCGCTCATGGACGGCAGTCTGTCCGCCAGAGCCATGGAGCGGTACAGCATGCCGCTGGTGTTGAAAAAGCGCTTGGGCGCCAGGCCACTCTTTTCGATCCAGCCGCGCAGCTCGTCCGCAGACGGGTTCTCCAGCTTGATGTCGCGGAAGGTATATGCCACACCGTGCGCGTCCAGCCACTTCTGCGCCTTCTGGCAGGTGGTGCATCTGGGGTAACAGACGAACAGCGCGCTCATCTGTTGTCCGCGTCGTACACGACGCCCCACATCTGGCGCAGCTTCTCCATCGTCTCCGCGAGCCTGACGGATTCGTCCAGCGTGATCTCGGGCGCTTCCTTCAGGCCCTGCCGGTAGTAGCTCTGCACCGCCGCCGCCTCATACTGGAAGCCGAACGACGGATAAGGCACTTCAAACAACTCGCGCCCGCCGTTGCAGTCGAATATATCGTCGCCGGAAAGCTTCAGCTCGGCGCGGTTGGCGCGCCACCAGTCGTAGCCCTCACCGATCACCACGTAGCCCTCGGAGCCGCTGATGACCACCTTGTTGTCCATCTTGGCGGACAAGGCGCTGCTCAGCACCGCGATTTTGCCGTCTGGATACTGCAGCGTGAAGCTGTTCACCTCGTCGATGCCATTATTCACAATGGCCGAGCCGGAGAGCGACACGTAGTCCGACCCGAACGCCGCGAACGCCATGGCCAGCGGGTATATGCCCACGTCCATCAGCGCGCCGCCCGCCATCGATCTCTGAAAACGCCACTGCACGCGGTCCGCGCTGGAGTCGATGCCGAAGTTGGCGAGCAGTGCCTTGGGCGTGCCGATGCGGCCCGTCTTCACCCATTCCAGCGCCCTCTTCACCGCCGGGAAGAACCGCGTCCACATGCCTTCCATGAAGAACACATCCTTCTCGCGCGCCTTCGCCACCATCGCCTTCACCTCGGCGGCGCCCACGCCTAATGGCTTCTCGCACAGCACCGCGCGCCCGGTCTCCAGGAACATCAGCGAATTTTCGATATGCATGGTGTTGGGCGTCCCGATGTACACGATGTCGATAGCGTCGTCCTTCGCCATCTCCCCGTAGCTGCCGTAGCTTTTGGTGATGCCGTATTTATCCGCAAACGCCCTGGCGGTGTCCGCGTTGCGGGACGCCACCGCGTATATCTCCGCGCCCTCCACATGCTTCAAACCGTCGGTGAAGCGGCCCGATATGTATCCCGTGCCGACAATGCCCCACTTTGTCTTCTTCATCGCATTAAATTCCTTTCGCGCTTATCACAGACATGCCCAGTCCGGTCATGAACCCATGTCCATTATAACGCTTTCCGCTGTCAGATGGAAAGACTTCCCGTCTTAAAATATCACAGGGCGGCCAGCAGATGGTCCGCCAGCGCCTCCAGCTGATAGGCCATCGTCACCGCGCCGGGGTCCAGATGCCCCACGCCCTTGCCTGCCTGATAGCACGCGCGCCCGCGCACCGCTTCCATGTCCTTCGTGGCTTCGGCGCCCGCCAAGGCTGCCGCCTTCATCGCGGCATAGGCCGCCGCCTCGTCGGGCAGCGCGGCCCGCATCGCCTGCACCGCCGGATGCAGCGCGTCGATCATCGTCTTCTGCCCCGGCTGCGCGTTGCCCCGCGCCATGATGGCCGCCAGCATCGCGTCCAGCACGTCCGCCACGCCGGAAGCGTCCAGGCTGTCTTTACCCGCCGTCGCTTTGGCCGCGCCGATATACGCGCTGCCGTACAGCACGCCGGACGACCCGCCCACCGCGGACATCAGCGTCATGCCCGCCTTTTTGAACATGTCGCTCAATGGCAGCGCCGCCAGCTCGTCCGCCAGCGCCGTGAGCTTGGTGAAGCCGGCGTTCAGGTTCGCCCAGTGGTCGCCGTCTCCCGTGGCCGCGTCCAGCGCCGTCACATAGTCCTTGCCCGCATTGATCTTATCCGCCACAGCTTTTAAGTATTCCACGTATATCGCGCTCGTCAAAGCCGTCATGATATCTTCCCTTCCTTGAACGCGGGCGTGTCGGCGGGCGCGTCCAGCAGCGCCTTCAGCTCGTCGTCCAGCCGCAGCACCGTCAGCGAGCAGCCCGCCATCTCCAGCGACGTCATGTAGTTGCCTACGTAGGATTTATAGACGCGCACGCCCGCGGCTTCCAGCCAGCGGTGCGCCTGCATGCAGAGGATGTTCAGCTCCATCAGCGGCGTGGCCCCGAGGCCGTTCACCATCAGCGCCACCTCGCGCCCGGCAATGCCGCCGTCGTGGTCAAAATCCCGGCTGATCGCGCCCAACAGCTCCGCGGCGATGTCCCGCGCGGGCATGATGTCGGTCCGACGCACGCCCGGCTCGCCGTGGATGCCCATGCCGATCTCGATCTCGCTGTCGCCCAGCGTGAAGCCCGGCTTGCCCACCGCCGGAATGATGCACGACGACATCGCCATGCCCATGCTGCGGATGTTCTTCACCGTCTTTTCGGCGGCGGCCTTCACTTCGGCCAGCGTCGCGCCCGCTTCCGCCTTCGCGCCCGCCAGCTTGTGCACGAACACCGTGCCCGCAATGCCGCGCCGCCCCGTTGAGAACGTGGAATCCTCCACGGCCACGTCGTCCTTCACCACCACGTAATCCACCGTGACGCCTTCCATTCTGGCCAGCTCCGCCGCCATCGTGAAGTTCATCAGGTCGCCCGAGTAGTTCTTGATGACCAGCAGCACGCCCTTGCCCGTGTCCGCTTCCTGGATGCCCGCCAGCACGCGCTCCGGGTCCGGCGAGGCAAACACGTTGCCCGCCACCGCCGCGTCCAGCATTCCGGTGCCCACATAGCCCGCGTGCGCCGGCTCGTGCCCGCTGCCCCCGCCCGACACCAGACCCACCTTGTCGGCCTTGGCGCGGCGCGAGATCACGCCCTTGCCCGGCACGTGCTTCAGCTGCGGGTTCGCCAGCGCGAGGCCTTCCAGCATTTCCTCCACCACATTCTCCGGCTGATTGATGATCTTCTTCATGGCGCGGTCTCCTTTCGTTGCGTCAGCCCTTCGCGTTCTGGAAAAGCTGTATCCTGTCCTTGGCCTTCTGCTTCATGATCTCCTTGGACATATGCGCGATGTCGTGGTAATACAGCGGTATCTTCGTTTCTTCAATCGCCTTGGCGATCTCCGGGATGGGCGCGGTACCCAGCTCGGTGTAATGGTTGATCTTGTTGAGGCCCGCGTCGATGGCATCCAGTATCTGCGCGTCGTCCACGCCGGACGAGCCATGCATCACCAGCCCGCAGTCCACCTGCGACCGTATCTTCTTCAGCAGTGCGATGTCCAGCTTGGGCGCCTCCACGAATATGCCGTGCACCGTGCCGAACGAGACGGTCAGCATATCCACATTGGTGCGCTTTACAAACTCCGCCGCTTCCTCCGGCTTGGTGAAGTAGTCCTCGATATGGTCGATGGGCGCGCCGAACTCGGTGCAGCCGCCGTGACCCACCACGTTGGAGGGCATCTGCCCCACCTCCGCCTCCACGATGACGCCGAGGCTGTGCGCCAGCTCCGTGAACGCCTTGACCTTGCCCGCGTTCTCGTCAAACGGCAGGTGCGCGCAGTCGTACATGATGGACGTGAAACCGTTGCGCACCGCCTTCATCACGTATTCGTGCGTGATGCCGTGGTCCAGATGGATGATGACCGGCACCCTGGCGCGCATCGCGAAATGCACGAACAGCGGCCCGAACACGTCGATGGGCGCGAAGGGCTCGTGCAGCTGCGCGTGGCTCAGCATCACCGGCGCGTCCAGCTCCTCCGCCGCCTCGATGACGGCCATGATACCCGGCAGCGTGGTGGTGTTGATGCCCGCGATGGCGTAGTGGTTCTGCTGTGAGTCGAGCAGTATCTCTTTTGCGTTTGCCAGCATAAGTTGTCTTTTCTCCTTTGAAAAATATATAGAAATTTATTTAGATTATTTTGAAGGCTTGCCTTCAGCCTTTACCCCATAAGCACAGCTTTTAAGGGGTGCTGAAAAAAGCGGGAACATGAGGTGTATCACTCGTGCAACCAATGGACCTTACGCCCCGGCCACGATCAGCGACGCGCCGCTCTCCTTCAGGGCTTCCGCAAGGTCGCTGTCCAGCGCGCCGTCGGTGATGACGCCGTCCACCTCGCTTGCCGTGGCGAACCGGTACAGGCTGTATTTGCCGAACTTGGAGGAGTCGGCCATCACATACTTCCTGTCCGAAACGCGCAGCACCGTCTTTTTGAACCCGGTCTCCATCACGCTGCCGATGAACAGCTCGCCGGCTGCGCTGATGGCGTTGGTGCCGAGGAACGCGATATCGAGGTGAAAATGCGCCATCGCCTCTTCCGCCATGGTGCCCCGGCACGAGAGTGTGCCCGGCTGCAGCTCCCCGCCGATCATCACGGTCTTGAGATACGAACGGGTGAGCAGCTCCGCCGCGATGTTGATGGCGTTGGTCAGCACCACGATGTGCAGGCCCGGCGGCAGCATCTGCGCGAGCATGAAGCCGGTGGTGCCCGAATCGATGAACACCGTCTGCCCGTCGCGGATCATGCTGAGCGCCTGCCGCGCGATAGCGGCCTTTTCGCTTTTGTGGGCGGCGATGCGCCGGTCGAACGAGGACTCGATCAAAAGCTGCGTGTCCTCCAGCATCGCGCCGCCGCGCGTGCGCGTGATGCCGTCTTCCTGCGCCAGAATGTCCAGGTCCCGGCGGATCGTCATCTCGGCCACGTCGAACAGGCGGCACAGGCTGGTCGTCTCCACCTCGCCGTTTTGCCTGATCATCGCGCGAATCTGGTTGAGCCTCTGCTCCTTCAGCATACGATTACCTCCCGGCAAAATCATCTGATTCCATTATACCGCTGTTGTTCGCATATGCAAGCATTTGTTATATATTGTGAACATTTTTGAACATCAAAGCCAAAAAAAGAGGCCTGTTACAGCCTCAATTGAGTTGCGAATTTGTTTAAGCCATTTTTATAAAGCTGGTATGCTTACGCCTACAGGCAGCGCCTGTAAATCTCCTCCAGGTCGGCCCGCTCCACCTTTTTGGGGTGCCCGCCGATGTCCCATTTGTAAGCCGTCAATGCCAGGTCCACCGCGGCCTTGATATCATCGTGCGTCATGCCGTAAGACGCGTATGTTTCGTTGATGTCGATGTCCTTGTAGAGCTGTGCCAGAACCTCAGGCAGCTTCGCGGCTTTCTCCGCCTCGGGCAGGCCCGCCACCGACGGGTCGAGTATTTCGGCCACGCGCGCGAACTTGGGCTGCGCCGCGGGTATCGTCCACGCGATGATGACCGGCAGGCACACCGCCAGCGTCGCGCCGTGCGGCGCGTCCGTGATGCCGCTCACCGGCTGGCCGATGGCGTGCGGCAGCGCCAGGCCGGACTGCACGAACGCCGCGCCCGCCAATGTACAGGACAGCGCCATCCCCATGCGTCCGTCGATGTTCGTCGGGTCGTTCACCGCCGTGCGGATGTGCTTCGCGAACAGCTCCATGGATTTCAGGGCCAACATTTCCGACCACTCCGTCGCGCCGTTGGCGATATACGACTCAAACGCGTGCGCGAACGTGTCCACGCCGGTGTGCGCGGTCACCTTCTTCGGCACGGACACCATCAGCTCCGGGTCCACGATGGATACGTCGGGGTATATCTGCTCGTTGATGATGGTGCATTTCATCTTCAGGTCGTGGTTGTTGATGACCGAGCAATGCGTGGCCTCGGTGCCGGTGCCCGCCGTGGTCGGCACGGTGATGATGGGCAACCCCTTCGCCGCCGGGCGCTTCACGTTGTCCGGCGCGTAGTATTCGGTGTAATCCCACACCGAGCCGCCGTGAACCGCCGCCAGCGCGATGGCCTTCGCCGTGTCGATGGCGCTGCCGCCGCCGATGCCGATCACCAGGTCGCAGCCGTTTTCATTGCAGACGGCGACACCCGCGTCCATCGTGGTGTGGCGCGGGTTGGGCACCACGTCGTAAAACTCCACCGCGTCCACGCCGCTGTTTTTGAGGTCTTCACGCACGGCGTCCGCCAGCTTGCTGCCCTTCAAAAACGGGTCATACACAATGAAGGCCTTCTTGCCGTATATGGCGCTCCACTTGCCCAATTCCTTGACCCGGCCGGGGCCAACCACCAGCCTCACGGGAAAATACATGTCGAACTGCTTCATCGCTCCAATCCTCCTGTCATTTTCTTATATAGAAACGTCAAATCAATATTCAAAGAAGCCCTTTTTGGTCTTGCGGCCCAGATGCCCCGCGCGCACCATCTTCTTCAGCTGCGGGTGCGGCCGGTATTTCGGGTCGCCCGTCTCTTCGTACAATTGCTCCATGATGGCGAGGTTCACGTCGTTGCCGATCATGTCCGCCAGCGCCAGCGGTCCCATCGGGTGCCCCGCGCCCAGCTTCATCGCCTTGTCGATGTCCTCCGCGCTGGCGATGCCCTCGGCCAGCACCTGCACCGCTTCGTTCAGCATGGGGATCAGCAGCCGGTTCACCACAAACCCCGGCGCTTCGTTGACGGCAATGGGTTCCTTGCCGACGGCCGCCGCCGTTCCGTGTACGAACGCCATCGTCTCGTCCGAGGTCTGCGCCCCGCGGATCACCTCCACCAGCTTCATGACCGGCGCGGGGTTGAAGAAGTGCATGCCCACCACCCGGTCCGCCCGGCCCGAGCCCGACGCGATCTCCGTGATGGACAGCGACGACGTGTTGGTCGCGAATACCGTCTCAGGCAGGCAGATATCGTTCAGCGACGAGAACAGCGATATCTTGACGTCGACGCGCTCCGTCACCGCCTCGATCGCGAGCGCGCAGTCGGCGGCGTCCTTGAGGTCCGTGGTGCCCTTGACGGCGGCCATGGCCGCGTCCCTTTTCTCCGGCTTGATCGCGCCCTTCTCGCACTGGCGCGTCAGCGCCCTGTCGATGGCGGCCATCCCTTTTTCCACAAAAGCGGCGTTGATATCATACAGCGTCACATTCCAGCCGCCCGTCACAAACACCTGCGCGATACCGGCGCCCATCGTTCCGGCGCCCGCAATGAAAACATTCATCTATATATCTCCTTTTCCGGTGCCACCGGCTTTTATCTCCCTGTTTTCGGCTCATCGCCCGGCCGGTATTGTTCCGGCTTTATATTTCTGAATCTTTCTGCTTACATCTTATTGTCCGCTCTTGATGGATTCCGGGCGACCAGAGGCCGTCCCTACTTTTTGCGCCGCTCCAGAAACGCGGTCATCAAACGCGCGGGGTCGCTCGTCTCGAAGCAGGCCGCGTAGGCGTTCGCCTCCAGCTCCAGCGCCGCGTCCATGTCCAGCTCAAAGCCGTCATCCACCGCTCTCTTGACGCCGCGCAGCGCCGCGGGCGGCATAGCCGCCAGCTTGCCCGCCAGCTTCATCACGGTATCCATCAGTTCCCCGCGCGGCGCCACGGCGTCCGCCAGCCCCAGCTGCGCCGCCCTGTCCGCTTTGATGGTCTCGCAGGTGAACAGCAGATACTTCGCCGCCGCCTTTCCCACGATACGCGCCAGCCTCTGCGTGCCGCCGAAGCCGGGCGTCATGCCCAGCGATACCTCCGGCTGCCCCATCACGGCGCTGTCCGCCATGATGCGGATGTCCGCGGTCATCGCAAGCTCCAGCCCGCCACCCAGCGCATAGCCGTTCACCGCCGCGATCACGGGGATGGGCAGCGTCTCGATACGGCGGAAAACGTTGTTGCCGAAGCGGCTGTATTCTTTCGCTTGCTCCGGCGTAAAGTCCTTCATACCGCTGATGTCCGCGCCCGCCGCGAACGCCTTTTCACCCGCGCCGGTGATCACCAGCACGGCGGCATCCTCAAGGCTGTCCAACGCCTGCTCCATGTCGCACAGCATCGCCACACTGATCGCATTGAGCGCTTTCTCGTTGCACAGCGTCATCACCGCGACCCTGTCCCGAACCTCCAACTTGATCAGTCCCATGGTTCCTCCTTCAGACACGCTCCACGATGAGCGCCTCGCCCATGCCACCGCCGATACACAGCGTCGCGAGGCCGCGTTGGGCCTCCCGCTTGCGCATCTCGTGCAGCAGCGTCACCAGTATGCGGCAGCCCGAAGCCCCGATGGGGTGCCCCAGCGCCACCGCGCCGCCGTTCACGTTGACCCTGTCCATATCCAGCCCCAGCTCCAGCGCCACCGCAATGCTCTGCGCCGCGAAGGCCTCGTTCGCCTCGACGAGGTCGATATCCTCCACTTTCAGGCCGCCGCGCTCCAGCGCCTGCCTGACGGACGGCACCGGGCCGATGCCCATCACCGCCGGGTCCACGCCTTTTGAGCCGTAGGACACGATGCGCGCCACGGGCTTGAGGCCCAGCGCCTCCACGAACGCTTCGCTGGCCACGATCACCGCCGCCGCGCCGTCGTTGATGCCCGACGCGTTGCCCGCCGTCACCGTGCCATTCTTGTCAAACGCGGGACGCAGCTTCGCCAGCTTTTCCGCCGTCGTGCCGGGGCGCGGGTATTCGTCCGTATCCACCACCGTGACCGCGCCCTTCTTGCCCGCGACCTCCACCGTCACGATCTCGTCCGCGAACCGCCCGGCAGCCAGCGCCTTGGCGGCCTTCGCCTGAGAATCCGCCGCGAACGCGTCCTGCTCCTCGCGGGATATGCCGTATTGATCCGCCACGTTCTCCGCCGTGATGCCCATGTGGTAATCATTGTACACGTCCCACAGGCCGTCGTTCACCATATAGTCCACCGCCGGGGAATTGCCCATGCGCGCGCCCCAGCGCAGGCCGGGCATCAGATACGGCGCGGCGGACATGTTCTCCATGCCGCCCGCGACGATACAGTCCGCATCGCCCGCCTTGATCTTCTGCGCCGCCAGCACCACGGCGTTCAGCCCGGAGCCGCACACCTTGTTGACCGTCATCGCCGTGACCTCCTGGGGGATGCCCGCCGCCAGCGCCGCCTGACGGGCAGTGTTCTGCCCGAGGCCCGCCTGCAGCACATGGCCCATGATCACCTCGTCCACCAGCTCCGGCGTTATACCGGCCTGTTCCAGCGCCGCTTTGATCGCGACAGCGCCCAGAGCGGGTGCGGGCACGCTCTGCAGCGCGCCGCCGAAAGACCCGATGGGCGTTCTTTTGGCCGCGACAATATAGACGTTCATCATCCGTTCCTCTTTCTTTTCAGCACCTTACGGCTTTTTTTCACGATATCCGCCACGGTCAGCCCGAAGCGTTCCTTCAGGTATTCGACCGAGCCCACTTCGCCGAACTCGTCGTTCACACCGATGCGTTCCATCGGCACCGGCGCATTTTCCGCCAGCGCTTCGGCCACGGCGCTGCCGAGGCCGCCGATGACGTTATGGTTCTCCGCCGTCACGATGGCGCCCGTCTCACGCGCACACCTGGCGATCAGCTCGGTGTCCACCGGCTTGATGGTGAATATGTTGACGACGCGGCAGGAGACGCCCTCCTGCGCCAACTCGTCCGCAGCGGCCAGCGCGTCCGCCACGCAGATGCCCGCCGCGATGATCGTGAGGTCGCTGCCGTCCCGCAGCACCACGCCCTTGCCGATATCGAACGTGCTGCCCGGCTCGAAGATCTGCACCATCTTCTTGCGCGACAGCCGGATATAGAACATGCCGTAGGTTTCCGCAGCCTGCCGCACGATATCCGCCAGCATCGCGGCGTCCGTCGGCTCGATGATGGTCATGGTGGGGATCACGCGCATGATGCCGATATCCTCAAACGGCATGTGCGTGCCGCCGTTCAATGACGCGGTCACGCCGGGATCGCTGCCCACCACCTTCACGTTGAGCCCGGCGTACGCGCACGACATGAATATCTGGTCCGCCGCGCGCCGTGTGGCGAACGTGCCGAACGTGTGCGCGAACGGTATCTTGCCGACAGCTGACAGCCCGGCTGCCACGCCGAACATGTTGGCTTCCTGTATGCCGCAGTTGATCGCCTGGTCCGGGTATTCCTTCGCGAACTTGGCCACGCCCACGGCGGCCATCAGGTCAGCGTCCAGCACCAATATATTTTTGTTCGTCTCCGCCATGTCCATCAGCGTGTCGCAATACACGTCGCGCATCGCCTTTTCGTCTTCGGCATGGGTTTTGGAGATGTTGATATTTGCCATGATGTCCCTCCTTACTGCCCGGCGCACAGCGCGTCGATCGCCGCCTGCGCCTGCTCGGCCGATACGGTCATGTTGTGGTTGTAGAACACGCCCTCGCTGAAGCTGCAGCCCTTGCCCTTCACGGTGTTGAGCGCGATGATGCTGGGCTTCTCCGTCTGCGCCTGCGCCTTCTCGATGGCGGCGTGGATCTCCTCCACGTTATGGCCGTCCACGCTCTGCGCAAACCAGCCGAAGTCCTCGAACTTCCGGCGGATATCGCCGATGTCGCAGATATCCTTCAGGTAACCGTCCAGCTGCTTCTTGTTCCAGTCCACAAACGCGATCACGTTGTGCAGCTTTTTCTGAGCGGCATACATGGCGCCTTCCCATATCTGCCCTTCGTTGCACTCGCCGTCGCCGATCACCAGGTAAACCCGGTTCGGGCGTCCGTCCATCAGCAGTCCGTGCGCCACGCCCAGCGCCGACGACATGCCCTGCCCCAGCGAGCCGGTGGACACATCGACGCCCGGCGTCTTCTGCCTGTCGCAGTGGCTCGGCAGCCGCGTGTGCGGCTTGTTGAGCGTCAGCAGCTCTTCCTTGGGGAAATAGCCCTTGAGCGCCAGCGTCGCGTACAGCGCCGGGCCGGAGTGGCCCTTGGACAGCACGAACCAGTCGCGCTCCTCCCAGCCGGGGTTCTTCGGGTCGATCTTCATCACGTCGCCATACAGCACCGCCAGTGCGTCCACGATGGACATCGTGCCGCCGATGTGGCCCACGCCGATCGACTCGATCGCGCGGATCGCCTCGATGCGTATCTGCGTGGCGAACGCTCTAAGCTCCTCCGCCTTCTTCTTCGTCAGCATTTGTTTGTACACCTCCTGTGAAACTTTTGGTGAAACCTTTGGTTGATAGACTTCGTATGAAACTGTTTATTGGAGACTCCGCCTCCAAACCTCCGCCAAAGGGATTCATCCCTTTGGAATCCCACTAAGAAAATGCAATTATTGCATTTTCTCTTTTGTGTGCGAAGGCAGTGCCCTCACAGCTAAAACGTCAGTCCTTATAAGCACAGCAGAACCGTCTCTCGTACTCTTCCTTGAGGCTATCGCGGAAGTCCGGATGGGCCACCCTGATCAGCGCCGCGGCGCGCTCGCGCAGCGTGCGGCCTTTCAGCCGGGCGATGCCGTATTCCGTCACGATGTAGTTCACGTCGCAGCGGTGCGTGGTGACAGCTGCGCCCGTATCCAGCACCGGCACGATCTTGGACAGCTTGCCACCGCCCAGCGTGGACGGCAACGCGATGATCGATTTGCCGTTGCGGGACATGTTCGCGCCGCGCACGAAATCCATCTGCCCGCCCGTCGCGCTGATCTGCTTGAGCCCGATGGATTCGCTCGCCACCTGGCCCATCAGGTCCACCTGCACGCAGGCATTGATGGACACCATATTGTCGTTCTGCGCGACCACCGCCGGATTGTTCACATAGTTCACGGGATACATCCTAACGTCCGGGTTGCCATCCACAAAGTCATACAGCCGCCGCGTGCCCATCAGGAACGTCACGATGCAATGGCCCTTGTGCAGCGTCTTGCAGCTGTTGTTGATGACGCCGCGCTTCATCAGGTGCATCACGCCGTCGGATATCATCTCGGAATGGATGCCGAGGTCGTTCTTGTCCGTCAGCGCCGCCAGCACCGCGTCCGGCAGCGAGCCGATGCCCAGCTGCAGTGTCGCGCCGTCCTCCACCAGGCTGGCGCAGTTCGCGCCGATCGCCTTTTCCACGTCCGTCAGCGCGGGCGGGACGAGCTCGATCAGCGGGTAGTCGACCGGCACAAACCAGTCGATGTCCTCCGCGTGGATGGTGCTCTCGCCCATCGTGCGCGGCATGTTGGGGTTGACCTCCGCGATCACCAGCCTGGCGGCCTGCGCCGCCGCCCTGGTGTAATCCACCGACACGCCGAGGCTGCAAAGCCCTTGAGCGTCGGGCGGCGTCACCTGGATACAGGCCACGTCCGTCGGCAGATAGCCCTCGGTGAACAGACCCGGTATCTCGGAGAAGTGGCAGGGTGTAAAATCGCCCCGGCCCGCGTTCACGGCGTCCCGCGTGCTGGCGCCCACAAACAGCGCATTGTGCCGGAAGTGCGCTTCCATGCCCGGCTTCGCGTAGTCGCCCGCGCCCATGCAGATCATGTGCACGATCTCCACGTCCCGGTAGTTGTCCTTGGCGCGCACCAGCGCGTCTCCGATGGCCTTGGGTTCGGCAATGGCATGGCCGAACGCCACCCGGTCGCCCGATTTGATGTGTTTGACCGCCTCGTCCGCCGTGGTCTGACGGCTGCTAAAATACTGCTCCCAGCCCATGCCGTCCCCTTTATTCCTTCACGCCGGCTATTGTCTTCGCCAGCTGCTTCTTATGCTCCAGATTGCCCTGCCGCGCGATCATGATGCGCTGCGCCTGCGGCGAGCCCGCGCCGTGCATCGACTCGGTGCGGTATCCCACCGCCGCGGTGCCCAGCGTGATGTTCTCGATCAGGCGCAGGATGCGCATGCGGCTCTCGGTGGGCACGCTTGCCACGCCTTTCAGGTACTTGTCGATATAAGGCCCGATCACCTCGTCACACATGTCCGCCGCCGACGGCATCGTCACCATCAGGCCGCCCGCGATGTCCTCCGCCAGCCGCGCGATCTCGTACGGGTAGCGCGTCACGTTCTGTTTGCAGACGTTGGCCAGCAGCATGTCGATCTGGTAGTTGCCCGCCTTGGTCTTGCAGCCCTCGCACGAGCACGCGATGCCGCAGCTGTACAGCGTCTCGTTGAGGTGCGTCATCTCGATCAGCTTATCCTTGATGTGCGACACGCCCGGCACGCCGTTGTATTCCGCCGCCGTGGCCGCCGCGCCGATCAGCACGTCGCCCACGCCCACCTTGCAGCCGCCGTAGCTCTGTCGGTGGTAGCCCGCGAACCGCTCGACCAGCATGCCGACAAACGCCGTCTCGCCGTTCAGGAATATGCGGTCGCTGGGGACAAACACGTCGTCGAATATCACCAGCGTCTCGTGTCCGCCGAAGTTCTTGTTGCCGAGGTCGATGTCAGCCTGCACTTCCAGCTTGCGGGTATCGCAGGACTGGCGTCCGTACACCATGAATATGCCTTTCGCGTCCGTGGGTAGCGCGAACGAAATCGCGTAATCCTTGTCTTCCGGCTTCATGGCCTGCGTCGGCATCACGATCACCTCGTGGGAGTTGATCATGCCCGTCTGGTGCACCTTCGCGCCGCGCACCACCACGCCGTCCGGCCGCCGCTCCACCACGCGCAGGAACAGGTCCGGGTCCGCCTGCTTGCCGGGGGCCAGGCTCCTGTCGCCCTTGGGGTCGGTCATCGCGCCGTCCACCGTGTAGTCCTTGCGCTGCACCATCGTCCAGTATTCCTTGAAGTTCTCGAAATAGGTGGTGCCGCACGCCTCGTCGGTCTCGTACGTGGTGCTGTACAGCGCGTTGGCCGCGTCCAGGCCCACGCAGCGCTGGAAGCACGACGCCGTCTTCTGGCCCAGCAGCCGCTGCATCTTCACCTTGTTGATTAAATCTTCCTTGCTCTGGTGCAGGTGCGTGAAGCGGTTGATGCGCTCGCCCGTCAGGTTGGACGTCGCCGTCATCAGCTCCTCGTATTCCGGCAGCTCGGCCAGCGCGTACGTCTGCGCCACCGAGTTCATGGAAGGCCGGATCATCGGATGGTCCACTGGGTTATCCACCTGCTTGCCCATCAGATACACCTTTAAATTCAACGCCCGCAGGCTTTGCTCGTATTCGTCCCTCGTCATCATGGTTTTGTTCCCCCCTTTGAATTGGTTAGTACAGTTGTTTATAGATACGGGCGATGGCTTTCTCGTCCATCGGGACGTAGCTGTTCACCAGCAGCCGCTGCTGCTTTTCGATCACGCTCGCGGCGAAGCTGTCCGTCTCTTCCTCCGTCATGCCGTATTCCCGCAGAGGCTTGCGCGAGATGATGTCGCCCAGCCGTTTGGCCAGCGCGTCGAACACGCGCGCGTCGTCGTCCTCGCCCAGCAGGCCGCCCAGCAACCGGCACAGCTGCTGGATGCGTCCGCGCGGATCGGCCCTATAATACGCGCCCATCACCGCGGTCAAAAACTGATAGTTGGATTCGCCGTGCGCCACATGGTAAGCCGCGCCCAGCGGGTAAGACATCGCGTGAACCGCGCCCACGCCCGTGTTGCCAAAGGCGATGCCCGCGTAGTTGCTCGCGATGAGGAATTCGGCCAGGTAATTCAGGCGCGCGTCCGGTCCATCCTTCAGGATGCGCGCGTAACCCTCCATGATCATCTCGATGGCGCTGCGCGCGAAAATCTCCGTGTACGGGTTGCTCTTGGGCGACACCATGGACTCCATCGCGTGGATCAGCGCGTCGATGGAGCTGAACACGAAGAACTTGTAGGGCAGCTTTTTGAGCAGCGCGGGGATCAGCACCGCGTCGTCCGCCAGCAGGCTGTCGTCCGCCAGCCCCAGCTTGGTGTGCTTTTGCTTCAGTTCCGCGATGGAGATGTTGGTGACCTCGCTGCCCGTGCCGCACGTCGTGGGCACGATGACCAATCTTTTTTCGCGCACCGGCGGCACGCTCCTGTCGAACAGCATCTCCGCCTTGGGCGCGCGTTTCAGCGCAAACAGCTTGGCGATGTCGATCACCGTGCCGCCGCCCACCGCGACCACGCGCTTGTATGTGTCGGGCGCGTCCGCCATCATCGCGTCGATCATCTCGTCGCTCGGCTCGCCCGCGCCGTATTTTTCCTGGAACAGCCAGCCGCAGGGCAGCTTCAGATGCGCCATATAATCGTCGTATAAAAAGCCCTGCGTGATGACCAGATCGTCCGCGCCCAGCGCAAAGTCACTGGCAAACGCGTCAAATGTATTGAACTGATGGATCGATGAATACAGCTTCAGATACCTCATGAAAATGCTCCTTTCATAGACGGCGCTGTCAGACCTTCAACACCACTTTGATATGCTCGCCGTCTCCTTGAGAGAAATCGAGCGCCTTCTGGATATCCGCCAGCGCAAACTCGTGCGTGATCAGCGATTCCAAGTTGGCGTTGAGTTCCCCCTTGCCCAGCACATCCACGGCGGCGGCAAAGCTCAGCTGCGAATGGATGCGTACGCCCAGCACGTCCAGCTCCTTGGCGAATATCGCGCCGGTGTCCACTTCCGGCGTGGTGCGCGGTATGCCCACCACGATCACGCGTCCCACGATCTTCGCGGCCTTCGTCATCAGCGCCGCGCCCGGTATCGTGCCGGACGACTCGAACACCACGTCGTAGCCTTCGCCGTCCGTCCTGCCCATCAGGTCTTCCTCCGCGCCCGGCTCCATCGGGTTCACCACCTCGAAGCCAAGGCCTTTGGCAATGCGGATGCGGTAAGCGTTGGGCTCGCTGATCACCACGCGCGAAGCGCCCGCGTACCGCGCCACCAGCGCGATCAGCAGCCCGATGGGGCCGCCGCCGATGATGATTACGGTCTCGCCCACGGCCAGGCGGCTGCGTCGCACGTCGTGCACGGCCACCGCCAGCGGCTCGGTCAGAGACGCCAGCCGGAAGCTCACGCTGCCGGGTATTTTGTAGACCTTTTTGAGCGGTACCTTCACGTACTCGGCAAAGCACCCGTCGATGTGGATGCCGAGGATATGCAGCTGCCTGCACACGTTGTCGCGCCCCTGCACGCAGGTGTCGCACACGTTGCACGAGGTGTAGGGCTGCACCACCACGCGGTCGCCCGGCTGGAAGCGGCCTTTGCCGTCCTCGTCCACCTCGGCGATCTCGCCCGCGAACTCGTGCCCCATCACCACCGGCTTGATCGCCGTGGCGTGGTGTCCGTTGTACACGTGCAGGTCGCTGCCGCAGATGCCCGCGTATCTCACGCGCACCAACGCGTCCCCGTGCCCGATCACCGGCCGGGGTCTTTCCTCATAGGATACCTGTTTCCAGTCCTTCAGCCATGCTGCCTTCATAAAATGCTCCTTGGTCACCGCTGGCCCGTTTTGGCGATGGCCGCGATGTCGCTGACGCTCAAATGCAGCGTCCTGTACTTTTCCAGATCCAGCTTGTAGAATTCCGCCAGATGCGTGTAGATCACGCGGATCACGCCTTCGGCGTCCCGCTTGAGTAGCCTGTCGATGATGTCGTAATGGTGCTGGAGGCTGCTGATCCTTTCCTCCATCTCCCGGTCGGACGTGCACAGCAGCAGCTTCACCTTGAGGTAAAGGTCCTTCTGCATGTCGATCAGGAACGGGTTGCCGCCGATGGCGGCCAGCATCATGTGAAATTCACAGTCGAAGCCCACGGTGGACACCACGTCCCCCGCCTGCGCTTTGGTCATGCACTGGTCGGTGATATCCCGCAGGCGCGCGAAATCCGCGTTGCTGCCGTTGATGATGGCCAGCTGCGCCGCGATGGCGGTTGCCGCCTGCCGCTATCCGCCGGTCGGCATGCGTTCCAACGGTCCGGTGCGTGCCGTGCACTACGGCGGCGCCGACTATGTCGCCAATGCCAGTGACGAGATCGTCGTCATGGCCATGATCGAGACCAAGGAGGGTCTGGCCAACCTCGACGCCATCTGCGCCACGCCCGGCCTCGATGCTGTCTATATCGGGCCCGCCGACCTGTCGTTCGCCCTGGGCCTGGCGCCGCGCGGCGACAACCCTGATCCGCTCCATCTCGCCACCTGCGACAAGATCCTGGCGGCCGCCCACAAGGCCGGCATCAAGTGCGTCATGCACTGCGCCAGTGCCGCTTTCGCGGCCGGCGCGGTGAAGCGCGGCTTCGACATGGTGATGCTGACGTCCGACCTGTCCTGCATGATCGCGGGGGCGAAGATGCAGCTCGACGAGCTCAAGGCGAAGACCGTTTGATCAATCGACCTTTGCGCCGCGGCACACCTAAGGGTGCGCCGTGGCGCCACCGGCGGCGACGCCGTCGAGCGCGGTCAGCGCCTCGTCCGGCAGGTCGAGTGGCGCGGCCGACAGGTTCTCCCGCAGATGCGCTACGGATGACGTGCCGGGGATCGGCAGGATGTTGGGCGCCCGA